>NZ_JAUQYQ010000003.1:142318-620685 GCF_030588085.1 Isoptericola sp. b408
GTCCTCGTCGAGGGTGCAGGTGGCGGTGATCTCGAAGGGGTCGGTGACCTCGACGGCGTGCTCGGAGGCCTCGACGACCTTGTCGACCGTCAGCGAGCCCGTCTCCTCCTCCTCGAAGACGTAGCAGACGGTCCAGTTGCTGACGTCCGCGAGCTGACCACCGTCGGTGAGCGGCGAGATGTAGTTCTGCGGGGACGGCTCGTCCGGCGGGAGGTACGGGGCCTGGTACAGGTTGGCGTCGTTGCTGCCCTTGACCACCACCGCGAGGATCACGACGCCGGCGTCCTCGCCGTCCTCGGTGATCTCGACGTTGACGGCGGTCTTGCCCTGGTACGCGTCGACGTCGCCGGAGTAGGTGTCCACCGTCGCGGAGATGTTCCCGTCGCTGTTGCCGCTCGTCTCCCCGGTGAGCTCCATCGCATCGGGGAACCCCGCCTCGGCGCAGGAGTTGACGTTGCCCGGGAGGACCGTCGCGCGGGGATCGGAGGAGTCGTCGAGGTGCTCGTCCGCCGTGACCGGTGCCGCAGCGGCGATCGAGAGTCCGATCGCCGCCGCGGCGACCGCGCCGATCCGTCTGATGCTGATGCTGACCATGATCCGAACCCCCGTGTCCGTACTCCTGCGATCTTCTCGGAGTGTAGATCTCGGGGGCCGGCGGACGGCAGGGTATTCACCCCTGGGCGGGACGCGTCATCGACAGCACGTCGAGGGCCTCGTCGAGCTGGGCCTCGGTGACCTCGCCGCGCTCGACGAACCCGAGCGCCACCACGGCCTCGCGGACCGTGATGCCCTCGGCCACGGCCTTCTTGGCGACCTTCGCGGCGGCCTCGTAGCCGATGACGCGGTTCAGCGGCGTGACGATCGACGGGGAGGACTCGGCGAAGGCGCGCGCCTTGTCCACGTTGGCCGTCAGACCGGTCACCGTCTTGTCCGCGAGCACGCGCGAGGCGTTGGACAGCAGGCGGATCGACTCGAGCACGCCCTGGGCGATGACCGGGATCTGCACGTTGAGCTCGAACGATCCCGTCGCCCCCGCCCACGCGACCGTCGCGTCGTTGCCGACCACGCGCGCCGCGACCATGAGCACGGCCTCGGGGATGACCGGGTTGACCTTGCCCGGCATGATCGAGCTGCCCGGCTGCAGGTCCGGGATGGCGATCTCGCCGAGCCCGGTGTTCGGGCCGGACCCCATCCAGCGCAGGTCGTTGCAGATCTTGGTCACCGACACGGCGATGGTGCGCAGCGCCCCGGAGAGCTCGACCAGGCCGTCGCGGGCCGACTGCGCCTCGAAGTGGTCGCGCGCCTCGGTCAGGGGCAGGCCCGTGTCCTCGCGCAGCAGCTCGATGACGCGCTGCGGGAACCCGGCCGGGGTGTTGATGCCGGTGCCGACGGCGGTGCCGCCTAGGGGGACCTCCGCGGCGCGGGGGAGCGCGGCCTCGACCCGCTCGATGCCGTAGCGGATCGCGGCGGCGTACCCGCCGAACTCCTGGCCGAGCGTGACGGGCGTGGCGTCCATCAGGTGCGTGCGGCCCGACTTCACGACCCCGGCGTACTCCTCGGCCTTCGCACCCAGCGCGTCGGCGAGGTGCTGCAGCGCGGGGATCAGGTCGCGGACGACGCCGGCCGTGGCGGCCACGTGCACCGAGGTGGGGAACACGTCGTTCGAGGACTGCGAGGCGTTGACGTGGTCGTTCGGGTGCACGTCTCGGCCCAGCGAACGGGTCGCCAGCGTCGCGAGCACCTCGTTGGTGTTCATGTTCGACGAGGTGCCCGACCCCGTCTGGAAGACGTCCACCGGGAAGTGCTCGTCGAGCTCGCCCGAGGCGACCTGGTCGGCCGCGGCGGCGATGGCGTCCGCCACGTCGCGGTCGAGCACCCCCAGCTCGGCGTTGGTCAGGGCGGCGGCCTTCTTGACCCGGGCGAGCGCCTCGATGTGACTGCGCTCCAGCGGCGTGCCGGAGATCGGGAAGTTCTCCACGGCGCGCTGGGTCTGGGCGCGGTAGAGGGCGTGGGCGGGCACGCGCACCTCGCCCATCGTGTCGTGCTCGATGCGGTACTCGGTCGCGGGCGCGTCGGCGCTACCGGCGGCGGTGTCGGAAGTCATGCGTCTATGGTGCCGCACCCGGCACCGCCGCCGTGCGTGAGAGGTGTCACGCGCTCAGCGCAGCGGCTCCTCGCCCACGTCGCCGGCGACCTCGATGAGCCGCGCCGAGCCCTCGGCGAGGTCGTACTCGACGCCCACGATCGCCACACGCCCCTCGTTCACGGCGGCGTCGAGCGCCCGCGAGTAGCCCCGCAGGGTCTCGACCGTGTGCCGCACGTGGGCGGTCCGCAGGCGGTCGGCCAGCACCCGCTCGTCCTCCTCCTGGTCGGCCGGGCCGGTCAGCTCGGCGATCGAGGGGATCACCTTGTCGACCACCGAGCGGACGAACCCCGGCGGGTGCTCACCCGTGCGCAGGGTGTGCGCCGTGGCGCCGACGGCCCCGCACGAGTCGTGGCCGAGGACCACGATCAGCGGGGCACCGAGCACCTCGACGCCGTACTCGATCGAGCCCAGCACCGTGGTGTCCACGACGTGTCCCGCCGTGCGCACCACGAACACGTCGCCGAGGCCCTGGTCGAAGACGAACTCCGCCGCCACGCGCGAGTCGGAGCACCCGAAGACCACCGTGTGCGGGTGCTGGGCGGCGGTGAGCTCGGCGCGCCGGACGGACATCGGCGACCTCTCGGCCGGCTGGTCGTGGACGAAGCGCTCGTTGCCGGCACGCAGCGAGGCCCAGGCTTCCTTGGGGGTCATGCATCCTCCAGGTCGTCGATCCACGGCGGGTTCGCCCCCGCACGTGACACGGTCACGGCCGCCACGGCGGCGCAGCGCGAGAGCAGCCGCTCGACCGTGGCGTGGTCGATCGTAGCCAGCGCCTCACGGCGGTCGGCCCCGAGCAGGTCGGCCGACCACAGGCCGTCGAGCAGGGCCCCCATGAACGAGTCCCCGGCGCCGACCGTGTCCACGACCTGGACCGGCCGGGACGGCACGTGCACCTCGCCCGTCGCGGTGACGGCCGTGGAGCCCTCCCCGCCGAAGGTGACCACGACGAGGGCCGCCCCGAGCTCGTGCACCCAGCCGCGCGCGACGTCCAGCGGGGCGGTCTCGGGTGCCAGCCACGCGAGGTCCTCGTCGCTGACCTTGACGACGTCGGCCAGCCGCACGAACGACTCGACCCGTTCCCGCGCCGAGGCCGCGTCGCCCATGAGCACGGGCCGGGCGTTCGGGTCGTAGGTGATGGTCGACGTCGCGCGCGCGGCCTCGACGACGGCCCGCACGTCCGCGGCACCGGGTTCCAGCACCGCGCCGATCGAGCCGGTGTGCACGGCCAGCGTCCCGGCGTCGGCCCGCGTCCCGGCCGGTACCCGCCACTCGAGGTCGAAGTCGTAGGTCGCCGTCCCGGCGGCGTCCAGCGTGGCCCGGGCCACCGAGGTCCGTGTCGCGGCGTCGCTGCCCGGCGTCACCGTGACGCCCGAGGCGGCGAGCCAGGACCGGACCGTCTCGCCCCGGTCGTCCCGACCGATCCAGGTGGCCAGGCGGGCGTCGCGGCCGAGTCGTCCGAGCGTGAGCGCGACGTTGGCCAGCGAACCGCCGGGGTGCTCGGTGCGCGTCCCGTCCGGCCGCTCGACGACGTCGACCAGCGCCTCGCCGACGGCGAGCACGTGCGACGTCATCGGCCCTCACCGTCCGACGACGCGGCCTCGGCGCTCGTGGCGGACTGCGCGGCGGCGAGCCGCTCGCGCGCCCCGTCGAGCCACTCCTGGCAGCGGGCGGCCAGCGCCTCCCCGCGCTCCCACAGGGCGAGCGACGTCTCGAGCGGTTCGCCGCCGGCTTCCAGCCGGGTGACGACCCGGACGAGCTCGTCCCGCGCCTGCTCGTACGACAGGGTGCCGACGTCGGGGGCGTCGGTCGGTCCGTGGGTGGGATCTGCGTCGGTCACGAGGACAGTCAACCGCACGTCCCCGACATCGCGCCCGGCGGGTCCGGGGAGCGGATGGCCGGTCTGCCGGCACCGAAATCCGGTTGCCGTGACGGGCCCCGGCGACGGACGATCCGGACATGGGTCATCTGGAGGTGGCGCACGTGGACCACGTGCTGCCCGACGGACGTGCGCTGCTCGACGACGTGTCCTTCCGCGTCGGGGAGGGCAGCACGACCGCGCTGGTCGGCCCGAACGGGGCCGGCAAGACCACTTTGCTGCGCATCCTGACCGGCGCCACCCGCCCCGACGGCGGCACGGTGACCGTCAGCGGCGGGCTCGGGGTGATGGCCCAGTTCGTCGGCTCGGTGCGGGACACCACGACCGTGCGCCAGCTCCTGGCGTCCGTCGCACCGGAACGGATCCGGCAGGCCGCCCGCGCGGTGGAGACCGCGGAGGACGAGCTGCTCGCCGTCGACGACGAGGCGGCGCAGATGCGCTACGCCCAGGCGCTCGCCGACTGGGCGGAGGTGCGGGGCTACGAGGCCGAGACGCTGTGGGACGTGTGCACCACGGCGGCCCTCGGGATCCCGTTCGAGCGGGCGCAGTGGCGGGAGGTGCGCACGTTGTCCGGCGGCGAGCAGAAGCGGCTCGTCCTCGAGGCGCTGCTGCGCGGGCCGGACGAGGTGCTGCTGCTCGACGAGCCGGACAACTACCTGGACGTCCCCGGCAAGCGGTGGCTGGAGGACCAGCTGCGGGCGACCCGCAAGACGGTGCTGCTGGTCTCCCACGACCGGGAGCTGCTGGCCGGGGTCGCCGACCGCATCGTGGCCCTCGAACCCGGCGCGGACGGCTCCGAGGCGTGGGTCCACGGGGGTGGGTTCGCGACGTTCCACGCCGCGCGCCGCGAGCGGTTCGCCCGGTTCGAGGAGCTGCGGCGGCGGTGGGACGAGAAACACGCGCAGCTCACCAAGCTCGTGCTCACGCTGCGGCAGGCGGCCGCGAACAGCCCGGACATGGCCTCTCGCTACCGGGCGGCCCAGACGCGCCTGCGCAAGTTCACCGAGGCCGGCCCGCCGCCCGAGCCGCCCCGGGAGCAGGAGGTCCGGATGCGGCTGCGTGGCGGCCGGACGGGGACCCGGGCCGTCACCTGCGAGGCGCTCGGGCTCACCGGCCTGATGCAGCCGTTCGACCTCGAGGTCTTCTACGGCGAGCGGGTCGCGGTGCTGGGGTCCAACGGGTCCGGGAAGTCGCACTTCCTACGGCTCCTGGCCGGCGCCGACGTCGCGCACACGGGGGAGTGGCGGCTCGGCGCGCGCGTGGTCCCCGGGCACTTCGCGCAGACGCACGCCCACCCGGAGCTCGCGGGCCGCACGCTGGTGGACGTGCTGTGGGCCGACCACGCGCAGGACCGCGGCGCGGCCATGTCGGCGCTGCGGCGCTACGAGCTCCACGGTGCCGCGGACCGTCCGTTCGACCGGTTGTCCGGCGGGCAGCAGGCGCGCTTCCAGATCCTGCAGCTCGAGCTGGGCGGCTGCACCGCGCTGCTGCTCGACGAGCCGACCGACAATCTCGACCTCGCCAGCGCGGACGCGCTGCAGGAGGGGCTGGAGGCGTTCGAGGGCACGGTCCTTGCGGTCACGCACGACCGCTGGTTCGCCCGCGGCTTCGACCGGTTCCTCGTGTTCGGCGCGGACGGCCGGGTGCGCGAGACCCTCGAGCCGGTCTGGGACGAGGACCGCGTCGAACGCGTCCGCTGACCCCGCACGCGTTGCCCACGACCACGCGGGCAGGTGGGTGAGTCAGGGCGAGGTGGAGGTGACCTCGGCGTCGAGCGCGCCCACGGCGAGCCGGACGTGCACGGGATCACCGGCGGCGACCTCGTCCGCGGCACGCACCACCGCACCGTCGGCACGCTGCACGACGGCGTACCCGCGGTCGAGCGTGGAGGCCGGCGAGAGGGCGCGAACCTGTGCGGCGAGCCGGCCGACGTCGCCGGACGCCGTCAGCAGGGCCGCGCGCAGCAGGTGACGGGCGTGCCGCACGTGCTCGGCGACCTCGGTCGCGCGACCGTCGAGCATCGACTCCGGCCGGGCCAGGACCGGCCGGGAGCGGACGGCGTCGAGACCGTGCTGCTCCCGCTGCAGCATGGCGCGCACCGCGCCCCGCATGCGCTGACGTGCCTGGACGACGCGGTCGCGCTCCTCGGCGACGTCGGGGACCACGCACTTGGCGGCGTCCGTCGGGGTCGAGGCCCGGTGGTCCGCCACCAGGTCGACCAGGGGGGTGTCGGTCTCGTGCCCGATGGCGCTGACCAGCGGCGTCGTGCACGCCGCGACACGCCGGACCAGGGCCTCGTTGCTGAACGGCAGCAGGTCCTCGACCGACCCGCCGCCGCGCGCCAGGATGATCACGTCGACGCTCGGGTCGGCGTCCAGCGCCGCGAGGGCGTCGCCGACCTCCGTCACCGCGTTGACGCCCTGGACCGCCACCTCGCGGATCTCGAAACGGACCTGCGGCCAGCGGGCGCGGGCGTTGACCACGACGTCGTGCTCGGCCTTGGACTCCCGGCCGCACACCAGGCCGACGACGGACGGCAGGAACGGCAGCGGGCGCTTCCGCTCGACGTCGAACAGCCCCTCGGCCGCCAGGACCCGGCGCAGCTGCTCGATCCGGGCGAGCAGCTCGCCGACGCCGACCTGGCGCACGGCGGCGGCTCGGAGGGACATCCGCCCGGCCTTGATCCAGAACTCCGGCTTGGCGTGCACCACGACGTGGTCGCCCACCTGGGGCTTGGCGTCGAGGCCGTCGAACGCCCGGGTGAGCATGTTGACGGGCAACGACGCCTCGACGTCGGTGTCCCGCAGGGTGAGGAACTGCATCCCGGACCCGCGCCGGTAGGTGTGCTCGACGACCTGACCCTCGACCCACACCGGGGACATGCGCGCCACGTAGTCGCGGATCTTGTTCGACAACAGGCGCACGGGCCAGGGCCGCTCGGCGGTCGTCTCGGCGGCCCGCTCGGGCAGCGGCTGGACGTCGTGGCCCGTTCGGTCGGGTCCGGTCGCGTCGGTCACGGCCCCCAGCATGCCCCACGCCACCCACAGCGCTCCTGACGTGGGAGGTCCTGCGGCGTCGGCCGTCACCGACCCTCCACACGGGCCTCCTACACTGTCACCGTGACTGCGACCGCACCGGCCCCCGTCCCCCCGACCTCGACCAAGCGCGTCCTGCTCGCCGCGCCGCGCGGCTACTGCGCCGGCGTCGACCGCGCCGTGGTCGCGGTCGAGAAGGCGCTGGAGAACTACGGCGCCCCTGTGTACGTGCGCAAGGAGATCGTGCACAACAAGCACGTCGTCGAGACGCTGCGCGAACGGGGTGCGATCTTCGTCGAGGAGGCCGACGAGGTCCCGCGCGGGGCCCGCGTGGTCTTCTCCGCCCACGGCGTCTCCCCGGCCGTGCGCGAGTCCGCAGCCTCCCGCGACCTGCAGACCATCGACGCCACCTGCCCGCTGGTGACGAAGGTGCACAAGGAGGCGGTGCGGTTCGCCAAGGCGGACAAGACGATCCTGCTCATCGGCCACGACGGCCACGAGGAGGTCGAGGGCACCGCCGGCGAGGCGCCGGAGCACACCATCGTGGTGAACTCGCCCGAGGAGGCCGACGTCGTCGAGGTCCCGGACCCCGACAACGTGGTGTGGCTGTCCCAGACGACGCTGTCCGTCGACGAGACGATGGAGACGGTGCGCCGCCTGCGCGAGCGGTTCCCGAACCTGGCCGACCCGCCCAGCGACGACATCTGCTACGCCACCCAGAACCGCCAGGTGGCGGTCAAGAAGCTCTCCCCGGAGTGCGACCTGGTCATCGTGGTGGGGTCGGCCAACTCGTCGAACTCCGTGCGTCTGGTCGAGGTGGCGCTGGACGCCGGGGCACGCACGTCCTACCGCGTGGACCGGGCCGCCGAGATCCAGGACTCCTGGTTCGAGGGTGTGACCACCGTCGGCGTGACCTCGGGTGCCTCGGTGCCGGAGATCCTCGTCGACGACGTGCTGCGCCAGCTCGCCGAGCGCGGCTACGGCGAGCCCGAGGAGGTGCGCACCGCGACGGAGGACCTGGTGTTCTCGCTGCCGCGCGAGCTGCGCCCGCCCCGCGACGCGCGCCAGCTCCCGATCCAGCCCGCCTGAACCCGGCCACTCCGGTCCGGGACCCGGCCGCGCCTGCCGGGCTCAGCCGGCGGCGGACTCGCCGCGGGGGGTGTCGGCCTGTGCGCGCTGCAGCGCGCGGCGGTCCGTGTCGACGAGGTCCTCGACCGAGTCGCGGTCGTCGTCGATGCTCACCTGGCCGATGCCGACCACGCCGCCCTCCTCGGCGGCGAGCAGCTCCGGCTTGGTGATGGGGCGGGTGGTCTCCTCGAGGCCCTTCATCTCGTCGATCTCGTCCCGCGCGTCGACGACGTCGAGCTCGACCATGCGGCGCGCGGACGTGAGCACGTTGCGTTCCAGCGAGCCGATCATCTTGTTGTAGTTCTTCGTGGCGCCGTCGAGGGACTTGCCCATCTTCGTGACGTGGTCGGTCATCGTCACCAGGCGGGAGTGCAGCTCCTTGCCCACCTTGAGCACGCGCTGGGCGTTGTCGGCCAGGGCCTGCTGGCGCCAGGAGTAGGCCACGGTGCGCAGCAGGGCCAGCAGCGTCACGGGGCTGGCCAGGATGACGTTCTTGCGTGCGGCGTCCTCCATGAGCGCGGGGTCGCGCTCCAGCGCCGCCGACAGGAACGACTCGGCCGGCACGAACATGACGACGAACTCGGGGGCGTTGTCGAACAGGTCCCAGTACCGCTTGGACGCCAGGTCGTCGACGTGCTTGCGCATGTGCCGCACGTGCGCCGCCATGCGCTGGTCGCGCACCGCCGGGTCCTCCGACTGCTGGGCCTCCAGGTAGCCGAGGAACGCGACCTTGGAGTCGACCACGATGTGCTTGCCGCCGGCCAGGTTCACGACGAGGTCGGGGCGCAACGTCTCGCCGTCGTCGTTGGTCGCCTGGACCTGGACGTCGAAGTCGACCTGCTCGATCATGCCCGCGGCCTCGACGACACGCTGGAGCTGCAGCTCGCCCCAGGCGCCGCGCTCCTGCGAGGAGCGCAGGGCGGTCACCAGGTCGCTGGTGCCCTTGCGCAGCTCGCCCGAGACGTCGGCGAGGCTGCGCATGTTCTCGGTGAGACGGGAGTCGAACTCGATGCGCCGCTTCTCCTGCTCGGCCACCTCCGTGCGGACCTTCTCCAGGCTCTGGCCGATCGGGTCGACGAGCGCCTTGAAGGCCTCCTCGCGCTGGGCGAGGGCCTCGTCGTGCCGGACGGTGGACTGCTTGAGGCGCTGCTCGGCCAGCTCCAGGAACTGACGGTTGGAGGACGACAGGGCCTCGCCGGCCAGCGAGCGGAACTGCTGGGCCATGCGCTCCTGGTCACCCTTGACCTCGGCCACCTGGCGCTCGGCCTGCTCGCGCACCGCGGTCACCTCGCGCTGGTGGCGCTGCTCGGCCTCGGCCACCCGACGGTCGCCGTCGCCTCGCGCGAGCTCCACCTGCTCGCGCAGGTGGGCGATCTCGCGGCGCGCTCCCTCGAGCTCGCTGTGCAGGCGGACGGTCTCGATCTCCTCGGAGCGGTTCCGTCCGACGGCCCGCGAGGAGTGCCAGAGCCACCCGAGCACCACCCCCACCGCGAGGGTGCCGAGTGCGAGCAGCAGAGCGGTCGTCGTCTCCATGCACGCCAGGCTGCCACGGCCCACCGACACCGCGAGGACGACCCACCGTGAGCAGGTGCGACGGAGGGCTACGGTGGGGCCGTGACGCATCCCGCCGTGCCCCCCGACACCACCGCGGCCCTCAGCCTGCGGGGCCTGTGGAAGCGGTTCGGCCAGAAGATCGCCGTGGCCGGGATCGACCTGGAAGTGCCCGCCGGGTCGTTCTACGGGCTCGTCGGGCCCAACGGCGCAGGCAAGACGACGGCGCTGTCGATGGCCACCGGTCTCCTGCGACCGGACTTCGGGACGGCGCACGTGCTCGGCGTCGACCTGTGGGCCGAACCGGACCGGGCCAAACCCCTGCTCGGGGTGCTGCCGGACGGTCTGCGGCTCTTCGACCGCCTCACCGGCGCCCAGCTGCTGACCTACGCCGGGCTGCTGCGCGGCCTCGACCGCGACACCGTGGCCCGGCGCAGCGAGGACCTGCTCGCGGCGATGGACCTCGCCGCCGACCGCGACACCCTCGTGGTCGACTACTCCGCGGGCATGACCAAGAAGATCGCGCTGGCCGGCGCGATGATCCACGCGCCGCGCGTGCTGGTGCTCGACGAACCGTTCGAGGCCGTCGACCCGGTCAGCGCGGCCAACATCCGCGACATCCTGCGGCGCTACGCCGACGACGGCGGCACCGTGGTCGTCTCCAGCCATGTCATGGACCTCGTGCAGCGCACGTGCACGCACGTGGCGGTCATCGCGGGTGGTCACGTGCTCGACGCCGGCACCGTCGACGCCGTGCGCGCCGGGCAGAGCCTGGAGGACCGGTTCGTCGACCTGGTCGGGGGCCGCAAGGAGTCGGAGGGGCTGGAGTGGTTGCGCACCTCGTCCGACTCAAGCTGACCCTGCTCGGCAACACCCTGCGCCGCAGCGTGTGGCACACCATCGGGCTCGTGGTGGCGACGCTGTACGGGCTGTCTCTGGTGTTCCTCGGCGTGGGCGCCGCGGTCGTGGGCGGCCGGGCCGACCCGGTGCTGACCGGGCAGTTCGTGACGCTGGTGGGCTCCGTCGTCGTGCTGGGCTGGTGGGTCGTGCCGCTGTTCGCCTACGGGCTGGACGCGACGCTCGACCCCCTCCGGTTCACGACCTACGCGATCCCGCGCCGGCAGCTCGTCGCGGGGCTGGCCGCGGCCGCGCTCGTCTCGGTGCCGGCCCTGGTCACGTCCCTCGCCGCCCTCGGGGTCTCCTTCGCCTGGGCCTCCGACCCGGTCGCGCTGGTCGCTGCGCTCGCGGGCGCCGTCCTGGGGGTCGGGCTGTGCGTCGTCGGGGCGCGGGCCTCCACGGCGCTCTGCGCGCCGTTGCTGGAGTCGCGGCGCTACCGCGAGGTCCTCATGGTCGTCGCGGTGATCCCGCTGCTGGCGATCGGTCCCTTCTTCGCCTGGCTGTCGTCGAGGACCGCCGCACGGGGCGAGGTGACGGTCGGTCCTGACGAGCTCGTGCCGTCGGCCCTGGCGCCGGCGGCACGCGTCCTCGCCTGGACGCCGTTCGGGGCGCCCTGGTCGATCCCGGCGGCGGTGCACGACGGCGCGTGGGGACTCGCCGGCGCGCGGGTGGCCGTCGCGGCGGGGACCCTGGCGCTGCTCGCCGTGATCTGGGACCGGGCGCTGGCCCGGGCGCTGGTCAGCCCGCGCGGAGGTGCCGCCGCGGGAACGGCCCGGGGGCTCGGATGGTTCGGCCGGCTGCCCGCGACCCCCATGGGCGCCGTCGCGGCGCGGTGCGCCACCTACTGGCTGCGGGACCCGCGGTACGCGACGTCGCTGGCGGTCGTCCCGCTGCTCCCGGTGGTCCTCGTGGTCGTCGGAGTCTCCAGCGGGTCGGGTGCCGGGCTGCTCGTGCTCGTGGTCCCGGTCGTGGCGTTCGTCCTCGGCTTCGCGGTGTCGAACGACGTCGGCTACGACAACACCGCCTTCGCGCTGCACGTGGCGACCGGTGTGCCGGGCCGCGCCGACCGCTGGGGGCGCATGCTGCCGGTGCTGGCGCTCGGTGTCCCGCTCGTGGCCGCGCTGTCCGTCACGAGTGCCGGGGTCGCCGGGCGGTGGGATCTGCTGCCCGCGTTGCTCGGCGGCGGCCTCGGGGTGCTCGGAGCCACGCTGGGCACCTCCAGCGTGGCCTCGGCGCGCCTCGTCTATCCCGTACCGAGACCGGGCGAGAGCCCTTTCCGGACGCCGCAGGGCGCGACCGTGGCGACGCTGGTGGCGCAGATGGCCGCGGTCGCCGTCATCGTGGCCCTGCTCCTGCCGACCGTGGGAGCGGGTGTCGCGGCAGCCGTCACCGGGGCCGGAGCATGGTGGTGGGCCACCGGCGTCGTCGGCGTCGCCACCGGCGGGGCCGCCGTCGTCGTCGGTGCGCGGTGGGGCGCCCGCGTGTACGAGCGGCGTCTACCCGAGCTGTTGTCGCAGGTCAAGAACTTCGCCTGACGACCCCCGCGCTCGGGCGTGTCGGGTCGACCTGGAAGAATGGGTGTCGTGAATCCCGAGAACGACCGACCTTCCGTGACGCTGCCCGAGGGCTGGACGGTGGTGGTTCCGGACCTTGCCGACGTGCCCCGGCTGGGCGAGCTCCGGGCGCTGCAGGCCGCTCCGCACACCGGATCCGACACCGCCGACACCGCCCAGATCGAGAACGAGATCGCCGGCGCCGCCTCCTGGACGCGGCGCCACCTGGCGATCAAGGACCCCGACGGCGTGATCCGCGCCTGGGCCCACGCCCACGACCGCGCGGCCGGCCGCAGCGTGCTGGGCATCGAGATCGACCGCTCGCTGCCCGAGGGCACGCAGGACCTGCTCGCGGCCTGGTGCTACGCCGAGCTCGCCCAGATCGGGCGAGAGATGGCCCAGCTCCGCGGCGAGTCCACCACCCAGCTCGACGCCGGTGCCTTCGCCGGGGACGACCGGTTGCGCGGCTGGCTCACCGACGCCGGGTTCCGGCACGTGCGCACCTGGTGGCAGATGTCGCGTCCGGTCACGCCCGCCGACGCCGAGCCAGGGGCCTTCCCGGACCCGAAGCCCGGCGTGTCGATCCGGCGGGTGGCCCAGCACGACAACGGCATGCCCGTCGCCGAGGACCTCAACGCCGTCCACCAGGTGCTCGAGACCGCGTTCACGGACCACTTCAACTCCTACCAGGAGTACTTCACGGAGTTCGTGCAGCGGCTGCGCGAGGACCCCGGGCACCGCTGGGACCACTGGTGGCTCGCCTGCCTCGACGTCCCGGAGGACCCGGAGGCCGAGGAGTTCCCCGCCGGCGCGCTGGTGGGGTCCGAGCTGGCGCCGGACGACTCCGGGGTGCGGGGCACCTACGTCGACTACATCGGTGCGCTCGCCGAGGCGCGGGGCCGGGGAGTCGCGACCGCCCTGCTGTACGCGGTGATCGCCGACGCCGCCTCCCGCGGGCGCAACCGGGTCGGCCTGGAGGTCGACGCGGACAGCCCCACCGGTGCCGAGTCGCTGTACACCAAGCTGGGCTGGCGCACGAAGTACGTCACCGAGTCCTGGCACCGGGACATCTCGGTCGACTGACGCGGTCCTCCCCGGGGATCGACCCGTCCGGACCGGGATCGACCCGCCGTCGATCCCGGCCCCGAGGGGTCGATCTCACAGGGGACGGGCCCCGCGTGGCGCGTAGGATGGGCCGACGTGGCACTCACTATCGGCATCGTCGGCCTGCCCAACGTCGGCAAGTCCACGCTCTTCAACGCACTGACCCGGAACTCCGCGCTCGCGGCGAACTACCCGTTCGCGACGATCGAGCCCAACGTCGGGGTGGTCCCGCTGCCCGACGAGCGGCTGGGCAAGCTGGCCGAGATCTTCTCCTCGGACCGGGTGCTGCCGGCCACGGTGTCGTTCGTCGACATCGCCGGCATCGTCAAGGGCGCCTCCGAGGGCGAGGGCCTGGGCAACCAGTTCCTGGCCAACATCCGCGAGGCCGACGCGATCTGCCAGGTGACCCGCGCCTTCGACGACGGTGACGTCATCCGCGTCGAGGGCTCCACCGACGCCTCCGGCGACATCGAGACCATCTCCACCGAGCTCATCCTGGCCGACCTCCAGACGCTCGAGAAGGCGCTGCCGCGCATGGAGAAGGAGGTCAAGATCAAGAAGGGCGACCCCGTCCTCTACGCCGCGGCGAAGAAGGCCCAGGAGATCCTCGAGGAGGGCACCACCCTCTTCCAGGGTGCGGCCGCCGCCGGCCTCGACCTCGCCGAGGTGGCCCCGCTGCAGCTCATGACGGCCAAGCCGTTCATCTACGTCTTCAACACCGACGACGCCGGGCTGGCCGACGAGGCCATGCAGGCCAAGATGCGCGAGCTCGTCGCCCCGGCCGAGGCGATCTTCCTGGACGCCAAGTTCGAGGCCGAGCTCGTCGAGCTCGAGCCGGACGAGGCCGCGGAGATGCTTGCCGAGACCGGCCAGGAGGAGTCCGGTCTGGACCAGCTCGCCCACGTCGGCTTCGACACGCTGGGCCTGCAGACGTACCTGACCGCCGGGCCCAAGGAGGCCCGGGCGTGGACGATCCGCAAGGGCTGGACCGCCCCGCAAGCCGCCGGCGTCATCCACACCGACTTCGAGCGCGGCTTCATCAAGGCCGAGGTCATCTCCTTCGAGGACCTCGTCGAGGCCGGTTCCGTCGCCGCCGTGAAGGCCGCGGGCAAGGCGCGTGTCGAGGGCAAGGACTACGTCATGCGCGACGGCGACGTCGTGGAGTTCCGCTTCAACGTGTGACGGGCTGACGCCACGATCGGCCGAGAGGCTGGTCAGGCAGTGCGACCCCACGGAAGGGGCCAGATCGTCGGGTCTGGCCCCTTCCTTGTGTCCTGGCCCGGGCTGGCAGGGTGCAACGGCACGAGCTCCTCGGTGTGGATGACGTGGGCATGGTGGAGCAGCCGGTCCACGGCCGCGGTGGCCATCCGCGACGGCGTCCTCACGCACAGCGTGCAGGGCGGTACCTGACTGACATCATGGAAAGGTCCGAGGGAACAACAATCCTTGACGGATTCAACTCTTGATGGTGAGAGGTTGTCATGAGCGTGTACCGGGTGATCGACGTGATCGGGACGAGCTCCTCCTCCTGGGAGGACGCTGCGGCAGAGGCCATCAGAACCGCGAAGGGATCGCTGCGTGACATCAGGGTGGCTGAGGTGACCCAGCAGGACGTCGTCATGGGTGATGGCGGGGAACTGGTCTACCGGACCCGGCTCCAGCTGTCGTTCAAGTACGAGTCGGAGTAGCCAGCGCCGGGTATCCGTGAGCCGCTGAGTGTCGCGCGCGGACGTTCACGTCGTCGCACGTCCACGTCGGTACGCCGTCAGCGGCATGACCTCGAGGTGCATCGCCGTCCGCCCGGACTCGGGATCAGGGGCGAACACGACCCGGATCGGGGAGAGCCCGGCGGGCGTCAGGTCGAGGCGGAACGCGAAGGGGTCCTCCGGGTCGTCGGGCGCCAGCTCGACCCCACGGTAGAGGAACGGGACCGGGTGGAGGCAGCGCAGCACGAGCCGGCCCCGGCGGACGAGCACCTGGATCCCGGCCCCGACGACGGAGCGCAGCCGCAGGTCGCCGAGCGCGCCCGGGAGCGTGTACGTGCCGCAGACCTGGTTCCAGACCTCGGGGCGCTGGGCGACGTCGGTCCGCACCGCAGCGGGCGGGACGCCGAGGACCCGCCGGAGCAGCGTGTTGGCCTCGTCGGGGACCCAGAACATGCCCAGCCGTGCCCCGGTCACCACGAGGAAGACGGCGGTCCGTGCGTCGGGGGCGAGGACCAGGACGGAGTCGAAACCGGGGATGATCCCCTGGTGCTCGGCGGTCGGGTGATCGCCCAGGCGCCCGCGGAAGAACGCGAGGCCCATCCCGGGGATCCGCGGGTCCGGCTGGTAGTGCGGCGCGTCCATCTCCGCGACGGTCCCGGGAGCCAGCGCGCGACCGTGCGCGTTCGCTCCGCCGCCGACCAGTGCCTCGGCGTACCGCAGCATGTCGACCGGCGTCGACCAGGCGGCTGCCGCGCCGATGGTGGCCATGTTCGTCACGGGCACCGGGCGGGGCCCCCGCGCCGTCAGGCGGTAGCCGGTGGCCCGCCGCGGGTCCCCGGGCCGGGACTGGTCGAGGTCCGTGCTGGTCATGCCCCACGGCGCGAAGACGTGCTCCGCGAGGTGGTCGGCCAGCGGGGAGCCGGTGACGTCCTCGACGATCTGACCGAGGGTCGCCGGTCCGTGGTTCGTGTAGCAGAACCGGGTGCCGGGCTCGGCCACACCGTGCAGGACACCGCCGTAGTAGTCGCCGAGGGCCGGTGCCGGGACGTCGGCCGGGGTGCTCTCCCCGAAGTCCGGCCGGACCGCGTGACGCAGGGACAGCGACTCGGGGAGCCCGGCGGTGTGGGTCAGGAGCTGCCGCACGGTGATTGGCGCCGGTCCCGGCGGTGCGAGCCGGAAGCTGCGCAGGTAGTCGTTCGCGGGGGCGTCGAGATCGACGAGTCCCCGTTCCACGAGCTGCAGGACGGCGACGCCCGTGAAGGTCTTGGTGATCGACGCGACCCGGAAGGCGGTGTCCGCCGAGACCGGGGAGCCGGTGGCCAGGTCGGCGAGGCCGCTCGTCGCGACCTGCGTCGTCACGCCGTCCTCGACCAGGCCGACGGCGATCCCGACCGCCGCCCGGCGGTGACGGATCGCCTCGACCTCCGCGTCGAGGTCGATCGCCGTGGCTGCCGACATGTCGCCAGGATAGGCAGCGGCGTCGGCACCCGCCCGTGGCGTGGGCGCCCCCGCGCGGGGGTCAGCCGAGGCTCCACCCGCCATCGGTGGCGATCACCGATCCCATGACGTACGACGACTCCGGTGAGGCCAGCCACCACAGCGCCGCGGCCGCCTCGTCGGCACCGCCGAGCCGCTGCGCTGGCACCTCGCGGCGCACGGCCTCCTGGAACTCCGGGTCGGCCACCGTCTCGGGCGGGAAGTAGGAGGGGTTCTCGATGAAGTTCGGGGCGATGCCGTTGACCCGCACACCGCGCCCGGACACCTCCCACGCCACGCTCCGCACGAGAGCGGCCTGGGCGGCGCGCGCCGACTCGTACCCCGCGATCGGGTTCGACGCGGTGCGCAGGGCGGTGGCCGACGTCGGCACGACGATCCAGCCGCGCCCGGCCTCGAGCATCGACGGCAGGCAGGTCGCGAAGATCCAGTACAGCGGCCGCACCAGGCGGGCGTGCAGCTCGTCGACGACCGCGTCGTCGTAGGCGGTCACGGGTGCCACGGTGATCGGGGCCTCGAGGTTCGCGACCACGACGTCGAACGGCCCCTCGGCGGCGACGACCGCCTCGAGGTCGGCGCGCGAACCCAGGGGCTCGCTCAGCGCGGTGACGTCCTCGCCCTCCGCGGTGAACCGCTCGACGGCGGCCGGCCCGAGGAACTCCTCGGCGTCGGTGACCAGGACGCGGCGGGGTGCGTGCGATGCCATCGTCGGAGGCTACGTCCCCACCAGGAGTCCGGCCAGCCGCCACTCGAGCGCTCCGTCGACGGCCCGGCGGGCCTCGAACCCCTGCTCCACGAGCAGCCGGGCGGCGTCGTGGGCCAGGACGCAGTAGCGGCCGCGGCAGCAGGCGACGATCTCCGCGTCCCGGGGCAGCTCGGCCAGCCGCCCGACCAGCTCCTCGACCGGGATGTTGCGGGCACCCGGCAGGTGCGCCGCGTCGAACTCGGCCCGCGGGCGCACGTCGAGCAGCACGGTGTCCGTCTCTGCGAGCCGGCGCCGCAGCTCGGCGGTGCCGACGGCCTCGGTGTCGTCCGGGCCCAGGTACGTCCGCCGGGCGGCGTCGGTCTGCGGGCGCCGGTCCTGGGCGACCTGGCGCAGTGCGGCCCACAGCGCGGCCACGTCGTCACCGGCCAGGGCGTAGAAGACGCGCTTGCCAACACGTCGCGAGGAGACCAGCCCGGCCTCGCGCAGGGTCTGCAGGTGCGCGGAGCACGTGCTCGTGCCGAGCCCGGCGGTCGCGGCGAGGTCCTCGACGCTGCGGGGTCCCTGGGCCAGCAGGTCGACGAGCTCCAGGCGCCCGGGGTTGCCCAGGGCCTTGCCGACGGCGGCGAACTGCGTGAACAGGGCGTCCTTGGCGCGGCGCTCACCCATGACGTTCCTCCGCGGGATCGGGGCGGTGCAGGGTCTCGTACATGCGCACCGCGACGACGACGCCGGACGCGGCGGTCAGCGCGGCGACGGTCCAGACGGCGGCGCGGACGCCGAGCAGGTCGGCGACGACACCGGCCAGCAGCGCCCCGGCGACGAAGCCTCCGTCACGCCAGAGCCGGTAGACGCCGACGGCGCGGGCGCGCCAGGCCGGGTGGGCGACGTCGCCGACGGCGGCGAGAAGCGTGGGGTAGACCAGGGCGGTCCCGGCGCCCAGCAGCACGGCCGCCACGGCCCAGGCCGTGAAGTCGTCCGCGACGGCGACGAGGGCGAGGGCGCCGGCCTGGAGCCACATCCCCGCGACGATCATCGGCTTGCGGCCCCAGCGGTCGGACAGGGCGCCGGTGACGAGCTGGCCGGCGCCCCACACGGCGGGGTAGAGCGCGGCGAGCACACCGATCCGCCCGACGGACAGGCCGGCCCCCGCGAAGAGGATCGGGAAGAGGCCCCAGGCGAGCCCGTCGTTGAGGTTGTTGACGAGCCCGGCCTGGCTGGCCGACGACAGGGCGCGCTCGCGGAAGCTGGTCTGGGTGAAGACCTGGCGGTCGGTGAGTCCCGCGTGCAGGTGGTCGTGGCGGCCGTCGGGTCGCGGTACGTGGTGGGCCGCCTCGAGGCGGGCGTGGTCGCGGGTCTCGCGCACGAGCAGCGTGGACAGGCCGAGGCCGACGGCAGCGAAGGCGATGCCGAGCAGGAACGGTGCGGGGCGCAGCCCGTAGGCCTCCGCCAGGTACCCGGTGGCCAGCGCGGTGACGGCGACCGCGGCGTACCCGGCCGCCTCGTTGAACCCCATGGCCAGGCCGCGGCGGGCGGGTCCCACGAGGTCGATCTTCATCACCACCGTGGTGGACCAGGTCAGGCCCTGGCTGACGCCGAGCAGGACGTTCGCGACGATCACCCAGCCCCACGTCGGTGCCCAGATGAGCAGCAGCGGCACCGGGAGGGCCACGAGCCACCCGGCGACCAGCACGGGCTTGCGCCCCCAGCGGTCGGCCCAGGTGCCCGCGACGTAGTTGACGGCGGCCTTGGACAGGCCGAACACCGCGATGAACGTCAGGCCGGCGGTGTAGGCGCGCAGCCCGAACTCCTGCTCCCCGAGCAGGGGCAGGACGGTGCGCTCCTGGCCGAGCATGCCGCCGACGAGCGCGTTGACCGCGACGAGCAGGGCGAACTGCGGCGCGTTCTGGCGCAGCCCGAGACGGATCGGGAGGGTTGACCGTGCCGGGGAGGTGGGGGTGCTCATGCCTCGTGCTTCACCTGATCGTTCCATGGATTGATGGAATGACCGTACCAGGGGCCGACGACCGTCGTCCCGTCCTACCGGTCGACGGCGTCTCCCGTGGTGGAGGGCACGAGGCACAGCAGTCGCGTCCGGTCGCGGTCCCGGGCGCGTTCCAGCCGGCTCAGGGCGCGGGGCGTCGCCACGGTCGCGCGGTGCTGCGGTCCGACGGCGAACAGCGGAACCACGGTGCCCGATCCAGCGGTGGCGGCCTCGACGGGCAGCCAGGTCAGCGCCTCCTCGCCGTGGCCCACGGAACGCAAGGTGGCGAGCGTGACGTCCGTGCCGAACGCCCGCCGCCGGGCGGGCATGCGCCGCCGCCACGCGGCGCCGATCCCTTGGACGGTGTCCCCGGCGCGGCCGGGCACGTAGTGCACCCGGCTCGACCCCAGCACCCCGGCGGCGAGTCCCATCGCCACCGCGTTGTGCTCGACCGAGCCGCCGGTCACGACGGCGGAACCGATGCCGGCGTCCGCGAGCATGACGGGCAGCTCGTCGGCGTCGAGTCCTTCGGCGAAGAGGTCGTACGGGCGCTCCTGCTCGGCAGGCTCCGCGACGTCGCCGGTCACCACGACGACGGGGACGCCGGCCTCGGCGAGGCGCGTCGCCAACGGGCGTGCGACGGCCTCGGGGCCGAAGAACGCCACGCCGCCCGGGACCCGGCGACTGACGCCGAGCAGACGCGCCACGACCGGTGAACCGAACCCGTACACGATGCCGGCCCCGATGATGACCGCGAAGGTGACGGGCACGACCGGTCCCGGATCGAGCCCTGCGGCCGACAGGGAGATCGCGTAGGCCGACACGGTGGACGCCGCGACGACGCCCCGGGGCGCCACGGAGGCCACGAAGCCGCGCTCGGCCCGGGTCAGCGAGGTGCGCACCGTGCTGAGGAGCGTGGCCAGCGGACGGGCCGCGAGCACCAGCACGCCGAGCAGGACGAGCGAGGGGACGAGGACCGCACGCAGGTCGTCGAGCTGGATCTGCGCAGCGAGCACGATGAACAACACGCCGATGACGAGGGTTCCGACGGTCTCCCCGAAGGAGCGGACCCGGGAGACGAAGGCCCACCGCTGGTTGGCGAGGACCAGCCCTGTCGTCAGGGTGGCGAACAGTCCCGCCTCGGGAAGCAGCGAGGTGGCCACGACGAAGACGGCGACCGCCATCATGAACGCCACCGGGACCTGCAGGTCGTCGGGCACGAGGAAGTACCGCAGGGAGGCCACGAGCACCATGGCACCGGCGAGACCGACGGCGATGCCGAGGCCGGCCGTGGCGAGGAGCTGGCCGGCCCCCTCGAGGACGGCTCCCGAGGTGACGACGGTCAGCACAGCGACGCCGAGGGCCGCACCGATCGGGTCGAGGAGCGTCCCTTCCCAGGTCAGCAGCTTGCTGAGTGCGGACGACGGACGTGCTTGCGCCAGGATCGGTCCGACGACGGTCGGTCCCGAGACCACGAGGACGGCCCCGAGGAGCACCGCGACGCCCGGTGCGAGCCCGAACACGAGGTAGGACGCCGCGGCGCCGACTGCCCAGGTGACGACCAGCCCGACGGTGACCAGCCGCAGGACGACCGTACGGCTCTGACCGATGTCGGCGAAGCGGAGCGAGAACCCGGCGTCGAAGAGGAGCAGCCCGACCGCGAGGGTGATCAGCGGGTCGAGGCTGTCGCCGAAGAGGGCCGGCGGGTCCACGAGGCCGGTGACCGGACCGGCGAGGATGCCCGCGAACAGCAGCAGCACGATGGCGGGGGCGTGCAGGGTGCGCGCCAGCCACTGGGCGCCGACGCCGAGGGCGACCACGGTACCCACGTTCACGAACACGTCCACGTCGTCCACGACGGATCCCTCCCGGGCCGCGCCGGCAGACGCCGCCGTACTCAGTGAACCGCCGCCCGCGCCCGGGCGCACGGGGACGGGTTCCCGGTCGGTCGCGGTGGCCGGGCCGTGCGGAACCGGGTCAGGCGGCGCGCACGGCGGCGGCGATGTCGCCGGGGGACCCGTGGAAGGGGGTGCCGTGCCCGGGCAGGACCCACGAGGCGCTGAGGTCGGCGAGCCGGTCGAGGGAGGCCAGGGCCGCTGCCGGGTCGTCCGTGAAGGGGGCGGGCTGCGCGCCCTCGCGCCCGGTGAGCACGTGACGGGTCGTGAGGGCGTCGCCGACGAACACGGCGTCCACGGCCGGCACGTGCACGGCGATGCTGCCGGGGGAGTGCCCGGGCAGCCCGACGACGACCGGGCGGCCCGGCAGGTCGAGCGTCTCGCCGTCGGTGACCGTCACGACGTCCTGCACGTACCGGGTCCGCAGCCCGTTCTTGG
The DNA here is from genome assembly GCF_030588085.1 of Isoptericola sp. b408. Lineage (NCBI taxonomy): Bacteria > Bacillati > Actinomycetota > Actinomycetes > Micrococcales > Promicromonosporaceae > Isoptericola > Isoptericola sp. b408. The sequence goes on from NZ_JAUQYQ010000003.1 coordinate 163,829, forward strand.
ACAGGCTGTAGGCCAGGAAGCCGACCATCGGGCCGAACCGTGCGGGGCCCATCGGGACCTTCGGCTTCTCCCCGGTGCGCACCCGGTGCGCGTCGGCGTCGTGGACCAGGACCGGGACCCCGGCCTCGCGGCGCAGACGTTCGGCGAAGCCGATGTGGTCGGAGTCCCCGTGCGTGAGCACGACGCCGCGGACGTCGGAGAGCGGGCGGCCGATCGCGTCCAGCTCGCGGTGCAGGTCGCGCCAGTGACCGGGCAGCCCGGCGTCCACGAGCGTGATCCCCTCCGGCAGGTCGACGAGGTACGAGGCGACGATGTCGTTGCCCAGGCGGTGCAGGTGCGGTGCGATCTTCATGGCGGACCTCTCTCGGTTGACATGGCTACGGTACGTAGCCATGATGGCTAACGTCAATAGCCAAAGGAGGGCGGACGTGCCGACACCCCGACGCACGACGAACGCGCAGGTCGTCGCTGCCGCGCAGGAGGTCCTCGAGGCCGCCGGGCCGGCGGGGCTCACCATGCAGGCCGTCGCCACGCGTGTCGGTGTCCGTGCCCCCTCGCTGTACAAGCGGTTCCACGACCGGGAGGCGTTGGTCGCCGCGGTGAGCCGGGCGTCCGTCGAGGAGCTCGGCCGGTGCCTCGAGGCGGCGGCACCCGAGCTCGAGGCTCTCGCCGTCGCCTACCGCGCCTTCGCCCATGAACGGCCCGAGGCGTTCCGGCTGATCTTCGCCGTCTCGGCCCCGCAGGAGGTCCTGCGGCGCGCAGCGGGGCCCGTCGTGGACGCGTGCGCCCTCGTCGTCGGTGAGGATCACGCGCTCGACGCGGCCCGGCTGTTCACCGCGTGGGCGACCGGGTTCCTGCACATGGAGCTCGCCGGAGCGTTCCGGATGGGTGGGGACATCGACCAGGCCTTCGACTACGGCCTGCGCCACCTCGTGGCCGGACTGCGGGCCTGACCTCGCCCGGCTCGGGGTCGGCGCCCTCGCCACCCCGCACCGGACGCCGGCGTCCGGTCAGCGGGACTCGTCCGGCGAGGACGGCGGATCGGCCGTATGGTCACGGAAAGGCGTCGCTGTCAAAACGGCTCGACAGGCGCAATTCCCTCCATCATCGCCATTCCATAACATGGAAATAGGACGAATATGTGATGGAATCTGAACGGTGTTTCTTCGCGGTTTCGGCGCAACCGCCGCGTTCGTCGCCCGTGATTCTTGGCAGTCTCAGATCCATAACGATCACCTCCAATTCCGGAAAGTGGCATTTTCGGCTGCGGATCGCTGGGTACGGTGTGGCGAACACCACGGACCCTCCGGCGGTGAGGTTGGCCACTCGCAACTCGAGCGGTCGGTCACGCCAGGCGGGGGGCCCTTCCCATGAGGAGGAACCCAGTGAAGATCAGGCGTGCAAGCGCGGCCGTCGCGGCCGTCGCCACCGGCGCACTCCTGCTGTCGGCCTGCTCCAGCCCGGCAGCGGACGACCAGCCGGAGACCGAGGAGTCGATGGCGGAGGAGTCCGCCGACACCGAAGAGATCAGCGACCCCTGCAAGGTCGACACCGGTGTCACCGAGTCCGCGGACGGCGAGATCCAGTACTCCGCCGGCGAGGTCCAGTGGGCGGGCTACAACGGCCTGCTGCCGGACACCTACTCGACGTACAACTCCGTCGTGAATGACCGCATGATGGGCGGCTTCATGTACTTCGGCGTCGACGGCACCATCTGCCAGGACGAGGAGTACGGCACGTTCGAGGCCATCTCCGAGGACCCGCTGCAGGTGGAGTACACCCTCGCGGACGACGCGGTGTGGTCCGACGGCACCCCGATCACCTACGCCGACTACCTGCTCGACTGGGCCACCCAGGCGATCACCGCCGACGGCGCGGTCACCGAGGACGCCTCGGAGGAGCCGCTGTTCAACCACGTCTCCGGCCTGACCCTGGGTGACTACGTCCCCGAGGGCCCGCAGGCGGACTCGCCGGACGCCAAGTCGTTCCAGTACGACTACGAGCGCGTCTACGCCGACTGGCAGCTGAACGTCTCGGGCGCCTTCCCGGCCCACATCGTGGCCGACCAGGCCGGCGTCAGCCTCGAGGAGCTCGTCACGGCCATCGAAGAGGTCGACATGTCGGTCCTCAAGCCGGCGGCCGAGTTCTGGAACACCGGCTGGCTGTCCTCGACCCCGGGCGAGCTGCCCGACCCGGAGACGGTCCCGGTCTCGGGTCCGTACATGCTCAAGGAGGACGGCTGGATCGCCGGTCAGTCCATCACCCTGACGGCCAACGAGAACTACTGGGGCACGCCGCCCGCGACGAAGGAGCTCACGTTCCGCTTCGCCGCCGCGGACACCCACGTGCAGGCGCTGCAGAACGGTGACCTCGACGTCATCGAGCCGCAGGCCACCGTCGACACGATCCCGCAGCTCGAGCAGATCGGCTCGTCCGTCGAGGTCCTCACCGGTCAGACCCTGATCTGGGAGCACCTGGACTACAACTTCGGCGACAGCTCGGTGTTCGCCGACAACCTGGCCGCCCGTGAGGCGTTCGCCTACTGCGTGCCGCGTCAGAAGATCGTCGACGACCTGATCAAGCCGATCGACGAGAACGCGGTCGTCATGAACGCCCGCGAGGTCTTCCCGTACCAGACCGAGAAGTACGACGAGGTCACCGCCGAGTCCTACGACGGCCGTTACGACGAGGTCGACCTGGAGATGGCCACCGAGAAGTTCGAGGAGGCCGGTCTCGAGGAGGGCACCGAGATCCGCATCGGTTACTCCGCGCCGAACCCGCGTCGTGCCGACGAGGTCGCCGCCATCAAGTCGTCGTGCGACCAGGTGGGCTTCAACATCGTCGACGCCGGTGACCCGGAGTTCTTCGCCGCCGGTGGTGCGCTGGAGACCGGTGACTGGGAGATCGCCCTGTTCGCCTGGGCCGGTTCCGGCCAGATCGCCTCCGGCCAGAACATCTACGCCACGGGTCGCCCGCAGAACTTCAGCGGCTACTCGAACGAGACGGTCGACGAGGCCTGGGAGACCCTGGCCTCCACGGTCGACGAGTCGGTCCACCTGGAGCAGACCAAGGTGATCGAGAAGGAGCTGTGGGACTCGCTGTTCGGTATCCCGCTGTTCGCTCACCCGGGTGTCGTCGCGCACTCGGCCGACCTGGAGAACGTCCGCTTCACCGCGGCCCAGGACGGGATCGTCTGGAACGCCGAGCAGTGGTCTCGCGCCTCCTGACGTCCTGACGTCCTGACCGCCTGACAGGCAACGTGTGGGGGCAGGGAAGACCTCCCTGCCCCCACACGCCTGCCTTGACCGTAAAGGGGCACAACGTGCTCAAGTTCATCCTTCGACGCCTGGGGATCTCGTTCCTCGTGCTGTGGGCGGCCTCGCTGCTCATCTTCGTGCTCACGATCAACTCGGGTGACCCCCTGGCAGATCTGCGCGAGTCCAACGCCGAGAACCGAGACAGCCTCATGGCCCTGCGCACCGCGCAGATGGGGCTCGACCAGCCCTGGTACGAGCGGTACCTCGAGTGGCTGTCCGGCGTGGGTGGCTGCTTCACCGGCAGCTGCGACCTCGGGACGACAGTCAACGGCGCCAACGTCCTCGACCTCACCGCGCAGGCCGCCGGTTCGACGCTGCGGCTCGTCACGCTCGCCACGCTGCTGGCGATCGTCGTCGGCATCGCCGCGGGCATCGTCTCGGCGATCCGGCAGTACGCCGGGTTCGACTACACCGTCACCTTCCTCGCCTTCCTCTTCTTCTCGCTGCCCGTCTTCTGGGCGGCGGTGCTCCTCAAGGAGTACGGCGCGATCCGCTTCAACGACTGGATCGCCAGCGGCGACATGGAACCACCGATGATCCTCGGCTTCGCCCTGTTCGCCGGGCTGATCATCCCCGCCGTCCTCGGCGGGCCGTGGCGACGTCGGATCTACACCGGCGCGGCCACCTTCACCTTCGTCGCGGTCCTGCTCTACGTGCTCAACGTCCTGAACTGGTACCGCGCCCCGTTCTTCGGTCTCGGGATGGTGCTGCTGACCTCGCTGGGCGCAGCCGTCCTGGTGACGGCCATCATCGCCGGGCTCGGCAACCGCCGGGTGCTCTACGCGGCCCTGACGACGGCCGTCGTCGGGACGCTGAGCTACCTGCTCTTCAGCGGGATCCTGCTCGAACCGACCTGGCCGCAGCTCATCGGGCTCTTCGTGCTGGCGATCGCGGTGTCGATCGGGATCGGCGCCGCGTGGGGTGGTTACGCCCGCAAGCAGGCGATGTTCATCTCCGCGGTCACCGGGATCATCACCTCCGGTGTGATCGTCTTCGACATCCTGGTGGCGCACTGGGCCGGGTTCCTGCAGCTCAAGTCGCGGCCGATCTCGACGATCGGGTCCCAGACGCCGAACTTCACCGGCGACTTCTGGGAGTCCGTGCTCGACTCGGGCCTGCAGCTCATCCTGCCCACGATCGTGCTGACCCTGGTCTCGGTCGCCTCGTACTCCCGGTACACGCGGTCCTCGATGCTCGAGGTCATGAACCAGGACTACGTGCGCACGGCCCGGTCCAAGGGCCTGTCCGAGCGGGCGGTCATCACCAAGCACGCCTTCCGCAACGCGCTGATCCCGATCACCACCATCGTGGCCTTCGACTTCGCGGGCCTCATCGGCGGTGCGATCATCACCGAGCGCGTCTTCGGCTGGCGGGGCATGGGTGCGATGTTCCAGGAGGGGCTGAACCGGGTCGACCCCGACCCGGTGATGGCGTTCTTCCTGGTGACGGGCACCGCGGCGGTGCTGATGAACATGCTCGCCGACATCGCCTACGCCTACCTCGACCCACGGATCCGGCGGTGAGACCCATGACCGGACCCCGTACGCACCACACCTGCGGAGCGCACCATGACTGAACTCCAGAATCCGCCGGCCGAGGAGAAGTCCTACAGCCAGGGCCAGCTCGTGCGGATGCGGTTCTTCCGCCACAAGGGCGCCATCATCTCGATGGTGGTCATGGCGCTCGTGATCCTCGTCGCCTTCACGTCCATCGGTATCGGGCCCATCCCGGGCTGGTGGGACAAGGTGCCCGAGCTGCAGTACCCGAAGATCGACGACGGCTCCCCGACGTGGACGCACCCCTTCGGTCAGGACACGGGCGGCAAGGACTACTTCTCGCTCGTCATGCTGGGCACCCAGAAGTCGCTGATCATCGCCTTCGGGGTGGGGCTCATCTCGACCGTCATCGGGACGCTCGTCGGCGCGCTGGCCGGGTACTTCCGGGGGTGGATCGAGTCGGTGCTCATGCGCATGACCGACCTGCTGCTCGTCATCCCGCTGCTGGTGCTCGCCGCCGTGCTCGGCAAGATGGCCAGCTCCTGGGGCATCTGGGGGTTGACGCTCATGCTCGGCATCGTCACGTGGACCGGGCTCGCCCGGCTCGTGCGCGGCGAGGTGCTCTCCCTGCGGGAGCGTGAGTTCGTCGTGGCGGCCTACGCCGTCGGCACGAGCAGCAGCCGGACGATCTTCAAGCACATCCTGCCCAACGCCATCGGGACGATCATCGTCTCGGCGACGCTGACGATCTCGGCAGCGATCCTGCTCGAGTCGGCGCTCAGCTTCCTCGGGTACGGCGTGCAGGCACCGGACACGTCGCTGGGTCTGCTCATCTCCGAGTACCAGACGGCGTTCACGACGCGCCCGTGGCTCTTCTGGTGGCCGGGACTGATGATCCTCGCCATCGCCCTGAGCGTGAACTTCATCGGCGACGGTCTGCGCGACGCGTTCGACCCCCGCCAGAACAGGACCAAGGCCTGATGACCACCCTCGACCTCTCCTCCGCACCGGACGCCACCATCCCCGGCGAAGCCGTGCTGTCCTTCACCGACCTCGAGGTCACCTTCGGCACCGAGTTCGGCGACGTCCACGCCGTCAAGGGCATCTCCCTCGAGGTGCACCCCGGCGAGGTCGTGGCGCTCGTCGGTGAGTCCGGGTCCGGCAAGTCCGTGACGTCGACGACGGCGCTCGGTCTGCTGCCGGGCAACGCCCGGGTCTCCGGACGTGTCCAGGTCGGCGACCAGGTGGTCGGCGACCTGGACCCGGCGGGTCTGCGCAAGATGCGCGGCAACGACATCGCCATGGTGTTCCAGGAGCCGATGACGGCGCTGAACCCGGTGCTGACGATCGGTGACCAGCTCACCGAGGCGCTGCAGCTGCACGGCATCGCGTTCGGCAAGCAGGCGATGGCCCGAGCGGCCGAGCTGCTCGACATGGTCGGCATCCCCGAACCGCAGCGTCGCCTCAAGCAGTACCCGCACGAGCTCTCGGGCGGGCAGCGGCAGCGTGTCGTCATCGCGATGGCGATCTCCTGCGACCCGAAGGTGATCATCGCCGACGAGCCGACCACCGCGCTCGACGTCACCGTGCAGGCCGACATCCTCGACCTGCTGCGGTCGCTGAAGGACAAGCTCGACACGGGCATCCTGCTCATCACCCACAACATGGGCGTGGTGGCCGACATGGCCGACCGCGTCGCCGTGATGTACAAGGGCGACATCGTCGAGACCGGCAGCGCCCACCAGGTGCTGACCGACCCGCAGCACGACTACACCAAGCGTCTGCTCAAGGCCGTGCCGCACCTCGGCGAGGGCAAGGGGCAGGACGACGAGGCGGTGGTCCGCTCCGCGGACACCGAGGACGCCGGCGGGAGCACGCCGGCCCTCGAGCTCGACCAGCTCGTCATCGAGTACCACCGGCTCGGCAAGCCGCCGTTCCGGGCCGTCGACGACGTCTCGTTCACCGTCGGCGCGGGGGAGATCGTCGGTCTCGTGGGCGAGTCCGGGTCGGGCAAGTCCACGATCGCCAAGTGTGCTCTCGGGCTCATCCCCGCGCGGTCCGGTTCCGTGCGCATCCTCGGCGAGGACTTCGGCGCGCTGCGCAAGAAGGAGCTCAAGGACCTGCGCCGTCGCATCGGCGTCGTGTTCCAGGACCCGGCGGCCTCGATCAACCCCCGCTTCCCCGTGGGTGAGGCCATCAACGAGCCGCTCGCCGTGCACAAGATCGGTGACCCCGCCTCGCGCGAGAAGCGGGTCATGGAGCTGCTCGACGCCGTCGAGCTGCCGCGGTCGTACTACAACCGGTACCCGCACGAGCTGTCCGGCGGGCAGCGCCAGCGCGTCAGCATCGCTCGCGCCCTCACGCTCGAACCGGAGCTGATGGTCGCGGACGAGCCGACGTCGGCGCTGGACGTGTCGGTGCAGGCGTCGGTGCTGGAGATGTTCCTCTCGCTGCAGCGCGAGTTCGGGTTCGCCTGCCTCTTCGTCAGCCACGACCTGGCCGTCATCGACCTCCTGGCCCACCAGGTGGTCGTGATGCAGGAGGGACGCATCGTGGAGAAGGGCACCCGGGACGAGGTGCTGCGCTCACCGCGCGAGGAGTACACCAAGCGGCTGCTCGCCGCGGCCCCGGTGCCGGACCCGGACGAGCAGCGGCAGCGCCGGGAGGACAGGCACCGGCTGCTGGCCGAGTTCGGCGACGAGGTCGCCGAGATCCGGCTGCGCGACCAGGCCTGACCGCTCGCCATGGTGCGCACCGCGTGGCGGCGTGCCGTCGCGCACCGCGGCCTCCTCGCCCTCGTCACCCTGCTCGTGGCCGCGATCGCGGCCACGAGCGGGGTGACCGCGGGAGCGGTCGCCGCCACGACGACGGACGCCGCCCGGGCGGCCCTCGGCGGCGGCTCGACGGCGTCGCTGCAGGTGACGACCCGACTCGCCGAGGACCCGGCGGCCCAGGACGCCCGGGTGCGCTCCACGGTCGCCGACCTGTTCGGCGACGCGCCGCTGCGCATCGACCGCGCCGAACGCCCCGACGGTGACGACATCCCGTTCGTCGAGTGGACCCTCGTCCCCGTCGTCGGCGAGGTCCTGCCCGCGGACCTGGCCGGGTTCGCCGCGGGCGGTAGCACTCTCCACGGTGCGCTGCGCGCCGCCGACGCCGTGGCCGTCCGCGGCCTGACCGTCGAGGGGGACCTGGCGCAGCGCGCGGCCGCCGAGCAGGAGGCCCAGGCCGCCGCCCGGGCGGTGCTCACGGTGCCGGTCGTGCTGCTGGTCCTCGTCGCCCTGGTCGCGCTGGTGCAGGTCGCACGCCTGCTCGCCCAGGCGCGGGAGCGGGAGACCGAGATCCTCGTCGCGCGCGGCGCCGACGGCCGGCAGATCACCGCCGCCGCCGGCCTCGAGGCACTCGTCGTCTGCCTGGGGGCCGCCACGCTCGGGACCGCGGCGGCCGCGGCCGCGCTGGCCGCGACCGGGTCGCCCCCGCCGGCGTCGACGGTGCTGGTGGCCGGCGGCGTGCTCACCGCGTTCGCCGGGACCACCGTGCTCACCGTCGTGACCGGCACCCGGGCCCGAGCGGTCGCGGGCCGCCGGGTCGCCGACCGGTCGGGGCGGCTGCGGCGCGCCGCGACGGCAGGCACGGTCGTCGGTGTCGGGCTGCTCGCTGCCGCGAGCACGTGGCGGCTGGTCGACCTGGGGTCGCCGCTCGTGGTCGCCGACGGCGGCACGACCTGGGACCCCCTCGCCGCCGCCGGACCGGCGGTGGCCCTGTCCGCGCTCGGACTGCTCACGCTGGCTCTCCTCGGCCCGGCCGCGCGGGCCGCGGCCCGACTGGCCGCGCGGCGCGACGGGGCCACCGCGGTGCTGGCCTCGCGGCAGGTGTCCCGTGCTCTGGGGGTCGCCGCGGTCCCGGTGGTGCTGCTGGTGCTCGCCGGGGGAGCGTCCGTCCTGGCCGCCGCCTATGCCGGCACGGCTCCGCAGGCCCGCGCCGACCTGGCCGCGCAACGGCTCGGCACCGACGTCCGGGCCGTCGTGGCGCCGGGTGCACGGCTCGCGCCGGGCCGGCCCCCGGTGCGGACCGAGCCGCTCGCCCGGACGGAGGGGGCGGCGGGAGCGATGCCCGTGCTGGCCGAGGACGCAACCGTCCAGGGAGATCCGCTCGGGCTGCTCGCGACCCCGGTCGGGGCCGTCCACGGGGTCGTCCGCCCGGCGTCCGCGGCCGACGCGACCACCCCGCTGCGCGGTCCGGACCCCTTCGCCGGCGCGCCGTCGCTGCCGGAGGGTGTCACCGCGCTGGAGGTCGACGCGGCGGGGCTCGCGATCGCCGACACGTCGCTGCTGGCTCCCCTCTACCGGGGTCGCGTGGACCCGACCCTGGACGTGGCCGTGACGCTGTGGGTCGCCGACGCGACCGGCAGCCTGACGATGCTCGACGCCGGTCGCCTCGAGCTCGGGGAGGAGCCGGTCGACGAACGGCTGGACGTGCCGTTGCCCGAGGGCCTCGCCGCCGCCGACGACCTGCGGCTGGCCGCCGTCGAGTGGGACCTCGACGGCGTCCTGGTGCCGACGGAGGCCACGGTGGCGGTGCGCGGGATCGACGCCCGGACCGCCGGGGGCACCACCCCGCTCGACCTCGCCGGCACGGCCTGGTCCCGCGCGGGGACGGCACCGGCCGTCACGGACGGGGACGTCCTGGGTGCGGAGCTGACCCTGGAGGAGCGGGACGGGACGTGGTTGCGCCTGGTGGCCCACGACGGGACGGCCGCCCCGGGGGCCACCGACCGCCCGGTCGTGCCCGCCGTGCTCACCCGTGCCGCGGCGCAGCGGTGGGACGCCGCCGTCGGTGAGGAGCTGGAGATCACGCTGACCGGGACCGAGGTCGTCCTGCAGGTCGCCGGGACCACGGACGTCGTGCCCGGCCGGCCGACGGCGGAGGCGGCCTGGGTCGACCTGGGCCGTCTGGACGCCGTGCTGCTGGCCACGACCGGCCAGCTGCCCCGGCCCGCCGAGGCGTGGGTGGGCGCTGCCCGCCCGGTGGACCCTTCCGCGGTCGGGGACCTGGCGCAGGCCGTCGAGGGCGCCCTGGGTGGTGCCGGTGGGGCGGACGGGACCGAGGTGCGGACAGCCGCCGACGTCATCGGGTCCGACGGCGGCTCCCCGGTCCGGCTCGCCATGGTCCTCGCCGCCGCCGGTGCGACGGCTCTCGCGGTCCTGGGGCTCGCGGTCGTCGCCGCGGCGACGTCCGCCACCCGCCGGCACGAGGTCGTGGTGCTGCGCGCCCTCGGCGTCGGTCCGCGGTCCCAGGGGCGGGGGCGCGCCGTCGAGCTCGTCGTCCTCGGCGCGGTGGGGCTCGGCGCCGGGGTCCTGGCCGGGGCCGGGGTGGCGGCGGTCACCGTGCCCGGTCTCGCGCACGCCGTGGTCCGCGGCGGCGTCGTCCCCGACCTCGTCATCAGCCCCGGCGTGCTCGCGCCGCTGCTCGCCACGGCCGCGCTCGGGGTCGTCCTCGTGGCGGGTGCGGTCTCGTCGCGGGTCGCCGCCCAGGCGCGGGACACCGCCTACCGGACGGAGGTGCGATGAGCCTGCTCCTGCTGGTGCGTCGTCACCTGCGCACCGCCGCCGGTGCGACCGCCGCCCTCGTCGCGGTCACCCTGCTGGCCGCCGGCACGCTCTCGGCGGTGCCGCGCGCGGTGGCGGCCGTGCACGCCGACCAGCTCGCCCACGTGACGGCGCAGTCGTCCCCCCTCGCCGCCGACCTCATCGCCACGACCCCGGCCTTCCCCGGGTACGGGGAGGGGTACGAGACGTACGGCGGCGTGCACCGCGAGGAGACCGGCGACGACGACGCGGGTGTGGTGCCGCCGGAACCGGACCTGGACGGCTACCTGGCCGCGCTGCAGGACGTGACGGCCGACCAGCCCGCGCCCCTGTCCGCCGTCCTCGGTGCTCCCGACCTGCTCGTGGCGGCGGACCGCACGGTCGTGGAGCGGGTCGACGGCAACGACGTCGCGCAGCCGGGCGTCGTGCCGCAGGCCGGGCCGTCCGCTCCGGAGCACGTGGAGGTCGTCGACGGACGGTGGCCGCAGGTGACGCGCGTGCCGTCCGACACGGCGCAGCTGCTGCCCGGTTCGGACGGTGTCGTCGAGTTCGAGCCGGACCCGATGGAGGTGGCGGTCTCGACCGCCGTCGCCGCCGAGCTCGACTGGACGCTCGGGTCGGTGCACGCCACCGGCGAGCCGCTCCTGCCGCCGCTGCGGGTGGTCGGCCTGTGGGAGCCCCGGGACGGTGCCGCCGACTACTGGACCCACGTGCCGCGCACGACCACTCCCGAGATCGTCTTCGACCCGAACATCGGCAAGATCGTCACGGCGGGCGTGTTCGCCGACCCCGCGACGCTGGGTGCGTGGGTGGACGCCCCGTCGACGCGGATCTGGTACCCGGTCGACACCTCCGACGTCTCGGCCCAGGGCGCGCCGGCGCTGCTGTCCCAGCTGCGGGGTCTGACGGCGCGGACCACCACCGTCGTCGAGGGGGACGCCGCGGTGCTCGAACCGGCGTCCGGCCTGCTCGACGTGCTCGAGACGACCCTGGGGCAACGGGCAGGGGTCGACGCGATCGTCACGGTGCTCGCGGTCGGTCCGCTGGGTGCCCTGGTGGCCGTCCTGGTGCTGGCCGCCGGCCTGGTGGTCGACCGGCGGCGTCCGACCCTCGCGCTGCTGCGGGCGCGGGGTGCCTCCATGACCGGGGTCCGTGCCGTGGTGGCGCTGGAGGGTGCGGTCGTCGGGCTGCCCGCCGCTGCCGTCGGGCTGGCCGTGGGGCTCCTCGTCGTGCCCGGTGAGGTGACGGTCGGTCAGCTGGCGGCGACGGCCGCGTGCGGGGTCGCCCCGGCGCTCGTCCTGGCCGCCGTCACCCCGGCCGCCGGGCTGCGCGCCGCCCGCGCGGACCTCGGGACGGTCCCGGCACGGCGCCGGCGGGCCCGCCTCGGCATGGAGGTCGCGGTCGTGGCGGCGGCCGCGGGGACGTCGTGGCTGGCGGTCGACCGCGGCGTCGTCGCGTCCGGTGCGGGGGCCGGCACCACCGGCGTCGACCCCCTCCTGGCCGTGGCGCCGCTGCTGGTGGGCGTCGCCGTCGCCCTGCTCACGCTGCGCCTCGTGCCGCCCGTGGTGCGCGCCGCCGAGCGGGTCGCGGCGCGACGACCGGGGATCGTGCCGTTCCTGGGTGCGGCGCGTGTGCGGCGCGACCCGGCCGGAGGTCCGTTGCCGGCGGTCGCGCTCGTGCTCGCCGTCGGGGTCGCGATGTCGTCGCTCGTGTTGTCCGGCACCGTGCGCCAGGCGATCACCGAGGAGGCCTGGAGCGAGGTCGGGGGAGACCTGCGGGTCGCGGGCCCCGTCGTCGACGCCGAGACCGTGCCCGCGCTCGAGGCCGTCGCGCAGGTCGACGCGGCGGCGTCCCTGGCCGACGCCGGCCGCTACCCGCTGGGCCGCGTCGGCAGCGGCACGCCGGTGACGGTCTGGACGACGGACACCGACGCCCTGGGACGCGTCCAGCGCGAGGTCCCGGGTGCCCCGAGCGGCCTGGACCGGCTCTCGACACCCGACGACGGCCGGCTCCCCGTCGTCGCGGCCGGGAACGCCGCGAGCGGACCGACCGAGGGGCAGGTGCTGTCCGGACCCGGCGGTGCCCGCGTGGAGATCGTCGTGGTCGACCGCGTCGACGCGCTGCCGGGCCTGCCCCCGTCGTCGGGTGCGCTGCTCGTGGACACAGCGCTCGCCGGGGAGCTGGCCGGGATCGAGCCGGGTACCGCACGACTCGCGCTGCTCGGCCTGGCCGACGGCACGGACCGCGCCGGCCGGGACCGGGTCGAGGCGGAGATCGCCGCTCTGCTGCCGACCGCCGTGGTCGACGACCCCCGGGCGGGGGAGCGGGCGCTGCTCGCCGCGCCGGCCACCGGCGGCCTGGCGGCGGCGTTCACCGTCGCCGTGGTGCTCTCGGTGGCGCTGTGCGTCGCCACCGTGGCGCTCATGCTCGTGCTCGGCACTCCGGCGCGCAGCCGGGTGCTCGCGGTGCTGCGCACCCTCGGCCTGCCCCGGCGCGCCGAGCGGGGACTCGTGGCCTGGGAGGTCGGCCCGTGGGCCGGCGCCGCGCTGCTGGCCGGCGGCGTGGTCGGCCTCGCGGTGCCGGCGCTGGTGGTCGCCGTGGTCGACCTGACACCGCTGACCGGGGGTGACGGTGCCCCGGCGCTGGTCGTGGACCCGTGGGGCCCGGTCGCGCTGGCGGCCGGGCTGCTGGTCGCCGTGGTGGCGGGGACGTCGCTGGTGCGGATCACCGGCCGGGGCCCCGGGACCGACGCGTGGCGGACGGCGACGGACTGACGAGGGAGAGGACGGACGATGAGCGAGATCCTGTGCCGCGGTCTGGTGCGCATCTTCGCCACCGACGGCGTGGAGGTGCAGGCCCTCCAGGGCCTGGACCTGGTGGTCGAGGCCGGCGACCTGGTGGCCGTGGTCGGGGCCTCCGGGTCCGGGAAGTCCACGCTGCTGGGCATCCTGTCCGGTCTGGACACGCCGACCGGGGGCTCCGCCGTCGTGGCGGGCACCGACCTGCTGACGATGGGACGTCGTGACCGGGTCACCTACCAGCGCCGGACGGTCGGCTTCGTCTGGCAGCAGACCTCCCGCAACCTGCTGCCGTACCTGACCGCGGCCGAGAACGTCCGCCTCGTGCTCGACCTCGGTGGCGGCTCCCGGTCGGAGCGGGCCGAGCGCACGACCGAGCTCCTCGACCTGCTGCAGGTGGCCGACGTCGCCGACCGGTACCCGGCCGAGATGTCCGGCGGGCAGCAGCAGCGGGTGGCGATCGCGGTGGCCGTGGCCAACCGGCCCCGGGTGCTGCTGGCCGACGAGCCGACGGGGGAGCTCGACGAGGCCACCAGCGCGGACGTGCTGGAGGCGCTCCGGGCCGTGAACGCGGCCACGGGCACCACGACCCTCATAGTCACCCACGACCCGGCGGTGTCGGAGCACGTGGCCCGCACCGTGCAGATCCGTGACGGCCGGACCTCCACGGAGGTGCTGCGCCGTACCGCGACGGACGCGGACGGCGTGCAGCGGGACGTCGCCGAGGAGTTCGCCGTGCTGGACCGCGTCGGCCGCCTGCAGCTGCCGCACGACGTGGTCGAGACGCTCGAGCTGCGCGACCGGGTCCGGCTGCGGCTCCGGGACGACCACGTGCAGGTCCGGCCGGACCGTGACCCGACGGGGGAGAGGCAGTGATGACGACGCCGGTGGTGCGGACCGAGGACGTCCGCCGTACGTTCGGCCGGGGGGCCGGTGAGGTGCACGCGCTGCGCGGGGTCTCCGTCGCCGTCGCGCCGGGCGAGCTCCTGGTGGTGCGGGGCCCGTCGGGCTCGGGCAAGACGACGCTGCTCAACGTGCTCGGCGGCCTGGACCGCCCGACATCGGGCCGGGTGTGGCTCGACGACCGCGAGCTGACCGCGATGGACGAGGACACGGTGCTCGCCCTGCGCCGGGACGAGATCGGCTACGTCTTCCAGTCGTTCGGCCTGCTCCCGGTGCTCTCGGCGGCGGAGAACGTCGAGGTCCCCCTGCGCCTGCGCCGGGTCCCGGCCGCGGACCGGACGCGACGGGTGGCCGACGCGCTGGACCGGGTCGGCCTGGCGGAGCACGCCGACCAGCGGCCCTACGAGCTCTCCGGCGGGCAGCAGCAGCGGGTGGGCATCGCCCGCGCCCTGGTGGCCGCGCCGCGGGTGCTGCTGGCGGACGAACCCACCGGTCAGCTCGACACGGCGACCGGTCGCCGGGTGATGGACGTCCTCGCGGAGCTCGTGCACGCCGAGGGCGTCGCGGCGGTGGTCACGACCCACGACCCGGAGCTGGTCCGGCGGGCCGACCGGGTCGTGGACCTGCACGACGGAGCGGTCGACGTCACCCTGTGAGGTGCGTCACATTCCGGTGCCACGGGGTGCATGGGAACGCTCCCAGATGTACGCCACGTTCCGATCAGGTCACGATCGCGCCATCAATTCCGGCAGATGGTGACCGGGGCCACGATCCAGGGGTTAGGCTCCTTGGCGCATCTTGTGCTGCGGGAGCGGATCAGCTCCCGCCCCCCTCGCTGCCGGAGCATCCCTCCGGTGGCGTGCACACCAACTCAGGAGGACACGTGACACCTCGAGGACGTTTGGCAGGCATCGGGGCCTTCACCCTGGCCTCGGCCCTGCTTCTCTCCGCCTGCGGCGGCTCCGGAAGCTCCGAGGAAGGCGACTCGACCGCATCGGGCGACGGCGAGAGCGCCGGCATCGTCTCGATCAGCAGCGGTGAGCCGCAGAACCCGCTGACCCCGGGTATGACCAACGAGGTCTACGGCGGTCTGGTCGTCAAGAACATCTACTCCGGCCTCGTCTACTACACGGCGGACGGCGCGATCGAGAACGAGGTCGCCGAGTCCATCGAGTCGGAGGACAACAAGACCTGGACGATCACCATCCAGGACGGCTGGACCTTCTCGGACGGCACGCCCGTCACGGCGAGCAGCTTCGTCGACGCGTGGAAGTACGTCGCGAACCTGGACAACGCCCAGAACCAGCAGTACTTCTTCAACGGCTTCGAGGGCTTCAGCTTCGAGGAGCCCTCCGACATCGCCGTCGAGGTCGTCGACGACCTGACCTTCACGGCCGAGCTGTCGGAGCCCGCGTCGGACTTCCCGCTGTGGGTGGGCTACTCGGCGTTCAACCCGATGCCGGAGGCCTTCTTCGAGGACCCCGAGGGCTTCGGTGAGGACCCGATCGGCAACGGCCCCTACGAGCTCGAGTCGTGGGAGAACGACAGCCTCATCACGCTCGTGCCCCGCGAGGGCTACGAGGGTCCGCGCCAGCCGGCCAACGGCGGGCTCGAGATGGTCGCGTACGTCGAGGAGGACACGGCGTACAACGACATGCTCGACGGCAACCTCGACGTGCTGCCGAACGTGCCGTCGTCGGCCTTCGCCACCTTCGAGGACGACCTCGGTGAGCGTGCCGTCAACCAGCCGGCCGCGGTGATCCAGGTCATCAACGTGCCCGAGTGGCGCGAGGAGTTCCAGGGTGAGGCCGGCGTCATGCGTCGCAAGGCCATCTCCATGGCGATCGACCGCCAGACCATCACCGAGCAGCTCTACGGCGGTGCTCGTACCCCGGCGAAGGACTTCACCTCCCCGGTCATCGACGGCTACTCGGAGGACATCCCGGGCTCCGAGATCCTCGAGTACGACCCCGAGGCCGCCAAGGAGATGTGGGACGAGGCCGAGGACATGGACCCGATCGGCGACTACACGCTGCAGATCTCGTCCAACGCCGACTCCGACCACCAGGACTGGATCGACGCGGCGTGCAACACCATCCGCGCCGACCTGGAGATCGGTTGCGAGTTCGCGCCGTACACCACGTTCGACGAGTTCCTCGACGCGCGTGACAACGAGACGGTCGAGGGCATCTTCCGCGGTGGTTGGCAGGCCGACTGGCCGTCGATGAGCAACTTCCTGGGGCCGATCTACGGCACCGGGGCCGGCTCGAACGACATGAACTACTCGAACGAGGAGTTCGACGCCAAGCTCGCCGAGGCGGCCGCCGCCGAGGACCAGGAGACCGCCGTCGAGCTGTACAAGGAGGCCCAGGAGATCCTGTTCCAGGACGTCCCGGGTATCCCGCTCTGGTACCAGAACGCGACCGGCGGCTACGCCGAGACCGTCGAGAACGTCGAGTTCGGCTGGGACAGCGACCCGATCCTGTACCAGATCACCAAGGAGTGATCCACCGCTGACACGGACGGGGCACCCGCCTCGGGTGCCTCGTCCGTCGTCTGTTTTCGAGTAGTCGACCCGATCCGGTACGGTCTGCGTCGACCACTCGTCGCGAGGGGCGGGGGTGCCCATCGGCACCCCCGCCCCACCGCTGTCCGCGTCCTCCTTCGGTCGCGGCACGATGAAAACCCGTAGCCTGGGGGGACCCCCTGGGCACACGAGGAGACAAATCGCATGCTCTGGTATCTCGGACGCAGGCTCCTACAGGTGATCCCTGTGTTCCTCGGGGCCACCCTGCTGCTCTACGCCATGGTGTTCCTGCGGCCCGGTGACCCGGTGGCCGCGCTCGGTGGTGAGCGCGGGCTTCCCGAGGCGGTGCAGGAGCAGATCCGGGCCGAGTACAACCTGGATCAGCCCTTCATCATTCAATATCTGTTGTTCCTCCGCGGTGTCGCGACGCTGGACTTCGGCGTCGACTTCCGCGGCCGCGAGATCACCGAGGTGATCGCCAACGCCTTCCCCGTCACGATCCAGCTCGCTCTGATGGCTCTGGTCATCGAGGCGGTCTTCGGCATCGGCTTCGGGCTCGTCGCCGGGATGCGCAAGGGTGGCATCTTCGACGCGACGGCGCTGGTCGTCAGCCTCGTCTTCATCGCGGTCCCGACGTTCGTCGTCGGTTTCGTCCTGCAGATCGTGGTCGGCGTCCAGCTCGGCTGGCTGCCCGTCACCGCAGGACGAGATCCCGACTTCATCAGTCTGCTGATGCCGGCGATGGTGCTGGCGGCCGTGTCCTTCGCGTACGTGCTGCGACTGACGAGGACGTCGGTGGCCGAGAACCTCTCGGCCGACTACGTGCGCACGGCGCGCGCCCGCGGTCTGCGTCGCACGCAGGTCACCGGCCGGCACGTGCTGCGCAACTCCCTCATCCCCGTCGTGACGTTCCTCGGTGCCGACATCGGCGCCCTGATGAGCGGTGCGATCATCACCGAGGGCATCTTCAACATCAACGGTGTGGGCGGGACGCTCTACGACGCGATCATCCGTGGCGAGAGCATCACCGTCGTGTCGCTGACCACCGTGCTGGTGCTGGTCTACATCGGAGCGAACCTCCTGGTCGACCTGCTCTACGCCGCCCTCGACCCGAGGATCCGTTATGCCTGAGAACCGTTACGAAGAACCGCTCGGCGCGCCGGCGGTCCCGGCCCCGCGCCCCGGGCAGGAGCACTTCACCGCACCGAGCGACGAGGGCGGCCTCGGCGCCGTCGACGCGGTCAAGACCGACGAGACGCCCACCAGCCTCTGGCGCGACGCGTGGAACCAGATGCGCCGCCGGCCGCTGTTCTGGATCGCCGGGACGGTCATCGTCGTCGTCGTCCTGGTGGCGGCGTTCCCCGGGATGTTCACGTCGATCAACCCGCGTGTGTGCGACCTGTCGAAGGCTCTGGAGGGCGCCCAGCCGGGCCACCCGTTCGGCTTCGACCGGCAGGGCTGCGACATCTACTCGCGCACGATCTACGGCGCCCGCGCCTCGGTCGTCGTCGGCGTGCTCGCCACGTCGATGGTCGTGATCCTCGGCACCACGATCGGTGCGATCGCCGGCTACTACGGCAAGTGGTTCGACACGATCCTCAGCCGCGTCACGGACATCTTCTTCGCGATCCCGCTGGTGCTCGGTGCCATCGTGATCATGTCGGTGTCCAGCAACCGCACGAGCCTCCTGGTCGCCGGGGTCCTGGCGATCTTCGGCTGGACGCAGATCGCCCGCATCACCCGCGGCACCGTGCTGTCGGTGAAGAACAACGAGTTCGTCACCGCCGCGATCTCGCTGGGCATGGGGCGCGGCCAGATCCTGCTGCGGCACGTGCTGCCGAACTCGGCCGCTCCGATCATCGTCTACGCGACCGTGGCCCTGGGCCAGTTCATCGTCGCCGAGGCGACGCTGAGCTTCCTCGGCATCGGTCTCCCGCCGGACGTGGTCTCCTGGGGTGGCGACATCAACGCCGCCCAGGGTGCGATCCGGACCGACCCGGAGATCCTGCTCTACCCGGCCGGCGGCCTGGCCGTGACGGTGCTCGGCTTCATGATGATGGGCGACGTCGTGCGCGACGCCCTCGACCCGAAGGCTCGGAAGCGATGACGACACAGTTCCCCGTGAGCAACGGCGACGCGAAGTCCGAGAACGGTCCCGCGGTCGTCGACCCCAACACGCCCCTGCTGGAGATCAGCGACCTGCAGATCTCCTTCACCACCGGGGTCGGTGAGGTGCACGCCGTGCGCGGCGCGAACCTCACCGTCTACCCCGGCCAGAACGTGGCCATCGTCGGCGAGTCCGGATCGGGCAAGTCGACCACGGCGGCCGCGATCATCGACCTGCTGCCCGGGACCGGCAAGGTCACCGGCGGGTCCATCCGCTTCGCCGGCCGTGAGCTCGTCGGTGCGCCCCGCGCCGAGAAGGAAGCGCTGCGCGGCCGCGCGATCGGCATGGTCCCGCAGGACCCGATGTCCAACCTCAACCCGGTCTGGCGCATCGGCACCCAGGTGACCGAGGCGCTGAAGGCCAACGGGTTCAAGGGATCCAAGGCCGAGCTGCGCACCCGCGTCGCGGACGTGCTGGCCGAAGCCGGCCTGCCGGACGCCGAGCGCCGGGCGCGCCAGTACCCGCACGAGTTCTCGGGCGGCATGCGCCAGCGCGCGCTCATCGGCATCGGTCTGGCCTCCCGGCCGCAGCTGCTCATCGCGGACGAGCCGACCTCGGCCCTGGACGTGACCGTGCAGCGCCAGATCCTCGACCACCTGGGCGAGATGACCCGGGACCTCGGCACCGCCCTGCTGTTCATCACGCACGACCTCGGGCTCGCCGCCGAGCGTGCCGAGCACCTCGTGGTGATGTTCAAGGGGCAGATCGTCGAGTCGGGCCCGGCCCAGCAGATCCTCGCGGACCCCCAGCACCCGTACACCAAGCGACTGGTGGCCTCGGCGCCGTCGCTGGCGTCGCGCCGCATCCAGTCGGCACACGTCCAGGGCCGGGAGTCCGAGGAGCTGCACGCCCACCACCTGGGGCAGAAGCCGCCGGCCACGAACGAGGCGGTCAAGGTCACCGACCTGACCAAGGTGTTCCAGATCCGCGGGGCGCGCCCCGGGTCGTCGACGGACTTCACCGCGGTCGACGACGTCTCGTTCACGCTGGGACGCGGCCGGACCCTCGCCCTGGTCGGGGAGTCGGGCTCGGGCAAGTCCACGGCGGCCAACATGGTGCTGGGCCTGCTGGAGCCGACGTCGGGCACCGTCGAGTTCGACGGCACCGACGTCTCCACGCTCAACCCGAAGCAGGCGTTCGAGTTCCGGCGTCGGATCCAGCCGGTCTTCCAGAACCCCTACGGGTCCCTGGACCCGATGTTCTCGATCTTCCGCTCCATCGAGGAGCCCCTCAAGCTGCACGGCGTGGGGTCCAAGAAGGGACGGGAGAAGCGGGTCCGCGAGCTGCTCGACATGGTCTCGCTGCCGCAGTCGGCCATGCGCCGGTTCCCGAACGAGCTCTCCGGCGGTCAGCGCCAGCGCATCGCGATCGCGCGTGCCCTGGCGCTCAAGCCGGAGGTGGTCGTGCTCGACGAGGCGGTCTCCGCCCTCGACGTGCTCGTGCAGGCCCAGATCCTGGACCTGCTCGACGACCTGCAGTCGGACCTCGGTCTGAGCTACCTGTTCATCACCCACGACCTCGCCGTCGTGCGGCAGATCGCCGACGACGTCGTGGTCATGCAGAACGGCAAGGTGGTCGAGCAGGCCACGACCGACGAGGTCTTCGACAACCCGCGCAAGCAGTACACACGCGACCTCCTCGACGCGATTCCCGGCGCTCACCTGGTCGGGAACGTCGCGGGCGGCTGACCAGCGCCGCACCGCACCCGCGCGACCCAGGACGCCGCGGACCCCACCGGGTCTGCGGCGTCCTGCGGTTGCCGTTCTTCCCTGATGCCGACAGTCTGAGAGTTATGCCACGCCGACCATCGACCCTCGCACCCGCTGTCTTCTATCCCGCAGGTGGACTGATCCTGGTCTTCGTCCTCCTGGGAATCTTCGCCACCGACTGGTTGGCGGACCTCATGTCGACCCTCCAGGCCATGGTCATCAACGGCTTCGGCTGGTACTACGTCCTCATCGTGGCGCTCTTCGTGGTGTTCGCGATCTACGTCGGGCTGAGCCGCTTCGGTGACATCACCCTCGGCAAGGACGACGAGACGCCCGACTTCAAGCTCCCCGTGTGGTTCGCGATGCTCTTCGCGACCGGCATGGGCATCGGCCTCGTCTACTTCGGCGTGGCGGAGCCGCTGTGGCACTACACCGATCCCAAGCCGGGCGTCACCGGTGACTCCGCCTCCCTCGCCGGTCAGGCGATGGGGCAGACCTACCTGCACTGGGGCTTCCACGCCTGGGCGATCTACGTCGTCATCGGCCTGGCCCTGGCGTACGCCATCCACCGCAAGGGCCGCCCGGTGTCCATCCGCTGGGCCCTGGAGCCCCTGCTGGGGGAGAAGCGCGTCAACGGCTGGCTCGGCAACCTCATCGACGTGCTGGCCATCTTCGGCACCGTCTTCGGTGTCGCCACGTCGCTCGGCCTCGGCGTGCTGCAGCTCTCGGCCGGCCTCGAGTACCTCGGTGTCGCCGAGTCCACCGTCGCCCTGCAGATGGGTCTGATCGTCGCCATCACGGCGACCGCGGCGCTTTCCGTGGCCTCCGGCCTGGAGCGCGGCATCAAGTGGCTGTCCAACGGCAACATGATGCTCGCCGGCGCCCTGATCGTCGTCGTGCTGCTCCTCGGCTCCTCCCTGTTCGTGATGCGCGAGTGGGTCCAGTCCCTCGGCTTCTACCTGCAGAACGTCATGCAGATGACCTTCGACACCCTGGCGTTCCAGGGGCAGGACGGACTCGCCTGGGAGTCCAGCTGGACCATCTTCTACTGGGGCTGGTGGATCTCCTGGGCGCCCTTCGTGGGGCTGTTCATCGCGCGCATCTCCCGCGGCCGGACCGTGCGTGAGTTCGTCCTCGGCACGCTCCTCGTGCCGATGCTGGTGACGACCGTCTGGTTCAGCGTGTTCGGTGGCGCCGCCCTGCGGCAGGAGATGATGGAACCGGGTTCGATGCTGGACCCGGAGACCGGGACCGTGAACTCGGACACGGCGATGTTCCAGCTGTTCGACACGTTGCCCGGCGGGGGCGCCTGGCTCGCCGTCATCGCGATGATCCTCGTCGTGGTCTTCTTCGTGACCTCGTCCGACTCGGGCTCGTTCGTCGTGGACATGCTCGCCAACGGCGGCGACCAGAACCCGCCGCTGTGGAGCCGTCTGTTCTGGGCGATCCTCGAGGGCGCCGTCGCGGCGGCCCTGCTGTACGCCGGCGGGCTCGCCACCCTGCAGACCGCCTCGATCCTCACCGCCCTACCGTTCTCGGTGGTGCTCCTCGCGATGATGGTCTCCGTGTGGAAGGCCCTGGAGACCGAGCATCGGGCGATCATGCGTGCCGAGCGTCGGCTGCGGCAGCGCGAGTTCAAGCAAGAGGTCACCGAGCACGTGACGGAGCACGTGACGGTGCACGTCAACGAGCAGCTCTCGGAGATGACCGGGCAGACCCCCGTCGTGGAGAACCCGGAGCGTGAGGGTGCCGGGACCCCCGTGACCGCACGTCGTCGCGGTCCGAAGGCCTGGCGCCGCCGCACGGCGGGGCCGGGCCCCGAGGGCTCCGGACCGGGCCCCGAGGGCTCCGGTCCGGGCACGACGGACACCTCCGGGTAGGATGGTGCGGCCCCGGGATCCCGGGGCCGCCCCCTCCACGGAAAGAGAACCCTTGATGTCTGTGCGCTCCGACCTGCGCAACGTGGCGATCGTCGCTCACGTCGACCACGGCAAGACCACCCTGGTCGACGCCATGCTGCGTCAGGCGGGTGCCTTCGCCGCGCACCAGCAGGTGGACGACCGGGTCATGGACTCCGGTGACCTGGAACGTGAGAAGGGCATCACGATCCTCGCCAAGAACACGGCGATCCGGTACGCCGGACCGTCGGCGGCGGAGGCCGGGGAGTCCGACGGCGTCACGATCAACGTCATCGACACCCCCGGCCACGCCGACTTCGGCGGCGAGGTCGAGCGGGGTCTGTCCATGGTCGACGGCGTCGTGCTGCTCGTGGACGCCTCCGAGGGTCCGCTGCCGCAGACCCGGTTCGTGCTGCGCAAGGCGCTGGCCGCCAAGCTGCCGGTGATCGTCGTCGTCAACAAGGTCGACCGCCCGGACTCGCGCATCACGGAGGTCGTCGCCGAGACGACCGACCTGCTGCTCGGGCTGGCGAGCGACCTGGCCGACGAGGTCCCCGACCTCGACGTGGACGCCGTCCTCGACGTGCCGGTGGTCTACGCCTCGGCCAAGGCGGGGCGTGCCTCCACCGAGCAGCCCGCCGACGGCGAGCTGCCCGCGAACGAGGACCTCGAGCCGATGTTCTCCACGATCCTGCGGACCGTCCCGGCGCCGACGTACGACGAGACGATGCCGCTGCAGGCGCACGTGACGAACCTCGACGCCTCGCCGTTCCTCGGCCGTCTGGCCCTGCTGCGGGTCCACAACGGCACGCTGCGCAAGGGCCAGACGGTCGCCTGGGCGCGCCAGGACGGCACGCTGAGCCAGGTGCGGATCACCGAGCTGCTCGAGACGAAGGCGCTGGACCGCGTCCCTGCCGAGTCCGCCGGCCCGGGTGACATCGTCGCGGTGGCGGGGATCGCCGACATCATGATCGGCGAGACGCTCACGGACGCCGACGACCCGCGTCCGCTGCCGCGCATCACGGTCGACGACCCGGCGATCTCGATGACCGTCGGCATCAACACCTCCCCGCTGGCCGGCAAGGGCGGCAAGGGGCACAAGGTCACCGCCCGGCAGGTCAAGGACCGCCTGGACGCCGAGCTCATCGGCAACGTCTCGCTGCGGGTCCTGCCCACCGACCGGCCGGACGCCTGGGAGGTGCAGGGACGCGGCGAGCTCGCCCTGGCGATCCTCGTCGAGCAGATGCGCCGCGAAGGGTTCGAGCTGACCGTCGGCAAGCCGCAGGTCGTCACCAAGCAGATCGACGGCAAGACCTGCGAGCCGATGGAGCGCATGACGATCGACGTGCCCGAGGAGTACCTCGGCGCCGTCACGCAGCTCATGGCGGCCCGCAAGGGCCGCATGGAGACGATGGCGAACCACGGCACCGGCTGGGTCCGGATGGAGTTCGTCGTGCCGGCCCGCGGCCTCATCGGGTTCCGCACCCGGTTCCTCACCGAGACGCGCGGCACCGGCATCGCCTCCTCGTACGCCGAGGGCTACGAGCCGTGGCACGGAACCATCGAGTCCCGCCTGACGGGGTCCCTGGTGGCCGACCGTGCCGGCGCCGTGACGCCGTTCGCCATGATCAACCTGCAGGAGCGCGGCACGTTCTTCGTGGACCCCACCCAGGAGGTGTACGAGGGCATGATCGTGGGCGAGAACTCCCGCAACGAGGACATGGACGTCAACATCACCAAGGAGAAGAAGCTGACGAACATGCGGTCCTCGACCGCCGACAGCTTCGAGAACCTGGTGCCGCCGAAGAAGCTGACGCTCGAGGAGTCGCTGGAGTTCGCGGCCGAGGACGAGTGCGTCGAGATCACGCCCGAGATCGTCCGTATCCGCAAGGTCAACCTCAACGCCACGGAGCGCGCCCGGGCCGCCGCACGGGCCAAGCGTTCCTGAGTCCGGTCGTGCGTCCGGGGGAGACCACGTCGCCGGGGACCCGGTCGGCTGATCCGTCGGTCGGGCCCCTGCTGGCGGTGCACGCGCACCCCGACGACGAGACGCTGGCGACCGGTGCGCTGCTGGCGACCTGGGCGGCCGCGGGAGCGCCGGTGACCGTGGTGACGTGCACGCGCGGCGAGCGGGGCGAGGTCATCGACACGCCCACCCATCCCACCGGGGTGGCGCACCTGGAGGGTGACGGCCCGGCCCTGGCCGCCCACCGGGAGCAGGAGCTCGCGGCCGCGCTCGACGCGCTCGGCGTGACGGACGGGCTGTTCCTCGACACCGTCGGCGGACCCGGGCGCCTGGAGGACTCGGGGATGGCCTGGGTCGCCCCGGGCATCGCCGGTCCGGCACCGGACTCCGGTCCGACGGCGTTCACCCGCGTGCCGCTCGACGCGGCCGCGGGCCGCCTGGCCGCCGTGCTGCGCGACCGCCGTCCGGCCGTCGTCGTCACGTACGAGGCCGGCGGCGGCTACGGGCACCCCGACCACGTGCGCACCTACGAGACCACCGTGCGGGCGCTCGACCTCGCGGCGGACCCCGGCGCCGACGTCGACGGCGAACCCTGGCGTGTCCCCGAGCGCTGGGAGGTCGTGGTCCCGGCCGACCGCTGGCATGCCGCGCGTACCGAGGTGGCGGCGTCCGCGCGGCACCGCGCACTCGCCACGGAGGCGGGGCTGACCCTGCCCGCACCGGACGTGGACCCGCCGCCGGTCGCCGTCCCCGACCCCGAGCTGGCGGCCGACGAGGTCGTCACCGTCGCGGTGGAGCCGGTGCTCGACCGGGTGCTCGCCGCCCTGCGGGCCCACGCCACCCAGGTGCAGCACGCCGGGGCCACCGACCTGCCGGGGGTGTGCGCGCACTACGCGCTGAGCAACGGCGAGCTCGCCCCGGTTCTCGTCGACGCGACCGTCCGGGTGCGCCGGTAGGGTCTGTCCGGTGATCTCGCCCCCGCCCCACCACGTGCAGCGCGCGCCCCGCGCGGGCAGCCCCCTGCTGGTCGTCTGGCGGCTGCTGCTCGGGCTCCTGCTCGGCGCCGTCGTCGGGCTCATCGGTACGGTCGGTCACCGGATGCTCTGGGGCGACCTGCCCGTCGGGCCCGCGCTGGCCCTGGCGCTGACGTTGTCCGCGGCGGTGCTCTGCCGCGCGTGGTCCGGTGTCGGCACGTTGCTGGCGTGCGGTGCCGGGTGGCTCGTGACCGTCCAGGTGCTGGCCGCCGAGGGGCCGGGCGGTGACGTGCTCGTGCCGGCCGACGCGATCGGGTACGTCTGGACCTACGGTGGCCTGGTGCTCTTCGCCGTGGCGGCGTTCCTGCCCCGGCGATGGTTCGTGGACGACCCCGACGCGGGGTGACCTGCGCCGAGTAGGATGCCTACTCGCGTGGCGTCCGCCACGCCCAGGACGTCCCGGGGGTCGTGGGACCCCCACGAGAGACCAGCACGGAGCGTGTCGATGGGCCAGCCGACCGACGGTGACGACCGGGTTCCCGAGCAGCGGGACCCAGGGCGGTCGCCCGCCGACGCCCCCGACGAGGACGTCCCGTACCAGCCCCCGGTGCGTGCGTGGGAGGAGCCCGCGACGTCGCCGTCCGACGCCGCGCCGGCGGAGCCCACCGGCTCCGACGAGCCGGTGGACGCGGCGGACGAACCGGACGCGACCCGAGCCGCACCCGACCAGCCGCAGCCGGAGCAGCCGCAGCCGGACGAGTCGCAGCCGGACCAGCCGGGGACGCCGGGTCCCGCCGACGCGGCTCCGGAGCCCTCCGAGTCCTCGTCGCCCGCGGCGGCCACCCCGCCGTCCGGCGCCTCGTCGCCGGAGCCCGAGGAGTCCGAGGTCCCCTACGAGCCGTCCGTGCGCGCCTGGGAGCGTCCTCGTCAGGTCGGGACCGTCCGCGCGCCCGGCGGAGCGCCGGCCGCCCCCACCGAGGCCATCCCCGCCGTGTCGTCGACGTCGGCGGGCAGCTCCACGAGCCCGTCCTCGGCGGACGGGGCCACCGGCTCGCGGTCCGGCGGCATCGGCGCGACCCTCGGCGGCCTGCTCGGCGACGGCGCACCCAGCCGCACCCCGAAGGTGCTGCTCGGTGTGCTGACCGGGCTCGTCGTCCTCGCCGGCCTGTACGTCGGCGCGCAGTGGATGGTCGCGGACACCGTGCCGAAGGGCACGACGGTCGCCGGCGTCGACGTCGGCGGTCTGACCGCGCCGGAGGCGGCCACGGCGCTGGACGAGGGCCTCGGACCGCGTGCCGCCGAGCCGCTGACCGTGCGTGCCGGCGACGCCACGAGCACGATCGACCCGGCCGAGTCGGGGCTGCGGCTCGACTCCGCGAAGTCGGTGGAGGACCTCACCGGGTTCACGCTGGACCCCTCCCGGTTGCTGGAGCATCTCGTCGGCGGCGACGAGGTGGCGCCGGCCGTGACGGTCGACCGCGGTGCCCTGACGGCGACGGTGAACGGTGTCGCCGAGTCGCTGGCGACCGAGCCGGTCGACGGCAGCGTCCGGTTCACCGACGGCGAGGCGGTGGCCACCGAGGCCGTCGCCGGGACGCAGGTCGTCGTCGCCTCCGCCGACGACGCGATCGTCGACGCCTGGCTCGTCTCGGAGGGTCCGGTCGACCTGCCGACCGAGTCGGTGGACCCCGCGATCGACCAGGCCGACACCGACGCCGCCCTCGTCGAGGCCCGGGAGATCGTCTCGGGTCCGGTCACGGTCCAGGTGGACGCCCAGAACCCGGAGCTCCCCGCCCGGGTGCTGGCCCGCTCCACGTCCTTCGCCGCGCAGGACGGCGAGCTCGTCGCGCGGTTCGACGGTGACCGGCTCACGTCCGCCATCGTCGAGCGGACCAACGACCTGCTGCGCGAACCGAACGACGCCCACTTCGAGTTCTCCGACGGCAGGCCGGTGATCGTCGGCGGGGAGACGGGCACGACCCTCGACCCGCAGCAGGTCGCCGAGGCCGTCGGCGGCGCGGCGCGCGCCGCGGAGCGCTCCACGCAGGTGGAGCTCGTCGAGTCGGACCCCGAGGACTCGCGGGCCTCGCTCGAGGAGCTCGGCGTCCAGGAGGTCGTCTCCGAGTTCTCGACCCCGCTGACCGCCGAGCCGATCCGCACCAAGAACCTGGTGCGCGGTGCCGAGCTGGTCAACGGCACCCTGGTCCGGCCGGACGAGACCTTCTCGCTCGTCGACACGCTCTCGCCGATCGAGGAGTCGAACGGCTACTTCGCGGCCGGTGTGGTGAGCAACGGCGTGCACGTCGACGCCGTCGGCGGCGGTCTCTCCCAGATGGCCACCACCACCTACAACGCCGGTTTCTTCGCCGGGTTCGACGACGTCGAGCACCGTCAGCACAGCTACTGGTTCAGCCGGTACCCGGCCGGACGCGAGGCGACGATCTACGTCGGCGCCATCGACATGAAGTTCCGCAACGACACCCCGTACGGCGCACTGCTGCAGAGCTACGTCTCGGGCGGACGCCTGCACGTGAAGGTCTGGTCGACGAAGTACTACGACGTCGAGGCCTCCGACTCCGGCAAGCAGGACGTGGTGCCGGTCTCCACGGTGAACAAGTCCGGCGACCCCGACTGCGAGCCGTACTCCGGGGGCGAGGCGGGGTTCGCCATCACCGTGTACCGCAAGGTGTACCACGACGGTGACCTCGTCAAGGACGAGTCCGACTTCTGGCGCTACAAGCCCGACGACGCCGTGAGCTGCGAACCGGAGAAGGACTCCGAGAAGAAGGACGGGGGCGACTGATGCTCGGACGCGTCTCCCGCGAGTCGTCGGCGCACGCCGCGGCGGCCGCCCACGAGGCCGGCTGGTCCGGTGTCGCGCCGGGCTCGACGGTGGTGTCGGCCGTGCGTGACGAGTCGACCGAGCTGCTGGACCTCGGGACCATCGCGCAGGCGCTGGCGACCGTGGCGGGCATCGACGACCTGGCGGCCGTCGTCCACCTCGGGCACCCGGAGCAGCCGTCGCCCGCCTTGGAGCAGGCGCTGCTCGCCGGTGACCCACGGCTGATCCTCACCGCTGCCACCACCGTGCGGACGCGGTGGACCTGGGTCGCGCCGCCGGGCGTCGTCGGTGGGCAGGTCGTCGTCGACGAGGCCGGCATGCGGGACTGCGCCGACGTGCTGCGCACCATGGGTGTCAGCCCGCGGCTGGTGCCGACGGCGACGCCCGTCGCGGAACGGGCGGCGCTGGCGGGGGAGCAGGGGTCGCTGGTCGTGGAGCGCCCCCGGGTCCCGGCCGGCTGGACCGAGGTGCCCGGCAGCGAGCACCTGAACGAGCTGGCGCCGGTCTGGTACGGGCTGCTCGAGGCGCGGGCCGCGTGGCCGCGGTTCACCGCACCGGCCCAGGTCTGGCTCGCGTTCGGCCCGAGCGACGACCACCGCGGGTCGCTGCGCCAGACGCTGGGGGTGCTCGTCGACGCCGGCGTCGACCTGCAGCACCTGCGCAGCCATCCCTCGACCTACGGCCCGCACGTGTTCTTCACGTCGTTCCGGTGCCCGGACGTCGCCGTGCTCGACGGCCTCGTCGCGGAGCTGGACGCCCGGTCGGTCGCGCACCGCACGCTCGCGGTCCTGCCGGGCGACCGCTTCGCGCCCGGACCCGAGGGACTGACCCCGCGATGGGTCGGCGCGTGAGGGTCGCCTACCTGGGCCCGGAGGGGACCTTCACCCACCAGGCGGCCCGGCTCTGGACCGACCGTGCGGCCACGGGTGCCGAGGTCGTGCCCTGCGCGGACGTCCAGGGCGTGCACGACACGGTCGCCGCCGGGTCCGCCGCGGTCGGCGTGGTGGCGATCGAGAGCTCGGTCGAGGGCTACGTGGTGCCGTCCCTGGACGCCCTGCTCGCCAGCGCGGACGTCGTCGCCGTCGACGAGGTCGTCCTGGACATCACCTTCGACGCCTTCGTGCGCCCCGGCCACGGCGAGCTCGTCGAGGCGACCGCCCACCCGCACGGGCTCGCGCAGTGCCGCCGGTTCGTCGAGGCGCGCGGCCTGACACCCGTCCCGGCGCCGTCCAACGCGGCCGCGTGCCGGGACGTGGGCGACCACCAGGTCGCCCTCGGGCCGCCCGTGGCCGGGGAGCTGTACGGCCTGGAGACGCTCGCGCGGTCCGTGGCCGACTTCGCCGGTGCGCGCACCCGGTTCCTCGTCCTGGACCGGCGCGACCGGGCCCGGGACCACCTCGCCGAGGACTCCGGACGGGCCAACACCTGGCGCACCATGCTGGCCGTCACGCCGACGATCACGGGGCCCGGTGTGCTCGCCCGCGTCACGGACGCGTTCGCCGTGCGCGACGTCAACATGTCGAGCCTCGTCACCCGCCCGCTCAAGGCGCGCGAGGGCCAGTACGTCTTCGTGGTGACCCTGGACGCCGCTCCGTGGGAGCCCGCCGTGCGGGACCTCTTCGGCGACCTGCTGGCCGCCGGGGACGCGCTGAAGGTGCTGGGTGCCTACCCGGCCTCGCCGGGAGAGGGCGGGCTCGACGGCGCGCTCGCGGACGAGGCGCCCACCGGGTCGGTGCGTGCGGGCGACCCGGAGGCCGTCCTGGCCGAGGGGCTGCTGTGGTGACCGGCGACGCCGCCCCGTCCGGGCGTGTCGCGGTCGTCGGCCTGGGGTTGATCGGGGGGTCGCTGGCCCGGCTGCTGGTCGCGCGCGGAGCCGAGGTGGTGGCCACCGACGCCTCCCCGTCCGTCCGCGGGGCGGCGCGTCGGGCAGGGATCGCCGTGACGGACGACGTGGCCGGCTGCGTGACGGGGGCCGACCTCGTCGTGCTGGCGGTGCCGCTGCGCGCCATGGCGTCGGTGGCGGAGCAGGTGGCCGTCCACGCGTCGCCGACCGCCACGATCACCGACGTCGGCAGCGTCAAGACCCCGGTCCGCGCGGCGATGGCCGACGCCGGGCTCGCGGGCCGCTACGTGGGCGCCCACCCGATGGCGGGGACCGAGCACAGCGGGTTCGGGGCGTCCGACGCCGGGCTGCTCGACGGGGTCGTGTGGGCGGTGACCGTCGACGACGCCGTCGCGGCCGAGACGGAGCGTGTGGCCGAGGTCCTGACCTGGGTGACCGGGCCGTGCGCCGGCCGCGTGGTCGTCCTCACCGACGACGTCCACGACGAGGCCGCGGCGCTGGTCAGTCACGTGCCCCACGTGGTCGCCACCCAGCTGCTCAACGCGGTGGCCGGTGCGCCGGTGGGTCCGGTGGCCCGACTGCTGGCGGCGGGCAGCTTCCGCGACGGCACCCGGGTGGCGCTCACCGACCCGGCCCGGACCGAGGCGATGGTGACCGAGAACGCGACCTGGGTGGCACCCGCGCTGCGCAAGGTGGTGCGCGACCTGGAGCTGGTCGTCCACCGGCTCGAGTCGAACGCCTCCGTGCACGACTACTTCCACGCGGCGGACTCCCTGCGCGCGGAACGCCGGGACGCGGCGGGGAAGGGTGCCGACGCGCCGGGCGAGCCCGTCGCCGTGCCGCGGACCGCCGGGTGGCCGGCGGTGCTGGTCGAGCGCTGCACCGCGGGAGCGGTCGTCGTGGGTCTGGACGACGACACCGTCCGGCTGACGGCGCCGCGACACGCCTGACGGGGCACGCCCCGTCCAGCCGCGAGTCAGGACGGTCTCTCGCGAGTCAGGACGATCTCTCGCGAGTCAGGACGGTCTCTCGCGAGTCAGGGCGCCGGGCCGCGAGTCAGGTCGCCCGGCCGCGAGTCAGCCCTGGCTGCGAGGACGCCGTTCCGGGCGTGGTGGCAGGATCCGCGTCGCCTCGATGTCCTCGGCGGCGATCCGGACCTCGACACCCGCGTCAGGGGCCGACGGCCGGGCCGGGTCGCGGCGCAGCGTGATGCCCGAGGTGTCGGATCTCACCACCACGCCGATGACGTCCGTCCAGCGTTTGCCGCTGGTCAGCGCCTCGTCGGGGGAGAGCCGGCGTCGCACCACGGCGCGGGTGCCGACCGGCCAGTCTCGCCAGTCGGACGGACCGTCGGCGGCGTGCTGGTTTCTCACGTGAGCGATACTAGAGTGAGCCCCCGAACCACCGGAGCGTTGCTCCCCGATCCCCCGGAAGGGAACTGCAGTGACCTACGTGATCGCTCAGCCGTGCGTCGACCTCAAGGACAAGGCGTGCATCGAGGAGTGTCCCGTGGACTGCATCTACGAGGGGAAGCGGTCGCTCTACATCCACCCGGACGAGTGCGTGGACTGTGGTGCGTGCGAGCCGGTCTGCCCGGTCGAGGCCATCTACTACGAGGACGACGTCCCCGAGGAGTGGACCGACTACTACCGGGCCAACGTCGAGTTCTTCGACGACCTGGGCTCCCCGGGCGGCGCGGCGAAGATGGGCGTCATCGAGAAGGACGACCCGATGATCGCCGCCCTGCCCCCGCAGGGCTGACCCCGGACGCCGGATGGGTTTCGCCGACCTGCGTGACCTGCCCTATCCCTGGGACACCCTGGGCGACGTCCGTTCGACGGCGGCCGCTCACCCCGGCGGGATGGTCGACCTGTCCGTCGGCACCCCCGTGGACCCCACGCCCCAGGTCGTCCAGGACGCCCTGAGAACGGCGGCGGACGCCCCCGGCTACCCGACAACCCACGGCACCCCGGCGCTGCGCGAGACGGTCGTCGACTGGTTCGCGCGGCGCCGGGGCGTGCCCGGGCTGGACCCCGCCGGCGTGCTGCCGACGGTCGGCTCCAAGGAGCTGGTAGGTCTGCTCCCGTCTCTGCTGCGCCTCGGCCCGGGTGACGTCGTCGTCCACCCCGCGGTCGCCTATCCCACCTACGACGTCGGCGCGCGGCTCGCGGGGGCGACGGCGCTGCCGAGCGACGACGTCGCCACGTGGGCCGGGCGCGCCGACGTGCGTCTGGTGTGGGTCAACTCCCCGTCCAACCCCACCGGCGCCGTGGCCGACGTCGAGCACCTGCGCGCCGTGGTCGCGGCGGCCCGCGAGATCGGCGCGGTCGTGGTGTCCGACGAGTGCTACGCCGAGCTGGCGTGGGACGCGCCGTGGGCGGGCGCCGACGGCGTCAGCACGGTGCCCAGCCTGCTCGACCCCCGGGTGACCGACGGCTCGCTCGACGGCCTGCTCGTCGCCTACTCCGCGTCGAAGCAGTCGAACATCGCGGGGTACCGCGCGGCGTTCGTGGCCGGGGACTCCCGCCTCGTCGCGGACCTGGTCGCCACCCGCAAGCACCTGGGCATGATCATGCCCGCACCCGTGCAGGAGGCGCTGCGCGCAGCCCTGCGTGACGATGCGCACGTCGACGCGCAGCGGGAGCGGTACCGGCGTCGCCGTGCGGCCCTCCTGCCGGCGTTGCGGCAGGCCGGGTTCGTCGTCGATCACTCCGAGGCCGGCCTCTACCTGTGGGCCCGGTGGGCCGACGGCGCCGCCGACGGGACGACCTCACGCGACCTGGCGCGGTGGTTCGCGACCCGTGGGATCCTGGTCGGACCGGGAGAGTTCTACGGAGTCGCGGGCGGGTCGCACGTGAGGGTGGCCTTGACGGCTGCCGACGATGCCGTGACCGATGCTGTGGCACGGCTCACATCTTCTTGACGTGACGATTGGAACCGCATGGGATGAGGGGGGTATTTTGATCTGCAGGCCGAGGCTGCTCTGCGGTGACACCGTCCAGGCGGGCACGTCAGGTAGTCCGTGACCATGCCATGAGTTCACGTGCCGGAGCCTCCGACGACGGAGGCCGAGGGCCCGTCAGGGAAGGAAGACATGACGTCAACCCAGCAGACCGCCACGGTCGAGCTCAGCGTCGACGGCACGCGCCGAGAACTGCCCGTGGTGGCCGCGACGGAGGGTAACGACGGCATCGTCGTGTCCTCCCTGCTCAAGGACACCGGGATGGTGACCGTCGACCCCGGTTTCACCAACACGGCCTCCTGCGAGTCCGCGATCACCTACATCGACGGCGGCCAGGGCATCCTGCGCTACCGCGGCTACCCGATCGAGCAGCTCGCCGACTCCTCGTCGTTCCTCGAGGTGTCCTACCTGCTGATCCACGGCGAGCTGCCGTCGCCCGCCCAGCTCGAGGCGTTCACCGACCGCATCAACCGCCACACCCTCGTCCCGGAGGCCTTCCGGACCTTCCTGGGAACCTTCCCGCGCGGCGGTCACCCGATGGCGATCATGGCCTCGGCCGTGAACGCGCTCGCCACGTACTACCCCGAGTCGCTCGACCCGCACGACGACGAGGCGGTCGAGCTCGCGACGGTGCTGATCCTCGCCAAGATCCGCACCATCACCTCCTACGTGCACCGCTCCATGCGGGACGAGCCGCTGCTGTACCCCGACGCCGCCCGCGGGTACGTCGACGACTTCCTGCGGATGACCTTCGCCCGGCCGTACGAGGAGTGGCAGGCCAACCCGACCCTCGTGGCGGCGATGGACAAGCTGCTCATCCTGCACGCGGACCACGAGCAGAACTGCTCGACCTCGACGGTGCGCGTCGTCGGTTCCTCGAACGCGACCCTCTACGCCTCGGTGTCGGCCGGCATCAACGCCCTGTCCGGCCCGTCGCACGGCGGTGCCAACGAGGCCGTGCTGCTCATGCTGGAGAACATCCGCTCGGGCGAGGACTCCGTGGAGACCTTCATGAAGAAGGTCAAGAACAAGGAGGACGGCGTCCGGCTCATGGGCTTCGGCCACCGGGTGTACAAGAGCTACGACCCGCGCGCCGCGATCGTCAAGAAGCACGCCGACGCCGTGCTCGACGAGCTCGGTGCCAAGGACGAGCTGCTCGACATCGCCCGGGGCCTCGAGGAGATCGCGCTCAACGACGACTACTTCGTCGAGCGCAAGCTCTACCCGAACGTCGACTTCTACACGGGCCTCATCTACAAGGCGATGGGCTTCTCGCCGGCCATGTTCACCCCGCTGTTCGCGCTGGGTCGCATGCCGGGCTGGATCGCCCAGTGGCGCGAGATGATGAAGGACCCGCAGACGAAGATCGGCCGTCCCCGGCAGATCTACACCGGTCCCACCGAGCGGCCCTACGTGCCGCTCGACCAGCGCTGAACTTCCTCAGCGAGAGAGCGGGCGGGCACCGCCCCGCACGGTCGCGTTCACGGGCGCTTCGCGTCTGACGACCGTGCGGGACGGCGCCCGCCCGCTCGTGCGCTTCCTGACATCCCGACGGGCGGCCCTCGCCCGGGCGGTCGTCAGCCGGCGGGCTGGATGACGCGGATGCGCACGACGCCGTCACGCGGGGGGTCCTCGTCCGCGCCCAGGGTGGACCACGTGCCCGACTCGCGGGTCCAGACCTGGTCCGCGGCGCGGACCTCGGTGGCCCCGGTGGCGTTGGCCGTCGCCACGGCCCAGTGCGCCACCGTCCACGTCCCGCGGTCCGTGTCCCCCTCGTGCAGTCCGGCGGCATCGACGCGGACCGTGGCGCCGTCCGAGCGCACCGCGTCGGCCCCCAGGCCCAGATCCCGGTCCAGCCGCTCGGGGACGCCGACGTGCGCCGTGGCGGGATCGGCCGGTCTCAGCGTGCAGGTGACCGACCCGGGGGAGTGGCCCGTCAGCGACGACGCCCACGCCCGGGCACGGGACTCGTGCTGGGCGTACGCGGTCGGGAACGCCGAGCGCTGCACGGCCTGCGCGGCATCGGTCACCGCCATGGTCGGCCACCCCTCGACCTCGACGAGCCCGTCGTAGAAGGCTCCGGTGGAGTAGACGGGGTCCAGGATCTCGTCCGGGGTGCCCCATCCCTGCGAGGGACGCTGCTGGAACAGGCCGAGGGAGTCACGGTCCCCGTAGTCGATGTTGACCAGCTGGGACTCCTGCAGCGCGGTGGCCACCCCGATCGTGCCGGCGCGCGCGGGCAGGGACCTCTGGATCGTGGTGCCCACGATCAGCGCGGCGTTGTGCGCCTGGACGGTGCTGAGCGACCACTCCGTCCCGTCGAGACGGGCCGTGCACTCCTGCGCGCCGGGGCGGCCGTCCTTGACCCCCTGGTAGAGCAGCGTGCCGGTCACCGCGGCGGCGCCGACGGCGAGCACCGCCACGACGGCGCCGGCCCCCGGGGCCGGCCGCCGCCGCGTCGACATCAGTTCGCGTGCAGCGCGGCGTTCAGCTCGACGCCGACGCCGCTCCGCGTCAGGGCCTCCACGGCGCCGGTGCGCGAGTTGCGCCGCAGCAGCAGGCCGTCACGGCCGGAGAGGTCACGGGCCTTGACCACGCGGGGTTCGCCCTCGTCGCCCATCTCGTCCAGGACCGTGACCTTGGTGCCTGCGGTGACGTAGAGACCGGCCTCGACGACGCAGTCGTCGCCCAGCGCGATCCCCAGACCGGCGTTCGCTCCCAGCAGGCAGCGCTCGCCGAGGGAGATGACCTCCTTGCCGCCCCCGGACAGCGTCCCCATGATCGAGGCGCCGCCCCCGACGTCGGACCCGTCGCCGACGACCACGCCCGCGGAGATGCGCCCCTCCACCATCGAGGAGCCGAGCGTGCCGGCGTTGAAGTTCACGAAGCCCTCGTGCATCACCGTCGTGCCCTCGGCCAGGTGCGCGCCCAGGCGGACACGGTCGGCGTCCGCGATGCGCACGCCCGTCGGGACGACGTAGTCGACCATGCGCGGGAACTTGTCGACGCCGTAGACGGTGACCGGGCCGTCACCGGCGGCGCGCAGCCGGAGCCGCGTGGTCTCGAAGTCGGCCACGGCGCACGGCCCGCGGGAGGTCCACACCACGTTGGTGAGCTTGCCGAAGATGCCCTCGACGTTGAGCCCGTGCGGCGGGACCAGGCGCGCGGAGATCAGGTGCAGACGCAGGTAGGCGTCCGCGGTGTCGGCCGGCGGCGCGTCCAGGTCGATCTCGGTGCGCACCACCGAGACGTCCACGCGGCGGGCGTCGTCGCGCCGGGTGAGCGCGGCCAGGTCGACGGGGACGTCGACGTCGTCGGGCGCGGTGCCGAGCACGGGCGCCGGGTACCAGACGTCGAGCGTGCTGCCGTCGTCGGCGACCGTGGCGAGGCCGAGGCCCCAGGCGGTGCGGGGAGAGGTGCTGGGCGTCGTCATGGGCCCAGCCTATCCGCGTGAGGTGGCACGATGACGGGGTGACCGACACGCAGACACGACTCGACCCGGCCCTGACGGATCCCGCGACCCTCCCGAGCTCCGACCTCGTGGACCTGCTCGCCGCGATCTGCGACATCGAGTCCGTCTCGGGCGACGAGACCGCCCTGGCCGACGCGGTGGAGGCGCTGCTGCGCGACCAGCCGCACCTCGACGTGCACCGTGATGGCGACGCCGTCGTCGCGCGCACGACGCTGGGCCGGGACCGTCGCGTCGTGCTCGCGGGGCACCTCGACACCGTGCCGCTCACCGATCCGCCGAACCTGCCCACGCGGTTGACGGGTACCGGGGACGACCGGGAGCTCTGGGGACGCGGCACCGTCGACATGAAGGCCGGGATCGCGGTCATGCTGGCGCTCGCCGTCGAGCTGGGCCGTCCGGGCGCCGAGCCGGTCGCCGACGTGACGTACGTGTTCTACGACCACGAGGAGGTCGAGGAGTCCAAGAGCGGGCTCGGGCGCCTCGCCCGGAACCGTCCGGACCTGCTCGCGGGAGACTTCGCCGTGCTCGGGGAGCCGACGTCGGCGGACATCGAGGGCGGTTGCCAGGGCACGCTCCGCGTCGACGTGCGCACCCGAGGGGTGGCGGCCCACTCCGCTCGGTCGTGGCGGGGCGAGAACGCCATCCACGCCGCGGCACCGATCCTCGCGCTGCTCGCCGGCTACGACGCCGCACAGGTCGAGGTCGACGGGCTCGTGTATCGCGAGGGGCTGAACGCCGTGGGCATCACCGGCGGCATCGCCGGCAACGTGGTGCCCGACGCCTGCACCGTGACGGTCAACTACCGCTTCGCGCCGTCGCGCACGCTCGCGGAGGCCGAGCAGCACCTGCGTGAGCTGTTCGCCGACCACGAGGTCGTCGTCACCGACGCCTCCCCGGCGGCGCGTCCGGGCCTGGACGACCCGCTGGCCGCCGAGTTCGTCGCGGCCGTCCTGGCGCGGACCGGGGGAGCGCCGAAGCCGAAGTTCGGCTGGACGGACGTGGCGCGCTTCGCCGAGCTGGGGATCCCCGCGGTCAACTTCGCCCCCGGGGACCCGCTCCTGGCGCACGCCGACGACGAGCGAGTGCGGGTCGCCGAGCTGGCCGTCTGCCGGGGCGCCCTGCGCGACTGGTTGCGCGGCGCGTAGGCACGCGATCCGGACACCACGCGACGAAGCCGGTGGCGCCACCCCGAGGGGCGGTGCCACCGGCTTCGGTGTGAGGGACTCAGCCCTGGTTGCGGCGGCGGACGATCATGATCCCGGCGCCGGTGCCGATGAGCAGCAGGGCGGCGAGGGCCGCCATGGCCATGTCGGCACCGGTCCGCGGCAGCGGCGGCGTCGGCGGCGTGACCGGGACGTCGCGGCAGATCTCCACGGATGCCGAGTCGCGGTCGAGCTCGGTGTCACCGTCGAGGAGGTAGGCCTCGTTGGTGACGTCCAGGCACTCGCCCTGCTCGACCATGACGGTCGTGCTCACCGGGAACTCCGTGACGGCTCCGGGCTTGCTCGCCTCCACGGTCCCGAGCAGCACCGGCGGGAGGCTGGGGCTGGTCACGCCGCCCCAGATGGTGAAGTCGTCCCAGACCTCCACCGACGTCGGCCCGTTGTCGGTGACGCTCGGGTCGATGTCGACCTGGTCGGAGGCCATGTCGGTACCGGCGTTCTCCGGGTCGTCGACGTCGTCCTGGGTCTGCGGGTACTCCCCGAGGTCCCAGGTGACGGTGGCCCCGAGCGTGCCCTCGAAGTCGTTGACGTTCTCGCAGGTGAACGTCAACGCCGTCTCGCCCGGCCCGAACGAGTACGGGCCGTCGAGCACGACCTCCTCCTCGCCCTGGCCGGCCGTGATCGTGCACGAGCTGGCCTCGAACATCGCCTCGACGGTGCCCATGACCGGGTGGTCGTTCGGGTTGGACACCACGGAACCCGCCTCGAGGGTGGCGTCGTCGACGGTCGTCGGTCCCTCGACGACCCGCACCGTGAACTCGACGGTGGTGTGGGCCTGGTCGGCGGGCAGGGTGACCGGGTGGGTCTCGGCCTCCTTGTCGACGGTGAAGGTGCGGCTGACGAACTGCTCACCCATCCCCATCACGTCGATGTCCAGCGGCTCCCAGATCAGCGGGTCGACGAAGGTGAGGGCCTTGTCGTCTTCCGTGGCCAGGGTGACCGTCTGGCTGCGCTGGGCGGGCAGCAGGTAACCCTCGGGGGCGACCGTCTCGGTGACCGTGTACTCGCCGAAGTAGACGACGTCCTCGAACGTGTACATCCCGTTCTCGTCGACCGTGAACTCCAGCGGGTCGTCACCGGACGGGTCGACCGGGTTCGGGCTGATCTCGAAGGTCGCGCCGGCCAGCGGCTCGCCCTCCTCGTCCTCCTTGTAGATGGTCAGGTCGGCTCCGTCCTCGCGGCAGACCTCGACGACCTCGGTGGCGGAGTCGATGCGTTCACCGTCGGCGCTCGCCTCGACCTCGACGATGTAGCCGTCGTTGACGACCAGGATGCACTCGCCCAGCGGGACCTCGATCACTCGCGTGACCGGGAACTGGGTGGTGTTCTCGCTTCCCGTGGCCTCGACGGTGCCGAGGAGCTCGGGCTCGAAGTCCGGGTTGGTGAAGTCGTCCCAGACGTCGACGGCCTGCAGGCCGTTGTCGGTGGTGACGGTCTCGAGGTCGAGGCTGTCGGTCGCCTCGCCCGCGGGGGCGTTCTCCGGGTCGTCGACGTCGTCCTGGGTCTGCGGGTACTCCCCGCGGTCCCAGGTGACGGTGGCGTCGACCGTGCCGAACAGCGGCGGGTTCGGGCACTCGACCATCAGCACGGTGTCGCCCGAGGTGAACGAGTTCTCCCACTGGTTGAGCTCAGTGCCCATGTAGGTGCAGTAGGCGCCGTCGATGGTGACGTCCACCAGGCCGGTCACCGAGCCCGCGTTGGGGTTGTTGACGGTGACCGCGACCGAGCGGTTGGGGTTCTCCGCCGGGTCGAGGAACGTGTCGCTCTCGTACACCTCGACGGTGTACTCCAGCTCGATCGACTCCTGGTCGGCCGGCAGCAGGACGGTGTCGTTGCCGTCGACCTGCTTGTCGTTGGTCCAGGTCCGGGTCACGAACTGGTCGGCTGAGACGTCGACCGTGAGCGGCTCCCAGATCAGCGGGTCGACGAAGGTCAGGGCCTTGTCGTCGCCGGTGGCCAGGGTGACCATCTGGCTGCGCTGGGCGGGCAGCAGATAACCCTCGGGGGCCACGGTCTCGGTGACGGTGTACTCGCCGAAGTAGACGACGTCCTCGAACGTGTACATCCCGGTCTCGCCGGTGCTGAACTCGTACGGCTCCTCGCTCTCGGGGTCCGTGGGGTTCGGGCTCATCTCGAAGGTCGCGCCGGCCAGCGGCTCGCCCTCCTCGTCCTCCTTGTAGATGGTCAGGTCCGCCCCGTCCTCACGGCAGACCTCGACGACCTCGGTGGCCGAGTCGATGCGGTCGCCGCCGGCGCCCGCGTCGACCTCGACGATGTAGCCGTCGTTGACGACCTCGACGCACTCACCCAGCGGGACCTCGATCACCTGGGAGACCGGGAACGTCGTGGTGTTCTCGCTCCCTGTGGCCTCGACGGTGCCGAGGAGCTCGGGCTCGAAGTCCGGGTTGGTGAAGTCGTCCCAGACGTCCACGGACGGCAGGCCGTTGTCGGTGGTGACGGTCTCGAGGTCGAGGCTGTCGGATGCCTCGCCCGCGGGGGCGTTCTGCGGGTCGTCGACGTCGCCCTGGGTCTGCGGGTAGTCCCCGCGGTCCCAGGTGACCGTGGCGTCAACAGTCCCGAACAGGGGCGGGTTCGGGCACTCGACCATCAGCACCGTGTCGCCCGAGGCGAACTCGTTCTCCCAGGCGTCGAGGTCGGTGCCCATGTAGGTGCAGAACGCGCCGTCGAGCTCGACGGTGAGCATGCCCGTGACCGCACCCGCGTTGGGGTTGTTGACGGTGACCGTGACCGAACGGTTCGGGTCCTCCGCCGGGTCGAGGAACGTGTCGCTCTCGTACACCTCGATCATGTAGTCGAGCTCGATCGACTCCTGGTCGGCCGGCAGCAAGATCTGGTCCTCGCCGTCCACCCGCTTGTCGTTGGTCCAGGTCCGGGTGACGAACTGTTCCGCTGACAGCTCCAGGTCCAGCGGCTCCCAGATCAGCGGGTCGACGAAGGTCAGGGCCTTGTCGTCGCCGGTGGTCAGGGTGACCATCTGGCTGCGCTGGGCGGGCAGCAGGTAGCCGTCGGGAGCGACCGTCTCGGTGACGGTGTACTCGCCGAAGTAGACGATGTCCTCGAAGACGTAGACGCCGTTCTCGTCGACCGTGAACTCCAGCGGGTCCGGACCCTCGGGGTCGACCGGGTTCGGGCTGATCTCGAAGGTTGCGCCGGCGAGGGGCTTGCCCTGCTCGTCCTCCTTGTAGATGGTCAGGTCGGCGGGGGCTTCGCGGCAGACCTCGACGACCTCGGTGGCGGAGTCGATGCGTTCGCCGTCGGCGCCCGCCTCGACCTCGACGATGTAGCCGTCGTTGGTGACCAGGATGCACTCGCCCAGCGGGACGAAGATCTCCTGGGTGACGGGGAACTGGGTGGTGTTGGCGCTGCCGATGGCGTCGACCGTGCCCAGGTAGGTCGGGGGCAGGTCCGGGTTGGTGAAGTCGTCCCAGACGTCCACGGACTGCAGGCCGTTGTCGGTGGTGACGGTCCCGAGGTCGAGGCTGTCGGACGCCTCGCCCGCAGGAGCGTTCTCCGGGTCGTCGACGTCGCCCTGGGTCTGCGGGTAGTCCCCACGGTCCCAGGTGACCGTGGCGTCAACGGTGCCGAACAGGGGCGGGTTCGGGCACTCGACCATCAGCACCGTGTCGCCCGAGGCGAACGCGTTCTCCCACTGGTCCAGGTCGGTACCCATGTAGGTGCAGAACGCGCCGTCGATGGTGACGTCCACCAGTCCGGTCACCGGGTCCGCGTTGGGGTTGTTGACGGTGACCGTGACCGAACGGTTCGGGTCCTCCGCCGGGTCGAGGAACGTGTCGCTCTCGTACACCTCGATCATGTACTCGAGCTCGACGGACTCCTGGTCGGCCGGCAGCAGGACGGTGTCGTTGCCGTCGACCTGCTTGTCGTTGGTCCAGGTCCGGGTCACGAACTGGTCGGCTGTGACGTCGACCGTGAGCGGCTCCCAGATCAGCGGGTCGACGAAGGTGAGCGCCTTGTCGTCGCCGGTGGCCAGGGTGACCATCTGGCTGCGCTGGGCGGGGAGCAGGTAGCCGTCGGGGGCCACGGTCTCGGTGACGGTGTACTCGCCGAAGTAGACGACGTCCTCGAACGTGTACTCGCCGTTCTCGTCGACCGTGAACTCCAGCGGGTCCGGACCCTCGGGGTCGACCGGGTTCGGGCTGATCTCGAAGGTCGCGCCGGCGAGCGGCTTGCCCTCCTCGTCCTCCTTGTAGATGGTCAGGTCGGCGGGGGCTTCGCGGCAGACCTCGACGACCTCGGTGGCCGAGTCGATCCGGTCGCCGTCGGCGCCCGCCTCGACCTCGACGATGTAGCCGTCGTTGGTGACCAGGATGCACTCGCCCAGCGGGACGTCGATCACCTGGGAGAACTCGAACGTGGTGGTGTTCGCGCTGCCCGTGGCCTCGACCGTCCCCAAGAGTGTCGGCGGCAGGTCGGGGTTGGTGAAGTCGTCCCAGACGTCCACGGACTGCAGGCCGTTGTCGGTGGTGACGGTCTCGAGGTCGAGGCTGTCACTGGCCGAGTCGGTACCGGCGTTGTCGGGGTCGTCGATGTGCTCCTGGGTCTGCGGGTAGTCCGCCAGCTCCCAGGTCACCGTGGCATCGACCGTGCCGAACAGCGGCGGGTTGGGGCACTCGACCATCAGGACGGTGTCGCCGCTGGCGAACGAGTTCTCCCACTGGTCCAGGTCGGTACCCATGTAGGTGCAGAACGCGCCGTCGATGGTGACGTCCACCAGGCCGGTCACCGTGCCCGCGTTGGGGTTGTTGACGGTGACCGTGACGGAGCGGTTCGGATTCTCGTCGGGGTCGAGGAACGTGTCGCTCTCGTACACGTCGATCATGTAGTCGAGCTCGACGGACTCCTGGTCGGCCGGCAGCAGGACGGTGTCGTTGCCGTCGACCTGCTTGTCGTTGGTCCAGGTCCGGGTCACGAACTGGTCGGCTGTGACGTCGACCGTGAGCGGCTCCCAGGCCAGGGGGTCGACGAAGGTGAGCGACTTGTCGTCGCCGGTGGCCAGGGTGACCATCTGGCTGCGCTGTGCCGGCAGCAGGTAGCCATCGGGGGCCACGGTCTCGGTGACGGTGTATTCACCGAAGTAGACGACGTCGGAGAACGTGTACTCGCCGTTCTCGTCGACCGTGAACTCCAGCGGGTCGTCGCCGGCCGGGTCGACCGGGTTCGGGCTGATCGTGAAGGTCGCGCCGGGCAGCGGCTGCTGGTCCTCGTCGACCTTGAAGATGGTCAGGTCGGCGGGGGCTTCGCGGCAGACCTCGACGACCTCGGTGGCCGAGTCGATCCGGTCGCCGTCGGCGCCCGCGTCGACCTCGACGATGTAGCCGTCGTTGACGACCTCGACGCACTCGCCCAGCGGGACGAAGATCTCCTGGGTGACGGCGAACTGCGTGGTGTTCGCGCTGCCCGTCGCGTCGACCTGCCCGAGGTAGACCGGGGGCAGGTCGGGGTTGGTGAAGTCGTCCCAGACGTCCACGGACGGCAGGCCGTTGTCGGTGGTGACCTGCTCCAGCTCGAGGCTGTCACTGGCCGAGTCGGTACCGGCGTTGTCGGGGTCGTCGACGTCGCCCTGGGTCTGCGGGTAGTCCCCACGGTCCCAGGTGACGGTGGCGTCGACGGTGCCGAACAGCGGCGGGTCGTCACAGACGACCATGAAGACGTTCGCACCGCTGGCGAACTCGGTCTCCCACTGGTTCAGGTCGGTGCCCTCGTAGGTGCAGAACGCGCCGTCGAGAGTGACGTCCAGCAGGCCCGTGACGGGGTCCGCGTTGGGGTTGTCGACCGTGACGGTGACCGAGCGGTTCGGGTCCTCGGCCGGGTCGAGGAACGTGTCGCTCTCGTACACCTCGATCATGTAGTCGAGCTGCACGGACTCCTGGTCGGCCGGCAGCAGGACGCTGTCGTTGCCGTCGACCTGCTTGTCGTTGGTCCAGGTCCGGGTGACGAACTGCTCCGCCGACAGCTCCAGGTCGAGGGGCTCCCAGATCAGGGGGTCGACGAAGGTGAGCGACTTGTCGTCCCCGGGAGCGAGCGTGACCACCTGGTCGCGGTCGGCGGGCAGCAGGTAGCCGTCGGGGGCGACCGTCTCGGTGACGGTGTACTCACCGAAGTAGACGACGTCGGAGAAGGTGTACTCGCCGTTCTCACCGGTGCTGAATTCCAGCGGGTCGTCACCGGACGGGTCGACCGGGTTCGGGCTGATCGTGAAGGTCGCCCCGGGCAGCGGCTGCTGGTCCTCGTCGACCTTGAAGATGGTCAGGTCGGCCGGGTTCTCGCGGCAGACCTCGACGACCTCGGTGGCGGAGTCGATCCGGTCGCCGTCGGCGCCCGCCTCGACCTCGACGATGTAGCCGTCATTGGTGACCTCGACGCACTCGCCGAGGCCGACCTCGATCACCTGGGTGACGGGGAACTGGGTGGTGTTCTCGCTGCCCGTGGCGTCGACGGTGCCAAGGAAGACGGGCGGCAGGTCGGGGTTGGTGAAGTCGTCCCAGACGTCCACGGCCTGCAGGCCGTTGTCGGTGACGTCCACGACGATCTCGGCCGAGTCGGAGGCCGAGCCGGTACCGG
This sequence comes from Isoptericola sp. b408, assembly GCF_030588085.1. NCBI lineage: Bacteria > Bacillati > Actinomycetota > Actinomycetes > Micrococcales > Promicromonosporaceae > Isoptericola > Isoptericola sp. b408. Next base: position 208,117 of record NZ_JAUQYQ010000003.1, read on the forward strand.
CGCTCCCCGGGTTGTCGACGTGATCCTGGGTCTGGGGGTAGTCGCCCAGGTCCCAGGTCACGGTCGCTGTCACGGTGCCGTCGGTGATGTCGTTCGGGCACGTGACGCCGAAGACGGTGTCACCCGCGGCGAAGTCCAGCTGCAGCCCGGGGGCGGGGTCGACGTCCACCGCTCCGTCCACGGTGCAGACCTGACCGTCCATGTCGACCTCGAGCGTGCCCCGTACCGGTGCGTCGTTCGGAGCCTCGTTCGGGTTGTTCACCGTGAGCTCGATGGTGCGGTCCTCGTCGGTCACGACGGTGGGGCCCTCGTACACCTCGACGATGTAGTCGAGCTCGATCGACGCCTGGTCGGCCGGCAGCAGGACGGTGTCGTTGCCGTCGACCTGCTTGTCGTTCTCCCAGGTGCGGGTGACGAACTGCTCGGACGCGCCGGTGACGTCGATCGTCAGCGGTTCCCACGGCAGCGGGTCGACGAAGGTCAGCGACGCGGACTCGGCCGGGCCGACGGTGATCGTCTGGGTCCGCTCCGCCGGCATGAGGTAGCCGTCCGGTGCCGCGGTCTCGGTGACGGTGAACTCGGTGCCCCACAGGTCCTGCCCGATCTCGGGGAAGGTGAAGGTGCCGTCCTCACCGGTGGTGAACTCGAACGGTCCTTCACCACCGTTGGGGTCCGGGTCGATCGTGAACGTCGCACCGGCCAGCGGGGTGCCGTCCTCGTCCTCCTTGAGGATCGTCAGGTCGGAGCAGAGACTGGGCACGTCGACCTCGCCGCTGGCGTTGTCCTTGAGCGCCGAGTTCGTGGACGCGCCGGTCTGGGTGCGCATGTTCAGCGCGCTGAACCCCTGGGCGGGGCAGAGGTTGCCGATGCCGAGGTCGGTGAGGTTCAGCGAGGCCTCGACGAACTGGTCGGCGGGGATCTCGCCGTTCACCGCGTTCGGGGAGCTGAAGTAGTCGGTGATGGACTGGCTGTTGACCGCGACGTCGGAGATGCCGGCACACGGCTGGCCGTCGGCCCAGGCCGCCCCGTTCCAGGTGTCGACGCCCAGGCACTGGAGATTGCTGTTGCCGTCTTCCTGCACGGCGATCCGGATGTCACCCACCGTCCGGTTCGGGTTCAGTGCGTTGAGATTGTCCTTTTGGTTGAGCTCGATCCAGTAGTTCACCGTGCCGGTGCCACTCTGGCGGTCCCAGCCGAGGTGCAGCCACTGGCTGTACATCCCGCCGTCCTCGACGATCTCGCTGTCCACCAGGACGTTACCGAGGTCGGCCTTGCCGGAGACGGTTCCCGTGTTGCCGGCGCCCCAGTTCGGCCACCCGCTGGCCTCGGAGTCCCCGCCGGCGAAGGTGGTGTTGTCGTTGTTGCCGATCGGGTCCGGGATGACGTCGGGGTTCGCCGTCTCCCAGTCGAGCGTGGCGTCGGTGGTCTGGTTGCCGTCGATCTCGAACGTGCTCGGCACGGCGGCCGCGCTCGTGCTCAGCGCGACGACGGACCCGAGGGCGAGCGTCGTGGCGGCCAGAGCGGCGACGGGGCGGGCGATCCGGCCCTTCCGGAGAGCTGTCGTGGACTTGCGGTGGGAACCCCTGGTGCGCATGTTCTTCTGTCCGATTCATCCGGGCGGGCCCTGTCTCGGCAGACGTGGCAGACGTCACATCCGATTGGAGCGTATCCCCGCTCCGGCGCCACTCACAGGGCAGGACGCAGATATCACCCGCTCGTCGCGGACCGGGGTCGTGAACGGTGTGATGCCGGGCCTCCGGAGCCCTGCTGGGCGAGCCGGTCGGGGCGCTTCCGGAGCCCTGAACCGACCGGTGACCGCCGATGGCGAGCGGGGGAGAGGCCGGGCACGACGAAGCCGGTGGCGCCGCCCCGAGGGACGGCGCCACCGGCTCCGGTGTGAGGGACTCAGCCCTGGTTGCGGCGGCGGACGAACATGATCCCGGCGCCGGTACCGATGAGCAGCAGGGCGGCGAGGGCCGCCATGGCCATGTCGGCACCGGTCCGCGGCAGCGGCGGCGTCGGCGGCGGCGTCACCGGGACGTCGCGGCAGACCTCGACGGAGGCCGAGTCGCGGTCGAGCTCGGTGTCACCGGCGAGGATGTAGGCCTCGTTGGTGACGTCCAGGCACTTGCCCTGCTCGACCGTCACGGTCGTGCTGACGGGGAACTCGGTGACAGCTCCGGCCTTCTTCGCCTTCACGGTCCCGAGCATCGTCGGTTCGAGGTCCGGCGTGGAGAAGTCGTCCCAGACCGTGACCTCGGTCGGCCCGTTGTCGATGACGGTCGGGTCGATGTCGATCGCGTCGGAGGCGCTGCCCTCGCCGGCGTTCTCCGGGTCGTCGACCTGCTCCTGGGTCTGCGGGTAGTCCCCGAGGTCCCAGGTGACGGTCGCCGCGAGGACGCCCTCGAAGTCGTTCACGTTCTCGCACGTGAGCGTCATGAGGCTCTCGCCGGACGGGAACCAGAACTGGATCCCGTCCATGCCCTCGTCGGCGTCCTCGGCGTCGATCAGGCACGCCTCCTCCTCGAACGTCGCGGCCACGGTCGCCATCACCGGGTTGTCGTTCGGGTTCGAGACCTCCACCGAGGCCCGGAGGGTGGCGTCGTCGAGGGTCGTCGGACCCTCCACCACCTGGACCATGAACTCGACGGTGGTCTGCGCCTGGTCGGCCGGCAGTTTGACCGGGTGGGTCTCGGCCTCCTTGTCGACGGTGAAGGTGCGGCTGACGAACTGCTCGCCCTCGCCCATCACCTCGATGTCCAGCGGCTCCCACTTCAGCGGGTCCACGAAGTAGACCTCGGTGGTCTCACCCTCGAACAGCTCGACCATCCGCACCCGCTCGTCGGGCGGGGGCAGGAGGTAGCCCTCGGGAGCCGCGGTCTCGGTGACCGTGTACTCGCCGAAGTCGGCGATCTGCTCGATCGTGTACGTCCCGTCCTCACCGGTCACGACGACCAGCGGGTCCTCGCTCTCCGGGTCGAGCGGGTTCGGCATGATCTCGAAGGTGGCACCCGGCAGCCAGACGTCGTCGTCGTCCTCGTGCAGCTTCTGGGCGGCCTTGACGATCTTCAGCTCGGCGGGGGCGTCGCGGCAGATCCTGACCTCGGCGTCGTCCTCGTCGATCCGGTCACCGTCGGCACCGTCTCCGGTCTCGACGATGTAGGCGATGTTGGTGACGTCGATGCACTCGCCCTGGGCCACCTCGATCTCCTTGGAGAACTCGATGGTCGTGGTGGTCGCCTCGCCCTGGGACGTGACGGTCTGCAGGAACTCCGGCGCCTCGTCGGGGTTGGTGAAGTCGTCCCAGACGTCCACCGACTGGATGCCGGTGTCGAAGGTTCCCTCCTCGAGGTCGAAGCTGGCGGACGCCTCACCCTGCGGGGCGTTCTCCGGGTCGTCGACGTCGTCCTGCGTCTGCGGGTAGACCCCGCGGTCCCAGGTGACGGTCGCGTCGACCGTGCCGTACAGCGGCGGGTCCTCGCACACGACCGACAGGACGGTCTCGCCGCTGGCGAACTCGTTCTCCCACATGTCGAGCTGGGTGTCGTCGTACTCGCAGAACTCGCCGTCGAGCTCGACGGTGAGCATGCCCGTGACCGGTCCGGCGTTGGGGTTGTCCACCGTGACCATGACCGAGCGGGCCGGGTCCGCCGTCGGGCTGAGGAACTCGTCGCTCTCCATGACCTCGATCGTGTAGTTGATCGTGGCCGAGGGTTCGTCGGCCCGCAGGTCGATCGTGGTGGCGTCCGCCTCCTTGTCGTTGGCCCACGTCCGGGTGATGTACTGCGTCGCGTCGACGTCGATGTCCAGCGGCTCCCAGATCAGCGGGTCGACGAAGGTCAGTGCCTTGTCGTCCCCGGTGGCCAGGGTGACCGTCTGGCTGCGCTCGGCCGGCAGGAAGTAGCCCTCGGGCGCCTGGATCTCGGTGACGGTGTACTCGCCGAAGTAGACGACGTCGGAGAACGTGTACATCCCGTTCTCGCCGGTGGTGAACTCCAGCGGGTCGTCGCCGGCCGGGTCGACCGGGTTCGGGCTGATGGTGAAGACGGCACCGGGCAGCGGCTGCTCGTCCTCGTCGACCTTGTAGATGGTGAGGTCGGCGGGAGCCTCGCGGCAGACCTCGACGACCTCGGTGGCGGAGTCGATGCGGTCGCCGTCGGCGCCCGCCTCGACCTCGACGATGTAGCCGTCGTTGGTGACCTCGATGCACTCACCGAGGGGGACCTCGATCACCTGGCTGACCGGGAACTCCTCGGAGCCCGCGTCCTGGGTGGCCTCGACCATGCCGAGGTACGTCGGCGGCAGGTCGGGGTTGGTGAAGTCGTCCCAGACGTCCACGGCCGGCAGGCCGTTGTCGGTGGTGATGATCATGGTGCTGTCGGACGCCTCGCCCTGAGGAGCGTTCTCCGGGTCGTCGACGTCCTCCTGGGTCTGCGGGTAGACCCCGCGGTCCCAGGTGACGGTGGCGTCGACCTCGCCGTTCAGCGGCGGGTTGGGGCACTCGACCGACAGGACGGTCTCACCACTGGCGAACGCGTTCTCCCACGCGTCCAGGTCGGTCCCCATGTACTGGCAGAAGTCGCCGTTGAGGTCGACGCTCAGGTTGCCGGTGACCGGTTCGTCGTTGGGGTTGTCGACCGTGACCTCGACCGTGCGGCCGCCCTGGTCGAGCATCGTGTCGCTCCAGGACACCTCGACGACGTAGTCGAGCTCCACGGACTCCTGGTCGGCCGGCAGCAGCAGGACGTCGTCACCGTCGACCTGCTTGTCGTTCTCCCAGGTGCGCGTCACGAACTGCTCGGCCGTGACGTCGATCTCCAGCGGCTCCCACGGCTTGGGGTCGGTGAAGGTCACCGACGCCGACTCCGCCGGGCCGACCGTGATCGTCTGCGACCGTTCGGCCGGCAGCAGGTAGCCCTCGGGCGCCTCGATCTCGGTGATCGTGAACTCGGTGCCCCACAGGTCCTGGCCGATCTCGGGGAAGGTGAAGCTGCCGCTCCCCATGGTGAACTCGAAGGGCTCCCCGCTTTCGGGGTCGTTGGGGTTCGGGCTGATCGTGAAGGTGGCGCCCGGCAGCGGCTCGCCGTCCTCGTCCTGCTTGATGATCGTCAGGTCGGAGCACAGGCTCGGCACGTCGATCTCGCCGGTGGCGAGGTCCTTGAGCGCGGAGCCGGCGGCCTCACCGGTCTGGGTGCGCATGTTCAGCGTGCTGAAGCCGGCCGCGGGGCAGAGGCTGCCGATGCCGAGGTCGGTGAGGTTCAGCGAGGCCTCGACGAACCGGTCGGCGGTGATCTCGCCGTTCACCGCGTTCGGCGAGTTGAAGTAGTCGGTGATCGACTCCGTGTTCACGGCCACGTCGGAGAGGTCTCCGGAGCAGGCCTGGCGGTCGCTCCAGTCCGAGCCGTCCCAGGTGTCGACGCCGATGCAGGTGAAGCCGGCGTTGCCGTCCTCCTCGACGACGATCCTGATGTCTCCGACCGTGCGGTCGGGGTTCATCATGTCGAGGTTGTCCTTCTGGTTGAGCTCGATGAAGTAGTTCACCGAGCCCGAGTCACCGTCGCGGTCCCATGCCAGGTGCAGCCACTGGGTGTAGTCCCCGCTGTCCTCGGCGATCTCGCTGTACACCAGGACGTTGCCGAGGTCGGACTTGCCGGAGTTGGTGCCCGGGTTGCCCGGTGACCAGTTGGGCCAGCCCTGGGCGGGGTTGTTGGGGTCCTCCTTGTCGGACCCGGCGAACGTGGTGGTGTCGTTGTTGCCGATCGGGTCGCGGACGACGTCGGGGTCGGCCGTCTGCCAGTCGATGGTCGAGTTGGTGACCTGGTTGCCGTCGATCTCGAAGGTGCTCGGGACGGCGGCGGCGGCACTGGTGCTGATCGCGACGACCGACCCGAGGGCGAGCGTCGTGGCGGCCAGTGCGGCGACGGGGCCGGAGAAGCGGGCCCTGCGTGGAGCTGTCGCGTCCTTGCGGTGTGAACTCCTGATGCGCATGTGTCTCGTCCGATCTATCCGATCTGCCCACATACCGGCAGGTGTGACGAATGTCAAGTCCGCTTGGAGCGTATCCACGTTCTCTTCACGCGCACAGTGCAGGATGCGGAGTTCACCCGCTCCGAGATTCCGGAACTGGTCATAGGCTCGAACCATGAGCGAACGGACCGACGAAGGCGTCCCCGAGGTCGGCCGCGGGTACCGCAAGGGACCGCTGCTGCTGCGGGGCACGCAGATCCCCACCTCGACCACCGACCAGCGTCTGCTGGCACCGGGGGAGGGGACCGAGTGGGTCCACTCCGACCCGTGGCGCGTCATGCGCATCCAGGCCGAGTTCGTGGAGGGTTTCGGTGCGCTCGCCGAGGTCGGTCCCGCCGTCTCCGTGTTCGGGTCGGCCCGCACCGCACCCGACCACCCCGACTACGCGCTCGGGGAGCTGGTCGGCAAGCTGCTGGTCGCCTCCGGGTACTCGGTGATCACCGGCGGCGGGCCCGGGATCATGGAGGCGGCGAACAAGGGCGCCGCCGAGGCGGGCGGCACCTCCGTCGGCCTGGGGATCGAGCTGCCCTTCGAGCAGGGGATGAACGAGCACGTCAACCGGGGCGTGAGCTTCCGGTACTTCTTCGCCCGCAAGACGATGTTCGTCAAGTACGCGCAGGGGTTCGTCGTCCTGCCCGGCGGCTTCGGCACCTTCGACGAGCTCTTCGAGGCCCTCACCCTCGTCCAGACCCACAAGGTGACCGAGTTCCCCGTGGTGCTCGTCGGCAGCGACTACTGGGGCGGCCTGCTGGACTGGCTGCGGACCGTCGTCGCCGCGCGCGGCATGATCAAGGAGTCCGACCTGGACCTGCTGTACGTGACCGACAGCGCGGAGGACGCCGTCTCCCACGTCATCCGCCGCGGGCGGCAGCTCGCCGCCGAGCGTCGCGCGTGATCCCACCGGCCGGCACCCCGCTCGTCCTGCGTGGTCGCGAGGTCGGCCGGGACGCCGACGGGGCGCGGCGACCGGTCGTCATGGCGATCGTCAACCGCACGACCGACTCCTTCTACGCCCCGGCTCGGCTCGCCGACGACGGCGCGGCGCTGACCGCCGCCCACCGGGCGTGGGAGGACGGCGCTGCGATCCTCGACATCGGCGGGGTCCGCGCCGGCGTCGGACCCACGGTCAGCGCGGCGGAGGAGATCGACCGGGTCGTCCCCTTCCTGGCCCGGGTCCGCCGAGAGATCCCGCAGCTGCTGCTGAGCGTCGACACCTGGCGCTCCGAGGTCGCGGCGGCGGCGATCGAGGCCGGGGCCGACCTCGTCAACGACACCTGGGCGGGGCACGACCCGGGGCTCGTCGAGGTGGCGGGCGCGGCCGGGGTCGGGGTCGTCTGCTCCCACACCGGCGGGGCGCAGCCCCGGACCGACCCCTACCGGGTGGCCTATCCGGTCGCCGACGGGGCCGACGCCGGCGACCCCCGCGACGGCGTCGTGCACGACGTGCTGGCCACGCTGCGGGCCGGCGCGGAACGGGCGGTCGCCTGCGGGGTGCCGCCGTCGTCCGTCCTCGTCGACCCCACGCACGACTTCGGCAAGAACACGTGGCACTCCCTGCACCTGCTGCGTCGGACCCCGGAGCTGGTCGCGCTCGGGTACCCCGTGCTCATGGCGCTCAGCCGCAAGGACTTCGTGGGCGAGACCCTGGACCTCCCCCCGGAGGAGCGGCTGCCGGGCACCCTCGCCGCCACCGCGCTCGCGGCGTGGCACGGTGCGCAGGTGTTCCGGAGCCACGACGTCGCGGCCACCCGCCAGGCGCTGGAGATGGTCGCCGCCGTGCGGGACGAGGCGCCCCCGCGGGTCGCCCTGCGCGGCCTCGCCTGACACCGGCTGTCCGGGTCGGCCAGTAGAATGGTGAGACGCACCTCATCCTGCCACGTGCAGTAACGGGGCGGAGGAACCGGACAACGGAATGGAGAGCCACACATGGCTGCGATGAAGCCGCGGACGGGCGACGGGCCCCTCGAGGTCACCAAGGAGGGACGCGGCATCGTCATGCGTGTTCCGCTGGAGGGCGGTGGTCGGCTGGTCGTCGAGCTGAACGCGACCGAGGCCGGCGAGCTGGGCGAGGCCCTCCAGGGTGTCGTCGGCTGACGACATCGGCAGCAGACTCCCGTGACGGACGGGCGTGGGACGGGGTGCGGCCCCCGGACCACGCCCGTCGCGTCTTTCCGGGACCGGTGCGGGCGTCCCTAGCGCCGGACGGCGAGCAGCAGCCCGTCCCCGGTGGGGACCATCGCCGGGACGAGCCGGTCGTCCGCGCGGACGGCGAGCGCCACCGCCCGGACGGCCGCGGCCGTCTCGCCGTGGCCCTCGGCGTCGGTGGCACGGCCGGCGAGCGCCGCGTCGACGACGCCCAGCACACCGCCGGGCCGCAGCAGCCCGATGGCCGCCTCCACGTGCGGAGCGAGCGAGAGGGCGTCGACGGCGACCAGCACCACGTCGTACGCCCCGTCGGTCAGGCGCGGCAGGACGTCCAGCGGAGGTCGCGTGATGACGCGCGTGCGGGAGCCCGCGACCTGCTCGTCGGCGAACACCGCCTTCGCGGCGCGCTGTCGGGCCGGGTCCGGGTCGATCGTGGTCAGGACACCGTCGGGCAGCATGCCCCGCAGCACCCACAGCGCCGTCACACCGGCGTCGCTGCCGATCTCGACCGCCGTCCGTGCCTGGGTCGCCGCCGCGACCACCCGCAGCAACGCACCCGTGCCGGGGGAGATGGTGGGGCAGCCCAGCCCGAACGCCCGTTCGCGGGCACGCCGCAGCGTCGCGTCCTCGGTGAGGAACGACTCGCTGAACGCCCAGGCGACCCGGCGGTCGTCCTGGGCCTCCGCCTCGGTGAAGATGACTCGGCCCCCCTGATCGCTGGGCCGATGGTACGTGGGAACCTCCCAGGTTGCTCACACGTTCGCATGGCACGATGACCGTGATGACCGAGACAGCCGGTGGCGGCACCGCCACGTGGGTCCCACCGACGTGGGACGAGATCGTGCGCGAGCACTCCGCACGGGTCTACCGGCTCGCCTACCGGCTGACCGGTGACCGCCAGGACGCCGAGGACCTCACCCAGGAGACGTTCCTGCGGGTGTTCCGGTCGCTGTCGAGCTACACCCCCGGGACGTTCGAGGGCTGGCTGCACCGCATCACCACGAACCTCTTCCTCGACCAGGTGCGGCGCAAGAAGCGCATCCGCTTCGAGGCCATGGGCGAGGACGCCTCGCGCGTCCAGTCCACCGACGACCGCAGCCGGCCCGAACGCGGGTACGAGCACGGCAACCTCGACCACGACGTCCAGGCCGCGCTGGACGGGCTGCGGCCCGAGTACCGCGCCGCCGTCGTCCTGTGCGACATCGAGGGGCTGAGCTACGAGGAGATCGCGGTCACGCTGGGCATCAAGATCGGGACCGTGCGGTCGCGGATCCACCGGGCCCGTGCCCAGCTGCGGGACGTCCTGGACCACCGTCGCGCGGACGTGGGCCGATGAGCGCCCACCTCGGGGACCGCGTGAGCGCGCTCGCGGACGGGCAGCTGCCGCCGGGGGAGGCGGAGCGCGCCCTGGCCCACGTCGCGTGCTGCCCGCTGTGCTCCGCAGAGCTCGAGTCCGCTCGTGCGGCCCGCCGCCGGCTGGCCTCCGCCGCGGACGTGCACCCCACGGCCGAGCTCACCCAGCGCCTGCTGGACCTGTCCGCCTCGATCCCGCCCGCGGACGGCGACCCGCTGCGTGCCCCGGAGCGGGACACGGGGTGGGCCGCGCCGGAGGCGTGGCACACCACCCTGACGGGTGACGTCGTCGGCGCCGAGCGACGCCGCCGCCGCCGTCGGGCTCTGCTCGTCGGTGCCGGGGGTGCGGGCGTGCTCGGCTGTGCCCTGTTCGTGCTCGGTCAGGCGCCGGTCGTCACGCCGGACACCTCGCGCGTGTCCGCCCTGACGACCCTCGCCGGATCGGACGCCGCCGCCGGTGAGCCGGTGAGCGAGGCCGGCCTCGGCGGCACCGGGTTCGCGACGCCGTCGTCGCTGCCGCCCGGCTACGAGGTGGCGGCCGTGCGTGCCGGGGCGACGTCCTGCGTGATCGACCTGACCGGTCCCGACGGCCCCGTCGTCGTCCGGCAGCAGGTCGGGCGGCTGGCGGAGCAGACCGGTGCGTCGGTCCGGGCCGGCGAGGCCGGCCGCGACGACGTCGTCGTCCTCTCGCGCGACCCCTGGCACGTGGCGTGGCAGGCTGGGGACGTCGTCGTCGAGGTGACCACCGACGCACCCGAGGACGTCCTCGCCGAGATCGTCGCCGCTTTCCCGGAACGTGACTACGACGCCGGAGTCCTGCCGCAGATCACCCGTGGCTGGTCGACCGTGACTGGAGCCCTCACCCTCCCATGACATCCCCGGACCACGACCTCTTCGCCACCCCGGAGCCCCCGGCCCGTCGCCCCGACCCCGCGCCGACGCCCGCCGCCCGGGTTCCACGTCGTGCCGAGGACGCCGGCGCCGACCGTCCCGAGGAACGGCCCGCCGACGAGCACGTCGAGCACGACGCGGGGCCCACGGCTCCGCAGGCGCCGGTGGCCCCCACGACCGCCCCGACCGCTCCACCGCCGCACGCCGCCCACCGTCGGCGTCCGGTGTCCCTCGGCGCCGGGCGGACGGCGCTGGTCGTCGTCCTGGCGCTCGTCGTCGGGCTGCTCGGCGGGCTGCTCGGCGGCCGGATCACCGACCGCGCGGGCGAGGACGCCCCGGTCAGCGCCGACCTCCCGGTCAGCGCCGGGGTGCAGGACGACGGTGCGGACGACTCGCGGCCGGCCGGGTCGCACGCCGCCATCGCGGCCGGCGTGCTGCCCTCGGTCGTGTCCCTGGAGATCACCCGCTCCGGGGGCGGGGGCTCCTCCGGGTCCGGGTTCGTGCTGCGCGAGGACGGGTACATCCTCACCAACGACCACGTGGTCGCGCCGGGTGCCGGCGGGGGCGGTGACGTCGTGGTCGTGCTCGCCGACGGCAGCGAGCACGACGGCGAGATCGTCGGGCGCACGAGCGACTACGACCTGGCCGTGGTCAAGATCGACGTCGACGGACTGACCCCGCTCGTGCTCGGCGACTCCGACGACGTCGTCGTCGGTGACGCGGTCCTGGCCGTCGGTGCGCCGCTCGGGCTGGACTCGACCGTCACCGCGGGGATCGTCAGCGCCCTGCACCGTCCGGTGCAGGCCGGCGACCAGGCGACGACGGCGTTCATCGACGCCATCCAGACCGACGCGGCGATCAACCCGGGCAACTCCGGGGGACCGCTGGTCGACGCCGACGGCGAGGTCGTCGGCATCAACTCCGCGATCGCCCAGCCGCCGGGTGCGACGCAGGCCACCGGCAGCATCGGCCTGGGATTCGCGATCCCGGCCAACCAGGCGCGCACCACGGCCGAGCAGCTCATCGAGACCGGGCAGGCCACCTACCCCGTCATCGGCGTCCTGCTGGACACCTCGTACTCGGGGGAGGGCGTCCAGGTGTCCACCGAGGCGCAGGAGGGCATCCCGCCGGTCACGCCGGACGGCCCGGCCGACGTCGCCGGGGTCCGGGCCGGCGACGTGATCCTCGCGATCGACGACCGGCCGGTGTCCCGCAGCGACGAGCTGATCGTGGCGATCCGGGCCCGCCAGCCCGGCGACGCGGTGACGCTGCGCGTGCGCAGCGACGGCGAGGAGCGCGAGGTACGGGTGGTGCTGCAGGAGCGCGCCAGCGAATGACGACGGCGCGGTACCGCCCGCGAGTCGGGACGGACTAGGCTGTCGGACGTGGGAGTCTTCGGCATCAACGGGGGCGAGCTCGTCGTCATCATCGTGCTGGCGCTGGTGCTCGTCGGCCCCGAGCGTCTGCCGCGTTACGCCGCGCAGCTCGGGCGGCTGGTCCGTCAGGGCAAGGCGATGCTGCAGGACGCCAAGACCCGGGTGGACGACGAGCTGGGCGACGAGTTCCGCGACGTCGACTGGCAGAAGCTCGACCCGCGTCAGTACGACCCCCGACGCATCGTCAAGGAAGCCCTGCTCGACGACCCCCCGGCCCGACCCGCGCAGCGGGCGTCCGCACGGGCCGGTGCGGCGGCAGGGGCCGCGGCCGGAGCGACGGCGACGGCAGGAGGTCTGGGCGTGGCCGGCAACACCGCCGTGCCCATGGCGTCGGCCGGCCCGCCCACGCCCGCACGGCCCCCGGGCGACGCGCCCCTCGACGGGCCCGCACCCTTCGACGACGAGGCCACGTGACGGTCTCGCCCCGCGCGTCCCACGACCTCGACCTCCCGGGTGATTCAGGCCCACCCGTCAGACCTGCCAGAATGAAGACCATGTCCGCATCCCCCTCCGCACCGGGCGCACCGTCCGGCACCCGCCCGCGCATCCTGTCCGGCATGCAGCCGACCGACACCTCGCTGCACCTGGGCAACTACCTGGGTGCGCTCACGCAGTGGGTGGCCCTGCAGGACGACTACCAGGCGCTGTACTGCGTGGTCGACCTGCACGCACTGACCGTCAACCCGGAGCCGGCGGCGCTGCGCGAGCGGACCCGGGCCACGGCCGCGCAGTACCTGGCGGGCGGCGTCGACCCGGCCCGCTCGGCCCTGTTCGTGCAGTCCCACGTGCCGGAGCACACCGAGGTCGCCTGGTTGCTGAGCTGCCAGACGGGGTTCGGCGAGGCCAGCCGCATGACGCAGTTCAAGGACAAGTCGGCGCGCCAGGGCACCGACGGCACCACCGTCGGGCTGTTCACCTACCCCGTGCTGATGGCGGCGGACATCCTGGTCTACGACGCCGCCCTGGTGCCGGTCGGCGAGGACCAGCGTCAGCACCTCGAGCTGACCCGGAACCTCGCCGAGCGGCTCAACGCCCGGTTCGGCGCAGGGACCGCCGTCGTGCCCGAGGCCCACATCGTCACGGCCACCGCCAAGATCCAGGACCTGCAGAACCCCACCGCGAAGATGTCGAAGTCGAACGCGGGCGGCAAGGGCGTGATCTGGCTGCTGGAGAACCCGAAGAAGGCCGCGAAGGCCATCAAGTCGGCGGTCACCGACGCCGACGACTCCTACGCCGTCTACTTCGACCGGGAGAAGAAGCCCGGGATCTCCAATCTGTTGTCGATCTACTCGGCCGTGACCGGCCGGGAGGTGGACGACATCGCCGCGGAGTACGACGGGCGCGGGTACGGGTACCTCAAGGTCGACCTCGCCGACGCCGTCGTGGCCTTCCTCGAGCCGTTCCAGGAGCGCGCGAACACCTACCTGTCGGACCCGGCGGAGCTCGACAAGGTGCTCGACGACGGCGCGGCCCGGGCCCGTGAGATCGCCGGCGGGGTGAAGGACCGGCTCTTCGACCGCTTCGGGCTGCTGCCGCGGGGCGTCCGGTGAGGATCCCTCCTCGGGGCCCCGGCCAGGTGCGGATCGGCATCGCCATCGCGGTGCCCGAGCCGTACGCCTCGCAGCTGCAGGACGCCCGGTCGCGGTTCGAGGACCCCTTGGCCCAGGCGATCCCGCCGCACATCACCGTCATCGGGCCGACCGTCGTGGACCGTGCCGACATGCCCACCGTCGGCGAGCACCTGCGGAAGGTCGCCGACGAGATGCCCCCCTTCCGGGTGCACCTGCGGGGTACCGGCACGTTCCGGCCGGTGTCCCCGGTCGTGTTCATGACGCTGGCCGAGGGCATCGCCGAGTGCGAGCTGCTCGAGCAGCAGACCCGGTCCGGGGTGCTCGCCCAGGAGCTCCGGTTCAACTACCACCCGCACGTCACGATCGCTCACGAGGTGCCCGAACCCGCGCTCGACCGCGCCTTCGACGAGATGGCCGGCTACGAGGCCGTCTTCGAGGTCACGGAGATCTGGCAGTACGAGCACGGGGACGACGGCGTCTGGCGTCCCCAGCGTCCGTTCACGCTGCGCGGCCGGAAGCAGATGCTCCGGCCGTCCTGACCGCGGCCGCCGCCGCGCCGACCGCGACGCCCCACCGCCGACGGGACCGGCGGCTAGGGTCGAGGACGTGTCCGAACGTCTCGATCGGTGGAAGGACCGGGCGACCCGCCTGGTCGGGTGGGTCAAGGACCGGCGTGAGGTCCGCGCGCTGCAGTGGTACATGGCCCGGCGCGGCAACCTGCTGTCGGGCGGGATCGCCTACACGGCGCTGTTCGCCCTCGGTGCGGGTCTGACGATCGGCTTCTCGGTGTTCTCCAGGACCCTGGGCAGCAACGACGAGCTGATGGCGCAGGTGACCGACGAGATCGAGCTGTGGCTGCCCGGGCTGATCGGTGACGGCGAGAACCAGCTCGATCCCGCGGACCTGGTCGTCCAGGACCTCTGGAACGTGACCACGCTCGTCGCCGCCGTCGTGCTGCTGTGGACCGCCATCAGCTTCATGGGCGCGCTGCGCCACTCGATCCGCACCATGTTCGACGCGCCCGTCGTCGGGGTGAACCCCGTGCTGGCGAAGGTCTGGCAGCTCGCCGGGTTCGTCCTGCTCGGCTCCATGATCGTCGTGACGGCGGCCGCGAGCATCGTGACCACCCAGGTCGAGGACTGGCTCGGTGACTCGGGTGCCCTGGGCGCGCTGCTCTCCGCCGGGAGCCTGGCGGTCGCCCTGGTGCTGGACGCCGTCATCGTCTTCCTCATGGTGCGCGTCCTGAGCAGGGTCCGGCCGCGCCGGGCTCGGGACCTGGTCATCGGGTGCCTGGTGGCCGCGGCGGTCTCGGGGGCGCTGCGCTCCGCGGGGACCTCGCTGGTGACGTCGAGCGTGTCGAGCAACATCCTGCTCGGTTCCTTCGTCACCCTCGGCACGATCCTGCTGCTCGCGAACGTGCTGTCCCGCGTGCTGCTGATGATCTGCGCCTGGATGCACGACCCCCCGCGGATGGACGAGGTGGTCCGCGCCGAGGAGGAGGTCGAGGCGATGCGGCACGCCGAGGAGATCGAGCGCATGGCTCGCCAGGGCGCCGGTCACGGGAAGCCGTACAGCCCGGTGGTCCGCGGGGTGCGCCGCGCACGCTACACCCCCTGAACCGCTGAACGGACGGCGAAGCCCGGCACGACGACCGTCGTGCCGGGCTTCACCGAGTGAGGCAGGTGCTCAGAAGGCGCGGGTGATCATCGCCCGCTTGACCTCCTGGATCGCCTTGGTGACCTCGATGCCGCGCGGGCAGGCCTCGGTGCAGTTGAAGGTCGTGCGGCAGCGCCACACGCCCTCCTTGTCGTTGAGGACCTCCAGGCGCTGGGTGCCGCCCTGGTCGCGGGAGTCGAAGATGAACCGGTGGGCGTTGACGATCGCCGCCGGGCCGAAGTACTGGCCGTCGGTCCAGAACACGGGGCAGGACGACGTGCACGCCGCGCACAGGATGCACTTGGTGGTGTCGTCGAACCGGTCGCGGTCGGCCTGCGACTGGATGTTCTCCCGGCTCGGCTCGTTCCCCGAGGTGATGAGGAACGGCATGATCTCGCGGTAGGAGGCGAAGAACGGCTCCATGTCGACCACGAGGTCCTTGAGCACCGGGAGGCCCTTGATGGCCTCGACGGTGATCGGCTTGTCCGGGTTGATGTCCTTCAGGAGCGTCTTGCACGCCAGCCGGTTGCGGCCGTTGATCCGCATGGCGTCCGAGCCGCACACGCCGTGCGCGCAGGACCGGCGGAACGTCAGCGAGCCGTCGAGCTCCCACTTGATCTTGTGCAGGGCGTCCAGGACACGGTCGGTGCCGTGCGCGGTGACCGTGTGCTCCTCCCAGTACGGCTCGGAGGCGACCTCCGGGTTGTACCGGCGGATCTTCAGCGTGACCTGGAAGGAGGAGACGGCACCCGCCTGCGACTCCGAGCCGGAGGTGTCGGTCGAGTTCTCGAGAACAGCAGTCATCAGTACTTCCGCTCCATCGGCTCGTAGCGCGTCATGGTGACGGGCTTGGACCCGAGGACGACCTTGTAGTCCCCGAAGTCCTCGACGTGGTCGAAGTAGCCCGCGACATGCCCGTCGGCGGCGTCGGGGGCCGACGTCGGACGGCGGTACGCCATCGTGTGCAGCATGTAGTTGTCGTCGTCCCGGTCCGGGAAGTCCTCGCGGTAGTGACCGCCCCGGGACTCGCGCCGGTTGAGCGCCGCGACGACGGTGACCTCGGCGATGTCGAGCAGGAAGCCCAGCTCGATCGCCTCCAGGAGGTCGGTGTTGAACAGCGAGCCCTTGTCCTGGACCGACACGTTGCGGTACCGCTTCTGCAGCTCGCGGATCTCGGCGGCGGCCTTGTTCAGCGACTCGTCGGTGCGGAAGACCTGGGCGTTGGCGTCCATCGTCTCCTGCAGCGCCTGGCGCACGTCGGCGACGCGCTCGCCGTCGGGGCGGTCGCGCATCTCGGAGAGCTGCGCCTCGACCCGTGCCGTCGGCTCCTCGACGATCGGCAGGTGCTGCTCGACGGTCTGCGCGTAGGCGGCGGCCGACCGGCCGGCCCGCTTGCCGAAGACGTTGATGTCGAGCAGGGAGTTGGTGCCCAGACGGTTGGACCCGTGCACGGAGACGCAGGCGACCTCACCGGCGGCGTAGAGCCCCTTGACGACGTTGTGGCCGTCGCGCAGGACCTCGCCCTTGATGTTCGTCGGCACGCCACCCATCGCGTAGTGCGCGGTGGGGTAGACGGGCACCGGCTCGGTGTACGGCTCGATGCCGAGGTAGGTGCGGGCGAACTCGGTGATGTCCGGCAGCTTGGCGTCGATGTGCGCCGGCTCGAGGTGCGTCAGGTCCAGCAGGACGTAGTCCTTGTTCGGGCCGGCTCCGCGGCCCTCGCGGACCTCGTTCGCCATGGACCGCGCCACGATGTCGCGGGGCGCGAGGTCCTTGATGGTCGGGGCGTAGCGCTCCATGAACCGCTCGCCGTCGGCGTTGCGCAGGATGCCGCCCTCGCCGCGGGCCGCCTCGGACAGCAGGATGCCCAGGCCGGCCAGACCCGTGGGGTGGAACTGGAAGAACTCCATGTCCTCCAGCGGCAGGCCGCGGCGGTAGGCCAGCGCCATGCCGTCACCGGTCAGGGTGTGGGCGTTGGAGGTCGTCTTGAAGATCTTGCCCGCACCGCCGGTGGCGAACACGACCGCCTTGGTCTGGAAGACGTGCAGCTCGCCGGTGGCCAGGTCGTAGGCGACCACGCCGGTGGCGTTGACCTCGGCGCCGTCCTCGATCTGCTCGGTCGTCAGGTCGTGGTCGGTGAGCAGGTCCAGCACGTAGAACTCGTTGTAGAACTCGACGTCCTGCTTCACGCAGTTCTGGTACAGCGTCTGCAGGATCATGTGACCCGTGCGGTCCGCGGCGTAGCAGGCGCGACGCACGGCCGCCTCACCGTGGTTGCGCGTGTGCCCGCCGAAGCGGCGCTGGTCGATCCGGCCCTCCGGCGTGCGGTTGAACGGCAGTCCCATCCGCTCCAGGTCGAGCACGGCGTCGATGGCCTCCTTGGCCATCACCTCCGCGGCGTCCTGGTCGACGAGGTAGTCGCCGCCCTTGATCGTGTCGAAGGTGTGCCACTCCCAGTTGTCCTCCTCGACGTTCGCCAGGGCGGCGCACATGCCGCCCTGGGCGGCGCCGGTGTGGGAGCGCGTGGGGTACAGCTTGGAGATGACGGCGGTGCGGGCGCCCTTGGACGCCTCGAGCGCCGCGCGCATGCCGGCGCCACCTGCGCCGACGATGACGACGTCGTACTGGTGGGTCTGCATCGGTTCCGATGCCTCCTGCGGACGGTGGTGGTTCAGCGGGTGGGGTGGTGCGCGCGGCTCAGGCCGTGCAGAACGAGGCGAGCAGCTCCGCCGGGGCGTCCGGCGGGCACGGGTCGAAGGTGAAGATCACCAGCGTGCCGAGCACGACGGTGATGGTGAACGCCAGGTACAGCAGGCTCTTGAGCACGCCGCGGGTGACGTCCCGCTGGGCGTAGTCGTTGATGATCGTCCGGACGCCGTTGGTGCCGTGGATCATGGCCAGCCAGAGCATCAGCAGGTCCCAGATCTGCCAGAAGGGGCTCGACCACTTGCCGCCGACGAACGCGAAGTCGATGGCCTTGACGCCGTCGCCGACCATGAGGTTGACGAAGAGGTGCCCGAAGACCAGCACGACGAGGAGGACGCCGGAGGCCCGCATGAAGACCCACGAGTAGAGCTCGTAGTTGCCCCGGGTGGTCTTGCGACGCACGTACGGGGAGCGGGGCGTGGGGATGTCGGTCTGCGTAGTCATCATTCGGCTCCGAACACGTTCATCAGGTGGCGGGGCAGGAATCCGGCCATCGTCACGACGAGCAGGCCGAGCACGACCCAGAGCATGACTCGCTGGTAGCGGGCCCCCTCCGACCAGAAGTCGACGAGCGCGATGCGCAGGCCGTTGAACGCGTGGAAGACGATCGCGGCCACCAGGCCGGCCTCTCCCAGCCCCATGATCGGCGTCTGGTAGGTGCCGATGACGGCGTTGTACGCCTCGGGGGAGACGCGCACGAGCGACGTGTCGAGCACGTGCACGAGCAGGAAGAAGAAGATCGACACGCCGGTCACGCGGTGCGCGACCCAGGACCACATGCCTTCACGGCCGCGGTAGAGCGTGCCAGCGGGGGCAGTCGGCACGGTGGGGCCTCCATTGGCGGATGCTGGCGGGGTTACGTGAGGACACTGTAGTGACACCCGGTTGCGATCGGGTCACGGCCGCCGGAAAAATGGCGTCCGCGTGGTGGATCTGTGATCGATCCCACAGGGGTCACGTCGTCCCGACGCCCGGCGTCACTATGCTGCGAACATGCTTTCTGCTATTCCCGGGTTCCGTGCCGTCATCCCCGCCGGGGGGTCCGGGACCCGTCTGTGGCCGCTCTCGCGCGCGGGCGCCCCGAAGTTCCTGCACGACCTGACCGGTTCCGGGCGCAGCCTGCTGCAGGGCACCGCCGACCGGTTGACGCCGCTCACCGGTCCGGACGGCGTCGTCGTCGTCACGGGCACGGCGCACGCCGCCGCCGTGCGCGCCCAGCTCCCCGGGCTCGGCGAGGACCAGGTGCTGGCCGAGCCGTCGCCGCGCGACTCGATGGCGGCGATCGGGCTGGCCGCGGCCGTGCTGGAGCGACGCCACGGCGAGGTCGTCCTCGGGTCCTTCGCCGCGGACCAGGTCATCTCCGGCACCCGCGAGTTCGAGCGCTCGGTGCGCGAGGCGGTGGAGGCCGCCCGGGCGGGGTACGTCACGACGATCGGCATCGCCGCGTCCCGCCCCTCGACCGCGTTCGGCTACGTCCACGGGGCCGAGCCCCTCGGCCTCGAGGGGGCGCCGAGCGCCGTGCACGTCAGCGGGTTCACGGAGAAGCCCGACGCCGAGACGGCGCGCACCTACCTGGCCTCGGGGGAGTACCGCTGGAACGCCGGGATCTTCGTCGCGAGCACGGACGTGCTGCTCGGTCACCTGGCCGCGCAGCGCCCGGCGCTGCACGACGGGCTGCGCCGGATCGCCGCGGCGTGGGACACGCCGGACCGTGACCGGGTGCTGGCCGAGACCTGGCCGGGGCTGGAGCGGATCGCCATCGACCACGCCGTCGCCGAGCCGGTCGCCGCGGACGGCGGCGTCGCCATGGTCCCGGGCCCGTTCGGCTGGGACGACGTCGGTGACTTCAACTCCCTGGCGGCGCTGCTGCCGGCCGACGACGACGCGGGGTCGAAGGTGCTCGGCGAGAGCGCCGACGTCGTCCGGGTCCAGAGCGCCGGGTCGGTCGTCGTCCCGGCGAGCGGCCGGACCGTGACGTTGCTGGGCATCGACGACGTGGTCGTCGTCGACACCCCCGACGCCGTCCTGGTGACCACGCGTGCCCGGGCCCAGCAGGTCCGGAGCATGGTCGACGCGGTCCGCGACCACGGGCGGGAGGACCTGCTGTGAGCGGGGCGGCGCAGGCACGCCTCGACGAGGTCGTCGCCGCCCTGGAGGACGAGGTCGTGGCGGTGCGCCGTGACTTGCACGCCCACCCGGAGACGGCGCGTCAGGAGGTCCGGACGACGGCGGTGCTGGCCGAGCGGCTGCGGGCCGCCGGGCTGCAGCCCCGGCTGCTGGACGGGACCGGGCTGACGTGCGACGTCGGCCCGGACGTCCCGGGCCGGGGGCGCACGGCCCTGCGCGCGGACATCGACGCCCTGCCCCTGGACGACGTGTGCGGCTGCGACTTCGTCTCGACCGTGCCGGGGGTGGCGCACGCGTGCGGCCACGACGTCCACGCGGCGGTCGTCCTCGGCGCCGGTCTCGCCCTGGCGCGGCTCGCCGAAGAAGGCCTCCTGGAGACCGGGGTCCGCCTGATCTTCCAGCCGGCCGAGGAGATCATGCCCGGCGGTGCCCACGACGTCCTGGCCCAGGGGGTCCTGGACGGTGTGGAGCGGATCGTCGCGGTGCACACCGAGCCGAAGCTCGACGTCGGGCGGCTCGGGACGCGGATCGGCCCGATCACCTCCGCCTCCGACCTCGTCACCGTGACGCTCTCCTCCAGCGGCGGGCACACCTCCCGGCCGCACCTGACCGGTGACGTCGTCTACGCCCTGGGCCAGGTCATCACCCAGGTGCCGGCGGTGCTCGGGCGACGGCTGGACCCGCGTTCGGGCGTCAACCTCACCTGGGGCGCCGTCGAGGCGGGCAACGCCCACAACGCCATCCCGGCCACGGGGGTGGCCAAGGGCACCCTGCGGTGCCTGGACGTGCGGGCGTGGGAGCGGGCCGGCCAGGTCCTGCTCGACGCCGTCGAGCAGGTCGTGGCCCCGTACGACGTCGAGGTCAGCGTCTACCACCTGCGCGGCGTCCCGCCGGTCGACAACGACGCCGAGGTCACGGCCGCCCTCGAGGCGGCGGGTGCCGCGGTGCTCGGCGAGGACGGCGTGGTGCTCACCGAGCAGTCCCTGGGCGGGGAGGACTTCGCCTGGTACCTGACCAAGGTGCCCGGGGCGATGGCACGGCTCGGCACCGCGACCCCGGGGCAGCGCCGGTACGACATCCACCAGGGCGACCTGGTCGTCGACGAGCGTGCCATCGCGATCGGTGCGCGGGTCCTGGCGAGGGTCGCGCTCGGGTGATCCCGACCGGCTGTGACGTACGTCATTCCGCCGTCGTTCCCATTCGATAACGACTCGGACACGGGTTGGGCTCGTGGTCCTGCGGGCCCGCACGCATGGTTAGGCTGTCATCTCTGATCGTGAGACGGGGACGATCCCGGGCTCACCCACCACCCTCATCGACAGGAGCGACAGGTGAAGAGTGCGATCAAGTTCACCGCCCTCGCCGGCGCGGCCGCGCTGACCCTCGCGGCGTGCGGAGCGGCCCCGGAGGACACGGCCGACGAGAGCACGGAGACGGGGGCCGAGACCGAGGCCGTCGACTTCTCCCCGTGCATCGTCTCCGACCAGGGCGGCTTCGACGACAAGAGCTTCAACCAGCTCAGCTTCGAAGGCGCCCAGCAGGCGGCCGAGGAGCTCGGCGCCGAGCTGACGGACGTGCAGTCGCAGTCCGAGACCGACTTCCAGCCGAACCTGCAGTCGCTGGTCGACCAGGGCTGCGACGCCATCGTGTCGGTGGGCTTCGCCCTCTCGGCCGACACGGTCGAGTCGGCGAACGCCAACCCGGAGACCCACTACATCCTCGTCGACGACGCCGCGGACAACGACTTCGACGGCGAGACCGACGCGGACAACATCAAGCCGCTGCTGTACAACACGGCCGAGGCCGCGTTCCTGGCGGGCTACCTGTCGGCGGGCTACTCCGAGGCCGGCAAGGTCGGCACCTTCGGCGGCCAGCCGTTCCCGACCGTGACGATCTTCATGGACGGCTTCAAGCAGGGCGTCGAGCACTACAACGAGGTCAACGACGCGGACGTCGAGGTCATCGGCTACTCCGGTGGCGAGGACGGTGCCTTCACCGGCGGCTTCACCGCCAACGAGACGGCCAAGACCACGGCGAAGAACATCCTCGACCAGGGTGTCGACGTGATCCTCCCCGTCGGTGGCCCGATCTACCAGTCGGCCATCGCGGCGATCGAGGACTCCGGGCGCGACGTCGCGCTCGTGGGCGTCGACGCCGACTTCTACGAGACGGACCCGACCACCCAGGAGTACGTGCTGACCTCCATCCTCAAGCGGATGGACGTCTCCACCTACGAGGCCGTCCTCGCGGCGGGTCAGGGCGAGTTCGACCCGGAGACCTACGTCGGCACGCTGGAGAACGAGGGCGTCGGCCTGGCTCCGCTGCACGACTTCGAGGACAAGGTGGACCCGGAGCTCATGACCGAGGTCGACGAGCTGCGCCAGCAGATCATCGACGGCGAGCTCGAGGTCACGTCCTACCTGGCCGAGTGACCGGCTGAGGACCGACTGCCGCGACGGCGGGACACGGTGGGTTCGCCCACCGCGTCCCGCCGTGCGGCGCGGCCTAGGCTGGCCGGCAGAAACGTAAGGAAAGGGCGGCTGACCGCGATGAGGCTCGAGCTGCGTGGGATCACCAAGCGCTTCGGCGCGCTGGTGGCGAACGACCACATCGACCTGGTGGTCGAACCGGGGGAGATCCACTGCCTCCTCGGCGAGAACGGCGCTGGCAAGTCCACGCTGATGAACGTCCTGTACGGGCTCTACGACGCCGACGAGGGCGAGATCCTCCTGGACGGCGAGGTCCAGAACTTCCAGGGCCCCGGCGACGCGATGGGCGCCGGGATCGGCATGGTGCACCAGCACTTCATGCTCGTGCCGGTGTTCTCCGTGGCCGAGAACGTCATGCTCGGCCACGAGACGACGTCGGGTCCGGGCATCCTCGACCTGGCGGCGGCGCGCGAGACCGTCCGCAGCACCGCCGACCGCTTCGGGTTCCACGTGGACCCGGACGCGCTCGTGGAGGACCTGCCCGTCGGTGTCCAGCAGCGCGTGGAGATCATCAAGGCGCTCAGCCGTGACGCCCAGGTGCTCGTCTTCGACGAGCCGACCGCGGTGCTCACCCCGCAGGAGACCGACGAGCTGATGGCGATCATGCGTCAGCTCAAGGACGAGGGCAAGGCCATCGTCTTCATCACCCACAAGCTGCGCGAGGTGCGCGAGGTCGCCGACCGCATCACCGTCGTCCGGCACGGCAAGGTCGTCGGCGAGGCCGAGCCGACCGCGTCGGACAACGAGCTCGCCTCGCTCATGGTCGGCCGAGCGGTCCAGCTCACCGTCGACAAGGAGCCCCCGCGGCACGGCGAGAACGAGCTCGCCGTGGAGCACCTCGTGGTCGCGCGCCCGGACGGCCAGGTCGTCGTCGACGACGTCAGCTTCACCGTCCACGGCGGCGAGATCCTCGTGGTCGCGGGCGTGCAGGGCAACGGGCAGACGGAGCTCACCGAGGCGCTCATCGGCCTGTACCCGGACTTCGAGGGGTCGATCCGGCTCGACGGCGAGGAGCTCAAGGGCCGCAGCGTCCGCAAGGTCCTCGACGCGGGAGTCGGCTTCGTGCCCGAGGACCGCAGCACCAGCGGCCTGGTCGGCGAGTTCACCATCGCCGAGAACCTCATCCTCGACCGGACCGACGGCGCACCGTTCGTGCGGGCGGGGTCGCTGCAGCTCGGCCTGCGCGACGAGTTCGCGCGCGAGAAGGTCGACGAGTTCGACGTCCGGACGACGGGTATCGACCTGCCGGTCGGTCGCCTGTCCGGCGGCAACCAGCAGAAGGTCGTCCTCGCGCGGGAGATGTCCCGCGAGCTGCGGCTGCTCGTGGCGGCCCAGCCGACCCGCGGCGTCGACGTCGGCTCCATCGAGTTCATCCACAAGCGCATCGTCGAGACCCGTGACCAGGGGATCCCGGTCGTCGTGGTCTCGACGGAGCTCGACGAGGCGGTGGCCCTCGCCGACCGGATCATGGTCATGTACCGCGGTCGCGTCGTCGGCATCGTGCCCGCCGACACCCCGCGCGACGTGCTCGGCCTCATGATGGCCGGCGTCGCGCCCGAGAGCGAAGGAGACGCCGCGTGAGCGAGACTCCGGACCGGCACTCCGCCGACTCCTCCGACAACCGGCTCGCGGCCGACATGGAAAAGGTCGACCCCGCGGCCGACCCGGGCCTCGCCGAGGCGCTGGAGCAGGACCGCGCCCGCGAGGCCGAGCTCGCCGAGGAGGACGGTCGCTGGCAGGACGCCTTCCACCGGATCATCTCCGGTGGCTGGGCCGTGTCGCTCGGCGCGATCCTGCTCGCCGTCCTCGCCGGGTCGCTGATGATCATCGTCACCGATGAGGCCGTCCAGCAGGCGTCCGGCTACTTCTTCTCCCGGCCCTCCGACACGTTCGCGGCGGTCGGAGAGGCCGTCGGGGGCGCCTACTCGGCTCTCTTCCAAGGGGCCGTGTACAACTTCCAGGCCGAGACGTTCGCCGGAGCCATCCGGCCGCTGACGCAGACGCTGACCAACGCGACGCCGTTGATCGCCGCCGGTCTCGGCGTGGCGATCGCCTTCCGCGCGGGCCTGCTCAACATCGGTGGTCAGGGCCAGATGCTCATGTCCGCCGCTGCGGCCGGCTGGGTCGGCTTCGGCGTCACCGGACTGCCGTTCCCGCTCCACCTGATCCTCGCCCTGGTCGCGGGCATCCTCGCCGGAGCCCTGTGGGCCGGTATCGCGGGTCTGCTCAAGGCACGCACCGGGGCCCACGAGGTCATCGTGACGATCATGCTCAACTACGTCGCGTTCTACCTGCTGTCGTACTTCCTGGCGACGCCCGGGCTGATGCAGGCCCCGGGGTCGGCGAACCCGAAGACCCCGCCGACGCCCGAGTCCGCACAGCTGCCCCCGCTCCTCGGTGAGCGGTACAACCTGCACTGGGGCTTCATCCTGGCGCTGATCGCCGTCGCCGTCGTGTGGTGGATCCTCAACCGCTCGGCCATCGGCTTCTCCTACCGGGCCGTGGGGCAGAACCCGCGTGCTGCGCGGGTCGCCGGCATCGACGTCTCGCGGTCCACCGTCTCGGTGATGCTCGTCGCCGGTGCGCTGGTCGGTCTGGCCGGCGTCACCCAGGTCCTCGGGACCGTGACCACCGGGTTCGGTGCGGACATCGACGCCGGGATCGGCTTCGACGCCATCACCGTGGCCCTGCTGGGCAACTCGAACCCGATCGGCGTGCTCGGTGCGGGCATCCTCTTCGGCGGGTTCAAGGCGGGTGGTTCCGCGATGCAGGCCGCCGAGGGCATCCCCATCGAGATCGTGCTCGTCGTGCAGTCCCTCATCGTGCTGTTCATCGCGGCGCCGCCGCTGGTGCGCGCGATCTTCCGGCTCCCGCAGCCGGGCAGCAAGCCGAAGAAGAAGCGGTCGCAGGCCGCGCGGAAGGAGGTGGCGGCATGACCGCCCCGACCGTGGACGGCGCCACCACGGGTGCGCCGGACGCGCCCCGCACCGTCAGCACCATCTCGTGGAAGACGCCGATCGCCCTGGCCGTCGTGCTGGCGCTGTACGCCCTGCTGATGCTGCTCGCCCCGCGCGAGGGCAGCGCACGCTTCGCCCTGTCCACCCCGACGGACTTCTTCCAGATCCCGGTGTACGTGATCCCGGGCATGGGCACCGCCTGGGTGTGCGCCGCCGTCGCCGCGGCGCTGCTCGTCGTCTCGGTCCTGGCGACCCGTGACGGTCGCCGGACGCCGCTGTGGGTGACCAGCGTGTACGCCGCCGCCCTGCTCTTCGGCTTCCTCGCCTGGGCCGCCGCGGGCAGCCCGCGCGACCTGTCCGTCGTCGGGCTCCTCGGTGGCGCCGTCGCGCTGTCCGTACCGCTGGTGTACGGCTCGTTGAGCGGTGTCATCGGTGAGCGGTCGGGCACGATCAACATCGCCATCGAGAGCCAGCTCCTGGCCGGTGCGTTCACCGCGGCGGTCGTGGGGTCGCTGACCAACAGCCCGTGGGCCGGGCTGGTGGCGGCCATGATCGCCGCCGCGCTGGTCGGCCTCGTCCTGGCGGTCTTCACGATCACCTACCGGGTGAACCAGATCATCGTCGGTGTGGTCCTCAACGTGCTGGTGATCGGCCTGACGAGCTTCTTCTACTCGCTGGTCCTGGTCCCCAACACCCAGACGCTGAACTCCACGACCCGGTTCGAGCGCCTGCCGATCCCGTTCCTCGAGCGGATCCCCGTCATCGGCCCGGTGCTGTTCGACCAGACGATCGTCGTGTACCTGATGCCCGTCGTCGTCTTCCTCGTCTGGTACGGCCTGTTCCGCACCCGGTGGGGGCTGCGGCTGCGTGCCGTGGGCGAGCACCCGCGCGCCGCCGACACCGTCGGCATCGAGGTGCTGCGCACCCGGTACCGCGCGCTGCTGATCGCCGGTGCCGTGGGCGGCATGGGCGGTGCGTTCTACACGGTGGTCTCCATCAACCAGTTCAACCGCGAGATGACCGCGGGCGCGGGCTTCATCGCCCTGGCCGCGATGATCTTCGGCAAGTGGAACCCCGTCCGGGCGGCCCTGGCCGGCCTGCTCTTCGGGTTCGCCACGAACCTGCAGAACGTGCTCTCGGTCGTCGGGTCGCCGGTGCCGAGCCAGTTCATGCTGATGCTGCCGTACATCGTGACGCTGTTCGCCGTCGCCGGGCTCGTCGGCCGGTCGCGGCCACCAGCAGCGCTGGCCAGGCCGTACACGAAGGAGTAGCGCCGTGACGTCCTCGATCGACTGGGACGCCCTGCGGTCGGCCGCTACGGACGTGACCCGCCACGCCTACGTGCCGTACTCCGGGTACGCCGTCGGCGCGGCGGCGTACGCGGACGACGGCCGGCTGCTGGTGGGCTGCAACGTCGAGAACGCCGCCTACGGCGTCACGCTGTGCGCCGAGTGCTCCCTCGTCTCGGCCCTGGTGACCGGTGGTGGCGGGCGGCTGACCGCCTTCACGTGCGTCGACGCCCGCGGCCGCGTCATCACCCCCTGCGGCCGTTGCCGCCAGCTGCTGTGGGAGCACGGCGGTGCCGACCTGATCGTCGAGACGCCACTCGGCGTCGTACCCATGTCCGACCTGCTGCCGCAGGCGTTCGGACCGGAGGACCTGGAACGATGAGCGAACCGTTCGACGCCGTCGACGTCATCCGCACCAAGCGGGACCGACACCACCTGTCGGACGCCCAGATCGACTGGGTGATCGACGCCTACACGCGGGGTGTCGTCGCCGAGGAGCAGATGTCCGCCCTCGCGATGGCGATCCTGCTCAACGGGATGAGCCGGGGCGAGATCTCCCGCTGGACGCAGGCGATGATCGCCTCCGGCGAGCGGATGGACTTCTCCTCGCTGACGCGACCGACGGCCGACAAGCACTCGACCGGTGGCGTGGGGGACAAGATCACCCTGCCGCTGGCCCCGCTGGTCGCGGCGTTCGGTGTGGCCGTCCCGCAGCTCTCGGGCCGCGGTCTCGGCCACACCGGCGGCACGCTGGACAAGCTCGAGTCGATCCCCGGGTGGCGCGCCGCGTTGAGCAACGAGGACGTGCTCGCCCAGCTCGACGACGTGGGCGCCGTCATCTGCGCCGCCGGTGCGGGACTCGCCCCGGCGGACAAGAAGCTCTACGCGCTGCGGGACGTGACGAGCACCGTCGAGGCGGTGCCCCTCATCGCGAGCTCGATCATGTCCAAGAAGATCGCCGAGGGCACGGGCGCGCTCGTCCTGGACGTCAAGGTCGGCTCCGGCGCGTTCATGAAGGAGCTGGCCCAGGCGCGCGAGCTCGCCCGCACCATGGTCGAGCTGGGCACCGACGCCGGGGTCCGCACCGTCGCCCTGCTGACCGACATGTCGGTCCCGCTCGGGCGCACGGCCGGGAACGCGCTGGAGGTCCGGGAGTCAGTCGAGGTGCTCGACGGCGGCGGCCCGGACGACGTCGTCGACCTGACCGTGGCGCTGGCCGTCGAGATGCTCGCCGCGGCCGGTCGTCCCGCGGACGAGGACGACGTCCGCCGCGCCCTGAGCGACGGACGGGCCATGGACGTCTGGCGGCGCATGATCGCCGCGCAGGGCGGTGACCCGGACGCGCCGCTGCCGACGGCGACGCACCAGCACCAGGTCGTCGCCGACCGTGACGGCGTGGTCACCGAGCTCGACGCCTACGCCGTCGGCGTCGCGGCCTGGCGCCTCGGTGCGGGTCGCTCCCGCAAGGAGGACCCGGTGCAGGCCGGCGCCGGCGTCGAGATCCATGCGCGGCCGGGCGAGCAGGTGGTGGCCGGTCAGCCGGTCCTGACGCTGCACACGGACACGCCCGAGCGGTTCGAGCGTGCCCTGGACGCGCTCGACGGCGGGTGGTCGCTGGGCCCGGTCGGCACGGCCGTGTCGCGTCGTCCGATCGTCCTGGACCGTCTGCACTGAGCCACCTCGCGTCGAGGCGCTCGGCACGACACCATGGGGGCATGAGCACCACCCCGAACGACGCCTGGCGGGACGCGGGTCTGGAGACCCCCGACGACACCACGAGCCTGGTCGAGGAGGCCGGGGCGCCGCCTGCGCGGCCGCAGCACGAGGCCGAGGTCGAGGACTACCACCCGGGCTTCCCCCGGCCGGACCTGGAGGGGTCCGCCAACGAGGCGGACGTGGTCGAGCAGGACATCGAGGTGCCGTCCGACGATCCGGACGACCTCGGCGGCACCGCGTCCGCGTGAGTCCGCTCACGGCGCGGCGGAGGAGTCCTCCGCCGTGCCGTGGGCGCAGGTAGGTTGGGGGCCATGACGCAAGCCCTTCTCGACGCCATCGGCGATCTGCCCAAGGTCCTGCTGCACGACCACCTCGACGGCGGGCTGCGGCCGCAGACGGTGCTCGAGCTCGCGGACGCGGTGGGGCACGAGCTGCCCGCGAACGACGCCGACGCGCTCGCCACCTGGTTCCGCGACGCCGCCGACTCCGGGTCGCTGCCGCGCTACCTCGAGACCTTCGACCACACGATCGCGGTCATGCAGACGCCGGAGGCGCTGGCCCGGGCGGCACGCGAGGCCGTGCTGGACCTCGCCGCGGACGGCGTGGTCTACGCCGAGCAGCGCTGGGCGCCCGAGCAGCACCTGCAGCGGGGGATGTCCCTGCCCGACACCGTGGAGGCCGTGCAGCACGGCATCGACGAGGGTGTGCGCGAGGCGGCCGAGCAGGGCCGCACCATCCGGGTCGGCCAGCTCGTCACCGCGATGCGCCACACCGACCGCTGGGTCGAGATCGCCGAGCTCGCCGTCGCCTACCGCGACGCAGGGGTCGTCGGCTTCGACATCGCCGGGCCCGAGGACGGTTTCGCCCCGGACCGGCACGCCGAGGTGTGGCGCTTCCTGGCGGAGCAGAACTTCCCGACCACGATCCACGCGGGTGAGGCCGCCGGCCTGGAGTCGATCTCCCAGGCGGTGCACCTGGGCCAGGCCGACCGGCTCGGGCACGGCGTGCGGATCATGGAGGACATCGTCTTCTCGGAGCACGACCGGTCCGCCACGCTCGGCCGGCTCGCGCACTGGGTCCGCGACCACCAGATCGCCCTGGAGGTGTGCCCGGTCTCCAACCTGCAGACCGCCGCCGCGCCCGGTGTCACCACGGTCGCCGACCACCCCATCACCCGCCTGAAGGAGCTCGACTTCGCCGTCACGCTCAACACGGACAACCGGCTGATGTCGCGGACGTCGATGTCGCACGAGATGCGGCTGCTCGTCTCGGAGGCGGGCTGGACGATCGACGACCTCGCCGACGTCACCATGACGGCCGCGTGGAGCGCCTTCATCCACCACGACGAGCGGCGCGCGCTCGTCGACGACCTGATCCTGCCCGGCTACCAGAAGATCGAGGGGGCTCTGCGATGAGCACCGAACCCATGACCGACCCGACCGTCCCGACCGACCGTGCCGCGCTGGCCCGCTACGTCGACCACACGCTGCTGAAGCCCGAGGCGACGGCCGCCGACGTCTCCGCGCTGGTCACCGAGGGTGCCGCGCTCGGGGTCTTCTCCGTCTGCGTCTCACCCACCTTCGTCTCGCACGCGGTCGAGTCCGCCGGGGGCCGGCTCGCCGTCGCCACGGTGTGCGGGTTCCCCTCGGGCAAGCACGCCTCGGAGATCAAGGCCGCCGAGGCCGCGCGCTCGGTGCTGGACGGTGCCGACGAGGTCGACATGGTCATCGACATCGGTGCGGCCAAGGCCGGCGGCTTCGACCTCGTCCAGGAGGACATCGCCGCGGTCCGTGCCGCCGTGCCGTCGGACAAGATCCTCAAGGTCATCATCGAGTCCGCCGCTCTCACGGACACCGAGATCGTCGCCGCCTGCCGCGCCGCCGAGGCGGCCGGGGCCGACTTCGTGAAGACCTCCACGGGCTTCCACCCGGCCGGCGGAGCCTCGGTGCACGCCGTCGAGATCATGGCCGCCACGGTCGGCGGCCGCCTCGGGATCAAGGCGTCGGGCGGCGTGCGCACCCTGGACGACGCGCAGGCGATGATTGCCGCCGGCGCCACCCGGCTCGGTCTCTCCGGCACCGGTGCGGTGCTCGCCGGGTTCGACGAGGGCGGTGCGGACGAGGCGCCCGCCGGGACCGACGGCTACTGATCCGGGGCCGCCCCCGCTGACGGGTCCGCCGCCGGAGGTTAGGCTTGCCTACCATGACTGACACGACGGCGAGCCGCGGTGCTCCGCCCGCGGTCCGGCGCACGCCGAGGACCGCGACGGTCAGCGCCGTGCGCCGGCTGACCCCGCACATGGTCCGGGTGACCCTGTCCGGGGGCGACCTGCCCGACGTCGACCCGACCGGGTGCACCGACCGGTACGTCAAGCTCGTGCTGGGGCCGCCCCCCGTCGAGGGAGCGCGCCCGGTGGTGCGGGCCTACACCATCCGGGCTGTCCGGGGCGCCTCCTGGGACCTGGACGTCGTGGTGCACGGCGACGAGGGCCTCGGCGGGCCCTGGGCCGCCACGGTCCAGCCGGGGGACGAGGTCACGTTCCTCGGACCCGGCGGCGGTTATGCGCCCGACCCCGCTGCTCCCTGGCACCTGCTCGTCGGTGACGAGTCGGCGCTGCCCGCCGTGGCGGCGGCGCTCGAGGCGCTGCCGGAAGGTGCCCGGGCGCACGCCGTCGTCGAGGTGGCCGGTCCGCAGGACGAGCTGCCGGTCGACACGGCGGCGGACGTCACGCTGACCTGGGTGCACCGCGGGACCGCGACGCTGGAGGACACCGTCCGGGGACTGCACGCGGCCGGCGAGCTGCCCGACGGCGTCCCGCACGCGTTCCTGCACGGGGAGGCCGGCAGCGTCCGCGAGCTGCGCCGGTGGGCCCGCACCGTGCTGGGCGTGCCGCGCGAGCTGCTGTCGGCGTCCGGCTACTGGCGACGTGGTCACGACGACGAGTCCTGGCGCGCCGTGAAGAAGGACTGGAAGTCCGCCGTGGAGCAGGACGACGCCGCCATCGCGGCCACCCCGTCCTGACCGCCCCCGAGGAGATCCCCTCCGTGACCACCCCCTCGTGACCGACGAGCGTGCTCGTTCGGTCCCTCATCTCATCGGATGAGGGACCGAACGAGCACGCTCGTCGGTGACGGTGACGGTGACGGTGACGGTGACGGTGACGGTCGGCGGAGGGCGAGTGGCGTCAGAAGCCCAGCGCCGCGTTCATCTCCTTGGCGAGGGAGTTCAGCCGCTCCCGGGCCTCGACCCGGGCCGTGCCGACGTCGAGAGCCGTCGCGTCGACCCCGACGTCCGTGACGACCTCGAGGTAGCACTTCAGCTTCGGCTCCGTGCCCGACGGGCGCACCACGACCCGCGTGTCGTCCTCGGCAAGCAGCAGGACGCCGTCCGTCGGCGGGAGTCCTTCGTAGCCGTCCGCCAGGTCCGCGACGACCCGCACCGGTGACCCCCCGAGCTCGCGAGGCGGTTCGGCGCGGAGCCGTGACACGGCGGCGGGGATCTCGGACAGGTCGCTGAACCGGGCCGAGAGCTGGCCCGTGACGAACAGGCCGTGCGCGCGGGCCACGTCGTCGAGCGCGTCGATGAGCGTGCGGCCCGAGGCCTTGAGCCGTGCGGCCAGGGAGGCCACCACGACGGCGGCGCTGATCCCGTCCTTGTCCCGGACGTGCTCCGGGTCGACGCAGTATCCGAGCGCCTCCTCGTAGCCGAACACCAGGCCGGGTGCGCGGGAGATCCACTTGAACCCCGTCAGGGTCGTCGTGTGGTCCACCCCGGCGTCGGCGGCGATCCGCGCCAGCGCACGGGAGGACACCACCGAGCTCGCGACCGTCGAACCGGGACGGCCGACCGACCGGGCCACCGCCTCGCTGCCGAGCAGGATGCCGACCTCGTCGCCGTGCAGCATCCGCCAGCCGCTCGACCGTGCGGTCTCCACGCCCTGGTGGGTGCCCTGGGTGATGTCCAGCACCGCGACCGCGCAGCGGTCCGCGTCCGGGTCGTTGGCGATCACCAGGTCGGCGCCGCAGTCGATCGCCAGCCCGAGCGCCAGGTCCATCGCCCCGGCCTCCTCGGGGTTGGGGAACGCGACCGACGGGAAGTCGGGGTTCGGCGCGACCTGCTCCTCGACGGGGATGACGCGCGTGAACCCGGCGTCGCCGAGGGCCCGTGCGAGCATCGGCCCGCCCACGCCGTGCAACGACGTCGTCACGATCGTCAGGTTCACGGCCGCGTCCGGTGCGGCGGTGCGCAGCGGCGCCAGCGAGGCGAGGTACTCCTGGACGATCTCCCGCCCGAGCACCGTCCACCCGTCGTCGGCGCGGGGGACCTCGTCGGCCGGGCCCACGTCCGTGACGTGAGCCGCGATGCGTTCGTCGTGGGGCGAGACGAGCTGGGCGCCCTGTCCCTCGTCGGTGACGACACGACCCCCGAGGTAGACCTTGTAGCCGTTGTCGGCGGCGGGGTTGTGGCTCGCGGTGACCATCACGCCCGCGTCGGCGTCCAGGCGCCGGACGGCGTAGGCGAGGACCGGCGTGGGCAGCGCGGCCGGCAGGAGCAGGACCTCGACGCCGGCGGCGGTGAGGACCGCGGCGGTGTTCCGGGCGAAGGTCGCCGACCGGTGGCGGGCGTCGTAGCCGACCACGACGCGCGGACCGGCACCGGGGCCGAGCGTGTCGTGCAGGTAGGCGCCCAGCCCGGCTGCGGTACGCACCACGACGGCGCTGTTCATGCGGTTGGGGCCGGCCGCCATCGTGCCGCGCAGACCGGCCGTGCCGAACTCCAGGGTGCCGTCGAACCGGTCCCGCAGGTCCGCCAGCGCCGACGGGTGCCGGGTGCCGCCGTCGGCGGAGGCGTACCCGACCAGGCGGGTCAGCTCGTCGACGTCCGTGTCGTCGATGTCGTGTCGAATCCAGTGCTCGACGCGGACGAGCAGCTCGTCCAAGGACTCCGTCATCCTGGTCTTCCCCCTAGATCTCGCGGACGATGCGGGCCAGCAGGTCGCTGATCCGCGGGCCGGCGGCCTGTCCGGCCTCGAGCACCTCGGCGTGCGACAGCGGGTGCGGGCTGACACCGGCTGCGAGATTCGTCACCAACGAGATCCCCATCACCTCCATGCCGGCGTGCCGCGCCGCGATCGCCTCCAGCGTGGTGGACATCCCCACGAGGTCGGCGCCCAGCACGCCGGCCATCCGCACCTCGGCGGGCGTCTCGTAGTGCGGGCCGGGGAACTGGGCGTACACGCCCTCCGGCAGCTCCGGGTCGACGGTCCGCGCCAGGTCGCGCAGCCGCGCCGAGTACACCTCGGTGAGGTCGACGAAGGTGGCCCCCTCCAGCGGGGAGGTGGCGGTCAGGTTCAGGTGGTCCTTGATCAGCACGGGCTGCCCGGGGCGCCAGGCCATGTGCAGGCCGCCGCACCCGTTGGTCAGGACCGCCGTCGTGCAGCCGGTGGCCGCCGCGGTCCGCACGCCGTGCGCGACGCGCCGGACCCCACGGCCCTCGTACAGGTGGGTACGTCCGCCGATGACGAGCGCGTTGCGGGTGGAACCGTCCGGCCGCTCGACCCGGATCGAGCGGGTCGTGGCGACGTGCCCGTCCACCGAGGGCCGCGCGAACCCGGGGATCTCGTGGGTGGGGAACTCGGCCACGACGTCGCCGACCAGCTCGGCGGCGCCGCCCCAACCGGACCCGAGGACGAGCGCGACGTCGTGGCCGCTGACGCCCGTGACCTCGGCGATGTGGTCGGCTGCTGCGCGGGCGACGTCGAACGGGTCGGTGGCCGGATCGTCGAGATCCGGCGTCGTAGCAGGTGTGGTGCTCATGGACCCGAGGGTATCCCTGCGAACGGCGGTCCGCCGGTGCTGCCACAATGGCACCCGTGATGGCCGAGAAGACTGCCCCTGCCGGACCCAACCGCACCGTCGTCGTCATCGGCGGCGGTCCCGGAGGCTACGAGGCCGCGCTCGTGGCCCGACGTGCGGGAGCCGAGGTGACGGTGGTCGAGCGCCACGGGCTCGGCGGCGCGGCCGTGCTGACCGACGTCGTCCCCTCCAAGACGCTGATCGCCACCGCCGAGTGGCTCACGTTCGCCGAGTCCGCCCCCGAGCTCGGCATCCGCACCGGTGGGTCCCCGGTCGTCCCCGGGGACGACCAGGAGACCCGGCGGGCGCTGGTCGACCTGGAGGCCGTCAACGCCCGGGTGCTGGCCCTGGCGGCCGCCCAGTCGTCCGACATCCGGTCCCGTCTCGAGCGTGAGGGCGTCGTCGTGGTGGAGGGCTCCGGGCGTCTCGACGGCCCCAGCCGGGTGGTCGTGACCCCGTCCGCCGGCGGCGCCGAGCAGACCCTGGACGCCGACATCGTGCTGCTCGCCACCGGCGCCACGCCGCGCACGCTGCCGACGGCCGAGCCGGACGGCGAGCGCATCCTCACCTGGACCCAGCTGTACGACCTCGACGAGCTGCCCGAGCGGCTCATCGTCGTCGGGTCGGGCGTCACCGGCGCCGAGTTCGCCGGGGCGTACCAGGCGCTCGGGTCCGACGTCGTGCTCGTCTCCTCGCGCGACCGGGTGCTGCCCGGTGAGGACGAGGACGCCGCCGAGCTGCTCGAGGGCGTGTTCCGGTCCCGCGGCATGACCGTGATGTCGCGCTCGCGGGCCGCCGCCGCCGAGCGCACCGAGGACGGTGTCGCCGTCACGCTGGAGGACGGCCGCGTGGTCGAGGGCTCCCACGTCCTCATCGCCGTCGGCGGCGTGCCGAACACCGAGGGGCTCGGGCTGGCCGAGGCCGGCGTCGACGTGCGCCCGTCCGGTCACGTCGACGTCGACCGCGTCTCGCGCACCTCGGTGCGCGGCGTCTACGCCGCGGGCGACTGCACGGGGGTGCTGCCGCTGGCGTCCGTCGCGGCCATGCAGGGCCGGGTCGCGATGGCGCACGCTCTGGGCGACGCCGTCGCGCCGCTGCGTCTGGGCACGGTGGCCGCCAACATCTTCACCGCCCCGGAGATCGCCACGGTGGGCGAGTCCGAGGCCCGGCTGCGCGAGCGCGGGTCGCGCTACATCACCACGACCCTGCCGCTGGCGCGCAACCCGCGCGCGAAGATGCACGGGGTGCACGACGGCTTCGTCAAGCTGTTCGCCCACCCGGAGGCCGGGGTCGTGCTCGGCGGCGTCGTCGTGGCCCCCCGCGCCAGCGAGCTGATCTTCCCGATCACGCTGGCGGTCTCCCACCGGCTCACGATCGACGACGTCGCGGACGCGTTCACCGTCTACCCGTCGCTCACGGGCACGATCGGGGAGACCGCACGGGTCCTGCACGGCCAGCTGACGGACTGACCCGGGGCCGTCGGCGACGGACGCGGAACCGCCCCCTTCGCCGTCGTCGGCAGGCGAACCGGCGACGGGAAGGGGGCGGCGTCGTGCGGGCCGGACCTCCCCGGCTCCTGATGCGGTGTCCGTGTCCCTACGTGTTCTTGCCGTGGCCGACAGGTGCTCCGAACGAGAACGACTCGTCGCCGAACGAGTAGAACGCCCCGCTCGTCTCGTCCTCGATGGAGATGTTGGTCCAGGTGCCGGCGGTCAGCGTGGAGGTCTGTCCGCCGGGGCACTCCAGGACGTCGGCGGCCGGGACGACCGCGAGGGTCACCGAGCCCACGATCTGTCCGTTCTTCCCCGCGGTGAACGTGTCGCTGCCGGAGACCTGCGTGGTGATCGTGGTCTTCTTCGGGTCGGCCGGGTTGTTGCCCCCGCCGTTGATGCACTGGTACGTCGCCTCGAGATCGGCGTACGCGGTGATCGTCTCGACGGCGCCGCTCGGAAGACCTGCTTCCTTGAACGAGACCGTGAGGTCGAAGTCGCCGTCGACGGACGCCTCCATGAAGTTCCCGATGAAGTGCGGGTTGCCGTTGGGTGCGGCCAACGCCGGACTCGCGGTGATCAGCAAGGCTGCCCCTGCCGCTGCCAGGGCAGCGGCGACTCGCTGGGTGAACATGGTCGATTCCTCTCCAGGGAACCGCTGATACCTGGGCGTCCCCGGACCCGGCCGACGCCCCCGTTGCGTCGATGCGGATTCCCTTTATCACATTACGCCGGGCTCCGCAGGACTTCTAGGGTCGACATCAACCCGGCCGCACCGCGTGCTCCCCGCGGACCGGCCCTAGCCCGCCGTCCCGTCGGCGCCCTCGACGGTCACCAGGAGCGGCCGGTGGTCGGAGGCGACGACGTCCAGCACCTCGAACGACGTGACCGTCAGGTCCGCGGAGACGAAGACCCAGTCCACGCGGTAGCGGGGAGCAGCGGCCGGCGAGGTCAGTGCGGCCGGGTCGCCGGCGGCGTCCTGGGCACTGACCAGCCCGGCGTCGTCGAGGACCCCGAGCTCGGGCCAGCCGGGTTCGGCGTTCAGGTCGCCGGCCAGCAGGTAGGGTCCGTCGACCGGCTCGGCGGCGATCAGGGCCTCGAGCTGGTCGCGCCGGGTCGCCCCGTTCTCCTCGCGATGCTGCAGGTGCGTGACCACGACGCGGACCTGCTCGGTGCTCGCCGGCCCGGCCGTGTCGAGCGGACGGAACGTCGCGGCCAGCGCGGACCGGTCCTGCGGGCCCTCCCCGTACGGCAGCTCGACGCGCTCCACGTCGCTCGCCGTGACGCGGGCCGGGTCCCACAGCAGCGCGTTGCCGAACCGCCGGTCCGCCGCGGGGACGAACGCGTGCTCCAGGCCCGTCTCGTGAGCCAGGAAGGTCAGCATGTCGGCCCCGCCGCCGACCACCCAGCCGCGGGAGACCTCCTGCAGAGCGACGACGTCGGCGCCGGAGGAGCGGATGACCTCGGCCATCTCGCCGAGGCGCACCGACGGGTCGGCGCTGACGCCGTAGTGCACGTTCCAGGACAGCACGGTGAGCTGCCCGCGGTCCGCCGGGCCGGGAGCGGTCGTACCGTCGCGGCCCGTGCCCGCGGTGGCCGTCACCACGACGCCGACCACCGCCAGCGCGGCCACCGCACCGGTGAGCAGGGGCCCCGCGGTCGGGGTCAGGCGGGCCAGCCGGCGTGAGCCGATGAGGGAGGGCAGGGCGACCGTCGCGGCCGTGACCACGGGCACCAGGCCGGCGGGCACCGGCAGGGGGACGTCGAAGTGCACCTGGTAGAGCAGCAGCGGCAGCGCCGTGCCCAGGCCGGTGGCCGCCGTGACCCCGACCAGCCGCCGGCCGCCGAGGTCCCGCGCCGGTCGCGACCACGCGGCGGTCAGCGTCCGGGCCCCGGCGGCGGGCAGCACCGCCGCCACGAGGAGCAACGTCACCGACCAGACCATCGGCGGGTCGGCGAGGCGGGGCACGGTGAGGAACAGCAGCCAGGTGCCGCCGACGAACGTCACGGCGGACGCCCACGGCCCGACGACGGGGCGGTGCACGGACAGCGCGACCCCGACCGCGAGGGCTGCGAGAGCCGTGCCGGCCGCCGCGACCGCCATCGGCAGCTCGGTGGTCGCGGCGACGAAGGCCGGGTTCGCGAACGACTGCACCCCGAGGGCGACGAACGGCCCGAGCAGCCACAGCCCCCGGGCGCCCGGCCGTGCCGGGCCGCGGCGCAGACGCACCGCGGTCCACAGGGCTCCGGCGCCGAGAGCGGCCGTGACGGTCCAGCCCGCCACGTCCGCGCGCCAGACGGCGTCCCAGGTGTCCAGCAGCACGAGCACGGCGGCGGAGCCGAGCAGACCCAGCGTCACGCCGCGGGCCACGAGGGAGCCCGGCGCGGGGGCGCGGTCCTGCCCGGTGCCGGCGGCCGCGGGCGGGGTCCCGGAGGCGAGCGCGGCGACCAGGACGAGCGTGCCGAGGCCGAGGGCGACGGTGCCCAGCCCGCCGTAGAACCGGACCACGCCCAGCTCGGGGGCCAGCGGCACGGCGGCGATCCGCGTCCCGAGCAGCTCGAGGGCGAGGCGCGCGGCCACCAGCACGGACACCGCGACCAGCACGGTGCGCCCCGTGACCGGCCGGCCGAGGGTCAGCGCGGCGACGACGACCGTCGGCGCGAGGTACGTGACCAGTGCGGCGACCGACGCCGTGGCGACGCCGTCGGCCAGGGCGTGGTCGAGCAGCGGTCCGCTCGCCCGGACGAGCTCGGCGACCACCGCCGTGACCAGCGCGAGCAGCACGAGCAGGTGCCGGTCGCGCGAGGTCGGGTTCACCCTCGGGAGGCTATCGCGAGCAGGCGCGGCACGGCCTCGGCGAACGCGGGATGCAGCGGCAGCTCGGCCAGGGCCGGGACCGGCACCCAGGCCACCTCGATGCTCTCGTGGTCGGTCGCCGCCGGGACCAGCTCGACGCCGTCGGCCACGTGACCGACCACGGTGGTGTAGGTCCACACCCCGTGGTCGAGCACGTGCTCGCCGACGACGAGCACCCCGGCCGGGTCGATCCCGGCCTCCTCGGCGGCCTCGCGCAGGGCACCGGCCTCGGGGGACTCGGTCGGGTGGACGGCTCCGCCCGGGATGCCCCACGTGCCGCCCTCGTGGGACCACGTCGCGCGGTGCTGCAGGACGACGTGCGTGGCCTCGCCGGAGGAGTCGACGTCGCGGCGCACCAGGAAGAGCCCGGCGGCGCCGTGCAGGCCCCAGTGCCGGTGGTCACCGCAGACCACCCAGCCGTCACCGGGGTGACGGTGGTGCGCAGGACCGGGCAGCACGGGACGCACCGGTCAGGAGATCTCGCAGATCGCGGTGCCCGCCGAGACGCCGACGCCCGGTGCCAGGGTCAGCGCGGTCACGGTGCCCGCGCGGTGGGCCGTGATGGGCTGCTCCATCTTCATGGCCTCGAGCACCACCACGAGATCGCCCTCGGCCACCTCGTCCCCCTCGGTGACGGCGACCTTGACGATGGTGCCCTGCATGGGCGAGGCGAGGGTCGTGCCGGCGTTGCCGCCGCCGGTCGGGCGCCCGTTGCGCCGCGCGCGGCGCGCCGGGCGTGCGGCGTCGGCACGTCGGGCACGGCCGGCGGCCATGCCCAGACCGGCCGGCAGCACGACCTCGAGCCGGCGCCCGCCGACCTCGACGACGACGCGTTCCGGCGCCTCCTCGACCGCGTCCTCGGTCTCGGCGGCAGGTGGGGCGCCGGTGGGGGACAGGGACGGGAGAGTGTCGGCGAAGTCGGTCTCGATCCAGCGGGTGTGCACGGCGAAGTCCTCGCCGCCGGACGGCACGAAGTCGGGGGCCTCCAGCACGGCGCGGTGGAACGGGACCACCGTGGGGATGCCGGCGACCTCCAGCTCGCGCAGCGCGCGGCGGGCGCGCTGCACGGCCTGCGTGCGCGTGGCGCCGGTGACGATCAGCTTCGCGATCATCGAGTCGAACAGGCCCGAGACGCTGTCACCCTCGACGACGCCGGTGTCGACACGCACGCCCGGCCCGGACGGCCAGCGCAGCGTCGACACGGTGCCCGGTGCCGGCAGGAACCCGGCAGCCGGGTCCTCGCCGTTGATCCGGAACTCCAGGGAGTGGCCGCGCACGGTCGTGCTGTCGTAGCCGAGCTCCTCGCCGGCGGCGATCCGCAGCTGCTCGCGCACCAGGTCGATGCCCGTGACCTCCTCGGTGACCGGGTGCTCGACCTGCAGGCGGGTGTTGACCTCGAGGAACGACAGCGTGCCGTCGGTGCCCACGAGGAACTCGCAGGTGCCGGCGCCCACGTACCCGGCCTCGCGCAGGATGGCCTTCGACGCCCGGTCGAGCTCGGCCTCCTGCTCGGCGGTGAGGAACGGCGCGGGGGCCTCCTCGACGAGCTTCTGGTGGCGGCGCTGCAGCGAGCAGTCACGGGTGGAGACCACCACGACGTTGCCGTGGGTGTCCGCGAGGCACTGCGTCTCCACGTGCCGGGGCCGGTCCAGGTAGCGCTCGACGAAGCACTCGCCCCGGCCGAAGGCGGCGACGGCCTCGCGCACGGCGGAGTCGTACAGCTCGGCGATCTCGTCGTCCGTGCGCGCCACCTTCAGGCCGCGGCCGCCGCCGCCGTAGGCGGCCTTGATGGCGATCGGCAGCCCGTGCTCGGCGGCGAAGGCGCGGACCTCGGCCGCGTCCGCCACCGGGTCGGCGGTGCCGGGCACCAGCGGCGCGCCGGCCCGCTGGGCGATGTGCCGGGCGCTGACCTTGTCGCCGAGGGACTCGATGGCGGCGGGCGGCGGGCCGATCCAGGTGAGTCCGGCGTCGATGACGGCCTGGGCGAACCCGGCGTTCTCGGACAGGAACCCGTAGCCGGGGTGCACGGCGTCGGCGCCCGAGCGGCGGGCGACGTCGAGCAGCTTGTCCACGTCCAGGTAGGTGTCGGCGGCGCGAGCGCCGTTCAACGCGAACGCCTCGTCGGCGAGCCGGGCGTGCAGCGCCTGCCGGTCCGGGTCGGCGTAGACCGCGACGGAGGCGATGCCGGCGTCGGCGCAGGCACGGGCGATGCGGACGGCGATCTCACCACGGTTGGCGATGAGGACCTTGCTGATGGAGGGCACGGCTCACGGTAACGCGCACCGACCGCTCAGCCCGTACTCCCCGCGCCCTCGGGGAGAAGTCTGTGCCGGGTGCCAACGCCGGTCACGGCCGTTTGTGCACATCCCACATGGACCGGGGGTCCGGGGGCCCGGGGGAGGGGCGTGCGTTGGCGGTTTCGTCAGGCTCCGGTGCCGTTGCGCAGGGTGTGCCACCGCACGTCGATCTCCGCCAGCAGCGCGCGCAGCAGCGGCAGGGACACCCCGACCACGCCGTGGTGGTCGCCCTCGAGCCGCTCGACGTACGGGCCGCCGAGACCGTCGATGGTGAAGGCGCCCGCCACGTGCAACGGTTCGCCGGTGGCGACGTAGGCGTCGATCTCCTCGTCGTCGAGGTCGGCGAACCAGACCGTCGTCGAGCTCGTGGCGCCGAGAGTCGCGCCGGTGCCGCCGTCGTCCGGGTCGCGGGCGTCGACGACCCAGTGGCCGCTGTGCAGCACACCCGACCGGCCGCGCATCGTGCGCCAGCGCTCGCGTGCCTCGTCCGCGTCGGCCGGCTTGCCGACGACCTCGCCGTCGATCTCCAGCATCGAGTCGCAGCCCAGCACCAGGCCGTCGGTGTCGCCCGCGTCGCCCTCCTCGATCCGGCGGGCCACCTCCTCGGCCTTGGCCTGGGCCAGGACGAGCACGGCGTCCGACGGCGGCAGGTCCGGGTAGCGTTCCCGGGCCGCGGCGAGCACCGCGTCCTCGTCGACGCCGCTCACCAGCACGGCAGGGTCGACGCCGGCGCTGCGCAGGGTGGAGAGGCGGGCGGGGGACTGGCTGGCCAGGACGAGTCGCGTCACGCTCGGCACCCTACCCGCCCCACCCCCGACGTTGTGGGCATGAGATCTGCAGCCCTCGCCGGGGGCGGGGCCGCAGATCTCATGCCCACGACGTCCGGAGCGACGTCAGGTGAGCAGGGCGGCCGCGGCGATCATCACCACGGGCGAGGCGAGGGTCGTCATGAGCACCGTGTCCCGGGCCAGCACCTCGCCCCGCCGGAACCGGGCCGCGTAGTTGTAGATGTTCTGCGCCGCCGGGAGGGCCGCGAGCGTCACCGCCGTCGCGACCGCCTCGTCGTCCAGGCCGAACCCGAACCGGGCGACGGCGAACGCGACCGCGGGCATGACCAGCGCCTTGAGCACGGTCGCCACGACCACGGGCGCCCGGCCCTCCTCGCCGCGCAGCGGCCGCGAGCCGTGCAGGGACATGCCGAACGCCAGCAGGATCATCGGCACCGCGGCGCCGCCGAGGATCTCCAGCGGGGCCAGCACGACGTCGGGGACCGTCACGCCGGTCAGGGAGACCGCCGCCCCGGCCAGGGCGCCCAGGATGATGGGGTTGCGCACCGGCTGGCTGAGGACGAACCCGAGCGACACCCGTCGGCTGGTGGCCGAGTCCAGCAGGAGCAGCACCAGCGGCGAGACGATGAGCAGCTGCAGGCCGATGATCGGCACCACCGCCGTGGCGTCGCCGATGACGTACGCGGCCACCGGCAGGCCGATGTTGCCGGCGTTGACGTACCCCGATCCCAGCGCGCCGATCGCGGTCTCGGGGACCTCCAGCCGCCACCAGAGGCGGTTGACGACCACGAACACGCCGGCCGCCGTCAGCGCCGCGACGAGCTGGACGAGCAGCGGGGCCCCCAGCAGCCGGCCCAGGTCGGCGTCGGCCACGATCGTGAACAGCAGGGCCGGGGAGGCGATGAAGAACCCGACCCGGTTCAGCGCCTCCCGGGCGTGGACCCCACCGATCCGCAGCCGGGCGGCGACGTAGCCCGCCGCGACGACGAACCCGATGATCGCGAAGCCGGTGAGGACCCCCTGCACGTCAGGCGAGCGAGGAGCGCAGCACGTCCAGCCCGACCGACCCCAGACCCAGCGCCCGGGCGTGGAAGGCCCGCAGGTCGAACTCCTCGCCCCGGGCCTCCGCCGCCGCGCGGTGCTCGTCGCGGATCTGCTCCCACAGCCGCTGGCCGACCTTGTACGACGGCGCCTGTCCCGGCCAGCCGAGGTAGCGGTCCAGCTCGAAGCGCAGGAAGTCCGCGTCCATGTCCGCGTTCGAGGTCAGGAAGTGCCAGGCCTTGTCGGCGTCCCAGGTGCCGCCGCCCCACTCCTCCGGGCACGGCTTGCCCAGGTGCACGCCCAGGTCGAGGACGACGCGGGCCGCCCGCAGCCGCTGGGCGTCGAGCATGCCGAGGCGGTCACCCGGGTCGTCCAGGTGCCCGAGGTCGGCCATGAGGCGCTCGGCGTACAGCGCCCAGCCCTCGCCGTGGCCGGAGACCCAGCAGGCCAGGCGGCGCCACCGGTTCAGCGTGTCCGACGCGGACACCGCCGCGGCGCACTGCAGGTGATGCCCCGGCACCCCCTCGTGGTAGACGGTCGTCGTCTCGCGCCAGGTCGTGAACTCCGTGACGCCCGGCGGGACCGACCACCACATGCGGCCCGGACGGGAGAAGTCGTCGCTCGGCGGGGTGTAGTAGATGCCCCCGGTCTGGGTGGGCGCGATGCGGCACTCGACGGTCCGGACCGGGCCCTCGATGTCGAAGTGCGTGCCGGCCAGGGCCTCGATCGCCGCGTCGGCGGTGGTCTGCATCCAGGTGCGCAGCGCGTCGGTGCCGTGCAGCTGCCGCTCGGGGTCGGCGTCCAGCACCGCGACGGCGTCGGTGACGGTCGCGTCCGGGCCCGCGATCTCCCGGGCGACGGCCTCCTGCTCGGCCACGATGCGGGCCAGCTCGGCCAGCCCCCACTCGTAGGTCTCGTCCAGGTCGACCGTGGCGCCGAGGAACGCGCGGGAGGCCAGCGCGTAGCGCTCGCGGCCGACGGCGTCGTGCTCCGGGGCCTGCGGTGCGAGCTCGTGCTCCAGGAAGTCCGCCAGCTCGCCGTAGGCCGCGCACGCGGCGGCGGCACCCCGCTCCAGCTCGGCCCGCACGAGGCTGCAGGCGGCCGAGTCGTCCAGCACGCGCGCGGCGTCGTCACCCCGCACCAGGGCGGTGAACGTCGACTCCGGACCCGCGAGGTCGCGGGCCTGCCCGATGGCGGCGCGCACCTGACGGATCGCCGCCACGCGGCCCCGCTCGGCGCTCCAGCGCAGCGACGCGGTGTAGCCGGCCAGCGCCTCCGGGACGGCGTTCAGCCGCGCGGCGATGTTCTCCCAGGCCTCCACGGTCCCGGTGGGGACCACGTCGAACACGTCGCGCAGCTCCTGGACCGGGGAGGCGATGTTGTTCAGCATCGCCTGCACCTCGCCCGCGGCGTGCAGTTCGAGGCCCAGGCCGATGCGCTCGCGCATCGCCGCCAGGGTGACCCGGTCCACGTCGTCGACGGGTGCCTCGCCGGCGGCCTCCAGCTCGTCGAGCTCACGCAGGATCGCGCGGTCCAGGTCGGCACGTGCCTCGTGACCGGCGGGCGAGAAGTCCGGCAGCTCGTGGTCGTGCCCGGGCAGGCCCATGAACGAGGCCGCGACCGGGTCGAGCGCGGCGGACCGCAGGACGTAGGCGTCCGCGGCGGCGTCGAGAGCGGTGGGGGTGCGGGGCGTGGTGGCGCTCGAGGTGGCGGCGCCGAGGGTGTCGTGGGTCACCCGACCGAGGCTATCCCAGCGTGTCGAGGGGATTCGCTCCGGTCGTCCCCCGCCGTGGTCGCGGTGAGCAGCGCGCGGAGCCGTCGGCGGTGCTCCGTCGCCAGGCCGACGACGTCGAACGCCTCCTCGGTGCGTGCCGCCACCTCGGCGACGAGCGGCGTCGAGCGTGACACCCAGGACTCCACCTGTGCCGTGGTCCACGTCTGCTGCCGGTCCGCCGTCGGTGCGTGGGACGGTCGGCCCGCCATCGCGCGGACGGACGCGGCGTAGTCGTCGGCCACGTCGTCCGGGGAGACACCCGCGTGCCCCAGCAGCAGGGCGCTGATCATGCCCGTGCGGTCGCGTCCCGCGGAGCAGTGCACGAGCACCCCGGGCCCGGCGTCCGCGACCGCCTCGAGGGCGGTGCGCACGAGGTCCGGCAGGATCCGCCAGTTGTGCGGCCAGTACTCCGGGGAGTCGAGGATCGGGAAGCAGGTCCGGCGGAACTCGGGGTCGGCGCGGTCCTCGGTGGGTGCCGCCACCATCGTGACGCCGTCGTGCGCCGTCCGC
This sequence comes from Isoptericola sp. b408, assembly GCF_030588085.1. Taxonomy (NCBI): domain Bacteria; kingdom Bacillati; phylum Actinomycetota; class Actinomycetes; order Micrococcales; family Promicromonosporaceae; genus Isoptericola; species Isoptericola sp. b408. The sequence continues at coordinate 253,092 of NZ_JAUQYQ010000003.1, forward strand.
GGGACCACGGGGTCGCCGTCGCGGGGGCCGACCTCGTCGGCGCAGCGCAGGTCCACGACGGTGCGCACGCCCCAGGTACGGGCCGCCGTCCAGCCCGCCGCCGTGAGCCGTTCACGGCGCGGCCCGCGGGCGACCCGCCCCGTCAGCGTCCGGCCCGTCGGTGACAGTGGCGTCACCAGACCTCCGAGGTCACGGACGTTCGGGTAGCCGTCCCAGGGCAGGTCACGCATCGCGGCACCCTACCGGGCACAGGTCGAGCGTCTCTGCTGTGCCGGACCACAGGTCGTGCGGCACGAACAGAGACGCTCGATCACGAGGGCGAGAGGAACCTCACGCCGGCGGCGGTGTGCGGTCTTCGTAGCGCTCCACCCGGTGGTGCGTGCGCTGCCGGTTCTGGACCAGCCCGAGGATCAGCGCCAGGATCCCCGCCGCGATGCAGATGTACCCGACGATGTTGAGGTTGACGACCTCCCAGGTGTCGGGCGCGATCGCGAAGGCGAGGATCGCCCCGACCACGATGAGGAAGATTCCGCTTCCGATGCCCATCGGCACTCCTCCGTTCCCGGACGCCGGTGCGTCCGTCGCCCCGATGGTTGCCGAGATGTCGCATCTTCGCGACACGAGGGCGTGGGGGAAGACGCCGTCAGCGGGTCCGGCGGCGGACCTGGTCGGCCCAGTCGCGGTGGTAGCGGGCCACGACGTCGTCGGAGCCCGGGGCCCACCACACGGCGACGGGATCGCCCGGGCGCGGGCCGAGGGGGTCGCCGTCGGACACGAGCAGCGACCACGTGTCCTCGGCCGTGTCGTCGTCGCGGGGGTAGCTGAGCAGTCCCCGCAGCATGACGCCGTCGGCGACGGGACGTTCGGAGACCGTCACCGAGCCCGTCGTCGACCGGGCGTCACGGCGCAGCGCCTCCACGCCCCGGGTCTCCCGGGCGAGCCGCTGGTCGTCGCGGTAACGGACCAGGGCCGCCACGGCGGTGACGGCCAGCAGGGCGAGCAGGGCCAGCATCAGGCCGAGCTCCAGCTCGCCCGAGGGGTTCTCGACCAGGCGCTGCGTCGCGTACACGCCGGCGGTCGCCGCCAGGGCGGGGGCCCACAGCCAGCGGCGCAGCCAGCCGGGCCGCTCGGGGGTCGGCAGGTCGCCCAGGGGTGCCTCGACGGCGGCGGCCGACCCGGCCTGCTCCCAGCGCACGCTCACGACCGGAAGCTCCAGCGCCAGGCGTCCACGTTGTGGCGTCCGGACCGGCCGCCGAAGCTGCGGGCCGTGGCCGCACCGTTGCCGCGCAGGTTCCGGGCGTGGTTGGTCCACTCGTCCACGGGAGCGACGTCGTCGGGCAGGTCGTCCTGCGCCGACACGGCCGCCAGACCGGCCACGAGCGCGGCGACCTCGAGATCGTCGGGCGCCCCGCGCACCACGCGTACCTGGGGGGTCATGCGTCCTCCTCGTCGTCGGGGTCGTTGCCGAAACCCGGGGCCAGGCCGCGCGAGGCGGCCCACTCCATCACCTGGTACCCGCCGTCGGTCATCCGTGTCGCCGCGTCCTGACCGGCCTCGTCGAGCAGCTCGATGACGCCGTCGAGCGTCATCGACGCCCCGGGCGGCGGGTCGGCGACGACGAAGCCCAGGTAGAACACCTCCGCGGAGACCGTGCCCTCGGGCAGGTCCTCCTCGTCGGTCGCGGGCCGGCTGCCGGGCTCCGGCTCCCAGACCGACGTCGTCAGGTCCGGGTGCATCCCGAGCGCGTCGTGCAGCGTGTCGAACAGGGCGGCGTTGAGCGTGCCGACCTGGTTCTCCAGCGCGAGGATCCGCGGGTCCTCGTCGGCCTCGGTGGCGCCGAACTCGGCCCGCACCCCGACGGCCGCGTCGACGTACCGGTGCAGCGCCTCGGCGAGCGAGTCCACGGCGCGGTGCATCGGGTCCGGGTCGACGTCGCCCAGCGGCGCCGGTCCGTGGGTGGCGTCCTCGTGGCTCATCGCTCGATCTTCTCAGACACGTCCCTCACAGGGGGATGTTGCCGTGCTTCTTCGGCGGCAGGCTGGCGCGCTTGGTGCGCAGGGCACGCAGCGACCGGACCACCTGGACGCGGGTCTCCGAGGGGCGGATCACCGCGTCGACGTAACCGCGCTCGGCCGCGTCCCACGGGTTGACGATCGCGTCGGTGTACTCGTCGGTGAGCCGGGTCCGCTCGGCCTCGACGTCCTGCCCGTCCGCCGCCGCGGTCTTCAGCGCCCGCCGGTGCAGGATGTTCACGGCCCCCGAGGCGCCCATGACGGCGATCTGCGCCGTCGGCCACGCGAGGTTGACGTCGGCGCCCAGCTGCTTGGACCCCATGACGATGTACGCCCCGCCGTACGCCTTGCGGGTGATCACGGTGACCAGCGGCACCGTCGCCTCGGCGTAGGCGTAGATGAGCTTGGCGCCGCGGCGGATGATGCCGTCGTGCTCCTGGCCGACACCGGGGAGGAACCCCGGCACGTCGACGAAGGTCAGGACCGGGATGTTGAACGCGTCGCAGGTGCGCACGAAGCGGGCGGCCTTCTCCGAGGCGGCGATGTCCAGGGTGCCGGCCATCGACTGCGGCTGGTTGGCGATGACCCCGACGCTCTGACCCTCGACGTGGCCGAACCCGACGAGCACGTTCTGCGCGTACAGCGGCTGCACCTCGAGGAACGAGTCCGGGTCCAGGACCGTCTCGATCACCGTGCGCATGTCGTACGGCTGGTTGTCGCCGTCCGGGACGATCGCGTCCAGCGCCTCGTCGTCCGGCGTGGCCTCCAGCGCGGTCTCCTCCTCGGGCGGGAACGTGGGCGCGTCCGAGAGGTTGTTCTGCGGCAGGTACCCCACCAGGTGGCGCACGTAGTCGATCGCGTCGTCCTCGTCGGCACCCAGGTAGTGCGCGACGCCGGAGGTGGCGTTGTGCGTGTGCCCGCCGCCGAGCGTCTCGAAGTCCACGTCCTCGCCGGTGACGGTCTTGATGACGTCCGGGCCGGTGATGAACATGTTCGACGTCTGGTCGGCCATGACGATGAAGTCGGTCAGCGCCGGGGAGTACACGGCGCCGCCGGCGCTCGGCCCCAGGATGAGCGAGATCTGCGGGACGACGCCCGAGGCCGCGACGTTGCGGCGGAACATCTCGGCGAACTGCGTCAGCGCGGCCACACCCTCCTGGATGCGGGCCCCGCCGCCGTCGGAGATGCCGATGATCGGCACCCCGATCCGCAGCGCGAGGTCCTGGACCTTGGCGATCTTCTCGCCGTGCACCTCGCCGAGGGACCCGCCGAAGACGGTGAAGTCCTGGGAGAACACGCAGACCTGGCGGCCGTCGATGGTGCCGTGGCCGACCACGACACCGTCGCCGGGCAGGCGCTTGCTGTCCATGCCGAAGTTGCGGCTGCGGTGCATCGCCAGGGCGTCCAGCTCGGTGAAGCTGCCCCCGTCGAGCAGGTCGTCGATGCGCTCGCGTGCGGTCTTCTTGCCGCGCGCGTGCTGCTTGGTGCGGGCGTTCTCCTCGGGCTCGGTGACCGCGGCCGCGCGGCGTCGGTCGAGCTCGGCGAGCTTCTCGGCAGTGGTCTTCACACTGGCGACCCTAGGACTCCCCGGCGCGTGGGGCGATGCGCGACAGGCCGTGTCGACCCCGGTGATCTTGGAGGATTCCTACAATCCGCCCCCGGACGGTCCCGAGAACCCGCCGCGAGGCACCACGATGGAGACATGACGCGCCCACCTCTCGACGTCGCCGCGCTGCGACCCGCCCTGCTCGCCCCGACCGGACCTCTCGCCCGGGTCGACGTGGTGGAGACCGCCGCGTCGACCAACAGCGACCTCGTCGCCCGCGCCCGCGCCGGGTCGCAGATCCCCGCGGCGCTCGTCGCCGAGCACCAGCAGGCGGGGCGCGGTCGGGCCGGCAGGGCGTGGCAGACGCCGCCGCGGGCGGCGCTGACGGTGTCGTTCCTGCTGCGTCCCCAGGTCCCGGCCGACGAGCTCGGCTGGGTGCCGCTGCTGACCGGGCTGGCCCTGGCGCGCACCCTGCGCGCCGAGGGGGTCTCGGCGTGGGTCAAGTGGCCCAACGACGTCCTCCTGCCGGCCCCCTCGGAGTGCGAGGGACTCGGCCGTCACCGCAAGGTCGCGGGTGTCCTGGCCGAGGTGGTGCCGGACGCCGCCCCGACCGGTGCCGGGGAGGGGCAGGAAGGCACCGCCGTCGTGGTGGGCGTGGGGCTCAACGTGGACCAGTCGGTCGACGAGCTGCCGGTGCCGGCCGCGACGTCGTTGGCGCTCGCGGGGCAGGAGCTCGACCGCGGTGAGCTGCTCGTCGGGCTCACGGGGGAGCTCTTCACGCTGGTCGCCCGCTGGGAGGCCACCGGGGGCGACGCGGTCGAGGCCGGGCTCGCGGGGGAGTACGCCGAGGTCAGCGCCACGCTCGGCCGGGCCGTGCGGGCCGAGCTCGCGGGCGGTGGCGACGTCGTCGACGGCGAGGCCGTCCGGGTGGCCGACGACGGGGCGCTCGTCCTGGCCACGGCCGCCGGGGAGCGGGTCGTCACCGCGGGCGACGTGCACCACCTGCGCGCGGTCTGAGTCCCGGCGAGGACCGCCCCCGGACGTCCAGGTTCCGCACAGGTGACCCCCGTTACAGTGGCCCCGTGACGAGCCAGACCTCCCCCGACCCGCGTGATCGCACCGCTCAGGAGCGTGCCGACACGGCCCGCCGCACCGACGAGGCCATCCTGGGCGGGCCGCGGGTGTACACGCTGGCCGACCTCGTGGCGGGGACGGGGCTCTCCACGGAGTTCGTCGAGAACTACTGGCGCTGGCTGGGTCTGCCGGTCACCCACCCGGAGGAGGCGCGCTTCACGGCCGCCGACATGGAGTCGCTGCGCGAGATCGGCACCCTCATCGAGGAGGGCCAGCTCGACCAGCAGGCGCAGATGACCCTCGTCCGGTCCCTGGGGCACACCTCGGACCGCCTGGCGCTGTGGCAGGTGGAGGCGTTCGTCGAGCACCTGGGTCGTCGCTACGCCCTGGACGACGTCAGCGCGCGCCTAGCCGCGGTGGACCGGATCCCCGGGTTCGCCGACGTGCTGGCCCGCCAGCTCGAGCACGCCTGGCGCCGCCAGCTCGCCGCGCTCATGGGCCGGTTCGCCACCGAGTTCGGCAGCTCGAACGAGGCCCGGCTGCCGGGTGACCAGCTGCCGCTGCGTCGGGCGATCGGTTTCGCCGACATCGTGTCGTTCACCAAGCGCACGGCCGGCCTCGGGTCGCAGGAGCTGTCCGAGTACGTCCAGCTCTTCGAGTCCCGGGCCCGGGACGTCATCACCGAGGCCGGCGGTCGCGTGGTCAAGACGATCGGGGACGCCGTGCTGTTCGTCGCTGACGACGTCGCCACGGGCGCCGAGTGCGCCCTCGGGCTGGCCGCGCCCCACTCCACCGACGAGATCCCCGTGCGCGTCGGGTTCGTCTGGGGGCGCGTGCTGTCGCGGTTCGGCGACGTGTTCGGCCCGGACGTGAACCTGGCCTCGCGCATCTCGGAGCTGGCCGAGCCGGCGACCGTGCTCGTCGACCCGCCGACGGCCGCCCTGCTGGCCTCGTCGGCGCGCTACGCCCTGACGGCGCAGGCGCCGCGGGAGGTCCAGGGCCTGGGCGAGATCACCCCGGTGCGCCTGCAGCGCGCCTACACCGGCTGAGGCCTCAGAGCAGCACCGGCTCGGGGTCCCGCGGCTCCGGGTCGGGGTCGATGAGTCCCTCGTCGTCGAACCGGACGTTCCCCACGCGCGGTCCGATCGGCCGGGTGTGCATCGGTGCCGAGGGGTTCTCCAGGAGGGCGCTCGCGTGCTCGGCGTCGACGGACGGGTCGAGCCACGCGTCCCACGCCTGCCGCGGCAGGGCCACCGGCATCCGGTCGTGGATGCGTTCGAGGCCGTCCGCCGCCGCGGTGGTGATGACGGTCGTGGAGACGAGCCACCGGTCGGGGTCGTCGTCGGCGCGGGTGCGGTCCCGCCAGAACTCGTAGAGCCCCGCGAAGGCGGCGACCTCACCGTCGGCGGGCCGGATCCAGTACGCCTGCTTCGGGGTCCTGCGGGTGCCGGGCGGAGCCTCGAGCCTCCGCCACTCGTAGTACCCGTCGGCGGGGACCAGGCAGCGCCGGACCCCCAGCGGCTTGGCGAACGCGGACTTCTCCAGGAGGGTCTCGCGGCGGGCGTTGATCATGCGGGCGCCGATCCCGGGGTCCTTCGCCCAGGAGGGGACGAGCCCCCACCGGGCCACCTGCAACGTGCGGGTGATCTCCCCGGCGGTGGTGCCGCCGTCGGGCAGGGGTTCGCGCCGGGGACGTTCGACGACGATCCGCACCGGGTCGGTCGGGGCGACGTTCCAGCGCGGCCCGAGCAGGCGGGCGTCGTCCGCGATCTCGGCGACGGCGAGCTCGTCGGCGAGGTCCTGGGCGTCGGTGAAGGAGGCGAAGCGGCCGCACATGAGGTCATCGTCCCCCGGACCGCCGACATCGGCGGTGAGAGGGGTCACGGCGAGCGGCCCTCGTGATCGTCGTATCGTTTCGATAGCATGAAGCCCATGCCCGAGAAGACCACCGTGCTCCAGCGCGCCCGCTCGCCGTTCCGCTGGATCCTCATGCTCGGTGCTCTCGCGGCCCTGCCGGCCTTCACGGTCGACATGTACCTGCCGTCGCTGCCCGAGGTCGCCGACGACCTCGGCTCCACGGCCTCCTACGCCCAGCTGTCCGTCTCGGTGATGCTCATCGGCGGCGCCGCCGGCCAGCTCGTCATCGGGCCGCTCTCGGACCGGTTCGGACGCCGCGCCCCGCTCGTGTGGGGGCTGGCGCTGCACGTGGTGACCTCGCTGCTGTGCGCCCTGGCGCCCACGATGTCGGCACTCATCGTCCTGCGGCTGCTGCAGGGATTCTTCAACGCCGCCTGCACCGTGGCCGCGATGGCCGTGGTGCGCGACCGCTTCGTCGGGGCGGAGGCCGCCCGCATCCTGTCGCGGCTCATGCTCATCATCGGCGTGGCGCCGATGCTCGCGCCGACCTTCGGCTCCGCGGTCGCCGCCGCCGCGGGCTGGCGCTGGGTCTTCGCCGTCCTCGCGGTCGGCGGTGCGAGCCTGGCCGTGGTCGTCTGGCGCGCCATGCCCGAGACGCTGCCGGCGGCACGCCGCCAGCCCGGCGGAGCCGGCAGCGTGCTGCGCGGCTACCGGGACCTGGTGCGCGACCGGCACTTCATGGGGCTCGCGGTCCTGCCCGGCCTCGGCCAGGCCGTGCTCATGAGCTACGTCGTCGGCTCGCCGTTCGTCTTCCAGGAGTACTACGGCCTCAGCCACACCCAGTTCTCCCTCCTCTTCGCCCTCAACGGCCTCGGCCTGGTCGTCTCGGCCCAGATCAACGCCGCCCTGGTGCGCCGGGTCGCGCCGATCCGCCTGCTGCGGGCCGCGCTGGTGCTGCAGGGCGTGTTCGCCGTGGGGCTGGTCGTGGTCGCGCGGACGGAGTTCGGGGGCCTGCTGGGCCTGCTGGCGCTGCTGTGGATCGTGCTCGCCTTCCAGGGGCTCATCCCCGCCAACGCCTCGGCGATCGCGCTGTCCCGCCACGGTGAGCGGGCCGGGTCCGCGGCCGCCGTCATCGGCGCCGTGCAGGCCGGGACCGCCGGTGCCGTCTCGCCGCTCGTCGGTGTCCTCGGCGGTGACGCCGTCGCGATGACCACGGTCATGCTCGGGGCGTGGACCGCGGCGATCTGCGTGCTCGCCTTCGCCACGCCCGCCTTCCGCCGTGGCGGGTGGGTCCACCTCGCCTGAGCCCGGGACACGCCGTCGACCGCCCGTGCGAGGAGGCGTCGGTCTAGGGTGACAGGGTGAAGGAATCCAGTCCCCGGCATCTCGGGCACCTTGCCGGGCACCCGGTACTGCGCTGGGTCGCCCTGGGGGTGACCGCGGTCCTCGCGCTGGTCGGAGCGGCATCGATCGCCGCGTACGTCGACCTCAAGTCGCAGATCGAGGTCTCCGACGTCGACGCGTTGATCGGCCGGCAGCGACCGGAACGCGACCCGGTGGCCGCGGCCTCCGACGAGCCGGCCGACCCGAGCGACCCCTTCGCCGGGCAGGACCGGAACATCCTGGTCATGGGGACCGACTACCGCGACGCGGAGAACGCCGAGATCGCCGGCTCCGGGGACGAGTTCCACTCCGACAGCACGCTGGTGATGCACATCAGCGGCGACCGGACCCGCATCGAGGCGATCTCCATCCCACGCGACTCGCTCGTGGACATCCCGGCCTGCCCCCGGCCCGACGGCAGCTCCACCGCGCCCCAGAGCAACGCGATGTTCAACACCGCGTTCTCCCTGGGCGGCGGACCGGAGCAGGACCTCACCGCGGCCGCGGCCTGCACGCTCCTGACCGTCGAGTCGCTCACCGGCCTGACGATCGACGACCACGTCGTGGTCAAGATGGCCGGCGTGGTGGACATCGTCGACGCCCTCGGTGGGGTGCCGATGTGCCTGCCGGAACCGGTGATCGGCGACTCGCGGTACAGCGACCTGGAGCTCGACGCCGGACGCCAGGTGCTGGACGGTGAGACCTCGATCCAGTTCCTGCGGGTGCGCAAGGGCGAGGGCATGGGGCTCGAGCTGGGCAGCGACCTGCGGCGCATCGAGCGTCAGCAGGCGTTCGTGGACTCCATGCTCCGCGAGGTCCTCGACCAGAACCTCATCACCAACACCCCGAAGCTGTACCGGATGGTGCGGGCGTCGCTGAAGTCGATGTCCACCAGCCCGGAGCTGGCGAGCCCCAGCGCGCTGGCCGGTCTGGCCTGGAGCCTGCGCAACGTCGACCCGTCCAGCATCGTCTTCGAGTCGGTCCCGGTGGTCGAGGCCCCCACCGACGCCAACCGCGTGGTCTGGACCCACGAGGCGGCCGACCTGTGGCAGCGGTTCGCCGACGACGTCCCGCTGCACGGCGAGCCCACGCCCACACCCACGCCGAGCGACTCGCCCGAGGACGGCGTGGTCGAGGCGGAGACCACCGCCGACGAGGGCACCGGGTCGGCAGGCTCCGACGGCGCGGTCGACGAGTCCGGTGACGGCGCCGGCGGGGGTGGCCAGGGCGGCACCGTGAGCGCGGACAACCCCGGCACCTCCGACCCCTCGCCGAGCCCGTCGCCCAGCCCGTCGCTGCTGCCCGGCGTGTGCAGCTGAGCGACGGCTTCGTCGTCGCGTGCCCGGTGTGCTGGTCCTCCTCTCGGGTTTCGGTCTCGGGCTGTCCCTGATCCTGGCCATCGGCGCCCAGAACGCGTTCGTGCTGCGCCAGGGGGTGCGCCGCGAGCACGTCGGCGTCGTGGTGCTCGTGTGCGCCGCCTCCGACGCCGTGCTGTACGCGGCCGGGGGAGCGGGCCTCGGGGCCCTGGTGGAACGGAACCCCGTGGTCGTCGACGTCGCCCGGTGGGCGGGTGCCGCCGTCGTGCTCGGGTACGGGGCGCTCGCCGCCCGGCGGGCGCTGCGCGGCGAGGAGGGACTGCGCGTTGCCACCGACGGCGCGTCCGGTGACGAGGGGCGGCGCCTGCGCCCCGTGCTGCTCACGGCCCTCGCGCTGACCTGGCTCAACCCGCACGTCTACCTGGACACCGTGGTGCTGCAGGGGTCGGTGGCCGCCACCTACGGCGACGACCGCTGGCTGTTCAGCGCCGGTGCCGTGCTCTCCAGCATCGTGTGGTTCACCGCGCTGGGCTACGGCGCCCGCCTGCTGGCACCGGTGCTGCGCCGGCCGGGGGCGTGGCGGGTGGTCGACGGCGTCATCGCGGTGATCATGGTGGCCGTCGCGGTCTCGCTGGTCGCCGGCGCCTGACCCCGCTTCGCCCGGTCCCGTCCCAGCCCGCCGCGTCGCTCAGGTCGCCACGTCGCCCGGGTCGTACCTTCCGTCACGTGGTCGTACCCCGCGGGTACGACCACGTGACGGAAGGTACGACCTCGGCAGGGGTCAGGGTCGGTCCCTGCCGAGTCAGGACCGTGTGCCGCGGGTCAGGGCGATCCGCGGCGAGTCAGGACGCGGGTCAGCGGGTCAGCGCGGCCAGCCGCTCGATGCCGTCGCGCAGCACCTCGGGCTGCTTGACGAACGTGAACCGCACCCGGGAGCGCATCGTCTGCGCCGCCGTCGACCCGGGGCGGCAGAACGCCGAGACCGGCACGCCGACCACCCCGACCAGCTCGGGCAGCCGCAGGCACAGGTCGTGGCCGTTGGTGAAGCCGAGCGGCGCGCCGTCGGCCACCACGAAGTAGGTGCCCTGCGGGACGACAACGTCGAACCCGGCCCGCTCGAGGCCCGCGCAGAGCAGGTCACGGCGTTCCGCCAGGGAGTCCGCCAGGGCGCGGGGGGTCTCCTCGTCGGCCAGCGCGAGGGCGATCGCCGGCTGGAACGCCGACCCCGAGGTGTAGGTCATGAACTGCTTGAGCGTGCGCACCGCCGTGATGAGGTCCGCGGGGCCGTGCATCCACCCGACCTTCCAGCCGGTGAGGCTGAACGTCTTGCCCGAGCTCGACACCGTCAGCGTCCGCTCGGCCATCCCTGGCAGCGTGGCGATCGGGACGTGCACGGCGTCGTCGAACACCAGGTGCTCGTAGACCTCGTCGGTGAGCACGAGGGTGTCGCGCTCGCGGGCAAGGGAGGCGACCTGCTCCAGCTCGGCGCGGGTGAGCACGGTGCCGGTCGGGTTGTGCGGGGTGTTGACCAGGATCATCGCCGTGCGCTCGGTCGCGGCGGCACGCAGGGCGTCGGCGTCCAGGCGCAGGTCGGCGGTGAGCGGCACGGGGACGTGGGTGGCGCCGGCCATGGCGATCGCTGCGGCGTGGGAGTCGTAGAAGGGCTCGAGGGTGATGACCTCGTCGCCCGGCCCGGTCAGGGCGAGGATCGCGGCCGTGAGCGCCTCGGTCGCCCCGGTGGTCGCCAGGACCTCGGTGTCCGGGTCGACGTCGAGGCCGTAGCGGCGGCGCTGGTGGTCGGCGATGGCGTGGCGGAGCTCGGGCACGCCGTCGCCGGGGGCGTACTGGTTGCGGCCGGCGTCGATGGCGGCCTTGGCGGCCTCCTTGACGTAGTCCGGGCCGTCGACGTCGGGGAAGCCCTGGCCGAGGTTGACCGCGCCGGTGCGGTTCGCCAGCACCGTCATCTCGGCGAAGATCGTCTGGGCGATCGTCCCGTCGTCGGAGAGCAGGCCGGTGGCGGCGGCGACCTGGCGCCACCGAGGTGTGGACGTCATGCAGGCGACACTACCGACGGGTCGAGAGAACTGTGGTGGTGAGCGGCCGCGGCCGCGCGTCGGACGCCTGCGGCGAGGCGTCAGTCCATCGCACGCCCATCGGCGGTGTTCATGCCGTTCTCCCTGAGCCGTCGGACCAGGCTGCGCCGCCGCCATCGCCTCGTGGGGACGATCAGAGTGAGCCCGAAAGCGACCCAGATGACTCCAGGAGCGATCAGGCTGCCGTCAGCCGTGGTCCCGGCGCCGGTCGTGATCCTGATGAGGCCGTCGACGAGGAGCCCGATCCCGAGAAGGACGATGATCGCACCGATCCCGAGGAGGAGTCCGGAGAGCACACGCTTCCAGGCAGGCATGTCCAGCCAGAGTTCGTGACGGAGGTCTTCGTCGCGGTCCAGGTTCGTCTCCGTCTGGATTCGTCGCAACTCCTCGGCGATCCGACGATCCAGCACACCGGTGGCCTGACCTTGCTCCGCCAACGTCCCGCGGAGTGTGGCGAGCCGTTGCAGCCTGTGGAGCTTCCGGGCGGAGAACTCGCCGGACCATGCCCTCGAGAGCAGCGCGAGGATGGGGGCGGCGATCGCCGCGACCCCCGCCAGCAACGTCGCGAACGTGGTCACGTCCACAAGAAGCCACGCTAGTCAGCGTCGGCTCAGCTCGCTCGTGACCCGCGACTCCGGATGAAACCTGGGAGCCGGGGGCGCCGGCTCTGTCCACCGATCCGTTGACCGGCGTTGTCCACAGGGTGGATGGCCCCAGGCGCAGCGGGCGGGAACTTCGCTACGCTCGGTCGCGCTTGAGTGGATTTGCCCGATTGACCCCGACGGAGAGGTTCCACGGGTGGACGCCGACGTTCTGACCCACGACGAGGCGGGCAGCCTGCTGACCGGCGAGGTCCGCGAGCTCGTGCGCCGCCGTGGCATCGACCCGGTGACCGATCGCCACGGACTCGACCGCCTGGTCGGGGAGGCCGTGGCCGACTACGGGGACCGGGCCACCCTCGGGGTCGTTCCGCCGCTGGTCGACCCGGCTGCCACCACTCGTGCGCTCATCGACACCTTCGGCGGGTTCGGTCCGTTGCAGCCCTACCTCGACGATCCGGAGATCGAGGAGATCTGGATCAACAACCCGGCCCAGGTGTTCGTCGCGCGTCGCGGAGTCAGCGAGCTGACGACGACGCTGCTCACGGGCCAGCAGGTCCGGGACCTCGTCGAACGGATGCTCAAGTCCTCGGGGCGCCGGCTCGACCTGAGCTCGCCGTTCGTCGACGCCACCCTGCCTGGCGGCGAGCGCCTGCACGTGGTGATCCCGGACGTCACCCGCGAGCACCTGGCTGTCAACATCCGCAAGCACGTCGTGCGTGCCCACCACCTCGACCACCTCGTCCGCCTCGGCTCCCTGACGACGCACGCTGCCGCCTTCCTCGACGCGGCCGTCCGCGCGGGGGCCAACATCCTGGTCTCCGGCGCCACCCAGGCTGCACGCTAAACGGTGTATTAGATCTACTTGGACGCCTTCTTCTTTTTCGCGTCCTTCGAGTCCTTGACTTCCTCGAAATGGCCTGGCGGGAGCATCATCCACATTACTCCAGCAGCGTCGATGACGAACACGCGAAGCTCCTCGACGCCTGTGGGCGAATCAAACGTGTATCTACGGGTCTCGTTGACCCCTAGCGAACCGTCAGAACTTGCCTTAAGGTGAGTAGGCATCCCGGCGGGTGTGTTGGCTGCTCCAACGGCCGTTTTCCCAAGGATCCACGCCGACCGCAGCGGTGCAGATGAGTCGTTCCGTATGATCCACTCGCGGAAGTGTTTGGCACGGGACGGCGCCCTTGATTGCGGTTCGTCTGTCACCTCGCGGAAGTGAACCCCTTGAATCTGCTGCCTGCGTAGTGACGCCTCTGCAGCTCTGCGATCCCGCCGTTCGAAGAACCACAGCACGCCAGGGACCAGCGCTCCGAGGCCCCCGACCCACTCGCCGACAGTTCCCCACTCGACCCCGCTGAAGCACGCCATACGGCGAGGATACTGCGCTCTGTGTCGGGCGCCCCGTAGTCAACCGCCGAGTTGCCTCACTCTGGTCCAAGATTCACCCGGCAGTGTCGCTCGTTCGGTGTGTCCCATCTGTAGGATGAAGTAGTGACGAATAAGCGTTTCAGGTTCTATGTGTTCGTGGGCAACGATGGTCGGCAGTTGTCCACGGCGTGGTATTTCTGGGCTGACGCAACTTCGTTCTATCTGATAAACGTTGACATAGGCGGCTTGAAGATTAGTCTGCATGGACACGATCGTCGCTATCTCGGTGAGCAGCACTACCGTGTTCAACCAATGAATGGCAAGCATGATATCCGAAGAACTAGTTCGGTGCTGCTTGTGGCTCCCCGCAGAGGCTGGCCGCTTACGTTCAGTGGTCGGAGCACTGGCGATGGCGAATTGGTGATCCGGATTCGGATCACACATGCCGCGACCTGTTTGTCGGAATCACCGACTCCCGTACCTGACAGACCAAGTAGCGCCAAGATCGCGCTTCCGGCCAACTTGGGTGGCTGGGCCAATGACCTTGAGTTGACTTTCTCGCAGGTTCCCCAGGGCTGGCAGCCCGCCAACACCCATGACGAGTGGATCAGTGTTGAGCATGCGGGCACCACGGCCTACATCGGAAGGCACCAGCCTGGCTTCATGATCTGCAACGCTCAAGGAGCGGTTCTTCGGGCCAACTCGCGTCGGCGCTGGACTGACTGGTACCCGACGCCTCCGCATCTCTGCACTCCACCGCCCGAGGGTCGGTCGAGTGATCAGCGGGTCGTCGCCGTCGACGTCGAAGAAGACGGCGTGCTCTGGATCGTGGAACAGGCCACAGCGCGCGTCGCTTCGGACAGCGGTCTACGCTGAAACGATGACTGACTCATTACTTCATTCCCTCCGTCATCACGTACTCGACGAGTCTCAGCCAATCGCAGGATTGCTGCGCAAGTGCCTGATGCTAGGTGCCGAAACCGGTTCCGATGCGCTCCGAGGCTGGGCTCGGCGAGAGCTTGACGGCTACGACGATGCCGATGAGATTCCTGCGTACCGAAAGATCGGCGTTCCCATCAAGATGTCGTCACAAAGCGGATCCACCGTGATGCAGGGGCAGATTATTGACCGGCTTCAAATGCCGCAGAAGTGCTGGGAGTGGGTGCCTGAGAAGCTCGAATTGACGCAGCCCGTAGCGGAACTTGAAGAACTGGCGCAGCGCGAAACGCTGGCTTTCGCGAACTCCGGACTTCATCATGCTCAGGACTTATGGAACGCAGAACTCGGTCCGTATCAGTCCATAATCAATCTTTCGTACACGACGACCGGGTCGGCGTTGGCAGGCGTGCTCAGTCAAATCCGGACGCACTTGGTCGACGTGGTAGCCGACCTCACGGCCGACACGCCCCTTGCTGAACTCCCTGGTAAAGAGGAGGTAGACGCTGCCGTGAGCAACCGGATTGGGCAGGCCCGTGACGTGTATCAGACGACCGTTCACCAGGCGAGCGGGCCGGTCGCCGTTGGAACCGAGGCTTCTGCTACTGCGGAGGGTATGACGGTCGCCGACGTCGTGAGGCTCTTGGACAAGGTTCAGGAGATGGCAGGCGAGGTCGAGGCGAGCCAGCAGACCGCCTTGATCGATGCCGTCGCTGAGCTACGAGAAGCGGTTGCCAAGGGCACGCCCGACACCGGCGACGTGGTCAAGAAGGCGGGCAAACTTCGGCAGATCGCGGAGAAGGCCGGGACCTCCTCTGTGTCTGCTGCGGTAGCCACGGCAACGCAGGTTGTCATCAGCATGGCGATGTCAGGAGCGTTCGGGTAGGCACCCGGCCCGTTGCGCGGGCCAGGGTCCGTGCGAGCCGCTGGGAGCAACCTCGCACCCCTCAGTGACACAAGAAGGCCCGGCACCCTGGGGTGCCGGGCCTCCTGCCAGTCGCTGCGGTGTCAGCCTACGGACGGCTGATCGCGTTGAAAAGGGTGGGCTCCCATAAGAGTTGAAGGGCTGACCGGTCGTGGCCCACGTGGCCATCTCGTCCACCTCGTCGGCCTGGACGATCGCGTCGATCAGGGCCTGGGCCGCCGTGTGCACGTTGGCGCGGGCCTGGTCGTGCTGGGTCTGCCAGGTCGGGTCGGCCGCGACCGTCAGGTACTCGCGGTGGTAGTCGGCCGAGATCAGGCTGGCCTGGTCCTGGGCCGTGTCCAGGAACGCCCGGGCAGCGTTGCGGCGAGCCACCACCGCGTCGTAGTTCGGCGTCGGGTCGGTGGGGTACTCGCCGGTGTCGCGCAGGATCTGCGCGGCCCTGCGCCGGTCGGCCTGCTTGGCCTCGACCACCGCGGCCGAGCCGTCGCCGGTCGCGTCCAGGTCCTTGACCGCGGCCTTGTACTTGGCCTTGAACTGATCCCACTCGTCGCCGCCAGGCATGATTACCTAGGCGACCTCCGTGGAACGCGACGTCTTGGTGGCCTGGCGAGGTTCTCTCAACCTCGCAGCAAGTCCCTAGCGAGGCTCGTGTCCGCGGCTCCTCAGCAGTTGCTTGAGTCGCTTCTCCCAGCCGCCCTGGTGAACGACGCGGTCGTATTCAGCGTCCGGGTCAGCTAGCAGATCGACTCGTGGACGCTTGCTGAGCTGCGCCCAATCCTCGTACATGAGGTAGAGAGCGTTGCCATAGTTCAGGCACTCGAGGGCGACGAGCTCCTCGCGGAACATGAAGCCGAAGTAGCGAGAGAACCCGCCTTCACCAACGACCGTCTTGTCCGGGTTCATCTTCCGGATCGCCTCGAATCGCCCCTTCGCCTCCCTGACGCGCGGCGAGGAAGACTTCACGCCCAGCCGTTCGACGACTCGTTCAAACGTCGCCTCGCCCTCCGGCAGGATCTTCCAGTCCACAAACTGCGTATCTAGCCAACTGGCAACGCTCACGTCCGTCGCCACGACTGACGCGTGCGTCCCGGCGTTCTCCCGGATGAGTGAGCAGGCCAGCAATAGGTCACGCTCTTCGTAGTTGTCCTTCTGGAAGACGCGGTCGACGCGAAACCCAACCGTCACCTTGCCGTCGATCGGGTCCTGCACGTCGATCAGTATCGGCAGTTGCTGTCCGTGCCAGGTTTCCTTTCGGTAGACATCCCTGGTCCAAGTAACGATGTGCTCGCCCTTGCTCGGGTCGCCAAAGTCGGGGGCTAACCAGCCACCCATGGTCTTCGGCTGCTTAGGGAGGTCTTTCCTCGTGACCTCCCGGCCGTTCGCGTTGTAATTCGACCAGCGACCCACACTTGGAGGAGGCACGATCGCAGAGTCGAACTGGACCTGCCCGCCGTCCCAGCCGATTCCGAGGTGCTTCAGGCGACCAGCAGCTAGGTCAGCCGTGCCGAACGCCCTCGTGGCACCGACGTAGAACGTGTCCATCGTCAGGCTCGCGATCTGCTCGCTGACGATCTGGGGAACATTCCGATATCCCGGCATCCGACAACCGTCCCTTCGACTAGGTCCTGCTCTTGAGCCTTACACGGGCCACCGACATTTGCTAAACACGTCACGTCCCTAGGCCGAGCCAGGCAGCCAGCACGAGCACGGCCACCCCTCCGAGGACAGTGAGGACGAACGTTGCGGTGTGGTCACGCCAGGTGCGGGCAAGCCACTTTGACTCGACCTCGCGCGACGCGGCTTCACTCAGGACATGACCGCTTGCCTGCGGTTCCTCGACGCCTTCGCCGATCTGGTGCTGCTTCTCCTCGACGCCTGCCTCCAGTTCAATCTTCTCGAAGGCAGTCTGAGCAGCGCGCTCCAAACCTGCACACAGGACTCGCTTGCTCGCACTGACGGTGACTTGTAGGTGACGGTCACCGTTGTAGATCTCGAAGTAGAACACCTGGGCTCGAGCCTGCGGGATGGGCAGGATGCCTTCCGATGTATCGACGACCTCGATTACCTGGCTCAGTCTCTCCGGATAGAACTCGTGCTCCTCGGCCGCTTCCCGGGCCTCTTGCAAGCTGCCTCGATGCAACTCGCTCCCTGACGAGTCAACGACGTTCAGCATGCCCGGCCTCACGTCACCCGGTACGTCGTCCAGGGCCCCAATGATCTTCCGCTGGACCACGTCGAAGGCCGCCCAAGTGCTGTACTGCTTGGGCAACCGCGCTTCCACCGTTGCCTTGAAGACATCCTCCACGGTACCGACTCGCCTCTCGCTCGTCCTTGACGTCCCAGCGCAAAGGCTGGCACAAGTCCCCGACAGCGTGACGACTCTTTCACCCGCTCACGGCGTGTCGTAGTACCCAGGCTGGTCCGAACCTTCGACAAACTCGGCGATCACGCCTGTACCCCTCGAGGTCTCGACCTGCTCGTCGGTGATCCGGTACACCGCAGGTGGCCTACGGAGCTTGCCCTCGTAGATGATCTGGCCCGAGACGCTAGGCGCGTAGTAGGTCTGCTGGTCGTAGGGACCGCCACGCAGCCGAACGAGGATTTTGTCGTCCATTCGGACAGTCTCGGGCGGGTCGGCTCAGCTCGCGATTCGGAAAGTCATGGGAGGGAACACCGCCTGACGGGCACCATGGTGCCGGTGGTCTTCCTCATCCTGCCGATCACGGTCGTCTTCGCCGTCTTCCCCTCCCTGGCCACGTTGCAGATCGGTCTGTGACCTCGACGAAAGGATGCTCCATGACCACCAACCCGCCCGACAGCACGCGCTCCCGGCACCTGCCCGAGGCCGACGACCCGGAACGCGGCGACGTCCCCGGCTGGGTTCTCGTCACGCTCATGACGGCAGGTCTGGTCGTCGCGCTCTGGGCACTGGCGGGTCCGCTGCTCGAGGACGCCTTCACCCAGGCGATCGAGAGCGTCACGGGTCTGTGACGTCCGGGTCATGGGCACGAGCCGATGGCTCGGCGGCCGGCCGGTCCGACGGTGAGCGCGGCTCGGCGGTGGCGGAGTTCGCCCTCGTCTCGGCGCTGCTCGTGGCGCTCTTCCTCGGCGTCGTGCAGGTCGCGCTCGCGTTGCACGTCCGGGCCGTCGCGATCGATGCGGCGGCTGAAGGCGCACGGCTGGCGGCGCGGACCGACCACGACCTCGGTGCCGGTGCCCAGCGGACCCGGGACCTGCTCGCGTCGGCGCTGAGCGAGCGGTACGCGGGCGACGTCGTGGTCGGCACGACGAGGCGCGGTGGACTGGACCTCGTCCGCGTCACGGTCACCGCGCCGCTGCCCGTGGTGGGTCTGCTCGGCCCGTCAGGTGCGATGACCGTCGAGGGGCATGCCGTGGACGAGTCGGCATGACCGGGCGTCCAGACGGCCCCGACGACCCCGAGTCGTCACCGACCGGATCTGGGGAGGAAGGTGCCGCCGTGGTCGAGTTCCTGGGAGTGGGTGTGCTGCTGCTCGTCCCGCTCGTGTACCTGGTCGTCACCGTCGGCCAGATCCACGCCGCGGGGTTCGCCGTCGAGGGCGCGGCCCGGGACGCCGCGCGGGCGGTGGTGACCGCCGAGTCGTCGGCGACCGGTGCCGCACGTGCTCGGGCGGCGACGGAGGTGGCTCTGGCAGATCAGGGCTTCGTCGTCGACGGCGCCGATGTCCTGGAGCTCGAGTGCTCGGCGAACCCGTGCCTGACACCGGGGGCGACGGTCGGCGTGCGGGTCCGTGTCGAGGTGCCGCTGCCGTTGGCGCCGCCCGCGCTGCAGGACTGGGTGCCGCTGAGCATCCCGGTCGAGGCGGCCCACGTCGCACCGGTCGAGGAGCACGTCGGGACCCGGCCGTGACGGCGGCACGCGAGGAAGGGCGGATCATGCTGCTCACCGCGGGCTTCGTCGCGGTGGGGCTGATGCTGGTCGGCATGGTGGCCTCGGCCGCGTCCGTGCACCTGGACCGCAAGCACCTGTTCGACCTGGCGGACTCGTTGGCGGTGGCCGGTGCCGACTCGATGACCCGGGAGACGTACTACGGGGAGGCGATGGCCCCGGACGGGTCGGGCGTGCTGACCTTGACGGACGACGGCGTGCGCACCGCCGTGGCCGAGCACCTGGCCGTGCAACCGGCATCCTCGGCCCCAGGACTGCGCGGCGTGAGGGTGCAGGAGGCCGCCACGCCGGACGGCCGCAGCGCCCGCGTGAACCTGATCGCCACCTCCCACCCGCCGTTGATTCGTTGGTTCACCGACGCCTTCGGTGGGGGCATCACCGTGACTGCCACGGCAACGGCACGGGCAGGTTGAGCAGGTTCTGTCGTTCGCCGGCGTCCGACGCCGCGATCCCCAGGCAATTCGTAGGTTCGTCGCAGGCTCTCCCCGGGTAGGCCGCGCACTGTGGACCTATGACAGCGACGACGAGCCACCCCGGCCCTTCCGTCCCGTTCGTGGCGGACCGGCACCCTGCGCGGTCCCGCGTCCGGCGGGACGCGGCCGTCCGGTACGTCGCCGTCGCAGCGCTGTGGCTCGCGCTGCTCGGTGTCGACTGGATGTGGGCCGCCGACGGCGGTCTGCAGGCTCTCACGGCCTGGGACACCGCGTTGACCTCGCTCGGGCAGATCACGGGACTGGCGTCGGCGGCGCTGCTGCTCGCCCAGGTGCTGCTCATGGCCCGGGTGCCCGCGCTGGAGGCGGCATTCGGGCGCGACCGGCTCGTGAGCATCCACCGGCTGGTCGGCCTGTGGTCGTTCAACCTGCTCGTCGCCCACCTCGTCCTCATCACCTGGGGGTACGCCGCCGGGAGCATCACTGCGTGGCCCGCGACGTTCTGGGAGCTGATGTGGCAGTACCCGGGCATGCTGCTGGCCGTCGGCGCGACCGTGGCGCTGGTGCTGGTCGTGGTCACCAGCGTGCGGGCCGCCCGACGCCGGCTGCGCTACGAGTCGTGGCACCTGCTGCACCTGTACGGGTATCTCGGGGCGGCGCTCGCCCTGCCGCACCAACTCTGGACCGGTCAGCAGTTCCTGGCCCGCCCCGCCGTCACGGCCGTGTGGTGGACGGTGTGGGCGTTGGTCTTCGCCGCCGTCCTCGTGTGGCGGGTCGCGCTGCCGGCCTGGCGCACCTGGCGTCACCAGATCCAGGTCACCGGCGTCGTGCCGGAGGCGCCCGGCGTGGTGTCCGTGCACCTGACGGGCCGGCGCCTGCACCGACTGGTCGAGCCCGGGCAGTTCCTGGTCTGGCGGTTCCTGGGCCGGCAGGGCTGGACCCGGGGCAAGCCGTACTCGGTCTCCAGCGCCCCGACGTCCCGCTCCGCCCGCGTGACGGTCGCCGCCGTCGGCCCGGCCAGCACCGCGGCCGCCGACCTGCAGCCGGGCACCCGCGTCGTCGTCGAGGGAGCCTACGGCCGCCTCACCCGCCGCGCGCGCACCCGGCGCAAGGTGCTGCTGATCGGTGCGGGCTCCGGGCTCGCACCGCTGCGCGCGCTGGCCGAGGGCCTGGACTACGCACCCGGGGAGGCCGTGCTCATCGAGCGGTACCGCGAGCACCCGCTGTTCGCGGCCGAGCTCGACCACCTCGCCGCCACCCGGGGCCTGGGGGTGGTGCGGCTGCCCGGACGACGCCGGGCCGACGGCTCGTGGGTCGGGCCCGGGTTCGACGGGGACGACGACGAGCGGGTCCTGCGCGGCTGGGTGCCCGACGTCGCCGAGCGCGACGTGTACGTCTGCGGGCCGCCCGCGTGGACGCAGAGCGTCCGCGAGGCCGCCCTCGCTGCCGGCGTCCCCGCCGCGCAGATCCACAGCGAAGACTTCGGATGGTGACGCGAGATGAAGAAGATCGTCCTCTGGGTGCTGTCGACGGTCACCGTCCTGGTCCTGCTGCTGGGCTACCGCACCTCGACCGACCCTGACGCGCTGAGCACCTCGACGTCGGTGGTGCAGGCGGCGACCGGGACGTCGGGGTCGACGAGCAGCCCCGGGTCGACCAGCAGCACCACCGGTGACGGGGGCGGGTCTCCCGGCTCCGGCTCGACCGACACCTCGAACGGGTCCGGGTCCTCGAACGGCAACGGGGGATCGTCCGGCTCCGGCAGCTCCGGCTCCTCGGGGTCGTCCTCCTCCGGGACGGCGAGCACGACGGCGTCCGGCGACGTCGTCCAGACCCGGTGGGGCCCGCTGCAGGTGGAGATCACCGTCGAGAACGGGGAGATCACGGCCGTCGACGTCCCTGTGTACCCGGACGACAACGGCAAGGACCGGCAGATCAACGGGTACGCGCTGCCGGTGCTCGTCCAGGAGACGCTCGACGCCCAGAGCGCCTCGATCGACATGGTCAGCGGCGCCACCGTGACGAGCACGGGGTACACGCAGTCGCTGCAGAGCGCGCTCGACCAGGCGGGGCTGTGAGCGGCATGGCGACCACCCAGCCGGCGGTCCGTCGCCGGGTGGTGCACGTCATGGGGATGCCCGTCAGCGTGGCGCTGCGGGGCCGCCACGCCGAGGGGCCCGCCGCGGACCGGGCCTGGGACCGGGTGGTCGTCGAGCTGCAGCACGTGGACGTCACCTTCAGCACCTACCGGCCCGACTCGGTGATCAGCCGGCTGGCGCGCGGCGAGATCGGCGTCGACGCCCTGCCCGACGAGGTGCGCGAGGTGCTGGCGCTGGGGGAGGAGGCCCGCCGGGCGTCCGACGGCGCCTTCGACGTCGTGCAGCGGCACCCGGACGGCACCGAGACCTTCGACCCGAGCGGCGTCGTCAAGGGCTGGGCGATCGAGCGCGCGGCCCGGCACCTGCGCGACCTCGAGGGAACCGACTACTGCCTCTCAGCCGGTGGCGACATGGTCTGCCACGTGGCCGACGACGACGCCGAGCCCTGGCGGGTCGGGATCGAGGACCCGCACGCCCCGGCGCGGCTCCTCGCCGTCGTGCCGGTGCGGGACGGCGCCGTGGCGACCTCCGGGCTCGCGCACCGGGGTGACCACGTCGTGGATGCGCGCTCCGGGCGGACGCCGACGGCGCTCGCGTCCGTGACCGTCGTCGGGCCGAGCCTGACATGGGCGGACATCGACGCCACGAGTGCCTTCGCGCTTGGTGCCGACGGCCGCGACTGGCTGCGGACGCGGCCGGGGGAGACGGGGCTGGTGGTCTGGGCGGACGGGCGTGCCGAGCCGTTCGCCGGCATCGGGTCCCGATGATCTGCCGGGACGACTGGCGTGCAACGTCGCCGCACGGTGGGGTCCGGCCGCGTCAGAGGCCTACCCGGTTCACGCAATGTCTCGCCTGCCGCACCCCCCCGGCACCCCGGGAGCCACCGGGTGATGAGGGTGATTTCTCCCCGCTGAACGCGCCTCGGTCCTCTTTGTCATCGACGATGGGTCACACGGCGACCGTGCACGTTCGACGCTGACGTGCCAGGGGGGACAAAGGCGTCCCTCGCATCGTGACAGATGGGGTGATGGGGGCGTGGCCCGATCCCGTGGACGACTTGCCGGCCTGGCGCTGTCGGCCGCGTCGGCCCTGCTGGTCGCGGGCTGCCTCGGGGCCGACTACCGCGACCTGCCCCTCGACCTGTCCGCCTGGGACGACGGGTGGCTCGTTGCGATCGAGCCGGAGGAAGAGCTGTGGGTCGGCCTCGACGGCAACAACCTCCACCCCGACCAGGCGTGGGAGCTCGTCGAGGCCGACGACGCGGTGCTGCGCCTGACCACGAGCGAGCACGAGGTGCCGCCGCCCGGGTCGGACCGCCCCGGCGACCCGCACATCTCGACGACCGTCTTCGGGTTCGTCGGGGTGGACGTGGGCCGGACGCCGCTGCGCTTTGAGCTCGTCGTGGACGGCGAACGCGTCGACGTCGCGGAGTACACGGTCGACGTGGTCGACGACGCCTGCGCGGCCGAGACGGCCGCCGTCGCCAACCGCTGCGGCGGGGAGCTGTTCTCCTACCAGCCGCAGTACCTCCAGGCGCTGAACCACGGCGAGCAGGTGAGCCTGGGTGTCGGGGAGGAGGCCGAGCTGGTCCTGCCCGCGAACGCCCTGCACCCGGACACTGCGTGGCAGGTCGCCGAGCACGACGGCGCCGTGGTCACGGTGGACGGCCCGGTCGACCTGGGCCCGGCCCGCTCGTCGGGTGACTTCAGCGAGGTCGACCCGGAGGTGCGGCACTCGTTCCTGCCGGCCTGGCGGTTCACCATCACCGGTACGGCGCCGGGGGAGAGTCCGCTGATGCTCGAGCTGACGGTGGACGGCGAGCTGATCGACGTCTACGAGCTCGTGGTGCGCGTCGGCGCGTAGGTCCAGGTGCTGGTCACGAGGCCGGATCTCGCTGCCGGGCTGCCGCCGGCCACCGGGGCGGCAGACCCCTCGTGGCGACCCCCGCCGTAGACTCCGGCGGGTGAGCAACGCAGCGTCATACCCCACGATGGAGGACGTCATCGGCGACACCCCGCTGGTGCGTCTGCAGCGCCTGCCGGGGCCGGAGAACGAACGCCGCGGCAACGTGCTGCTCGCCAAGCTCGAGGGGAACAACCCGGCCGGCTCGGTGAAGGACCGGCCGGCGATCAGCATGATCCGGGGTGCCGAGGAGCGAGGGGAGATTTCCCCGGGCGACACCCTGCTGGAAGCCACGTCCGGCAACA
Organism: Isoptericola sp. b408; assembly: GCF_030588085.1. Lineage (NCBI taxonomy): Bacteria > Bacillati > Actinomycetota > Actinomycetes > Micrococcales > Promicromonosporaceae > Isoptericola > Isoptericola sp. b408. The sequence continues at coordinate 276,872 of NZ_JAUQYQ010000003.1, forward strand.
CCGGGATCGCCTTGGCGATGGCGGCGGCGATCAGCGGTTACCCCCTGGTCCTCGTCATGCCCGAGGACGCCTCCACCGAGCGGATCCAGACGATGAAGGCGTACGGAGCCGACCTGGTTCTCACCCCGGCAGGGGGCGGCATGGAAGAGGCCCGCGACGTCGTGACGCGGATGGAGCGGGAAGGCCGCGGTCGGGTCCTGGACCAGTTCGGCAACCCGGACAACCCGCGTGCCCACGAGGTCGGCACGGGCCCGGAGCTGTGGCGCCAGACCGAGGGACGGATCACGCACTTCGTGTCCGCGATGGGCACCACCGGCACGATCACCGGGGTCTCGCGGTTCCTCAAGTCCCGCAACCCCGATGTCCAGATCGTCGGGGCGCAGCCCGCGGAGGGCTCGAGGATCCCCGGGATCCGCGCCTGGCCGCCGGAGTACGTGCCGAGGATCTTCGACCCGTCGGCGGTGGACCGGACGGTGGAGGTCAGCCAGACCGATGCCGAGGAGATGGCCCGCCGGCTGGCCCGCGAGGAGGGCATCTTCGGCGGTGTCTCCGCGGCCGGTGCGTGCTGGACCGCCCTGCAGGTGGCCGAGGAGGTCGAGGGGGCGACGATCGTCTTCGTGGTCTGCGACCGCGGCGACCGGTACCTCTCCAGCGGCGTGTTCCCCGCCTGAGAGTCGCGTGCGTGACGCGCTGGTGACGTTGTCGTGACGCTCTCGTAGGCGCGTGTAGGTCATGGTCGCAAGGTTGGTGGGCGACCGCAGGGTCGCCTTCAAGACCTCAAAGGGAGGGCCGACCCATGAAGCGGTCGATGCGTGCAGGGGCCGTTCTCGGAATGGCTGCAGCGGGGGTGATGATGGCCGGCTACGCGGTGGCGGGGACCGACTCGACGACGCTGGCCAACGGGGCTGACCTGTCGGTGACGGTCAGTACCCCGACCACGGGGGACACGTTCCTGGTCCCGACGGGGTCGACGACCGTCGACGTCCCCGTCGAAGGCAGTGCCTCGATCGGCGAGGGCGAGCCGAACGTGCACTGGACCTATGTTGTCGACGTCAGCGGCAGCACCGGCGCCGGCTGTGGATCGGTCGGCGGCACCGTGCTGGACTGCGAGAAGCAGGCCGTCACCAACCTCAACAATGCGGTGGTCGCCGACGGGTCCGGCAAGGACGTCGGCGTCAGCGTGTTCGGGCGCGGCGGCGCGTCCGCGGACATGAGTGGCGCCGCCGGCAACCAGCCGATCGTGGCTCCGGACGACCCGGGAGTCGACGTCGTCATCGGCTCGATCGTGATCGGAGGCGTCAACCTCTACACCCCGCGCGCGGTCAACCCCAACGACACGAACTTCAGCGCCGGACTGACAGCGGCGGGCACCAGCGTCTCCGCGTCCACCGCCGCGTCCAAGAACGTCGTCTTCCTGTCCGACGGCGAATCCAACCTGGGCGGCGGCAACTTCAATGCGGCAGTTGCCGCGCTGGACTCCGCGGGTGCCACGATCTACTCGTTCGCCGTCGGTAGCGGTGCGAGCTGCGCCGGCGGATCGGACGGCACGCTCCAGGCGATGGCCGACGCGACCGGCGGCACCTGCACCAACGTGCCGAACCCGGCCACGCTGCCCGACATCGTCCAGAACGTCACCGACACCGCGATGACGGACGTCGCCCTCGAGGTCGACACGGTGAGCACGTCCTTCGACACGCTCACGCAGACGCCCCCGTTCGACGGCCCGGGCAGCACGGACTTCACGGCCACCGCGGCCGACCAGGCGCCGGGTGCGCACGAGGTGTGCGCGTCCGCGACCGGCACGGGGCCGAAGAGCGATGCGAGCTCGGAGCAGACGGTCACGCAGTGCGAGACCTATGACGTGTACGCGTTCTCCCTGACTCCCGAGACCGCCACCAACGAGCTCGGGTCGGACAACGAGCACACCGTCACCGCCACCGTGGACGGGCCCGCCGGGAAGCTGGCGGGATGGCCGGTCGAGTTCGCCGTGACCGGGCAGAACGCCGGGGCGAGCGGGACGTGCGCCCCCGCCTCGTGCGAGACCGACGCCGACGGTGAGGTGACCTTCACCTACAGCGTCCCGGTCGAGCCGAACAGCCTGGGCACCGACACCATCTCGGCCACGGTCACCGTCAACAGTGACTCCGCCACGGTGGACGTGACCAAGGAGTGGGTGGACACGACGCCGCCGACGGCCACGTGCGAGCCCGGACCCAACTCGGGCGGACAGATCCCCGCCGCCCCCGGCGAGGGCGGCCAGGGACAGAACCAGGACGGGTTCTACACGATCACGGCGACCGACGACGTCTGGGGCGCTGAGTCCCTCGACGTCTTCGTCATCGACGACGGCACCGGGACCGTCTTCGGCCCCTACGCGAACCCGACCAACCTCAAGTGGACCGAGGCCAACGGGGCCGATCCCATCGAGAAGGCCGGCTCGGGTGCCGTCGACTGGGCGCTGAAGGGTCAGGGCGACGCGCAGATCACCGCCGTCGACGGTTCCGGCAACGTGTCGGACCCCGTGGCCTGCCTCGTCCCGCCCGCCCCGCAGTGACGGCCGAACCGACCGCCCCTGCCTGACACCGGCGTGGCCGGTACCCGGACGTCACACTCCGGGTACCGGCCACGACCACGATCCGCTGCGACGCACCTATTCGTCGATGCGTTCGGGTGCTCCCGACGCGGGGACGCACCACACCTCGATCCGCAGCGTCCGCAGTACCTCGGGTGGGATGCGGCGCACCTTTGGCACCACGTCCTCCGGGACGACGACGGCGTAGCGCGTCGCACCGCTCAGGTCCGTCATGCGCCGGAGCAGCTGCCCGAACATCGTGTCAACGTCGAGTCCGGGACTGCTGGTGTGACCTGTTGTCTCCGCGACGAGCGTCCTCTCCTCGGGGCGCTTCGCGATGACGTCGACATAGCCCGGGTCGTCCAGCGTGACCTTCCAGCCCTGAGCGGTGAGATGGTCGGCGAACCGTCGCTCGACCTCGGTCTCCTTCATACCGATCACCCTCCTCGCTGTCACCGTTGGCTCGTCGACGAGGCATCCTGCTCGTGTCGTGGAAGGCGGCTCAGCCGGACCGCGGCGGAGCGGTCGCCAGCTCGGTGAGCCGGTGCATCATGCGCCAGCTCATCACCGCGCTGACGGTGCTGAGCACCTCGGAGACGGCCCGGTCGACCGGCCGCTCCGACTCGTACCGCTCGCGCATGTGCAGCCGCGTCGCCGGCGCCGGGCCCACGTGCACCGGTTCCAGGTGGAAGGCCCACGTGAAGTCGTGGCCCTCGGGCGCGCCCTCGGCGCCCTGGGACGTCACGACGAGGTCGCTGCCGGGCTTCACCTCGGCCACCCGCAGCGCGACGTCCGGGTGCAGCCGGAAGGCGTCGCCGGGGTGGACGTCCTGCCACTCGGGGTGGATGGTCGTGGCACCGGTGATCTGGCACCCGACGAGGTTCTCCAGCGCCTCGAACGAGTAGAAGCCGGCCTTGTCCTGCCCGATCTGGGCGACCCAGGGCCAGACCTCCGCGGGCGTGGCCGCGATGGTGCAGGCCCGGTCGGCCTGCACGACGCCACCGGTCATCAGCTCGTCGCCGGGCAACCAGGCGCGCGTCTCGGGCTCGGTGGCGCCGAGCCGTCGGTGCGCACCGGTGACGAGCACCGCCGCGCCGGCGGCGAGACCTGCCACGACCGGCGCCGCGAGCGCCGCCGTCAGTGCACGGCGTCGTCCCCGCCGCGGGGCGTCCTGTTCGCTGTCGTTCTCGCCCACGGTGTCCAGTCTGCTCCGAACGCCCGCGGTCGCACGGCGCGGCGGCAGATCGTCAGCAGGATTCGAGAACCCGGTTCATCGCGTCCTTCTCGGGCTGGGTGATCGCGAGCTCGTACGCGGCCTTGACCTCGATCTGGGTGGCGACGTACTCGCAGCGGAACGCCTTGTTCGGCGGCAGCCACTCGGCGGCGTTCGCGGCTCCCTTGGTGCGGTTCTCGCCGGGGTCGACCATGAGCAGGTTCGCCGGGTCGTTGGCGAACTTCTCGCGGCGGTTGTCGTTCCAGTCGTGGGCGCCGGAGATCCACGCGTTCTGCAGGGCGACGACGTGCTCGGCGTCCAGGGAGACGGCCAGGTCGTCGCTGCCGCGCTCGAAGGCGCGGTTCTTCTCGCCGGTGTACGGCTCGACGTCGTAGGTCCCGGACAGGACGGTGCAGCCGTCGTCATCCACCTTCTCGTCGCTCAGGTCGCGGGCGAGCATGTCGTTGCGGGCGTCGCAGCCGTTGCCGTCCGGGTCGGTCCAGTGGTCGAACTCGTCGCGGTCGTAGCCGGTCTGCGGGGCCCTGCCCTTGACGGTGAGCCCGTCGAGCTGCCGGGTGACCTTGGTGACGTCCACCGACCCGTCGGGACTCGCCCCCGAGCCACCGGAACCACCGTCCCCGGAACCACCGTCCCCCGACCCGTCGTCGAGCGAGGCGACGTCCTCGGCGGCGTCGCCGATGACGGCCCTGGCGTCGTCGGCGACGGAGTCCAGGTCGAGGTCCCCACCGCTGCCGGTGACCTGGACGAGGACGAGGGCGACGAGGAAGGCGGCAGCCAGGCCGAGGAGTGTGCGACGCATCCGCACACCCCACCAGGTCCAGGCGACTTCGTCGCGGCGCCCACGCCGGTGCCGCCCCTGCTGGGACGACATCTCGTGCGTATGCTCACGGTCGAGGAGAGGGGTGGCTGCATGGCTGAAGGGGAGAAGGCGGACCCGCCGTCGCGCCGCAGGGACAGGCTGCGCCGGCGGTCGGGCGTCGCGGCGACGCCCGCCGTGGCCGAGGTCCCGCGCCTGACCCGCTACGTCGAGGACGGACGCCCGAGCCCGGCCCCCGAGGGTGCGAGCGTGGCCGACGGGCTGCGGTTCGCCGACGGTGCCTCCGACCGCATGACCATGTCGCTCTACCCGCGGCCGACGACGGCCGCGATCCACGAGCTCGCCGAGGCCTGGGAGCTGCACCCGCTGGTGGTCGAGGACCTCCTGCACGCCCGCCAGCGACCCAAGGTCGAACGCTACGGCGACCTGCTGTTCCTCGTGGTGCGCTCCGCCTGGTACGTCGACGCGGAGGAGGACGTCGTCCTCGCCGAGTTCCACGTGCTGGTGCGCCCGGGTGCCGTCGCCGTGCTCTGCCAGGACGGACGGTGGATCGACGGCACGCCGGCCGAGCGCCTCGACGAGTCGACGTTCGGGTCCGAGGAGGAGGCCCGTGCGCTGCTCCCGGGCGAGGACCTGCTGCGGCTCGGTCCGGAGGCGGTCGTCTACCGGTTCCTCGACGCCATCGTCGACGGCTACACCCCCGTGCTGCAGGGCGTGGCCATCGACAAGGAGCAGATCGAGCGCCAGGTGTTCAGCGGCGACGCCGCGGTGGCCGAGCGCATCTACCGGCTCAGCCAGGAGGTCATCGACATGCAGCACGCGACCTCGTCGATGACGGAGGTCGTCGAGGCGCTGCGCGCGGGGTCCGCCGAGCCCGCCATCGCGACCGAGCTCCAGACCTACCTGCAGGACGTCTCGGACCACCTCACCCGCGCCACCGCGCGGGTGGCGGAGTACCGCGAGGCGCTGGGGCAGATCCTCGACGTCAACGCGACGCTGGTGGCGCACCGGCAGAACGAGGACATGAAGAAGATCTCCGGCTGGGCGGCGATCCTCTTCGCGCCCACCCTCGTCGCCGCCGTCTACGGCATGAACTTCGACGTGATGCCCGAGCTGCACTGGGTGTTCGGGTACCCGATGGCGGTCACCCTGATGGTGGCGTTCTCCGTCGTCCTGTTCGTGGTGTTCAAGCGCGGCCGGTGGATGTAGTCCGGGACGGCCTCCGCAGCCTGTGACGTGATGCACACGGCCAAAAGGCGAATCTGAGATGCGTCTTTAGATACGGTGCCGGACATGCAGCTCACGGCGTTCACCGACCTGGGCCTCCGGATCGTCATGAGGCTCTCCGTGCTCGGCGAGGCCGAGCACGCCACCACCGGCGTGCTCGCCGAGGAGCTGCACGTGCCGGCCAGCCACGCCGCCAAGGTCGTCACCCGGCTCGCCCGCCTCGGCGTCATCGAGGCGCGCCGCGGTCGCGCCGGCGGGCTGCGTCTGGCCGACGGCGCCGAGCGCCTGTCGATCGGTCGCATCGCGCGGGACCTCGAGGGCGACGGGGAGGTGGTCGACTGCGAGGGGGCGAACCCGTGCCCCCTGCGCAACGGCTGCCGGCTGCGCGGGGCGCTCGCCCGCGCGCGCGAGGCCTTCTTCGCCGTCCTCGACCCCCTGACGATCGCCGACATGGCCGCCCCACCGACCCGGTCCGTCCTCCTCACCCTCGGAGCCGGACCGCCCGCCGGGTCGACGCCGTGACGTCGCCCGCCACCCTGCAGGTACCCGAGGAAGGATCCCTCCCGATGCTCACTGCCGAGTCCACCGCCGTCGTCCGTGCCACGCTTCCCGTGGTCGGGGCCGCGATCGGCGACATCACGCCGCTGTTCTACCGCAAGATGTTCGCCGCGCACCCCGAGCTCGAACGCGACCTGTTCAACCGGGGCAACCAGGCGCAGGGCGACCAGCAGCGGGCGCTCGCGGCCTCGATCGCCGGGTACGCCACGCTCCTCGTCGACGAGGACGGGCCGGACCCGAGGTCGGTGCTCGCGCGCATCGCCCACAAGCACGCCTCGCTCGGGATCCTCCCGGAGCAGTACCAGATCGTGCACGACCACCTGTTCGAGGCGATCGCGGAGGTGCTCGGCGACGCCGTCACCCCGGAGGTGGCCGCGGCGTGGGACGAGGTCTACTGGCACATGGCCGAGGCGCTCATCCAGATCGAGCAGGGGCTCTACGACGAGGCGGGTGTCGCCACCGGTGACGTCTGGCGCTCGGTCCGGGTGCGGCGTCGGGTCCAGGAGTCGCCCGACACCATCTCGCTGGAGCTCGCCGATCCCGACGGTGCCGCCCTGCCCGCCGGCCGGCCCGGCCAGTACCTGTCGGTCGCCGTCCGCCTGCCCGACGGCGCGCGGCAGATCCGGCAGTACAGCCTGACCGGCGCGGCGGACACGGGCGCGTGGAGCGTCTCGGTGAAGGCGATCCCCGCGTCGCACGACGGCGACCGGATCGCGCCGGCCGGGGAGGTGTCGAACCATCTGCACGCCACGGTCTTCGAAGGGGACGTGCTCGAGGTCTCGATGCCCTTCGGCGAGCTCCGGCTCACCGAGAGCACGCGGCCGCTGGTCCTCGTGTCCGCCGGGATCGGCATCACGCCGATGATCGGGTTCCTGCACCACCTGCGCCGCACCGGCACCGACCGCCCCGTGACGGTGCTGCACGCCGACCGGTCCCCGGCGCGCCACGCGCACCGGGCCGAGCTGGCCGGGCTGGTCGACCAGATTCCCTCGGCGACGCTGCACCGGTGGTACGAGGACCTCGGCGCCCGGCCCGTCGGCGACGGCCTGCGCCCCGGCTACCTCGACCTCGACGGCGTCGACCTGCCGGCCGACGCGGACGTCTACGTCTGCGGCCCGCTGCCCTTCATGAGTCTCGTCCGTGGCGAGCTCCTGCGCAGGGGCGTCCCGGCGGACCGCATCCACCACGAGGTGTTCGGTCCCGGCGAGGAGGTGGCGGCCGCTTGAGCCGTCGGGCCGGGCCGGCGGGGCGCCGTCGGCCCGGCCCGGTCCACTAGGCTCGAGGTATGGCCGACGACAAGCTCCCCGTCGATCTGAACCAGATGTTCGAGCTGGCCCGGGCCGGCGCCGACCTCCTGCTGGAGTTCGTCGACGCCGGCGTGCCGGTGGACCACGCGGACGCCCACGGCAACACCCTGCTCATGCTGGCGGCGTACCACGGGCACGCCGACCTCGTCCGCGGTCTGGCCCGGCGCGGGGCGGACGTGAACCGGCTCAACGAGCGGGGCCAGTCGCCGCTCGCCGGAGCCGTGTTCAAGGGCGACCCCCACGTGATCGACGTCCTCGTCGAGGCCGGGGCCGACGTCGACGCCGGCCGACCGAGCGCCCGGACCACGGCCGAGATGTTCGGTCAGCCGGTGCCGGGGGAGTCGTGAGCGAAAGGTAGGCTGGTTCCTCGTGGCCACTATCGACTTCCCCGCCGAGATCAAGGGGCTCCGCTCCACCCTCGAGTCCATCGAGTCGGTGAGCGACCCCTCTGCCCTGGAGGCGAAGATCGCCGAGCTCTCCGAGCAGGCGGCCGCTCCCGACCTCTGGGACGACCAGGAGAACGCGCAGCGGGTCACGTCCGCGCTCTCGCACGCGCAGGACGAGCTGGAGCGGGTCAAGCGGCTGTCCCAGCGGATCGACGACGTCGAGACCCTGGTCGAGCTCGGCCACGAGATGGACGACCCCGACTCCCTGACCGAGGCGGAGTCCGAGATCACCGCGCTGCGCAAGGAGCTCGACTCGCTCGAGGTCCGTACCCTGCTCAGCGGCGAGTACGACGCCCGCGAGGCCGTCGTGACGATCCGCGCGGGCGCCGGTGGCGTCGACGCCGCGGACTTCGCCGAGATGCTCATGCGCATGTACCTGCGCTGGGCCGAGCGCCACGGCTACCCGGCCAAGGTCATGGACACCTCCTACGCCGAGGAGGCGGGCCTGAAGTCCGCCACCTTCGAGGTCAACGTCCCCTACGCGTTCGGGAACCTGTCGGTCGAGGCCGGCACCCACCGCCTGGTGCGCATCTCGCCCTTCGACAACCAGGGGCGGCGCCAGACGTCGTTCGCCGCGGTCGAGGTCATCCCGCTCATCGAGCAGACGGACCACATCGAGATCCCCGAGAACGAGCTGAAGATCGACGTGTTCCGGTCCTCCGGGCCAGGCGGCCAGTCGGTGAACACCACCGACTCCGCCGTGCGCATGACGCACATCCCGACCGGCACCGTCGTGTCGATGCAGAACGAGAAGTCGCAGATCCAGAACCGCGCCGCGGCGCTGCGCGTCATGCAGTCCCGCCTGCTGCTGCTCCGTCAGCAGGAGGAGGCCGCGAAGAAGAAGGAGCTCGCCGGCGACATCAAGGCGAGCTGGGGCGACCAGATGCGCTCCTACGTCCTGCACCCGTACCAGATGGTCAAGGACCTGCGCACCGAGCACGAGGCCGGCAACACCCAGGCCGTGTTCGACGGCGCGATCGACGAGTTCATCGAGGCCGGCATCCGCTGGCGCCGCAACCAGTCGGAGAACTGAGGTCCGTCCGGCCCGGCCCTGACTCGGCGCGTTCCGCCCTGACTCGCCACGGTCGGGCCTGACTCGGCGCGTTCCGCCCTGACCCGGCACGAGGTGTGCCGGCCCGGCCCACCGGACAATCCCGGACGATTGCGGCCAGCAACGGACCGGTGCCCGCGACACGCCGCGTGTCTGCCGTCGGGGGCAGGATCTCGCGTGCGACTCTCGGATCGGGTGAACGCCTGCGCCTGGCAGGCATCCACCCGGTGGGAGGTACGCCGTGATCCGGTTCGAGAACGTCTCGAAGGTCTATGCGCGGGGGGCGCGACCCGCGCTCGACGACGTCTCCGTCGACGTCGAGCGGGGCGAGTTCGTGTTCCTCGTCGGCGCGTCCGGCTCCGGCAAGTCCACCTTCCTGCGGCTCGTGCTGCGCGAGGAGCGCCCCACCGGCGGACGGGTGTACGTCGCCGGGCGCGACCTGACCCGGCTCTCGCCCTGGCGGGTGCCCGGTCTGCGTCGCGGCATCGGCATGGTCTTCCAGGACTTCCGGCTGCTGCCGAACAAGACCGTCTACGAGAACGTCGCCTTCGCGCTGCAGGTCATCGGGCGCCCACGCCACCACATCCGCACGACCGTGCCGGAGGTGCTGGAGTGGGTGGGGCTCGACGGCAAGGAGAAGCGGCGGCCGCACGAGCTGTCCGGCGGGGAGCAGCAGCGCGTCGCGATCGCCCGCGCCTTCGTCAACCGCCCCAAGATCCTGCTCGCCGACGAGCCCACCGGCAACCTCGACCCGACGACCTCCCAGGGCATCATGCGGCTGCTGGACCGGATCAACCGCACCGGGACCACCGTGGTGATGGCGACCCACGACGACGAGATCGTCAACGAGATGCGCCGCCGGGTCGTCGAGCTCTCCACCGGGCACGTCGTGCGCGACGAGAAGGACGCCGTCTACGGCCGCCGCGAGGAGATCCTGCCGCAGGTCGGTCCCGTCGCCGTCCTGGACGCCCCCGGGCGGGGGGTGCCCGCCCGCCGCATCTCGGTGCGCCCCGAGCCCGGTGACGTCGCCGCGGAACGTGCGGCCGACCAGGCCGCGGCCCGGGGGGTCGACCCGCCGCCGGCGGAGACCGACGACGAGGAGGTCCGGGCGATGTCGGGGGCGTCCCGGGCCGAGGAGGCCTGAGCGGTGCGCCTGCAGTTCGTCTTCGGCGAGGTCCTGGGTGGTCTGCGCCGCAACGCCACGATGGTGGTCTCGGTGGTGCTGGTGACGTTCGTCTCCCTGACGTTCGTCGGAGCCGCCGCGCTGCTGCAGGTGCAGATCGACAAGCTCAAGGGTGACTGGTACGACCTCGTCGAGGTCTCGGTCTTCCTCTGCCCCGAGGGTTCCACCGAGCCGACGTGCGCCGAGGGCGAGGCCAGCCCCGAGCAGATCAGCACCCTGGAGCGCACGATCAGCACCGAGCTCGACGGCGTCGTGTCCACGGTGTACTTCGAGTCGAAGACCGACGCCTTCGAGGCCTTCTCCGCCCAGTATCCCGACGGCTACCAGGGCACCCAGCTCACCGCGGACGACATGCAGGCCTCGTTCCGCCTCCAGCTCGCCGACCCCGAGCAGTACCAGGTCGTGGACGAGGTGCTCTCCGGTCGGGACGGCGTCGAGGTGGTCGAGGACCAGCGGGCGATCTTCGACCCGCTGTTCCTGGCGCTGAACCGTGCCTCGCTGGTGGCCGTCGGTCTCGCCGTCGTCATGCTCGTCGCTGCGGCGCTGCTGATCATCACCACGATCCGGCTCTCCGCGGTGTCCCGGCAGCGCGAGACCGGGATCATGCGGCTCGTGGGTGCCTCGACCCTGTTCGTCCAGCTGCCGTTCATGCTCGAGGGCGCCATCGCGGCACTGCTCGGGGCCGTCCTGGCGGTCGTCGGGCTCTGGGCGGCCGTGCAGTACCTCGTCGTCGACTGGCTCGCCGCGTCGGTGGACTGGGTCGAGCACGTGACCCCGGCCGACGTGCTCACCATCGCCCCGCTGCTGCTGGGCCTGGCCGTGGCGGTCGCCGCCGTCTCCTCCGCCGTGACCCTCCACCGCTACACGAGGGTGTGATCCGCCGTGCCCGACGTCGTCCGCCTGCGCCGCGCCCTCGCCGGGGTGCTGGCCGCGCTGCTGCTGATCGGCCCGACGGCACCGGTCGTCGCCGACGAGCTCGACGACCAGCGTGCCGCCGCGGAGGAGCAGCAGCGCCAGAAGCGCGAGGAGCGCCAGGACCTGCAGCACGAGCTCGAGGACACCAACGACAAGTTCGCCCAGGCGGTGCTCGACCTCAACGAGGTCGAGGGGCGTCTGCCGGTGGCGCAGGCCGAGCTCGCCGAGGCGCAGGCCGCCCTCGCCGAGGCCCGCCGCAAGGCGGCGGTGCTCGCCGACCGGCTCGCCGACGCCGAGGACGAGGAGAAGGCCGTCGCCCAGGAGATCGAGGCCGGCGAGGGCAAGGTCGAGGAGGCGCGGGACGACGTCGCCGCGATGGCGCGCGAGGCCTACCGCCGCGGGGACGACGCCAGCACCATCGGGTTGGTCACGGGGGCGCAGTCCACGGAGGAGTTCCTCGACGACCTGTCCGTGACGGCGTCGGCCGCGCGCAGCCGGTCCCGCTCGGTGACCGAGCTGCAGGAGGCCGAGACCGTGGCCCGCAACCAGCAGGCGCGGCTCGACGCGATCCGGGAGACGATCGCGGTCCTCAAGGCCGAGGCGGACGCGAACGTCGTGGTCGCGCAGGAGGCCGAGCAGCGGGCGGCGGAGCGCAAGGCCGAGGTGGAGCGGCTCATCGAGGAGCAGAAGCGGCTCAAGGCCACGATCGCGGACCAGCGGGACGAGACGATCGCGGAGCTCGAGGAGAACGAGGCCGAGCGCGACCAGCTCCAGTCCGAGATCAAGGACATCATCGCCAAGCAGGCCGAGCGCGACCGTCGGCTCGAGGAGGAGCGCAAGCGTCGTGAGGCCGAGGAGCGCCGACGCCAGGAGGCCGAGGCACGCCGGCAGGCCGAGCGCGAGGCCGAGCAGCGCGCCGCCGAGCAGCGTGCGGCGGAGCGCGGCCAGCAGGACTCCGGTGGCGGGTCGGGCCAGGGCGGCGGGGGAGGCTCCGGCTCCGGCGGCGGCTCGGGCGGCGGGGGCGGCTCCGGCTCGGGCGGCGGTTCGGGCTCCGGCGGTGGCTCGAGCGCGGGTGGCGGAGGCGGGTCCAGCTCCGGCGGCTCGTCGACCCCCTCGGGTCCGTTCCTGGGCTGGCCGACGAACTACCGGGTGGTGACCAGCAGCTACGGCATGCGCTACCTGCCGATGTACGGCTACACCCGGCTGCACGCGGGCACGGACATCCGCAGCTACTGCGGCACCCCCATCTACGCCGCCCAGAGCGGGTACGTGGAGCAGGCCTACTACGGGTCGAGCCCCGGCAACAACGTGCTCATCAACCACGGCAGGCACCGCGGGGACAGCGTCATGAGCCGGTACCTGCACCTGTCGCGCGACGTGGTCTACGTCGGGCAGAAGGTCTCCAAGGGCCAGGTGATCGGGTACTCCGGGAGCAGCGGGTCCTCCGGGGCGTGCCACCTGCACTTCGAGGTGTGGCTCAACGGCAGCACGGTCGACCCGATGCGGGGCTGGCTGAACTGACCTGCGGAGCGGCGTGACCGCCCTGAGCGAAAATCCGCTGGTCCCGGGTCCGAGGCCGCGTATCCTGGAGCGTCGCGTCACCCAGGGAGGAGGAGACCGTGTCCAACAAGTCCAAGGGCGCCAAGAAGAAGCAGCAGTCGGCGGACCCGCGCCAGGTCGTGGCGAACAACAAGAAGGCCCGCCACGACTACGTGATCGAGGACGTGCTCGAGGCCGGGATCGTCCTGTCCGGGACCGAGGTCAAGGCGCTGCGCATGGGGCGTGCGTCGCTGGCCGAGAGCTACGTCACCGTCGACCACGACGAGGTCTGGCTCGAGCACGCGCACATCCCCGAGTACTTCCAGGGCACCTGGAACAACCACGCGCCGCGCCGTCGACGCAAGCTGCTGCTGCACCGCGACGAGATCGACCGCCTCGGGGTCAAGTCCCGGGAGAAGGGCAAGACGATCGTCCCGCTGCGGCTGTACTTCCTGGACGGGCGGGCCAAGCTCGAGATCGCGCTGGCCCACGGCAAGAAGGAGTTCGACAAGCGCCAGGCCCTGCGCGAGAAGCAGGACCTGCGGGAGGCCCAGCGCGCCATGCGACGCCAGGAGCTGCTCGGCTGACGGCGCTGCGGCGCACCGTGCCGCGGCTCGCGGCGGCGCTGCCCCGGTGCGGAAATATCTGTGCGACCTGGGGCGTTCATCCACTACGATGGACAGACCGGCGGTGGTCCGCCACGGCCGGTGCGGATCTTGACAAATCCATAGGGGCTGATCGGTTTCGACGGTGGTCGTGCTTCCAGGGGAAGCGGGCCGAGGATGCAGTGCTCATCTCGTTAACGCTTGCCTGCAAACCTATAGGTGCCGATAACAAGCGCACCGACTTCGCCCTCGCCGCCTGAGCGAGCTCCGAAGTCCGTGAGCCCGGGAGCGCTCTCGACCCGGTAGCTCACGTCATCTAGAGAGCCACTGCTCGTCGCCCTCGTCATCGGGGCGACGGGGACTTCCAGATGACTGGGCCCGTCCGCACCTTGTCTGCGTGAGTGCGGGGGCCGAGAAAATCGCAGCAGACTGCGCCCGGAGAAGCCCTGGAAAAGCGCTACCGGACCCGGGTTCGATTCCCGGCAGCTCCACTCGTCACGACGAAGGCCCGCCTGACACCGCGTCAGGCGGGCCTTCGTCGTGCCCGCGGGCCGCGGTCGGTCAGGGAAGACGGCCGGCCCGGCGAGTCCGACGAATTCGCGCTTGCGGTGGACAGCGTGGTCCACCTTCGCCAAGGTGGACGAATCCCGGCGTGACGGGGACCACCCGCCCGAGTGCGAAAAGAGGTCGGCCATGGCCGAAGCACGACTCGACAGGCTCGCCCGGCGGCTGGGCCTGGAGACGAACCCCACGATCTTCTTCACCTCCGCCGGCCTGATGGTGCTGTTCCTGCTCCTGCTGCTGGTCTTCCCCACGCAGATCGGTGACGCGTTCGGAGCCGGCCGGGAGTGGATCGTCACCAACCTGGGCTGGTTCTTCATCATCGGCGTGACGTTCTGGCTGGTGTTCCTCGCCTACGTGGCCCTGAGCAAGTACGGTCACCTGCGCCTGGGTGACAACGAATCACGGCCCGAGTACTCGAACCTGTCGTGGTTCGCGATGCTCTTCGCCGGCGGCATCGGCACGGTGCTGATGTTCTGGGGCGTGGCGGAACCGATCTCGCACTTCTCGACGCCGCCGTTCGACGACGTGGCCCCGTACTCCGCCGAGGCGGCGAGCGACGCGATGTCGATCTCGCTGTACCACCTCAGCCTGCACACCTGGGCGATCTTCACGTTGCCGGGCCTGGCCTTCGGCTACTTCGTCTACCGGTACAAGCTGCCGCTGCGCGTCAGCTCCGTCTTCTACCCCTTCCTCAAGGAGCGCATCCACGGACCGATCGGCAAGACGATCGACATCTTCGCGGTGCTCGGCACCCTGTTCGGCCTCGCGGTCTCCCTCGGTCTCGGTACCTCCCAGGTGGGGGCGGGGGTCAACGCGCTCTTCCCCAGCATCGAGAACGGCACGCTGCTGCAGGTCGTCGTCATCACCGTGCTGACCATCACGGCCGTGAGCTCCATCGTGGCCGGGCTGGACAAGGGCGTGAAGCGCCTGTCGAACATCAACATCCTCATGGCCGTCGGCCTGATGATCTTCGTCCTCATCGCCGGGGACACCCTGTTCCTGCTGCGCCAGATCCCCGAGAGCGTGGGCGTCTACGCCCAGGACCTCATCGGGCTGGCCTTCTGGAACGACGCGATGTCGCAGTTCACCAGCGAGGGAGGCTGGGGCTGGCAGGGTGGCTGGACGGTCTTCTACTGGACGTGGACCGTGACCTGGGCGCCGTTCATGGGCGTGTTCCTGGCCCGCATCTCCAAGGGCCGCACCATCCGGCAGTTCGTCGGCGGCGTGCTCATCGCCCCGTCCGTGTTCACCATGGTGTGGTTCGTCATCTTCGGCTGGTCGGCGATGGAGCTCGACGGCATCGGCGGCAGCGGAGGCGCGATCTCGGAGGCCGTGGCCGACAACGTGGCGCTGGCGATGTTCACCTTCTTCGAGAACTACCCGGCGGCCACCCTGGTCTCGGGGATCGCCGTCATCGTCGTCGCCCTGTTCTTCGCCACGTCGTCGGACTCCGCGTCCCTGGTGGTCGACATGCTCTGCGTGGGCACCGCCGACTCGGGCCCCACCCGGCAGCGCGTGTTCTGGGGAGTCAGCGAGGGCATGCTGGCCGCGTCGCTGATCATCCTCGGCGGGGTGACCGGCCGGGACGGTCTCGCCGCGCTCCAACAGGTGATCACGGTGATCGGGCTCCCGATCTTCATCCTGAACTTCCTGATGGTCTTCAGCCTCTACAAGTCGCTGCGGACCGAACGCCATACCGCCGTCGAGGCCCAGTTCGCCGGATTGATGGCCCGATGGCGCTTCATGGGGCGCGCCGGCGCGGGGCAACGCGGGGCGTCGGCACGTGCGGCCGCGCTGCAGGGGGCCGCGGTGTCGTCCGGGGCGACGACCGGGAGCGCTGCGGCGACCGAGCGCTCCGCAACCGGCAGTGAGGAGCCGCCCGAGACGGGGCCCGGGGAGCCGGACACCGGGACCAGGACCGACTGACCGGTCGCCGCCGCACGGCGGCGCGACCGAGGTCGCAGGGCCGAGGGGGCCCGGGGCATGACGTCCCGGGCCCCCTCGGCCGTGCACCAGACCTGCGCGCGACCTGCTCGAGGGGCGGGCGTCGTCCTGCCGGCGCACCCGGGTCCGCCGGCCCGGTGGCCGGCTGCGGTCAGCCGACCAGCTCGGGTTCGCGGTCCGACGCGCCCGTGCTCGGGGCGGGCGACCCCGGACCCCGGGGGTCGTCCTCGCCCCGGCCCGGCCCGGACGGGGGAGCGGAGGACCGCCGCCGACGCAGGAACCACACGATCAGGCCGACGGCACCGATCGGCAGCAGCCACGGCAGCAGCACGCCGAGGACGAGCACGACGGTCTTCGCGGCGGCCACGAGCGCGCTCCACCCGGTCTCCAGCCCGTCGACGAACCCGCTCGCCGGCGCCGTCACCGGAGCCGTCCGGGGGGTGATCTGGATGTGCAGCGTCGACATCGCGACCTGGTCGCTGAGCGCCTCGCGCTGGGCGACCAGGGAGTCCAGCTCCGCCTGGCGGGCCGCGAGCTCACGCTCGACCTCGAGCAGGTCCTCGGTCGAGGTCGCCTGGGACAGCAGCTCGTCCAGGCGCTTCGTGGAGGTCGTCAGAGCCGAGATCCGCGCGTCCAGGTTCTGTCCCTGCCTCGTGACGTCGTCCTTCGTGACCTCCACGTGCTGGACGGTCGCGAGCTCCGAGAGCGCCTCGACGGCGCTGGTCGTCCGTGCCGCCGGGATCCGCACGGTCATCGACGCGGGGCCCGGCTCGCCGTCGAGGTCGGGCGACTCGGTGAGCTGGTCGACGCGTCCGCCGGCCCCCTCGACCATCCGGGTCAGCTCGGCCGTCGTGCGGGAGGGGTCGGGGGAGGTCATCTCGATCCACCCGGTGACCACCACCTCGCGGTCGACGGCGGCGGTGCGGTCCGCCTCGGTGACGACGGACTCCTCGGCGACCGCCGCGGCGTCGGCGGCGGACGTGCTCGCCACGTCGTCGGTGGCGGTGTCCACGCCGACGGAGACGTTCTCGTCGGAGCCCGTGCAGGCGGCGAGCCCGAACGTGAGGATCGCAACGACGGTGAGGGCGGTGGCTCGGCGACCGAGTGCGCGGGTCGGCATGACCCCGACTCTAGGCCCCTGACCAGCGAGGATCCGGTCCTTCGCACCGATCGTGATGCGACCGTGCCAGGACCGTGACATCCGGCCCGGGACGAGTCCAGGGCAGGTAACGATCAAATAACGAAGGGCTCCGTACGATAGACAGGCGATCTGTAAGGACGCTCTACTAACAAACATGACCACGACAACGACGCGCACCAGCCGACGGGGCCTGGGCGGCGGTCTGCGAGCGACCTCCAAGGTGCTCCCCGAGCACGCTCGGGCGCACAACCGGTCGCTGGTGCTCCAGCACCTGTTCCACGAGGGGCCGACCTCGCGGGCCGGCCTCTCCCGGTCCACGGGCCTGACCCGGGTCACGGTCTCCGACCTCGTCGGCGTCCTGCTGGCCGAGGGCCTGGTCGAGGAGCTCGGGACGCAGCCCGGACGCCGCGTCGGCAAGCCGGCGATCCTCGTGGGGATGCGGACCGACGCGTACCAGATCGTCGGGCTCGACCTCTCCGACGACACCGTCCTGCGCGGCGCCGTCCTCACCCTCACCGGCGAGGCCGTCGACCGCCAGGTCCTGCCGGTCGACGGCCGGCGGGGACAGGACCTGGTCGACCTGCTGGCCCGGTTCGCCCGGCGCCTCGTCGCGTCGGCGACCCGCCCCGTCATCGGCATCGGTGTCGGTTCGCCGGGCGTCGTCGACGACACCGGGCGCGTCGTCGAGGCGCCGAACGTCGAGTGGAGCGACCTGCCCCTGGCCGCGCTGCTCACCGACCGGCTCGGCCTCCCGGTGCACGTGGCCAACGACGCCAACTCCGCGGCGCTCGCCGAGTACACCTACGGCGGGGGCGGCGACTCGATGATCGTGCTGACCGTCGGCAAGGGTGTCGGCGCCGGCGTCATGGTCGACGGTGCCCGCGTGCACGGTGCCGGTGACGCCGCCGGAGAGCTCGGGCACGTCACCGT
Organism: Isoptericola sp. b408; assembly: GCF_030588085.1. Lineage (NCBI taxonomy): Bacteria > Bacillati > Actinomycetota > Actinomycetes > Micrococcales > Promicromonosporaceae > Isoptericola > Isoptericola sp. b408. The sequence continues at coordinate 294,905 of NZ_JAUQYQ010000003.1, forward strand.
CGTCGAGGAGGGTGGTCAGCCGTGCGCCTGCGGGCGGCGCGGCTGCCTCGAGACGGTCCTGTCCGCCCCGGCGCTCCGGCGCGCGACCGAGGGGCTCGACGCGCACCAGGCCGAGGCCGTGCTGGCCGACGTCGGCCGCACGCTCGGCAAGACCCTCGCGCCGGTCGTCGGTGCGTTGAACCTCGGCGAGGTCATCCTCGCCGGCCCGCCCGAGCTGCTCGCGGAACCGCTCCGGACCGCGGCGCTCGAGACCATCACCGCGCGGACCATGCCGGCCACCTCGGCCGGCCTGGACCTGCGCATGGCCGCCCTGGACGACGACGTCGTCCTGGCCGGGGCGGCCGTCCTCGTCCTGGGCGCCCAGCTCGGCGTCTCGTGACCCGTCCCTCCGAACCTCATCCATCGGCGGCGCGAACAGAGCCGTCCCCGCAACACCGTGGAAGGAACCATCCCGTGAAGAGAACCCGACTCGTCGCCGCCGCCGCGGCCTCGACGATCACCCTGACCCTGGCGCTGACGGCCTGCAGCAGCGACACCACCGACACCGGCTCGGAGGGCACGGAGACCGAGGCTGCCGGCGAACCGGAGGCCGCCGACCTCACGATGTGGGTGGCCGGTGGCGACACCCCCGACGAGCTGCGCGAGTACCTCGTCGAGACCTTCGAGGCCGAGAACGAGGGCTCGACGCTGACCATCGAGGAGCAGGACTGGGGCGACCTGGTCACCAAGCTCACGACCGCGCTGCCCGACGCCGAGAACACCCCGGACGTCGTCGAGCTCGGCAACACGCAGGCCCCGACCTTCACCAACGCCGGCGCGTTCCGCGAGATCTCGCCGGAACTCTACGAGGAGCTGGGCGGGGACAACCTGCTGCCGTCCTTCGTCGAGGCGGGCTCGGTCGACGGCACCGTCTACGCGTTGCCCTACTACTTCGGCTCGCGCTACATGTTCTACCGCGCGGACATCTGGTCGGACGCCGGCCTCGAGGTCCCGACGACGCTCGACGAGTTCGGCGCGGCCGTCAAGGAGCTGCGCACCGACGACATGTCCGGCTTCGCCCTCGGGGGCCAGGACTGGCGCAACGGCATCTCGTGGATCTTCGCCCACGACGGCGAGCTCGCCGTCAAGGAGGGCGACGAGTGGGTCTCCACCCTCTCCGACGAGAACACGATCGCCGGTCTCGAGCAGTGGCAGGACGTCTACCAGGGCGCCTCGAACCTGCCGGCCACCGACCGCGACGTGGCCTACTGGGACTTCCTCAACGACACCGCCGAGGGCGGCGCCCCGGACGCGGCGACGATCATGGCGCCGGGCTGGGCCCGCTGGTCGATCGGTGACCTCACCGAGAACGACGAGGGCGAGGAGGTCCGCGACGGCATGGCCGACGCCTCGACGTTCGACATCTTCGCCCTGCCGGGTGTCGACGGCGGCGTGGCCCCCGTCTTCGCCGGTGGCTCGAACATGGCGGTCTCGGCCCAGTCGCAGCACCCCGAGCTGGCCGAGAACCTCCTGCGGGTCATCTACTCGGACGAGTACCAGACGATGCTCGCCGAGAACGGCCTGGGGCCGGCCAACACGGAGTTCACCTCGGTGATGGAGACCGACAAGTTCGGTGAGGTCACCGTCGAGACCGCTGAGAACTCGAAGCTGACGCCGGCCGCCCCGGGCTGGGCCGCCGTCGAGGGTGCCTCGGTCTACGAGGAGCTCTTCCAGAAGATCGCCGAGGGCGGTGACGTGGCCGAGCTCGCCGCCGAGTACGACGAGACGATCACGCCGATGCTCAACGGCCAGGCGGGCTGACGACCGGCTCGTCACCGCACGCAACACCCTGACGGGCGGGGTGGCGCCGCACGACCAGGCCGCCACCCCGCTCGTCCCATGACCGGGAAGGAGGACCGCATGACCCTGACCACTGGCGGGACCGCCGGATCGGACGGCATCGCGATCCGCCGTCGGCGCACGCCGGCCACCCCTTATCTCCTGCTGATCCCCGCGGTCGCCGCCCTCCTGGTCGGCCTCGGCTACCCCGTCTACTGGCAGATCATCACCTCGCTGCAGGAGTTCGGGCTCATGCAGCAGTTCGGTGCCCCGCCGGAGTTCATCGGCCTGGACAACTACACCCGGATCTTCACCGACCCCGAGGTCTGGTCCGTGGTGGCGAAGTCCATCGCGTTCTGCCTCGTCAACGCCCTGGTGACCGTCGGTCTCGGCCTCGGCCTCGCGGTGCTGATGCGGGCGGTGCCCGGCTGGGTGCGCATGTCGATGCAGATCACCCTGCTGCTGGCCTGGGCCACCCCGCTGGTCGCCGCCGTGACCGTGTTCCGCTGGCTCTTCGACGACCGCAACGGCGTCGTGAACTGGATGTTCGTCCAGCTCGGCCGGGAGAACCTCGACGGGTACAACTGGCTCGGCAACGTCTGGACGTTCTTCCTGGTGGCATCGCTCGTCGTCATCTGGATGTCGGTGCCGTTCGTGGCCCTGTCCATCTACGCCGGGCTCACCCAGGTCTCCGAGGAGGTGCTCGAGGCCGCGCGCATCGACGGTGCGGGCTCGCGGCAGATCCTGTGGCGGATCATCATGCCGCTCGTGCGGCCGGTCATCGCGATCGTGCTGCTGCTGCAGATCATCTGGGACCTGCGGGTCTTCGCCCAGATCCGGCTCCTGCAGGACGCCGGCGCCCCGATCTCCGAGACGAACCTGCTCGGCAACTACATCTACGAGCTCGGGGTGGGCAGCCAGGACTTCGCCGGCGCCGCCGCCGTCTCGCTCTTCGTCCTGGTGCTCACGATGGTCCTGTCGGGGCCGTACGTGCGCTATCTCATGAAGGAGGACGCGGCATGAGCGCCGTCCTTGCGGACACCGCAGCCCCCGCGGCACGCACCGGGGAGCGACGTCCCGTGCGCCGTCGTCGGATCCGGCCGGGCAAGATCCTGCTGAGCGCCCTCGGCCTGCTGATGGCCCTCGTGTGGGTCTTCCCGGTCTACTGGATGATGAACTCGGCGGTCACCCCGGACGCGATCCTCGGTGCCGACACCCCGCAGCTCCTGCCCGTCAGCTTCACGCTGACCAACCTCCGATCGGTGCTCACCGACTCCGGGTTCCTCAACGCCCTGGGCATGAGCGTCATGGTGACGTTCCTGACGATCACGCTGGTGCTGGCCTTCGCGTTCCTCGCGGCCCTGGCGATCAGCCGGTGGCGGTTCCGGGGCCGGACGAGCTTCATCCTCGCGGTGCTGTTCATCCAGATGCTGCCGGCCGAGGGTCTGTTCATCGCCCAGTACCAGATGATGTCCAGCCTCGGTCTGCTCAACCAGGTCATCGGCATCTCGGTGCTGTACGTGGCCATGCTCGTGCCCTTCACCGTCTGGATGCTGCGCGGGTTCGTCGCGGGCGTCCCGATCGAGCTGGAGGAGGCCGCGATGGTCGACGGGCTCTCGCGGCCGCGGGCCTTCCTGCGGATCACGTTCCCGCTGCTGGCCCCCGGTCTCGTCGCCTCCGGGGTGTACGCGTTCCTGCAGGCGTGGAACGAGTTCACGACCGCGCTGGTGATCCTGCCCGCCGAGTCGGCGCAGACGCTGCCGATCTGGCTGCGCAGCTTCCTGTCGGCGTCGGCCAACCGGGGCATCAACTGGGCGGAGGTCATGGCGGCCTCCACGCTCATCGCCGTGCCGGTGATCGTCTTCTTCCTGTTCGTGCAGGGGCGGATGACCTCGGGTCTGGTCTCCGGGGCGGTGAAGGGCTGACGTGGACGAGAACGGCACGGCGACGCCTCCGGCGTCGCCCGGACCCAGCGTGGGCCTGGACATCGGCGGCACCAAGACGCTCGCCGTCCTGCTCGCCCCCGACGGCACCGTCGCGGCGCAGACGCGCCTCCCGACGGCCCCCGGGCCCCGCGGCGTCCTCGACGGCGCCGTGCGCGCCGTCGAGGGTGTCACCCGCGCGGCGGACGTCCCGGTCGAGGACGTCACCGGGGTGGGCGTCGGCATCCCCGGTCTGGTGGACGCCGTCGACGGCAGCGTGCGCCACGCGGTCAACCTCGGCCTGGACGGGGAGGCCTTCGAGCTCGCGACGCTGCTCTCCGCGCGGCTCGGCGGGATCGGCGTCGGCGTCGAGAACGACCTGAACGTCGCCGCCATCGGGGCCGCCCACCTCCTCGAGGTCGCCGACCCCACCTCCGGACCTGTCGACCTGGCGTTCCTGGCCCTCGGCACCGGTCTGGCCGCCGGGGTCGTGCTGGACGGCAGGCTCCGTCGCGGCAGCCACGGGGCGGCCGGCGAGATCGGTCACGTCCCTGTGGACCCCGCCGGTCCGCCGTGCGCGTGCGGCCAGCGCGGCTGCCTCGAGCTCTACGCCTCGGGCTCGGCGATCAGCGCCGTCTGGCCGACGACGTCGGGCCGGCCCGCCCCGGTCGAGCTGTTCGAGGCGGCCGAGGCCGGGGACCCGCGGGCCGTCGCCGTGCGCGACCGGTACGCGAGCGCCGTCGCGGCCGCCGTCCGCCTGCTCGTGCTCAGCGTCGACGTGCGCTACGTCGTCCTCGGCGGCGGGGTCTCCCAGCTCGGCCGGCCGCTGCTCGAGGCCGTGCAGGGGGCCCTCGAGGACGAGTCCGCGGCCTCCGGGTTCCTGCGCAGCCTCGACCTTCCCGGCCGCGTCCGCCTGGCCCCCGGCCGGGTCCCGGTGGGAGCGGTCGGCGCCGCCGTCGTCGGGCGCGGGCACGCTGCCCGGGTGCCCGACCTGCGCTGAGGCGCGTCCCGACCGGCCCTGCGCCGACACCCCGCCCGTCCGGCACGCCGCCGACGCGGGCACGACCGAGAGGAACCATCGACCGTGCGACTCCGCCGGGCCCTGGCCGCGACGGCCGCCGTCGTGCTCGCCGCGCTGTCCGCCGGGTGCGGGGCGGGCGAGGTCGAGCCGGAGGTCTCGGACGACATCGTCCTGTGGCTCGTCGGCGCCGACACCGGTGACGAGCTGCGCGACCACCTCGTGACGACCTTCGAGCGGCGCCATCCCGGCGCGACGCTGACCATCGAGGAGAAGCAGTGGCCCACCCTCGTCGACGACCTCCACCGGGCCCTGGGCGATCCCGCCGCGACCCCCGACGTCGTCGAGCTCGGCAACACGCAGGCTCCGACGTTCACCCATGCGGGTGCGTTCCGTGAGATCTCGCCCGCGCTGTACGCCGAGCTCGGCGGGGACGACCTGCTGCCGTCCTTCGTCGAGGCGGGGTCGGTCGCGGGCACCGTGTACGCCCTGCCGTACTACTTCGGCTCCCGCCACGTCTTCTACCGCAAGGACGTGTGGCGCCGCGCCGGGGTCGAGGTGCCCGAGACGCTGGGCGAGTTCGGCGACGCCGTCACGACGCTCACCACGGGCAGTCGTGCCGGGTTCGCCCTGGGCGGCCAGGACTGGCGCAACGGGATCTCCTGGGTGTTCGCCCACGGCGGCGACCTGGCCGTCGAACGGGACGGCTCGTGGGTCTCGACGCTGTCCGACCCGGACACGGTGGCCGGGCTCGAGGCCTGGCAGGACGTCTACCGGCACGCCTCGTTCCTGCCCACGACCGAGGTCGACACCGGCTACTGGGAGTACCTCAACGACGGCGTCGAGTCCGGCGTCCCGGCGGCGGCCGCGATGATGGCCCCCTCGTGGGCCCGCTGGGAGCTGGGGGACCTGGTCCGGGACGACCAGGGCGTCGAGGTCCGCGACGGCATGGCCGACGAGGACACGTGGGGGGTGTTCGCGCTCCCGGGCGTCGACGGCGGGGTCGCGCCGGTGTTCGCCGGCGGCTCGAACCTGGCGATCTCGTCGCTGACCCGCAACGCCGCGCTCTCCGAGGACCTGCTGCGCGTCGTCTACTCGGACGCGTACCAGACGATGCTCGCCGAGTCCGGGCTGGGTCCCGCCGACACCCGGTTCACCGACCTGATGACCGACGACGTCTTCGGTCGCACACTGGTGGCGACGGCGGAGGCCTCACGGCTCACCCCGGCCGCGCCCGGCTGGGCGGAGATCGAGTCCCGAGGTCTCTACGAGGACCTGTTCGAGGAGATCGCGCGCGGCGGCGACGTCGCCGCGGTCGCCCGGGAGTACGACGCGCTCATCACCCCGCTGCTCGACGGCACGGCCGACGACGGCGCATGACCGACGAAGGAAGGAGACCTCGATGGAGGTCGTGATCGCTCCCGCCCAGGAGCTGGCGGTGCTGGCCGCCGAGGCGATCGAGGCGTTGCTGCGGCGCAGGCCGCAGGCGGTGCTCGGTCTGGCCACGGGGTCCAGCCCCTCGCAGGTGTACGACGAGCTGGCGCGACGCCACGCCGAGGGCGGGCTGTCGTTCGCCCGGGCCCGCGGCTTCATGCTCGACGAGTACGTGGGGCTGGCCGCCGACCACCCGGAGCGGTACCGCAACGTCATCGCCGCCGACATCGCCGAGCGGGTGGACTGGCAGGCGGACCAGGTGCAGGGACCGGACGGGCTCGCGTCGGACCTCTCGGCCGCGTGCGCGGCGTACGAGCGGGCGATCGCGGACGCCGGGGGAGTGGACCTGCAGCTGCTCGGGATCGGGACGGACGGGCACATCGCCTTCAACGAGCCGGGGTCGTCGCTGGCCTCGCGCACGCGGATCAAGACGCTGACGACCCAGACGCGGGTGGACAACGCGCGGTTCTTCGACGGGGACGTCGAGCAGGTGCCCACCCACTGCCTGACCCAGGGGCTGGGCACGATCATGGAGGCCCGGCACCTGGTGCTGCTGGCCACGGGCCGGCACAAGGCCGAGGCCGTGCACCAGCTGGTCGAGGGGCCGGTCTCGGCGCTGTGGCCGGCGACGGTGATGCAGTTCCACCCGCACGCCACGGTCCTCGTCGACGAGGCCGCGGCCTCGCGGCTCCAGCTCGCGAGCTACTACCGCCAGACGTACGACTCCAAGCCTGCCTGGCAGGGCCTCTGACCCGCGGGCCAGGATGCCTGGTCGCGGGTCAGGATGCTCGGTCGCGAGTCAGGATGCCTGGTCGCGAGTCAGGATTCTTTGCCGCGGGTCAGGGGACGGCAGCGCGGAGCACGTCACGGTGTGACGTTCCGCGCGCTGCGTCCTGGTGCGCCCGGGCCGAACCGTCGGCGGGCGCACCTCCTCGTCCCGGGCCCGCCCTGACTCGCGGAGGACCGTCCTGACTCGCACGGCAGCGCCCTGACTCGGCGGAACGTGCCCTGACCCGGCGCGTGCGGACCTGACTCGTGACCCGTCCGGCACGCTCCGGTGGAGGTGCCGGTTCGCCTCGACCCACGATGTCCGGCACGTAGGATGGGGCGCATGAGCGAGCCCCTCTCCACCCCGCCGGCCGACCCCTCGCAGGACACCGGGTCGGGGACGAGCGTGCTCGAGCGCCCCGACACGCGGGAGCAGTCGGCGGAGCCGGGTGACCACGAGCGGTTTGCGCACTACGTGCGCAAGGAGAAGATCATGCAGTCGGCGATGTCCGGCAAGCCCGTGATCGCGCTCTGCGGCAAGGTCTGGGTGCCGGGCCGCGACCCCGCGAAGTTCCCGGTGTGCCCGATCTGCAAGGAGATCTACGACGGCCTGCGTGACCCGCAGGACGGCGACGACGGCAACTCCGACTCCGAGTCGTGAGCTTGCCGGTTCCCGAGTCGGAGTCCGTCGACCTCTTCGCCGCCGCCGCCGAGCCGGCCAAACCGCTGCCGCAGTCGCCCTCGGTCTCGGCCGCCTCCCACCTCAGCCCCGCGTACCCGCGTCGTGCCCCGTGGGGGACGGCGTCGAACCTGCGGGCGTGGCAGGCCGAGGCCCTGGAGCTCTACCACCAGCGCTCGGCCCGTGACTTCCTGGCCGTCGCCACGCCGGGCGCCGGCAAGACCACGTTCGCCCTGCGGGTGGCCACCGAGCTGCTCGACGCCGGCGTGGTCCGGCGGGTGACGGTCGTCGCGCCGACGGAGCACCTCAAGCACCAGTGGGCGGACGCCGCCGCGCGGGTGGGCATCCGGATCGACCCGTCGTTCAAGAACGCCCAGGGAAAGCACGGGTCGCACTACGACGGCGTCGCGCTGACCTACGCCCAGGTGGCCGCCAAGCCCGCCCTGCACCGGGCGCGCACCGAGGCCGCCCGCACCCTCGTCATCCTCGACGAGGTGCACCACGGGGGTGACGCCCTGAGCTGGGGCGACGCCATCCGGGACGCGTTCGAGGACGCCACGCGACGTCTCGCGCTCACCGGCACCCCGTTCCGGTCGGACACCGCCTCGATCCCGTTCGTCACCTACGAGGCCGACGCCGAGGGCATCCGGCGCTCGAGGGCCGACTACACCTACGGCTACGGCGACGCGCTGCGCGACCACGTCGTGCGCCCGGTGCTGTTCATGACCTACTCCGGCGAGATGCGCTGGCGGACCCGCGCCGGGGACGAGGTCAGCGCACGCCTCGGCGAGGACATGACCAAGGACATGCACTCCCAGGCGTGGCGCACGGCCCTGGACCCGCGCGGCGAGTGGATCCCCTCGGTGCTGGCGGCGGCCGACCGGCGGCTGACCGAGATGCGCCGCTCCGTCCCGGACGCCGGCGGCCTCGTCATCGCCACGGACCAGGCCGACGCCCGCGCGTACGCCGGGCACCTGGCCCGCATCACCGGGACCTCGCCGACGGTCGTGCTCAGCGACGACGACGGCGCCTCGGCGCGCATCGACGAGTTCTCCGCCGGGACGGACCGCTGGATGGTGGCGGTGCGCATGGTCTCCGAGGGCGTCGACGTGCCCCGGCTGGCCGTGGGCGTCTACGCCACGAGCACCTCGACGCCGCTGTTCTTCGCCCAGGCGGTGGGCCGGTTCGTCCGCGCCCGCAAACGCGGCGAGACCGCGTCGGTGTTCCTGCCGAGCGTGCCGCTGCTGCTCGGCCTCGCCAACGAGCTGGAGGCGGAGCGCGACCACGCCCTCGACCGCCCGCAGACGGCCGAGGAGCAGGGGATCGAGTACGACCCGGAGGCCGCCCTGCTGGCCGCGGCCAACAAGGAGGAGAAGGCGTCGGGGGAGCTGACGGGTTCCTTCGAGGCGCTGGACGCGCAGGCCTCCTTCGACCGTGTGCTGTTCGACGGCGGCGAGTTCGGCACCGGCGGCGACATCGGCTCGGACGCCGAGCAGGACTTCCTGGGGATCCCGGGGCTGCTGGACGCCGACCAGGTCTCCACGCTGCTGCGCCAGCGTCAGGCGGCGCAGACCCGCGGCCGCGACGGCGCCACCACCGGCGAGGCCGTCCTGGAGCAGTCCGAGCAGGAGCACCGCCGGGCGGCGGCGCTGCGCAAGGAGCTGTCGAAGCTGGTCTCCGCCTGGGCGCGCAAGAGCGGGACCCCGCACGGCAAGGTGCACAACGAGCTGCGTCGGCGCTGCGGCGGTCCCGAGGTGCCGCTGGCCACCGCCGACCAGCTCGACGCCCGGGTCGAGACCGTGCGCGGCTGGTTCGTCGGCAAGCGCTGACGCGCGCTCCCGCGGCCCCGCCGCGGCCGGTCAGGACAACGACTCGGTGACCGTGGGGATCGCCGGGTCGCCGGCCGAGAGCCGCCGGGCTCCCCGGGGCAGCTCGTTGCGGGACCTGGTGTGCTGCTCGGCCGCCGTGCTCACCCCGTGGGCGCCGACCCACCGCGAGTCGATCGCTCCGTCCGTGACCAGCGGCACCTGCAGGGGGCGCAGTCGGCCGCCGTCGGCGGCGTCCTCGGGCGGCTCCCACGCCACGACGTCCTCGTCCGGACCCGTGAACAGCACCTCCTCGACGGCCCGCTCGTCCTCGTCCAGCCGGCGGGCGGCCGCCTTGCGCCCGCCCGCGGTCGACTTGTGCGCCGAGGCCTTCGCCACCGCCTGCAGCCGGCCCGCCGAGTCGGCGCGCGCCACGAGCTTGTAGACCATCCCGCAGGTCGGGGCGCCCGAACCCGTCACCAGCGCGGTGCCGACGCCGTAGGCGTCCACCGGTGCGGCGGCCAGGCCGGCGATGGCGTGCTCGTCCAGGTCGGAGGTCACCACGATCTTGGTGCCGGTGGCCCCGAGCTCGTCGAGCCGGGCCCGGACGTCGATCGCCATCGCCCCGAGGTCGCCGGAGTCCAGCCGGACGGCCCCCAGCCCGGTGCCGGCCGCCTCGATCGCCCGGTCCACGCCGCGTCGCACGTCGTAGGTGTCCACCAGCAGCGTCGTCCCGACCCCGTGCCACGAGACCTGGGAGGAGAACGCCGAGCTCTCGTCGTCGTGCAGGAGCGTGAACGCGTGGGCGGCGGTACCGATCGTCTCGAGCCGGTAGCGGTAGCCGGCCTCGAGGTTCGACGTCCCGACGAACCCGCCGACGACGGCGGCCCGGGCGGCGGCGACCGCGGCGACCTCGTGCGTGCGCCGCGAGCCCATCTCCATCACGGGACGGTCCACCGCGGCGCTGGTCATCCGGGACGCGGCCGAGGCGATGGCGGAGTCGTGGTTGAGGATCGACAGCACCAGCGTCTCCAGCACCACCGCCTCGGCGAAGGTGCCCTCGACCTGCAGCACGGGCGACCCCGGGAAGAACGTCTCGCCCTCCGCGTAGCCGGTGACGGTCCCGGTGAACCGGAAGTCCTGCAGGAACTCCAGGGTCCGGTCGTCGACCACGCGCTGCCGGGCCAGGAAGTCGAGCTCGGTGTCCCCGAAACGAAAGGCGGGCAGCGCCTCGAGCAGCCGGCCCGTGCCGGCCAGCACGCCGTACCGTCGGCCGGCCGGGAGGTGACGGGTGAACACCTCGAAGACGCAGTGGCGGTGGGCGGTCCCGTCGGCGAGCGCCGCCGCGAGCATCGTCAGCTCGTACCGGTCGGTGAGGAGCCCGAGCGAGGGCCGGGGTGCGGTCAGGGGGACGTCCGAGGAGGACGGCGGGACGGTCAGGGGGCTCGTCGCCGGGTCGTCGTCGGCCCGTCGCTCGTCGGTCATGCCCCTACGGTACGGCGCGCGCGCCGCTTCGGGCAGGAGGAACGGGTGCGGCGCGTGCGGTCCCGCCCCCGCGCGGCCGTCCCCGTAGGGTGGTGGCATGACGGAAGCGGCGACGCAGGAGGACACCAGCACCGAGGCGGTGTTCGGACTCGCCGACCCCTGGGTCACCATCGTGTGGAACGACCCGGTCAACCTCATGAGCTACGTCTCGTACGTCTTCGAGAGCTACTTCGGGTACCCCGAGGCGAAGGCACGCACCCTGATGCTGCAGGTGCACCACGAGGGCCGGGCGGTCGTGTCGACCGGCCCGAAGGAGCGCATGGAGGTCGACGTGCAGGCGATGCACGGGTTCGGCCTGTGGGCCACCATGCAGCAGTCGGACGCGCCGGGCGCGGCAGGGGAGGGGGCATGACGCCGTTCCGGTCCACCCCTGCCGGGTACGTCGCCACCTGGGAGCCCGTCGAGCGCGAGGTGCTGGCGCGCGTCGCCCGCGACGTCGCCGACCTGCTCAGCGCGGACTCGGGGCTCCCCGAGGACGCCGCGGAGTCCGCCGAGGTCGCCTTCACGGGGGTCGCTCGCGTCCCGCGCGACCCGGCCGTCCAGCGGCTGCTGCCGGACGCCCACCGGGAGGACGAGGAGGTCGCCGCCGAGTTCCGCCACCTGACCCAGACGGACCTGGCCGCGGGCAAGGTCGCCCGGCTGCGGGGGTTCGCCGAGACCGTCGACCCGTCCGTCGAACCGGTCACCGACCCGGGGGACGGCGACCAGGTGCTCGTCGAGCGCGACGGCGCCCAGGACTTCGCCGCCGCCCTGACGGACGTGCGGCTCGTGCTCGCCGAGCGGCTCGGCCTCGACGACGACGGCGACGTCGAACGGCTGCACGACGAGGTCATGTCGGGGTTGATGTCCGAGGACGAGCACGGCGACGACCGGGACCCGGACGAGGCCTCGGGGTTCGACGCCGAGCAGCGCGTCTACTGGGGCGGGGTGTTCGTCGCGGCCGGGTTCGCCCAGGAGTCCCTGATGGACGAGCTCCTCGCCGACCTCAGGGCCCGCCGCGGCACGGACTGAGGGCCGTCGGCGGCCCGGTGCTGTGGTGCGTGCCACGCGTGGCTCCGATCACGAAACCGGTGCTCAGGACGTCGCGACGTTAGGCTGCCAGCCGTGAACGACGCCCCGATCGGGATCTTCGACAGCGGGGTGGGCGGTCTCACCGTCGCCCGCTCGATCCTCGACCAGCTCCCGCACGAACGCCTGCACTACATCGGCGACACGGCGAACGGCCCGTACGGGCCCAAGCCGCTGGCCGCCGTGCGTGCCATGGCGCTCGCCGTGATGGACCGGCTGGTGGACGACGGCGTGAAGATGCTCGTCATCGCCTGCAACTCCGCCTCGGCGGTCGCGTTGCGGGACGCGCGCGAGCGGTACACCGTCCGCCGCGGCATCCCCGTGGTCGAGGTGATCCTGCCGGCGGCGCGCCGGGCCGTCGTCGCCTCCCGCTCCGGTCGGATCGGTGTCATCGGGACCAAGGCGACGGTGGACTCGCTGGCCTACGACGACGCCTTCGCCGTCACCCCCGGGATCGAGGTGACGAGCCAGGCGTGCCCGGAGTTCGTCCGGCTGGTCGAGGAGGGCACGACGTCGGGACCGGAGGTCTTCGACATCGCGACCCAGTACCTCGCCCCGGTGCGGGCGGCCGGCGTGGACACCCTGGTGCTGGGCTGCACGCACTACCCGCTGCTGGCGGGCCCGATCTCGTACGTGATGGGACAGGACGTGACCTTGGTGTCCTCGGCGGAGGAGACGGCCCTGGACGTGTACCGCAAGCTCGTGGCGCACGACCTGGAGCGGTCGCTGGACGCGCCCGCGCCGGAGCACCGCTTCGCCGCGACGGGGAGCCCGGCACCGTTCGCGGACCTGGCCCGCCGGTTCCTCGGACCGGAGGTCGACCTCGTGGAGGCTGCATGAGACTCGTGACCGTCGGTGTCTCCGGCTCGTTGCCGGGGCCGGACTCGCCCGCGTCCTGCTACCTGGTGCAGGCCGACGACGCGGAGCGGACCTGGAACGTGGTGCTCGACCTGGGGTCGGGTGCGCTGGGTCCGCTGCAGCGTCACGTGGACCCGGCCGACCTCGACGCGATCGGCCTGTCCCATCTGCACCCCGACCACTGCTCGGACCTCAGCGGGCTGTACGTGTACCTCAAGTACCACCCGGAGCGTGGCGTCGTCCGCACCGGGGTCCCGCGCGAGCTGCCGGTGCTGGGGCCGTCCGCGACGTGCGAGCGGGCCGCGGCGATGTACGGGCTCGAACCGGGCGAGGACATGGCCACCGAGTACGCCTTCCGCACCTGGGAGCCCGGGTCGCCGGTCCGGGTCGGCCCGATGACGCTGGAGCCTTTCCGCGTCAACCACCCGGTCGAGGCCTACGGCGTGCGGGTGACCGGGCCGTCGTCGGACCGTGCGGGGGAGTCCGCGACCCTGGTGTTCTCCGGGGACACGGACATGTGCCCCGGGTTGGTCGAGGGGGCGAGGGGCGCCGACCTGCTGCTGTGCGAGGCGGCGTTCCTCGAGGGACGTGACGACGGCGTGGAGCGCGGCATCCACCTCACGGGCCGGCGCGCCGGGAAGGTCGCCGCCGAGGCGGCTGTCGGCCGGCTGCTGCTGACGCACCTGCCCGCGTGGACCGACCCGGCCGACACGCTCGCCGAGGCCCGCGGCGTGTTCGACGGCCCGACGGAGCTCGCCGTCGCCGGCGGCGTCCACACGCTCTGAGCCGGCGGGTGGGTACGCTCGACGCCGTGCAGAAGCTTCCCGTCTGGCCGGCCGTGATCGCCGACCTCGTGTGCGTGCTGGCCTTCACCCTCGTCGGCACGGCGAGCCACGCCTCGGCGGGGTCGGCCGGTCACGTGGTGGCCGTGGCCGCGCCGTTCGTGATCGGGCTGGCCGTCGGCTGGCTCGCGACCCGCGGGTGGCTGGCGCCCGCGCAGCCGTGGCCGACGGGCGTGGCGATCTGGTTCGCGACGGCGGCTCTCGGCCTGCTGCTGCGCCCGCTGTTCACCGGGGGCTTCGCCTGGTCGTTCAGCCTGGTCACCGCGGTGTTCCTGGCGCTGACGATGATCGGCTGGCGGCTGCTGGCCGCTCTCGCCCAGCGCCGCCGCCAGACGTCCTGACCACCCGGGACGCTGTGGGCATGAAATCGGCAGCTCGCCCCCGGGTCGAGCTGCCGATTTCATGCCCACAGCGACGGGCGACCGGCGGGGTCAGGGGCGCAGCGCGGCGGCGATCGCCGGGGCCAGGGAGCGCAACGCCTTGCCGCGATGGGAGATCGCGTTCTTCTCGGCGGCGCTCAGCTCCGCCGAGGTGCGCCTGCCAGGGGCGCCGTCCGGGCCGGCCGGCTGCTCGACCGGCACGAGGATCGGGTCGTACCCGAACCCGCCCGTGCCGCGCGGGGAGCGCACCAGCACCCCGGGCATCTCGCCCATCGCGACCTCCTCGCGGCCGTCGGGGGTCACCAGGGCGGCCGCGCAGACGAACGCCGCCGCACGGTGCTCGTCGCGCACGTCGCCGAGCTGACCGAGCAGCAGCTCCAGGTTCGCCGCGTCGTCACCATGGCGGCCCGCCCAGCGGGCCGAGAAGATCCCCGGGGCTCCGCCGAGCACGTCGACGCTGAGCCCGGAGTCGTCCGCGACGGCGGGCAGCCCCGTCGCGGACGCCAGGGCGCGCGCCTTGATCAGCGCGTTCTCGGCGAAGGTCACGCCGTCCTCGACCGGCTCAGGGGCGTCCAGGTCCCCGGCGGTGACGACCGCGTCGTCGGGCAGGTCGGCCAGCCCGGGCTCGGCGTGCAGGATCGCCAGCAGCTCGACGAGCTTCTTGCGGTTGTGCGTGGCCAGCACCAGCCGGGCCGACGCCGGGGCGCCGGCCACCTCAGGCGCCCTCGGCCAGCGCCGCCTGCTGGGCGGCGGTGAGCTCGGTGGTGCCCGCCACCGCGAGGTCGAGCAGCGCGTCCAGCTCGTCCCGACGGAAGGGGACGCCCTCCGCGGTGCCCTGGACCTCGACGAAGGCGCCGTCACCGGTGGTGACGACGTTCATGTCCGTCTCGGCGCGCACGTCCTCGACGTAGGGCAGGTCCAGCATCGGGGTGCCGTCGATGATGCCGACGCTCACGGCGGCCACGGACCCGGTCAGGACCGTCTTGCCGCCCGGGGTGATGACGCCGTGCCGGGTGCCCCACTCCACGGCGTCGGCGAGCGCCACGTACGCGCCGGTGATCGCGGCGGTGCGGGTGCCGCCGTCGGCCTGCAGCACGTCGCAGTCCAGCACGATCGTGTTCTCGCCCAGCGCCGAGACGTCGACGACGGCGCGCAGCGCGCGGCCGATGAGACGGGAGATCTCGTGCGTGCGGCCGCCGATCTTGCCCTTGACGGACTCGCGCGGGCTGCGCTCGTTGGTCGCGCGCGGCAGCATCGCGTACTCGGCCGTCACCCAACCCTCGCCGGAACCCTTCTTCCAGCGGGGAACGCCCGCGGTCAGCGACGCGGTGCACAGCACGCGGGTCTTGCCGAACTCGATGAGCACCGAGCCCTCGGCGTTCTCGCTCCAGTGGCGGGTGATCGTCACCGGGCGGAGCTGGTCAGGGGTACGGCCGTCTGCACGCGTGGTCATGGCCCTCACCCTAACGGGGCGGGCCGGGCACCCGTCGGGCCCGCGTCACATGCCGAACCGTCGCCGCAGCTCGCGGGCGTGACGCCGCGAGACCTCGACCCGGGACCGCTGCCGGTCGTCCATGACGACCACGAGAGAGCCCTGGAAGTCCGGGACGAGCTCGCGCACGTGGTCGAGGTTGACCAGGTAGGACCGGTGGGCCCGGAAGAAGTGCCCGCGCAGGCGTCGCTCCAGCTCGTTGAGCGACATCGTGACCAGCAGCCGCTCGTCGGCGAGCTTGAGGTAGGAGTACCCGCGGGCCGCGCTGGCGTACACGATCGAGGCACCGTCGACCAGGACGGTGCGGCCGTCACGCTGCACGGGGATGCGCACGAGGGTGTCGGCCTCGCCGCCCGACGGCGGGCGCGGACCGGGCGGCGGGCTCGTCGCGCTGTCGTCGCCCCGGTCGGCGGCCGGCTCCGCGGTGCCTCCGCCGTCGGTGCGCAGGGCGCGCTCCAGGGCACGCTGCAGCCGGTCGGCGTCGAACGGCTTGAGCAGGTAGTCCACGGCCGCGAGGTCGAAGGCGTCCACGGCGTGGTCCGGGTACGCGGTGGTGAAGATGACCTTGGGCGGGCGGGGACGGTCCCGCAGGGCGGCGGCGACGTCGAGCCCGGAGCCGCCGGGCATCCGCACGTCCAGCAGCACGAGGTCGTAGTCGAGGGAGCCCAGCAGCAGCAGGGCCTCCTCGCCGTTGGTGGCCTCACCGACGACCTGGACCTGGCCGACCTCCTCGAGCAGGTAGCGCAGCTCGGCCCGGGCGGGGGCCTCGTCGTCCACGATCAGCGCCTTCGGTCGCACGGGCGTCACCTTAGCGGGATCCGCAGGTCGACGGTCGTGCCCTTGCCCGGCCGCGAGGCGACGTCGAACGAGTACCGGTCCCCGAACAACGCGTCGAGGCGCTGGGAGATGTTCCACATGCCCACCCCGGAGTGGTGCGCGCCCGACGCCGCGGGGTCGGGTCGCCGGCCGGCCAGGAGACGTTCCAGCGTCTCCGGCGGCATGCCGACGCCGTCGTCGCTGACCCGGATCGAGGTCGTGCGGGTCAGCGGGTCCACGCGCGCCCGCAGGTGCACCGTGCCGCCCGAGACGGAGTCGGCGATCCCGTGCTTGACGGCGTTCTCGACCAGCGGCTGGATGACCAGCACCGGCACGCGCGAGGTCAGCACCTGCGGGTCGATGTCGTAGCGCACCCGCAGCCGGTCGCCGAACCGCGCCTGCTCCAGCGACACGTAGGTGCGCACGAAGAAGTACTCCTGGCTGAACTCCGCGAAGTGCCCGTCCTGGCGGACGGCGTAGCGGAAGAAGTCGCTCAGCCGCAGCAGGAGCTGACGGGCCTCGTCCGGGTCCGTGCGGGACTTGGAGGCGATGGTGTTGAGGATGTTGAACAAGAAGTGCGGGTTGATCTGCGCCCGCAGGGCGTCGAGCTGGGCGTCGGAGGCGAGGTGGCGCTCGCGGTCCATCTCGGCCAGCTCCAGGTGCAGCGACAGCATGGAGGCCATGTCGTCCACGAGCACCCGCGGGGCCGGCTCGTCCTGGGTGCGGTAGACCTTCAGGGTGCCGACGATCCGGTCGGCGACCGCCAGCGGGGCGACCACGGCGGTGCGCAGGGGGCAGCCGGGCTCGGGGCAGCCGATGCCTTCGCGGGCGTGCACGACGACGGTGCGGCCCTTGCCGAGCGCGAGCCGGGAGACGCGGGTCTGCATCGCCTGGCCGACCTTGTGGTGGTCGCTGCCCGGGCCGACGAACGCGAGCACCTGCTCGGTGTCGGTGATGGCGATCGAGTCCCCGCCGAGCAGCGGCCGGATGAGCTGGGCGGTGCGCCGGGCCGCGTCCCGGGTCAGCCCGTTGCGCAGCGGGACGGACCGGCCCGCCGCGGCGATCGTCAGACCGTCGCGCAGGCCGCGGGGGTCCTGCGGCCGGGCCCCCGGGCGCCAGGCCCGCGTGCGGGTGCCGGACCCGGACCGCGGCCCGCGCAGGGCCGACGGGTAGCCCAGGACGACGACGGTGCTCACCACGAGACCGGCGACCATCGTCGCGAGCACGCCGAGCGGGGGCGTGACCAGCACCTGGGTGACCAGGTACACCAGCCCCCAGGCCGCCACGAGCACCGCCGCCAGCAGCCAGCTACCGCCGCGCACGTCGCACCTCCCGGCGCCGTCGGCGCGACTCGGCGAGGACGAGCCGGGCCAGCGCCTGCGTGTGCCGGTCGGCTGCCGTGCCGTGCATGATCAGCCACGACCGCTCGACGTCGGGCGGCGGCGCGGTGGACCGGGAGACGACGACGGTCACCACGGTGGTCAGCGGTGCGGCCAGCAGGGTCGGGGCGAGCAGCAGGTCGGGCCACGGGGAGCCGTCGGCGACCGTCCCGGCGGTCAGCATCGCGATCACGACCACGACGCCGGTGGTCATCCCGGCGACGGCGCCGACCGCCGTGGTGCGGCGCCACCAGATCGACAGCAGGAACACGGGGGTCAGCGCGGAGCCGGCCACCGCGAACGCCCACGTGACCATCGTGGCCACGATCGAGGGGGTCGAGGCGGCGAAGGCCTCGGGCCGCAGCACCAGCCCGATCCCGGCCGCCGTGCCGGCGGTCACCAGGGTGGTGATGCGCCCGGCGCGCACGGCCTGCCGCTGGGTGGCGCGGGGGTTGAGGTGGCGTTCGTAGACGTCGTGGCCCCAGGACGCGGCCGCGGCGAGCAGCAGACCGGCGATGGTCGACAGCACCGCGATGAGGGCACCGGCCGCGACGACGCCGAGCCCCGCGTCGCCGCCGTAGATCCGGCCCAGCACCGGCAGCGCGTGCTCGGGGACCGTCAGCACGCCGTCCACGGTGAGCTCGTCGAGCCACGGGTTGTCGGCCACGGCGCCAGGGACGATCTCGCGGGCCGCGGTGCCCAGCATGACCGCCACGGCGTAGAACACCCCGGCCAGGCACAGCACCCACACGGTGGTGGTGCGGGCGGCGCTGCCGGTGGGGGAGGTGAAGTACCGGTTCATCACGTGCGGCAGCCCGGCGGTGCCCATCGCGAGCGTGACCATGAGCGCGATCTGGCCCAGCACGTCGTAGCGGGCACCCGGTTCGCCGAACACCGCGGGTTCGCCCGGGTGCAGGGCGTTGGGCTCCGTGGCCAGCCCGCCGTCCGGCGCCGGGTTCCCCAGCGGCGCCGTGGAGATCTGCTCCACGGCGTCGCCGTAGTGGAAGCCCTCGCCGATCACGGTCGCGGCGAGCCACAGCAGCGCCCCGAGCAGCAGCAGGAACTGCACCGCCTGCGTCCACGTGGTGCCCCGCATGCCCCCGAACGAGACGAGGGCGGCCACCACCGCCGTGGACACCACGATGCCGGTGGCGTACGGGCTCAGCCCGGCCACGCCCTGACCGACCAGCAGCTCCCAGGTGATGCCGGACCCGACCGTCTGCGGGACCAGGTAGGACAGGATCACGAGCTGGACCACGCCGACCGCGACGAGCCGCACCCGCTCCGAGCCGAGCCGCCGGCCGAGGAAGTCCGGGATGGAGAACTCGCCGAACCGGCGCAGCGGGGCGGCGACGAACAGCAGCACCGGGACGAACCCGGCGGCGAAGCCCACGGCGTACCAGGCGCCGTCCAGGCCCGTGGCGTACACCGCGGCGGCCACGCCCAGGAACGACGCGGCGGAGAAGTAGTCGCCGCAGATCGCCCACGCGTTCGTCGCCACGCCCACGCGCTGCCCGGCGAGGTAGAAGTCGACGGTCGACGTCCCGCGAGGGCGCATCACCAGCGCGACCACCGACACGAGGGCCAGGACGACGGTCAGCGTCAGACCGCTGGCCAGCGTCACCGGGCGTCCTCCTCGTCCACGGTGTCGTCCGCGGGCTGGGCGGCCTCGCCCAGCATCCGGTGCTCCACGGCCGAGGACAGCCGGGCGGCCGCGATCCCCAGCACGGCGAAGAAGCCGTACAGCCCGAAGGCGGCGACGAGGAAGCCCGGGCTCATGCCGCCGACGAGGCGTGCCTGCGACCACCAGTCGAGGGTCAGCGTCAGCACCGGGAAGGCCGCGACGCCGAGCAGGAACACGACGAAGTAGCCGACGGCGACGCGTCGCAGGGTGCGGAAGGTCGCATCCACCTCGGCGGGCGTGTCCCGCGTGCCGACGTCGTCGTCCATGACCGAGCACTGTACGGAGCGCCGGGCCGGCGGGGAAGAGCCGGACGGGGCGCCCCGCCGGGTCATGACGCGGCGACGGCGGGGGAGCGCAGCACCCGGACACCCGTGGCGAGCAGCACGACGGCACCACCGGCCGCCATGACCAGGCCGATGCCGGGCATGGCCTGGCCCCAGGAGTCCGTGGCCGCGCTGACCTCGCCGAGCCGCACGAGCTGCCAGCCCACCACGAAGGCCACGGAGGTGCCGGCGACGAGGCTGTGGGAGATCGCGACCCAGCGGCGCGGGATCACCGCGCCGGCCACGGCGACGAACCCTGCGCACAGCGTCCACAGCCCGGGGCCGGCGGTGCCGCTCAGGGTGCCGACCGGGGTGATGACCCAGGGCAGGAGGCTGCCGACGATCACGGCGAGCGCCCCGAGCAGCATGCCCAGACTGCCCGGGTGGAAGACCCGGGTCCGTCGGGCCGGCGTGCGTCCGCCGGCGCGCAGCAGGTTGCCCAGGGAGGTGCTCGTCGTCGAGGCCATGGGTCCGACTGTAGGTCCCGGACGGCGGGAGGGAGCCCGGGAGTCGGTGAGCGGCACGGTTCGTCCCGCGGGCGGTCGGTCGGGCCGCCCGAGCGGTGCGGTCGCGCGGGGGCGACCGGTGGGCGCCGTCTGCCGACCGTTCGCGGGACGGACCCTGCCGCCGGGGTGTGAAGGTCTTGTGACCGCGGTCACCGCTGCGCTTCGCTCGGGTGCGTACGAGGACGGACGTGCCCCGGACGACGACGTCCGGGGGAACGCGACGAAGGGAGCGTCCGATGGTCGACACCGAGCGAGGCAGCTCGCCGGATCCCGGGCCACCGCCCGACAACGGGTGGCGCCAGGAGTACTGGAAGAAGAACCTGCGGCTGATGATCGTGCTGCTCAGCATCTGGTTCCTGGTCTCGTTCGTGTGCGGGATCCTGTTCATCGAGCAGCTCAACACGATCGAGGTCTTCGGCTTCCCCCTGGGGCTGTGGTTCGCCCAGCAGGGCTCGATCTACACGTTCATCGTCCTGATCCTCGTGTACACGCTGCGCATGGACAGGCTCGACGACGAGTACGGCGTGGCCGAGCGTGACGAGGAGGGCCGGCGGCTGTGAGCGACATCCAGATCTGGACCCTCGTCTTCGTGGGTCTGTCCTTCGGGACCTACCTGACCATCGCGTGGCGCAGCCGCGTCCGCGAGACCAAGGGCTTCTACGTCGCGGGCCAGGGCATCCCCGCCGTGGCGAACGGTGCCGCCGTCGCCGCCGACTGGATGTCCGCGGCGTCGTTCATCTCCATGGCGGGCCTCATCGCCTTCCTGGGGTCGGACGGTTCCGTCTACCTCATGGGCTGGACGGGCGGCTACGTGCTGCTGGCGCTGCTGCTCGCCCCGTACCTGCGCAAGTGGGGCAAGTTCACCGTCCCCGAGTTCGTCGGCGACCGGTACTCGGAGTACGTACGGCTCATCGCGGCGGTGGCCGCGATCATCGTGTCCTTCACCTACGTGGTGGGTCAGATGCGCGGCGGCGGCATCGTGTTCAGCCGGTTCCTCAACCTCACGATCGAGGGCGGCGTGGCCGTGGCCGCGGGCGTCATCTTCCTGTACGCGGTGCTGGGCGGGATGAAGGGCATCACCTGGACCCAGGTCGCCCAGTACACGGTGATGATCGTCGCCTACCTCATCCCGGCGTGGACGATCGCGCAGAAGATGACCGGCTTCCCGGTGCCGCAGGTGACGTTCGGGCAGATCCTCGACGAGCTGAACGCGCTGAGCCAGGAGTTCGGCCTCGAGCAGTACACCGAGGCGTTCGCCGTGCGGCCCCAGCTCGACGTGTTCCTGGTGACCCTGTCGCTGATGATCGGCACCGCGGGTCTGCCGCACGTCATCATCCGCTTCTACACCACGAAGTCGGTGCGCGGTGCCCGGTTCAGCGCGCTGTGGGCGTTGGTGTTCATCGGCCTGCTGTACACCACGGCCCCGGCCGTGGGGGCGTTCACCAAGCTGAACCTCATGCAGTCGGTGAACGGGGTGGCGGTGGACGCCCTGCCGGCCTGGGTGAACAACTGGGCCGCCACGGGGCTGGTGACCGTCTCCGACTCCGCGTCGACGATCACGACGTTGAGCAACGACCCCGCCTCGGGGGCGGACCTCGTCGTCAACAACGACATCCTGGTGCTGGCCACCCCGGAGATCGCCGGGCTGCCGGCACCGATCGTCGGGCTGGTCGCGGCCGGTGGCCTGGCCGCCGCGATGTCGACGGCGGCCGGTCTGCTGCTCGTCATCTCCTCCTCGGTGTCGCACGACCTGTACTTCCGGGTCGTGAAGAAGCCGACGTCGGACTCGCGCCGCCTGCTCGTGGGGCGGATCGCGATGGGTGCCGCGGTGCTGGTGGCGATCTACGGCGGCATCAACCCGCCGGCGTACGTGGCCCAGGTGGTCGCCTTCGCCTTCGGGCTGGCGGCGTCGACGTTCTTCCCGATCCTCGTGCTGGGGATCTTCTGGAAGCGCGCCAACGCCGTCGGGGCGGCGTCCGGCATGATCTCCGGCCTGGCGTTCACCGGGGCGTACATGATCTACACCCTCGAGGTGTTCGGGACGTCGTCGCACGAGTTCCTGTTCGGCATCTCGCCGGAGGGCATCGGCGCGCTGGGCGCGCTGGTGAACGTGGTCGTCACGGTCGTCGTCTCGCAGCTGACGACGCCACCGACGGAGCACGTGCAGGAGATGGTCGAGGAGCTGCGGTACCCGGCGCGCCGGGTGACGTCCCCCGTGGCGGAGACCGAGTAGTGGTGCACGGGATGACGTCCCCTCGCGCGGTCGCGCTCACGGGCGCTGCGCGCCCTCCGCTTCCGGTCTGACGACCGCGCGAGGGGACGTCGTCCCCGTGCTCGACGTCCGGGCCCGGACCCCGCGTGGGGTCCGGGCCCGGACGCGTCGGGTCAGAGCGGACCGCTCAGGCAGGATGGGTGCGTGCACGTGGCCTTCTTCCGGAATCTCAACCAGGGTCAGCGTTCGCAGCCCACGACGGCCGACCTGCGGGCGGTCTTCGCCGAGGCCGGCGCCGCCGTGGCCGAGCCGTACCGGTCGAACGGCACGGTGGTCTTCGCGGGCGACGACCCCGACGCCGTGGTGGACGACGTCCTGACCGCGCTGGCCGTGCGCACCTCCTATCACGACCTGGTCCTGGTGCGGCCCCTCGCGTTCCTCGAGCAGGTCGTGGACCGGCACGCCGGACCGGACGCTCACCGCTGCGAGCTGACGCTGTTCCCGGGCACCACGGTGATCGCCGACGACGTCCTGGCCCACGAGGCGGGACGCCGCCGGTGCGCGGTCGTCGACCGCGGACCGGGCTGGGCGGTCGTGCAGAACGACCGCGACCGGCAGAGCAACGGGACACCGGCCCTGGAGGCGGCCGGGGCCCGGCGCGCCACGTCGCGCGGTGTGCCGACCCTGGCCGGGCTCGTGGAGCGGTTCGGCGGCTGACCCCGGGACGCGGCGTCCAGGTCAGCGTCGCGCGGACGGGCGGATCGTGGCGCCGCCGGAACCTCGGCGCGGGCGGTCACCGGGCCAGGTCCCGCCGGCGGAAGCCGACGAACCCGACGAGGAGGAACCCCACGGTGACCAGGCTGATCCAGGCCAGCCCCGTGAGGTCGACGTCCGCGGCGCTGACGTCCGGGACGTGCCAGAAGGGGCTGATGCCGAGCACCCAGTCGTCGAGGCCGAACGTCGGGCCGAGCAGGGTGAGGAGGAACGAGACGAGGACGCCGACCCAGGCGACGAGGGCGACGGCCGGCCGGGCGCCGACGACGGCGACGGACACCGCGACGACCGTCCAGACGGCGGGCACGGTGGCCACGGCCTGGCGCAGGACGTCGCCGACGCCGACGCCGATGTCGGCGGTGCCGGCGAGCCATCCGATGACCGCCCCCGCGACCAGGACGTACAGACTCGACGCCCCCAGGGCGAGGAGCACGTGACGTGCGTAGTAGCGGGTCCGTGAGACGGCGGTGGCCAGGATCGGCTCGACGCGGTCGACGGTCTCCTCGCTGCGGACCTTGAGCATGATCTGCACACCGGGGACGGCGGCGATGATGCCGACCAGGCTGAGGATCGTGACGACGAACGCCGAGGTGAGCTCGTCGGGGCTCGTGGCGCCGGCGGCGAGGATCTGCTGCACGGCCGGGTCCGCGCCGAAGATGTCCGTGATCGAGGTGGCGAGGTAGCCGAAGACGACGCCGAGCATGAGGGACGCCAGGGCCCAGGTGACGAGGGGGCCGCGGTTGAGCCGCACGGCCAGGCGCCAGGCCGTGGTGTCCTTCCCGCGGGCCGGGCCGGGGCCGGGGGTGATCGTGCCCTGGCCGAAGTCGCGACGGGCCTGGAGGGTGAACGCGACGGCGAGCAGCACCAGGGTCAGGGCGACGGCGAGCGCCAGCGGCCACCAGGTGTTCCCGCTGGCGGGACGCGTCTCGGTCATCCACGACAGGGGATTGACCCAGGAGGTCCACCCCGGGGCGTCGACGGAGTAGGCGAAACCGCGCAGCACGAACAGCACCCCGAGGGTGCCCACGGCCATCGAGCTGGCGGTGCGGGCGTCGGCACCGAGCTGGGCCGTCACCGCGGCGACGCCGGTGAACATCCAGCCGGTCGCGGTGAAGGTGGCACCCAGCAGCAGCGTGGCCTCCCACCCGCCGCCGCACAGCACGGTGACCAGAGCGGCGACCACGCCCAGCACGAGGGAGCCGATCAACGCCATCGCGGCGCCCGTCAGCAGCCGGCTGCCGCGCCCCAGCACGCCGGACGCGAGCAGCTCGGCCTGGCCGGAGTCCTCCTGGGCCCGGGTGGCCCGGATCACCGCGAAGATCGCACCGAGGGCAGACAGGAAGCCGCCGAGGGCCAGGGCGCGCCAGGCGTTGAAACCGTCCGCGGTGGACAGGTCGTAGGCCGGGCCGAAGATCAGGCCGAGAGCGGGGTTGGACCCCACCGCGGCCGCCAGACCCTCACGGCTCTGCTGGGTGGGGAACACCCAGGGGTAGACCAGCACCGACGAGGCGGACAAGAGGGTGGCGATCGCGATCCACGGGGCGAGCAGCCGCCCGTCGTGCCGCAGCGACGTGCGCAGCAGCGGAGCGGTGCCGGTCAGGTGGCCGCCCCGGGGCTGTGCGTGCGCCGGGTGATGGGCCGTGGCCGTCGTGCTCACGGTGCGGTCCCGGTCTCGCCGCTGGTCGTCGTCCCGGTCGGGGCGGACGCCTGCTCGTCCTCGTACAGGCGCAGGAACAGGCTCTCGAGCGACGGCGGCTCGACGGTGAGCGAGACCAGACCGTAGTCGGTGAGCAAGGTCATCGCCTCGCCGATCCGGGTGGACTCCACCGTCGCCGTGAGTCGGTCGCCGTCCAGGTGGACGTCGTGCAGCGAGGACAGCTCGTCGATCGCGGGAGCCCGTTCGAGCACCGCGCGCACGGTCGTGCGCACGTCACCGCGCAGCCCCTTGAGGGTGCCGGTCTGCACGATCCGTCCCTCGCGGATGATGCTGAGCCGGTCGGCCAGCGTCTCGACCTCGGCCATGATGTGGCTGGACAGCAGCACGGTCGCCCCGCGCTGCCCGGCCTCGCCGATGACCTCCTGGAACACGGCCTCCATCAACGGGTCCAGGCCGCTGGTGGGTTCGTCGAGGATCAGCAGCTCGACGTCCGACGCCAGGGCCGCGACGATCGCGACCTTCTGCCGGTTGCCCTTCGAGTACTGCCGGCCCCGCTTGGTCGGGTCCAGCTCGAACCGCTCGACCAGGTCGGCGCGCCGCGTCTCGTCCAGGCCGCCCCGCATCGAGCCGAGCAGGTCGATCGCCTCACCGCCGGTCATGCCCGGCCACAGCGACACGTCGCCGGGCACGTAGGCGAGGCGGCGGTGCAGCGCGACGACGTCCGACCACGGGTCCTGCCCCAGCATCCGGACGGTGCCGCCGTCCGCCTTCAGCAGGCCCAGCAGCACCCGGATCGTCGTGGACTTCCCGGCCCCGTTCGGGCCCAGGAAACCGTGCACCTGGCCCCGCTCCACCTGCAGGTCCAGTCCCCGCAGCGCCGGGAACCTGCCGTAGGACTTGGTCAGTCCGACGACCTCGATCACCGGGTCCGATCCGCTCATGTGCTGGGTCCTCTCGGGTGCCTGCCGCCGGACACGGCGGCCTGACCACAGCACACTCCATCACCGGGACACTCGCATCGCCGACCTGCGAGCGGTCGCCGGGCCGCCCAGCGGTCGGGTGCCCACGTCGACGTGCCTAGGCTGGTCCGGTGCAGCTCGTCGCGTCCGACCTCTCCTACGCCTACCCGGAGCACCTCGTGCTCCGGGGCGTGGACCTGCGCGTCTCCGACGGCGTGCGCCTGGGCGTCGTGGGGGAGAACGGGTCCGGCAAGTCCACGCTGCTGCACCTGCTCGCCGGCACCCTGCCGCTCCAGGGCGGACGACTCCAGCGGCACGGGTCGGTGGCGCTGGTGACCCAGGAGCTCACGGAGGCGGCGGGCCGCACCGTCGGCGACCTCGTCGCCGGCACCCTCGCCGACCTGCGGGCGCTCGCCACCGACCTGCAGCGGGCCGCCGAGGCCTTCGACCACGACCGTGGCGACCTGCGCGCGCTGGGGGAGCTGCTGGGCCGGGTCGAGCACCTCGCGGCGTGGGACGCCGACCGCCGCGTCGACGAGGCGCTGACCCGGCTGGGTGCCGTCCGCGACCACGCCCGCCGGCTCGACACGCTGTCGGTCGGGCAGCGCTACCGCGTACGGCTGGCGTGCCGGCTCGCCGAACGGGCCGACCTGCTGCTGCTGGACGAGCCCACCAACCACCTCGACGACTCCGGCGTCGACTACCTGACCGAGCAGCTGCGGACGTGGCGCGGCGGCGTCGTCCTGGTCACGCACGACCGGCAGCTGCTGGACGACGTCGTGACCGCCGTCTACGACCTCGACCCCTCGATGGACGGCCGGCCCGTGCTGTACGGGCAGCCCGGCTACCACGCCTACCGGTTCGGCAAGGCGCAGATGCTCGCCCGCTGGCAGCAGCGCTACCGGGCGGAGCAGGAACGCGCCGCCACGCTGTGGTTCCGCCGGGACAGGTCCTACGAGGGGCTCTCCGACGAGTGGCGCCCGCCCAAGGGTTCCCAGAAGCACCGCCGCGGGACGCGAGCCCGCATCCACGTCAAGGCGGCCGACCGCCTCGTGGAGAAGCTGGAGGCCGAGGCGCTCGACGTCCCGCCCCCGCCGCTGGAGCTGGCCTTCCCGGACCTGCCGGCGATGTCGCCGGGCTGGGACCCCGGCGACCCGCTGGTCGAGCTGCGCTCGCCCCGGGTCGTGGCCCCGGACGGCGGCCTGATGCTCGACCTGCCCGGGACGCGGCTGGCGATCCCGCCGTCGGGCCGGCTCCTCGTCGTGGGGCCCAACGGCACGGGCAAGTCCACCGTGCTGTCGGCGCTGACCGGGACGGGCACGCTGGCCCGCGGTACCCGCACGCTGCGGCCGGGGGTGCGTCTCGGCACCGTCGCGCAGGAGGGGCGGGTGCCCGACGGCGCGCGGAGCGGCTTCGACACCTACGCGGCCGAGGCGCTGACGCTCCTGGACCGCGGCGAGCTCGACCCGGACCACGTGGTGCCCGTCGCGGCGCTGGGGCTGCTCACGGAGGACGAGCTGGACCGGCCGGTGACCGAGCTCAGCGTGGGACAGCAGCGCCGTCTGGACCTGGCGCTGGCGCTGCTGCACGCCCCGCACCTGCTCGTGCTCGACGAGCCCACGAACCACCTGTCCGTCGACCTGGTCGACGCCCTGACGCCGGCGCTGCAGCGCACCCCGGCGGCCGTCGTCGTGGCCACCCACGACCGGCGGATGCGCGCGGACCTGGCCGGCTGGCCGGTCCTCGACCTCGGCTGACGGCGGGCCGCCCGCTCCCGGGCCGGGTCAGTCGAGACGTCCGACGTGCGCCATCGCCTGGCGCACCAGGGTGCCCTGGCCGTTGACCATCTCGGCCTGCACGGTGTCGCTGCACGCCTCCTCGGGCGTGAGCCAGGCGAGGTCCAGGGCGTTCTGCTGGGGTCGGCAGTCCCCGGTGACGGGCACGACGTAGGCCAGTGAGATGGCGTGCTGGCGGGGGTCGTGGAACGGGGTGATCCCGGGGGTGGGGAAGTACTCGGCGACCGTGAACGGCTGCGGCGAGGCCGGCACGCGCGGCAGCGCGACGGGCCCGAGGTCCTTCTCGATGTGTCGCAGCAGGGCGTCGCGCACCCGCTCGTGGTACAGCACCCGTCCGGTGACCAGAGCGCGGGTCATGTTGCCCAGCGGGCTGGCGCGCAGCAGCAGCCCGACGGCCACGACGTCTCCCGAGTCGTCGACGCGTACCGGGACGGCGTCGACGTACACCAGGGGCAGCTGCGCGCGCACGGCGGCGAGGTCCTCGGGCGTCAGCCAGCCGGTGGGGGCGGACTCGGGCCCGTTGTCGTCGTCCGGCGGGAACTCGGCGGTGTCGGTCACCCCTCGTTTCTACCAGTCGCGCGGTGGCTGGGGCCTGCGCAGGTGTGATCTGCTGGTCGGAGGCCGGACGCGACGGGCCGGGAATACCCAGTGGGGTTTTATTGCTCGCACCCGTAGCAGCACATCCCAACGAGAGGACTTCGCATGGCCACCGTCGAGCTCACCGACTCCACCTTCGAGCAGGCGATCAAGGACAACGACATCGTGCTGGTCGACTTCTGGGCCTCCTGGTGCGGCCCGTGCCGCCAGTTCGCGCCCGTCTACGAGGCGTCGAGCGAGGAGCACCCGGACGTCGTGCACGGCAAGCTCGACACCGAGGCTCAGCAGCAGATCGCCGCTGCCGCCGGCATCAGCGCCATCCCGACCCTGATGGCGTTCCGCGAGGGCATCATGGTCTTCAACCAGGCCGGTGCGCTTCCCGCGCCCGCCCTCAAGCAGGTCGTCGACGCGGTCAAGGACCTGGACATGGACGACGTCCGCGCCCAGATCGCCGCCGCGGAGAACGGTCAGCAGCAGAACTGAGACCACCGCACGACGAACGGCCGCCCCGGGACAGGTCCCGGGGCGGCCGTTCGTCGTCTCAGCGCAGTGGCGTCAGGGAGTCGAGCCGCCCCCGCTGAACGACCGGGCGCCGGTGGCCACGACCTGGCCCGCCGGCACGTCGACGACGGTGCCGTCGGAGAAGGTCACCGTCTGGTCCGTCGCCGTGACGTTCGACGCCACGTAGGTGCGGCCGCCCGTCCCGTCGAAGGCCGCCGCCATCGGGTCGTCGGCGTGCACGTCGGTCGCCACCGTGCCGAGCGCGGCCAGGTTCGCGATCCAGTGGTAGGTGTGCGCCGGCGTCTCGCCCTCCTCGGGGGTGAACGTCGTCGACTGCAGCAGGGACAGGGCGCGGTCCCCGTCGCCGAGGGCCAGGTACTGCCACAGGATGTCCTGCCAGACGGTCGGCGGGCCGCCGTTGACCTGCTCCAGGTGGTCGTACGAGGCGCGCACCGTCTCGGGCGAGGTGCCCAGGTAGAGGTGGGACCCGGTGATCGGCAGGGTGTTGATGCCCTGGATCATCTCGGCCTCGCCGCTGAACCACGTGGCGTAGGCGCCGCCGTCGCCCCAGACCATCCCGACCACGGGGTGCCCGAACGCGTCGGGGTACGTGGTGCCCTCGGAGTCGAACCAGTACCGCTCGATCGCCGCGGCCTGCGTGGCGTAGAGGTAGGCGCCGGCGTCGCGGACCGCGGTGTCACCCGTGGCCTCGCCCCACTGGACCAGGGCACCGGCGAAGTTCATGCCCTCGGAGCTTGACTCCTGGTTGTTCCCGGCGTTGAAGCCGGCGTGCCCGGAGGCCCAGTCGTGACCCGCGTAGATGTCGAAGTCGCGCAGGTACGGGAACCGCGTCTCGGTGCGGTCGTAGTTGTTCGCGTCCCGGATGAGCAGGTCCACCATGCCGCCGTAGTCGGAGGCCCACTGGGGGTCGAACCGGGCGAGGGTCGCCGCGGCCGCGATGTAGTAGCCGTAGTGGAAGTGGTGGTCGTTCAGCTCGGTGTCCGAGCCGTACGAGCCGGGGTAGCCGATGAGCGTGCCCCACTCGGCGTCGTAGCCGAACACCTGCTCGGTCTTGCCGGGCGTCGCGGTGAACCACTCGGTGAGCACCGAGCGCACCGAGGCCAGGGCCTCGTCACGCTGCTGCGTGCGGCCGAGCTGGTCGGCGATCTCGATCACACGGGTCGCCCGGCCGAGCGCCTTGCCCGTCCAGTAGGTGTCGGTCCGCTGGAGGTCCAGCGGGTCGGAGATCTGGTCCAGCAGGGCCTCGAGCTCCGCCTGCTCGGCCCCGGTGCCCGTCGCGACGGCGGGGACCTCCGTCAGGACGCCGCCGAACGGCGTGGCCGTGGTGAACGAGTCGACGCCGGTGAGCACGGTCATGTCACCGCGCGCCGAGGTGTACGTGCCGGTCGCGGGCGTCGCACCCTGCAGGTACGCGCTCTGGTGCGGGTACAGCGCGGCGACCGTGCCGGCGTCGGTGGCACCCGGCCACGGGGTCGTCTCGAACGTGTAGGTGGTGGTGACCTGGCCGGCGGCCTCGTCGTAGCTGTAGTCCATGCGGGTCGACGTGACCGGGGCGCGCCCCGCCGCGGTGTAGTCGTCCACGAGCGCGTCGCGCTGCGCCGTGCTGACGTCCGGCATCACGGCGACGGCGTACCGCTGCGTCGGCGCGGTGACCGAGCGGCCGCGCACGCCCCAGCTCACGCCCTCGGGTGCGACCGCGAGGTAGTCGCTGCCGCCGGAGGTGAACCCGATGCGGCCGGGCTCGTCGAGCCAGACGGACGCCGGGCCCTGCGTGGTCAGCTGTGCGTCGCCGCCGGTCGCCTCGAACCAGGAGATCGGTAGTCCGTGGCCGATGGTCGCGCGCAGCGTCTGCTGCCCGTCGTCCCACACGGGGGTCACGGTCCAGTCGGTCCAGTCGGCCACCTTGACGTCCTGGGCCGAGAGCCCGCTGACGCCCGCGAGCACGTCCTGGGAGTAGGCGTAGTGGTACTCGTTGGTGCTCAGGGTCGGCTCGGTGGTGTAGCCGATGCCGAGGCCCGTGTTCGTGGGCTTGAACGACGCCGGGTGGGCGTGCAGCGGGGTGCTGAAGCGGCAGTCGGAGAACTTGTACGCCAGCGACGACCACCAGTCGTTGGTGGGCAGCGGCGTGCTGGGCGCGTCCGGCGTGACGAAGGCGCGGGCGTCAGCGGTCACGGCGGCGCAGCCCTCGGGCGTCGGCCCGACGGGGTCGGTCGTGTAGCTGCCCGACCCCACGTCCACGACGTCGGCCGAGGCCGGGGGAGCGGTGGCGGACACGATGCCGGCCAGCAGGAGCGCGGGCACCGCGATCCGTGCAGTGCGCCGACGCCGGGCGGAGTTCCAGAACGTCATCGTTCACCTCATCGGTCGGTCGCTCGGCCTCGACGACCGTCGGCAGCCTCGCCGGCGTCGTCACCGGCTCCGAACGATCGCGTGGGAGCGATCCCACGACCCTAGTGACACGGTGGTGACACGTGCAACCAATGTCTCAGTCCCTGGGAGCGTGCAGGTCAGCAGGGTGCGGTGACCCGTCGGGGCGCCACCCGGCTCGAGAGCGGGTCGTCAGGGTCGCCACTCGTCGCGGTAGTCGGGGTGGTCGGAGAAGTCCGCCGCGCTCTCGCGCATCAGCCCCTCGGCCCAGGAGGCCTGCGCGGGACCGAACAGGCCCTGCTCGTACTGGTCGGCGTGGGCGTGGAGCTCGCGCAGCTCCGCCTCGCGCTCGGGGGTGAGCGGGACGTGACCGTGTTCCCCGCGGTGCTTGCCCTCGTGCTCCAGCAGCTCGGAGATCCGGGCCTTGAGGAATGCGCTCAGCGTGGACATGACGTCGCTCCCTTCACCGCCGCGACGGCTCGCGCCGCGTGCGCGCCGTCATCCTCGACGGTACGCCGCGACGGCCCGCGCGGCGCGGGATGGTGCGCGAGGCGGGAGTCGAACCCGCACGTCCGAGGACACCAGGACCTAAACCTGGCGCGTCTGCCTGTTCCGCCACTCGCGCGTGGCCACCCCGATCCTACGGGGCGGCGTGCCCGGGTCAGGCGGCGTCGATCCCCAGCTTCGTGCGCAGCCGTGCCACGTGCCCGGTCGCCTTGACGTTGTACTGGGCGAGCTCGACGGTCCCGTCGGTGCCGACCACCACCGTCGAGCGGATGACGCCGACGTAGGTGCGGCCGTAGTTCTTCTTCTCGCCCCAGGCGCCGTAGGCCTCCAGGACCTCGTGGTCCGGGTCCGAGGCCAGCGGGAACGTCAGGCCGTCGCGCTCGGCGAAGGTGGCGAGCCTGGCCGGCTCGTCGGGGGAGATGCCGACGACGGCGTACCCGGCCCCCTGCAGCGCCTCCAGGGAGTCGCGGAAGTCGCAGGCCTCCTTCGTGCACCCCGGCGTCATCGCCGCGGGGTAGAAGTACACGACGACACCCTGCTCGGCGCTCTCGCGCAGCGTGGCCAGCGACACGGTGCTGCCGTCGGCGGTGGGGAGGGTGAAGTCGGGGGCGGTGTCGCCGGTGGCGAGACGGGTCACGGGTGCTCCTGGTGCTGCGGGGACGGGACCGTCGCTCAGCCTATCCGCAGGTCGCGCGACGACGTCGGGCGATGCGGTGCGCGGACGGTTCTCGCGTAGCGTGGACCTCGTGAGTCCCGCAGCACCTCCCACCGCGGCCGGGGACGGCGAGCAGGCCGTCGAACCGCTGCCGATCCGCATGCTCCACGACCGGGTCCTGGTCGACCCCGAGGTCGACTCGGCCGAGCGGCAGTCCTCGGCCGGGCTCGTCATCCCGGCCACCGCCAGCGGTCCGAAGCGGCTGGCGTGGGCGAAGGTCGTGGCCAAGGGCGAGCACGTGCGCCAGGTCGAGGTCGGCGACCGGGTCCTCTACGACCCCGAGGAGCGCGCCGAGGTCGACCTGGGTGGCACCGACTACGTGCTGCTGCGCGAGCGCGACGTGCACGCCGTCGCCGAGCGGTCCGACGACGGCGGGGCGACGGGTCTGTACCTGTGACCTGCGCCGCTGTCGCGGAGGTCACACACCGCGCGGCGAGATCCGGTTGTCACCCCGCGCCGCGGTGCTGGTAGAGTTCCATACCGCTACGCGCCATTAGCTCAATTGGCAGAGCAGCTGACTCTTAATCAGCGGGTTTGGGGTTCGAGTCCCTGATGGCGCACCACGCACGCGGAGCTCACGACGTGGTCTCCGCGCGCACAGCGGCCGGCATCGAGCACTCGACGCCGTCGTGTCGCGCCATTAGCTCAATTGGCAGAGCAGCTGACTCTTAATCAGCGGGTTTGGGGTTCGAGTCCCTGATGGCGCACCACCCGAAGGCCCCCGTCGCTCCGGCGACGGGGGCCTTCGTGCTCTGTCCTAGCGGCCGTCCGTGCCGTCGGTTCCGTCGCGGCGGTCGCCCTCGCCGTCCGGGCCGGGGTCCACGCTGAGCAGGTCGCCGGGCTGGCACCCGAGCGCGTCGCAGACCGCCGTGAGCGTCGAGAAGCGGATCGCCCGGGCCCGGTTGTTCTTGAGCACCGAGAGGTTCGCCACGGTGACGCCCGCGGACTCGGCGAGCTGGGCGAGGGTCAGCCCGCGACGTTCGAGGAGCCGGTCGAGGTGGGCCACCACGCGGTGCGGGGGGCCGTCCGTGGCGTCGTCGCGTGGTATCACACCAGTCCTCGCAGCTCGTCCCGCATGGCGGCCCCGTGCCGCAGCAGCACCGCCACCCCCCAGAGGGTCGCGGCCACCGCGAACGCCGTCACGGGCACGACGACCTCGCCCGCCGGGACGGTCGCCCCCGGTGCCGTGAGGGAGCCGGCGGCGACGGCGTCGCGCACGAGCACGAGATGGCCGGCCGTCGCGACGGCCGCGGCGAGCAGGCCCCCGCCCAGCACGACCGTGCCGACCCGCCTCAGGTGCCGCGCGTTGTCGGGGTGGAAGGCGTCGCCGGTCTCGGTCGTCCGGACGACACGGCGCAGCAGCAGCCCGCAGGCGACCGCGGTGAGGCACCACGCCACGGCGGGGGCGAACACCCACAGGCGCTCGCCGGCCGTGGGCTCGACGATCGTCAGCGTCGAGGTCGTGGTCCCGCCCAGCAGGTGGCGGCCGTCGTCGCTCGCGGTGGTCGCCGCCTGCCCGGTGACGGGGACGAGGATGTTGTCCGCGACGAGCGCACCGGTCCCGGCGAGCAGGGCGGCCACGGCGGCCAGCACGGTCAGCACGGTGACGGCGCGCGACGCCGTCCGTCGTGGTGTGGAGGCGTCGTCGGTCCGCCGACGGCGCCATATCGACAATCGATACGCTAGGGTCATGGCATCACGATAATCGATATGCCAGTGAGGTGCCCGATGTCGACCCTCCCTTCCCGCACCAGCGCCCGGACCCGGGCCGGAACCGTCACCCTCTTCCTCGTCGGCTGCCTGCTGTGGTTCGTGGGCGCGCCGATCGTCGTCAGCGTCCTCGACCTCGGGCCGGTCGTGCTGGTCGGCCTCGCCGTCGTCCAGCTCGCGGGGGCGGCGGGGACGGCCGCGTGGTGGCTGCGACGCCGCGGGGCCGGGCCCGCCGCCGTCGGGATCGGGGCCGGTCGGTGGCGGCGCGACACGCTGCTGGCCCTGGCGACGGTCCCGCCCCGGCTGGCGCTCGAGCTGGGCGTCCTCGTCCCGCTGGCCGGGGGAGTGGCGAACGAGGGCGTCCAGGAGGTCCTGCGCCTGACGTCGGGTGGCTGGTCGGCGGTCGTGGGCGCGCTGGTCCTGGGCGTGGTGGGTGGCGGGCTGGCCGAGGAGCTGTGGTTCCGCGGCGTCCTCGTCGGCGCCGTCCCGCAGGTGTTCGCCGATCGTCGTCGGGCCCGGGCCGTGGCCGTCGTGGTCTCGGTCGTGCTCTTCGCCGTGCTGCACCTGCCGGCGACCGTGCCCGACCTGGTCTCGATCCTCGTCGCCGGGGCGACCTACACGGCGCTGTTCGTCGGTACGGGGCGTCTCACCGCGCCGGTGGTGGCGCACTCGTGCTGGAACGCCACCGTGATCGTGGCGCTGGTCGTCCAGCACGGGTGACCCGGACCGCCGTGACCGCATTGTCGGGTCAGCGTCCAAGGTCCCGGTCGCACAGGGTCGTCCTGCACTGACCGGACAGGGATGTCCGGCGTGACGATCGAAGGACATCTCAGGGATCCGGTGCCGCCCCGGACCAGCGTGGCCCCTCGGTGGTCGAGATCCCGCGCACGGGAGCGAGGCGAACGATCATGATGACGAGGTCGACGCGACGTGGCGTCGGAGCTGTCGCGGGAGCGGTCCTGCTGACGACGATGAGCATCACCGGCGTCCAGGCGGCGCCCGGGGGCGGCGGCCCGCCCCATCCCCCGGGCGACGAGGGCGAGCTGGGGGCCAACAACCTGTCCGTCCCGACCGTCTTCGTGCCCGGCGCGGCGGGGTCGCCGTTCGGGGGGACCTGCACGGACGGCGACGACTCGGTCGACCCGGCCGGGACGAAGGGCGTCGACACCGACGGTGACGGGATCCCCGACGAGCACCTGGACTACTGGGTCCAGGGGATCGCCACCTGGCAGGCCGACTGCGCCGAGGCCGCGGCCGACACGCTGACCGTCGGTGCCGAGTGGGGGGACAACCTGCAGAACGCCCCCCTGAAGGCCGGGACGCCCATCCGGGTGGAGATCGGCCTGTTCGCCGACCCGACGGCGTTCCCGATGCCGGGGTACACGGTGGTGAAGCTGGACCCGACGCTGCTGGACCGTGAGTCCCACTACGGGACGCTCGGTGTCGAGGAGTCCCCGTACCCGGAGGTCCGGGCCTGGGACGGCGGCGCCACCCTCGACATCCGCACCACCGACGGCTCGGTCGTGGTGGCGGACGAGATCGCCTACGGCGCCGAGGTCAACTCCACCGGCCGGGTCGTCTACGGGTACAACTGGCAGAAGCCCGTCGGCGGTGAATACCTGATCACCGTGACGACGCCGGCCGTCGGGCTCGGGGCGACCGATGCCGGCACGCTCAGCGACAGCGACGGCGACGGCGTCGACGACACGGTCACCCTCGTGGTGAACGTCGGGAACAAGGGCGGCGGCAACGGTGGCGGCAACGGCGGCCGTCCGGCCGACCGTCCCCGGGGTGGCAACGGCGGTCAGGGCGGCGGCAACGCCCTCGGCCGGGGCTGATCCGGTCGGGCCGCGTGGGTCGGGTGCCGCCACGGGTGGCACCCGACCCGGCCGGCCGGCGGAGAGGAGTGGGACATGTCCAGGATGGTGAGCAGGGTGTCGCGGACCCTGCTGGCGGTGCTCCTCGTCGGAGCCTCCGCCCAGGTGGCCGCGGCGGCGGAGGGGGAGTCCACCCCCGGGGTCACCATGACGGCGGTCAACCCGGCGTCCGCGCTGCGCGACGGCGGGCTGCGGATCGCCCTGACGGCGCACAGCGGGACGGACGGTGACGGCGTGACGTCGTGCCGGCCGCAGGACGCGACCATCGACTGCTGGGGCTCGCTGGTCCTGCAGACGCCCGGGTCCGACGGGCTGCGCCTGGCGGACCTCGAGGTCCACCGCGTCATGGTCGGCGGTGAAGGCGGCGGTCACGGCCCCGGCGGCGGTCACGGCGGGGGCCATGACGGCCATGACGGCCACCTGGCCTTCCCGGACGCGGTCGTGGACGGCGCCGGGCAGCAGGCCGTCGTCAGCGGGCAGGCCGTGCTGCGCGACCCGGGGAGCACCGGGCTGCCCCGCGGCAGCGCCGTGCAGGTCAGGATCCACCTGACGGATGTCTCGCAGGTCGCGGGGCACGACCTGGTCGACGTGCAGGTCAACGAGCTCGTGCACGGACCTGTGAAGCCCGTGCTGTACGAGTCCGGGCCGCAGCCGGTCCAGCAGGTGGGGATCCACCCGCAGGGCTGACCCGTCGAGGAGCCGCGGCCCGGCCGGGAGCGCACCCCGGCCGGGCCGCCCGCGCCGCCGGCGACCCGTTGGCGTCCACGGCCTGACGGTGCACGATGGGGTGATGATCTCCACGGAGCTCGCCACCCGGTTGCGCGACGCGGGACTCCTCTGGAAGCCCGCCGACGGCGACCGCTTCCACATCGACGCGCCCGACCTCCTCGAGGACGTCTTCACGGTCTCGACGCTCGTGGTGGAGGCGCACCACTTCGACACCGGCACGATCCTGGGGTTCAACGGGACCACCGAGTGGGCGCTGGACTCCGTCGACCTCGACGACACGCTGTGGCTGCCGCGCGAGGACCAGCTCCGCGAGCTGCTCGGCAGGACCTTCCGGGCCCTGCGGTACGACGGAGAGGTTTTCGCCGTCGAGGTCGAGCTGCTCGGCGAGCAGCGCGTCTTCGAGGCCCGCGACGCGTCCGACGCCTACGGGGAGGCGCTGCTGGCGCTCATCGGGCTGTCCTCGGTGTGACCCGCGCCGGCGGCGGGCACGACTACCCTGGTCCGGTGCCGAACCCATCGCAGGAGAACCCCGGGACCCCGCAGGACACCCCGGGAGACGACACCGTCGACACCCGTCACCACCGCCGTCCGCTCAGCTTCGTGCGGCGCACCGCGCGTCTGACCCCGGGGCAGCAGAAGGCGTGGGACACGCGCCGTCACCGCTACCTGGTGGACGTCCCGCACGAGCACCGGGACCTCTCGGTGCACCCCGACTGGCAGTTCGACCCGGTCGCGGAGTTCGGCCGCACGGCCCCGCTCGTGCTCGAGATCGGGACGGGCCTCGGCGAGTGCGTCGTGCACGCCGCGGCGACCCACCCCGAGCGTGACCACCTGGCGGTCGAGGTCTACCGGCCGGGCGTCGCGCAGACCATCGTGCGGGCCGGGCACGCCGGTGCCGACCCGGCGGTGGCCGGCGGGGACCCCGGGCACGAGCTCGACAACCTGCGGATCATGCAGGTCGACGCCGCCGAGCTGCTCGGTCACGGGCTGCCGGAGGGCAGCCTGGACGAGCTGTGGGTGTTCTTCCCGGACCCCTGGCCCAAGAAGCGGCACCACAAGCGCCGCCTCGTGACCCCGGCGTTCGCCGAGCTGGCGGCCCGCGCGATCCGGCCCGGCGGCCGATGGCGGCTGGCGACCGACTGGGCCGAGTACGGCGAGGTCATGCTGGAGGTCGGCGACGCCGCCGACGGCTTCCGCAACGCCCACGGACCGGGCGGCCGGGCGCCGCGCTTCGAGGGCCGGGTCATGACCAGCTTCGAGCGCAAGGGTCTGAACGCCGGCCGTTCGGTGACGGACCTGGAGTACGTCCGGGTCTGACTCAGTCGTCCAGCCCACGGGCCCGCAGGGCCTCGCCGAGGGCGTCGGCCCGGCGCAGGGACCCGACGACCAGCGGGACGGCGAACGCGCGCACGTCCGCCTCCCGGCCCCGCGCCCGCTGGGCGTCCCGGACCCGCGCGGCCAGGTCCGCCAGGACCGGTACCGAACGCAGCGTCAGGGCCAGCACGAGCGCCACCCGCTCGGGGTCGACGCCCCACCGGCGGCCAGGCCGCAGCGCGCTCTCCAGGGTGTCCAGGACGTCCTGCGTCGCCGTGGTGGCCGTCACGAGACCGGCGAGGGCCACCAGGGCGACGAGCCGGGTGCTGAGCACGACGGCCTCGACCGGGCCCAGCAGCCACCACTGCACCGCCAGCAGGCACACGACCACCCAGCGCAGCGGGCGGACGTGAGCCCACAGCACGCGGGGGCCGAGACCGGCGAGCGCGTGCAGCGCGACGACACCGACGACGGCGATCCCCGCCCCGAGCGGACCGCGCACGCCCAGCAGCGCGAGCGAGCACAGGCACAGCGCCACCAGCTTCGGGCCGGCGCCGAGCCGGTGCACGGGCGAGCCGCCGGTCGGGGCCGCGGAGGTGGTCCCGGTCATCGGACCGGGGCCGCCATCAGCGTCCGGTAGGCCGGCACGGCCACCGCCGGGACGTCGTCCACCACGACGCGACCCTCGTCGACCACGAGCACCCGGTCGTAGCCGTCCACGAGGTCCAGGTCGTGGGTGACGAGCACGACCCGCTGCTCCAGGGCCGCCAGCCGGTCCGCGATCAGCCGGGTGTTGCGCAGGTCCAGCAGCGTCGTCGGCTCGTCGGCCACCACCAGGTCGGGGGCGGTCACGAGGACGCTCGACAGCGCGAGCAGCTGCTTCTGCCCGCCCGAGAGCAGGTGCGCCGGGTGGTCGGCGTGGTCCGCCAGCCCGTGCCGTGCCAGCTCGGCCGCCACCCGGTCCCGGACCTGCGCGCGGGACAGCCCCGAGTCGCGAAGCGAGAAGGTGACGTCCTCGGCGACGGTCGGCATGACGATCTGCGCGTCCGGGTCGGTGAAGACGAACCCGACCCGGCGACGGACGGCCCGGCCGTGCCGCCGCACGTCCAGCCCGTCGACCAGCACGCGGCCCGACGTCGGGGTCACCAGTCCGTTGAGCAGCCGGGCCAGGGTCGACTTGCCGGACCCGTTGGCGCCGATCACCGCCACCCGCCGCTCGGTCAGCCGCACCGACACCCCGCGCAGCACGTGCCGGCCCTCGCGCCGCACGTGGACGTCGTCGAGCACGATCTCGCTCATCGCACGACCTCCAGCAGCAGCGCCACGCCGATGCCCCCGGTGCCGGCGGCCGTGGCCACGCCCAGCGCCCCGGCCGGTGCCCCGCCGCGGACCAGGCGGGAGTACAGCCGCACGACGGCGATCGCCCCGCTCGCCCCGAAGGGGTGCCCGGCCCCCAGCGCGCCGCCGTCCGGGTTCCAGCGCGGGTCACCCAGCGGGTCCAGCCCCAGGTCCTCGGCCACGACGAGCGCCTGGACGGCGAAGGCCTCGACCAGCTCGACCGCCGCCAGGTCCGCCGTCCCGACACCGGTGCGCTCGCACACCGTGCGCACCGCCCGCACCGGCGCGAGCAGAGGCATGTCCGGACCGCACGCGACGGTGGCCGCACCGCGGACGCGCAGCCCGGGGGGTCCGTCGGGGACGAGCGCCACGGCGGCGGCCCCGTCGGCGGCCGGGGCCGCCGAGGCCGCCGTCACCGACCCGTCGGGGCCGAAGGCGCCCGGCAGCCGGTCCAGGACCCGGCCGGGCAGCGGTCGGGCGTGCTCGTCGCGGTCCAGGCCGCCGACGCCGGTGACCTCCGGCCCGAACCACCCGGCCTCGTGGGCCGCTCGTACGCGGCTGTGCGAGGCGATGGCGTAGGCGTGCTGGCGCTCGCGGGTGACGCCGCGAGCGCGGGCGAGCCGGTCCGCGGCCTGACCCGCGTCCGGGTCGGCCCACGGGGGCGGGGCGAACGAGGCCCGGCGATAGTCGAGGCGGCCGTGCGACCGCGCCGGGGCGCGGGTCGTGCTCTCCACCCCACCCGCGAGCACGACGTCCGCGTGACCGGCGTCGACCAGCGCCGCGCCCGTCGCCACGGCCGCCAGCCCGGAGGCGCACTGCCGGTCCACGCTGATCCCGGGCACGGCGAGGCCGAGCCCGGCGAGCGCCGCCCGCCGGGCCACGTTCCCGCCGTGCCCGGCGGCGTTGCCCAGCACCACGTCGTCCACCCGCCCGGCGGACGCGTCCTGCGCCGCGGCGCTGAGCACCGCGGCGGCCAGCCGTGTCTCGTCCGCGTGGGCGTGCCCGGCGGCAGGACGCCCGACCCAGGTGCGGCGTGCCGCGACGACCACGCTCACCGCAGCACCGTGAGGTCGCCGACGCGCGCGGACGGGTCGTGTCCCGCCACGGCCGCGCCCAGCGCGGACCGCGCGGCCTTGCCGTTGGAGGTCCGGGGCATCGCGGCGAGGCGGTACCAGCGGCGGGGCCGTTGCGCGGGGGTGAGCGTCGCGCGTGCGACGCGCTCGAGGTGCGCGCGCAGGCCGGACCGCTCGTCGGCCTCGACCACGGCGACGACGACCGCGCCGAACCGGCGGTGCGGCGCCCCGACGACCACGACGTCGCGCACCCCGGGCACCGGGCGCAGCGCCGCCTCCACGTCCTCGGGCACCACGGTGGCGCCGGCGGTGAGGATCGCGCCGTCACCACGGCCGCGCAGCCGCAGCGCGCCGTCGGCGGGCAGCGACGGGGTGCCGGAGGTCGGCAGGTCGGCCAGGTCGCCGACCGTGCACCATCCGTCCTCCGTGCGCAGCGGACCGGAGGCGCCGGCGAGGTACCCCGTCGCCGTCCAGGGCGAGCGCACCCAGACCTCGCCCAGACGGGTGCCCGGCTGCGGACGCACCTGGACCTCCACCTCGGGGAACGGGACGAGCCCGGCTCCGGTGTCGATCGCCACGAAGCTCAGCTCGACCGCGCCGTAGTAGGTGACGACCCCGACCCCGTGGG
The DNA here is from genome assembly GCF_030588085.1 of Isoptericola sp. b408. Lineage (NCBI taxonomy): Bacteria > Bacillati > Actinomycetota > Actinomycetes > Micrococcales > Promicromonosporaceae > Isoptericola > Isoptericola sp. b408. The sequence continues at coordinate 336,017 of NZ_JAUQYQ010000003.1, forward strand.
CGCGGGCCCGCTCGTGCTGGACGGGGTCCGTCCCGGCCCCGCCGACCACGGCGGTGCGCAGCCGGGAGGGCATCCCGGCGTCGAGGGCGTCCAGCACGTCGTCGAGACGGGACGGCACCAGGTGGGCGACGTCGGCCGCGGCGAGCGCCGCCGTCGTGGCGGGGGCGGAGGGTGCGAGCATCACGCCGGCACCGGTCGCCAGGGCGTGCACCGCGGCGAAGCAGTGCAGCGAGCTGGTGAGCGGCCCGGTGACCAGCACCGTGTCCTCGGGGCGGGTCCCGGTCAGCCGGGAGACGTGCTCGAACGACGCCGTCCACGACCCGCGGCTGCGCACGACCGCCCGCGGGCGCCCGGTGCTGCCCGAGGAGAACCCGGCCCAGGCGGGGGTCGACGGGTCCGGGGCGGGCCCGGGGGACGGGGGAGGACCGCCGTGGCCGCGGGGGAGCGGGGTGCGCACCTCGGTGGCCGGAGCCAGGGCGCGCAGCACCTCGGACCGTTGGTGCCCGGGCCAGGCGGGGTCGCCGACCAGTCCGACGCCGCCCGCGTGGTCCACGGCCAGCAGCGCGACCAGGGTGTCCAGCGGGTCGGGGAGCGACAGCACCACGAGGTCGCCGGTGACCGTGCCGGTGGCCCGCAGGTGCCCGGCCCCCGCGACGACGTCGGCCGCGAGCTCGGCGTAGGTGCGGCTGCGCTCGCCGCCGCGCACGGCGACCCGGTCGGCGGCGGGGCCGTGCGCGTGGCGCAGGACGTGGTGGGCGACCGGCACTCAGCCCTCCTGACCCGGCCGGCGCAGCGCCGACGGGTAGGCCCGTGCCACGGCGGCGGTGACGGCGGCGCAGGCCAGCGCCTTGAGCACGTCCCCGGGGAGGAAGGCCAGCGACAGCATCGCCGTCTCGGGCAGGGGGACGCCCGTCAGCGCGGCCTGGACGGGGATCCCGACGGCGTAGACGACGCCCACCCCGCCGGCGAGCGCGGCGGCCAGCACCCCGAGGAAGGTCACGCGGCGCTGCCGCTCGACGAGCCAGCCCACGACGAAGGCTCCCGCGACGAACCCGACGAGGTATCCGGCCGAGGGGCCGACGAACACGCCCAGCCCGCCGCGGCCCCCCGCGAGCAGCGGCAGCCCGGCCGCCACGAGGGCGAGCAGCGTCAGCACGGCCAGCGCACCGCGCCGCGCGCCCAGGATCGCCCCGGCGAGCATGACCCCCAGCGTCTGCAGGGTGATCGGGACGGCGTTGCCGAACAGCGCGATCGACCCCGGCAGGCCGAGGACGGCGATGAGGGCGGCGAAGGTCGCGATCCGCGCGGCGTCGGCGGTGGTGGTGGTCCGGGTCGTGGTCCCGGCGACGGTGTCGGTCAACGGTGCTCCTTCGTCGTGCGCGGTGCGGGGGCGATCCCACTCTGCTGTCCCCGCCGCGTGCGGGGCGCCGGTCCGGTCGGCCAGCCCGGCCCCACCATCGTGCACGAATCCCACAAGCGGTTGTCGGGTTCGGCCAACCTCGCGGTCCCCGGGTGGTGGGACACCGCAGCACGACTCACGCTGCGGAACCCGCCGCGACGCGACACGATGCACCGATGGAGCAGACCTACGACGTCATCGTCATCGGGGCCGGCCCCGTCGGGGAGAACGCGGCCGACCGGGCGGCGCGCGGCGGGTTGTCCGTCGCGGTCGTCGAGGCCGAGCTGGTGGGTGGGGAGTGCTCGTACTGGGCATGCATCCCCTCCAAGACGCTGCTGCACCCCGGGGCGGCCCGGCAGGTGGCGCGCGACGCGGCCGGCGTCGCCGACCCCGGCCCGCTGGACGTGTCGGCGGTGCTCGCCCGGCGCGACGAGATGACCGGCGAGGGGGACGACTCCGGCCAGGAGGACTGGCTCGCCTCGGTGGGCATCACGCTGGTGCGGGGCCACGGCCGTCTCGTCGGTGAACGCCTCGTCGAGGTGGTCCCGGCCACCGGTGTCGACGACGACGCCGAGGGGGAGACGCACCGACTGGCCGCGCGCTGCGCCGTCGTCGTCTCCACGGGGAGCGCGCCGGTGGTCCCGGACGTACCCGGACTCGCCGCCGCCAACCCGTGGACCTCGCGCGAGGCCACCGCGGCCGAGGCCGTGCCCGAGTCCCTGGTGATCCTCGGCGGGGGCGTCGTCGGGGTCGAGATGGCGACCGCCTACGCCGACCTCGGCGCGCGGGTCACCCTGCTCGCCCGTGAGGGGCTGCTCGAGGGCGCCGAACCCTTCGCCGGGGAGATGGTGGCCGACGCGCTGCGTGCCGCCGGGGTGGACGTGCGCCTCGGGGTCGAGGCCCGGCGGGTCGAGCGACCGGCACCCGGAGGGCCCGTCACCGTGACGGTCGCCGGTGACGACGGGCCCGGGACCGTCACCGGGGCCGAGCTGCTCGTGGCCACCGGCCGGCGGCCCCGCACCGGGGACGTCGGGCTGGACAGCGTCGGGCTGGAGCCGGGCACGCCCCTGACGATCGAGGACTCGACCGCCGTGCAGGGCGTCGCACGCGACGTCGTCGGGCACCCGTGGCTGTTCGCGTGCGGCGACGTGACGGGGCGGGTCGGGACCACCCATCAGGGCAAGTACCAGGCGCGCGTGGCCGGGGACGTGATCGCCGCCCTCTACGGGTCCGGCGGGGACGGCGAGGCGGCGGCCGCGTCGTCGGGCACCGGGTGGAGCCGGTACGCCGCCCGGGCCGACCACGGGGCGCGCACGCACGTCGTGTTCGCGCACCCCGAGGTCGCCTGGGTCGGTCCGACCGAGGCCGAGGCGACCCGTGCCGGCCTGCCGGTGCGGACCGTGTCCGTCGACCTGGGCGGCGTCGCCGGCGCCGCGGTCACCTCGCCGCACTACGCCGGACGCGTCCAGGTGCTCGTCGACACCGAGCGCGAGGTGATCGTCGGGGCGACCGTCGTCGGTCCGGACGCCGCCGAGATGCTGCACGCCGCCACCATCGCCGTCGTGGCCGAGGTGCCGCTCGGCACGTTGTGGCACGCGGTGCCCGCCTTCCCCACGGTCAGCGAGATGTGGCTGCGCCTGCTGGAGGCCTACGGCCTGTGAGCCGGGGCGGTCCGCCTGCCGGTCGCTCGCGCCCGGTCCCGCGAGGCCCCGATATCCTGGGGCCCGTGACCACCACGACGAAGCGAGTCGGACTCGCCACCTGCTCCGTCCTGCCCGACCTCGACGCGGACGACCGTCCGATCCTCCCCGCGCTCGCCGCACGCGGCGTGACCGCGGAGCCGGTCGTGTGGGACGACCCGGACGTCGACTGGTCGTCCTACGACCTCGTCGTGGTGCGATCCACCTACGACTACTCCCCGCGCCGCGACGAGTTCATCGAGTGGGCCCGGTCGGTGCCGAACCTGGCCAACGCCGCCGACGTCATCGCCTGGAACACCGACAAGACCTACCTGCAGACCCTCGACGAGGCGGGCGTCCCGGTGATCCCCACGATCTGGCTCGACCCCGAGCGCCACCTCGGCAAGCGCGCCATCCACACCCGGATGCCGGCCTTCGGCGACTTCGTGGTCAAGCCGGTCGTGTCGGCGGGCGCGAAGGACACCGGCCGCTACCAGCCGGTGAGCGCCGAGTCGCGGGCCCTGGCGATCGAGCACGCCAAGGCGCTGCTGGACGACGGCCGTGCCGTGATGATCCAGCCCTACGTCACCAGCGTCGACACCGCCGGGGAGACCTGCCTGGTCTTCGTCGACGGCGAGGTGCAGCACGCGGTGCGCAAGAACGCGCTGCTGACCGGCCCGAGCCGGCCCACCGCGGGGCTGTACCGCAAGGAGCAGATGGAGCCGGTCGAGCCCACCGCGGCGCAGGTCGACGTGGCCCGCCGGGCGATCGCCGTGGCGCACGACCGCCTCGGGGTGACGAAGCCGTTCCTCTACGCCCGGGTCGACCTGGTCACGGGCGAGGACGGCACCCCGACCGTCATCGAGCTGGAGCTCACCGAGCCGTCGCTGTGGCTCAAGCACGCCGGTGACGCGGGGACCGCGGAGCGTCTCGCCGACGCGATCGTCGCCCGCCTCGGCTGAGGCCACCCCGGACACGCATCGAGCGTGCTCACTCGGGCCCTTTCCTGAGCGAATGAGGGCCCGAGCGAGCACGCTCGATGTGCGTGCGGGACGGTCAGGCGAGACCGTTCTCGCTGAGCCAGTCGGCGGCGATGTCCTCGCTGGAGCGCTGCTCCTCGGTGGACTGGACGTTGAGGTCGACCAGACCCTCCGGGGTCAGGGCGGCGCTGACCGGGTTGATGACGTCCGCCACCTGGTCGGCCACGTCGGTGCTGACCAGCGGCACGACGTTGGAGGCGAGGAACAGACCCTCGGGGTCCTCCAGCGTCACGAGGTCCTCGGTCTGGATGCGCGGGTCGGCGCTGAAGACGTTCGCGACGTCCACCGTCCCCGCCACCAGGTCCTGCACGGTCGTGTCACCGGTGGCCTCGAACGCGACGTCGACGTCGTAGACCTCCGACAGCCCCTGCGGACCGTACGGGCGCTCCTCGAGCTCGGCCGGACCGCCGAGCGTGAGGTCCTCGAGGCCGGCGAGGTCCCCGATCGAGGTCAGCCCCTCGGCCTCGGCGAACGCGGCCGTCACGTTGTAGGAGTCCTGGTCGGTGGCCGGTGACTGGTCCAGCACGGTCAGCGACTCCGGCAGGGCGTCGGCGAGCTCGGCGTAGACGTCGTCCGCCGAGGTCGCGGTCGTCTCCGGGTCGTAGTACTGCAGCAGGTTGCCGGTGTACTCCGGGAAGACCTGCACCTCGCCGGCCTCGAGCGCCGGCATGTAGGCGTCCCGCTGGCCGATGGAGTAGTTGCGCTCGACGGTGAAGCCGTCGGCCTCCAGGGCCTGGGCGTAGATCTCGGCGATGATCTCGTTCGAGTAGTAGGCCTGCGAGCCGACGACGATCGTGTCGGAGGACGTCTCCTCGCCGCCGTCGCCCGTGTCCTGCTCCAGCGGGTCCGAGTCGCCCCCGCACGCGGTGAGGGTCAGCAGTGCCGCTGCTGCGCCGGCCACGAGTGCGGTGGTGCGTCGGATGGTGCGCATCTGTGTGCCTCTTTCCAGGTGCCAGGTCGGCGTGGGCCGTCCCAGTCAAGCACGGGGTGCCCGGTTCGTCCTGTTCAGTCGGCGGAGCGTCGGGCCGCGACACCGTGCGGCACGACCGCACGCTCCAGCAGCGCGAACAGCAGGTCGAGCACGACGGCGAGCACCACGATGACCAGCGCCGCACCGAGGATCTGCGCGAAGTCGCGGATCTGGATGCCCTGGACGATGTAGAAGCCCAGCCCCCAGCTCCCGACGTACCCGGCGAGCGTCACCGTGGCCACCACCTGCAGGGTCGCCGAGCGCAGGCCGCCGATCAGCAGCGGTAGACCCAGCGGGATCTCCACCTTGCCCAGCACCTGACGTGACGTCATGCCGACCGCCCGTGCGCCGTCGACCACCCGGCGCTCCACGGCCTCCACGCCGGAGTAGGCGCCCGCGAGGATCGGCGGGATCGCCAGCAGCACGAACGCCGTCGTCGACGCCCCCACCTTGTGGGTGACCCCGAAGACCAGGACGAGCAGCAGCACCAGACCGAACGACGGCACCGCCCGCGCCGCGCCCGACAGCGCGACCGCGGCCTCGCGACCCCGGCCGGTGTGCCCGACGAGCCAGCCGGCCGGGACGGCCACGGCCGCGGCGATGAGCACGGACACGAACGTGAACGCCAGGTGGGTCCAGATCGCCTCGGAAAGAGGCAGCGAACCCGACTGCGCGTCGGGGGAGAAGATCCAGGCGATCGCGTCGGCGAAGAGGTCCATCTCACGCCCCCTTCCGGGTCCAGGGCATGAGCGCCCGCCCCGCGAGCACCAGCAGCCAGTCCACCAGCAGCGCGATGACGACGACGGCGACCACGCCGGCGAGGATCTCGGGGATGATCTGGCGCTGGTAGCCGTTGGTGAACAGGTAGCCGAGGTTGTCGATCCCGATGAGGATGCCGACGGTGCACAGCGAGATGGTCGACACCGCGGTCACCCGCAGGCCGGCCAGCACGACCGGGCCGGCCAGGGGCAGGTCCACCTGCCAGAACCGCCGCCACGTGCCGTACCCGACGGCGTCGGCCGCCTGCCGCACGGACGGCTCGACGGAGGACAGCGCGTCGGCGACGAACCGGGTCATGATCGCCACGGCGTAGATCGTCAGCGCGACGATCAGGTTGACCTCCGACAGGAAGCTGATGCCCAGCAGCGGCGGCAGCAGCGCGAACAGCGCCAGCGACGGGATCGTGTACAGCAGGCCCACGGCCGTCAGCACCACGCCGCGGGTGAGGCGGAAGCGGAACGCGAACCAGCCCGCCGGGATCGACAGCAGCAGCCCCAGGACGATGGGCAGCGCGCTCTGCCGCAGGTGCTCGACCGTCAGCCGACCGATGAGGTCGAGGTTCTCGACGACCCAGCTCATGCGGTGCCTTCGTCGTCGTCCCCGACCAGCCGGCCCTGGGTGCGGCCCGTGGCGTCCACCAGCACCGTGCCGTGACCGGTCTCCTTGGTGCGCAGCGCCCGGGCGCCCCGCTCGGTGCCGATGAAGCTGGCCACGAACTCGCTCGCCGGGTTCTCGATGATCTCGCTCGGGGAGCCGATCTGGGCGACCTGCGCACCGGTCTCGAGGATCACCACCTGGTCCCCGAGCAGGAACGCCTCGTCGATGTCGTGGGTGACGAACACGACGGTCTTGTGCAGCTCCTGCTGCAGGCGCAGCGTCTCCGTCTGCAGCTCGGCCCGCACGATCGGGTCGACGGCACCGAACGGCTCGTCCATGAGCAGGATGTTCGGGTCGGCGGCCAGCGCGCGCGCCACCCCGACGCGCTGCTGCTGGCCCCCGGAGAGCTGGCTCGGGTAGCGGGTGGCCAGCGAGCGGTCCAGGCCGACGACGTCGAGCACCTCCATGGCGCGGTCCCGGGCCTGCTGCTTGGGCGTGCCCTCCAGCCGCAGCACGGTGGCGACGTTGTCGACGACGCGGTGGTGGGGGAGCAGGCCGCCGTTCTGCAGCACGTACCCGATGCTGCGCCGCAACCGCACGGGATCGCGCTCCGCGATCGACTCGCCGTCGATCTCGATGGTGCCCGACGTCGGCTCCACCATGCGGTTGATCATCCGCAGCAGGGTGGTCTTGCCGCTGCCGGAGGAACCGACCAGCACCGTCGTGGTGTGGGCGGGCACGACCAGGGAGAAGTCGTCGACGGCGTGCGTGCCGTCGGGATAGGTCTTGGTGACCGACCGGAACTCGATCATCGGGTCTGCTCGCCTCCGGGCGCTCGCGGGGATACCGGCCCCAGCCGATCACACCTGGGCGCGGTGTGCGAGCGAACCCGCCGGTCGCGGCGCCTCTCAGCCCACGAGATCGACGCCGACGAGCGTCTCGGTGCGGGACGGGTCGCCACCCGGCGACGGTTCGGTGAGGTACTGCTCCCAGGCGATCCCGGTCGGGACGAGGCCCTGGGCGGCGACCCAGCCGAAGAGGTGCTCGTAGGCGGGCGCGATCTGGTCGTACTCGCCGCGCACCAGCACGGTGGCCGCGCGGCCGGCGGGCAGGGTCTCGCCGGCGACCTCGCCGTCGTCGGCGAACGGTTCCGCGACCGGGACGGCGACCGACAGGTCGAGGGTCTCGGCGGGCATGCGGTGGCTGATGCCCAGCGGCGGCGCGACGGGTTCGACGCCCGCGCGGCCCAGGGCCGCGAAGATCAGCGGGAACGCCCGGTCGTAGAGAGCGGGGATGTCGGCGAGGGCGACCGTCTCGCGGACCACCGCGAGGTGCTGCTCGCCGCGGGTCTCGATCGTGGGGTCGGTGAACGACGGTGCGGACATGGTCGGACTCCCTCGCGTCGGTGCGGTGGGATCGATCCTAGCGAGCCGGGAGACGAGGAGACGGTCCCGGCGCGTCGCGCCGAGACCGTCTCGATGGGGTGGCTAACCGGGCTTGAACCGGCGACCTCCTGGACCACAACCAGGCGCTCTACCGACTGAGCTATAGCCACCACGGCCGCCGCGCAGAGCTTTGCGGCCGTCGAAAAGTGTACATGGTCAGGGACGTGATCAGGACATCGAGGTCGAGTTCGTGACCGAGGTCTCCTTGATCCGGGCAGCGACCTGGCGGGCGGTCTTGGTGTCCGGACCGGGCTGGGGCACGAACAGCGCCTCGCGGTAGTACCGCAGCTCGTCGATCGACTCCAGGATGTCCGCCAGCGCGCGGTGGCCCCCGTCCTTGGGCGGGGAGGCGAAGTAGACCCGCGGGTACCAGCGGCGGGCGAGCTCCTTGACGGAGGACACGTCGACGATCCGGTAGTGCAGGTGGCCCGTCAGCTCGGGCATGTCCCGCTCCAGGAACACCTTGTCGGTGCCCACGGAGTTGCCGGCCAGGGGCGCCTTGCGCACCTCGGGCACGTGTTCGCGGACGTACGCCAGCACACGAGCCTCGGCGTCGGCCAGCGTGGTGCCGTTCTCCAACTCTGTGAGCAGGCCGGACGTCGTGTGCATCTCGCGCACGAAGTCGTTCATCTGCTCCAGGGCCTCGGCCGGCGGTCGGATGACGACGTCGACGCCGTCCCCGAGCACGTTGAGCTCGGAGTCGGTGACCACGGCAGCCACCTCCACCAGGGCGTCCGCCCGGGTGTCGAGGCCGGTCATCTCGCAGTCGATCCACACGATGCGGTCGTTCGGGTTGCTCGGGCTCACGGGGATCAGCCTACGTTCCGCGCGGCACGGGTCGGGGGAGCGGCCCGCCGCAGCAAGGAGCCCCGGCGGTCCGGACGCTCGGAGAGGTCGCGGTCCGCCGGGGCTCGGTGGACGGGTGGTCGTGCCGGGGCGTCATGCCACACGGACGCCGGACACGTGGCCGACGGACGGCCGCCGCACCGGGAACAGGTGCCGCAGTCGCGGCCGCCGCGGGGATGCTGACGCCTGCGGGGCGGCGCGCCGCTCCCGGGCATGCCGGGCACGTGCTGCCTCCGCCTGCCGCTCCTCGTGGAGGGCTCGGGCGACGGCATGTGCTTCGAGGGGATGCATGGATCGACTTCTTTCGTGACGTGGGGAGATATGGCCCGGGCCAGGGGCCACCCGTGCGCCCGGAAGGGTCCGGACGACGTCACCGCGGTGTGGTTCGAGGATGCCTCGAGGGGTGGACCGCATGCACGGTCTTTTCTGACAGGGAGCCGGGGGAGGCGTCCGGAGTACGTTTCGGGCCCGACTTCACCCACCGCGGCCGGCCGGGGTGGGTCCCGGGATGTCCCGGTCACGAGGGCGGTCGGCGAGCCGACGACGTCGTGCGTCGCTGTGTCGGTGCCCCCGGCAGGATTCGAACCCGCGACCTAGTCATTAGAAGTGACCCGCTCTGTCCAGCTGAGCTACGGAGGCAAGCGTGCCGAGTTTAGCGGAGCACCCGGACGGTCCGAGCGGGCTCGAGCACGGTCCGTCGCCCGGTCCGTCCGCAACGACCGACGGGGCCTCCCTCGGGGGCACCTCCAGAAGGGACGGCCGGCGGTCCAGGGTGCTGGACGCCGCCGAATTCCGGAGTCTCGCCGATCGTGTCGCGCTTCCCCGATCGCGGTGTGTCGGCCGGGTACGGTCGAGGGGACCGACTCCCTGTCGCGAGAGGACCGTCATGGCCAGCAGCGAGCTCCGGCTCCAGGTCGACCTGCCCACCGAGCACGAGACGGGGGTGCCCGCCGACTTCGCCTCCGTGTGGCACACGTCGGCCTCGTTCGTCCTCGACTTCGTCGCCGCGAAGTCCCCGGCCAAGGCGGCCGTCGACAAGACGACCGGGGCCGAGACGGGCGGGAGGGTGATGCCCGCCCGGGTCGTCTCCCGCGTGCGGATCCCGCCGCAGCAGGTGTTCGAGCTGGCGCGCGCACTGACCCAGCAGCTCGACGCGTGGGAGCGGGAGACGGGTCACAAGGCGGACGGGTCCGGTCCGAAGGACTGACCGCCCTGGTCCGGACGGCGGAAACGTCGGCCGGTCGGCGCGCGCGTTTGGCACCGACCGCCCGGCAGGCCAGGATGTTGGCGTGACTACCTCCATGCGCTCGAGCCGGTTCCTCGGTGGACGGTCCGGCGCCGATGCGGACGCGGAGATCGGTCTCACCGTCTACGACGTCGCCAAGGACCTGCGGCGCGACGTCGCCGCGGTGCGGCTGCCCATGCCCCTCGACGGAGCCGCCGAGGCGGAGGGTTCGCGCGACCGGCTGCTCGCCCAGCTCGACGAGCACCTCCTGCCGCGGATGGCCGAGCTCAGCTCGCCCGCGATCGTCGTCGTCGCGGGTTCCACCGGCGCCGGCAAGTCGACGCTGTACAACTCGCTGCTGGGGGAGGAGATCTCCGCCGCCGGCGTGCTGCGCCCGACCACCCGTGAACCGGTGCTCGCCTTCAACCCGGCCGACGCCGACGTCATCGCCGAGGGGCCGGTCACCGAGCTGTCCCGGGTCGTGCACCACGAGGGCGTGCCCCGCGGCACGGCTCTGCTCGACGCCCCCGACCTCGACTCGTTCGTCCAGGAGAACCGGTCCACGGCCCAGCAGCTCCTCGAGGCCGCCGACCTGTGGCTGTTCGTCACCACGGCCTCCCGGTACGGCGACGCGCTGCCCTGGCAGGCCCTGGCGCGGGCGACCGAACGCGGCGCCTCCGTGGCGATGGTGCTCAACCGCGTCCCGCGCGAGGACCTGGTCACCATCCGCGGGGACCTCATGAGCCGGCTCCGTGCGCACGGCATGGTCGACACGCCGCTCTTCGTCGTGCCCGACGTCGGACCCCACGAGGGGCTGCTCGAGGACAAGCCCGTCGCCCAGGTCAAGCGCTGGCTCACGATGCTGGCCGGGCCGGAGCGGTCCCGTGCCGTCGTGGTGCGCACGCTCAAGGGATCCCTGAACGCCCTGCCGGGCTGGGTGACGTCCCTGGCCGACGCCGTCGAGGCCCAGGCCGCGGCCGCGACGACGCTCCGTCGCACCGTGGAGGCCGAGGTGCCCGCCGCCCAGGGGCTCGCCCGGGACGCCGTCGGCGCCGGCGTCGTCGCGGGTGCCGCGGTCGAGGCACGGTGGCGCGAGCTGTCGGGCACGGCGCGGATCGACCGGCTGAAGTTCCGCGGTGACCACGTCCGCAGCACGCGACGTGCCGGGCGGATCCGTTCGGCGGGCCTCGACGTGCTGCGCGAGGACATCCGGCAGGCCGCCGAGCACACCCTCACGGCCTCCGGAGCCCGTGTCGCCGACCGGTTGCGTGCCGTGCTGGACGGTCCGGCCGCGCCGCCCGGTGGCGCGGCCGTCCTGCCGGACGCGGACGACCGGGCGACCGACCGCGAGCAGGCCGTCCCCGCGACGGTCTCCGCCTGGGCCGACGAGGCCGACCGCCGGGTCGCCGACGTCCTCGGCGCCGAGCCGTCCCGACCCGTCACCGCGGCCGCCCGGGCGTTCGGGGAGCGCGGTCTGGCGACCCTGCTGCTCGCCGCGGCGGCCGGCAGCGACGACGCGCGCCGGCTGCTGGACCGCGTGCTCGGGGACGTGCTGGACGACCAGGTCGACGCACTGCGCGACGACCTCGCCGACCGGGCCGCCGCCGTCGTCGACCGCGAGGTCGACGCCGTGCTGGAGGGCCTGGACTCACCCCACCTGGCCGACGACGCGGCCTCCCCGCTGCGCCTGCGCCTCGCCGAGCTGAGGAGGCTCACGTGAACCCCTCGCACGACGCGACCCTGCGGGCCCGCACCGAGGACCTCGCCCGGGCCCTCGACCTCGCCGGCCCGCGTCTCGACGCCGCGACCGCCGAGCGGGTCCGGACCGCGGTCGAGGGAGTGCGGCAACGCCTCGACCTCGGCGTCGACCACACCGTGGTGGCGCTCGCCGGCGGCACCGGATCGGGCAAGTCGAGCCTGTTCAACAAGATCTCCCGGCTGTCGTTCGCCGACGTGGGCGTCAAGCGGCCGACGACCGCCCGCGTGACGGCCTGCTCGTGGTCCGACGAGGCCGATCCGCTGCTGGACTGGGTCGGCGTCGACCGCGAGCGGCGCATCACCCACTCGGAGGTCCTCGAGGGGGACGGCGCCGGGGCCATGGCGGGTCTGGTGCTGCTCGACCTGCCCGACCACGACTCCGTCGAGCCGGCCCACCGGGAGGTCGTGGACCGGGTGCTGCCGCTGGTCGACCTGCTGGTGTGGGTCGTGGACCCGCAGAAGTACGCCGACGACGCCCTGCACTCCGGCTACCTGCGTGCCCAGGTCGGTTCGGAGTCCTCGATGGTCGTGGTCCTGAACCAGGTCGACACCGTCCCCGACTCCCAGCGCGACAACCTGGTGGAGGACCTGGAGCGGCTGCTCGCCGACGACGGCCTGCACGACGTCTTCGTCCAGCCGGTCTCCGCGCGCACCGGTGAAGGTGTCGCCCGGGTGCGCGAGGTGCTCGAGGAGGCCTGCGCGCGCCGGTCCGTCGCAGCCGGGCGGGCCGCGGCCGAGCTCGACGCCGCCGGGGCCGCGCTGCTGGCGCAGACGCCGGCGGACGTGCCCTGGCGGCTCGACGCGGCGGTCGACCGTGAGCTCGAACCGGTGGTGGCCGCGACCGGTCTCGACGCCGTGGCCAGCCAGGTGGGTGCCGCGGTGCGCAACCGGTACGGCATGCCGGAGCTGCCCGCGCCGGACCGGGACGCGATCGCCCTGGCGCGCGCACGCTGGCTGACCCGCGCCGGGGCGTCGCTGCGTCCCGGGTGGCAGCGGTCGCTCGCCGAGTCGGCCGCCTCCGCCGACCAGCTGCGCGCCGCGGTGACCGCGGCGCTGCGTGAGGTCGACCTGGACGTGAGCGGCCCGCGGCACGCGCGGGCGCTGCGCCGGGTGGCGTGGGTCTGCCTCGCCCTGGGCGTCGTGCTCGGGGTGGTCGGTGGGCTCGCGCTCGGCGACGTCCTGTCCCTGGCCCAGCCGTGGGGGCTGGTGCTGGCGGCGTCCGGCGGTGCCCTGGTGGTGGCGGCCGGGGTGCTCGCGGTCGTGCGGGTGGTGCAGCGTCGTCGCAAGGCTCGGCGTCGGCAGGAGGAGGTGCGCTCCGAAGGGCGGCGGGCCGTCCGGGACGTGCTGGTGGCCCGGCTGGGTGAGCCCACCGAGCGCGTGCTCGGCGAGCACCGACAGGTGCGCGACCACGCCCTGTCCGTGCGGGAGCTGCCGTCGGCGGCACCGCTGACCGGGAGCCACCGGCTACCCACAGCGGACGAGATCGCCGCGTCGTCCACCGACGCGACCGACGAGGGGGACCGAGCCGGCGCGGTGACGTGAACCTGGGGCGGACGGCCGGCACCGCGCCGGCCCGAGGATCCCAGGAGGACGCGATGAGCGACGCGAAGGTGACCGTGACCGGCTACGTCGGGACGACCCCGGTGCTGCACCTGTCGGCCCACGACGTGCCGTGGACGAGCTTCCGGGTGGGCAGCACCCGGCGGCTGCGTGACGCCGCCACGGGGGAGTGGCGCGACGGACGGACCACGTGGTTCACCGTCAAGGCCTTCCGCGGTGCGGCGCGCACGATCTGCGAGTCGATCACGCCGGGACAGCCCGTCGTCGTCACGGGCCGCCCCTCGACCGAGGAGTGGGTCGACAAGGAGGGCCGGGACCGGTACGCGCTGATCATCGACGCCGACGCCGTCGGCCCCGACGCGACCCGTGGACTGACGCGGTTCACCAAGGTGACCCACGACGACCCGGCCACGGAGCGGACGCCGTCCGGCTCGGCGACCCCGCCCGACCCCTGGGACGGCGGGGCCGACGCGGCGGAGGACCGCGACGGAGCCCACGACCCCGAAGATGCCCTCGATCCCGCCGCGGAGGCCGCCGTCGCGTAGGCTGGGTCACCGGCCGCACGCCGCGAGGCGGCGTGTCTGCCGGAACCCCAGACGAAGCGCGATCGAACGGTGGAAGCAAGCCAGTGGCTGAGTTCATCTACTCCATGTACAAGGCGCGCAAGGCGCACGGCGACAAGGTCATCCTCGACGACGTGTCGCTGAACTTCCTGCCCGGCGCCAAGATCGGCGTCGTCGGCCCGAACGGCGCCGGGAAGTCGACGATCCTCAAGATCATGGCCGGGCTCGACCAGCCCTCCAACGGCGAGGCGCGCCTCTCCCCGGGCTACACGGTCGGCATCCTGCAGCAGGAGCCTCCGCTCAACGAGTCCAAGACCGTCCTCGGGAACGTCGAGGAGGGCGTGGGCCCGATCAAGGCGAAGGTCGACCGGTTCAACGAGATCTCCGCTCTCATGGCCGAGCCCGACGCGGACTTCGACGCCCTGATGTCCGAGATGGGTGAGCTCCAGGAGGCCATCGACGCCGCCGACGCCTGGGACCTCGACAGCCAGCTCGAGCAGGCGATGGACGCGCTGCGCTGCCCCCCGCCGGACGCCGAGGTGTCGGTGCTCTCCGGTGGTGAGCGCCGCCGCGTCGCGCTGTGCAAGCTGCTGCTCGAGAAGCCCGACCTGCTGCTGCTGGACGAGCCCACCAACCACCTGGACGCCGAGTCCGTCCTCTGGCTGGAGCAGCACCTGGCCACCTACCCGGGCGCCGTCCTGGCGGTCACCCACGACCGCTACTTCCTCGACCACGTCGCCGAGTGGATCTGCGAGGTCGACCGCGGCCGCCTCTACCCCTATGAGGGCAACTACTCCACCTACCTGGAGAAGAAGCAGGAGCGCCTCAAGGTCCAGGGCAAGAAGGACGCCAAGCTGTCCAAGCGCCTGAAGGACGAGCTCGACTGGGTGCGGCAGAACGCCAAGGGTCGGCAGACCAAGTCCAAGGCGCGTCTGGCCCGCTACGAGGAGATGGCCGCCGAGGCGGAGCGCACCAAGAAGCTCGACTTCGAGGAGATCCAGATCCCGGCCGGTCCGCGGCTGGGCAACGTGGTGCTCGAGGCCGAGAACCTGCAGAAGGGCTTCGGCGACCGCCAGCTCATCGACGGCCTGAGCTTCACGCTGCCGCGCAACGGCATCGTCGGCGTCATCGGGCCGAACGGTGTCGGCAAGACGACGCTGTTCAAGACGATCGTCGGCATGGAGCCCCTCGACGGCGGCGACCTCAAGGTCGGCGAGACGGTCAAGATCTCCTACGTCGACCAGTCCCGCGGCGGTATCGACCCGGACAAGTCCCTGTGGGAGGTCGTCTCGGACGGTCTCGACTTCATCCAGGTCGGCAACGTCGAGATCCCCTCGCGCGCCTACGTGGCCTCCTTCGGCTTCAAGGGTGCCGACCAGCAGAAGCCGGCCGGGGTGCTCTCCGGTGGTGAGCGCAACCGTCTGAACCTGGCGCTGACCCTCAAGCAGGGCGGCAACCTGCTGCTGCTCGACGAGCCCACCAACGACCTGGACGTCGAGACCCTCGGCTCGCTGGAGAACGCGCTGCTCGAGTTCCCCGGCTGCGCCGTCGTCGTGTCCCACGACCGCTGGTTCCTCGACCGCGTGGCCACGCACATCCTGGCCTACGAGGGCACCGAGGAGAACCCCGCGAACTGGTACTGGTTCGAGGGCAACTTCGCCTCCTACGAGGAGAACAAGGTCGAGCGGCTCGGCGCCGAGGCGGCTCGACCGCACCGCGTGACCTACCGTCGCCTGACCCGCGACTGATCCTCCCCTCGCGGGCGAAGCCCGTGACCTCGACGACGTCGGGTCACGGGCTTCGCCGTGCTCCGGGTCACGGAGCAGCGACGGCGCTCCTGACCAGCATCGTCACCCGGTGGGCCGCAGCAGGGGACGACACGGACACCGGGACGCCCCTGCACCGAACGTCCGGAGTGTGCAGACTGGGCACATGACGCAGACCGGCCCGCAGGAGGAACCCGCCGAGCCGTCGTCGACCCCCGAGGACACCACCGCACCCGCCGAGCAGCCGGTCTCGGCGAGCTCGGCGCTGACCTCGGACGCGACCACCGCCGCCCTCGTCGACGCGCTCGAGGGGCTGCGCGCCCGGCTCGGCGCGCTGCGGCTCCCCCTGGAGGTCCCCGGGGCCGCCCACGCCCGCGAGGACCTGGCCCGGGCCACGGACCAGCTCGACGACTACCTGCTGCCCCGGCTCCGGGCCGAGCGCGCACCCCTGCTCGCCGTCGTCGGCGGGTCGACCGGCGCGGGCAAGTCCACCCTGGTCAACTCCTTGCTCGGCGAACAGGTCACGACACCCGGCGTGCTGCGACCCACCACCCGGTCACCGGTGCTCGTCCACCATCCTCTGGACGCGCGCTGGTTCGGTGCCGACCGCGTGCTGCCCGGGCTCGCACGCGTGGCGACGCACGGCGGGTCGACCGAGGCGTCCCCGGACCACGACGGGGCCGGGGCGCGGACCCGGACCTTGCGCCTGGTGCCCAGCGCCAACCTGCCCCAGGGGCTGGCTCTGCTCGACGCCCCGGACGTCGACTCCGTCGAGGAGGCCAACCGCGAGCTCGCCGGCCAGCTCCTCGGCGCGGCCGACCTGTGGCTGTTCGTCACCACCGCGGCGCGGTACGCGGACGCCGTCCCCTGGGAGCTGCTGACCACCGCCGCGTCGCGGAGGGCGCAGGTCGCCCTCGTGCTCGACCGTGTCGACCCGGGGACGGAGGAGGTCGCCGCCGACCTGCGGCGCCTCATGACCGAGCACGGCCTGGGCGAGGCGTCGCTGTTCGTCGTGCCCGAGACCGGTGCCGTCGGCGAGGAGCGGATGATCGACGGGCTGCTGCCCGAGTCCGCCGTGAGCGAGCTGGCGACCTGGCTGTCCGGCGTCGGCGGGGACCCGGACTCGCGCGCCCGCGTCATCACCGCCACCCGCGACGGCGTGGTGGACGACCTCGTGCGCCGCACCAACGCCCTGGCCGACGCCGCCGACGCCCAGCAGGCGGCCGACGCCCGACTGCGCGGCGCCGTCGAGCGGCACCACCGTGAGGCGCTGCGCCAGGTGGAGGCCGCCACGTCCGACGGCGCCCTGCTGCGCGGGGAGGTCCTCGCCCGGTGGCAGGACTTCATCGGCACCGGCGAGTTCTTCCGGTCGCTCGAGGCCGGTGTCGGCAAGGTCCGCGACGCCCTCGGCCGGTTCTTCCGGGGCCGGCCCAAGGAGGCGCCGCACGTCGAGCAGGCCATCGCCCACGGCCTGGAGTCCGTGCTCCTCGACGGTGCCGAGCAGGCTGCCGAACGCACCTACGCGGACTGGCGCGACGACGTCGCCGGCTCCGCCCTGCTCGACGGCCTCGAGCTGTCCCGCACCGCCCCGAACCTGCGCGCCGAGGTGGCCGAGGCCATCCGCGGCTGGCAGGGCGACGTCCTGGCCCTGGTGCGCGAGCAGGGGGAGGGGCGCCGGGGAACCGCCCGGGTGCTGTCCTTCGGTGTCAACGCCCTCGGCGTGAGCCTCATGGTGCTCGTCTTCGCCTCGACCGCCGGCCTGACCGGCCTGGAGATCGGGATCGCCGGCGGCACGGCCGTGGCCGCGCAGAAGCTCCTCGAGGCGGTGTTCGGCGACGACGCGGTGCGGCGACTGGCGGCGCAGGCCAAGGAACGGCTCACCGCTCGCGTGGACACCGTGCTGCGCGGGCAGGCGGCCCGCTACACCGCCCAGCTCGACGCCCTCGGCGCCGACCGGGCCGACGGACGGCGCCTCCGGGACGCGGCGCAGGACGTCGCCGAGGCGGCCCGGACGGAACGTTCGGGGCGCGAGCGCCCGGCCGACGGCCTCACCCGGCCCTGGAGCGGAGGCCTGCTGCGGGGTGCCGGGACGTTCCGCCCCCCGACCGGTCCCGACGGGGTCCCCCGCGTGCCGGGGACGCTCGCCGGGCGGGACACGGGCGCCACGGCGTCCGGGGAGGAACCCCGCAGACCGTTCTGGAAGCGCTGGCGACGGAAGGACCGTGCATGAAGGCCCCCGACCTGTCGACCCGGACCGCGGCGCTCGACCGTGCCGTCGAGGCCGGGCAGGGGCGGCTGGACCGCGAGCTGGCGGACTCGGCGCGCGGCGTGGTCGAGCGTGCCCGCGAACGCGGCGGGCTGAGCGCCGAGCACACCGTCGCCGCGCTCGCCGGAGCCACCGGGTCCGGCAAGTCGAGCGTGCTCAACGCCGTCGCCGGCGCCGACGTCGCCGAGCCGGGCGTCCAGCGGCCCACGACGGCGCACGCGCTCGCCGCGGTCTGGGGCGAGGGCGCCGACGAGCTGCTGGACTGGCTGGACGTGCCGCGTCGGCACGAGATGGAGCCCGTCGAAGGACAGGCACCGGCGACCGGCGTGCTGCGTCGCACCCGGCCGGCCGGCATCTCGACGGGTCTCGTGCTGCTCGACCTGCCCGACCACGACTCGGTGGTGGTCGAGCACCGCGTGCGTGCCGAGCGTCTCGTGGAACGGGCCGACCTGCTGGTGTGGGTCGTCGACCCGCAGAAGTACGCCGACGCCGCGCTGCACGAGCGATACCTGCGCCCGTTGGCGGGGCGGTCCGAGGTGGTCGTGATCGCGCTGAACCAGGTCGACCGGTTGTCGTCGGCGGAGACGGACGCTCTCCTCGCGGACCTGCGTCGTCTGGTGGCCGCCGACGGTCTGGGTGGTGCCCGGGTGCTGCCGGTGTCGGCCCGCACCGGGCAGGGGATCGACGCGCTGCGCGGTCTGCTGGCCGAGGCGGCGCGTCGTCGCGAGGCGTCCACCGCCCGGCTGACCGCCGACGTGCGAGCCGTGGCCGGACGGGTCCTCGACGCGAGCGGGCAGGCACCGCCGGCCCGGGCTGCCGACCGTGCCCAGGGCGCGCTCGTGGACGCCCTCGAGGACGCGGCCGGGGCGACGACCGTGGTCGAGGCGGTGCGGAGGTCGGCGCGTCGGGACGCGCGGCTGGCCACCGGCTGGCCGGTCACCCGCTGGATCGGACGGACTCGCCACGACCCCCTGCGCCGGCTCGGACTGCGACGCGACGACCTGCGCGTTCCCGTCGACCGTCCGGATCTCGCGCGCACGTCCCTGCCGCAGACCCGGCCGAGCGTGCGGGCGGCCACGGCGACCGCGGTGCGTTCCTACGTCGACCACGTCACCGACGGGGCGCCGGACGCCTGGGTGCTGGCCGCCCGGGACCGCGGGTCGACGGCGATCGACCGCCTGCCCGACGCCCTGGACCAGGCCGTCGCGGGCACGCGTCTCGAGGAGGAACGTCGTCCCCTGTGGTGGCGGGTCGTCGGGGTGCTGCAGTGGCTGCTGCTCGCCGCGGCGGTGGTGGGGCTCGGCTGGCTCGGACTCGCGGCCGTGCTGTCGTACTTCCAGCTGCCGCCGCTGCTCGTGCCGGACCTGACCGTGGACCTCACGGGCCGGGGCGGCGGAACCTTCGAGCTGCCGTGGCCCACGGCCCTGACCCTCGGAGGGATCGTGGCCGGCCTGCTGCTCGCCCTCCTCTCCCGCGGGGCGGGCGCCCTGGGTGCCCGACGGCGCGCCGGTCGGGTCCGGCGGCGGCTCAGGGCCGCGGTGAGCGAGGTCGCCGAGACCGAGGTCCGCCGCCCGGTGGCGACCGAGATGGAGGCGCTGGCGACGTGCCGGGAGGCGGCGGCGGTCGCCGCCGCCTGAGGTCGGCCACCGGCCGTCGGCGTGCGACGATGCCGCCATGACTCGTCTGCACGTCCCCGTCTCGCTGCGCTGGTCGGACCTCGACGCCTACCAGCACGTCAACAACGTCGCGATGCTCCGGCTGCTCGAGGACGCGCGGATCACCGCGTTCTGGCGGCACCCGGAGGCCGAGGACCCGTGGCCGACAGCGGTTCTGGCCACGGGTCCGCACGCGACCTCGCACACCCTGGTGGCCGGCCAGCAGGCCGACTACCTGCGTCCGCTGGGATTCACGCGCGACCCCGTCCGCGTGGAGATGTGGATCGGTGCGATCGGGGGCGCGTCCCTCGAGGTCTGCTACGAGGTGTACGACGGGGCGCACGGCGGCTTCCCGCGGACGGGTCCCGCGTCGGGGCTGGAGCCCTACACCCGGGCCACGACGACGATCGTGGTGATCGACGCCGCCTCGGGTCGGCCACGCCGGATCACGCCCGAGGAGCGGTCCGTCTTCGAGCGGTTCGCGGAGGACCCGATCGAGTTCCGCCGGCGCCGCTGACCCACCCCACCCGTTGTGGGCATGAAATCTGCAGCTCTGGACCTGTCCGGAGCTGCAGATTTCATACCCACACGCGGCGGGCCGGCGCTCGCGGAGCGCTCAGGCGCCCGAGTCGGCGTCGTGCTGCTTCGCGGCCCGCTGCTCGGCAGCCCGGGCGACGTTGCGCTGCATGCCGCCGAACACGATCCCGTGGAACGGGGCGACGGACCACCAGTACGCCTGGCCGAGCAGGCCGTGGGGGTAGAACAGTGCCCGCTGAGCGAAGTACGTCCGGTGCGGTCCGTCGGCCTCCTCGGGAGCTGGTCCCGTCGTGTCCTCGTCGGTCATCTCGGCAGCCGACTCGTCGACCCGGAGCTCCAGCCAGGCCAGGCCGGGCAGCCGCATCTCCGCCCGCAGCAGCAGCCGACGTCCCGGTTCCAGCGCCTCGACCCGCCAGAAGTCGAGCGCGTCGTCGACCCGCAGGCGGTGCTCGTCGCGGCGGCCGCGCCGCAGTCCCGGCCCGCCGACGATCCGGTCCAGCAGGCCCCGCATCCTCCAGGCCAGCGACCACGAGTACCACCCGTCCTGGCCGCCGATCTCCTCGATGACCTGCCACAGCACCTCGCTCGGCGCCTCGACGACCGTGCTGCGCTCGTCGACGTAGAGCGACCCGCCCGCCCAGTCGGGGTCCGTCGGCAACGGGTCCGACGGCGCACCCGGGACCGAGGCCGACGTCCACCGGGTCGTCACCTCGCCGTCGTGGATGCGCGTCAGGGCCAGCTCGAGGGCGCGCGTGACGTCCAGTCGTCCGTGGGGCGGATCGGGGACGTACTGGCGGATGTCGTCCTCGAGGCACACGACCTCGTGCTGCAGCGACTCGACCAGAGGTCGCGCGATCCCGGACGGCACCGGCGTCACGACCCCGACCCAGTGGCTCGACAGCCGCGGTGTCAGCACCGGGACGCCGACGATGAGGCGCCGGGGGAGACCCGCCACCTCGGCGTAGCGCTGCATCATCTCCCGGTAGGTGACGATCTCCGGGCCGCCGATGTCGAAGCCGCGGGAGACGTCGGCGGGCATGGCGGCCGCACCGACCAGGTAGCGCAGCACGTCGCGGATCGCGATCGGCTGGATGCGGTTGTCCACCCAGCGGGGCGTCGTCATCGCGGGCAGTCGTTCGGTCAGGTAGCGCATCATCTCGAACGACGCCGACCCGGAGCCGAGGATCACCGCGGCCCGCAGCACCGTCGTCGGTACCCCGGAGGCGAGCAGGATCTCCTCGACCTCCTTGCGGGAGGACAGGTGCGGCGACAGCTCACCCTCGGGCACGTCCGGGTAGAGACCGCCGAGGTAGACGATCCGCCCGACGCCCGCCTCCCGGGCGGCGCGCGCGAACGTCAGGGCGTTGCGGCGGTCACGCACCTCGAAGGTGCGCCCGGTCCCGAGGGAGTGCACCAGGTAGTAGGCGACGTCGACGCCGTCGAGCGCCTGCCGCGTCGCATCCAGGTCGGAGACGTCCACGCGCACCGCCTCGACGTCGTCGGCCCAGCGGCGGCCCGCGAGCCGGTCGGGGTTCCGCGTCAGGGCCCGGACCGTGTACCCGGCCTCGAGGAGCTCGGGCACCAGCCGTCCGCCGACGTAACCGGTCACGCCGGTGACGGCGACGGTGGCGGGGGTGGCGGTCGGGACCGCGGCCGTCACCGGGTCCGGGGCAGGGGAGTCGTCGGTTCGCACCTCGTCAGTCTGCCGCCCGAACGCCTCGGGCACAGCCTGAACGCTGCGCCGGCTGCGACGCGGTGAGGATCAGGCGGGCAGGCGGACCATGCCCTCCTGGGCGATCGTGGCCACCAGGGCGCCCGCGCGGTCGTAGACGCGGGCCAGGCCCAGGCCGCGACCGCCCTGCGCCCCCGGCGACTCCTGGACGTACAGCAGCCACTCGTCGGCCCGGGCGTCCCGGTGGAACCACATCGCGTGGTCCAGCGACGCCATCGGCACGGTGCCGCCGACGTCCGCCCAGGACTTGCCGGCGGCCCGCAGGACCGGCTCCAGCATGACCTGGTCGCAGCCGTACGCCAGCAGTGCCCGGTGCAGCAGCAGGTCGTCCGAGTCGATCGCGTGCCGTGCTCGCATCCAGACCATCTGCTCCGGTCGGGGGTCGTCGGCGGGCCCCACGTAGAGCGCGCCCCCGATGTGCGCGAGCTCGAAGGCCGAGTCGAACGCCCAGTACCGCGCCGCCGGGTGGTCGATGCCGCGCAGGGCCTCGAACGCCGAGGTCACCTCCTCCGGCGGCGGGACGTCGGCGGGCATGGCGGCCTGCGTCTCGTAGCCCGGCTGGTCCACCTGGAACGACGCCGTCAGCGACAGGATCGGTCGGCCCGCCTGGATGGCGTGCGTCCGGCGCGCGCTGAAGGACCGGCCGTCGCGCAGCCGCTCGACGGCGAAGTCGATCGGCGAGTCCAGCGCCCCCTCCCGCAGGAAGTAGGCGTGCAGGGAATGCGGCAGCCGGTCGTCCTCCACCGTGCGGCCGCAGGCCAGCAGCGCCTGGGACAGGACCTGTCCTCCGTAGACCCGGCGCCCGGGACCGGGCACGGACTCACCCCGCCAGACGTCCTCCTCGCCACGTGGGCCCCAGCCCTCGATCTCGCGCAGGTCGAGGGCGGCCAGGAGCCGGTCCAGGGGGCCGTGGGGGGCGTCGCTCACGCTCGTTCACATTCCTCGGGTCGTCGGGGCGGGGTGGTGCTGGTTGCTCGGAATGCTGCTGTGCTCGGGTCGGGACGGGCCCTCGTTCCTCGGGCCCACCCTCGCCTCGCTCCGCATCATTCCTCGTGCTGGTTGCTCGGAATGCTGCTGTGCTCGGGTCGGGACGGGCCCTCGTTCCTCGGGCCCACCCTCGCCTCGCTCCGCATCATTCCTGGTGCTGGTTGCTCGGAATGCTGCTGTGCTCGGGTCGGGACGGGCCCTCGTTCCTCGGGCCCACCCTCGCCTCGCTCCGCATCATTCCTCGAAGGTGTTGATGAGGCTGAACGCCGCGCGCTCCAGGTAGTCCCACAGCTGGGACTCCTGGGCCGGGGCCAGGTCCAGGGACTCGACGGCGGTGCGCATGTGCGCCAGCCAGCGGTCCCGGGCGTCGGGGTTCACCTTGAACGGCGCGTGGCGCATCCGCAGCCGGGGGTGTCCCCGCTGCTGGCTGTACGTCGTCGGCCCGCCCCAGTACTGCTCGAGGAACATCGTCAGACGTTCCTTCGCGGGGCCCAGGTCTTCCTCGGGGTACATCGGGCGGAGCACCTCGTCGGTCGCCACGCCCTCGTAGAACACGTCGACGAGCCGGACGAACGTCTCGTGTCCGCCGACGTCGTCGTAGAAGGTGGGGGTCGTCACGCGCACATCTTCCCAGACGACGGGGCCGTCCCACCGTGGCCGAGGTCACCGTCGGAGGCGGCGAGGGGTTAGGCTGATCACGGAACTGCAACGGCGCAATCCGACGACACCTTGGGGAGAGACCGAATGAGCAAGGCGGAGAACATCCTCGCAGCACTCGGCGGGACCACGAACGTGGTCGAGCTCGAGCCGTGCATCACGCGGCTGCGCGTCCAGGTGTCTGACCCGGGGAAGGTCGACGAGCCGGCGCTCAAGGAGTCCGGGGCGTTCGGCGTCGTGCGGTCCGGCCGGATCATCCAGGTCATCGTCGGCCCGGAGGCCGACAACCTCGCGGCCGAGCTCGACGGACGGCTCGCCTCGGCCTGACGGCACGGCGACCCCGGCGGACGGGTCCGGCGCGGCGTCGTCGCGACGTCCGGACCCGCCCGCAGCAGTCTGCGATCAGGCCTTGTCGGGGGCGTCGACGCGCTCACCGCGCACCGCGCCCATCGTGTGCAGCTCGTCCTGCGCGGCCCGCAGCAGCGCACGGGACACGGTCCACTGGGCGCCGGGCCGCGTCTGCGCCATGATCGTGAAGGACATCGAGAAGTCCGACACCGAGTCCACGCCGCTGCGCACCGACGGCTGCTCGAGGAGCTCGTGACCCAGCTCCTCGCTGCGCGCGACGGTGTCGCCGGCCCGGCCGAGCGCCGCACGCACCCCGTCGACGTCGGCGTCCACCGGCACGTGCACCTCGGCCAGCGCGCGCGACCAGCGCTGCGTGCGGTTGCCCGCGCGCAGGATCTCGCCGTTGCGCACCCACCACTGCGTGCCGTCCAGCGCGCGCAGCTTGGTCGTCCGCAGCTGGACCTCCTCGACCTCGCCCTCGGCGCCGGAACCGAGGTCCACCCAGTCGCCCACGCCGTACTGGTCCTCGATGAGGATGAAGATGCCGGAGATGAAGTCGCGCACCAGCGACTGGGCGCCGAAACCGATGGCGACACCGACCACACCGGCGGAGGCCAGCAGCGGTCCCACCTCGAAGCCGACCGTCGACAGCACGCTGAGCAGCACCACGACGCCGACGACGATGTTCGCCGTGGAGGTGAGCACCGATCCCACGGTGCGGGCACGCTGGGCGCGCCGTGCGTTGGACAGCGGGTTCGCCACGGTCACGGCGTCCTCGACGAGCGGGGAGCCGAACCACCTCTTCGCGTCGCGCTGCGAGGCGGCGGGGGCCTTGTCGCCGCCAGTCGCGATGCGCTCGGCGGTGTGCCGGATGACGCGGCGCAGCGCCACCAGCACGATCGTGCCGACCAGCAGGATGAGGACGACCTGCAGCGGCCAGCCGGTGAACCACTCCCAGAAGGAGCTACCGGCCTCCTGGGTCAGTTCCAGCACCCCCTCGGAGGTGCTGGGCTCGGGTGCCGGGGTGGTGTCGGACGACAGGGACAAGATCACGGATTCATCACGCACGCAGGACACGGTAACGTCCTGCCGACGCGGCTCGGTAGGCCGTCCCGGCGGCCAGACGGGTCGGCCGACCTGGGCGGAAGCGCCTCGACCGGCGCGCGGTGTCGGCCTGGCCGGGCCGATGGTGGCAGGATCGTCGTGTGAGCCTCGACGACCAGACCTCGGCCGTTTCCGACGACGATGCGCCCAGCGAGCTGCACGAGCTCGCCGCGGCGCACGGTGTGCTCACCGAGTACCACCAGTTCGGCGGTGGCGTCGCCCACGTCTCCGACGCCACCCTCGTGGCGGTGCTGACCGCGCTGGGCATCGCCGCCACGACGCGCCAGGAGGTGTCCCAGAGCCTGCGCCGGGCCCGCGACGAGGAGTGGCGCGCGGTGCTGCCCCCGACCGTCGTGGTGCGCCAGGGCGAGCCGCGCGACGTCGCCGTGCACGTCAGCGACGGCGCGTCCGTGCACGTCTGGGTCGAGCTCGACGGGGCCGAGCCCGAGGCCCGGCCGCACGAGCTGCGACGTCGCCGGGACCTGGAGCAGCGTGACGTCTTCGTCCCGCCGCGTGAGGTCGACGGCCGCCCGGTCGGGCGCGCGACCTTCGCCGTGCCGGACGGCCTGCCGCTCGGCTGGCACACCCTGCACGCCCTGACCGAGGGGCAGGAGTGGTCCGCCACGCTGGTGGTCACCCCCGCCCGGCTCGAGCTGGGCGACGACCTGGAGCGGCACCAGGCCTGGGGTGTCCTCGCCCAGCTCTACTCCGTCCGGTCCCGCACCTCGTGGGGCATGGGCGACCTGGCGGACCTGGCCGACCTGGCCTGGCTGACGGCGCACCAGGCCGGCGCCGACTTCGTCGCGGTGAACCCCCTGTCTGCGGCCGAACCCACGGTCCCCATGACGCCGTCGCCGTACCTGCCGACGTCGCGCCGGTTCGGCAACCCGATCTACGTCCGGGTCGAGGACATCCTCGAGACCGCCTACCTCTCCGCGGCGGACCGGTCGCTCGTGGAGTGGGCCGCCGACCCGGTGCGCGACCTGGACACGGACGCCGGCGCGCTGGACCGGGACGCGGTCTGGGAGGCGAAGAAGGCAGCCCTCGAGGTCGTGCACACCGCCCCCCGCCGGGCGGCCCGGCAGGCCGCCTACGAGGCGTTCGTCGCCTCGCAGGGGCAGGGGCTGCAGGACTTCGCCACGTGGTGCGCCCTGACCGAGGAGCTGGCCGGCGCCCCGTGGCCCGACGAGCTGCGCGACCCGGCGTCACCGGCCGTGGCGGCGGCCCGCGAGCGGCTGGCCGAGCGCATCGACTTCTACTGCTGGCTGCAGTGGGTCTTCGACGAGCAGAAGCACGCCGCGCAGCGCACCGCCCTCGAGGCCGGGATGCGGCTCGGGATCATGCACGACCTCGCCGTGGGTGTGCACCCGGACGGCGCGGACGTCTGGGCCCTCGGCGACGTGCTGGCGCGAGGCGTGGGTGTCGGCGCCCCGCCCGACATGTACAACCAGCAGGGGCAGAACTGGTCCCAGCCGCCGTGGAACCCGCGGATGCTCGCCAAGGCCGGCTACGCCCCGTACCGGGACATGCTGCGCACGGCGCTGCGGCACGCCGGCGCCCTGCGCGTCGACCACGTCCTCGGCCTGTTCCGGCTCTTCTGGGTCCCGGACGGAATGCGCCCGACCGAGGGCACCTACGTGCGCTACGACCACGACGCCCTGGTCGGGATCCTCTGCCTCGAGGCCCACCGGGCCGGCGCCGTCGTCATCGGCGAGGACCTGGGCGTGTTCGAACCGTGGGTCCGTGACTACCTCGCCTCGCGCGGGGTGCTGGGCACCTCGGTCTTCTGGTTCGAGAAGTCCGACGGGCGGCCCACCCCGCCGGAGGACTACCGGCACCTGACCTTCGCCACCGTCGGCACGCACGACATGCCGCCCACGGCCGGGTACCTCGCCGGGGAGCACGTCGACCTGCGCGACCGGCTCGGCCTGCTCACGGAGGACCCCCAGGTCCTGCGGGCGCAGGCGCGGGCGGAACGGCAGGCGGCCGTGGTGGCCCTGTCCCAGCGCGGACTGGTCGGGGACTCGCCGTCCGAGCGAGAGGTCGTCGAGGGGCTGCACCGGTACCTGCGCCGGTCACGCGCCGCGCTGGTCGGGGTCCAGCTCGTCGACGCCGTGGGGGAGCGGCGCTCGCAGAACCAGCCGGGCACGGACACCGAGTACCCGAACTGGAAGGTGCCGCTCGGCGACTCGGCGGGCAACAACGTGCTGGTCGAGGACCTGTTCGACAACGCCCGGCTCCGCTCGCTCTTCGCCGCGGTGGCCTCCGCCCGCTAGGCAGGTCGGCACCGCCCGTCGCGAGTCAGCACCGGCTCCCGCAGGTCAGCGCCGCGGGCGGCGAGTCAGGACGGTTCTCGACGAGTCAGGGCGGCGAGGGCGCGGACGTGGGCCTCGGCCGCGGCGTCCTGACTCGGCCCTCGACGTGCTGACTCGCGAGGAATCGCGCTGACTCGCGGTGACGGACGCGGGCCCGGCCGGAGCGATCCGGCCGAGCCCGCGTCCTCCTCCACGCACGGGTGTCAGGAGGCGGCGTCGACCGCCTGCGCGGCCAGGGCCCGCTCGGTACCGGCGAGCCCCTCGACGACCATGCGGCGCAGCGCCGCCGGTGCGTCGGGGTGCGTCTCGAGCCAGCCGCGGACGGTGTCCCGCAGCTCGACCGAGGCCAGCGGGGCCGGGTAGAGACCCTCCACGAGCTCCTCGGCGATGTGGTAGCTGCGGCTGTCCCAGATCGGCAGCAGGGCGTCGACGTAGCGCTGCGCGAACGGCTCCAGCACCGCCGGGTCCGTCACGTGCACGAACCCGGAGGCCGTGGCGCGGATGATCGCGTTCGGTGCGTCCGAGTCGTCGACCACGGAGGCGAAGGCGCGCTCCTTGCCGGCGGTCGTCGGGATCGTCGCACGGGCCCGGGCCGCGGCCTGACGACCGGTCGCGGTGTCGTCCGCGGCCTGGGCGGTGTCGATCTCCGCCTCGTCGGCGGCGCCGAGCAGCACCAGTCCCTGCAGCAGCTCCCAGCGCAGGTCGGTGTCCACCGACAGCCCCTCGAGGACGACCGACCCGTCCAGCAGGCCGCGCAGCGGTGCGACGTGGTCCTCGGTGGACGCCAGCGCCGAGAAGTACTTCACGAGCTGCAGCTGCAGGTCGGAGCCGGGCGAGGCCTTCTGGGCGAGGGCCCACAGGGTGTCGCCGACCCGCTGGAGCGTCCCGGCACGCCGCTCCGGCGCCACGTACGTGCGGGTGGCCAGGCCGAGCTGCGCCAGGGTCGTCCGCACCGTCGTCGACTCGGTCTCGGCGGCGATGTTGCCCAGCACCAGGTCGACGTACGCCGAGGCCGGCGTCTCGCCGTCGCGCACCGCGTCCCACACCGAGCTCCACACCAGCGAGCGGGCCAGCGGGTCGGCGATCCGCGACAGGTTCTCGACCGCGAAGGTCAGCGAGGCGTCGTCCAGCCGCACCTTGGCGTAGGCCAGGTCGTCGTCGTTGATCAGCACCAGGGCCGGCCGGTCGAGCTCGATGAGCTCGGGCACCTCGGTCCGCTCGCCGTCGACGTCCACCTGGACCGACCGCGTCCGCACCACGTTCCCGGCGGTGTCGAAGTCGTAGAAGCCGATCCCGAGCCGGTGCGGACGGATCGTCGGGTAGTCCTCGTGCGCCGACTGCTCGATGACGAACGAGGTGATGCGTCCGTGCGCGTCCAGCTCGATCGCCGGGCGCAGGGTGTTGACCCCGGCGGTCTCCAGCCAGGCCTGCGACCATGCGGACAGGTCGCGGCCGCTGGTGGCCTCGAGCTCGACCAGCAGGTCCCGCAGCTCGGTGTTGCCCCAGGCGTGCTTGCGGAAGTAGGCCGAGACACCCGCGACGAACTCGTCACGGCCGACCCACGCCACGAGCTGCTTGAGCACCGACGCGCCCTTGGCGTAGGTGATGCCGTCGAAGTTGACCTGGACGTCCTCCAGGTCGTTGATCGGTGCCACGATCGGGTGCGTCGACGGCAGCTGGTCCTGGCGGTAGGCCCACGTCTTCTCCATGGCGTTGAACGTGGTCCACGCCGCCTCCCACTCGGTGGCCTCGGCGGTGGCGAGGGTGGAGGCGTACTCGGCGAACGACTCGTTCAGCCACAGGTCGTTCCACCACTTCATGGTGACGAGGTCGCCGAACCACATGTGCGCCAGCTCGTGCAGGATCGTCACGACGCGGCGCTCGCGGATCGCGTCGGTGACCTGGGAGCGGAACACGTAGGACTCGGTGAAGGTGACGCAGCCCGGGTTCTCCATCGCGCCCATGTTGTACTCGGGCACGAACAGCTGGTCGTACTTGTCGAACGGGTAGGCGACGCCGAACGTCTCCTCGTAGAAGCCGAAGCCCTGCCGGGTGGTCTCCATGATCGCCTCGGCGTCCAGGTGCTCGGAGAGCGAGGCGCGGCAGTAGACGCCGAGCGGGACCACGCGGCCGTCCGACGACGTCGCCTCGCCGCGCTCGACGGCGTAGGGGCCCGCGACGAGCGCCACGAGGTAGGTGGAGATGCGCGGGGTCGGCCCGAACTCCCAGCGGGCCGCCTCGACGCCGGTGTCGGTCGCGTGCGTGGCCGGGGTCGGCTCGGGGGTCGGCTGGTTGGCGACGACCTGCCAGCGGGCGGGTGCGGTCACCGACAGCTGGAAGGGTGCCTTGAGGTCGGGCTGCTCGAAGGTGGCGAACACGCGGCGCGCGTCCGGGACCTCGAACTGGGTGTACAGGTAGACCTCGTCGTCGACCGGGTCGACGAACCGGTGCAGGCCCTCGCCGGTGTTCATGAAGGCGCAGTCGGCGACGACGCGCACCTCGTTCTCGGCGGCCAGGCCGTCGAGGGCGATCCGCGAGTCGGTGAACACCGCGTCGACGTCGAGCGACCGGCCGTTCAGCACGATCTCGTGCACCCGCGGGGCGACGAGGTCGAGGAACGTGCCCGCACCCTCGGTGGCCGAGAACCGGATGACGGTGGTCGACGCGAACGTGTCGGGTCCGGTGGTCAGGTCCAGGTCGATCGCGTAGGACTCGACGGCGGTGACGACGTCGGCACGGGCGATCGCCTCGGCACGGGTCAGGTTCTCTCCGGGCACGGGTGCTCCCTCGCATGGTGGTCGTGGCGGCGTGTCGCGAGGTCGTCGCGGCACGCCGACGATCATGCCACTTCCTGGGTGCCCGACCGAACGGATTCGCGAGGTTTCAGCCGGTGTCCGGGGGAAGGGTTCGACCCCCGACACGCGCTCGTGACATCCTGCTCGATGCATGTGACGCGTCGGCACCGACCGGCGCGGGAGGGAGAACTGATGTCCGGCACGGTGCCGCCACCCCCGCCGCCCGGCCCTGGTCCCCAGGAGCCCGGTGGCGCGTCCTCGCCCGCCGCGGCGCCCCGACGGGCCTCCGCCGCCCCGGCGGCGCCGCCGTCGTTCGCGCCGCGCGGCGCCGGTCGGCGGGAGACGACGGCGACACCGGACGAGCAGGCGACCCGTCCGCACGCCCCCGTGCCCCCGGCCCCGGGGGCGTCCTCGCCGTCCACGGCCTCGCCCGCGTCCCCGTCCCCGCACGCCGCGCAGACGACCGCGTGGAACGCGACCGCCCCGGTGGCGGGTTCGGCTCCCGTGCCCCCGCAGCAGGCCCCGTCGCGGGTTCCCGCGGGGATGCCTCCGCAGCAGTACGGGTACGGCTACACGCCGCAGCAGTACGCCTACCAGCAGCCGTCGGCCGCACCCGGCGGCGGCACCCCGCCGTCCGGGACGACGCAGCAGCCGTCCGTCGGCGGGCGGGGCCGTCGGCTCAGCGCCGGCTGGATCGCGTTCATCGCGCTGGACGCCGTCCTCCTCGTCGTCGCCCTCGTGTTCGCGGTGGGCGCGCTGGGCGGGTCGGACCTCCCCGACACCCAGGCCGAGGGCACCGCGGAGGCCGCCGGCGAGGGCGCTGCGAACGGCGACGGCGACGGTCAGGGCGGTGCCGAGCAGGACGCCGACTCCGGGCCGGGCGAGCTGGTGACCGAGTTCGCCTCGCCGTCGCGCAACATCACCTGCGAGGTCTACGCCGACCAGGTCACCTGCGGTCTGGCCGAGCGGGACCAGCAGCCCGTCCCGGTGGAGGACTGCGACGGGACGAGCGGGTACGCCGTCACGCTGACCGGCGGCGGCGAGGTCTCGCTGCCGTGCCTGGCCAAGGGGGAGAAGCCCAAGAAGGCGCCGAAGAACATGGAGCAGCTGCCCTACGGCGAGTCCCGCACCGAGGGCGACTTCACCTGCACCAGCGAGACCGACGGCATGTACTGCCAGCACGATCCCAGCGGCAACGGGTTCTCCCTGGCCCGGGCCGGCGTCGGGACGTTCTGACCGGTAGCTCTCCGGCACGACGACGGACGCCCCGGACCCTCGAGGGTCCGGGGCGTCCGTGCGTCCGCCGCGGTGGTCAGCCGGTGGCCGTCACCAGATGCTGACGCGCTCCTGCGGGGGCAGGAAGAGCGCGTCGTCCGCCGTGACGTCGAAGGCGCGGTAGAACTCGTCGACGTTGCGCACCACCCCGTTGCAGCGGAACTCGTTGGGGGAGTGCGGGTCGGTGGCCAGGCGGCGCTCCACCTCGGCGTCGCGGCCCTTGGCCTGCCACACCTGCGCCCAGGACAGGAACACCCGCTGCAGGCCCGTGTAGCCGTCGATGACGGGGGCGTCGTCGAGCGAGCCGCCCAGTGCGATCCGGTACGCCTTGATCGCGATGGACAGGCCACCCAGGTCGCCGATGTTCTCGCCGATGGTGAGCGAGC
This sequence comes from Isoptericola sp. b408, assembly GCF_030588085.1. Taxonomy (NCBI): domain Bacteria; kingdom Bacillati; phylum Actinomycetota; class Actinomycetes; order Micrococcales; family Promicromonosporaceae; genus Isoptericola; species Isoptericola sp. b408. The sequence goes on from NZ_JAUQYQ010000003.1 coordinate 367,702, forward strand.
CGTTGACGGTCGGGCCGTCCTCGCCGAGCTGGGCCGGGCGGAACTGGTCGTACTGGGCGACGAGGTCCTTCGTGCGCTTCTCGAACTCGGTGCGGTCGGTCTCGGTCCACCAGTCCTCGAGGCGGCCGTCGCCGTCGTACTTCGAACCCTGGTCGTCGAACCCGTGGCCGATCTCGTGCCCGATGACCGCACCGATGCCGCCGTAGTTCACGGCGTCGTCGGCCTCCGGGTCGAAGAACGGCGGGTGCAGGATCGCGGCGGGGAAGACGATCTCGTTCATCCCCGGGTTGAAGTAGGCGTTGACGGTCTGCGGCGTCATGAACCACTCGTCGCGGTCCAGCGGCTTGCCGATCTTGCCCAGCTCGTAGTCCTGCTCGAAGGCGTGGGCCCGACGCACGTTGCCGACGAGGTCGTCCGCGGACAGCTCCAGGCCGCTGTAGTCGCGCCACTTGACCGGGTAGCCGACCTTCGGGGTGAACTTCGCCAGCTTGGTCAGTGCACGCTGCTTGGTCTCCTCGGTCATCCAGTCGAGGTTCTCGATCGACTCGCGGTACGCGGCGATGAGGTGCTCGACCAGGACGTCCATGCGCTCCTTGTGCTCCGGCGGGAAGTGCCGGGCCACGTACTCCTGGCCGACGGCCTCGCCGAGGGCGCCCTGCACGAGGCTCACGCCACGCTTCCAGCGCTCGCGCACCTGCTCGGCGCCGGAGAGGACCTTGCCGTAGAAGTCGAAGTTCGCCTGGACGATGTCGTCGCTGAGGTACGGGGCCCGGGCGGTGACCAGGTGGTACGCCGCCCAGAGCTGCCAGTCCTGCAGCGGGAGGCTCGACCACAGCTCGGCCAGGCCGGTGACGAACGACGGCTCGCGCACGACCAGGGCGTCCATCGCCCCGGCGGGGGCGCCGAGCGCGTCGGCCCAGGCCGCCCAGTCGAACCCGGGGGCCGACTCGACCAGGTCGGCGAAGGACATGGGGTTGTAGGTGAGCGTCGCGTCACGGTCGCGGACGACGTCCCAGTGGTGCGTGGCGAGCCGGGTCTCCAGGGCGACCACGCGCTCGGCGGCCTCCTGCGGGCTGACGCCCCAGTCGTCGGTGCCGACGCCGGCGATCGCGAGCATCCGCGCCACGTGCGGGGTGTACGCGGCCCGGACCGGCTCGTACTGGTCCTCGCGGTAGTACGCCTCGTCGGGCAGGCCGAGGCCGCCCTGGACCATGATCGTCACGTACCGCTCGGGGTCCTTGGCGTCGTTGTCCACGCCGAAGGCGACGGCCCCGCCGCCCCCGGTGCGCTGCAGGGCGCCCAGGACCCGGGTGAGGCCCTCGCGGTCGGTGGCGTCGCGGACGGCGGCGAGCTCCTGGACGATCGGGGTCGTGCCGAGCTCCTCGATGCGCTCGGTGTCCATGAAGCCGGCGTACAGCGCGCCGATCTGCTTCTGGGGTCCGGTGGCGGTCCCGGACCGCACGGCCTCGCCGGCGTCCGTGATGATGTCGCGGACCTGGTCCTCGGCCTGGTCGTGCAGCTCCCGGAACGCGCCGTCCATGGCGCGGTCGGCCGGGATCTCGTGCGAGGCGAGCCAGCGCCCGTTCACGTGGCGGAACAGGTCGTCCTGGGGCCGGACGTTCTCGTCGAGTGCAGCGGTGTCGATGCCGGACCTCAGCCCGGTCGCGTCGGTCGTCATGTCGCCACACTACGCGGCCGCCCGGGCGGCGAGACGCGGCGTCCTCCGTGGCCCTCGTCGTGGACAATGGGGCCATGCGTCTGCACATCGCCGCCGATCACGCCGGATTCGAGCTCAAGTCCCACCTCGTCGAGCACCTGCGCGCCGCCGGGCACGACGTCGTCGACCACGGGGCACACACCTACGACGCGCAGGACGACTACCCCGCGTTCTGCTTCGCGGCCGGTGAGGCCGTCGTCGCCGAGCCGGGGTCGCTCGGCGTCGTCATCGGCGGGTCCGGCAACGGGGAGCAGATCGCCGCGAACAAGGTGCCGGGCGTGCGCGCGGTGCTCGCCTGGTCGACGGAGACGGCACGTCTGGGCCGACAGCACAACGACGCCAACGTCGTCGCCGTCGGCGGTCGCATGCACTCCCTCGACGAGGCGACCGGGCTGGTCGAGGCGTTCGTCGCGGAGCCGTTCTCCGGCGACGCCCGCCACCAGCGCCGGATCGACCAGCTCGCCGCCTACGAGGCCGCCCGGCCGACCGCGTCCTGACGTGCCCGAGGGGCACACCGTCCATCGGCTGGCCCGGACGCTCGACGAGCTCTTCGCCGGGCAGCGGGTCGCCGTCAGCAGCCCGCAGGGGCGGTTCGACGCGGGCGCCGCGCTGCTCGACGGCGTGCCGTTCGCGGGGGCCGAGGCGTGGGGCAAGCAGCTGTTCTGCCGCTTCGACGCCGGGGCCGGGGACGACCGCTGGCTCCGGGTCCACCTCGGCCTCTACGGCGCCTGGACGTTCGCCGGGGACGGCAGCGCCGACGTCGTGCACGCCATCGGGGCGCCCCGCCGGCGGATCGGCGAGCGGGACAGCACCCCCGCGGGGTCGCCCGACCGGACGTCCGCGGGGGAGTGGACCCCGCCCGCGCCCCGCGGCGCCGTCCGGGTGCGGCTGCTGGGCGCCCACGCGGTGGCGGACCTGACGGGGCCGACCGCCTGCGAGGTGCTCACACCGGCCGAGAAGTCCGCCGTCGAGGCGCGGCTGGGACCGGATCCTCTGCGGCCCGACGGCGGCGGGGAGTCCCTCGAGGCGGCCCGGGAGGCGTTCACGGCCCGGGTGCGGCGGTCCCGCGTCACGGTCGGCCAGCAGCTCATGGACCAGGCAGTGATCGCCGGGGTCGGCAACATCTACCGGGCCGAGGCGCTCTTCCGGGCCGGCCTCGACCCGCTGCGGCCGGGCCGCGAGGTCCCGGCGGAGACGCTCACCGCGATCTGGGACGACCTCGTGGTGCTGATGCGCGACGGCGCCGGCACCGGGCGGATCGTCACGACGCGTCCCGGGGACCGGGACACCCCGCCCGGCGCGCCCCCGGCTCCCGGGGCGGGAGCGCGGGGGCGGACCCGGCAGAACACCGACGACGACCCGGACGCGGTGCCTGCCGAGCAGGCGTTCTACGTCTACCACCGTGACGGGCTGCCGTGCCGGGTCTGCGCGACGCCGGTGCTGCTCAAGGAGCTGGCCGGGCGCACCCTGTACTGGTGCGGCGTCTGCCAGGCCTGAGCGGTCCGGTCAGAACACCCAGGAGCACATCGGGGCGACCGGCCACCCGAACGCGGTCGACGCCCGCGCCAGGGACTCGGGGGTCCGCTCCGTGACCAGCCCGGCGGCCGCCAGCGCCGTCAACGCCGTGCCGCCCAGGTAGGCCGCGCCGAGCTCCCGGATGTCCAGGGCCAGGTCGGCCTCCTCGGCAGCGGTCTCCGACGCGGTGCAGGACGCCGGGCCGAAGGCCTCGGCCCGCAGGTGCCAGACGCCCTCGTTGTCCGGCAGGCGGGTGTCGGTGACGGCCAGGGTGACGTCGAGGTCGGCCGCGTACCGGCGGCCGGCCAGCGCCGTCGGGACGTCGACGACCCGCACCCACACGTTGTCCGAGATCCGCAGGTCGGCGCCGCGACGGTCGACGAGCAGGCTGAGCAGCGGGTCGTCGGGAGCGACGAGGAACGGCTTGGTCTCGCTCATGAGGTCCAGGTCCACGAGCACGCCCCACAGCGCGCGCGAGGAGGCGGTGTCCAGCGCGACGGCCTCCGCCACGTTCACGGTGCCGCGGGGTCCGGTCACGTCCCAGTCGAGCTTGCGCCGCAGCAGGGCGTAGCCGCGGGGTTCGCCGTCGCGCTCGACGACGACCAGCCGGCGGGACTCGAAGCCCTGGCGGAAGGCGGCCGGGTCGTACCAGCGGTGCGCCTGCAGCTCCGCGGTCTCCGGGCCGGCCCAGCCCGGCCGGTTCAGCCCGAGCCCGCCCACGTCCTGCCCGGCGGCACGGTGGATGCCGAGCACCAGGTCCCGGTGGCGCTCGGCGTCGGCGTGCTCGATGCGCACGGTGTGCTCGGACGCGCCGGGGACGTCCCGCAGCGCCGCCCCGCGGGGGAGGGTCACCCGCACGTCGTCGGCGGCCCGCCCGTAGCCGAAGCGTCCGTAGATCGCGTACTCCGCCGCGTACAGGGCCGACAGCGGCTCCCCGCGCTCGCGGCACCGGGCCAGGTGCAGGTCGATCATCGCCGAGGCGAGACCCCGCCGTCGGTGCTGCGGGTGGACGCCGACCCAGGTCAGCCCGGCGGTCGGCAGGGTGCCACCCGGCACCGGGAACTGCGTGAACGGGTAGGAGGCGTGCATCGCCGCCAGCGGGGAGCCGTCCGGGGTGTCCCCGTCGACCTGCACGCCGACGGCGCGTTCCCAGGTCAGCGGCGAGGGCATCTTCGCCATCTCCTCGGTCTCGACCGGGACCGGGAAGGCCCACGCGTCGAGGTCGAGCACGTCGTGGTGGTCGTCGGCGGTGAGCGGCCGGAAGCGGTAGCCGTCCGGGAGGGGGGTGTCCAGGCGCATGGCTCGATCCTCGCCCGACCCTCCGGGGCACGCCAGGGGATATCCCCGCCGGTAGCCTCGCGCCATGGCCACCGCGACCGGACCGAGCTCCGCCGACGAGTACCTCGCCGAGGTGCTCGCGGTCGTGGAGCGGGTCCCGCCCGGCCGCGCCACGACCTACGGGCTCGTCGCCGAGGCGGTCGCCGAGGTCCTCGGCCGGGGCGGGCCGCGACAGGTGGGTCAGGTCATGGCGCGGGCCGGTGGGGGCCTGCCGTGGTGGCGGGTGGTCAACGCGGCGGGTTCGCCGCCGGCCCACCACCTCGACGAGGCCCTGACCGAGCTGCGCGCCGAGGGCTGCCCGATGACCCGCGACGGACGCCGGGTGGACCTGCGCCGCGCCGTCTGGCTGCCCTGAGTCAGCCGAGCAGGACCGCCACGGACGCCGGGTCGCCCTGGACCAGCAGCGTCGTCAGCGCCGTCTGCTCCCAGCGGGCGAGGTCCGCGCGGACCTTGGCCGGCGGCCCGACCAGGGCGACCTCCTCGACCATCTCCGTGGGTACCGCCCGGGCCGCGTCCTCCTTGCGGCCCTCCAGGTACAGCCTCTGCACCTCGTCGGTGACCTCGCCGTAACCGAGCCGGTCCAGCGACGCCTTGTGGAAGTTGGCGCCCTTGGCACCCATGCCGCCGGCGTACAGGGCGATGTGCGGGCGCACGAGGTCGGCCGCGGCCTCGACGTCGTCGCGGACCACGACCGGGATGGTGGCCGCGACCTCGAAGTCCTCGGGCCGGGACCGCTCCTCGGCGCGGCGGGCGAACCCGGCCTCGAGGAGCTCGCGGTGCTCGGCGTCCGCGCTCGGGGCGTAGAAGCCCGCCATCCAGCCGTCGGCGATCTCGGCCGCGAGGGCGACGTTCTTGGGCCCCTGCGCGGCCAGCAGGATGGGGATCTCGGACCGCAGCGGGTGCACGGTCGGCTTGAGCGCCTTGCCGAGCCCGGTCGCGCCGGGCGTGTCCTCGCCGACCGGCAGCGTGAAGAACTCCCCGTCGTACGCGACGGGGCGCTCGCGGGCGATCACCTCGCGCACGATGTCGACGTACTCGCGGGTGCGGGCGAGCGGCCGCTTGTAGGGCTGGCCGTACCAGCCCTCGACGACCTGGGGACCCGAGGCGCCGAGACCGAGCACGAAGCGCCCGCCGGAGAGGTGGTCGAGCGTGATCGCCTGCATCGCGGTGGCGGTGGGCGTGCGGGCGGCCATCTGCGCGATGCCGGTGCCGAGCCGCAGCCGCGAGGTGTGCGACCCCCACCACGCCAGCGGGGTGAACGCGTCGGAGCCGTAGGCCTCGGCGGTCCACACGGAGTCCAGACCGGCGGCCTCCGCCTGCTGCAGGGCCTCGACGATGCCCGCCGGCGGCTTGCGGGACCAGTAGCCGGTCTGGATGCCGATGCGCAGGGTGGTCATGGGGCTCCTCGTCGAGTCGGTGTTATCCGGGACGTGCGGTCTCGGACAAGTCACTGTAGCCGAGGTGCGCGTGCGGCCCGCGCCTCGCACCCTGGAGTGATGGCGACCCTCGACGACGTGGCGCGCACGGCGCTCGACCTGCCGGGCACCACCGAGGTCACCTCGCGCGGGTGGCGGGTGTGGAAGGTCGAGGGCCGCCAGTTCGTCTGGGAGCGACCGTTCCGGAAGGCGGACCTGCGCCGGTTCGGCGACGATCCGGTGCCCGCCGGTCCGATCCTCGCGGCCGCCGTCGAGGACCTGGGCGAGAAGCAGGCCGTCCTGGCGGAGCATCCCGGGTCGCACTTCACCATCCCGCACTTCGAGGGGTACGCCGCGGTGCTCGTGCGTCTGGAGACGGTGGACGACGACGTGCTCGCCGAGACGGTCGAGGACGCGTGGGCGGCCCGGGCCCCGCGCTCGACGGTCGCCCGGTACCGCCCTGATCGCTGACCGTCAGTGGGGCGTGCGGTTCTCGCGGGACCGGTCGGCCACGGTGTTGAGCAGCGCGGCGCCCGTAGCCGCGTCGTCGACGGTGACGACGAGAGACCGCTCCCCGGTGCGCTCCACCAGCAGGGCCTCACCGGCGCGCAGCACGATCCCGATCCGTCCGCCCCGGAACCCGACGCGCCAGCCCCAGCCCCCGAACTCGCGGAAGGGGTCGACGTGGACGACCGAGGCCGCCACGACCTCGTCCGCCGGGACGTGGGTCCCCGGCCACCCGAGGACGGAGCGCGCGGTGAGGCCGGTGGCGTCGACGCGCACCCGGAACGCGAACATCGCGGCGAACAGCAGGGTCAGCACGGCCGGGACGAGCAGCAACGGCCACTGGCGCGTCAGCACCGCGAGCACGGTCGTGACGACGACGGCGGCCGCGCCGACCGCCAGGCCCGTGCCGCCCTGCGCGGTCCGCAGCCACACGGCCCGCTCGTCCGCGCGCAGGTGCGTGCGTGCCGCCTCCGGCGGGACGGGGCCGTCGGCGGGCTGCCGGGCGTCGCCCGGGACGACCAGGGCGGCGACGACGGCCGGCACCAGCGGCAACAGGATCGTCGCCGCCACCGCCCAGCCCGACAGGGTCGCCGACGAGGCGTCGTCGAGCCCGCGCTGGGCGCCGGCGCCGACCAGCAGCAGGGTGGCGCCGAGACCCCCGGACCAGACGGCGGAACCGGCCGCCATCCGGCGGGTCGAGGCGCTGCTGCCCCAGACCAGACCGACGACGGCGAACAGGGCGAGGAGCCCGACGGTGAGCGCGAGCACGGCCGTCACGAGTCCGGTGACCGTCATCGTGGCGTCCGCGGTGCCGTCAGGGCCCCAGTGGGTGGCGACCCGGGCGGGCAGGTCGTCCCGCCAGCTCCGCACGACGGCCGCTGCCGCGAGGGTCAGCCCCAGCCCGGCCACGGAGGACCAGAGGGTCGAGCGGCGTGCGCGTCGGTGCCAGTCGGTGCGGACCGTGTCGAGGGGCGTGGTCATCGCTTCAGCTCTTCCTGGAGGAGGGTGGTGGTGGCTTCGGGGGAGAGGCGCGCCTCGCGGGCGGCCGCGACGAACGTGCGCAGGGCGTCCTCGACGGCGGTCAGGTCCCTCGCGGCGGCGGCGGTGATCACCGCGCCGCGGGAGCGCCGGAGGTCGACGAGTCCCTCGTCCCGCAGCTGCTGGTAGGCGCGCAGCACCGTGTGCACGTTCAGCTCGAGCGACGTGGCGAGCTCACGGGCGGCGGGCAGTCGGTCACCGGGCGCGAGATCGCCCCGCGCGACGGCGAGATGGGTCTGCGCGACGAGCTGGGCGTACAGCGGTTCGTCGCTTCCCGTGTCGATGGTCCAGAGCACGGCACGAGCATACTAGTTCTATGACAACTAGAACAAACGATGTCCACGTGACGACTTCTTGACGTCAGGAGGGGGCCGATGCCTCGATGGGGCGTCAGACAGGTAAGTGGTGCAACGCGCCATTGCGCCGCACCACTTTCCTTCTTAGTGGCACGGGCCACAGACGTTCAAGTCCCGTTGCCGAATCGCAATCAGATGACGTACTCGATGAGCTGGGACGGGTCCTCGATCACTCGCGGCACGCTGCGGGACTCGCCGTTCGAGGACGTGTCGGGCACCGGCGGGGCCGGGACCTTGTTGCGGGCGGGCACGCCCACGGCCACGGCACCGCGCGGGACGTCCTTGGTGACCACGGCGTTGGCGCCGATCTTCGCGTCGTCGCCGATCCACAGGGGTCCGAGCACCTTCGCGCCCGATCCCACCATGACCCGGTCGCCGAGCGTGGGGTGCCGCTTGCCGGGATTCATGGTGCGCCCGCCGAGGGTCACCCCGTGGAAGAGGAGGCAGTCGTCGCCGACCTCGGCCGTGGAGCCGATGACCACGCCCATGCCGTGGTCGATGAACAGCCGCCGCCCGATCCGGGCCGCCGGATGGATCTCGACACCGGTGAACAGCCGGGAGGCGAGGGACAGCAGGCGCGCCGGCATGCGTAGGCCGGGCGACTGCCACATCACGTGGGCGATCCGGTAGTGCCACACGGCGTGCACGCCCGGGTACGTCAGCATCACCGAGACGAGGGAGTCCGCCGCCGGGTCCTGGGCGCGCGCGACCTCCGCGTCCTCGCGGAGGAGGCGGAGGAACGCGCGCGCCGGGGAGTCGGACATGGGGATCAGTCCAGCAGGTCCGCGAACAGCACGGTGGACAGGTAGCGCTCGCCGAAGCTCGGGATGATGACGACGATCGTCTTGCCGGCGTTCTCCGGGCGCTTCGCGACCTGGGCGGCGGCGGCCAGGGCCGCACCGGAGGAGATGCCGACGAGCAGCCCCTCCTCGCGGGCGGCGCGCTGCGCCCACTCGACGGCCGTCTCGGCGTTGACGTCGATGACCTCGTCGTAGATCTCCGTGTCGAGGATCTCCGGGACGAAGTTCGCGCCGATGCCCTGGATCTTGTGCGGGCCGGGGGCGCCGCCGTTGAGGATGGGGGACTCCTCGGGCTCGACCGCGATGATCTGGACCTCGGGCTTGCGCTCCTTGAGGACCTGGCCGACACCCGTGATGGTGCCGCCCGTGCCGATGCCGGCCACGACGATGTCGACCTCGCCGTCCGTGTCGGCCCAGATCTCCTCGGCCGTGGTCTCCCGGTGGATCTTCGGGTTGGCCTCGTTGGAGAACTGCCGGGCCAGGACCGCGCCGGGGCGCTCCGCCGCGATCTTCTCCGCCGCCGCGACGGCGCCCTTCATGCCCTCCGAGCCGGGGGTCAGGACGAGCTCGGCGCCGTAGGCGCGCAGCAGCGCGCGGCGCTCCTTGGACATGGTCTCGGGCATCGCCAGCACGACGTGGTAGCCGCGGGCGGCACCGACGAAGGCGAGGGCGATGCCGGTGTTGCCGGAGGTGCCCTCGACGATCGTCCCGCCGGGCTGGAGCTCGCCGGAGGCCTCGGCCGCGTCGATGATCGAGACGCCGATGCGGTCCTTGACCGAGCTGGCCGGGTTGTAGAACTCGAGCTTGGCGGCGACGGTCGCCCCGGCGCCCTCGGTGAGGCGGTTGATCCGCACCAGCGGGGTCCGGCCGATGAGCTTCGTCGCGTCCTCGTAGATGGTCATGGGTGGAGGTTCCTCACTTGTCGGGTGATGCGGTGGTCGTGTCCGGTCGCCGACGGCAGGTTCTCGTCGGCCGGGGCCGTCCCGGGTGTCCAGGGGCCAGCAGGCTGCGAGCGTCGCGCGGTCGCCACGACCCCGGGGGGTCAGGCGTGAGGCGGACGCTCTACCGACAGCAGCAGGCGGCGGGGCCGACGCACGTCGGCCGCCGCTCGGGCAGAGCGGCGGCGGAGGTGTCGGGGCCGGAGGCGGGGGAGGGTGCGATGATCATCGTGCGTCCCTCCTCCTGGTGCGCGGTGTGCGGTGGCGCAGTGCTCCGGCGGGCGTCGGACGTCCCGCAGTGACGAGCCTAACCATGTGCGGTCCGATCGACAAGATCACGCTCACATATCGAGCGGTTCGATGGGTTCCAGCGGCACCCGGCGACGTCCGCCCACGCGTGCGTGGAGGGGGCCGGGACGCAGAACGGCCCCGATCACCGCGGTGACCGGGGCCGTTCCGACTCCAGCGAGCGGGCGACGGGAATCGAACCCGCGTAATCAGTTTGGAAGACTGAGGCTCTACCATTGAGCTACGCCCGCACCGGTCCGACAGCAGGTCGCGACGGCGAACCCGGTCGCGACGGCGAACCCGTCGGACGGCGGGCGCCAGCCTAGCAAAGTCGCACCCGTGCCTCCGCACGCGGTACGGCGGCGGGTGTGCCGCCGTCGCGCACTACACTGACCCACCGGACCCGCCGTCCCCGGGCGGACGGGTACCACGGGGTGTGGCGCAGCTTGGTAGCGCATCTGCTTTGGGAGCAGAGGGTCGCAGGTTCAAATCCTGTCACCCCGACCAGACAGCGAAGGGCCGTCGACCTGCGTCGTGCAGGGCCGGCGGCCCTTCACGCGTCTCCGCGGGCATCGAGACCAGGTCGGGTGCATGCTCGGCAGATCGTGGCACCGCCGCGACCCGTGCCGCGTTCCGGGACGGCCGTGTGCAAGGCTGGGCCCGAGAGCGAGGAGCGGGGTGTGGACGCAGCCGACGAGGTCCTCGGCATCGGCGACGCGGCGACGACGTACGCGACGGAGCGTGGGTCAGCCGCGCGGCCGCGTGGTGCCCAGCGAGGCGCGGACGAGCTCTCTCTGGGCGGCCCACGGCATGTGCGTGAACATCCCCCACATGGTGCGCGCCAGCTCGCCCGCTCCGGAGCCGCGGGCGAGGAGCTCGCGACGCCGAGAGGCGGGGAGGCGGCCGAAGCCCTCGAAGAGTTCCAACGTGCCCTGCGTGCTCAGCCGCAGCAGTGCGTTCAGGCCGACCTCCCGGAGGCGTTCGGCGGCGTCCATCGGGTCGGCGTCGTCCGGCACGTCCCCCTGTACGAGGGCCCGCGCGAGCTCGTCGGCGCGACGCAGCGAGTGCGCCACGGAGTAGCCGGTGATGCGGTGCCCGCCGCGTCCCGCGGTGCCGACCGCCAGGACCCCCGGCGGTGGGGGAGCGTCGCGGCCGCGCATGGGGATGCGCACGACCTCCCGGTCGAGCGGGTCCTCCACGACGGCCGGGTCGACACCGCGGGCCAGCAGGCGCCGTCGGAGCCGCGTCCGCAGCTCGGCGACGGGAAGGCCCGGCGCGGCGGCCAGGCAGGTCTCCTCGAGCAGCATCCGGCCGGCACCCACCGGGATGGCGTAGAGGAAGGTCGGGGTGGCGGTCGGTCGCTCCTGCGCCGACCAGTCGGTGCGCCAGTCCATCAGCAGCGACTCGGCACCCTGGAGGGCCGGCTCGGCAGCCTCGCCCGGCACGACGACGCCGTAGGCGGTCTGCATCGGCGCCGGGTCGTCGGGGCGCAGGCCCGCGGGTCGTGCGCCGCGCGCGTCGACGACCACCGCGGCCTCGGCGCGCAGGGCGCCGACCTGCGCGTCGTCGAGTCGTCCGGCGCGCACCTCGACGCCGTCCAGGGGCAGGGCCGTCTGCAGCGCCGCGTTGTCGAGGACGAGGTAGGCGCGCTCGAGCGGGTGCACGCCGAGGGCCCTCAGCTCGGGGTTCTCCGCGCGTGCGCGCACCACGGAGGAGGGCAGGTCGCCGAGCTCGTCGGCCCAGAGGCCGTACGTCGGCGTCCACGTCGCGGTGGGCCGCGGGTCGACCGCGATCACCGACAGGCCGTGGGCCGCGCACCGCGAGGCGAGCGCACGCCCTGCCGGGCCCAGCCCGACCACTGCCACGTCCGCCATGTCCACCTCCGGGCCACACCCTATGTCGACAGGAGATCGCCATGCCCCACCCGCACCTGATCTGGCTGCGCAGCGCCGCGACCGTGCTCATCAGCTGCGTCATCGCGCAGGCCGGCTGGGCCTCGGCCTACCTCGGCGGAGAGCCGGGCTACCTCGACCAGCACCGGGTGGGCGCCTGGGTCACCCTGGCGGTCGCCTGGCTGGCCGTCGTGGTCTACCTCGTGCTCCGGCGTTCCGCGGGGCCGGTCAACGTGGCGCTGGCCGTGGCGGTGGCGGTGCTGGTGACCGTGCAGTTCACCCTCGGTCGGCTCGGCGGGGACCTGCGGGCGCTGCACATCTTCACGGGCGTGCTCCTCGCGGTGCTCGTGACGGCCCTGACGTCGTGGACCTACCGTCACCGGCTGCCGGAGGAGGTGGCCGGCAGCTCCAGCTCCAGCCCCCGCAGCGTGTAACCCTCGATGAGGTCGTCCCAGCCCACCGCGGGCTCCCGCACGAGACGCGGTGAGCGCGCCAGGAGCCGGGTGAGCAGCACGTCGGACTCCAGGATCGCCAGCGGCTGGCCCGGGCACTTGTGAGCGCCGTCGCCGAAGCTGAGCCCCGCGGCGTTGACGCCGCGCGGCAGGGAGCGGCCCGGGCACAGGTCCAGGCCGTCCTCGTCCGGAGCCTGCGCCTGCGGGTCGGCGTTGGCGGACCGGACGCACACGTCGACGAGGTCGCCGGCCTCGATCGTCCACGAGCCGTCGCCGTCGGTGACGCCGATCGGGTCCTGCGCGCGCCGGTACAGGTGCCCGACGACCGGCTCCAGCCGGATGATCTCGTGCAGGATCGCGAAGCGCTCCTCCTGCCCGGCGACGGCGTACCGCTCGCGCAGGGCGTCGTCGCGCAGCAGGTGCCAGGCGGCCATCGTGACGAACTCGCGCGTGGTCACCATGCCGGCCGTGCCGTAGGTGACGCACTCGACGAGGATGTCGACGTCGGTGTAGCCCTCGTCGACCAGGTGGCTGATGATGTCGTCGCGGCGCTCCCGGCGGCGCTCCCGGATGGCCGGGCGCACGTCCGCCAGGAAGAAGCGCCCGATCGGCAGCAGCCCGTTGAACGCCGCCCGCATCCACTGACGTCGGGTGCGGCCCAGGTCGCGGCGGGTGATGTCGAAGGGCGGCTGGCGGAAGAAGCTCACCAGCCGGCGCGACATGCGCGGCACCGACGACTCGGTGAGCCCCACCACCTCGGCGGTGACCTCGACGGTGTAGTGCAGCGCGATCTCGTCGAGCTCCAGGCGGCCGCCCGGCTTGGTCTCCCCGAGCAGGCGGTCGGCGCACTCCTCCATCTGCGCGGTGTAGCGCTCGGCCACGACCACGGGCGCGAAGAAGCGGGCGACCTTGCGGCGCTGCTCGTCGTGCAGCGGCCCGTCGGAGACGAGGATCGGGTGGTGCTTGAGCCGGCCCTGGGGGATCGCCTCCGCGGTGAAGCCGGCCTGGGTCGTGGCGTGCCGGGCGCGCAGCACCTGCCGGGCGGCCTCCAGCGACCGGATACGCCACACGGTGCTCACCCCGGGGCTGCCGTCGGCGCCCTGCCGCTCCACGCGGGGTGAGCTCGGCTCGTCCGGGCGCACGGCCCGCCGTCGCGCCGTCATCGCCGCCCGACGGGGAGGCGGTCACGCACGGACCGTGCCGCGCGGGCCACGGCAGCGCCCGCCGCCGACAGGTCCGGTCGACGCCGCAGCACGCCCTGCAGCGGGACGGTCCAGACGTCCTCGCCCCGCACGCCCCAGCCCTGCAGCAGGTGGTTGGCCGCGAGCACACCGGTCACGGCGGCGCGTTCCATGAGGGCGATCGGCCAGTCGACGCGCAGGCCGTCCCCGGCCAGGGCCAGGCCCGGGTACGGGGTGTCGACGGTCAGCCGGTCGCGCCACGGGCCCGTGCCGACCAGGCCGCAGTCGTCCTCGACGAGCAGCTCCTCGTGGACCGCCTGCAGGGTGCGCGTCTCGGGGTAGACCTCGTGCAGCGCGTCGAGGAGCCGGGTGCGCAGCCGCTCGGTGTCCAGCCCGCGCGGCCCGTCGCCGGCCAGGTCGGGATCCCGCTCGGGGTCGACGGCGTAGCCGTGCAGCTCCACGACCGAGCCCCCGTGCTCACGGCTCCAGTCGGCCGCTCCCTGCTCGAAACGCTCCAGGACGGTGACGTTGTCGAGCAGGTCGTAGCCGCTGGTGCCCAGGAACGCCTCCCGCTCCGGCGCGACCGTGCCGTCCAGCCACAGCCGCAGCACCGCGAAGGGCGGGGCGTTGCGGCCCGCGGCCACCCGGCGGTGCCAGTCCTGGCGCTCCGGGGTCCCGGCGCCGCCGTCCGCCTCGTCGGCCAGCGGCGCCAGCAGCTCACGGGTCACCCGCGGATCGGTGGCGACCACGACCGCGTCCGCGGTGAGGTCCCCGGAGGTGGCGTGCACGTGCCACGTGCCGTCCTCGGCCCGCGCCAGCGCCTCCGCGCGGGTGCCGGTGCGGACGTCGACGCCCAGTCCGGCGAGGTAGCTGCCGAGCGGGGCCCACAACGCGGTGTCGTAGTCGTCGTCCGGGACGTCGAAGAGCAGACCCTCCGACGACCCTGCGAAGTAGGTGTGGAACATGCCCACCAGCTCGCCGGCTCCGAAGTCGGTCGGATGGGCGAAGAAGGACCGGGCGAACACCTCCAGGGCGAGGTGCCGTGCGCCCTCGGGGAAGCGCAGGCGGTCGAGGAAGTCCTGGGCGGACTCGCCGTCGTAGCGCTCGTGGCTCGCGGGGTAGGAGACCGAGACGAGCTCGACGGCGCTGGGCAGGTGCACCTTGCGCAGCGCCGAGACGGGGAAGGTGGGGCTCCGCACGACGAAGGCCGCGAGGTTGACCGGCGGCGTCAGCGGCAGCGCCGCGAAGCTGTCGGTGAGGCCGTCGCCGCGGCGCAGCGGGTAGTCCGCGACGGGCACCAGGTGGTCGAGCTCCGGGTCGGAGCGGCGCAGCAGCGCGCGCAGCGTGTAGTACTGCCGGAAGAAGGCGTGGAAGCCGCGGCTCATCGTGCGGCCGTCGCCGTCCGCGGGCCCCTCCGGGTCCTCGGCGTGCTCCTGGACGGGCCACGCGCGGACCCGGCCGCCGAGCTGCTCGCAGGCCTCGAGCAGCGTGACCCGCGCACCCCGCTCGGCCAGGATCGCGGCCGCGGCGAGGCCGGCGATGCCGCCCCCGACGACGACGACGTGCCGGTCGTCGGCGACGCGCTCGGCGCCGGGTGCGGCCGGGTGGAGGACGGCCGCGCCGTCGCGGCCGGGCGGGACGGGCCGGGTCATGTCAGGTCCTTCTCGGGTCGGCGGGCCAGGACGGTGTGCAGGATGCCCCGCTGCCATCCCGTGCCGGTGCGCCAGCGGATGTCGGTGAGGCCGGCCCGCTCGAGGCGGGCCTGGAGCTGGGCGGTGCTGTCGTTGTCGACGACGCTGCGCCACAGGTAGCGGTAGATCGACGGGTTGCCGCGCAGGACGACGGCCAGGGGCATGACGAGCGCCCAGCAGACGGCGGTCCAGACGGCCTGGGCCACGCGGTCGCCCTTGACGTGGTAGTCCTGCAGCGTGACCCAGCCGCCGGGCCGCACCTCGTCGTGGATCGCGGCCACGACCTCGTCGCGCTGGTCCTCGGGCACGTTGCGCAGGAGGTACGCGGCGAACGCGCCGTCCGCGTCCCGCTGGCCGTGGTCGCTCGCCACCTCGGGCAGGGCCTGGGCGAACGCCTGCACGAACCGCACACCCTCCGGCCAGGCCTTGGCCCGGGCGCGGCTCAGCATCCCGGCGGAGGCGTCCAGCCCGACGACGCGGGCGTCCTCGCCGGCCGCGTCGAGCACGGCGCGCGTCGACAGCCCGGAACCGCACCCCAGGTCCCAGAGCACGAGCGGCTCCTCGCGGGAGCGCCGCGGCAGCAGCGAGACCATCTCGCGCGCCGCGGCGTGCAGGGCGTCGTGGTAGCCCGGGTTGAGCCGGGTCAGCAGGTCGTAGCGGTCGGCGGCGCGGTCGAACTCGTCGGCGAGCTGCGCTCCGCGCGTCTCGACATGGCCTACGGCGGCGGGGCGTTTGCGTAGCACGGGCTCAGCCTACGGCGTCGGTCCGTGATGTCCGGGCTCCTGCGGACGTGTCCGGTTCACGGTCCGCGACCTCCTCAGGCGAGCAGGACGAGCAGCAGCGCGCCCAGGGCGAGCAGGCTCGTGGCGACGCAGACCGTCACGATCCGCCGGCCGTGCCGCAGCCGGGGAACCTCCTGCTGCAGACCGGCCCGCGTGTGCCGCGCATGGCGGGTGGTGAACCACCAGCCCGGCGTGACCAGGACGAGGGCGACGACGGCGGCCGCGGCCAGGGCCTCGGCGCCCTGGACGGCGGGGAAGGCGTGGATCGCCACGAGGGTGGCGGCGGCGAAGGAGATCAGGGTCCGGCGCCACGCGAGCGCCGTGCGCTCGGCCCAGCGGCCCGGGACCTCCGGCCCCGCCGGATCCTGCGCGGCGGGGGAGCTCATCGCAGGAGCAGCGCGAGCAGCAGGAGCACGCCGACGACGGCCATCGTCGCGACGAGGACGAACCCGGTCGTCGCGCCGGGCAGCTCGGCGCTCAGGCGCATCGCCCGCTCGGTGCGTGCCCACTCGACAGCGGCCACCAGGGGGACGGCGACACCGGCGAGCAGCAGCACCACCGCCGCGGCGAGCCGCAGGTGCGGCTCCATCGGCAGGTCGAGGGCCTCCAGAGCCGTTCCCGCCGCGATGAGGCCCAGCGAGGTGCGGATCCAGGCCAGCAGGGTCCGTTCGTTCGCCAGCGAGAACCGCGCGTCCGGCTCGTCGCCCCGCGCGTAGACCCACCGCGGGAAGCGTTCGGTGCGCGGACGCCCGGCGTCGCGGCGCTCGTCCGAGGTGTTCTCGTGCGGCATGGTCGACGTGGCCTCCGGGTCGGGAGCGGGCGTGCCCGGCCATCGTGGCACCCGGACGGTCCACCGGCGCGGGGTGCCGCACCGCTGGACCGTCGCGACCGCTAGGGTCGACGTCGTGACCGTGCCGAACGACCCGTACGCCGCACCCGACGGCGGCGAGCACCCGCAGCAGCGCCCGACGCGGCCGGTGCCGCCGCACTCGTCGGCCACGCCCGCCGCACCGCCGTCGTACCCGAGCCCCGCCGGTCCGGCGCCGGGCCATCCCGGCGCCGGCTGGCACTACCCGGTGCGCCGCACCAACGGCCTGGCGGTCGCCTCGTTGGTCCTGGGCATCCTGTGGCTCGGCTGGGTCGGCAGCGTCCTGGCCGTCGTGTTCGGTCACGTGGCGTTGAGACAGATCAGCAACGCGCCCCCGCACGCCCCGCAGGAGGGCCGTGGCATCGCGATCGCCGGCGTCGTGCTCGGGTGGGTCGGCGTCGCGACGCTCGGTCTCATGATGCTCTTCCTCGTCCCCGTCGCCCTGGCGCCGGTCGGCCTCTGAGGGCCGTCTCCCGGGGGGGCGGGGCGCCACACCGTGGGGTGTGCCACTGGACGGGCGGTGTCGTCCCCTGGGGCGCGTGGCGTATGATCGTCGGGTTGCCCGTGCGCCCGTCCTCCGGGCGTCGTTCGACAAGCATCGCAAGCATCCCCGCGCCGCAGCACACCGCGCCGGCCCGCTCCGGCACGACGCGCGCGCACGCACCCGACAGTTGGAGACCATCGAAGTGAAGAGCGCCGTCGAGACCCTGGAGCCCACCAAGGTCAAGCTGACCGTCGAGGTGGAGTACGACGAGCTCAAGCCGAGCATCGACCACGCCTACAAGCACATCGCGGAGCAGGTGAACATCCCCGGCTTCCGCAAGGGCAAGGTCCCCCCGCGCATCATCGACCAGCGCGTCGGCTGGGGTGCCGTCATCGAGCACGCCGTCAACGAGGGCCTCTCCGGTTTCTACCGCGACGCCGTCAGCGCCGAGGAGCTGCGCCCGCTGGGTCAGCCCGAGGTCGAGGTCACCGGGATCCCCGAGAAGGCCGGCGAGGGCCAGCTCGAGTTCGTGGCCCACGTCGAGGTCCGTCCTGAGCTGGAGCTGCCCGAGCTGTCCGCCATGGAGCTGACCGTCGACTCCACCGAGGTCTCCGACGAGGACGTGGCCGAGCGCCTCGACTCGCTGCGCGAGCGCTTCGGCACCCTCGTGGGCGTCGACCGTCCGGCCGTCGAGGGCGACTACGTCGTCATCGACCTCAAGGCCGTCGTCGGCGACGAGGAGGTCGACTCGGTCTCCGGCGTCTCCTACCAGATCGGTGCCGGCAACATGCTGGACGGCCTGGACGAGGCCCTCACCGGTCTCTCCGCCGACGAGACCACCACCTTCACCACCAACCTCGCGGGTGGCGACCACCAGGGCGAGGAGGCGACCGTCACGGTGACCGCCACCTCCGTCAAGGAGCGCGAGCTGCCCGAGGCGGACGACGACTTCGCCCAGATGGCCTCGGAGTTCGACACCCTCGAGGAGCTCAAGGCGGACCTGCGCGAGCAGGTCGCGTCGTCCAAGTCCTCCAACCAGGCCGTCGCCGCCCGCGACGCCCTGCTCGAGAAGCTGCTGGACGCCGTCGAGGTGCCGGTGCCGTCCGGTGTCGTCGAGGCCGAGGTGAACCGTCACCTCGAGCAGGAGGGTCGCCTCGAGGACGACGAGCACCGTGCCGAGGTCACCGAGGACGCCACCAAGGCGATCAAGAACCAGATCCTGCTCGACACCCTGGCCGAGAAGCTCGAGGTCCAGGTGGGCCAGGGCGAGCTGATCGAGTACCTGGTGCAGGCCTCGCAGCAGTACGGCATGGAGCCGCAGCAGTTCATCCAGACCCTCGACCAGACCGGTCAGATCCCGGCCATGGTCGGCGAGGTCGCCCGGTCCAAGGCGCTCGCCGTCGCCCTGCGCGACATCGAGGTCAAGGACTCCGAGGGCAACGTCGTCGACCTGACCGAGTTCATCGGTTCCGAGGAGGACGACGAGGCCGCTGCGGCCGCCACCGAGGCGGCGCAGTCCGAGATCGCCGACGCGGAGTCCGGCGACTCCGCGGCGTCGGCCGACTCGCCCGACTCGGCGGACTCCGGCGAGTCCGCGGACGAGGCCACCAAGGCCTGACGGTCCCGCACCGCACGACGACGGCCCGTACCTTCCGCGCGGAGGGTGCGGGCCGTCGTCGTCCCCGGGCCGTCCGGAGGGCCCCGGCGCCTGTGCGCCTGCAGCGAAACCGGCGCTTCCCGGGACTCTGCGGGCACCCGGTGCACGTTAGGGTCGAGCGACAGCGAAGCGAAGGAGACGGACGTGAACGACTTGCTGCAGATGGGTGACGTGGCACCGCAGGCCCGCGCCGAGGGCCAGGGCTTCGGCCTCAACGACTCCATCTACAACCGGCTCCTCAAGGAGCGCATCATCTGGCTGGGTTCGGAGGTGCGCGACGACAACGCGAACGCCATCTGCGCCCAGATGATGCTGCTCGCGGCGGAGGACCCCGAGAAGGACATCTACCTCTACATCAACTCCCCGGGCGGCTCGATCACGGCCGGCATGGCGATCTACGACACCATGCAGTTCATCCAGCCCGACGTCGCCACCGTCGCGATGGGGATGGCTGCCTCGATGGGCCAGTTCCTGCTGTCCTCCGGCGCGAAGGGCAAGCGCTACATCACGCCGCACGCCCGCGTGCTGATGCACCAGCCCTCCGGCGGCGTCGGCGGCACCGCGACCGACGTGCGGATCGGTGCCCAGCTGATCATGCACATGAAGAAGGTGCTCGCGGAGCTCACGGCCGAGCAGACCGGCCAGCCGCTCGAGAAGATCCTCAAGGACAACGACCGCGACAGCTGGTTCACGGCCGACGAGGCGCTCGAGTACGGCTTCGTGGACCGCGTCGTCGCCAACGCTTCCTCGGTGTCCGGGGGCGGCGGCACGACCGCCGAGTGACCCGACCACGGTCGACCGAGACCCCAGCTGATTTCCCACCGAGGAGAACCATGAGCTACTCCGCCGAGTACCAGTTCGCCGAGCGGGCCGCGCGTCTCGCCGGCGACGCCGCCCGCCCGGGCGGGATCGCGCTGCCGCACGGCGCCCCGTCGTCGCGGTACGTCCTGCCGCAGTTCGAGGAGCGCACGCCGTACGGCTTCAAGCGCCAGGACCCGTACACCAAGCTGTTCGAGGACCGCATCATCTTCATGGGCGTCCAGGTCGACGACGCGTCGGCCGACGACATCATGGCCCAGCTGCTCGTCCTGGAGTCCCAGGACCCGGACCGCGACGTGATGATCTACATCAACTCCCCGGGCGGCTCCTTCACCGCGATGACCGCCCTGTACGACACGATGCAGTTCATCAAGCCCCAGATCCAGACCGTCTGCCTCGGGCAGGCGGCCTCGGCGGCGGCCGTGCTGCTCGCCGCCGGGCAGCGGGGCAAGCGTCTCGCGCTGCCCAACGCCCGGGTGCTGATCCACCAGCCCGCGATGGAGGGTGGCGGTTACGCCCAGGCGTCCGACATCGAGATCCACGCCAACGAGCTCATCCGGATGCGCGAGTGGCTGGAGGAGGCGTTGGCGCACCACACGGGCAAGCCCGTGCAGGAGATCCGCGACGACATCGAGCGCGACAAGATCCTCACCGCCGCCCAGGCCCAGGAGTACGGCCTGGTGGACCAGGTCCTCGACTCCCGCAAGCCCGCTCAGCTCGGTGTCTGAGCAGCCGGTTCACCGGTGACGACACCGCTCGCGACCCGGGTGCCGACCGTCGTGTCGGCACCCGGGTCGCGCCACACCGGAGTTCTCGGCTGACAACCGGGCCCGGGTGGTGTGGAATGGTCGGAGACGCGCACGAGAACAAGGAGGCCCGCGGTGGCGAGAATCGGTGACGGTGCAGACCTGCTCAAGTGCTCCTTCTGCGGGAAGTCGCAGAAGCAGGTCAAGAAGCTCATCGCTGGGCCGGGTGTGTACATCTGCGACGAGTGCATCGACCTGTGCAACGAGATCATCGAGGAAGAGCTCGGTGAGACCACGGAGCTGGGGCTGACCGAGCTGCCGAAGCCGCGGGAGATCTTCGACTTCCTCGAGCAGTACGTCATCGGCCAGGAGCCGGCCAAGCGGGCCCTGGCCGTCGCGGTCTACAACCACTACAAGCGCGTGCAGGCGGCGCCGGCGGCGAAGGACGACCAGGACGCGGTGGAGATCGCCAAGTCCAACATCCTGCTCATCGGCCCCACGGGGACGGGCAAGACGTACCTGGCGCAGACGCTCGCGAAGATGCTCAACGTCCCGTTCGCCATCGCCGACGCCACGGCGCTCACCGAGGCCGGGTACGTGGGCGAGGACGTCGAGAACATCCTCCTCAAGCTCATCCAGGCCGCCGACTACGACGTCAAGAAGGCCGAGACGGGCATCATCTACATCGACGAGATCGACAAGGTGGCCCGCAAGGCCGAGAACCCGTCGATCACGCGGGACGTCTCGGGCGAAGGCGTGCAGCAGGCGCTCCTGAAGATCATCGAGGGCACCAGCGCGTCGGTGCCCCCGCAGGGCGGGCGCAAGCACCCGCACCAGGAGTTCATCCAGATCGACACCTCGAACGTGCTGTTCGTCGTCGCCGGAGCGTTCGCGGGTCTGGACGACATCATCGCCTCGCGGGCGCGGCAGCGCGGGATCGGCTTCTCCGCCCCGATGGAGTCGACCACCGACGTCGACCTCTTCTCGGAGGTCCGGCCCGAGGACCTGCACAAGTACGGACTGATCCCCGAGTTCATCGGTCGACTGCCCGTGATCTCCTCCGTCTCGCCGCTCGACCGAGACGCCCTGGTGCGCATCCTCAGCGAACCGCGCAACGCCCTGGTCAAGCAGTACCAGCGCATGTTCGAGATCGACGGCGTGCGCCTGGAGTTCGCCGACGACGCGATCGACGCGATCGCCGAGCAGGCGCTCCTGCGCGGGACGGGTGCACGCGGGCTGCGCGCGATCATGGAGGAGGTCCTCCAGCAGGTGATGTTCGACGTGCCGAGCCGCGACGACGTCGAAGGGGTGGTCATCACCCGCGAGGTCGTCGAGGAGAACGTCAACCCGACGATCGTGCCGCGGTCCTCCGGTCCCGTGCGCAACCGCAAGTCCGCCTGATCGCACCGCCTCGGACGGCCGGCGGCCACATCGTGGCCGGGCCGTCGCGCTGACGTCGACGCCCGTAGGATCTAGCCATGGCTGAGCCCTTCGACGAAGCGCCCGTGCCCGAGACCGGTCGTGCGCTGCCGACCGAGATCCTCGGCCTGCGCAGCACGATCGACAACATCGACGCGGCCCTGGTGCACCTGCTCGCCGAGCGGTTCCGGGCGACGCAGCGCGTCGGGGAGCTCAAGGCCACCGAGGGGCTGCCGCCGGCGGACCCGCAGCGTGACCGTCAGCAGATCGACCGTCTGAAGGCCATCGCCTCGGGCGCCGGGCTCGACCCCGAGTTCGCCGAGCAGTTCCGCCACTTCATCGTCTCCGAGGTGATCCGCCGCCACGAGCGCATCGCGGCCGAGCACGCCGCCGCCGGGCGTGCCGACGAGGTACCACCCCTGGACACCTACAGTTGAAGAGGTGGCGGCTTCTGAGCCGCCCGAGCACCTCGCCGCGCCCGGCCCCGGTTCACGGCGGACCTGCGCCCCTCCGTGCATCGCCCCTGGTGAGAAGGCCTTTTCGCCATCGCGGATGCGCACTGCGCCGATCCGGAGCAGGCTGGAGGTTCACAGTCGACGGACCCGAGGGGGAACTGCATGAAGATCGATTGGCTCAAGCCCTTGGTCGGCCGCCCCGGCCCGTTCGCGACCGTCTATCTCGACGCCACGCGTTCGGTCGAAGCCGGTGACAAGGATGTGGCGAACCGCTGGCGCTCCGTGCGCCGTTCGCTCGCCAAGCAGGGTGCCACGGACCAGGTCCTCAACGACCTGGACGACGCCGTGGACCGCCCGACGTGGGTGCACGGGCCGCACGGTCGAGTGCTCATCGCCGACGACGAGGGTGTTCTCGTCGACCGGGTGCTGAAGGAGCCGCCGCCGGTGATGGCGGGTGTCTGGCACCGCGTTCCGAGCCTGCTGCAGGCGGCACGCTCGGCCGACGAGGAGGTGGACGCGCTGGTCGTCGCGGTCGACCGGCTGGGTGCCGACTTCTTCCCGGTGGGGTCCGACGGGTTCCCGTCCGGGGACAAGGAGACGTTCGAGGGCCCCGACGACGAGGTGTCGAAGACCTCGAGCACCTCGACGAAGCGGTCGGTGATCGAGTCGCGTGCCGAGGACTCCTGGCACCGCAACGCCGAGGCGATGGCCGGCGAGATCGACCGCCGCGTGGCCGCCTCCCGACCGGAGATCCTGCTGCTCACCGGCGACGTGAGGGCCGTGAGCATGGTCCGGGACGCGCTCGGCCAGCAGGCGGCTCAGCTGACCGTCGAGGTGTCCGGCGGCGGCCGGGACGACGGTGTGCACGCAGGGCACTTCGCCGAGACCGTCGCCGAGGCGCTGGACTCGTTCCGGGAGCGCCGCCGCGAGGCGGTGCTGGCCGCGCTGCGTGAGGGCCTGGGCCGTGAGTCCGGTGCCGTCACGAGCATCGGTGACGTCGCCCAGGTGCTGGCCCGTGGCCAGGTGAAGCAGCTCGTGCTCTCCGAGGAGCTCGCGGACGACGCGGCCCGGGCGCTGCACGCGTGGGTCGACGGTTCGGTCGACGAGCCCGGGCTCGGTGGGCTGCTCAACGGTTTCCAGCTCTGGATCGGACCGGACCCGATGCACATCGCGGCCTCGCGGACCGAGCTCGACGGGGTCGGGGACCTCGAGGAGCTCCCGGCCGCGACGGCCCTGCTGCGTGCCGCCATCGGCCAGGACGCCGGGCTGGTCTTCGCGCCGACCGGGTCGGTCGAGCTGCGCGACGGCGTCGCGGCGACGCTGCGCTGGGACGACGGCGGCACGCCGCACGAGTCGGCGGCCACGATGAGCGGCGACGACGGACGGGTCTCCATGGCCCACTGAGAGGTCGCACGACAAGGCCCCGGCATCCTGGGAAGGGTGCCGGGGCCTCGTGCTGTCGCGGGTGCCCGCGGAGGAGCGCCCGGGGGCTCAGCCGCGCGGCTTCTTGACCGGCGGCTCGCCGAGCTCGTGGTCGACCACGACGATGCCGCCCTGGACGTCCGGGTCGCCCTGGCCGTCGGTGGCCTCGACGAGCTCGAGGGGCCCGGTGACCCGGCCGGCGCCGCGCAGGTCCACCACGGCGGACTCGACGCCCGGGAGCAGGTGCGCGGGCACGGCCACCGTCCCGGACAGGATCGGGGTCTTCATGGAGACCTTGGCAGCCGACTTCAGCTTGCGCAGCGCCGCCAGCGCGTGGCCCGCGGCGGTCAGGCCGGTCGGGTCGACGCCGGCCGCGGCGTCGCGCAGCGGCCGGGCCGTCGGCCACTCCGCGCGGTGCACGGACCCGCTGCGCCACCAGGACCAGACCTCCTCGGTGGCGAACGGGATGAACGGCGCCAGCAGGCGGAGCATGACGTCCAGCGCGATCGCCAGCGCCGTGCGGGCCGAGAGCGTGTCGGCGGTCACCGTGCCGTCGGCGCCGTAGGCGCGGTCCTTGACGAGCTCGAGGTAGTCGTCGCAGAACGCCCAGAAGTACGACTCGGTCAGCTCCAGGGCCCGGGTGTGGTCGTAGGACTCGAGCGCCGTGGTCGCCTGGTCGACGACGTCGGCCAGCCCGGCCAGCATGGCGCGGTCCAGGTCGACGGTCACGGCCCCGGGGTCCAGCGCGATCTCGCCCGCACCGGTCTCCGGGTCGACGCCGAAGGTCAGCGCGAACTTCGAGGCGTTGAGCACCTTGATCGCCAGGCGCCGGCCGATCTTCATCTGACCGATCTCGAACGCCGCGTCCGTCCCGAGGCGTGCCGCGGCCGCCCAGTACCGCACGGCGTCGGACCCGTGCTGCTCCAGCAGGTCCATCGGGGTGACGACGTTGCCCTTGGACTTGGACATCTTCTTGCGGTCCGGGTCGAGGATCCAGCCGCTGATGGCCGCGTGCTTCCAGGGCAGCACGCCGCACTCGAGGTGCGAGCGCACGACCGAGGAGAACAGCCAGGTGCGGATGATGTCCTGGCCCTGCGGGCGGAGGTCCATGGGGAAGACGCGGTCGAACAGGTCGGCGTCGCGCTCCCAGCCGGAGACGATGAGCGGCGTCAGCGAGGACGTCGCCCAGGTATCCATCACGTCGTTGTCGCCGACGAACCCGCCCGGTACCCCGCGCTGGGACTCGTCGTAGCCGGCCGGGGCCTGCGACGTCGGGTCCACCGGGAGCTCGGCCTCGGACGGCGTGATGAGGCGGTCGTGGTCGACGTCGCCGTGCTCGTCGACGCCGTACCAGACCGGCACCGCCACGCCGAAGAACCGCTGCCGGGAGATGAGCCAGTCACCGTTGAGGCCGTTGACCCAGTTCTCGTAGCGGACCCGCATGAAGTCGGGGTGGAAGTCCAGCTCCTTGCCCCGTCCGAGCAGCTCGGCCTTCAGGTCGCGCCGGGTCCCGTCGGCGTTCCACTCGCGACCGCCGTTGCGGATGTACCACTGGCGCGAGGTGACGATCTCGAGGGGCTTGTCGCCCTTCTCGTAGAAGTTCGTCATGCGCTGGGTCGGGGTCGGCTCGCCGTCCAGGTCGCCGGACTCGCGCAGCGCGTCCACGACGGCGGTGCGGGCGCTGAACGACGTCTTG
The DNA here is from genome assembly GCF_030588085.1 of Isoptericola sp. b408. Classification (NCBI taxonomy): domain Bacteria; kingdom Bacillati; phylum Actinomycetota; class Actinomycetes; order Micrococcales; family Promicromonosporaceae; genus Isoptericola; species Isoptericola sp. b408. The sequence continues at coordinate 393,178 of NZ_JAUQYQ010000003.1, forward strand.
CCGGCCAGTCCCTCGGCGTAGAGGTCGGCGCCGGGACCGCCGGCGATCCACTCGGGCGTCTCGCGGGCGAGCCGGCCGTCCCGGCCGATCACCGAGCGGGTCGGCAGCTGCAGCTCGCGCCACCACTGCACGTCGGTCAGGTCGCCGAAGGTGCAGCACATGGCGATGCCGGCACCCTTGTCCATCGCGGCGGCGTGGTGGGCCAGCACGGGCACCTCGACGCCGAACAGCGGCGAGGTGACCGTGGTGCCGAACAGGTGCTGGTAGCGCTCGTCGTCCGGGTGGGCGATGAGGGCCACGACGGACGGCACCAGCTCGGGGCGGGTCGTCTCGATGTGGACCGGCTCGCCGCCGTCGCGGTGGAACGCGACGCGGTGGTAGTGGCCGGGGTACTCCCGGGCCTCGAGCTCGGCCTGGGCCACGGCCGTCTGGAACGTGACGTCCCACAGCCCGGGCGCCTCGGCCTGGTAGGCCTCGCCCCGGTCCAGGTTGCGCAGGAACGCCCGCTGGGAGGCCGCGCGCGAGGTCGAGTCGATGGTCTGGTACGTCTGCGACCAGTCCACGGACAGGCCGAGCAGGCGCCACAGCTCCTCGAACTGGCGCTCGTCGTCGGCGGTGAGCTCCTCGCAGAGCTCGATGAAGTTGCGGCGGCTGATCGGCACCTGGTCCGCCGGCTTCACCTTCTTGCCCTCGGTGCCCTGGTGGGGCGGGGTGAAGTCGGGGTCGTAGGGCAGCGACGGGTCGCAGCGCACGCCGTAGTAGTTCTGCACGCGGCGCTCGGTGGGCAGGCCGTTGTCGTCCCACCCCATCGGGTAGAAGACCTCCTTGCCGCGCATGCGCTGGAACCGGGCGACGACGTCGGTGTGGGTGTAGCTGAAGACGTGGCCCACGTGCAGCGAGCCGGAGACGGTCGGGGGCGGGGTGTCGATCGAGAAGATCTGGTCGCGGGTGGCCGACCGGTCGAAGGCGAACGTGCCCTCGGCGGCCCACCGCTCGTCGAACTTCTGCTCCAGACCGTCCGTGCTGACCTTGTCCGGTACCTCCCTGACCACCGCGCGCACGACGTCGGCTACCTGCTCGGCCTGGCTGCCGGAGGTCGCGTTCGCTGCGGGGGTCTGTGCGGGCGCGGCGGGCGCCCCGGGGTTCGGGAAGTCGCTCATGGTGCCTCATTGTCCCAGATCCCCCGGGGCGGGCGGACGCCCGTCCGACACGGGGGTGGGGCGTGGTGCTCGAGCGGCGCGACTGGCTAGGGTCGGGCCCATGAGCGTGAGGGGTCACGTCGACGTCCTGCGGCGGTTCAACCGGAGCTACACCCAGCGGGTGGGCGTGCTGGAGGAGTCCTTCCTGGGCCTGGGCATGGCGCTCGGCACCGCGAGGCTGCTGTACGAGATCGGCGCCGCCCCGGACACGACCCGCGCCCTGCGCGCGCGGCTCGGCCTGGACCGCGAGTACCTGCGTCGGTTGCTGCGTCGGCTGCAGGAGGAGGGGCTGGTGAGCGTCGCGCCCGACCCGGAGGATCCGCGCCGTCGGCGGGTCACCCTGACGCCGGCGGGCCGTACCGCCTGGGAGGAGCTCGACCGACGCTCCGACGAGCGGGCCCGTCGGCTCGTCGACCCGCTCACCGCGCGGCAGCGTGCCCGGCTCTCGGCGGCGCTCGGCGAGGCGGATCTCCTCGTCCGCGCCGCCACCGTCGAGCTGGTGACGGTCGCGCCGGACGATCCCGTCGCGCGGCGGGCCGTGCTCGCGTTCTTCGCGGAGGTCGGCGAGCGTATCGGCGGCACCGCGGTGTTCGACGTCGACGCCGCGCTCGCCGCGGACGCCGAACGGCTCGTCCCGCCGCTCGGCGGGTTCGTCGTCGCCGCCTCCGGCGGGGACCCGGTCGCCTGCGGGGGTGTCCAGGACCTGGGGGACGGTGTCGCCGAGATCAAGCGGATGTGGGTCGACCCCGCGTGGCGCGGTGCGGGGCTCGGCTCGCGACTGCTGCGCCGCCTGGAGGACCTCGCGGTCGAGCTCGGGCACAGGGAGGTCGTGCTCGACACGAACGGGGTCCTCGGCGAGGCGGTCGTGATGTCCGAGGAGGCCGGCTACCGGCAGGTCGAGCGCTACGACGACGACCCGTCCGCGACGCACCTCTTCGCCAAGGACCTGACCACGTGATGTCCGCGGCGGCGTAGGGTCGTCCCCATGGCAGCTTCGAAGGACTTGACCGTCGGCTACGCCGCGATGCTCGAGCAGTTCCACCCCACCGACGTGGTCGACTACTCGGCCTACGCCGAGGAGCACGGATTCGACGGCGTGATGGCCGCCGACCACTTCCAGCCCTGGGTGCCGCAGCAGGGGGAGGCCGCGTTCGTGTGGAACGTGCTGACCGCCCTCGGCGAGCGCACACGCGGTGACATCGGTCCGGGGGTGACCTGCCCGTCGTTCCGGTTCCACCCGGCGATGGTGGCGCAGGCCTCGGCGACCCTCGCCGCGATGTACCCCGGTCGGCACTGGCTCGGGCTGGGCTCCGGCGAGGCGCTCAACGAGCACGTCACCGGCGGCTACTGGCCGGAGGCGCCGGAGCGCATCAACCGGATGTTCGAGGCCATCGACATCATCAAGAAGCTCTTCGCCTCCGGCGTCGAGGGCAAGGACGTCAAGCACTCCGGGCAGTTCTACAAGATGGAGTCCACGCGGTTGTGGACCATGCCCGAGGTCCCGCCGGAGATCCTCGTCGCCACCGCCGGGCCGATCACGGCCAAGCGGGCCGGCAAGCACGCGGACGGCCTCATCACGGTGGGGGCGCCGCTGGAGAAGATCGAGATGCTGTTCGGACGGTTCGACGCGGGCGTCAAGGAGTCCGGTCGGGACGCCTCGACGATGCCGAAGGTCCTCCAGGTGCACATGTCCTGGGCGGAGACCGACGAGGAGGCCATGGCCAACGCCATGACCGAGTGGCCGAACGGCGGCATGAAGTTCCCCAAGGCCGACATCCGGTCGCCGCACGACTTCGCCCAGATGGCCAAGCTGGTCCGCCCCGAGGACTTCTCCGGGCGCATGGTGGTCTCCGCCGACCCGGACGAGCACCGCCAGGCCATCCAGCAGTACGTCGACCTCGGGTTCGACCGCATCTACCTGCACAACGTGGGCCGGAACCAGAAGCAGTGGATCGAGGTCTTCGGGCGCGAGGTGCTGCCGAAGCTGGTCCGGTGACCGGTCCCGACGACGCGGCGCACGGCGCCACGGCCCTGCTCGACGGCGCCCGGATGATGCTCTGGGCGCCGCCGGGCCTGGGCGAGGTCCGCCCGGGCGACGATCTCGCCCTGCTGGTCGGCGACCTGCTGGCGGCCGACGCCGACCGGACCGGTGACGCCCTCGCCGAGGGTGACGTCGTCGTCGTCACGTCGAAGATCGTCTCCAAGGCCGAGGGGCGTGTCGTGCGCGCCGCGGACCGCGAGCAGGCGATCACCGACGAGACCGTGCGGGTCGTCGCCACGCGCGAGCGGCCGGACGGCCTGCCACCGCTGCGGATCGTCGAGAACCGGCTCGGGCTGGTGATGGCCGCCGCCGGGGTCGACGCCTCGAACACGCCCGACGGCACCGTGCTGCTGCTGCCCAAGGACCCGGACGCCACCGCGCGCTCGGTGCGGGCGGCGCTGCGGGCACGGTACGGGCTGGACCGGCTCGGCGTCGTCGTCACCGACACCGCGGGGCGCCCGTGGCGGGAGGGTGTCACCGACATCGCGATCGGCGCGGCCGGTCTGACGGTGCTGGACGACCTGCGCGGCGGCACGGACTCCCACGGGCGGCCGATCTCGGTGACGGTCACCGCGGTGGCCGACGAGATCGCCGCCGCCTCGGAGCTGGTCCGCGGCAAGGCGACGGGCCGGGCGGTCGCCGTGGTGCGCGGCGTCGGGCGGTTCGTGCTCGGCGGTGACGACGGTGCGGGACCGGGCGCGCGCCGCCTCGCGCGGACCGGTCCCGACGACCTGTTCCGCGAGGGGAGCGCCGAGGCGTACGCCCGGGGACTGGCCGACGGCCGGGGGTGACGGGCCTCACGAGGTGGGGCGTCCCGTCGCCGAGCGGCGCCGGGTGCTGCACTATGGCCCTGGCGACCGGGTCGACCACCCGGCGGGAAGGAGACGGAGATGACCCACCACGTGACGAGCGTGGCCGGAGACAGGGTCGGGTTCGACCGCGACGGCGAGGGGCCCGCGGTGGTCTTCGTCGCCGGGGCGGGGCCGTACCGGGCGATCGACCCCGTGACCACCGAGACCGCTCAGCGGTGCGCGCGGCAGGGGCTGACCGCGGTGGTGTACGACCGGCTGGGTCGGGGCGACAGCCCGGCGGACGGGGTGCTCGACCTGGAGCGTGAGCTGTCCGCCCTCCACGCCGTCATCGACGCCGCCGGTGCGCCGGTGGTGCTGGTCGGTCACTCCTCGGGTGCCGCGCTCGCGCTGTGCGCCGCGGACGCGGAGATGCCGGTCTGCGGGCTCGTGCTGTGGGAGGCGCCGTTGGCGCGGTCTGCCGACGACACCTACGAGTGGATCACCGAGTTCGAGAAGCGGCTGGACGCCGAGGACTACGTGGGCGCCCTCGAGCAGTACATGAAGGACCTGCCGCGCGAGTGGCTCGAGGGGCTGCGCGCCTCGCCGGACTTCGAGCAGATCGCACGGGCCTCGATCAGCCAGCGCGCCGACGGCCAGGCGCTGGTGCGGGCCACCGACCTCATCGAGGCGGACCTGCTGCGCGAGCTCGCCGTCCCGGTCCTGGCGACCTACGGCACGCGGACCTTCGACGAGATGCCGGTCGCCGCCCAGCGCGTCGCGGACGCCGTCACCCGCGGCCAGGCACGGGAGGTCGCCGGCGCCGACCACACCTGGGACGTCGGGGCGATGGCCGACCAGATCGTGCAGTTCGTCCGCGACGAGACCTGAGTCCTGCCGACGCGGCAGCGCGTGCGCCGACCGGGGTCAGCGCGGCGCGTCGTCGTCGGCCTCGCCCCGGGCGCGGCCCTCCGGATCCTGCGGGGCGGTGGCGGGCCGGTCCGGTGCCGCCACCACGGGGTCCGGGGCGGCCCGGTCCTCCGCCGCGGGTTCGACGTCGTCACCGGAGAGCCAGCGCAGCCAGTCCTGACGGGGATCGCCCTCGAGGAGCAGGGCCCGGACCAGCAGCGTCAGCGGGATCGACAGGATCGCGCCGAGCGGGCCGATGACGAACGTCCAGAACACGACGGACACGAAGCTCAGGGTGAGCGAGAGCGAGACGGCGTCCGAGACGAACTTCGGCTGGACGAACACCTGCAGGACGACGTTGACCACGCAGTAGATCGCCACCACGGCCAGGGCGAGCTGCCACCCGCCCACGACGAAGGCCATGACCATGGGTGGCACGAGGCCCAGGATGAAACCGATGTTCGGCACGAAGTTGGTGACGAACGCCAGGATCGCCCAGATCGCGGCACCCGGGACCCCGAGCAGCGACAGCGCGATCCCGTCCACGACCGCCACGACCGCGCCGAAGGTGGCGTTGACGACGTAGTAGCGGCGCACCCCGCTGCTGAAGCGGGTGGCGCGCTCGATCGCGCCCGCACGCGAGACGCCGAAGTACCGGGGGGCGGTGGCGTACCGGCCGGCGTCGGCCGCCATGAACACCGCGTAGGCGAGCACGAAGAAGAACGCGGTCCCGATGCTCAGCGCCGTCCCGCTCACGCCGCCCGCCAGCGACAGGATGTTCGTCGGCTGCAGCCAGGAGGTGACCGCGTCGGCGATCTGGGTGTCCAGCCCGGCGGTGGCGAGCCAGGTCTCGACCTCGGAGACCGCGTCGCGGAGCTGCGGCACGAAGTCGCGCACCAGCGCGGCGAACCGGAAGCCGGACCACACCAGCATCGCCAGGAGCGCGGCGAGGATCAGGTACGCGACGACGATGACGGCGGTGGTGGCCAGCCAGCGCGGCCAGCCCCGCGCCAGCAGCGGGAACCGGACCGGGTGACAGATGATGATGATCACCGCGGCGAGGAACAGGGGGGCGATCACCTCGGCGGCCGCGTGCAGGCCGGCGAGCACCACGACGCCGCAGGCCAGGGCCAGCAGCGTGCGTGACGCCGGGGACGACGCGGGCCCGGGCCCGGCCGACCGGCGGTCGCCGTGCGGGGGAGGCGTGCTGCTGGCCGGGGAGCCGGGCGTGGACGTCACACGGCGACCCTAGCCGCGGGGTGTACTCTCCAGCCCGCCGCCGCGCCGTCCCGCGGTTATGCTGCAGTGAGACGGGGCGACGGCGACAGGGGGCGGTGGACGGTGCGCGGTGACGTGGTGCGGTACGACGCGATCAAGGGCTACGCGTTCGTCGCGTCCGACGAGCTGGACGAGGACGTGTTCCTGCACGTCAACGACCTCGACTTCGACAAGGCGCTGATGGCGGTCGGCACCGTCGTCGACTTCACCCACGAGATGGGCGAGCGCGGCCCGCGGGCGGTGAGCGCCTCGCTGATCTCCTCCCCGGTGGCGGACGCGGTGCATGCCGCGATGGGCGGACCGTCGCGAGACGGTGCCGCGCCGGCGAGTCCCGCCGCCTCGGGCGACCAGCACGACGGGTACGCCGACGTGCTCTCGACCGCCGAGCTGCGGTCCGAGGTCACCGAGACGTTGCTGTCGACGGTCGGCGACCTCACCGGCCGGCAGGTGCTGGCGGTGCGCTCCGCGGTCGAGAAGATGGCGCGACGCCACGGCTGGCTGGACGCCTGACGGACGTCGTCAGATCCACTTCTTCCAGCGGAACACGGCGAACAGGCTCACGCTGACGCCGAGCATGAGCACCAGCGCGACCGGGTAGCCCCAGGCCCAGTGCAGCTCGGGCATGATGTCGAAGTTCATGCCGTACACGGTGCCCACCAGGGTCGGGGCGAACAGGATCGCGGCCCAGCCGGAGATCTTCTTGACCTCCTCACCCTGCTGGATCGACACCTCGGTCAGGTGCGTCATCTCCTCGTTCTGCCGCTGGGCGACGAGGGTGGCGTTCACCGTGAGGATGTCGCGCAGCGCGACGCGGTAGGTCTCCACCGACTCGGCGACCTCCGTGAGGTGGTCGGCGACGTCGCGCAGGTAGGCCTGCAGCTCCTCGTCGACCTGGTACTTCTCGGCCCCCTTGGCCAGGGACAGGCAGACGCTCTGCAACGGGCGCACCGCGCGCTGGAAGTCGACGAGCTCGCGGGACAGCTCGTAGATGCGCCGCGACACGTGGGCGTCACCGGAGAAGACCTCGCCCTCGATCTGGTCGATGTCGTAGTCGAGCCCGGAGACGACCGGCGCGTAGTCGTCCACGACGCGGTCCATGATCGCGTACAGCACGGCCTCGGGGCCGCGGGCGAGCATCTGCGGCGTCGACTCGAGCCGGGCGCGCACGGCGGTCAGGTCGGGGGAGTCCCCGTGCCGCACCGAGACCACGAAGTCCGGTCCCACGAACAGGTGCAGCTCGGAGAACTCGACCTCCTCGATCGAGTCCAGGTAGCGCGCGGCGTGCAGGACGACGAAGAGCGTGTCGCCGTACCGCTCGATCTTCGGGCGCTGGTGGGCCTGGATCGCGTCCTCGATCGCCAGCGGGTGCAGGTCGAACTCCCGCGCCAGGGCGGCGAGCTCGTGCTCGTCGGGGCGCTCGAGCCCGATCCAGGCCATGCCGCCCGGCGTGGAGCGCAGCGCGCGGAACGCGTCGGCGAGCCGGGTCACGCTCGCGCTGCGGTGCCCCTCCTCGTCGTAGACGGCGGCGGCCACCATCGCGGAGCGCGGGCGGATCGGCGTCGGCGGGGTCGGGGTCTCCGCGGCGTACGGCGGCGTGCCCGGCGCGCCGGGACGACGCGGGCGCAGGGCACCCAGCATCTGGCGGGTACGGACGGAACGGTTGGAGCTGAAGGCCATGAGGGGACTCCCAGGCGTGCAGGAACGGTGGTCTGCGTGCTGGATCCCGCGACTGACGACGAGTGCGCCGTGCCGACGGCGTGGGGGAGCGGTGGCATCACCCGCCCGATGACGGACGGGTCGTGTCGAGCCGGGTCAGTCGCGGCTCGGACTACTGGGAGGCTCGCTGCGGGTCATGCGCGGTACCTCCTTCACGTTCGGGCGGCGCTCACGCCGCCGACTCCTGGCCGAGGTCAGTCTACTCCGGGCCTGTTCACGGTGCCCGAGCCGGGCGCCGTGGCATCGGTCACGCGTCAGCGCCGCGGGTCGCAGACCGTCATGCCCGCCCGGCTCGTGGTCCGCAGGTCCGGCAGCAGTCGGGCGGCGGTGTCCAGGTCGACCACGTCGTCGAGCAGGTCCTGGGGGCGCAGGGTGCCGTCGGCGACCAGGGCCATCATCGCGGGGTAGTCGGCGGCGGGCATGCCGTGCGAGCCCAGCAGGTCGAGCTCGAGCGCGATGACGCGGTCCATCGGCACCGGGGGATGACCCTCGACGGCGGGCAGCAGCCCGACCTGCACGTGCCGGCCGCGCCGGCGCAGCGCGCCGATCCCCGTCGCGCAGGTCTCCGGGGAGCCGACGGCGTCGAGGGCCACGTGCGTGCCGCCGTCGGACAGCTCGTGGATCGCCGCCACCGTGTCGCCGTCGTCGGCGAGGAGCGTGTGGTCGGCGCCGGCCCGGCGCGCGGCGTCCAGCGCGGCCGGGTCGCGGTCCACGGCGATGACGCGGGCCCCGCGGGCGGCGGCGACCATGACGGCGCTCAGCCCCACGCCGCCGGCCCCGACGACGGTGACCTGCTCGCCGGCACGCACCCGGGCCCGGTGCGTGACCGCACGGAACGCGGTGGCGAACCGGCACCCCAGTCCGGCCGCGGTGGTGTCGGTGACGTCGTCGGGCACGGCGACGAGGTTGGTGTCCGCGGCGTGCAGCGCCACCAGCTCGGCCCAGGAGCCGTGGTGGGTGAACCCGGGCTGGGTCTGGTCCGGGCACACCTGGGCGTCGCCGGCCCGGCACCAGGCGCAGCGCCCGCAGCCGCACACGAACGGCGTGGTGACCCGGTCCCCGACGTGCCACCGCTGCACCCCCGCGCCGACGGCGGCGACCGTGCCCGCGAGCTCGTGCCCGGGGACGTGCGGGAACGTGGTGATGTCACCGTCGTGACCGGCCCACCCGTGCCAGTCGCTCAGGCACAGCCCGGTGGCGTGCACCCGCACGACGACGCCGCCGTCGGGCGCGACGGGGTCGGGCAGCTCGCGCACGGTCACGGGGCCGCCGAAGGCGTCGTAGACGACGGCGCGCACCTCAGGCCTCCTCGGCCATCGGCCGGGGCGACGCGGCGCGGGGCCGGGCTGCGGTTGGCATGTCGCGATGATCGCACGTGGGCGGACGGTCCGGTGGGGCAGTTCTCATGCAGCGCGCGTGCGGTCGCCCATCAGCTCGACGCCCGCTCCATCGAGCTCGTCGAGGAACGCGGCCCGGCCGGCCATCGCCATCACCAGGGCGAGCGTCGTACCGCGGACGACCGGACCGTCCCCGTGCCGGAAGGGAGAGTCGGTGGCGACCAGCTCCAGGCCGCGTGCGACACTGCGGCTGTCCACGGCGGCGTCCTTGGTCACGAAGAACTGCGCCACCTCGACGGCGGACTCGACGGACGGCCCCCCGACCAGGCCCAACGGTCGGCGCACGTCCTCGCCGTGCACGACGACCTCCCCCAGCCAGGCGCCGACGTCGCGGGACGGCGCCACCGTGCTCGCGGTGACGGCCCGGAACCGGGCCAGGGTCTCCGCGGGTGTGCTCCCGCGGTGCTCGGCCAGGCGGCGGGCGTTGTGGCGGTCCGGGTCGAGGCCGGCGCCGACCATGCTGCGCAGCCAGGCCCACCGCCCGAGACTCGCCCCGGCAACCAGGTGGGCGACGACGTCCTCGACGGTCCAGTCGCTGCACAAGGAGCGCGCTCGCCACTGCGCGTCGTCGACCTCGGCGAGGTCGTCGGCCAGCGCCGACCGTTCGGTGTGGACCAGCGCCCAGAGGCGCTCGTGGTGCGTCGTCACCCGCCTATCCCAGCGCATCGGCGGCGAGCGGGCCACTCCGGGGCGGCCGTCAGCGCGCGGCCGCCGCCGGGACCGGGGCCGGACGGGCCGCGACCGCGCCGTGGCCGGCGACGTCGACGCCCGCCTGCACGACGCGGGTGACGCCGTCGGAGACCTCGACCGTCGAGACCGACGCGTTCGGCAGGGCTGCCAGCCGGGACGGCTCCACCGTCCACAGGTAGGCGGCCAGCGTCAGGCCGTGGCCGACGACGAGGACGTGCTTCCCGTCGGCGCGACCGGCGCCGGTCGCGCCGCCGTCCGGCGCCGCGTGGGCCGCGACGATGCGCGCGAACACCGAGCGCACCCGGTCCATGAAGTCACCGCCGGACTCGCCCCCGCCGACACCCGGGTGGGTGCCCGCGAGCATGGCCGGGACGAGCTCCGACCACGGGACCTCGGCGTCGAGGGTGCGCTCCGGGCGCCGCTCGAAGCTGCCGAACGACAGCTCGCGCAACCCCTCCTCGATGCGGAGCCGGTGGCCGGGGTGGTGCTGGAGGATCTCCGCGGCGGTCTGGACGGCGCGGCCCTGCGGGGAGGAGTAGACCGCGTCGAAGGACCGGTCGGCCAGGTGCTGCGCCGTGACGCGGACGCCCGCACGGCCGGTGCGGGTCAGGGGTGAGTCGCAGGCGCCCTGCAGGTGACGTCGGGCGTTGAGCGTCGTCTGCCCGTGGCGGACGAGCGTGAGCGTGAGGGTCATCGTCGGTGTGACCTTTCGTCGGGTGTCTTCCTCCTCGACGGTAGGGCCGCGGGGTGGACCGCCGGTGGCCGGCCGGTGTACGCGCGCCGGCGGTCCGACGGCGGATGCGTGGCGCCTGTCCCTCAGGGCGTGACGACGATGTTGCCGACCTTGCGGCCGGTGTCGATACGTGCGTGCGCGGCGGCGACGTCGTCGAGCCCGCCGACGGACTCGACGACCGGGGCGAGCTCCCCGTCGGCGAGGAGGCGGAGCAGCTCCGCGACGTCCTTGGGCTTCTCGGGTGCCGGGCCGGAACGGACCCGGCCGAACGAGGTGATCGTCTGGCCGAACGTGCCGGTGACGAGCAGCAGGATGCCGTCCTCGGTGAGCAGGCGTCGTCCGGCCCGGGTGCTCAGCGCCCCGACGACGTCGACCACGACGTCGTAGCGGCCGGTGAGCTCGGTCACGGGTGTGGTCGTGTAGTCGACGACGTGCTGGGCGCCGAGCCGGCGGACCAGGTCGAGGTTCGGCGTGCTCGTGACGCCGGTGACCGTCGCGCCGAGGTGGCGGGCGAGCTGGACGACGCTCGTGCCCACCGCGCCGGAGGCACCGACCACGAGAACCGTCGTGCCGTCGGTGACCGTCGCCCGGCGCGTCAGGTAGTGCAGGGCCGTCGTGCCGCCGAACAGCACGGCCGCGGCGTCCTCGTGGCTGACGCCCCCGGGCTTCGGGACGGCCCGCTCGGCGGGGACGACGACGAGCTCGGCGTGGGTCCCCATCCGGCCCCCGGTCATCCCGGCGACCTCATCGCCGGCGGAGAGGCCGGTCACGTCCGGACCGACCGCCTCCACGACGCCGGAGTAGACGCCGCCGAGGATCGGGCGGCGCGGACGGCGGAGGCCGAGGCCGAGCCGGGCGAGGAGGCGGAAGCCGGCGGGGAACCGCGACCCACGGATGCGGGCGTCGGCGACCGTGACCGCGGCGGCCCGCACGCGGACGAGCACCTCGCCCGGTCCTGGAACCGGATCGGGGACGTCGTCGACGTGGACGACCTCGGGCGGGCCGTACCGCCGGGCGACTGCTGCACGCATGATTCCTCCTGACAGGTGTAAGGCTGGTGGCTCCACTGTAGGCTTACGGGTGTAAGAACGGCAAGGGTTCGAGGAGGATTCGTGGCACGCACGACGCTGAGCAGCGCGAAGATCGTCGAGGCGGCGGTCCAGGTCGCCGACGAGGGCGGGCTGACGGCCGTCAGCATGCGCAACGTCGGACGACGTCTCGGCGTCGAGGCGATGTCGCTCTACCACCACGTCGCGAACAAGGAGGCGTTGCTCGACCAGCTCGCCGACTGGGTGTTCACCCGCATCGCCCTGCCCACCGTGGGCGACCCGTGGCGACCGGCGATGGCGGCCCGGGCCGAGTCGGCGCGGACGGTCCTGGCGGCGCACCCCTGGGCCCTCGGCCTCGTCGAGTCGCGGCGCACTCCCGGCCCCGCTCTGCTGCACCATCACGACACCGTGCTCGGGTGCCTGCGTGCCGGCGGCTTCTCCGTCGTGCTCGCGAGCCAGGCCTTCGCGGCCATCGACGCCTACGTCTACGGGTTCGTCCTCACCGAGCAGAGCCTCCCGTTCGAGGCCGGTGAGGACGCCGGGGAGTTCGTGGCGGCCGTCGACCTGCCGCTGGCGGAGTACCCGCACCTGGCCGAGATGGTCGGCGAGCTCGTGGTCGGCGGCGACTACCGCTTCGCCGACCAGTTCGACGACGGGCTCGCACTCGTCCTGGACGGCCTCGAGCGGCGGCTGGCCGGCGCCTGACCCTGAACGAAGCCGTCCGCCGCCGGGGGTTCCGCACGGCGGTTCGCGAGGTTACGGTTCCCGGGTCGGGCACGTCGACGAGGGGCCAGGGGCATGGACGATCTGATCGGACCGCGCTACTACGACCTGGACGGCATGCCCATCTCCCAGGCGCGCTGGGCCGTCATGTGGCACACGGCCGAGCGGCTCGTGGCGCAGACGCTGGTGGGCGCCGACTACGTCGTCGAGGTCCGCTGGGTCGGTGTCGATCGGGAGGAGGCCCGGCACGAGCGCCCGCTGATCTACCGGGTGACCGTGCACCCGCTGGGGTACGTGCTGCCCGCGGGCGCCGACGACGACAGCCCGGTCTCGCTGCTGCTCACCGACGAGACGACGCACGAGGAGTCCTACCCCGACCGGGCGACGGCGATCGTCGGCCACGACCTGCTCGTCGACTCCGTCCGGCGTGGCCTCGCCGCGGCGTCGTTCGGGACCAGCGGGTGCGTCCCGTTGCGCGACCTGATCGCCGAGCCGCCCCTGGCGGCCTGATCCCCGCGAGTCAGGACGTCCGGCCGCGAGTCAGGACGATCGGCGGCGAGTCAGCGCACCCGCACCGACAGGCAGGTCACGCACCCCTCGAGCTTCTCGAACTCCGTCACCGGTGTGGTGACGACGTCCAGGCCACGGTCCCGGAGCAGGTCCGCGGTGCGCGGCGCGCTCGCGGACAGCAGCACCGTGCGGTCGTCGAGGACGACGACGGCGTTCCCCTCGGGCTCGGGGACCGGCACGAAGCGATCGAACAGGTCGGGAGCCTCGACCAGCGGCTCGTGGCCGATGACGGTGCCGTCCGGCAGCGCGGTCACTGCGCTCTTGAGGTGCAGCACCCGCGTCACGGGCACCGGCACGACCCGCCACCCCCGCGGCTCGAGGAGCGTGCGGAGCTGCTCCACGCCGTCGTCGTCGGTGCGGCTGCTCCGCCCGACGTAGACCGTGCGCCCGACCTTGAGGACGTCGCCGCCCTCGAGGGTGGCAGGCGCCTCGATCGCGGCGACCTCGAGGCCGAGCGACTCGACGACAGGACGCATGCTCGCGACCTCACCCCGGCGCGACGCGGCCCCGGGGCGGGTCAGGACGGCGAGGTCGTCGAACACCACGACGGTGTCCTCGACGAAGACCCCGTCCGGGTGCTCGTCGGCCGCCGGGAGCTCGTGGACCTGCCAGCCGCGCGTGCGGAATCCCTCGACGTAGTCGTGCCACTGCCGTCGCGACAGGTCGGCGTCGACAGGGACGCGGTCGAGGTGGGTGAGCTCGCCCTCGGCGAGACGGGGTGACGGCGGGCGGACGAGCAGGGTGCCGGGCATGAGGCGACCGTAGCGTGCTGCCGCCTGGCCGCTGACGCCACGGGCGGCGTGGCGCCGCACGGGTGCACGTCGTCGAGCTTGCGTGCTGACGTTCTGCCATCTGCAGCGTAGAGGTGATGCTATCTGTAGTTTAGAAAGCCTGCTATATGTACAGTAGCCTGGTGGAAGCCTACCGGCGCAGAGTTCTCGATGCTGTTCTCGACGACCTCCAGCCGAACCTGCGCGCCGTCGTCATCCAGGGCGCCAAGGGCGTCGGCAAGACGGCGACCGCGGCGCGCCGTGCTCGGAGCGTCATCCGTCTCGACCGCGAGGTGGAACGGATCGCGTTCGCCGCCGAACCCGAGGTGATCAGGGAAATGCCGGGACCGGTTCTCCTGGACGAGTGGCAGCGTTGGCCCGAGTCCTGGGACGTCGCACGGCGTGCAGTGGACGACGGCGTCGCCCGCGGTCACCTGATCCTCGCCGGCAGCTCCGCCCCTCGGGGCGCCACGGTCCACTCCGGGGCCGGCCGCATCGTCCCCTTCCGGTTGCGGCCCATGAGCCTGTCCGAGCGCGGTGTCGATGATCCGACCGTCAGCCTCGCGGACCTCCTCGCCGGCGAGGCGACCGTGCGCGGTGCAACCTCGCTCTCGCTCTCCGACTACGCGGAACAGATCGTGGCCACCGGCTTCCCCGGCATCTACGCCGAACCGGCACGTACCCGGCCGGCACTCGTCGACGCCTATCTGGAGAACCTCGTTCAGCGCGAGTTCCCCGAGCAGGGTTACCCCGTGCGCAAGCCCGAGGTGCTCGGTGCCTGGATGGCGGCCTACGCTGCGGCGACGTCGACAACGACCGGGTACGGCCGGATTCTCGACGCGGCCACGCCCGGTCAGGGGGACAAGCCGGCGCGGACCACCACCATGACCTACCGCGACGCCTTGAGCGGCTTGTGGGTGTTGGACCCCCTTCCGGCGTGGCTCCCGACCCGCAACGAGTTCGACCGCCTCGCCAGCACGCCGAAGCATCAGTTGGCCGACCCCGGACTCGCCGCCCGTCTGCTGCGTGCCACAGGTCCATCCCTCGTGCGAGGTCGTCACGATCATCTCCTCGGGCAGCTGTTCGAACACCTCGTCGCCCTGTGTGTGCAGGTGTACGCCCAGCCGAGCGGGGCGACCGTGTCGCACCTACGCACCCGGAACGGTGACCACGAGGTCGACCTCGTCGTGGAAGGACCGGACGGAGGCGTGGTGGCGATCGAGGTCATGGTCACCCCGACGCCGACCGACGGGGACCTCAAGCATCTGCGTTGGCTGCGGGGCAAGCTGGGCGACGACCTTGCCGACGCGGTGGTGGTGACGACCGGGCCGCGCGCCTACAGGCGGCAGGACGGGATCGCCGTCGTGCCGGCAGCGTTGCTCGGGCCGTAGGCCGCGGCGGGTCGATCGACGACCGGTGCTGGCCACCCAGCGTCCCGTCCGCCAGGATTCTGGTCGTGACCCGCACGTCCTGGTGACGGAGCGAGACCTCTCCGTCCGACCCCATCCGAAGGAGCATCAACGACCATGGCGACACGCCTGGCCGGTGGCCAGTCCCTGCTCGACCGACTCCCCGGGCGGGAGGCGCTGCTCGAGCAGGACGTCCGGTTCCGTCCGCGGTGGTGGACGACGCGCGTGCCGGCGTCGGGGTGGCTCGACGACCTGCCCGAGGACCCGCCCGGAGGGGATTACCGCCGGATCTCGCGCGGCCGGGTGCTCGACGCCGCCGACGGTTCCGACGACTGGGAGGCGCGGACGCTGCTCGCAGCCGGCGTGTGGAGCGCGGGGGACAGGGCCCTCGTGGCGAGCCGCGGCGCGCGAGCCCTCGGCGGGACGGAGCCGTCCGAGCTGCTGTCACGGCTGCGCCTGGCCGCCAAGCACCTCGGCACCGGGCGGGGCGCCGTCGATGCCTACCGCTCGATGCTGCGTGGCGGGTCCGCGCACGTGAAGCACCTCGGCCCCACGCTGATCAGCACGTACCTCTACGCCGCGGACTTCGGCAACCGGGGTGGGGTCCGGGGCGGTGACGCGCTGGTTCTGGACCGTTTCGTCGTCCGGGCGCTCAACGACCACCACGGCTGGTCGGTGCCCGAGGACGGTCCGTGGTCCGCCGACCTGTACGCCCGGTGGCTCGACGTCGCCACGGAACAGGCGTGGCTGGCAGCGATCGAGCTCGGCCGCACCGTGCGGGGCGACGAGATGGAGTTCGCGTACGCAGCGCACGGCAAGTCGCTGGGGTAGTCAGACGCCAACCGGGTGAAACCGGACGCATGCTCTGGTCACCCCGCCGTCGTTGTCGGCATGTCGAGCTCGACGCCCTCGCCGAAGGAGCCCAGCGTCAGTGGGTCCGTGCCGTGAGCGCGGGCAGCAGGCGGGCCTTCGGCTGTCCAACGTGGCCCTCGACGTCGTCGATCTCGTCGAGCGTGGCCGCGAACGCCGCCGGCGCACCCTGCGGCATGTCACCAACACGACCAAGGACTGTGCCCATCGCGCGTCGTTGACGAGTCGGAGCGGCGCTCCGAGCTGGGGGAGGGACCGGGCGTCGAGCAGGGTCGGTTCCACCTGGTCGCCGTACGGCGACATGACAGCCATGTCGCCGTACGGCGACATCCGCCTGCTCACCGTTGCGGCGACCCAGGTCACGGCGCAACGCGTCGTGAGCATGTACCGTGGCCCACGGTCGGATCGCCTCGGCGCTCCGACCGTGAACCAAACCAGGCTTGTGTATCTACCAGGTGCTCCTCGCGCCCACGGCGGCACGACGATCGTGCGGCGACGCCGCGCTGGAGGAGACCGAGAGCATGACCCTGTCCGACACGCTGACCCGGACGACCGCACCGGCCACGGACCGCACCGACGAGTCCGGCCCCACCCTGATCCAGGCGATGGGCCGCACCTACTTCCCGCTGGCGTTCGTCGCGCGGCTGCCGTTCGCGATGATGGTCGTCGGCGTCCTGACCCTCGTGGTCGCCGGGCGTGACTCCCTCACCCTGGGCGGCATGACGTCCGGCGTGGTCGGCATCGGCGGCGCGGCGATCGGCCCGCTGATCGGTGCCTGGGCGGACCGCGCGGGCCAGCGCAGCGTCCTGCTCGTCACCGCCGCGGTCAACAGCCTCCTGCTCGTCGCCCTGACGGCCGCGGTGTACGCCACGGTGCCGGACGCCGTCGTGCTCGCGATCGCGTTCGCCATCGGCGCCACCGCGCCGCAGGTGCCCCCGATGTCGCGCAGCCGCCTCGTCGGGGTCATTCACTCCCGCCTTCCTGCGGCCGTCCGCGCTCGCACGGTGAGCCGCACGATGTCGTACGAGTCCGCCGCGGACGAGATCGTCTTCGTCATCGGGCCGTTCGTCGTCGGCCTGCTGGCCGCGGCGTTCGGTCCCGCCGCGCCGATGCTCGCCGCCGCGGCGCTGACCGCGCTGGCCGTCGGCGCGTTCGCGCTGCACGCCTCGGCCCGCACGACGGCGGCCCAGGACGCGGGCACGACGGCTCACGCTGCGAAGTCCGCCGAGCAGGCCCCGGCCTCCGAGCTGTGGCAGGCGCGCGTCCTGGTGCTGGTCGCCGGGTTCGTCGGCATCGGGCTGTTCTTCGGCGCCACGCTGACGGCGATGTCCGCCGTCACCGGGGACGCCGGCCACTCCGAGCGGGCGGGTCTGCTGTACGGGTTCATGGGCATCGGCTCCGTGGTCTCGGCCCTGGCGGTCTCTGCGCTGCCCGCTCGGTTCAGCCTGCGGGCACGCTGGCTGACGGCAGCCGTCGTGCAGCTCGTGGGTGCCGTCGTCGTCGCGACCGCGGCCTCGACCGGCGTGCTGATCGCCGGGCTCGTGATCGCCGGGCTCGGCATCGGCCCGAGCCTGGTGACGATCTACTCGCTGGGCTCGCACCGCAGCCCGATCGGGCGTGGCACGACGCTGATGACGATGCTCGGATCGGCCATCATCCTCGGGCAGTCGGCCGCCTCGGCGGGCACCGGTGCCCTCGCCGACACCGTCGGGACGACTGCCGCCCTGGCGATGCCGGCCGTGGCCGCCGGCGTCGTCCTCGCGGCCGCCGCTGGGAACTGGCGGCAGGCCGACCGATAGACTCGGCTGAATGCCTCCTGCCGACCGCTGGGATCAGACTCTCGCCGACGATGGCGCGGTGCAGTTCAGCGCGTCGCGACGGTGGCTGTTCTTCCCGCTCGGTGTCGCGGTCGTCCTCGTCGGCCTCGGGGTGCAGCTCTGGAGCGATCCGGGGGCGTCTCGCCTGATCGCCGGTCTCGTCGTCGGGGTCCCCGCGGTCGGTGTCGTCGCCCTCCTCTGGCGTATCGCACGACCGTTCCGCCTCGTCGTCACCCCGGACGTCGTCCGGTACCGCCGCCTGGAGGTGCCGTGGAGCGACGTCGTCGCGGTGCACGACCGGACCACCGGGGCGAACCGGTTCCTGCTCCTGCAGTGCACCGAGGACTCTGCCGCGCGGCTCGGGTCCCATCCCGGCCTGACGCGCCGGCTTCTGCGGCACGACGACGAGACGCGCGGCCGAGCGTGCGTCGAGATTCCGGGGCCGTTCGACCACCACGAGGAGCTGGTGGCCTGGCTCGAGGCCGTGCGCGCACGGAACGCAGGGGGCGACGTCGAGGCTCCCGTCGACGACCCGGAGAACGCCGAGCCTCCGCACTGAGTGGTGACGCACGGGCGATCGACGCCCGTCGAGGCTGCCTGCTGCTCGATGGGTGACTCACGGGATAGCGTCGTCGGCATGGATGATGTCGTGCAGGTCGTGACCACGATCGACTCCGAGGACACCGCGAACAAGCTGGTTCGCGACGCCGTCGCGCGCCGTCTGGCCGCCTGTGGGCAGGTGGACGGCCCCGTCACCAGCGCCTACTGGTGGGACGGCAGCGTCGAGACCGCCACCGAGTGGCGGGCGACCTTCCGAACGACGGCGGATCGTGCCGGCGAGCTGCAGACATGGCTGATCGAGCAGCACCCGTACGAGGTGCCCGAGGTGCTCGTGAGCCCGGTGACCGACGGGAACCCCGACTACCTGGCCTGGGTGCGTTCCGAGGTGGGCTGACCCGCCTGAGGGGCGAAACGCCGCTTCAGCCCGTGAGCCGCACCTCCGCGTCATGCACCTCGATCGGGTCGGTGCTGTCAGTGGTGGTGAGCTCGCCGTCGATGTCGGTCCAGGTCGGTGTTCCGGTGATGCGGAACTGCCCGTGCCAGGTGGTGGTGAGGCTCGCGGTGAACGTGCCGGGTTCGGGGTAGGGCAGGTTGATGGCGTCGGCGCTGTCCCAGCGGCCGCCCGGATGGTCCGTCGTGATCGGCGTGGTGTCGTCGCCGGCGTCCCAGGTGTACTCGGCGGGATAGGCGCGGACCTGGACGGGGACGCCGAGAAGCGTGGTGTCCATGACCTGGTCCGTGTCGTCGGTGCGCGGATGGATCCCGAAGTTGACGATCGCCCAGTCGCGCTCGATCTCCAGATGAATCTGTGCGGGTTCGACGGGCATGTTCCGGAAGGCGCGCTCAGCCTCGGCCTCGAGGTCGGCCGCCGTGACGCAGGTTCCCTCGCTGATCAGCCGGGGCGCGGACTCCGCGCCGTTGGCAGCGAGAGTCACCGCGAAGAGGCCTGCCAGTGCGAAGGCGTCGTCCGGGCAGTCGATGCCGGTAGCGATCGTCTCGGTGCCCTCGTCGCAGACGTCACGGAGCACGGTGTTCTCCAGGTCGCTGAGGAGGCAGTAGTGCACCGTGGCGCGGAAGTAGCGGGTGTCGGAGGCGGAGTCGCCGCCAGAACTGTTGACAAGGGCTTCTTGCTCGGCGAGCCAAACGGTGACCTCTTGGTTCTCTGCCTTGCCCCCGAAGCCGCGGTTGTCGTCAGGCGCCGCGGCGGCCACTACAGCCGAGAGAATTGCGCAAGCGACGAGGCCGCCCACAGCAAGTATTCGGTTCACTTGGGCCGTCCCGCAATTTCGACGACGACCCATGTCCCATCCCTACGCCCCATCTCGATACGAGCCTCGGTCGTAGTTGCACCCTGCTCCCATACAACTTCACCGGAACGGCTGGCTATCGAGGCCGGCGCCTGTCTGACGTCGACGTCCATAGGAAACAGGCCCGTGACCGGGTCCCGCTGGAATGACTCGATGAGGCTGAAGGAGAGTTCTCCTCCCTCGTAGGTCTCGCCCTTCGTCTGGATGGACTCAGCTTCCGCTAGTGTTTCGTCGCAGAAGCCACATGACCTGTGAGACATGGTCCTGAGCGCCTCAGTGTCACCAGTCTTCAATGTGTAGTCGTAGAGCTCGATGAAGTGCTCAGCGGCAGCAGCAGCGCCCTCGGCGTTCTTCTTGTCCATCGCCGCCGGACGCTCCGGCTTCGTCGGACCGGTGGGGGAGGGCGACGGGGACGGAGTTGGCTCCTCCGACGGCGCCGTCGTCACAGGCGCGGAGGACGGCTCGCTCGCCTGCGCCTCCGGCTCCGGATCACCCCCGGTGCATCCGGCCAGGAGCCCCAGGACGACCAGGGCCGGGACGAGTCGTCGAAGCGGTGAGTGGTGCCGGGGTGTGCGCGCCATTGCGTCTCCAGGGCATCAGTGGCAGGACGACACCAGACCCTAGCGACCCGGACACATCGGGCGAAACCTCCCGCCCACCCTGTGGACGAATCCGCTGACCTCAGGCGAGCTGCGCGGTGAGGACGATGTCCTCGCCGACGTCGAGCTGCACGTCCTGCAGGTCCACGCCGGGCGGCAGGGACGCGCCCAGGTCGACCTTGCGGCCCGCGGCGGCCTCGAGCCGGCCCTTGATGGCCCCGAGCATGGCTCCGACGATCGGGTTGCCGCTGGACAGCTCGACGTCACCGACCGTGAGCACCATGGCGTCGTCGACGGACGCCGAGGCGGTCGCGGTCACGGTCGCCGACAGGAACGACTTCTTGATCCCGGCCTCGATGCGCAGCGACGCCGCGCGCGGTCCGGCCTGCTCGACCTGCAAGTCGAAGTCGTTGAGCGCGATGCCGTTGCCGGACAGCGCCACCGCCAGCAGCCCCTGCACGGTGCCGGCCAGCCCCTCGTGGGAGACCGCGAGCCGGGCGTGACCGGAGACGGGGGAGTCGTCGGACGGCTCGACGAGCTCGGCGCCGACCATGTCGTCGGCCGTGGTCAACCAGGCGAAGCGCAGCCCGGTGATGTCGGCGGTCAGGTCGACCGGCAGGTCGACGGCGACCATCGGATGCGCGTCGATCCGTAGCCGGCGCAGCACGGCGTCCTCGCGTCCGGCGATCTCCGGCCGCCACGGCGCGGGAGCCTCCTGGGCACCGGTCGGCATGCCCATCACCACGCCGGTGAGGTCCACGTCCAGCGAGGCGATGTCGTCGCCGTCGAGCACGGGCAGGACCTTGGCGTCGTCCAGGTTCTGGACCCGGTCGCCGGCCAGGGCGACGAGCGCGGCACGCAACCGCGCGGCCAGGTCCTCGTCCGTGGCGGGGCGCGGGGCGGTACCGAGGGGGAGCAGTGCGTCCATGCGGTCGAGCCTAACCGCCGTCCCCGACCGTCGGCGCCACGGGTGGCGACGCCCCGGCTCGCCGTCGGGCGCGGACCAGCCGCCATCCCGCGATCGCGAGAAGGACTACCAGCGGGACGACCAGCAGGGGGAGCAGGATCGCCGTCAGCGACAGGCCGACCGACGCGCCGTCCTCGGCCGAGGACAGCACGGGCGCCGCGAGACCACCCGTGGCCGCGTTGGCGCCCGCCCGCACCCCGGCCTTGGTGAGGTGCACGATCAGTGCCAGGACGATGCCCAGCACCACCGGTACCCAGTCGCCGGACTCCACGAAGGCACCCGGGTCCTCGACCCGCGTGGTCGACGACGTCGCCCCGGCGCCGAACGCGATCCCCCCGGCGCCGGGGCGCACGACGGTCTGCACGAGGTCGTTGACGGAGTCCAGCACGGGCACCTTGTCGCCGACCGCCTCGAGAACGAGCAGCACCCCGAGGACCACCAGCACCCAGCCGTTCTCCAGCCAGGACCAGGAGGCGGGGAGCGTCAGCAGGTCGCTGTACCGGGCGAGCAGTCCCAGCGCCAGCAGCGGGATCCAGGCGTTGAGCCCGGCGGCGAGCGCGAGCCCCGTCCCGGTGGCCAGCTCCAGCATCAGCGGGGCACGAGCGGGTTGTGCCCCGCCGTCACCCGCTCCTCCGTACGGACCGGCCCCGGCGCGGTGCCATCGCCCCAGGGGTCGCCGCCGAAAGACTCCCGGCCGTGCGGCGTCAGCCAGCCGGACAGGTCCGGTCCGACGGGGACGATCTGCGTGGGATTGATGTCGGTGTGCACCACGTAGTAGTGCTGCTTGATCTGCTCGAAGTCGACCGTGTCGCCGAACCCGGGCAGCTGGAACAGGTCGCGGGCGTACGCCCACAGCACCGGCATCTCGGTGAGCTTGTTCCGGTTGCACTTGAAGTGCCCGTGGTAGACGGCGTCGAACCGCACCAGCGTGGTGAACAGCCGCACGTCGGCCTCGGTGACCGCCTCGCCCATGAGGAACCGCCGGGTGCTGAGCCGGTCCTCCAGCCAGTCCAGCGCGGTGAACAGCCGCTCGTACGCGCTCTCGTACGCCTCCTGCGACCCGGCGAACCCGCACCGGTAGACGCCGTTGTTCACCTCGGTGAACACCCGCCGCATCACCGACTCCATCTCGGCGCGCTCGTCGGCGTCGGCCGGCCACAGCGTCGGGGCGCCGTCGCGGTGGTGCTCGGTCCACTCGGTCGACAGGTCGTGGGTGATCTGCCCGAAGTCGTTCGTGACGACGGCCCCGTCCCGGGTGTCCACGATCGCGGGCACGGTGATGCCGCGCGGGAACTCCGGGTCGCGGGCGAAGAAGGCCTCCTGCAGCCGCTCGATGCCGAGCACCGGGTCCCGGCCGCCGGGGTCGAGGTCGAAGGTCCAGCTGCGCTCGTCGTGGGTCGGGCCGGGCATGCCGATGCTGAGCACGTCCTCCAGGCCGAGCAGACGCCGCACGATGATCGAGCGGTTCGCCCACGGGCAGGCACGGGCCGCCACGAGCCGGTACCGGCCGGGCTCGACGGGGTAGCCGTCGGCGCCGTCGCGGGTGATCCGGGTCGAGAGGTAGTTCTGGTCGCGCACGTACTCCTGGCCGGGGACCGTGTAGGTCCCGCCCTGGGCGTGCTCGGGACGCTGGGTGGTCTGCTGCTCGCTCACTTCGCCGCCTTTGCTGCTGCCTTCTGGGCCTTCTTGAACTCCCGGACCTCCTGCAGGGACTCGGCGCTGGTCACGTCCGCGATGGAGCGGCGCGACCCCTCGTCGCCGTAGTGCCCGGCGGCCTCGCGCCAGCCCTCGGGCTCCACGCCGCGCTGCTTGCCGAGCAGCGCCAGGAAGATCTGCGCCTTCTGCGTGCCGAACCCGGGCAGGGCGTTCAGCCGCTGGAGCACCTCGGCCCCCGTGGGTGCCCCGCCCGAGGCGCCCGGTGCGGTCCAGATCCGGGTCACGTCGCCGTCGTAGTCGTCGACGACGGCGCGCGCCACGGCCTGCACCCGCCCGGCCATGGAGCGGCCGTAGCGGTGGATCGCCGGGGGAGTGGTCGCCATCTCGATGAACGCGTCGGGGTCGGCGTCGGCGATCGCGGCCGGGTCGAGCGTCCCGAACCGGTCGGCGATCTTGCGGGGGCCCGCGAACGCGTGCTCCATCGGGTACTGCTGGTCCAGCAGCATCCCGATCAGCAGGGCGAACGGGTCCTCGCTCAGCAGGCGGTCCGACGCGTCGTCGCCGGTCATCCAGAGCTGTGCGGTCATGGACCCCATCCTGCCCGATACCCTCGGCGGATGGCTCGACACCCTCACGTCCTGGCCGGCTCCCTCGCCGCCGCGCTCACCGTCACCGGCACCCTGCACTTCGTGAACCCCCGCGTGTTCGAAGGGCTCATCCCGAAGGCCCTCGGTTCGCCGCGCGCCTGGGTCTACGGCAGCGGCGCGGCCGAGCTCGCCTGTGCCGCCGCGGTCGCCGTCCCGGCCACCCGCCGCGTCGGTGGCCTCGCGACGGCGGCGCTGTTCGTGGGCGTGTTCCCCGGCAACGTGAAGATGGCCCTGGACTCCCACCCGGGCGCCCGGCACTGGTCCCGCAAGCCGTCGGTGGCCTGGGGCCGGCTGCCGCTGCAGGTGCCGCTGGTGGCCTGGGCGTGGCGGGTCGCCCGCAGCGCCGACCGCGACTGAGCGGGCTCAGACCTCGTCGAAGGTGAGCACCGGCCGCCCGGTGCGCGGGTGCCGCAGCACCGTGGTGCGCACCCCGTAGGTCGGGTCGATCACCTCGGGCACCAGCACCTCCTCGACCGGCCCCGCCGCGACGACCCGACCGGCCGGCTCCGGGGCGAGCACGACGACGTGGTCACACGTCGCGGCGGCCAGCGACAGGTCGTGCAGCGCCGCCAGCACCGTGACGCCGTCGGCCGCGAGCTCGCCGACCAGCCGCATGGTGGCGAGCTGGGCGGCCACGTCGAGGTGGTTGGTCGGCTCGTCCAGCAGCAGCACGCGGGGCTGCTGGGCGAGCGCCCGGGCCATGTGCACGCGCTGGCGCTCGCCGCCGGACAGGGTCGACACCTCCCGCGCAGCCAGGTCGCCGGCGCCGGCCCGCTCCAGAGCGGCGCGGGCGATCGCGTGGTCGTCCTCGGTGGGACCGGCCAGCACCGACCGGTGCGGGGTACGGCCCAGCAGCACGGCGTCGAACACGGTCACCGGCAGCTCGGAGGCGGCGTCCTGCTCGACGAACGCCAGCGTGCGGGCCCGACGGCGGCGCCGCATCGTCAGCAGGTCCTGCGACCCGTCCGCCCCGGAGACCAGGGACACGCGGCCGCCGTCGGGCCGCTCGACCCCGGCGACGAGGCGCAGCAGGCTCGACTTGCCGGTCCCGTTCGGCCCGACCAGTCCGGTCAGGGCCCCCGGGGGAGCGGTGACGTCGACGTCGTCGAGGATCAGACGGCCGCCGACGGACCAGCGCACGCGCTCGGCCGTCAGGCCGGCGCCGTGCCCCGTCCCGACGGCGAGCGTCTCCGCCGTCGGCTGCTCGGTCGGGGGATATCCGGAGATCTGCGTCATGCCCGGGCCTTCCCCTTCCAGAGCAGCACCGCGAACACGGGTGCGCCGATCGCGGCGGTGACGATGCCGACCGGCAGCTCGCGCGGGGCGAAGACGGTGCGGGCCAGGGTGTCGGCCCACATCAGGAACGTCGCCCCGCACAACATCGACAGCGGCAGCAGGGCACGGTGCCGGGCGCCGGTGATCGTGCGCACGGCGTGCGGCAGGATCAGCCCGACGAACCCGATCGCCCCGGACTGGGACACCAGCGCGCCGGTCAGCAGGGCGACGCCGATCAGCAGCACCCAGCGCACCGCGGCGACGGGCACGCCGAGCGTGGCCGCGGCGGTGTCGCCGAAGGTGAACGCGTCGAGCACCGATCCGGTCGAGGCGAGCAGGGTGCCGAGCACGAGCACGGCGCCGCCGGTGATGAGCACCGAGGACCACTGCGCCCCGGCCACCGACCCGAGCATCCAGGACAGGATCTCGCGGTACTGGTCGCCCTGGGCGGACCAGAAGATGACGAAGCTGGTCGCCGCGGCCGCGAGCTGGGACACCGCGAGCCCGGCCAGCACCGTGCGGCCGGGGGACAGGCCCCCGGCGCCGCGCCCGGCCGCCGTGGCCAGCGCCAGCGTCGCCACCAGGGCGGCGGCCGCCCCGACGAACGCCGCGACCGGCAGCACCGCCACCCAGCCGAGCACCAGCACGCTGACCGCGCCCAGGGACGCGCCCGAGCTGAGCCCGAGCAGGTAGGGGTCGGCGAGCGGGTTGCGCGTCAGCGACTGCATCACCACGCCGCACACCGCCAGACCCGCGCCGACGGCCGCGGCGGTCAGCACCCGGGGCAGCCGCAGCTGCCACACGATGCCGTCGTCGAGCCGGTCGGGGGCGGCCAGCCCGAGCAGATCGCCCAGCCCGAGCCGCGTCGCCACGACCTGCCCGACGTCCGACGGCGTCAGCCCGGCCGGGCCGATCGCCACCGTGACGACGACGCTGGCCAGCAGCGCCGCCGTCGTCACGCCGAGCCACGCCAGCAGCCGGCCCCGCGACAGCGTCGCGGGGACCGGAGCGCGCGTGGCCGTCTCACTCATCGAGGTCGAGCTCCGCGAGCTGGTCGGCGAGGTCGGCGGCGGCGTCGGCGTTGCGCACGCCCGCCTCCGTCGCGGGGAACGGCACGACCAGGTAGCGCTCCTCGCGCACGGCCGACAGCTCGGCGGTGGCCGGGTTCTCCTCGAGCCGGGCGATCTTGTCCTCGGCCGAGTTCCAGGTGGCGTCCACCAGCACGACGACGTCCGGGTCGGCGTCGACGATCTCCTCCCACGACAGCGAGGTCCAGGTGTCCTCGACGTCACCGGCGACGTTGTCCAGCCCGACGGCGTCCAGGATCATCTGCGGCGCGCCGATGCCGGCCCCGACGTAGGGGATGTCGCTGCCGGAGGAGTACCACAGGGCGCTCAGGCCGCGGTCGTCGGGGGTGACGCCGTCGAGCACCGCCTGCTGCTCCGCGACCAGCTCGTCCGCGGCGCCGTTCACGTCGAAGATCCGGCCGACCTCGGTGATCTCGGCGAACACCTCGTCGAAGGTCAGCGGGTTCGGCATGTAGGCCGGGTCCTTGCAGGCCGCCGGGGCGACGTAGCTGTTGACGCCGAGCGAGGACAGGGTCTCGCGGTCCCCGGCGCCGTCGGCGGCCACGTTGGACTCCCACCCGGCGTAGACCAGGTCGGGCTCGAGCTCGAGGACGGCCTCGGTGCCCGGCACCTCGTCGCTGAACGGCTCGGCGACAGCGGTGCCCTCGACGTCGTCGGCCAGCCACTCGGGCACGGGGCCGTCGAGGAAAGCCGACCCGACGACGCGGTCGCCCAGGCCGAGCGCCAGCAGCGTCTCGGCGGTGGAGGACTTGATGGTGACGACGCGTTGCGGGGCGGCCTCGAAGGTCACCTCGGTGCCGCAGTTGTCGAGGGTCAGCGGGTACTCGGTGGTGGCCGCGGTGCCGGCCGCGGCGGACTCCGCGGTCGACGGGGCGGCGTCGTCGGCCGGCACGGTCTCCGCCGAGCAGGCGGCGAGGGAGGCGACGGCGGTGGTCGCGAGGACGAGGGCAGCGATGCGCGCTCGGGGCACGGGTGGGTCTCCCGGAAGGCAGGTGGTATGGGTGGCGGGTGCGGCATCTCGCACCGACCGGACCTGCGGCCCAAAGAAGGGGCCGCACCGACGGGCGAGTCTCCGGTGCCCGTGGTCCGCGAGGACTCCCACCCTAGTACCCGCGCATTACGGGCTGATGACGGTCCGCCTCCGACGGCGGAACGGGCGCGGCGAAGGGCGCTCGCGGTGGCAGGGTGGACCGTATGAGGTTCCGAGCACGGGATGGGTGGGCCGCGCTGGCCGGCGTCGTGGCCGCCGGCGCGGGCCTGGCGCTGTCCGAGCTGGTCGCCGCCTGGGTCGACCCGGCCTCCTCGCCGGTGCTGGCCCTGGGCGGTGTCGTCGTCGACAACGTCCCGCCGTGGCTCAAGGACTTCGCCGTCGAGTGGTTCGGCACCGCCGACAAGCTCGTCCTGCTGTCCACGATGGGGGTCGTGCTCGCCGCCGGTGCGGTCCTGGCGGGGTTGCTGGAGCTGCGCCGCCCGCCGGCGGGACGGGTCCTCATGGGCGCCGTCGGCCTGCTCCTCGCGATCATCGCCGTGACCCGCCCCGGGGCCACACCGCTGTGGGCGCTCCCGGCGGTCCTCGGTGTCGGGAGCGGCGTCCTGCTGCTGCGGCTGCTCGTCGCCCGGGTGCCCGCGCCGGCCGCCGTGGTGCCGGTGGGTGCCGGCGCCGGGGCGGGCGGCGCGACCGACGTCCCGGCGGGCGAGCCGCCTGCCGCCGCGTTGTCGGACGACGGCGCCTCACGCCGCACCTTCCTCATCTGGACGGGGGCGACGGCCGTCGGCGGTGTCCTCGCCCTGGCGGCCTCACGTGCCCTGGCCGCCGGCAGCCGGGCGGTCGAGGTGGTCCGCGAGGCCATCCGCCTGCCGTCAGCGGCCACCCCCGCGCCCGCGGTGCCGGCCGGCGCCGACCTCGGTGTGCCCGGCACCGAGCCCTACGTCACGCCCAACGCCGACTTCTACCGCATCGACACCGCGCTGCGGGTGCCGAAGGTCGACCCCGCCACCTGGTCGCTGCGGGTCACCGGTCTGGTCGACGAGCCGTTCGAGATCACCTGGGACGAGCTGCTCGAGCTGCCGATGACCGAGCACCACGTGACCCTGTGCTGCGTCTCGAACGAGGTCGGCGGCGACCTCGTCGACAACGCCCTGTGGCTCGGCCACCCGATCCGCGAGCTGCTGGCCCGCGCCCGCCCGCAGGCCGACGCCGACATGGTGCTGTCGTCCTCGGTGGACGGCTGGACGGCGGGCACGCCGCTGGAGGTGCTCACCGACCCGGACCGGGAGGCGCTGGTCGCCGTCGGGATGAACGGCGAGCCGCTGCCCGAGGAGCACGGCTTCCCGGCCCGCCTGGTCGTGCCCGGCCTGTACGGGTACGTCTCGGCGACCAAGTGGGTCACCGAGCTCAAGGTCACGCGGTTCGCCGACGACCAGGGCTACTGGACGCCCCGCGGCTGGTCGGCGATGGGCCCGGTCAAGCTGCAGTCCCGGATCCACGTGCCGCGGCCGGGCGCTGCGGTCGAGGCCGGGCAGGTGACCATCGCCGGCGTCGCCTGGGCCCAGCACACCGGGATCTCCGGCGTCGAGGTGCGCGTCGACGACGGCGAGTGGATGGCGGCCGAGCTCGCCGACACCGTCGGGCCGGACACCTGGCGCCAGTGGCGCCTCGACTGGGACGCCACCCCCGGCGACCACCAGGTGGCCGTGCGCGCCACGGACGCGAACGGCCAGGTGCAGACCGCCGAGCAGGCGCCGCCGGCCCCGGACGGTGCGACCGGGTGGCACGCGGTCTCCGTCACCGTCGGCTGATCCGCTCCCGGGAAGCTCTCGTCCCTGTCCCGGGCGTGGTTGGCTTTCCTCCGTGGCCGCGAACCGTCCGACCCCGAGGAGCCGACCCATGAGCAGCAACCCGTCCGCGCCCGCCCGCCGTGCCCTCGTCACCGGGGCGTCCTCCGGCATCGGGGCCGCCGTGGTCCGCCGCCTGCGCGCCGAGGGCTGGCGGGTGGTCGCCGCCGCGCGGCGTGCCGACCGGCTCGAGGCGCTCGCCGCCGAGACCGGGGCCGAGGCCTACCCCCTGGACATCACCGACGACGCGGCGGTCGCCGCGCTCGCGGCGCACCTGGAGGCGACCGGCGGGCTGGACGCCGTGGTCAACAACGCCGGCGGGGCCCTGGGCCAGGACCGGGTGGAGGACGGCGACGTGGACGGCTGGCGGCGCATGTACGAGCTGAACGTGCTCGGCACCCTGCGCGTCACCCAGGCGGTGCTGCCCCTGCTGCGCGCGTCGGCCGAGGCGGCGGGGCCCGACGGCGGGTCCGACGTCGTCGTGGTGACCTCCACGGCCGCCCACGGCGCCTACGAGGGCGGGGCCGGGTACACCGCCGCCAAGCACGCCGAGCGGATGCTGTCCACGACCCTGCGCTGGGAGATCGCCGGCGAACCGGTCCGGGTCATGGAGATCGCCCCGGGAGCCGTCGCCACCGAGGAGTTCTCCCTCGTGCGGTTCGACGGCGACGCCGACCGGGCCGCGGCCGTGTACGAGGGCTACCAGCCGCTGCTCGCCGAGGACGTCGCCGACGCGGTCGCCTGGACCCTGACCCGCCCGGCCCACGTGAACACCGACCTGATGGTCATCCGGCCGCGGGCGCAGGCCCACAACCAGAAGATCGCGCGCACGGGCGTGTGACGGTCCGACCGGCCCGGGTCACGCCGGCCGGTCCGCGGCAGCCGCCCGGTCCGGTCCGGTCCGGGACCGGGCGGTCAGCGCCACCACGGGCAGCACGGCCAGGGCCAGCAGCCCGCCGCCGAGCGAGAGGACGGCGAAGCTGCTGGACGCCACGACGAAACCGGACCCGAGCCCGCCGGCCGCTCCCGCCAGCGCGAGCGTGAGGTCGACCGCGCCCTGGGTGCGGGCCCGGGTCGCCAGGGGCAGCGACGACGTGAGCATCGCGGTGCCGGACACCAGCCCGAGGCTCCAGCCCAGACCCAGCAGACCGAGGCCGACGGCGAGACCGACGACGGACGACGACGGCACGAGCCCGGCCACGAGACCGGAGGCCAGCAGCGTCATGGCCGCGGCGACCGCCACCCGGAGCGGCCCGAACCGGTCGGTCAGCCAGCCGGACAGCGGCGAGGGCAGGTACATCATCCCGACGTGCACGGCGATGACGAACCCGGCGGTCGACACCGCGTGCCCGTGGTCGGCCATGTGGACCGGCGTCATCGTCATGATCGCGACCATGACGGCCTGCGTGAGGACCATGACCGTCCCGGCGACGAGCACCGCGCGGCGCACGGCCCCGGGGTCCTCGGCCGCGGTCTCCGCCGGGGCGTCGTGCGCCGTCGCGCCCGGTACGGCGTCGTCCGTCTCCGGGACCTCGACCGCGGCGGGCACCGTCGCGTTCTCGACCGCCTCCTCGTCGAGCCGCCGGGCCAGCAGCAGCGGGTCGGGCCGCAGCGCGACCCCGAGTACGATCCCGGCCGCCGCGTAGGCGGCGCCGCCGAGGATGAACGGGCCGGTCAGCGCCGGCAGACCCCAGCCCGTGGCGACGTCGCTCATGACGCCCACGAGGTTCGGGCCGGCGACGGCGCCCAGCGTCGTGGCGACCAGCACGGTGCTCAGGGCCCGGGCCCGCCGGTGCGGTGCGGCGAGGTCGGCCCCGGCGTAGCGCGCCTGCAGGTTGGTGGCCGTGCCCGCGCCGTAGAGCGCGAACGCCCCCAGGAGTACCCAGACGTTCTGGGCGGCCGCGGCGGCAACGACGACGAACGCGCCGACGGCGCCGGCGACGTAGCCGGCGGCGAGACCCGCGCGGCGGCCGTGGCGCTGCGACAACCGGCCGACGGCCAGGGCCGCCAGGGCGGACCCGCCGGTGAACAGCGCCGCGGGGAGGCCGGCGAACCGTGCCGAGCCCAGCAGGTCCGTCACGAGGAGCGCGCCGACGGTGATGCCGGCCGCGAGTCCGGCGCCGGACAGCACCTGGGCGAGGACCAGGACGCGCAGCGTGCGGCGCTGCACCTCCACGACGGGACGGGTGGATGCCGGGGCGGCGGACATGGTCCTCCAGGTCGTACGCGCAGGGATACCCCGCAGGGTACTCCTGAAAGCCGGTGCGGTTCCGGCGCGGCGCGGGCTACCATGGTCCGCACAGGCGTCGACCCGGCCATCACCGGCGAGCCTCCGGAAGAAAGGCGCGACCCGGCGCCGAGTAGAACCGGACGGGTGGGCCCGTCACAGCCTCCGACGAGCGGTGGACGGGTTCCTCGAGGACACGGTCCGCAAGCGGGGTGGTACCGCGGCCCGGCACCTGAGTCGTCCGCCAGGACGGCGCGGGGAGCCGACGTCGTCCTCGCAGTGCACCACGACGACCCGTACCGCCCGCTCGTTCAGGAGAGCCCGCCCATGGCCTACCCGCTGCACCGCACGTCCGACGGCGCCGCCGACGCGCCCACCGCCACGCCCGGCGAGGCGTTCGGCATCGCCGGCGTCCCCGCGTCCCCGCAGCTGCCGCAGATCGAGCGCGACGTGCTGGCGTACTGGGAGGCCGACGACACCTTCCGCGCCTCGGTGGCCAAGAACCCGGCGGGGGAGCACGGCGAGAACGAGTTCGTGTTCTACGACGGCCCGCCCTTCGCCAACGGCCTGCCGCACTACGGCCACCTGCTGACCGGCTACGTCAAGGACGTCGTGCCGCGTTACCAGACCATGCGTGGCAAGCACGTGGAGCGCCGCTTCGGCTGGGACACCCACGGTCTGCCCGCCGAGCTCGAGGCGATGAGCCAGCTCGGCATCAAGACCAAGGACGAGATCCTCGAGCTCGGGATCGAGAACTTCAACGACGCCTGCCGCTCCTCGGTGCTGAAGTACACCGCCGAGTGGCGCGACTACGTCACCCGCCAGGCGCGCTGGGTCGACTTCGACCACGACTACAAGACCTTCAACCCCGACTACATGGAGTCGGTGATCTGGGCGTTCTCCGAGCTCCACCGCAAGGGGCTGGTGTACGAGGACTTCCGCGTCCTGCCGTACTGCTGGAACGACCAGACGCCGCTGTCCAGCCACGAGCTGCGCATGGACGACGACGTCTACCAGAACCGCCAGGACCCGGCGGTGACGGTGGGCTTCGAGGTCCTGACCGTGCCGGAGCGCGCCGCGTCGGCCGGGCTGACCGCGGGCGACCGGCTCCTCACCTGGACCACGACGCCGTGGACCCTGCCGTCCAACCTGCTCGTCATGGTCGGGACCGACATCGACTACGTGGTCGTCGAGGCCTCGCCGACGGGGTCGCCGCAGCGGTTCGTGCTCGCCGAGGCGCGCCTGGACCACTACGCCCGCGAGCTGACCGACGAGGGCGCCGAGGCCCCGCGCGTCGTGGCCCGGCTGACCGGTCGCGACCTGCTCGAGACCACCTACGCCCCGCCGTTCTCCTACTACGCCGGTCGCGAGCGCGCCCACCGCGTCGTCGAGGCCGACTTCGTGACCACCACGGACGGCACCGGCCTGGTGCACTCCGCCGGCGCCTTCGGCGAGGACGACAAGATCGTCTGCGACCGCGAGGGCGTGGCCAGCGTCATGCCGGTCAAGGCGGACGGCACGTTCACCGCACCGGTCGAGGAGTACGCCGGCCTGCAGGTGTTCGACGCCAACGCCCCGATCATCGACCACCTCAAGGCCCGGACCCGTGGCGAGGCCGACACGGGGTCCGTCAGCGCCGGGACGGTGCTGCTGCGCCGCGAGTCCTACGACCACGCCTACCCCCACTGCTGGCGCTGCCGGCAGCCGCTGATGTACATGGGCGTGTCCTCCTGGTTCGTCGAGGTCACGAAGATCAAGGAGCGGATGCTCGAGCTCAACGAGCAGATCGCCTGGACCCCGGACCACATCCAGCACGGCCAGTTCGGCAAGTGGCTGGAGAACGCCCGCGACTGGTCGATCACGCGCAACCGGTTCTGGGGCTCCCCGGTGCCGGTGTGGAAGTCCGACGACCCCGCCTACCCGCGCGTCGACGTCTACGGGTCCTTCGCGGAGATCGAACGGGACTTCGGGCGGCTGCCGCGCAACGCGGCGGGCGAGCCGGACCTGCACCGTCCGTTCGTCGACGACCTCACCCGGCCGAACCCCGACGACCCCACGGGGCGCTCCACGATGCGTCGCGTCGAGGACATCCTGGACGTCTGGTTCGACTCCGGCTCGATGCCGTACGCCCAGGTGCACCACCCGTTCGAGAACGCCGACTGGTTCGAGCACCACTACCCGGGCGACTTCATCGTCGAGTACATCGGCCAGACGCGCGGCTGGTTCTACACGCTGCACGTCCTGGCCACGGCGCTGTTCGACCGCCCGGCCTTCCGGTCGGCGGTCTCGCACGGCATCGTGCTGGGCTCCGACGGACGCAAGATGAGCAAGTCGCTGCGCAACTACCCGGACGTCACCGAGGTCTTCGACCGGGACGGCTCGGACGCCATGCGGTGGTTCCTCATGGCCAGCCCGATCCTGCGCGGCGGCAACCTCGTGGTGACCGAGGACGGCATCCGGGACGCCGTGCGCCAGGTGCTGCTGCCGCTGTGGAGCACCTACTACTTCTTCACCCTCTACGCGAACAGCGCGCAGGATGGCGCCGGGTACGTCGCGAAGCCGATCACGGGCGATCGCGTGCCGGGTCTGCCGGCCCTCGACCGCTACCTGCTGGCCCGCACGCACGACCTCGTCGGCACCGTCACCGAGCAGCTCGACGCCTACGACGTCGCCGGGGCGTGCGAGACCGTCCGCGAGCACCTCGACGTGCTGACGAACTGGTACGTGCGCACCCAGCGCGACCGCTTCTGGGCGGAGGACGCCGACGCGTTCGACACCCTGTACACCGCCCTCGAGGTGCTGTGCCGCGTCATGGCCCCGCTGGCCCCGCTGGTCACCGAGGAGATCTGGCGCGGCCTGACCGGCGGCCGGTCGGTGCACCTGGCCGACTGGCCGAGCCTGGAGGCGCCCGCCGGCGCGACCGTCGGCTGCGCCGAGGCCGAGGCGCTGGTCGCCGACGACGCACTCGTGGCCGCGATGGACGAGGTGCGTGCGGTCGTGTCCTCGACGCTCGCGCTGCGCAAGGCCCACCAGCTCCGCGTGCGCCAGCCCCTGGCCCGCCTCACGGTCGCGGTGCCGGACCCGGAGGCGCTCGCGGGCTACACCGGGCTGCTCACCGGGGAGCTGAACGTCAAGGCCGTCGACCTGGTCCTGG
Organism: Isoptericola sp. b408; assembly: GCF_030588085.1. Taxonomy (NCBI): domain Bacteria; kingdom Bacillati; phylum Actinomycetota; class Actinomycetes; order Micrococcales; family Promicromonosporaceae; genus Isoptericola; species Isoptericola sp. b408. The sequence continues at coordinate 427,453 of NZ_JAUQYQ010000003.1, forward strand.
CCGACGCCGCGGCCTCCGAGCGGTTCGGGATCACCGAACGGCTGGCGGTCAACGCCCGGGCGGCCGGGCCGCGCCTCGGTCGCGGGGTGCAGGCGGTCATCAAGGCGGCCAAGGCCGGGGCGTGGCACCAGGCCGACGGCGAGGTCGTCGTGACCACCGACGACGGCGACGTGCCGCTGCTCGCCTCCGAGTACGAGCTCACCACCGTGGTCGGCGACGAGGCCGGCGCCGACGTCGCGGCGAGCGTGCTGCCGGGCGGCGGGTTCGTCGTCCTGGACCTCGCGCTCGACGACGCCCTGCGTGCCGAGGGGTACGCCCGCGACGTCGTGCGGGACGTGCAGGACGCCCGCAAGGCCGCCGGGCTCGAGGTGAGCGACCGCATCGCGCTGACGCTCGAGGTCCCGGCCGGCGACGTGGAGGCCGTCGAGGCGCACCGCGACCTCGTCATGCGCGAGACGTTGGCCACGTCGATGACGGTGACCGGCGGCGACGGCGAGCGCACCGTCCAGGTGGCCAAGGCCTGACGCGGCCCGGCCCGCTCGCCCTCGCGGGTCAGGACGGTTCCTCGCGAGTCAGGACGACCTCTCGCGGGTCAGGACGCCGCGTGGAGAGTCAGGACGGATCCGTCCTGACTCGCCGCGTGCGGTCCTGACTCGCGACCGGGTGCCCTGATTCGCGGGACCGTGCCCTGACCCGGCAGGGGAGGGTGGGTGACCCGTGCGCTGATCCGGCGGACGGTCGCGTAATCTCGTGGCGTGAATGACGAGCAGGGCAAGACCAAGAAGCAGAAGGCCGACGAGCGCAAGGCGGCCCGCGCCGCGGCGGAGGACGCGGCCGCGTCCGAGGACCTCGAGCGCATCTACGCCCACATCGTCTCCCGCGCGCCGGAGCACGACGTCTCGCCGACCCTCGACCGGGTCGCGCGGCTGCTCGAGCTGCTCGGGGACCCGCAGCGCACCTTTCGTGCGATCCACCTGACCGGCACGAACGGCAAGTCCTCCACCGCGCGGATGGCCGAGCGCCTGGTCCGGGAGCACGGGCTGCGCACCGGGCTGTTCACCTCCCCGCACCTGAGCAGCGTCACCGAGCGCATCCAGGTCGACGGCGAGCCGCTCGGCGCCGTCCGGTTCGTCGAGACCTGGAACGACGTGTACCCGTACGTCCAGGTCGTCGACGCGGAGCTGGAGGAGGCCGGGCAGTCCCGCCTGAACTTCTTCGAGGTCCTCACCGGTCTCGCCTTCGCCGCCTTCGCCGACGCGCCCGTCGACATCGCCGTGCTCGAGGTCGGCATGGGCGGCACCTGGGACACGACCAACACCGCCGACGCCGACGTCGCCGTCATCACGCCGATCAGCGTCGACCACGAGAAGTGGCTGGGGTCGACGCCGGCGGAGATCGCCGCGATCAAGGCCGGCATCATCAAGTCCGACGCGACGGCGTTCTCGGCCGTGCAGCGTCCCGAGGTCGACGAGGTCCTCGCCGAGCGGGCCGTCGAGGTCGGCGCCCGGCTGCTGCGCGAGGAGGTCGACCTCGAGGTCGTGGCGCGCCAGGTCGCCGTCGGCGGGCAGATGGTGACGCTGCGCACCCCGCTGGCCACCTACACCGAGATCTTCGTCCCGCTGCACGGTGAGCATCAGGCGCACAACGCGCTCCTGGCGCTCGCGGCCGCCGAGCAGGCCCTCGGGGGCCGTGCCCTGGACGGGGGAGCCGTGGAGACGGCGTTCGCGGACGTCAGCGTCCCCGGGCGGCTGGAGCTGGTCCGGTCCAGCCCGACCGTGCTCGTCGACGTCGCGCACAACCCGCACGGCGCCGAGGCGCTGGTGGCGGCCCTCGACGAGGCGTTCACGCTGCGCACCGTGGTGGGCGTCGTCGGGCTCATGGCCGACAAGGACGCCGAGGGGCTGCTCGCCGCGCTGGAGCCGGGGATGTCGCAGGTCGTGCTGACCCGCAACTCCTCGGACCGGTCGGCCGACCCGTTCGCCGTGGCGGAGATCGCCCGGGAGATCTTCGGCGACCACCGGGTCCACGTCACCGAGCGCCTGGACGAGGCGCTGCAGGTCGCCACGGACCTGGTCGAGTCGGCGGACACGGTCGGCATCGGTCACGGCACGGGCATGGTGGTGACGGGTTCCGTCGTCACCGTGGCGGACGCCCGCCTCCTCGTCGGCCGCGGCTGACGGGCACCGACGCCGGGCGGGTGGTTTTCCCGCGCACGCTGCGACGTCTCCGGCACGGGTGTTGGATAGGGATCGGACACCCCGCGCTGAGGAGGTTGTGCGATGAAGAAGTTGCTTGACGACCCGGCACAGGCCGTCACCGATTCGCTCCGAGGATTCGGTCTGGCCCATGCCGACCAGATCTCGGTGCACACCGAACCCAACTTCGTGACCCGGGCCGGCGGGACGCCCGCCGGGCAGGTCGCCGTCATCAGCGGTGGCGGCTCCGGGCACGAACCGCTCCACGCCGGCTTCGTCGGAGCGGGCATGCTGGACGCCGCCGTGCCCGGGGAGGTCTTCACCTCGCCGACGCCGGACCAGGTCCTGGCGGCGGTGCAGGCCGCCGACGCCGGGGCGGGCGTGCTGCTCATCGTCAAGAACTACACCGGCGACGTGCTGAACTTCGAGACGGCCGCCGAGCTGGCCGAGGCCGAGGGCATCGAGGTCGCCAGCGTGCTGGTGAACGACGACGTCGCGGTGGAGGACTCGCTGTACACGGCCGGCCGTCGCGGCGTGGCGGGCACCCTGGTGGTCGAGAAGGTCGCCGGTGCCGCGGCCGCCCGGGGCGCCTCCCTGGCGGAGGTCGCCGCGTTGGCAGAACGTGTCGTGGCCGGGGTGCGCTCCATGGGCGTGGCCCTCACCGCCTGCACCGTGCCCCACGTCGGGCGGCCGAGCTTCGACCTGGCGGACGACGAGGTCGAGATCGGCATCGGGATCCACGGCGAACCGGGCCGTCAGCGCGTCCAGGCGGCCGGGGCCAGCGACATCACCCGCCGGCTGGTCGACTCCGTCCTCGACGACATCGACCTCGCCGCGGGGTCCCGGGTCCTGCTCTTCGTCAACGGCATGGGCGGGACGCCCGCCAGCGAGCTCTACGTCGTGTACGGCGTCGCCCGGCAGATGCTGGCCGACCAGGGCGTCGAGGTCGTGCGCTCGCTCGTGGGCAGCTACGTGACGTCCCTGGAGATGCAGGGGGTGTCGGTGACCGTCGCCGTCCTCGACGACGAGCTCCTCGAGCTCTGGGACGCGCCGGTCCGGACCCCGGCCCTCACGTGGTGACCGAGCTCGACGTCGGATGGGCCGAACGATGGATCCGGCAGGCGGCGAGCGACCTCAAGGCGGGCCGTGACGAGCTGACCGAGCTGGACCGCCGCATCGGGGACGGGGACCACGGCAACAACATGGACCGCGGCTTCACCGCCGTCGTGGCCAAGCTCGACGGCCAGGAGGCACCCGCCGAGACGGTCGGGCAGGTGCTGAAGCTGGTCGCCACCACCCTGATGTCCACCGTGGGCGGGGCGTCCGGGCCGCTGTACGGCACGGCGTTCCTGCGGGCGTCGAAGGTCGTGGACGAGGCCACGGCGGACGCGGGCCACCTGGTGTCCCTCCTGGAGGCCGCCACGGAGGGCATCGTCGCCCGGGGCCGCGCGCACGTGGGGGAGAAGACGATGGTCGACGCCTGGCAGCCGGCCGTCGAGGCCGCCGAGAGCGCCGCGGAGTCCGGTGACGCCGTCGCCGTGCTGCGGGCCGCCGCGGAGGCGGCGGAGGCGGGTGCGGTCGCCACCGTCCCGCTCGTGGCGACCAAGGGCCGTGCCTCCTACCTCGGCGAGCGCAGCGCGGGCACGGAGGACCCGGGCGCGCGGTCGACGGCGATGCTGCTGGCCGCGGCCGTGACCGCCGCGGAGGGAGCGGCGGCGTGAGCGTCGCCCTGGTGCTCGTCTCGCACTCGACACGCCTGGCCGACGGCGTCGCCGAGCTGACGGCCGAGATGGCGCCGGACGTCGTGGTGCGCTGCGCGGCGGGCGACGTCGACGGCGGGCTCGGGACCTCCCTCGAGCGGGTGCAGGAGGCCCTGGACGCCGCGCTCGCGGGTGCCGCGTCCGCCGTCGTGCTCGCCGACCTCGGGTCGGCGGTGCTCACCGTGGAGTCGGCGCTCGAGATCGACCCCGACCTCACGCGCCGCGTGCGCCTCGTCTCGGCCCCGTTCGTCGAGGGTGCGGTCGCCGCGGCGGTCACGGCCCAGCAGGGCGCCGGGTTGGACGGCGTCGTGGCCGCGGCCGAGGACGCCGCCCGGTCCATCGGACCGGAGCCGGTGTACGAGCTCGTCGAGTCCTCGGGGGCCGAGGGGCCACCGGTCGCGGCGACGGGCACGCAGGGCGAGGTGGTCCCGGAGCCGGGGGCACCCTCGTCGGGTGCCGCGGACGAGGTCAGCGCCGTCGTGGAGATCCGCAACCCCCTCGGGCTGCACGCCCGTCCGGCCGCCGTCGTCGCCCGCTCGGTGGCGGACCTGGGCGTGCCCGTGACGGTCGAGGGGGCGGACGCGGCCAGCGTGCTCGCCCTGATGTCGCTGGGCACGACGGCGGGGCAGCGGGTGACCGTCACGGCCCGGGGCGAGGGCGCCGACACCGCGGTCGCGCTCGTGACGGGACTCATCGAGGGCGGCTTCGGCGAGGCGTGAGATCGGTCACCCCGCCGCCGGCGGGAGGGTCCCGCGGGCCGGATACCCTGGGACGGTGAGCCGCACGAAGGACGACCGCCCCCGCCCCGGCGACCGCATCACGCCGCGCAAGCCGGCGAAGGTCCAGTTCGCCGCAACGATGCTCCAGCTCGAGGCGTTCGTGGTGCTGTTCGCGGCGCTGGCCCTGTACGGCCTGCGCGACTCCGAGTTCGAGCGCGGACCCCTGGTCATCGACTCCATGGCGGCGATGTGGACCGTCACGGGTGTGCTCTTCGTCGTGCTGGTGGTGCTCTCCCGGCTGGTCTCGCGGCCGGGCGGGTACGTCGCAGGCACGGTGGTGCAGGTCCCGGTGCTGGCCCTGGGTCTGCTGCTGCCGATGATGTTCCTCGTGGCGGGGATCTTCGTCGTCCTGTGGGTCGTCGCGCTGCGGCTCGGCGCCCGCATCGACGCCGAGCGCGCCGCGTACGACGCCGAGAACCCGGGCACCGCACCCAACGCGTGAGCGCCGCGCGGTTAGGGTGACGGCATGACCCAACCGACCACCTCTGCCATCGAGCGCACGCTGATCCTCGTCAAGCCGGACGGCGTCCGGCGCGGCCTGTCCGGCGAGATCCTGCGGCGCGTCGAGGCCAAGGGCTACACGCTCGCCGCCGTCGAGCTCGTGCACGCCACCCCCGAGCAGCTCGCCACGCACTACGCCGAGCACGAGGGCAAGCCCTTCTACGCCCCGCTGGTGGACTTCATGCTGTCCGGCCCGACCCTGGCCGTCATCGCCGAGGGCGACGGCGTCATCGCCGGGTTCCGGTCGCTGGCCGGGGCCACCGACCCGACCGCCGCGGCGCCGGGCACGATCCGCGGCGACCTCGGCCGCGACTGGGGCCTGAAGGTCCAGCAGAACCTCGTGCACGGCTCGGACTCGCCGGAGTCGGCCGACCGCGAGATCGGCATCTGGTTCCCGCAGTCCTGACGTACCGACCCGCGGTACCGCCCCGACGCCGCACGGCGCAGCGGGCGGAGGGACGTCCTCCGCCCGCGGCGCGGCCGCCGGGAACGCCGGGGCAGATGCGCGGGTTCCTCGGCGACGGCGGATAGGCTCGCCGTCGTGCACCTCAAGACGCTCACCCTGCGCGGCTTCAAGTCGTTCGCCTCGGCGACGACGCTGAGGTTCGAGCCGGGGATCACGTGCGTCGTCGGTCCCAACGGGTCCGGCAAGTCCAACGTCGTGGACGCCCTGTCCTGGGTGATGGGGGAGCAGGGTGCCAAGTCGCTGCGCGGCGGCAAGATGGAGGACGTCATCTTCGCCGGCACGGCGGGTCGCCCGCCGCTGGGCCGTGCCGAGGTCTCGCTGACCATCGACAACACCGACGGCGCGCTGCCGATCGACTACACCGAGGTCACGATCTCGCGGACGCTGTTCCGCAGCGGCGGGTCCGAGTACGCCATCAACGGCAGCACCTGCCGGCTGCTGGACGTCCAGGAGCTGCTCAGCGACTCCGGCATCGGCCGGGAGATGCACGTCGTCATCGGCCAGGGGCAGCTCGACGCCGTGCTGCGCGCCACGCCCGAGGAGCGGCGCGGCTTCATCGAGGAGGCCGCGGGTGTCCTCAAGCACCGCAAGCGCAAGGAGAGGGCGCTGCGCAAGCTCGAGGCGATGGCCGGCAACCTCGCCCGGCTGACCGACCTCACCACCGAGCTGCGGCGTCAGCTCGGCCCGCTGGGCAAGCAGGCCGAGGCGGCCCGCAAGGCCCGGGCGGTGCAGAGCGAGGTCCGTGACGCACGGGCCCGGCTGCTGGCGGACGACCTCGCCCAGCTCGGTGCACGGCTCGAGCAGGAGCGTGCCGACGAGGCCGCGCTGAAGGAGCAGCAGCGAGCCACCGAGGAACGGCTGGCCACGAGCCGGCGGCGGCTGACGGGGCTCGAGGCGACCGCGGCCGGGACGGGTCGCGCCGCGGCGCGCGCCTCGGAGACCGTGCACGCCCTGGACGGGCTGCGCGAACGCCTGCGTGGGCTGGGTTCGCTGGCCGACGAACGGGTGCGGCTGCTCGGCACGGCCGAGCCCGAGCACCGCGGCCAGGACCCGGACGAGCTCGACGCCCAGGCCGAGCGCGCGCGGGTGTCCGAGGCGGAGCTGGCCCGCGAGGTGGAGCTGGCCCGCGAGGCGCTCGAGGCCGCCGAGGCACGCCGCGCGGACGCCGAGCGCGTCGCCCAGGACGCGGAGCGCGAGCTCGCCACCCTGCACCGTGGGGCGGCGGACCGGCGGGAGGGGCTGGCCCGCCTGGCCGGTCAGGTGTCCACGTGCCGCAGCCGGGTCGAGGCGGCCGACGCGGAGATCGAGCGGGTGCGGGACGGGCTCGCGGAGGCCGAGCGCCGCGCGGAGGAGGCCGCCCGGGAGTTCGCGACGCTGGAGGCGGAGGCCGTCGGCGCCGAGGCCGGTGAGGAGGGGCTCGACGCCGAGCACGAGCAGGCCGCCGAGGACCTCGCCCGCGCGCGGGAGGCCGTCGACCGGCTCACGGACCTCGTGGCGACGGCCGAGAAGGACCGCGCGACCTGGTCGGCCCGGGTCGAGGCCCTCGAGCTGAGCCTGGACCGCAAGGACGGCGCCGGCGCGCTGCTCGCCGCCGACCAGCCGGGCGTGCTCGGTTCCGTCGCGGCGCTGCTCGGCGTGGAACCGGGGTTCGAGGAGGCGGTGGCCGCGGCGCTCGGCCCGTTGGCCGACGCCGTGGCGGTCGAGAGCCTCGAGGCCGCCGTGGACGCTCTGCGGCTGCTCCGCGACGACGACGGCGGACGGGCGGGTCTCGTGGTCGGCGCGTCGGCGCCCTCCGCGACGGGCCGGGACCTGGGTGAGCTGCCGGCCGGCACGCGACCCGCGGTGGACGTGGTCACGGCCTCGGGAGCGGCCGGTGCCGCGGTGCGGACGCTGCTCGCCGACGTCGTGGTCGTCGAGGACCTGGCCGAGGCGCGGGCGCTCGTCGCCGCGCGCCCCGACGTCGTCGCCGCCACCCGGGCGGGCGACCTGCTCGCCGCGCACCGTGCCTCCGGCGGTTCGGCCGCCGCGCCGAGCGTGCTGCACCTGACCGGCGCCCTGGACGAGGCGCGTGCGGGACTCGAGGACGCCGAGCGCCGCGCGCAGCGGCACGGGGACGAGCTCACCGCCGCGCGCGGGGCGCGTGACGCCGCCCAGGAGCGCCACGACGAGACGCTCGGGCGGCTGCACGAGTCCGACGCCGCGCTCGCGGCGGTGGCCGAGCAGCTCGGGAACCTGGGCGCGGCCCGGCGTGCCGCTCAGACGGAGGCGCAGCGCCACCGCGCGACGATGGACTCCGCGACCGAGCGGCGCCGCACCGCGCAGGAGGAGCTCGTCGGGCTGCAGCGCCGGCTGGAGGTGGCCGAGGCCGAGCCGGCCCGTTCGGAGGAGGACGTGGCGGCGGCGACCGCGGCGCGCGACGCGGCGCAGCAGGCCGCGACGGTGGCGCGCCAGGCGGAGACGGAGACGCGGCTCGCCCTGCGCACGGCCGAGGAACGGGCCCGCGCGGTGGCCGGGCGTGCCCAGGGGCTCGCCCGGGCGGCCGAGCAGGAGCGGCAGGCGCGGGAGCAGGCGGCGCTGCGCGCACGCCGCCGCGCGGCGCAGGCGGCCCGGGCGGCGGAGGTGCGGGCGGACGTCGGTACCGCGCTCGACGCCCTCGGCCGCTCGATCGAGCGCGCCCGGGACGAGCAGGCTCGCGCCCGGGCCGACCGGGACCGGCAGCGACGGGAGGTCGACGAGGTGCGGGCCGAGGCGGAACGTCTGGCCGGCGAGCTGCGCGACCTGACGGACGCGGCGCACCGGGACGAGGTCGCGCGGGCCCAGCAGGTCGCGCGGCTGGAGCAGCTGCAGACGCGCGCCGTCGACGAGCTCGGCACGGATCCCGACGTGCTCGTCGAGGAGTTCGGGCCGCACCACCCGGTGCCCGTGGCCCGCCCGGCGGACGCCGCCGAGGACGACCCGGACCCGGCCCCCGTCCCGTACGTGCGCGCCGAGCAGGAGAAGCGGCTGGCGTCGGCGGAACGCGCCCTCAAGCGGATCGGCACGGTCAACCCGCTCGCGCTGGAGGAGTTCGCGGCCCTGGAGGAGCGGCACCAGTTCCTCGCCGACCAGCTCGCGGACCTGAAGAAGTCGCGGGAGGACCTGCTGCAGATCGTCGCCGACATCGACGACCGGGTGCAGCAGGTGTTCGCCGAGGCGTTCCGGGACACCGCCGAGCAGTTCGAGGGTGTGTTCTCCCGGCTGTTCCCCGGCGGCGAGGGCCGCCTCGTCCTCACCGACCCCAGCGACCTGCTCACCACGGGCCTGGAGATCGAGGCCCGGCCGGCGGGCAAGAAGGTCAAGCGCCTGTCGCTGCTGTCCGGGGGCGAACGGTCGTTGACGGCCGTCGCCTTCCTGGTCTCCATCTTCAAGGCGCGCCCCAGCCCGTTCTACGTCATGGACGAGGTCGAGGCCGCCCTGGACGACGTGAACCTGGGGCGCCTGCTGGAGATCTTCCGCGAGCTGCGCGACGACTCGCAGCTCATCGTCATCACCCACCAGAAGCGCACGATGGAGATTGCCGACGCCCTGTACGGCGTGACGATGCGCGGCGACGGTGTGACGACGGTCATCTCCCAGCGGTTGAGCGAATCCGCCGAGGCGGGGTGACAATGCTGCCGTGGTCACGTTCGTCGTCTGGTCCCTCGCCTCGCTGCTGCTGTGCGCAGCGGTGTTCCTCGTGGCGAGCGTGATGGAGAACGGGGACGACGACGGCGAGGGTCTGCGCGGCTTCGTGCGGGACTTCCGGGCGGGGCTGAGGAACCGGGGCGCCGCCCCGCCCCCGCCCCCGGTGGACACGGACATGGACGCCTTCTTCGCGGCCAACGTCGAGGAGGCTCCGGGGTACGTCGACGCCGACGAGCTGTCGGACGCGCTGCAGCGCGCCCAGGGCCGCGTCCGTCCGCACGCCCCGGTCATCCGGCCCCTGGGCTCCGTCCGTCCGCGCGCCCCGAGGACCGGGTCGTCGCCGCCGGCCGGCGACCGCTGACGTCCCTCCCGCCCGCGGTCTGGGAGACTGAGGGACCGTGACTGACTTTCTCTGGCTCTGGATCCTTCTGGGTGTCGTCGTGGTCGTGGGGTTCGGCTCCGCGCTCGTCGTCCCCCGCCTGCGTCGTGGCCGCTCCGACGGCTCCGCGACCATCACCCGGCCGCCGGAGGCGGCCGAGGACGCCGCTGACGACAGCGCCGGCGCCGAACCCGCTGCGACCGCGACCGCGGTCCTGGAGCGTCCCGCCCCGGCCGAGGGCCGCATGGTCCGGCTGCGCGACCGGCTGGCCCGGTCCGGCTCGCCGCTGGGTGCCCGGCTGCTGACGATGCTCTCGCGCGAGCAGCTCACCGAGGACGACTGGGACGAGATCGAGGAGACGCTGCTGCTGGCGGACCTCGGCACCGGCCCCGCCGAGGAGCTCCTGGAGGCGCTGCGCACGCGGGTGCGGGTGCTCGGTGTGCGCGAGCCGGCGGCGGTGCGCGACCTGCTGCGCGAGGAGCTGCTGAAGATCGTGGACCCGACCCTGGACCGGTCCCTGGCGCTGGACCGGCCCGTGGTCGACGGCGAGACCAAGCCGGCGGTCGTCCTCATGGTCGGCGTCAACGGCACGGGCAAGACCACGACGGTCGGCAAGCTCGCCCGCGTCCTGGTCGCGGAGGACAAGTCCGTGGTGCTCGGTGCCGCCGACACCTTCCGTGCCGCGGCCGCGGACCAGCTGCAGACCTGGGGCGCGCGCGTCGGGGTGGAGACCGTCCGGTCCGACCGGGACGGCGCCGACCCGGCCGCGGTGGCGTTCGACGCCGTGCGGACCGGCGCCGCGGACGGCGCGGACGTCGTCGTGGTGGACACGGCCGGACGCCTGCAGAACAAGGCGGGCCTGATGGACGAGCTCGGCAAGATCTCCCGCGTCATCACGCGCGAGGCGCCGCTGGGGGAGGTCCTGCTCGTCCTGGACGCCACGACCGGGCAGAACGGGATGCAGCAGGCGAAGGTCTTCTCGGAGGTCGCCGGCGTGACCGGCATCGTGCTGACGAAGCTCGACGGCACGGCCAAGGGCGGGATCGTCGTCGCCGTCCAGCGCGAGCTCGGCGTGCCCGTGAAGCTGGTCGGGCTCGGGGAGGGACCGGACGACCTGGCGCCCTTCGACCCCGAGGACTTCGTGGACGGGATCCTGGGGCTCTGACCCGGGGTCACGGGCGGATCACGGGAAGGTCACGACGGCCCCCAGGTGTCTCGCAGTCCGGACAGAAACTGGATGTTTACCCTCGGTGGGCGTTCGTCACACGGACGTAACGTCCGGACACTCCAGGTGAAACCCCGCGACGTCACGGTGGTCACCGACCGGCCACACGGGCTGGCGAGGGGAGTAACACACGATGGAGCTGGATACCGGAGTGACCGCGTGGATGCTGACCTCAGCATCCCTCGTGCTCCTGATGACGCCGGGACTGGCGTTGTTCTACGGAGGCATGGTTCGCGGCAAGTCCGTCCTGAACATGATGATGATGTCCTTCGGCGCGATGGCCGTCGTGGGGGTCATCTACGTCCTGTGGGGCTGGTCGATGTCCTACGCCACCGGCGTGGGGCCGGAGGGCTACTCGCTCTTCGCCAACCCGTTCGAGCAGTTCGGTCTCGGCGGAGGTGCGATCCTCGACGAGTCCGGCGGGTTCGTCGGTGAGGGCCTGCCCGTCGTCGTCGACGTCGGCTTCCAGGCCACCTTCGCGATCATCACCGTCGCGCTCGTCTCCGGTGCGCTCGCGGACCGCGTCAAGTTCGGCACCTGGATGGTCTTCGCGGGCCTCTTCGCCACGCTGTCGTACTTCCCGCTGTCGCACATGGTCTGGGGCGGCGGTCTGCTGTCCGACGCCGGGCCGTTCGTCTTCGGGGACGCCGCGCCGATCGACTTCGCCGGCGGCACCGTGGTGCACATCAACGCCGGTGTGGCCGCCCTCGTGCTGGCCCTGATCGTCGGCAAGCGCAAGGGCTTCGGCCGCGAGCCGATGCGTCCGCACAACCTGCCGTTCGTCATGCTCGGTGCCGCCCTGCTGTGGTTCGGCTGGTTCGGCTTCAACGCCGGTTCCGCCTACGGCGCCGACGGTGCCGCGGGTCTGGCCTGGGTCAACACCACCACCGCGGCCGCCGCGGCGATCATCGGCTGGCTCGTCACCGAGAAGCTGCGCGACGGCTCGGCCACCTCCCTGGGTGCCGCCTCGGGCGTCGTCGCCGGCCTGGTCGCGATCACCCCCGCCGCGGGCGACGTCTCGCCGGTCGGCGCGATCTTCGTCGGCCTCGTCGCCGGTGTGCTGTCCGCCTTCGCGGTGGGCCTGAAGTTCCGGTTCGGCTTCGACGACTCGCTCGACGTCGTCGGCATCCACCTCGTGGCCGGCCTGTGGGGCACGCTGTCCCTCGGCTTCTTCGCCACCGGCACGGGCCTCTTCTACGGCGGCGACTTCGCCCAGCTCGGCGTGCAGGCGGTCATCGCGCTCGTCGCGATGGTGTTCGCCGGTGTCGTGACCCTGGTGATCGGACTGGCCCTCAAGGCCACCATGGGCTGGCGCATCCCGGAGGACGCCGAGGTCAGCGGCATCGACCTCGCCGTGCACTCCGAGACCGCGTACGAGACGATCCAGCAGGGTTCTGTCATCAAGGAGGTTCGTTCATGAAGCTCGTCACCGGAGTCATCCAGCCGCACCGGCTCGACGACGTGAAGTCGGCTCTCGAGGCATCGGGGGTCCGGGGCATGACCGTCAGCGAGGCCAGCGGGTACGGCCGGCAGAAGGGCCACACCGAGGTCTACCGCGGTGCGGAGTACACCGTGGACCTGGTGCCGAAGGTCCGGATCGAGGTCCTCGTCGGTGACGCGGACGCCGCGTCCGTCGTCGACGTCGTGGTCAACGCGGCGCAGACCGGCAAGATCGGTGACGGCAAGGTCTGGACGGTCCCGGTCGAGGACATCGCCCGGGTCCGCACCGGCGAGCACGGCGACGCCGCGCTCTGACGCCGATGGCCGACCACCCGATCCCGGGCGGCGGCCCCGCGCAGCAGGCCCCGCACCCCACCCCCGGGGTGCGGGGCCCTGTCGTCGGGCTCCGCGACGAGCTGCTCGCCGCCGCACGGGACCTCACCGGTCCGGGACGCTCCGGCGTCGCCCGCCGGGCCACCCTCCAACAGCTCGTCACCGACCGCGTCGGCGCGCTGTACGCCGAGGCCACCGCCGGCGTCGACCCCACCGGGCTGGCGCTCGCCGCGGTCGGGTCGCTGGGCCGCGGCGAGCTCGGGCCGCTGTCCGACCTCGACCTCGTGCTCGTCCACGACGGACGCACCCACAAGCCCGACGAGCTCGCGCACGTCGCCGAACGCCTCTGGTACCCCCTGTGGGACTCCGGCGTCGACATCGACCACGCGGTGCGCTCGCTCAACCAGACCCGGCAGCTGGCCATGCGCGACCTGCCCGCCGCCGTCGGCTGGCTGGACGTGCGTCCCGTGGCCGGCGACGCCGTCGTCGTCCACCGGGCGGCCTCCGGGATCCTCACCGACTGGCGGTCGGCCGCCCGGCGACGGCTGCCCGAGCTGCTCTCCAGCGTCCGTGAGCGGGCCGAGCGGTCCGGCGACCTCGCCTACCTCATCGAACCCGACCTCAAGGAGGCCCGCGGGGGCATCCGGGACGCGGTGGTGGTCTCGGCGCTGGCCGCGACGTGGCTGACCGACCGGCCGCACGGTCGGGTGGACGCGGCGTACGCCCACCTGCTGGACGTCCGGGACACCCTGCACGTCGTCACGCGCCGGCGGTCCACGCGCCTGCTGCTGGCCGACCTCGACGAGGTGGCCGCGCGCTGCGGCCACGACGACCCGGACGAGCTCCTGGCCAGCCTCGCCGAGGCCGGGCGCGAGATCTCCTTCGCCCTCGACTCCACCGTGCGGCGGGCGCGGCAGGCGCTGCAGCGTCCGGCGGCACGTCGGCCCGTGGTGGTGCGCGGTCGTCGCCAGCCACCCCGGCTGCGGTCGGTGGGGGACGGGCTGGTCGAGCACGACGGTGAGCTCGTGCTCGGTGTCAACGTCGTCCCGGCCGAGGACCCGCAGCTGTCGCTGCGCGCCGCGGCGACGGCGGCACGCACCGGCCTGGTGCTCTCCCCGGTCACGATGCAGTCGTTGGCCGAGTGCCCGCCGGTCCCGGAGCCCTGGCCCTCGACGGCGCGCAGCCACCTGCTCACGCTCCTGGCCTCCGGACCGGCGCAGATCCACGTGTGGGAGGCCCTCGACCTCGCCGGGGCGGTGACGACCTGGATCCCGGAGTGGGCGGACGTGCGCAACAAGCCCCAGCGCGCCGCCGTCCACCGTCACACCGTGGACCGGCACCTCGTGGAGACCGCGGCGCTCGCCACCGGGGTGCGCAAGCGGCAGATCGCCGACGGCGTGCCGTCTCGCCTGCTGCCGTCGGACCTGCTGCTGGTCACGGCGATCCTGCACGACATCGGCAAGCGCCGGCGGGCCGCGAGCACGGACCACTCGGTCGAGGGCGCGACCGTGGCCCCCGGGATCGTGCGCCGGATGGGATTCCCGGAGCCGTTCGTGGCCGACGTCGAGCGTCTGGTGCGCCATCACCTGACCTTGTCGGGGCTGGCCACGCGGTCCGACCCCGAGGACCCGGCGACGGTGCGGACCCTGCTGGAGGCCGTCGACCACCGCGCCGACCTGCTGGAGGTGCTGCGGGCCCTGACCGAGTGCGACGCGACGTCGCTGGGCCCCGCCGGGTGGACCGGCTGGCGGGGCAGTCTCGTGGACCAGCTCACGCAGCGGGCGCGTGCGGCCCTCGCCGAGGAGACGGCGAGCGAGGGCGGGTCGGACGACCGCGGGTCGGCCCGGTAGGCTAGGGGACCGCACTTCATCCATCCCGTGAAGAGGACCACCTGGTGTTCAACTCCCTGTCGGACCGTCTCTCTGCGACGTTCAAGAACCTGCGCGGCCGGGGACGGCTCTCCGAGGCGGACATCGACGCGACCGTGCGGGAGATCCGGCGCGCGCTGCTCGATGCCGACGTCGCCGTGCCCGTCGTGCGGGAGTTCACGCGCGCCGTGCGCGAGCGTGCGCTCGGCGCCGAGGTCTCGGCGGCCCTCAACCCCGCCCAGCAGGTCGTCAAGATCGTCAACGACGAGCTCGTCGAGATCCTCGGCGGCCAGACCCGTCCGCTGTCGCTGGCGAAGAACCCGCCGACGGTCATCATGCTGGCCGGCCTGCAGGGTGCGGGCAAGACGACCCTGGCGGGCAAGCTGGCGCTCGCGCTGAAGGAGCAGGGGCACACCCCGTTGCTCGTGGCGGCGGACCTGCAGCGGCCCAACGCGGTGACCCAGCTCTCGGTCGTGGCCGAGCGCGCCGGGGTGCCGGTGTTCGCGCCGCACCCGGGCAACACGTCGAGCGAGGACATCGACGCGGTCATCGGCGACCCGGTCGGGGTGGCCCGCGACGGCGTCGGCGAGGCGCGGTCCAAGCAGCACGACGTCGTCATCGTCGACACCGCCGGTCGGCTCGGCGTCGACCAGGTGCTCATGCAGCAGGCCTCCGACATCCGCTCGGCGATCGACCCCGACGAGGTCCTGTTCGTCATCGACGCGATGATCGGTCAGGACGCGGTCAGCACCGCCAACGCGTTCGCCGAGGGTGTCGACTTCACCGGTGTCGTGCTGTCGAAGCTCGACGGCGACGCCCGCGGTGGTGCCGCGCTGTCGGTGGCGAAGGTGACCGGTCGCCCGATCATGTTCGCCTCGACCGGCGAGAAGCTCACCGACTTCGAGGTCTTCCACCCCGACCGGATGGCGTCGCGCATCCTCGACATGGGTGACGTGCTCACCCTCATCGAGCAGGCGGAGAAGGCGTTCGACGCCGAAGAGGCCGAGAAGATGGCGGCCAAGGTCGCCGGCGGCGAGGACTTCACGCTCAGCGACTTCCTGGTGCAGATGCAGCAGATGAAGAAGCTCGGGTCGATGAAGAAGATGCTCGGGATGATGCCCGGCATGGCCCAGATGCGCGAGCAGATCGAGAACTTCGACGAGCGCGAGGTCGACCGGGTCCAGGCGCTCATCCAGTCGATGACGCCGGCCGAGCGGGACAACCCGAAGATCATCAACGGCTCGCGCCGGGCGCGGATCGCCCGCGGTGCGGGGCAGACCACCGCGGCCGTCAACGGCCTGCTGGACCGCTTCGCCCAGGCGCAGAAGATGATGCGCCAGATGGCCTCCGGCGGCGGCATGCCGGGCGGTGGCCCCGGCGGCATGCCGGGGATGCCCGGGATGCCGGGCATGCCGGGCGGCGGCAAGAAGTCCCGCGGCAAGCAGGCGCCCAAGAAGAAGATCAAGGGCAAGTCCGGCAACCCGGCCAAGCGGGCCCAGCAGGAGCGCGAGGCCATGCAGCGGGCCCTGGGTGGCGGCGGCCGCAAGCCGGCGTCGGCGGGCTCGGCCTTCGGCGTCGGCGGCGACCAGCCCGAGGCCGCGGACGTCGAGAACCTCGAGCTCCCGTCCGACGTCAGCAAGCTCCTCGGCGGCCGGTGACGCCGGTAGGCTGACGACATGTCGGTGCCGCACGTCCCCCTGCACGTCACCGGACGGATCCTGCTCGACGGCGACCGTGAGGTCGGCGAGATGTGGGTCCGCGACGGACGCCTGAGCCTGCTGCGCCCGACGCCGCAGGGCAGCGCCGCCACGGAGCTCGAGGGGTGGGTCGTCCCGGGGCTCGTGGACGTGCACTGCCACGTCGGGCTCGACTCCGGGGGAGCCACGGACGTCGGGACGGCCGCCAAGCAGGCGCTCGTCGACCGGGACGCGGGAGTCCTGCTGATCCGCGACGCCGGGTCGCCGCTGGACACCTCGTGGGTCGCCGACCGTGCCGACCTGCCGCGGCTCCTGCGGGCCGGCGCCCACCTGGCGCGGCCCAAGCGCTACCTGCGCCACTACGGGCTCGAGCTGGACGACGTCGCGGACCTCCCGCGGGTCGTCCGCGAGCAGGCACGTGCCGGGGACGGCTGGGTCAAGCTCGTCGGCGACTGGATCGACCGGGACCTCGGCGCCGACGGCGACCTGCGGCCCCTGTGGCCCGTGGACGTGCTGACCGAGGCCGTCGCCGCGGCCCACGCCGAGGCGGCCCGGGTGACCGTGCACGCCTTCTCGGAGGAGGTGGTCCCGGACCTGCTCGCCGCCGGGGTCGACGGCATCGAGCACGGCACCGGCCTGACCGAGGACCAGATCGCCGAGGTGGCCCACCGCGGCATCGCGGTGACGCCCACCCTGCTGCAGGTCGACCAGTTCGAGAACATCGCCGCGCAGGCCGACGGGAAGTACCCGGTCTACGCCGCGCGGATGCGCCGCATGCACGCGCGCCGCTACGAGCAGGTGCGCGCCCTGCACGAGGCGGGGGTGCCGCTGCTGGTGGGCACGGACGCGGGCGGCACGATCTCGCACGGTCGGATCGCGGACGAGTGCGCCGAGCTGGTGGCGGCGGGCATCCCGCCCGCGGAGGTCGTGGCCATGGCCACGTGGCGCGCGCGATCCTTCCTCGGCCAGGCCGGGATGGTCGAGGGCGCCAGCGCGGACTTCGTGGTCTACCCGGCCGACCCGCGCGAGGACATCGGCGTGCTGCGCCACCCGACGGCCGTCGTGCTGCGGGGACGCGTCGTCGCACCGTAGCGGCGTGCGCCGGGTCGGCGTGTGACGCACCTCCGGGTTGGGGGTGGGCCGCGCGTCTGGCACAATGGCGGGGTACTCGGCGTGCCCAGGCCCCTCTCACCTGCGCGCGCCCGGTCCTGATCCGATCGTCCGCCGGAAACCCCACCCGCGTGACGTCCCGGACACCCCACAAGCACAGGAGAGTCCACACCCGTGGCCGTCAAGATTCGTCTGAAGCGTTTCGGCAAGATTCGCAGCCCGTTCTACCGTGTCGTCGTGGCCGACTCGCGCACCAAGCGCGACGGTCGCGTCATCGAAGAGGTCGGCAAGTACCACCCGACCGAGGAGCCCTCGTTCATCGAGATCGACTCCGAGCGCGTGCAGTACTGGCTCGGCGTCGGCGCCCAGCCGACCGAGCAGGTCGCCGCCATCCTCCGCGTCACCGGTGACTGGCAGAAGTTCAAGGGTCTCCCGGGCGCCGAGGGCACCCTGAAGACCAAGAAGCCCGCCGCCGAGACGACGTCGGCCGTCGACGCCGTCAACGCCGAGGCGGAGAAGGCCAAGGCGAAGGCCTCCGCCGCGAAGGACGCCGACACGTCGGCCGACACCGAGGCCGAGGCCGAGGCCTGATGCTGGCGGACGCCCTCGAGCACCTCGTGCGCGGCATCGTGGACAACCCGGACGACGTCCGGGTGTCCGCCCGCACGCAGCGCCGGGGCGACCTGCTCGAGGTCCGGGTGCATCCCGACGACCTCGGTCGCGTGATCGGTCGGGGCGGCCGGACCGCCAAGGCGCTGCGCACCGTCGTCGGTGCGCTGGCGACCGACGGTCCGGTGCGGGTCGACGTCGTGGACGTCGACCGCCGCTGACCCGCCCGGCGCGGCACAGAGCAGTCTCGACGAGGCCCGGTCCCCCCGCGGGGCCGGGCCTCGTCGTGTTCACTGGGCACGGGCGGCCCGAGGAGAAGGAGACGACATGGAGCTGGTGGTGGCCCGCGTGGGCCGTGCGCACGGACTGCGGGGCGAGGTCTCGCTCGAGGCGCGCACCGACGTGCCCGACGAGCGGTTCGCCGTCGGGGCCGTGCTGAGGACCGACCCGGCGGGCGCCGGACCGCTGACCGTCGAGAGCGCGCGGACGCACCAGGGTCGCTGGCTGGTGCGTTTCGCCGAGGTGGCCGACCGCACGGCGGCCGAGTCGTTGCGCGGCATCGAGCTGCTGGTCGACGTCGAGGACTCCGTCGAGGAGGACGCCTGGTACCCGCACGAGCTGCAGGGACTGCGGGCCGAGCTCGGCGACGGGACCGTGGTCGGCGAGGTCGTGGGGCTGGAGCACCTGCCGGCGCACGACGCGCTCGTCGTCCGGGAGGACGGGGGAGCCCGGACGCTCGTCCCGTTCGTGCGCCCCATCGTGCCCGTCGTCGACGTCCCCGGCGGTCGGGTCGTGCTCGACCCGCCCGGAGGGCTCCTCGCGCGCGACCAGAGCGCGGACGGCGACCTCGGCGAGCCGGAGGCCTGAGGTGCGCATCGACGTCGTCACCATCTTCCCGGACTACCTGGCCGCCCTCGACCTGTCGCTGGTGGGTAAGGCACGGCGTGCGGGTCTGCTCGACCTGCGCGTGCACGACCTGCGTGACTGGACCGACGACCGTCACCGCACGGTCGACGACACCCCGTTCGGCGGCGGCGCGGGCATGGTCATGCGTCCCGACGTGTGGGGGCGCGCGCTGGACGACCTCCTGCCCGCCGACGGGCCCGCGCGGCTCGTGGTGCCCGCGCCGTCGGGGGAGGTCTTCACCCAGCGGCGTGCCGAGGCCCTGGCGACCGAGGAGCACCTGGTCGTGGCCTGCGGGCGGTACGAGGGCATCGACGCCCGCGTGGTCGAGCACTACCGGGACCGCGGCGTCGCCGTGGACGAGCTGTCCCTGGGGGACTACGTCCTCAACGGGGGCGAGGTCGCCGCGCTGGTGATGGTGGAGGCGGTCGGCCGGCTCCTGCCGGGCGTCGTGGGCAACCCGCACTCGCTGGTCGAGGAGTCGCACGGGGAGGCCGGGCTGCTCGAGTACCCGGTCTACACCAAGCCGCCGGTCTGGCAGGGGCGCGAGGTGCCCGACGTGCTGCTCTCCGGCCACCACGCGCGGATCGAGCGCTGGCGCCGCGACGAGGCGTTGCGCCGGACCGCCCGCCGACGTCCCGACATGATCGCCGCCCTCGGCGAGGACGCCCTGGACCGACGGGACCGCGAGGTGCTGGCGGAGGCGACGGGTGACGCCGACGCGTCGGTCGGTGAGGCGTCTCACGACGCCGACGCCTGACCCCGGTCGGTCCGGTGTGGCAGAATAGGGCGCCGGTGTGTCGCGGCCCGAGCTCTGCCACAGGGGAGACCATCGGGCTCCGAGCCGACGCACCCACCATGACGACATCCGGTCCGCACCGGCGGACCCAGAGCTTGCGCTGACCTGTGGCAGCGTGGGGGAGACAACCATGAAGACGCTCGACTTCGTCGACGCAGCCTCGCTGCGCTCGGACATCCCGGACTTCCGCGCCGGCGACACCGTCAAGGTCAACGTGAAGGTCATCGAGGGCAACCGCTCTCGTGTCCAGGCGTTCCAGGGCGTCGTGATCGCCCGGCGCAACAGCGGCGTGGGCTCGACCTTCACGGTCCGCAAGGTCAGCTTCGGCGTCGGCGTGGAGCGCACGTTCCCGGTGCACGCCCCGACGGTCGACTCGGTCGAGGTCGTCACCCGCGGTGACGTCCGTCGCGCCAAGCTCTACTACCTGCGCGAGCTGCGCGGCAAGAAGGCGAAGATCCGCGAGAAGCGCGAGACCCCCAAGAAGTGATCGCCGGCGGCTCAGGCCGCCGCTGCGAGCCCGACGGGCGGCCCTCCTCGAGGAGGGCCGCCCGTCGGCGTCTCCGGGCACCCGGGGTTTCGCGCGCCGTCCGGCGATCTGGCAAGGTGTGGTCGTGGCAGACTCCGATCCCATGACCTCCGCGCCGGACCGACCCGAGGACCCGGGCCGTCCGTCCGACGACGTCGTGGGACGACCGCACGGCCACGACGACGCCGTCCGCGCCTCCACCCCGCCGGCGCACGCCGCCACGTCCAGGGAGGCCCCGCGCAGCCGGAGCCTCGGGTTGCTGCGCGAGACCGCCATCATCGTGGTCTCCGCGCTGGTGCTGTCGTGGCTGATCAAGACCTTCCTCGTGCAGGCCTTCTACATCCCGAGCTCGTCGATGGAGGACACGCTCCAGGTCGGGGACCGGGTCATGGTCTCGCGACTCGTCCCGGGTCCGCTGGACGTCAACCGGGGCGACATCGTCGTCTTCCAGGACCCCGGCGGCTGGCTCCCGCCGTTCGAGGAGCCGGACCGCGGCCCGGTCGGCAACGCCGTCCGGGACGCCGCCACCTTCGTCGGGCTGCTCCCGCAGGACGCCGGGGACCACCTCATCAAGCGCGTCGTCGGCACCCCGGGGGACACCGTGGCGTGCTGCGACGACCAGGGCCGCGTGACGGTCAACGGCGTCGCCGTCGAGGAGGGCGAGTACCTCGCCGCCGGGGCGGTCCCGAGCCAGACGGACTTCGAGCACGAGGTCCCCCCTGACATGCTGTTCGTCATGGGCGACAACCGGCAGAACTCGCAGGACTCCCGCTACAACACCGGGAAACCCGGTGGCGGGTTCGTCCCGCTGGACAACGTGGTCGGCAACGCGTGGGTCATCATGTGGCCCTTCGAGGACGCCCGCCTGCTGCGCAACCCCTCCGACGTCTTCGCCGACGTGCCCGCGCCCGAGGGTGCCGCTCCATGACCACCCGGCCCGGGCGGCGCAGCCCGACGCTGCGCGCCGAGCGAGCACTGCTGGCCGACGGCGCCCGCCTCGTCGGCGGCATGGACGAGGTCGGCCGGGGCGCCCTGGCCGGACCCGTCAGCGTCGGCCTGGTGGTCGTCGACGCCGGCACCCGGACCGCGCCGCGCGGGCTGACCGACTCCAAGCTGCTCGCCCCGAAGGTCCGCGAGGCGATGGTCGACCCGCTGCGCCGGTGGGCCGTGGCCTGGGCCGTGGGGCACGCGGGCCCCGCCGAGATCGACGCGCACGGCATCGTGGCGGCGCTGCGGCTCGCCGGGCGCCGGGCGCTGGCGCAGATCCGTCGCACGCACGGCGACGTCGACGTCGTCCTCCTCGACGGGTCGCACGACTGGCTCAGCCCGCCGGGTGCGGATCTCTTCGAGGCCGCCGACCTCGACCCCGGCGGCGCGCTCGACGCCCCGGAACCCGGGGTACGGACCATGGTCAAGGCGGACCTGCAGTGCTCCTCGGTGGCCGCGGCCAGCGTGCTGGCCAAGGTCGAGCGGGACGGCCTGCTCAGCCGGCTGGCCGCCCAGTACCCCCACTACGCCTGGGAGCAGAACAAGGGCTACTCGGCCCCCGCGCACCTGGACGGCCTGCGACGCCGGGGGCCGACGCCCCAGCACCGGCGGTCGTGGAACCTGCGGGTGCTCGACGACACGCCCGCCCTCGAGCGGGAGGGGTCGGGTGACCCGCCGGTGTCGGCGGACCTCGTCACGCTGGAGGCCGCCGCGGCCTCCGAGGAGGCAGTCCCGCGCTACCGGGTGGGATGATGACCCGGTGAGCGCTGAGGACCTCGAGAACTACGAGAACGACGCCGAGCTGGCCCTCTACCGCGAGTACCGGGACGTGGTGGGTCTCTTCTCGTACGTGGTGGAGACCGAACGACGCTTCTACCTCGCCAACCAGGTCGACCTGCAGGTGCGGTCCGCCGCGGGCGAGGTGTACTTCGAGCTCCGGCTGAACGACGCCTGGGTCTGGGACGTCTACCGGTCGGCGCGGTTCGTGAAGTCGGTCCGGGTGGTGACGTTCAAGGACGTCAACGTCGAGGAGCTCGCCAAGGCCGAGATCGCGCTCTAGGGACCTCCCCGCGACATCGCGTCGGGCACGGCCGTCCACAGCCACGCCCTCGGGCCGGTTGTGCACAGCTGAGGTCGGTACGCCTCGGCTCGCCGCCCGCGGCGGAGCAGGCTCGGTCGCGGAGGTGGTTCCGTGCGAGCCAAGGATGCCGTCGGACGGCACGGCGAACGGGTGGCGGCCCGCTACCTGACCGCCCGCGGGTACGAGGTCCTCGACCGCAACTGGCGGGGGACCGGCGGCGAGCTGGACCTCGTCGCGAGTCACGAGGGCGTCGTGGTGGTCGTCGAGGTCAAGACGCGACGGGGGACCGGCTACGGCTATCCCGCGGAGGCCGTGACCCCCGACAAGCTGCGGCGGATCCGTCGACTGACCGGCGAGTGGCTGCGGACGCACCCCGGAGGGTGGCGCGAGGTCCGGGTCGACGTCGTCGGCGTCCTGCTCCCGCCGTCCGGGGCCGCCCGGGTGGAGCACCTGCGAGGGGTGCTCTGATGGGGTACGCGACGACCACGGGGGTCGCGCTGACGGGTATGGAGGGCCACGTCGTGGACGTCCAGGCCCAGCTCGCCCGCTCGCTGCCCGGTTTCACGCTCGTCGGGCTGCCGGACACCGCGCTGGCTGAGTCGCGGGACCGGGTCCGCGCCGCCGTGCTCTCGGCCGGCATCGAATGGCCCCAGCGGAAGATCACCGTCAACCTCTCGCCCGCCTCGTTGCGCAAGTCGGGCTCCGGCTTCGACCTCGCGATCGCCGTGGCCGTCCTCGCCGGCCACGGGGTGGTGCCGGCCGCCCGCGTCGCGCGGGTGCTGCACCTGGCCGAGCTGGGACTGGACGGTCGCCTCCAGCCCGTGCGCGGGGTGCTTCCGGCGGTCGCGGCCGCCGTCGCCGCCGGGCTGCGGGACGTCGTCGTCGCGGCCGGGGACGCGGCCGAGGCCGCGCTCGTCCCCGGGGCGCGCGTCCACGGAGCGGCGCACCTCGGCGACGTCGTGCTCCGCCACGGTGGCCGCCTGCGTCACCACCGCACCGTCGAGCCCGTGGTCCCCGTGCGGTCGGTGGCGCCGCCGCGGGCCGATCAGGACCTCGCCGACGTCGTCGGCCAGGTCGAGGCGCGCACCGCGCTGGAGATCGCCGCGGCCGGCGGCCACCACCTGGCCATGGTCGGCCCGCCCGGCGCGGGCAAGACGATGCTCGCCGCCCGGCTGCCGGGCATCCTGCCCGACCTCACCGAGGCCGAGGCCGTCGAGGTCACGGGCGTGCACTCGGTGGCCGGCACGTTCGACCCCGGCGGCGGGCTCGTGCGGCGTCCGCCCTTCGAGGACCCGCACCACACGGCCACGCCCGCGGCCATCGCCGGTGGCGGGACCGGTGTGGCCCGCCCGGGAGCCGTGTCCCGGGCGCATCGGGGTGTGCTCTTCCTCGACGAGGCGCCCGAGTTCTCGCCCCGGGTGCTGCAGACCCTGCGGCAGCCCCTGGAGTCCGGTGAGCTGGTGCTCCACCGCAGCGGGGGCGCCGCCCGCTACCCGGCCCGGTTCCAGCTCGTGCTCGCCGCCAACCCCTGCCCGTGCGGCATGTCCGACACCCGTGCCGGCCAGGACTGCACGTGCACGGTGACCGCGCGACGTCGCTACCTGGCGCGACTCTCCGGCCCTCTGCTCGACCGGGTGGACCTCCGGGTGCACGTCACGGGCCCCAGCCGTGCCGACCGACTGCTCGGCGGGGCGGGTGAGTCGACCCGCGTCGTCGCGGACCGTGTCGCCGTCGCGCGTGGGCGGGCCCGGGAGCGGCTGCGCGGCACCCCGTGGCGCACCAACGCCGAGCTGCCCGGACCCTGGCTGCACGACAGGCTGGGGAAGGAACGCGCCGTGCTCGGTCCCGTCGAACGGCTGGTCGACGACGGCGGGCTGTCCCTGCGCGGCGCCCACCGGGTGCTGCGCGTCGCGTGGACCGTGGCCGACCTCGACGGGCGCGACCTGCCCGGCCGGGCCGACGTGGACACCGCGCTGGCGCTCAGATCGGCAGGACCCCGTGGCTGAACCGCACCGCGGCTCCACGTCGCCGTCCCGGCCCGCCGTGCGCTTCGACCTCGACGACCCGGTGCTGGCGGCCGCCGCCTGGAGCCGGGTCGCCGAACCCGGGGACGTCGTGGCCGGCGCACTCGTCGAGCACCTCGGTGCCGCCGGCGCGCTGCGCTGGCTCGTCGACGCCGCGACCGACCCGGCCGGGGCGCGGCGGGCCGCCCGGATCGACCGGCTGCCCCTCCCGGAGTCGCCGACGGTGCCGGGTGGCCCGTCCCCGGGTGTCCGGGACGGAGCCGACGCGGTGTCGCGGCTCGCTGCCGCCGTCCGGCGCTGGGCACCCCGACTGGACAGCCTCGACCCGCGCCGCGAGCTCCGGGTCCTCGAGCGGTGCGGTGGAGCGCTCGTCACCCGGGACGACCCGCACTGGCCGGCCGCGTTCGCGGACCTCGGCCCGACGGCGCCGTTCGCCCTGTGGGTGCGCGGACGTGCCGACGTGGCCGCCTGGGCCGAGCGATCGGTGGCGCTGGTCGGGTCGCGCGCCTCGACCAGGTACGGCGAGCGTGTCACCGAGGAGCTCGCCGCGGGGCTCGCCGACCGGGGGTTCACGGTCGTGTCCGGCGGCGCGTACGGCATCGACGCCTCCGCGCACCGCGGGGCGCTCGCGGCCGCCGGGACCACCTGCGCCGTGCTCGCCGGGGGTGTGGACCGGTACTACCCCCAGGGCAACGACGGGTTGCTGCGCCGCACGGTCGACGACGGCGGTGCGGTGCTCAGCGAGGTCCCGCCGGGGTCGGCGCCCTTTCGTCAGCGGTTCCTCGCCCGCAACCGGCTCATCGCGGCGCTGACGAGGGCCACCGTCGTCGTGGAGGCGGCCCGAAGGTCGGGCGCGCTGTCGACGGCGCGCCGGGCGGCGGATCTGCTGCGCCCGCTCGGAGCGGTGCCGGGACCGGTGACGTCGATGGCGTCCGCGGGGTGCCACGGCCTGCTGCGGGACGGCGCCGCCGTCTGCGTGACCTCGGCGGCGGAGGTGGCCGAGCTGGCCGGCCGGATCGGCCATGACGCCGAGCCCGACGGCCCGGCGGACGGCGACGACCTCCTCGGCGAGCTCGGGCCGGACGAGCGGATGCTGCGGGACGCCCTGCCCCTGCGCTCAGGCGCCACGGTCGACGGTCTCGCCCGCAGCGCCGGGCTCTCCCCCCGACGGGTGCTGACGCTGCTGGGAGGGTTCGAGCGCCGCGGACTGGCACGCTGCGACGCGGGTCGGTGGTCGTGGGTCCGGTGAGGTCCGAGGCTCGCGGCGTCCACGGGAGGAAACGCCGGACGACCTGCGGCGTCACCGTGCCGTGGCGGGGCAGACTGACCCCGATGACCGACCCGGACGTCCCGCCGCTGCCCACCGCGCTCGCCGGCGCGGTGGACGACTTCTCGCGGCACCTGGCCACGCGGCAGGGACACTCGGCGCACACCCGTCGCGCCTACCGCGCCGACGTCACCGCGCTGCTCCGGTACGCCGTCCGGCACGGTGCGGCCGGCCTGGACGGGGTCGACCTGACGATGCTGCGCGGTTGGCTGGGTGCCCAGGCGGACCGCGGCCTGGCCCGGGCGACCCTGGCCCGCCGGGGCGCGGCGGCGCGGGCCTTCCTGCGCTGGGCGCACCACGAGGGACTCCTCGCCCACGACCCGTCGGCGCGGCTGGCCAACCCGCGCGTTCCGCGGACGCTGCCGACCGTGCTGTCGACGCAGGCCGCCGCCCGATTGCTCGACACCGCGCGATCGGACGCGGAGGAGGCCGAGCCGGAGGACCGGCCGGCCGCGTTGCGGGCGTGGGCGGCGGCCGAGCTCCTCTACGGGTCCGGCATTCGCGTGGGCGAGCTCACGGCGGTCGACACCACGGACGTGGACGTCGCCGAACGGATCGTGCGGGTGCTCGGCAAGGGGGGCAAGGAGCGTGTCGTCCCCTTCGGTGTCCCCGCGGCGCGGGCGCTGCGGGCGTGGCTCGCCGAGGGACGGCCGGAGCTCGTCCGGGCGGACTCCCCGACGGCGCTCTTCCTCGGCGACCGCGGCGGCCGCTGGGGACAGCGCCAGGCCCGCGACGCCGTGCACCGGCTGGCGGACCGGGCCGAGGTCGACGACGTCGCGCCGCACGCCCTGCGGCACTCGGCCGCGACGCACCTGCTGGCCGGCGGGTCCGACCTGCGCTCGGTGCAGGAGGTGCTGGGCCACGCCGACCTGGGCACGACGCAGCGCTACACGCACGTGGACGCCGAGCGGCTGCGCCGGGTCTTCGAGCAGGCGTTCCCCCGGGCGTGAGGGGCCGGCGAGCTGTTCACCGTCGCGGCAGCAGCACCACGGGTGCCGCGAGGCCGACGAGGAGCAGCGGGTCGAGGTAGCGGTCACCGCGCCGGACGCCCCAGTGCAGGCAACCCTGCCGGCCGCAGTGCGACCGGGCGTCCGCGGCGACGACGGCGACGGGTGAGCCGCGGTCGACGTGGTCGCCCACCGCGCCGAGCGCGGTCGCGGGTTCGAACGTCGACCGCAGCTCCCCGTGACGGACCACGACCACGGGTTTGTCGCCGACCCGGCCGGCGAAGACGACCCGGCCCGTCGCGGGCGCCCGGACCGGGTCGCCGGGGTCGGCCGGCAGGTCGACGCCCCGGTGACCGGGTCGCCACGGCTCGGCCGGCAGGTCGGCGTGCGCCAGCACCGGACCCGGGCGTGGGAGCTCCCACGGCCCGGCGGGCAGGGGCGAGGAGACGAGCCCGGGGGAGAGGGCGGCGCCGGTGCGCGACGCGGCGGCCGACGGCGTGGGGGCGGGGCCGGCCGGTACGACCCCGAGGACGAGCGCCGGCAGCAGGACCACCACCGCCGCGCGCGACACCGTGGTGCGTCCTCGTGCGCGGCGGGGCGGGGGGCGGTGCGGAGCCATGACGACACCGTGCCGTGGCGGGGCCCGCCGACGCTCCGCCGCCTCCCGGCGACTGTGGACGAGGCGGACGGGGCGTGGCCGCCGACGTGCGCGAGAACACCCCGGCGACCGTCCGTCGGTCGCGGTCGTGTCGGGTAGACTGCTGGCTGCGACCAGTCGTGTCCGCTCCCGCCTCGTTCCTCGCGTCGTCGACGCGTGCGCGAGACGCGGTCCGGCGCGGAGGGTCGACATCGCGCGTCACGTGGTGCCCGGCACGGTCCCCCAGGGATCGACGGGCACCGCCACCACGGCAGCGGTCCGCATCCCACGGGTGCGGTGCCGGGGCGGCGTGGCGCCAGGGGTGGTCGGGCCCGATGCCCACCACCGACAACCGAAGCACCTGCGACCGTCGACGACGTCGGCGGTCGCCCGATGCGTGCGGCACCGGGTGGATCCCGGACCGCACGGCGAAAGGACCAGCCATGGCCGTCGTGACCATGCGTCAGCTCCTCGAGAGCGGTGTCCACTTCGGGCACCAGACCCGCCGTTGGAACCCGAAGATGAAGCGCTTCATCTTCACCGAGCGCAACGGCATCTACATCGTCGACCTGCAGCAGTCGCTGTCGTACATCGACCGCTCCTACGAGTTCGTCAAGGAGACGGTCGCCCACGGCGGCACGATCCTGTTCGTCGGCACCAAGAAGCAGGCCCAGGAGGCCATCGCCGAGCAGGCGTCCCGCGTCGGCATGCCCTACGTCAACCACCGTTGGCTCGGCGGCATGCTGACCAACTTCACCACCGTGCACAAGCGTCTCCAGCGCCTCAAGGAGCTCGAGGAGATCGACTTCGACGACGTCGCCGGCTCCGGCCTGACGAAGAAGGAGCTCCTCGTCCTGCGCCGCGAGAAGGACAAGCTCTCGCGCACGCTGGGCGGTATCCGCGACATGGCCAAGACGCCGTCGGCCGTGTGGATCGTGGACACCAACAAGGAGCACCTCGCCGTCGACGAGGCCCGCAAGCTGGGCATCCCCGTCGTGGCGATCCTCGACACCAACTGCGACCCCGACCTGGTCGACTACGCGATCCCGGGCAACGACGACGCGATCCGCTCCGTCACGCTGCTGACGCGGGTCATCGCCGACGCGGCCGCCGAGGGCCTCATGCAGCGCGCCTCCGGCAAGAAGGGCGAGGCGACCACCGAGGAGTCCGAGCCGCTGGCCGAGTGGGAGCGCGAGCTCCTCGCCGGCGCCGAGGGCGACCAGGCCGCCGACGCCGCGCAGCCGGTCGCGCCGGCCGAGGGCGCCGCCGCGAGCGAGGGTGCCACGGGCGCCGGTGACGCCGTCGCCCCGGGTGCCGACGCCGCTCCGGCCGCCGAGGCCGTCGCCGTGGCCGAGCCCGAGGCCGAGGCCAAGACCGAGAAGTCCGAGTGAGCCGCGGGGGGGGGGGGGGGGGGGCGCGCCCCCCCCCCCCCCCCCCCCCCCGCCTCACCGCCCACCGCACACCAGCACGGAGGACATCCCCCATGGCGAACTACACCGCCGCTGACATCAAGGCCCTGCGTGAGCGCACCGGCGCCGGCATGCTCGACGTCAAGAAGGCGCTCGACGCGGCCGACGGCAACACGGACCAGGCCATCGAGATCATCCGCAAGAAGGGCCTGGCCAAGGCGGCCAAGCGCGAGGGCAACACCGCCTCCGAGGGTCTCGTCGCGGCGACGATCACCGACGCTGCCGATGGCCAGGTCGCCACGATGGTCGAGCTGAACGCGGAGACGGACTTCGTCGTCAAGAACGAGAACTTCGTCGCGCTGGCCGACACGGTGCTGCAGGCCGCCGCGGCCGCCGGTGCCACCGACGCCGAGTCGGCCCTGGCCGCCCCGGCCGGTGACAGCACGGTCGCCGACACGATCGCCGCCCAGGGCGCCACCATGGGCGAGAAGGTCGTGCTGCGCCGCGTCGCGCGCGTCGAGGGCCCGAAGGTCACCGCCTACCTGCACAAGACCGCCAAGGACCTGCCGCCGTCGATCGGCGTCCTGGTCGTGACGGACGCCGCGGGCGAGGAGGTCGCCAAGGACGTGGCCCAGCACATCGCCGCGCTGGCCCCGCAGTACCTGACCCGCGACGACGTCCCCGCGGACATCGTCGAGAAGGAGCGCGAGATCGCCCGCGAGCGGTCGATCGCCGAGGGCAAGCCCGAGGCCGCGCTGCCGAAGATCGTCGAGGGTCGCCTCAACGGCTTCTTCAAGGAGGCCGTGCTGGTGGACCAGCCGCTGGCGAAGGACACCAAGACGACCGTCGGCAAGCACGTCGAGGCGGCGGGCGGCCAGCTGCTCGGCTTCGTGCGCTTCCGCGTCGGCAACTGATGTGACCACGGCCCGGCCGCACCGGCGACGGATGCGGCCGGGCCGTCGTGCGTCCGCTCCCGGTACCTCCCCGGGCGGACGACGGCATCCGATGCCAGGATGCGCCAGGAGAGGGACCCGTACGGGGCGACCCGGACGACGACGAGACGGACGGTGGCATGACGCACTTCGACCAGGACCAGATCGTGACCGGGCACGTCCCGCCGAAGGACGCCGACACCCGGCGGGTGCTGCTCAAGCTGTCCGGTGAGACGTTCGGCGGCGGCGCCGTCGGTCTGGCCAGCGACGTCGTGCGCCGGGTCGCCCAGGAGATCGGCGAGGCCGTGCGCCAGGGCGTGCAGGTCGCCATCGTCGTCGGCGGCGGGAACTTCTTCCGCGGCGCCGAGCTGTCCCGTGCCGGTCTGGACCGGGCCCGCGCGGACTACATGGGCATGCTGGGCACGGTGATGAACTGTCTGGCGCTGCAGGACTTCCTCGAGCAGGACGGCGTCAAGACGCGGGTCCAGACGGCGATCACGATGGGCCAGGTCGCCGAGCCGTACATCCCGCTGCGTGCCATGCGCCACCTGGAGAAGGGTCGCGTGGTCATCTTCGGCGCCGGCGCCGGCATGCCGTACTTCTCCACCGACACGGTCTCGGTGCAGCGCGCCCTGGAGACGCACTGCGACGAGGTTCTCATGGGCAAGAACGGCGTCGACGGTGTCTACACCGCCGACCCCCGCACCGACGCGTCGGCCGAGCGGCTCGAGCACCTCACCTACACGGACGCCCTCGTGCGCGGACTGAACGTGATGGACGCCACGGCCCTGTCGATGTGCCGGGACAACGACGTGCACATGCGTGTCTTCGGCCTGGAGGAGACCGGTAACGTGACCCGTGCACTGCTCGGCGAGAAGATCGGGACCTCCGTCACCACCCGCTGAGCGTGCACCGACCCCCCTAACCATCACGAGCAAGGAGCACCCGGGTGATCGACGACACCCTCCTCGAGGCCGAGGAGAAGATGGACACGGCGATCGAGTTCGCCAAGGAGCAGTTCGGTGCGATCCGGACCGGTCGCGCGAACGCCGGCATGTTCTCCTCGCTCGAGGTGGACTACTACGGCGCGCCGACGCCCCTGCAGCAGCTGGCGTCCTTCAACATCCCCGACGGGCGGACCGTCCTCATCTCCCCGTTCGACAAGAGCTCGATGTCGGCGATCGAGAAGACGCTGCGCGAGTCCGACCTCGGTGTGAACCCGTCCAACGACGGCAACACGATCCGCGTCGTCATGCCGACGCTGACCGAGGAGCGTCGCCGCGACTACGTCAAGCTCGCCAAGACCAAGGCCGAGGACGCGCGCATCTCCGTGCGTGGCGTGCGCCGCAAGGCCAAGGAGCAGATCGACAAGGCGGTCAAGGACGGCGAGGTCGGTGAGGACGAGGGTGCCCGCGCGGAGAAGGAGCTCGAGGCGCTGACCAAGAAGCACGTCGACCTCGTGGACCAGCTGCTCGCCCACAAGGAGAGCGAGCTGCTCGAGGTCTGATGTCCCCCGTCGACGCGCAGCGCCGGCCGTCCCGAGCCGGACGCAACCTCCCCGCCGCCGTCGCGGTCGGGCTCGGGCTGCTCCTGCTGCTCGCCGCCTCGCTCTGGTTCCGGCCCGAGCCCTTCGTGGCGTTCGCGGTCGTGGCCCAGAGCGCAGCCCTGTGGGAGCTGCGCGTCGCCTTCGCCCGGCGTGCGATCCAGATCCCGCTGACCCCGCTGCTCGTGGGCGGGGCCGGCATGGCCGTGTCGGCGTACGCCGCCGGGCCCGAGGCGCTGCTGGTGGCGTTCATGCTCACCGTCGGCGCGGTCGTGGTCTGGCGGGTGCTGGACGGCTCCGGCCCACGAGCGCTGCGGGACGCGGCCGCCGGCGTGTTCGCCGCGACGTACCTGCCGTTCATGGCGGGCTTCGTGATGCTCATCCTGGACCAGCCGGACGGCGAGCTGCGGGTGGCGCTCTTCGTCCTGCTGGCCGTCGCGAACGACGTCGGCGGCTACGCCTCCGGGGTGTTCTTCGGGCGCCATCCCATGGCACCCTCGGTCAGTCCCAAGAAGAGCTGGGAGGGGCTGGCCGGCTCGGTGGCCCTGACCACCACGGTGGGGATCGTCGGAGCGCTGTTCGTGCTGGACGCCCCGTGGTGGCTCGGCATCGGCCTCGGCGTCCTCACCGCGGTCACCGCGACGGCCGGCGACCTGGCGGAGTCCCTGATCAAGCGTGATCTCGACCTGAAGGACATGGGGTCGCTGCTGCCCGGCCACGGCGGCGTCCTCGACCGCCTGGACTCCCTGGTCGTCACCGCCCCGTTCGTCTACCTGGTCATGGCCGCCACGGTCTGAGCTGCGAAGGAACTACTCATGGCACCACCGAACGCCCCCACCGGGGCCGGCGCCGACCTCGGCATCCCCGCGGTGCGCCCCTCCGACGAGACCGCGCCGATGCCGCTGCAGATGGCGCCCCGCCGTCGCGGCAAGCCGCCGAAGCACTTCGCGGACCTCACCCCCGCCGAGCGCGTCGCCTCGGTCGCCGAGATGGGCGAGAAGCCGTTCCGCGCCAAGCAGCTCGCCGCGCACTACTTCACGCACTTCACCTCCGACCCGTCGGAGATGACCGACCTGCCCAAGGCCACCCGGGACCAGCTGGCGGAGACGATGTTCCCGCCGCTGATCCGCCCCACCCGGCGGATGGAGGCCGACGGCGGCACCACCGTCAAGACGTTGTGGCACCTGTTCGACGACGCCAAGGTCGAGTCGGTGCTGATGCGCTATCCGCACCGGACCACGCTGTGCGTGTCCTCGCAGGCGGGGTGCGGCATGGCGTGCCCGTTCTGCGCCACAGGTCAGCTCGGGCTGACCCGCAACCTGTCGACGGCCGAGATCCTCGAGCAGGTCCGGGACGCCTTCCGTGCGCTGGACCGCGGGGAGATCCCGGGCGGCCCCGCCCGCCTGAACAACCTCGTGTTCATGGGGATGGGGGAGCCGCTGGCGAACCCGCGCGCCGTCATCGAGACGGTCAAGGCCCTGGTGGCGCCCGCCCCCGAGGGGTTCGGCATGTCGGCGCGCAACATCACCGTGTCGACCGTCGGTCTGGTGCCCGCGATGCGCAAGCTCGCCGACCTCGGCATCCCCGTCACGCTCGCCCTGTCGCTGCACGCGCCGGACGACGACCTGCGCAGCGAGCTGGTGCCGATCAACACGCGCTGGAGCGTCGACGAGGCGATCGACGCTGCGCGGCACTACTACGAGGTGACCGGCCGGCGCGTGTCCATCGAGTACGCGCTCATCAAGGACATGAACGACCACGGCTGGCGTGCCGACCTGCTCGCGGAGAAGCTCAACGCCCGCGGCAGGGGCTGGGTGCACGTCAACCCGATCCCGCTCAACCCGACCCCCGGCTCGATCTGGACGGCGTCCGACCGTTCCGTGGAGGACGAGTTCGTGGCACGATTGCGCGGGCACGGAATCCCGACCACGATCCGTGACACCCGCGGGAGCGACATCGACGGCGCCTGCGGGCAGCTGGCCGCCGAGGAGGACGACGACGAGTGAGCACGCTCTTTTCCACCGTGTCGAAGATGCGACAGGGGTACGACCCGGACGAGGTCGACGAGTTCTTCGACCACGCCCGTCAGGCGTACGAGGGGCAGACCCCCGAGCCGATGACGAACGCGGACGTCGCGGCGTCCACCTTCGACCTGGTGCGCGGTGGCTACAACACCCATGAGGTCGACGCGGCCCTGGACCGCCTGGAGGGCGCCTTCATCGCCCGGCAGCGGGCCGACTTCGTCAACGGCCACGGGCAGGAGGCCTGGATGGCCGCGCTGGCCGAGCGGGCCCGCACGCTGTACGGCCGCCTGGGACGTCCCGACGGTCAGAAGTTCGCCCCGGCCGAGCGCGGCCAGCAGGGCTACGACATGGACGACGTCGACGCGCTGTGCGACCGGCTCGTGGGGTACTTCGACCGCCAGGAGCCGCTGACGGCGGCCGAGCTCCGGTCGGCCACGTTCAGCCGCGCCAAGGGCAAGGACGCCTACGCCGAAGGGCCCGTGGACAAGTTCCTGGCCCGGGCGATCGAGGTGCTCCTCGGGGTCGAGTGACCTGGGATGATGGGGCCATGCCCCACGCCGCACGCACCCTGACCCTGCTCGGTTCCACCGGATCGATCGGCACGCAGGCCCTCGACGTCGTCGACGCCCACCCGGGCCGCTTCGTCGTCGAGGCGCTCAGCGCCGGAGGGTCCGACGTGGACACCCTGGCCGCCCAGGCGGCCCGGTACGGGGTGCGTGCCGTCGCGGTGGCCGACGCCGGCCGAGCGGACGCGCTGCGCGAGGCCCTGCGCGGAGCCATGGGGCCCGGCGCGGCCGAGGTCGAGGTGCTGGCCGGTCCGCAGGCCGCCGCCGAGGTGGCCGGACGCGGCAGCGACGTCGTGCTCAACGGCATCACCGGGTCCGTCGGCCTGCGTCCCACCCTGGCCGCCCTGGCGGCGGGGTCGACCCTGGCGCTGGCGAACAAGGAGTCCTTGGTGGTCGGCGGCGCGCTCGTCAAGGCGGCCGCTGCCCCCGGCCAGATCGTGCCGGTCGACTCCGAGCACTCCGCCATCGCGCAGGCGTTGCGTGGCGGGGCGCGCGAGGAGGTCCGCCGGATCGTCCTGACGGCCTCCGGCGGGCCGTTCCGCGGCCGGACCCGTGACGAGATCCGGACCGTGACCGCGGACCAGGCGCTCGCCCACCCGACGTGGGCGATGGGACCGGTGGTCACGGTGAACTCGGCGTCGCTGATGAACAAGGGCCTCGAGCTCATCGAGGCGCACCTGCTGTTCGACGTGCCCACCGACGACATCACCGTCGTCGTGCACCCGCAGTCGGTGGTGCACTCGATGGTCGAGTTCCGCGACGGCTCGACGATCGCGCAGGCCTCGCCGCCGGACATGCGCCTGCCCATCGCGCTGGGCCTGTCGTGGCCCGAGCGCCTCGACGTCGTCTCGCCGCCGTGCGACTGGACGCAGGCGGCGAGCTGGACCTTCGAGCCGCTGGACGAGCACACCTTCCCGGCCGTCGGGCTGGCGCGGGCGGCGGCCGCTGCCTCCGCCACCCACCCGGCGGTCTACAACGCCGCCAACGAGCAGGGCGTCGCCGCCTTCCTCGACGGGCGGATCGGGTTCCTCGACATCGTGGGCACCGTCGAACGGGTTCTTGGCGAGCACGAGGGCGCGGCAGCGGCGGACGTCACTCTCCAGGACGTCGAGGAGACCGAGACCTGGGCGCGCGCCCGGGCGGACGAGCTGCTCTCCCGCCGCTGAGGCGCGGCGGGGGCCGCCGGACCGGACAGCGACCTCCCAGGAAGGTCGCCTAGGCTGCTGGGGTGGACATCCTTCCTCTCGTCGTCGGCATCGTCGTCATCGTGGTCGGCATCCTCGTCTCGATCGCCCTGCACGAGGTGGGGCACATGGTGCCCGCCAAGAAGTTCGGCGTCCGGGTCAGCGAGTACATGGTCGGGTTCGGCCCGACCCTGTGGTCGCGCCGCAAGGGCGAGACCGAGTACGGCCTCAAGGCGATCCCGCTGGGCGGCTACGTGCGCCTCGTCGGCATGATGCCCCCCGCGCCGGCGGGCCGCCGCCCGCGCGAAGGGTTCTTCGGTCAGGTGATCGCCGACGCTCGCGACGCCAGCGTCTCCGAGATCCGGCCCGGCGAGGAGCACCGCGCGTTCTACCGGCTCTCCACCCCCAAGAAGCTGGTGGTGATGCTGGGCGGGCCCGTGATGAACCTCGTCATCGCCGTGGTGCTGCTCGCGGTGGTCTTCCTGGCGATCGGCATGCCCACCGCGACGACGACCGTCGCGCAGGTCGGCGACGACACCGCCGCGGCGTCCGCCGGGGTCGAGTCCGGGGACGAGGTCGTCGCCTTCGACGGGGAGCCCGTCGAGGACTGGAACCAGCTCGTCGGGATGATCAACGACGCGGCGGGGGAGCCCGTGCCGATGGTCGTCGAGCGGGACGGCGCGCAGGTCACCTTGACCGTCACCCCGACCCCGGCAGAGCGGCCGCAGACCGACGCCGACGGCTACCCCGTCCTCGACGCGGACGGCGAGCCGGTGCTGGTCGACGGCGCGCTGCTGGGCGTGACGTCGAGCGTGGAGCGGCAGGCGCTGCCGGTCTCGTCGGTCCCCGAGGCGATCTGGTTGCAGACCTCGGAGACCGCCAAGGCGATCGTCAGCCTGCCGGTGCGGGTGTACGACGCCGCCTACGAGGCGTTCACCGACGCGCCGCGCTCGCAGGACTCGGTGATGTCCGTGGTCGGCGTGGGGCGCGCGGCCGTGGACACCGCGGGGGCCGAGGACTACTCCGTGCTCGCCCGCGTCCAGCTGATGCTCATGCTGCTCGCCTCGTTGAACGTGGCGCTGTTCATGTTCAACCTCATCCCGCTGCTGCCCCTGGACGGCGGCCACGTGGCGAACGCGCTCTACGAGGGCGGCCGGCGCACGGTCGCCCGGGTGCGGGGGCACGCGCTGCCGGGACCGGCGGACGTCGCCCGCATGATGCCCGTGGCCTACGTGGTGTTCGTGCTCCTCATCGGTGTCGGTGCCGTGCTCATGGTGGCCGATCTGGTCGATCCCGTCCGGCTGTTCTGATCGCGAGCACGGCGTGGTGATCCGGTGACCATCAGGGCGTGACCGGGTCGGCGGTGCACAGCACGGGCAAAACCGCGCGATACTGGCGTGGTGACTGCAGTGAACCTCGGCATGCCCGCACCCCCCGCGCCCACGCTCGCCCCGCGGCGGAAGACCCGCAAGATCAAGGTCGGTGACGTCTACGTCGGTGGCGACGCCCCGATCAGCGTCCAGTCGATGACGACGACCAAGACCACCGACATCAACGGCACCCTCCAGCAGATCGCGGAGCTGACGGCCGCCGGCTGCGACATCGTGCGCGTCGCCTGCCCGACGCAGGACGACGCCGAGGCGCTGCCGATCATCGCGAAGAAGTCGCAGATCCCCGTGATCGCAGACATCCACTTCCAGCCCAAGTACGTGTTCGCCGCCATCGAGGCCGGCTGCGCCGCCGTGCGTGTGAACCCGGGCAACATCAAGAAGTTCGACGACCAGGTCAAGGAGATCGCCCAGGCGGCGAAGGACCACGGCACGTCGCTGCGCATCGGCGTCAACGCCGGCTCCCTGGACAAGCGGCTGCTGGAGAAGTACGGCAAGCCGACCCCGGAGGCGCTCGTCGAGTCCGCGGTCTGGGAGGCGAGCCTGTTCGAGGAGCACGACTTCCACGACTTCAAGATCTCCGTGAAGCACAACGACCCGGTCGTCATGGTGCGCGCCTACGAGCTGCTCTCGCAGCGGGGCGACTGGCCGCTGCACCTCGGCGTCACCGAGGCCGGCCCCGCCTTCCAGGGCACGATCAAGTCCGCCACGGCGTTCGGCGCCCTGCTCAGCCAGGGGATCGGCGACACCATCCGCGTGTCGCTGTCGGCCCCGCCGGTCGAGGAGGTCAAGGTCGGCACGCAGATCCTGCAGTCGCTCAACCTGCGGCCCCGCAAGCTGGAGATCGTCTCCTGCCCGTCCTGCGGCCGTGCCCAGGTGGACGTCTACGAGCTGGCCGACAAGGTGACCGCCGGGCTGG
The DNA here is from genome assembly GCF_030588085.1 of Isoptericola sp. b408. NCBI lineage: Bacteria > Bacillati > Actinomycetota > Actinomycetes > Micrococcales > Promicromonosporaceae > Isoptericola > Isoptericola sp. b408. The sequence goes on from NZ_JAUQYQ010000003.1 coordinate 464,674, forward strand.
AGGGCATGGCGGTGCCGCTGCGGGTGGCGGTCATGGGCTGTGTCGTCAACGGTCCCGGTGAGGCGCGCGAGGCGGACCTCGGCGTCGCCTCCGGGAACGGCAAGGGGCAGATCTTCGTCAAGGGCGAGGTCATCAAGACCGTCCCCGAGGCGCAGATCGTCGAGACCCTCATCGAGGAGGCGAACCGCATCGCCGAGACGATGGACGCCCCCGAGAACGACGACCAGGCCGGTGCCGTGGTCACGGTGGGCTAGTCACGCACGAGGGCGACGGCCGAGGGGAGCACGCGATGGGATGGCGACCGGCGCTGCGCAGCCGGTCGCCCGCGCCCGGTGACGGGGGTGGCGCCGGGGCGCGGGTCCTCGGGGCGGAGGACCTGGTCGAGGCCCGACGGGTCTGCGCGCGGGAACCTGTCACGGGCGTGCTCGCCGCGGCCCGGCTCGACATCGCCCTGCACGTGGGGCTGGCAGCGGCCGGCGGCCAGGTCTGGGGCTACCCGGCGGCAGGTGACCTGCGCGCCGTGTGCTGGGCCGGGGCGAACCTCGTGCCCGTCGTGCCGTCGGCGCTGGACCGCTCCGACGCCGACGACGCCGTGGCCGCGTTCGCCGCCGTCGCGCGGGAGCAGGGTCGGCGCTCCAGCTCGATCGTGGGGGAGCGGCGGACCACCCTGCGGCTCTGGGAGCTGCTCTCCCCGGTGTGGCCGCCCCCGCGCGAGGTGCGTACCGACCAGCCGTCGCTGGTGCTCGACCACGACCCGCAGATCGACCCCGACCCCCGGGTCCGGGTCTCCGACCTCTCCGAGCTCGACCTGGTGCTGCCCGCCTGCGTGCGGATGTTCACCGAGGAGGTCGGGTACTCCCCGGTGGCGGGGGGCGGCAGCGCCTACGCGGCCCGGGTGCGCGCGCTCATCGCCGAACGACGCTCCTACGTCCGGATCGACCCGGACGACACCGGGGCGCCGCGGGTGGTGTTCAAGGCCGAGCTGGGCGCGGTGGCGGGTGGCGTGGCGCAGGTCCAGGGCGTGTGGGTCGACCCGGAGCTGCGCGGGCGGGGACTCGCCGCGTCCGGCATGGCCGCCGTCGTCGCCCTGACGCGGCAGCACGTCGCACCGGTGGTGTCGCTGTACGTCAACGGGTTCAACGCCCCGGCGCTCGCCACGTACCGTCGGGTGGGGTTCACCCAGGTCGGGACGTTCGCCACCGTCCTGTTCTGAGGCCGCGCTACCGCAGCAGCCGCGACATGCGCCGGTCGGCGAGCACGTGCCCCCCGGTCTGGCAGGTCGCGCAGTACTGCAGCGAGCGGTCGGCGAACGAGACCTCGCGCACCACGTCGCCGCACACCGGGCACGTCTGCCCGGTCCGTCCGTGCACCTGCATGCCGCGGCGCTTGGCGTCCTTCAGCTCGGCCGCCGGACGACCCTCCGCGGCGGCCACCGCGGCCGTGAGCGTGTCCACGACGGCCCGGTGCAGGGCGTCGACGGCGTCGTCGTCGAACGACCGCGTCAGCGCGAAGGGGGACACCTGGGCGGTGTGCAGGATCTCGTCGGAGTAGGCGTTGCCGATCCCGGCGATCGCGCGCTGATCGCGCAGCAGCCCCTTCACCTGCTGGTTGCGGGCCCGCAGCAGCTCGCCCAGCACGTCCGCCGTGAAGTCCTCGGACAGCGGCTCGACACCGAGCGTGCGGATCGCCTCCACCGCCTCCGCGTCCTCGACGACGTGCACGGCGACGCGTCGACGGGTACCGGCCTCGGCCACGTCGGCGCCGGCGCCGTCGTCGAACCGGAGGCGGAGCGTGAGCGACGCCCCGCGCGACCCGCCGCCCAGCCGGGGCCGGACCGGCGTGGTCGGTGCCTGCTCCCGCCAGCGGACCCAGCCGCCGCGGGCCAGGTGCACCGCCAGCGACGGGCCGTCGGTGGCGAGCACGAGCCACTTGCCCCGCCGTGACCAGCCGTGCACCGACCGGCCGACCAGGGCCGACAGCGGCGGGTCGTAGGTCTTGAGCGCGGCGACGGCCCCGACGTCGGCGGCCTCGATCGTGCGGCCCCGCGTCCGTCCGTCCAGGAAGCGGGCCAGCGCCTCCACCTCCGGCAGCTCCGGCATGGTCCCAGTGTCGCCGATCCGGCCGGTGCGCGCCGTTAGGCTGTGCCCCATGTCGATCGCGTCCCACCGCAGCGGTGACCTGCTGCGCCTGTCCTCCCTGTTCGTGCGTACCCTGCGCGAGGATCCCGCCGACGCCGAGGTCGCCAGCCACCGGTTGCTGGTCCGTGCCGGGTACATCCGGCGTGCCGCCCCGGGCGTGTACTCGTGGCTGCCGCTCGGGCTGCGCGTGCTCGCGAAGATCGAGGCCGTCGTGCGCGAGGAGATGGACGCGATCGGTGCGCAGGAGGTCCACTTCCCGGCGCTGCTGCCGCGCGAGCCGTATGAGGCGACGGGCCGGTGGAACGAGTACGGGCCCAACCTGTTCCGGCTCAAGGACCGCAAGGACGCGGACTACCTCCTGGCGCCCACCCACGAGGAGATGTTCACACTCCTGGTCAAGGACCTGTACTCCTCGTACAAGGACCTGCCGCTGGCCCTCTACCAGATCCAGACGAAGTACCGTGACGAGGCGCGTCCCCGCGCCGGTCTCATCCGGGGCCGCGAGTTCATCATGAAGGACGCCTACTCCTTCGACCTCGACGACGAGGGTCTGGCGACGGCCTACGAGAAGCAGCGGGGCGCCTACCGGCGGATCTTCGACCGGCTCGGGCTCGACTACGTGATCGTCGCGGCGACCTCCGGGGCGATGGGCGGGTCCCGGTCCGAGGAGTTCCTCTCCCCGTCCCCGATCGGGGAGGACACCTTCGTGCGCTCCGGCGGCGGCTACGCGGCCAACGTGGAGGCGGTCTCGACGCCGGTGCCCGACCCGGTGCCCTTCGACGACGCCCCGGCGGCCCACGTCGAGGACACCCCGGACACCCCGACGATCGAGACGCTGGTCGACTTCGCCAACGCCCACCACCTGCGGCCGGACCGCGCCTGGACCGGGGCGGACACCCTGAAGAACGTGGTGCTCGCTGCGACCCACCCCGGCGGACGCCGGGAGCTCGTCGTGGTCGGCGTGCCGGGGGACCGCGAGGTGGACGTGAAGCGGCTGGAGGCGGCGATGGCGCCGGCGGAGGTCGAGCCGGCTTCGGAGGCCGACTTCGCCGCGCACCCCGAGCTCGTCAAGGGCTACATCGGCCCGGGCGTCCTGGGCCCTCAGGGCAAGCAGGTCACCGACGTCGAGTCCGGCGAGGTGCGGTCCGCGGTCCGCTACCTGCTCGACCCGCGCGTCGTCAGCGGGACCCGGTGGATCACCGGTGCCGACGAGGCCGGGCGCCACGTGTTCGACCTCGTGGCGGGCCGCGACTTCAGCGGCGACGGCACCGTGGAGGCCGCCGAGGTCCGCGCCGGCGACCCGGCGCCCGACGGGTCGGGGCCCCTCGAGCTCGCCCGCGGCATCGAGATCGGCCACATCTTCCAGCTCGGCCGCAAGTACGCCGAGTCCCTCGACCTGAAGGTGCTCGACCCGAACGGCAAGCAGGCCGTGGTGACCATGGGCTCCTACGGCATCGGCGTGACCCGCGTGCTGGCCGCGCTGGCCGAGGCGAACCACGACGACCGGGGTCTCGCCTGGCCGGCGAAGGTCGCCCCGGCGCACGTCCACGTCGTCGCCACCGGCAAGAACGCCGAGGTGTTCGAGGCCGCTGACGAGCTGGCGTCGCGACTGGTCGCCGAGGGTGTCGAGGTCATCTACGACGACCGGCCCAAGGTCTCGCCCGGCGTGAAGTTCGCCGATGCCGAGCTCTTCGGCGTCCCGCTCGTCGTCGTGGTGGGCCGGGGCCTGGCCGACGGTGTGGTCGAGGTGCGGCCGCGCGTCGGGGACGCCCGGCAGGTCGCGGTGGACGACGCGGTCGCCGAGGTCACACGCCAGGTCGAGGAGCTGCTCGCCTGACCTTCACCCGTCCTGGTCGGTCGGCTCCTGCGGGCCGTCCCCGTCCGTCGCCTCCTCGGGGCGCTGCTCCGGCAGCCCTGGGAACGGCACGGGCTCGGCGCCCCAGGCGTCGAGCGTGAGCGCGGACTCGACGAGCAGGTCGACCAGGACGGTGCGGGTGTCCGGCGCGGTCGTGCCGACGAGCGTCGCGTAGGTCGTGGCCAGGTCGTTCTCCACCGAGCGCACCAGCGCGCGGTCGCCCGGTCGGCGGGGGACGGCGTACGCCGCCTGGCGCGGGTCCTGCGCGGTCCCGTCCGTCCCGGCCACGAGCGCCCAGGCAGCGGCCCGATCGGTGTGCACGTCGGCGCGCTCGACGTACCGGGAACGTTCGTCCTCGGGACGGATCGCGGCACGCAGCCGGACGGCGTAGCCCGCCGAGTGCTCGGAGGCCACGAGTGTCCGCAGGTCCGCCGCGGTGAGCCCCTCGGGCACCACCGCCGGCTCCCCGGAGTCCGGCGAGGTGCTGGAGACGCCGGTACGGGCCGGGTCCCCCTCGGCCGGTGTCTCGTCGGCCTCCGCTCCGTCCTCGGGGCCGTCCGGCGGGGCCGTCACGGTGGGCTCGGCGGAACCGTCCGCCCCGGCGTCGTCCCGGGCGTCCTCGGCCGGCGCCGGATCGTCGGCCACCGCGGCGTCCACCTCGGCGGGTCCGGGCAGCTGCGGCACCACCGGCGGGGGCGCGCTGTCGGTGTACTCGCCGACGCGGGTCGCCGAGACGGCCTGGGCCGCGCCGACGGAGGCCAGCAGCCGTGCGAGGGGACCGTCGGCCGTGGTCCCGGCGGCGGTCCGGTTGCGCCCGGAGGCGTCGGCCAGGGCCGCGACGACGTCGTCCGGGCCGACGGCGTCGGCCGGCGAGCTCTGCGGGGACCCGCTCGGCGGGTCCGCCGGCTCCTGCAGCCCGGAGTCGTACACGCCGCCCAGCTGGTCGGCCTGCTCCCGGGAGTCGGCCGCGACACGTTCGAGCTCGGCGACGAGCCGGCGCCGGCGGTCGCCCAGCTCGTCGATCACGGCGTCGGCCTGCTCGGCGACGAACAGCGCGTCGGTGACGGCGGTACGGCGCACGATCTCGATCGTGTCCGGCCCCGGCTCGGCAGGCGGGGGCGTCTCCAGCCGCAGCCCGCAGCCGGTGAGCAGCAGCGCCACGAGGACGCTGCCGACCACGACCCGCATCCGGCGGCGGGTCGGGGCGGGCGGGGGCTGCGGTTCCATCGTGCCCCGATCTTGCCACGTCCCGGTGTGACGTTCCTCCACCTGTCCACGCGGGTCGTCGGGCGCACGGTGGGCGGGGGGTTCGTTACGCTGGTCGACGCACAACGACACACCGCCGCGGGACGTCCCGGCGCGGGAGCACCCACGGGAGGCAACGATGGCAGCAGGAGAGGACCGGACCTCGGACGGACGTGTCCGAGCGGTGGTCGGCCCGGTGGTCGACGACGCCGGTCTGTTCCTCGAGGACGTCCGGGTGACCCGGGCCGGCAGCCGGTCGGTGGTCCGGCTGACGATCGACCTCCCGGAGCACCTCGTGGGCAGCCTCGACTCCGACACGCTCGCCGACACGTCCCGGGCGGTCTCCGCCGCGCTGGACGACGCCGACGTGGTCCGCGGCCAGTACACCCTGGAGGTGTCCACCCCGGGTGTGTCCCGCCCGCTGACGGAGCTGCGCCACTACCGTCGGGCGCGCACCCGCCGGGTGCGGCTGACCCTGGACGACGGGCAGGTCGCGGAGGGCCGTCTGACCGGCGTGGACGGTGACGGCGACGACGCGGTGCTGGTCCTCGACGGCGAGCAGCGGGTCGCGTACGGACGGGTGCGCCGGGGACGCGTCGAGGCGGAGCTGGACCGGCGCGAGGACGACGAGGCGGGGACGTCCCGCCAGGGCGAGGAGAGCTGACGATGGACATCGACATGAGCGCGCTGCGGATGCTGGAGCGCGAGCGGGAGATCAGCCTGGACCTGCTGGTCGAGGCCATCGAGCAGGCGCTGCTGTCCGCCTACCACCGCACCCCGGACGCCTACCACCACGCGCGGGTCGAGCTCGACCGCAAGTCGGGGCACGTCACGGTGTGGGCCCGCGAGCAGATCCGGACGCCCGACCCGGAGGACCCCGAGGGCCGGGGCACGATCGAGCTGGGCCCGGAGTTCGACCACACGCCCGAGAACTTCGGCCGGATCGCCACCGCCACCGCCCGCCAGGTGATCGTGCAGCGTCTGCGCGACGCCGAGGACGACCAGGTGCTGGGCACGTTCCGCGGCAAGGAGGGCGAGATCCTCGCCGGCGTGATCCAGCAGGGTCACGACCCGCGGACGGTGCTCGTGGACGTCGGCGAGATCGAGGCCGTCCTGCCGCCGCACGAGCAGGTGCCGGGCGAGAAGTACGTCCACGGCGAGCGCCTGCGCGCCTACGTCGTGGAGGTCGCCCGTGGCATGAAGGGCGCCAAGGTCACGCTCAGCCGCACCCACCCGGGTCTCGTCCGCAAGCTGTTCGAGCTCGAGGTCCCGGAGATCGCCGACGGGTCGGTCGAGATCACCGCCGTCGCCCGGGAGGCCGGGCACCGCTCCAAGGTCGCCGTGCGGTCCACGGTGCCCGGGCTCAACGCCAAGGGCGCCTGCATCGGCCCGATGGGTTCGCGCGTGCGCGCCGTCATGGCGGAGCTGCACGGGGAGAAGATCGACATCGTCGACCACAGCGACGACCCGGCCCGCTTCGTGGCGAGCGCCCTGTCCCCGGCCCGTGTGAGCTCTGTCACGGTCGTCGACGCGGAGGCGAAGGCCGCCCGCGCCGTCGTGCCGGACTACCAGCTCTCGCTCGCGATCGGCAAGGAAGGGCAGAATGCCCGGCTCGCGGCCAAGCTCACGGGGTGGCGGATCGACATCCGTTCCGACGAGGGCACGCCGGGGGCGGTGGCCGACGGGGACGCGGTCGAGGAAGCCTGAGCTGGTCGAGGCCCATGAGCAGTCGCGTTAGACTGGAGGGGATCGGGTCGCGCGACCCTGTTCCGGCACGCCCCGCCACCACCCCGCCACGACCGGTGGGACCGGTGCGGACGTGTGTCGGATGCCGGCAGCGCGACCTGCGGTCGCAGCTCTTGCGGCTGGTCCTCGTGACGTCGGACGACGCCCCGCGCGTCGCGGTCGACGTCCGGGCGTGCCTGCCGGGGCGTGGAGCCTGGATCCATGAGGACCTCGCCTGCTTGGACCGTGCCGTCCGGCGACGGGCCGTCCCGCGCGCACTGCGTGCGGGTGGCCCGGTGGACCTGGAGCCGGTCCGGGCATATCTGGAGCACCAGGACCGTTGAAGAACCTGGGCGGCACCGTCGGTGCCGCCCCCGTCGCGACCGGGCGTCCTCGCCCGGCCGCACACGCGTACGTCGACAAGGAAGCGGGTCAGAAGCCGATGGGCACCCGATGAGTCCCGAACGATGAGTACTCAGTACTAGCGACGGTCCTGCCTGTCTCGGTGGGGCCGAGACAGGAGAGATGTGGCGAAGATCCGCGTCCACGAGCTGGCGAAGCAGCTCGGGGTGGAGAGCAAGACCCTGCTGGCCGAGCTGAAGGCCTCAGGTGAATTCGTCCGGTCGGCGTCCTCGACGCTCGAGGCACCGGTCGAGCGCATGATGCGCGGCAAGTTCACGGCGTCCGACGCCGGAGCGGCCAAGGACGGCAAGTCCGCCAAGCCCGCCCCGAAGAAGAAGCCCGCCGCGCCCAAGCCGGGTGCACCGGCGGCGGCCGGCGAGCAGGCCGCGAAGCCTGCCGCCTCGACGCCCGCCGAGGCGCCGAAGCCGGGTTCCGCACCCAAGCCGGGTGCGGCGAAGCCCGGGGCCGCGCCGAAGCCGGGTGCCGAGAAGGCGCCGGCGGCGGAGACCCCGAAGCCCGCTGCCGAGAAGGCACCGCAGGCCGAGAAGCCCGCTGCTCCGACCCCCAGGTCGGCACCGAAGCCGGGCGCCGCGCCCAAGCCGGGTGGCGGCCCCAAGCCGGGTGCACCGAAGCCGGGCGGGCAGCGTTCCGGTGGTGGCGGCCGCAGCGGCGGTCCGCGGCCGGGCAACAACCCCTACGCGTCCCAGCAGGGCATGCAGCGTGGCGGGGGTCCGCGGCCGGGCAACAACCCGTACTCCTCGCAGCAGGGCATGCAGCAGCGGCCCGCGCGCGGCGAGGGCAAGCCGGCCGAGCGCTCCGGCGGTCCGCGTCCGGGTGCCCCGCGTCCGGCCGCTCCGCGTCCGGGCGCCCCGCGCCCGAACCCGGGCATGATGCCGGGCAAGACCAGCATGCCGCGACCGGGCGAGCGTCCCGGCGGCGGTGGTCGCGGCGGCCGTGGTCGCGGTGGCGGCCCGGGCGGTCCCGGTGGTGCCGGCGGTCCCGGTGGCGGTCGGGGCGGTTTCCGTCCCGGTGGCGGCGGCGGGTTCCGCGGCCGTGGCGGCGCCGGCCGTGGCAGCACCCAGGGTGCGTTCGGTCGCGCCGGCGGCAAGCCGGTCCGGGGACGCAAGTCGAAGCGGGCGAAGCGTCAAGAGTTCGAGCAGATGCAGGCCCCGACGCCGGGTGGCGTCTCGGTCCCGCGCGGCAACGGCAACACCCTGGTGCGCCTGCGCTACGGCTCGTCCCTGAACGACTTCGCGGACAAGATCGACGCGAACCCGGCGGCGCTGGTCACGGTGCTCCTGCACCTGGGCGAGATGGCGACCGCGACGCAGTCGCTGGACGAGGACACCTTCGTCACGCTCGGGTCGGAGCTCGGCTACAAGATCGAGATGGTCTCCGCCGAGGAGGAGGACCGCGAGCTGCTCGGGTCCTTCGACATCGACCTGCAGGCCGAGGAGGCCGACGAGACCGACGAGGACCTGGAGGCGCGGCCGCCGGTCGTGACCGTCATGGGTCACGTCGACCACGGTAAGACGAAGCTGCTGGACGCCATCCGGTCCACGGACGTCGTCGCCGGTGAGGCCGGTGGGATCACCCAGCACATCGGTGCCTACCAGGTGCACACCGAGCACGAGGGCGCCGACCGGGCCGTCACGTTCATCGACACCCCGGGTCACGAGGCCTTCACGGCCATGCGTGCCCGTGGTGCCAAGGCGACGGACATCGCGATCCTCGTGGTGGCCGCGGACGACGGCGTGATGCCGCAGACGATCGAGGCGCTGAACCACGCCCAGGCGGCGGACGTGCCGATCGTCGTGGCGGTGAACAAGGTGGACAAGGAGGGGGCGAACCCCGACAAGATCCGCCAGCAGCTCACCGAGTACAACCTCGTGGCCGAGGAGTACGGCGGCGACACGATGTTCGTCGAGGTCTCCGCGCTGCGGCGCCAGGGTATCGACAGCCTCCTCGAGGCCGTCCTGCTGACCGCTGACGCGGCGCTCGACCTCCGGGCCAACCCGGAGAAGGACGCCCGCGGTGTGGCGATCGAGGCCCACCTGGACAAGGGCCGCGGTTCCGTGGCCACCGTCCTGGTGCAGTCGGGCACGCTGCGCGTCGGCGACGCCATCGTCGCGGGCACCGCGCACGGTCGTGTGCGGGCGATGTTCGACGAGCACGGCGAGTCCGTCACCGAGGCGGGTCCGGCGCGTCCGGTCCAGGTCCTGGGTCTGGCGTCGGTGCCGAGCGCCGGCGACACGTTCCTCGCCGCACCCGACGAGCGCACCGCTCGTCAGATCGCCGAGAAGCGCGAGGCGGCCGAGCGTGCCGCGCTGCTGGCCAAGCGGCGCAAGCGCATCAGCCTCGAGGACTTCACCAAGGCTCTCGAGCAGGGCAAGGTCGAGACGCTCAACCTGGTCATCAAGGGTGACGTGTCCGGTGCCGTCGAGGCGCTGGAGGACGCGCTGCTCAAGATCGACGTGGGCGACGAGGTCGACCTGCGCGTCATCCACCGCGGTGTGGGTGCGATCACGCAGAACGACGTCAACCTGGCCACGGTCGACAACGCCGTGATCCTCGGCTTCAACGTCCGCTTCGGCGAGCGTGTCGAGGACCTGGCCGAGCGCGAGGGCGTCGAGGTCAAGTTCTACTCGGTGATCTACCAGGCCATCGACGACATCGAGGCCGCCCTCAAGGGCATGCTCAAGCCGGAGTACGAGGAGGCGAAGCTCGGCAGCGCCGAGATCCGCCAGGTCTTCCGGTCCTCGAAGTTCGGCAACATCGCCGGTTCGATCGTCCGGTCGGGCACGATCCGACGGAACACCAAGGCCCGCGTGCTGCGCGACGGCCGCGTGGTGGGCGACGAGCTCACGGTCGAGTCGCTGCGACGCGAGAAGGACGACGTCACCGAGGTCCGCGAGGGCTTCGAGTGCGGTATCGGACTCGGGTCGTACAACGACATCGTCGAGGGCGACATCATCGAGACCTTCGAGATGCGCGAGATCCCCCGCGCCTGAGAAGGTCGGGACGGACGACGGCGCCCCGTCCGCACCGCCGAGCGCGGTGGGGGCGGGGCGCCGTCGGCGTCAGGACAAGGAGGACGGATGAGCGAGAACCCGCGGGCGCGCCGGTTGGCGGACCGCATCAAGGAGATCGTCGCGCAGATGCTCGACACGCGGATCAAGGATCCGCGACTCGGCTTCGTGACGGTCACGGACGTCCGTGTCACCGGCGACCTGCAGCAGGCGTCGGTGTTCTACACGGTCCTCGGCAGCGACGAGGACCGCGACGGCACGGCGGCGGCGCTGGAGAGCGCCAAGGGCATGATCCGCTCCGAGGTCGGCAAGCAGACCGGCGTGCGGCTGACGCCGACGATCGAGTTCCACCTGGACTCCGTGCCGGAGACGGCGGCGCACCTCGACGAGGCGCTGTCCCAGGCGCGGCTGCGGGACGCCGAGCTCGCGGCGCTGCGCGAGGGCAAGTCCCCGGCCGGTGACGCCGACCCGTACCGCACGTCGGACGACGACACCGACTGACGACCGCCCCGATGCCGCGGGGAGAAGGTCCGCCGGGCCGGAGCGATCCGGCCCGGCACCTCCTGCGCGTGGCGGTGGGGGAGAGGGGAGATCCCGTGGCCGACCGTGGCACGGCGCGCCCGCCGCGCCGTCCGACGGCGCCGGACGGTCTGCTGATCGTCGACAAGCCGGCCGGCTGGACCAGCCACGACGTCGTCGGGCGTTGCCGGCGGCTGGCGGGCACGCGCAAGGTCGGGCACGCCGGCACCCTGGACCCGATGGCGACGGGTGTGCTGGTGGTCGGCGTCGGTCGGGCGACCAAGCTGCTCACCTACGTGGTGGGCGCGGACAAGGCCTACCGGGCGACGATCCGGCTGGGCGTCTCCACGACGACCGACGACGCCGAGGGCGAGACCCTCGAGGCCCGGGGCGTGGGCGAGGGTGTGGACCCCGCCGCCCTCGCGCGGCAGGTCGCCGCCCTCACCGGCGACATCCGGCAGGTCCCGAGCACCGTCAGCGCGATCAAGGTCGACGGACGCCGGGCCTACGCCCGGGCCCGTGCCGGCGAGGAGGTCGAGCTCGCCGACCGTCCCGTCACCGTGAGCTCGTTCGAGGTGCTCGAGACCCGTCCGGCCACGGCCGACGGCGGCGTGGCGGTGCTCGACGTCGACGTCGAGGTGGTGGTCTCCTCGGGTACGTACGTGCGTGCGCTGGCCCGGGACCTGGGCGAGGCGCTCGGCGTCGGCGGGCACCTGACCGCGTTGCGCCGCACCCGTGTCGGCGGGTATCCGCTCGATCGTGCCCGGACCCTCGACGAGCTCGAGGCCCAGGCCGACGCCGACGGCGTGCTCGCCACCCTCCCGCTCGGCGACGCCGCGCGGAGCACCTTCCCCGTCCGTGAGCTGACCGACGCCGAGGCACGGGCGCTGGGCTACGGGCAGTGGGTGACCCCGACCGGCATGCGGGGCACCGTGGCGGGCCTGGCCCCGGACGGCACGCTCGTCGCCCTGCTGGAGGACACGACGCGGCGCGGGGAGCGGCGGGCCAAGCCCGTCCTGGTCCTCGCCCCGGCCTGAGCGGGACTATCCTGATCCGTCGGCGTCGTGAGGCGTCGGCCCGTCCGGCAACGAGGAGCGCGATCGGCGTGCAGGTGTTCACGGACCTCTCCGAGGTCCCCGAGGACTTCGGTCCGTCGGTCGTGACGATCGGCAACTTCGACGGCGTGCACCGCGGTCACCAGGCGGTGCTCGCCCGACTCGTCCGCCTGGCGCGGGCCGACGGCTGCGCCGCGGTCGCCGTGACCTTCGACCCGCACCCCGCCGCCGTCCACCGTCCCGACTCCGCTCCCGAGCTCATCACGGGGATCGACGACCGCCTCGAGCTGCTGGCGGAGACCGGACTCGACGCCGTCCTCGTGATCCGCTACACCCTGGACTTCGCGGAGCAGAGCCCCGAGGAGTTCGTCACGCGCTACCTCACCGGGGCGCTCGGTGCGCGCAGCGTCGTCGTGGGCCACGACGTGCGCTTCGGCCGGGCCAACGCCGGGACGCTGGCCACCATGGTCGACCTGGGCGGGCGCCACGGGTTCGAGGTCGTGGCGATCGACGACGTGGGGGAGTGCCAGCCCGCGCAGGACGGTGCCGGCCAGCGCTGGTCCAGCTCGGCGGCACGCGCCCTGATCGCCGAGGGCGACGTCGCCCAGGCCGCCGACGTCCTGGGCCGGCCCCACCGGGTGCGGGGCCTCGTCGTGCGGGGGGACGCCCGCGGCCGCGAGCTCGGGTTCCCCACGGCCAACCTGGGGGACATCGCCGGCATGGTCCCTGCCGACGGGGTGTACGCGGGGTGGCTGCGCCGGCCCGGGCGGACGGGCCAGGAGCCCGCGGACCCCGACGCGCTGCTGCCCGCGGCGATCTCGATCGGCACCAACCCGACGTTCGACGGCGTCGAACGGCGGGTGGAGGCCTACGTCCTGGACCGCACCGATCTCGACCTGTACGGCGAGGAGGTGGTGCTCGAGATGGTCGAGCACCTGCGCCCGACGGTCCGTTTCGACGGCATCGAGGCGCTGGTCGAGCAGATGACCCACGACGTGGCCCGCGCCCGCGGTGTGCTGCTGTCCTGATACGATGGTCGCTGCCGTAGATCGGCCGCGGATCCAGAGCGCCCGGTGAAGCAGTCCCGGAGCACCGCGCAACGACACCAGAAGGAGAGCCATGCCGCTCGACGCTGCCACGAAGCAGAACATCATCACCGAGTACGCGACTCACGAGGGCGACACCGGCTCGCCGGAGGTCCAGATCGCTCTGCTGACCCAGCGGATCACCGACCTGACCGAGCACCTCAAGGAGCACAAGCAGGACCACCACTCCCGTCGTGGTCTGCTCCTCCTGGTCGGCCAGCGTCGCCGTCTGCTCAGCTACCTGCAGAAGGTCGACATCCAGCGCTACCGCGCGCTCATCGAGCGCCTCGGCCTGCGCCGCTGACGTCCCGCCACCAGCCCGGTCCCTCTCGCAGGGACCGGGCTGGTCTGGTGTGATGTCCTTGTAGACGTAACACCGCACACCGCGCCGCCGGGCCGTCGTCCGGTCCTCGGTAGTGGCCCCCCGATCCGCCGGTTCCCCCGGTGTGCTCCGAGGGCCTCGATCGAAGACCGTCGCTCGGGCGGGCGGCGCCTTCGAGAGCAAGGAGGGCACCCGTGGAGGGTCCCGAGATCCAGTCCGCCGAGGCCGTCATCGACAACGGCCGCTTCGGCACCCGTACCGTCCGCTTCGAGACCGGCCGACTGGCCCGGCAGGCCGCCGGCGCCGTCTCCGCCTACCTCGACGACGAGACCATGCTGCTGTCGACCACCGCGGTCGGCAAGCACCCCAAGGACCAGTTCGACTTCTTCCCGCTGACGGTGGACGTCGAGGAGCGGATGTACGCCGCGGGCCGCATCCCCGGCTCGTTCTTCCGCCGTGAGGGCCGCCCGTCCACCGAGGCGATCCTCACCTGCCGGCTCACCGACCGCCCGCTGCGCCCGCTCTTCGTCAAGGGCCTGCGCAACGAGGTGCAGATCGTCATCACCGTCATGGCGCAGCACCCGGACGACGCCTACGACGTGCTGGCGATGAACGCCGCGTCCGCGTCGACGCAGATCTCCGGCCTGCCGTTCTCCGGCCCGGCCGGCGCCGTGCGCATCGCGCTCATCGACGACCAGTGGGTCGCCTTCCCGAAGTACTCGGACAAGGAGCGCGCCGTCTTCGAGATGGTCGTCGCGGGCCGCAAGGTCACCGCCGCCGACGGTTCCGAGGACGTCGCCATCGCGATGATCGAGGCCGAGGCCACCGACGACGCCTGGAACCTGGTCAAGAACGAGGGCGCCACCGCCCCGACCGAGCAGGTCGTGGCCGAGGGCATCGACGCGGCCAAGCCGTTCATCGCCGCCCTGTGCGACGCCCAGCTCTCGCTGGCCTCGCAGTCGGCCAAGGACGTCGCCGAGTTCCCGCTGTTCCCGGACTACGCCGACGACGCCTACGCCGCCGTCGAGTCCGCGGTCTCCGCCCCGGCCGCCGAGGCCCTGGCGATCGGCGACAAGCAGGAGCGCGAGAACCGCCTCGACGAGATCAAGGCGGGGATGCTCGAGCAGCTCGCCGAGCAGTTCGAGGGCCGCGAGAAGGAGCTCTCGGCGGCTTTCCGCTCCCTGCAGAAGCAGCTCGTGCGTCAGCGCGTGCTGACCGACGGCGTGCGGATCGACGGCCGTGGGCTCGCGGACATCCGCACCCTGTCGGCCGAGGTCGAGGTGCTCCCGCGGGTGCACGGCTCGGCGCTGTTCGAGCGTGGCGAGACCCAGATCCTGGGCGTCACGACGCTGAACATGCTGCGCATGGAGCAGCAGATCGACTCCCTGGGGCCGGTCACGCGCAAGCGCTACATGCACAACTACAACTTCCCGCCGTACTCGACCGGTGAGACCGGCCGTGTCGGCTCGCCCAAGCGCCGTGAGATCGGCCACGGCGCGCTCGCCGAGCGCGCCCTGGTCCCGGTGCTGCCGAGCCGCGAGGAGTTCCCGTACGCGATCCGCCAGGTCTCCGAGGCCCTCGGCTCCAACGGGTCCACCTCGATGGGCTCGGTCTGCGCCTCGACGCTGTCGCTGCTCAACGCCGGAGTGCCCCTCAAGGCGCCGGTGGCGGGCATCGCGATGGGTCTGGTCTCGGACACGGTGGACGGGGAGACCCGCTACGCCGCGATGACCGACATCCTCGGTGCCGAGGACGCCTTCGGCGACATGGACTTCAAGGTCGCCGGCACCCGGGAGTTCGTCACCGCCATCCAGCTCGACACCAAGCTCGACGGCATCCCGGCCTCCGTGCTGTCGGCCGCGCTGGGTCAGGCCCACGACGCCCGTCTGACGATCCTCGACGTCATCGCCGAGGCCATCGACACCCCGGACGAGATGTCGCCGAACGCGCCGCGCGTCATCGCGGTCAAGGTCCCCGTCGACAAGATCGGTGAGGTCATCGGGCCCAAGGGCAAGATGATCAACCAGATCCAGGAGGAGACCGGCGCGGACATCTCCATCGAGGACGACGGCACGGTCTACATCGGTGCGACCGACGGCCCGAGCGCCGAGGCGGCGCGGGCGTCGATCAACGCGATCGCCAACCCGCACGTCCCCGAGGTCGGCGAGCGCTTCGTCGGCACCGTGGTCAAGACCACCTCGTTCGGGGCCTTCATCTCGCTGGCCCCCGGCAAGGACGGTCTGCTGCACATCAGCCAGCTGCGCAAGCTGGTCGGTGGCAAGCGGGTGGAGAACGTCGACGACGTCCTGTCCATCGGCCAGAAGATCCAGGTCGAGATCGGTGAGATCGACTCCCGCGGCAAGCTGTCGCTGGTCGCGATCACCGAGGAGGACGACAAGCCCGCCGACGAGGCCGTCGCCACCGAGGCGAGCGAGGCCTGATCTCACCCATGAGCCAGCACCTGCCGCTCGTCGGAGCGGATCAGCCGGGTGCCGAGCTGACCGCCGGGCAGGACGGTGCGACGATCCGTAGCACCGTCCTGCCCGGCGGTGTGCGTGTGCTGACCGAGCACATGCCGGGGCTGCGCTCGGCCACCGTCGGCGCCTGGGTCGGCGTCGGGTCCCGCGACGAGACCGACGGGCACCACGGATCGACCCACTTCCTCGAGCACCTGCTGTTCAAGGGCACGGCGCGCCGGTCGGCGCTGGACATCGCCGAGGCGTTCGACGCCGTCGGCGGCGAGGCCAACGCCGCGACCGGCAAGGAGCACACGTGCTACTACGCGCGGGTGCTCGACGCCGACGTCCCGATGGCGGTCGACGTCGTCAGCGACATGATGACCTCGGCACGGCTCGACCCCGACGAGCTCGAGACGGAGCGGGGTGTGATCCTCGAGGAGCTCGCGATGGCCGAGGACGACCCCGCGGACCTGGCGCACGAGCGGTTCGCCGCCGCCGTGCTCGGCAGCCACCCGCTGGGCCGTCCGATCGGCGGCACCCCGGACGCGATCCGTGGCGTGCCGCGCGAGGCGGTCTGGGAGCACTACCGGTGGCACTACCGGCCCGAGACCCTCGTGGTCGCGGCGGCGGGCGGTGTCGACCACGACCGGCTCGTCGACCAGGTCGGCGAGGCGTTGTCGGCCGGCGGCTGGGACCTGACCGTCCCCGCCAGCCCGCGGCCGCGGCGGTCGGACGCCCCGGAGTCGGACGGCGTGCCCACCGAGGGCGTGGACGTCACCGTGCACCGCCCGATCGAGCAGGCGAACGTCATCCTCGGCACCACCGGGCTGAGCGCGACCGACGAGCGCCGCTTCACCATGACCGTGCTCAACGCGGTGCTCGGCGGCAGCATGTCCTCGCGGCTGTTCCAGGAGATCCGGGAGAAGCGCGGGCTCGCCTACGCCACGTACTCCTTCGCCCAGGGCCACGGGGGACTGGGGACCTTCGGGCTGTACGCGGGATGCACGCCCGGGCGCACCGACGAGGTCGTCACGATGCTCGGCGCCGAGCTCGACCGGCTGGCCGAGGACGGCATCACCGTCGCGGAGCTCGACCGGTCCGTCGGGCAGCTCTCCGGCGGGCTCGTGCTCGGGCTCGAGGACACCGGGTCGCGGATGAGCCGCCTGGGCCGGTCCGAGCTCGTCCTGGGCGAGCTGATGACCGTCGACGAGTCCCTGGAGCGCATCCGGTCCGTGACCCGCGAGGACGTGCGTGAGCTCGCCGCCGACCTGGCCGCGCGGCCGCGGTCGGTGGTGCGGGTGGGGCCCTTCACGGAATGAGGAGATGATCGTGAGCAGCAGCAGCGCCGTGAGGGTGGCCGTCATCGGGGCGGCCGGCCGCATGGGTGGCCAGACGTGCGCCGCCGTCGAGGCCGCCGAGGACCTGGAGCTCGTCGCGCGCATCGGCGCCGGCGACGACGTGGCGGCCGTCGTCCGCGAGTCCGGGGCCCAGGTCGCGGTCGACTTCAGCGTCCCCGCCGCCACCGAGGCGAACGTGCACGCGGCGCTGGACGCCGGCGCCGACGTCGTGGTCGGGACCACCGGCTGGGACGACTACTCGCGCGGCCGGGTGGCCGAGCACCTCGAGCGGCTCGCCGCGGCGGGCGACGGGCCGGGTCCTGGCGTCCTCATCGCGCCGAACTTCGGGCTGTCCGCCGTGCTGGCGATGACGTTCGCCGCCCGGGCGGCGCGCTACTTCGAGTCCGCGGAGGTCGTCGAGCTGCACCACCCGGACAAGGTCGACGCGCCCTCCGGCACGGCACGGCACACGGCGGCCGCGATCGCCGCCGCACGGGCGGAGGCCGGCCTGGAGCCGTCCCCGGACGCCACCCAGAACGGCTGGGACGCCCGGGGCGCGGACGTCGACGGGGTCCGGGTGCACGCGGTCCGGCTGCGCGGTCTCGTCGCCCACGAGGAGATCCTGTTCGGCAACGCCGGCGAGCAGCTCACGATCCGGCAGGACTCCTTCGACCGTGCCTCGTTCATGCCGGGCGTGCTGCTCGCGGTGCGCGAGGTCGGCTCGCGGCCGGGTCTCACCGTCGGCCTCGAGAACGTGCTGGACCTGTCGTGACCTCGTCCGAGCCGTCCCCGGCCACCCGGAGCCGCCCGCCGCGCGGTCTCGTCGGCGCCCTGGCCGTCACCGGGCTGCTGGCGATCTACGTCTGGGCGATCGCCGGACGCGGCGTCGCGATGATCGCCAGCGGCGAGGCGGTGCTGGTCGCGATCGGCGTGGCGGTGCTCGTCATCCCGCTGCTCGTGGTCGGGCTCATCGCCCGCGAGTTCTGGCTGGCGGCGCGGGTGCAGCGCATGGCCGACACCCTCGCCGGGGCCGGCGAGCTCCCGGTCGACGACCTGCCCCGGTCCCCGGGTGGACGCATCGACCGCGACGCGGCCGACGCCGCGTTCGCGGAGGCGCAGCAGGCCGTCGAGGCCGAGCCCGAGAGCTGGCGGGCCTGGTACCACCTGGCCTTCGCCTACGACGCCGCCCACGACCGCCGCCGCGCGCGCGCCGCGTTGCGCCGGGCCTCCTCGCTGTTCTCCGGCTGACCCCTCACCGGGCTGGCCACCGCGTCCAGCAGTACAGGTGGTGGCGGACGTCGGCGGCCCGGCACGCGAGCTCGCCGAGACCCTGGAGGGCCCGTGCCAGCTCCTCGGCGTCGCCCGCGTGCTCGCCCCCGTGCACCCAGCGGTGCGCCGCCTCGCCGAGCTCGTGGGGGGACGCCGCCGCCAGGTGCGCAGCCAGCTCGTCGGCGACGGTGACGACGAACGGGCCCTCGTCGCGGCCGTCGACGACCTGCCCGTGGCGCGCGGCGCCGGTCACCTCGCCGTAGGGCAGCCCGAACGTGGTGCCGGCCAGCACGGCGAGGGCGACGAACGGGTCGACGGACGGCAGGGCCACGGTGTCGAAGAGCGGTTCGCCCGAACCGCGCGTCGGTGTGCTGGGCCCGTCCTCGACCTGCAGCACCGTCGCGGCCAGGGCGTCGGAGGGAGCGGCGAAGTAGTCCGTGATCATCGGTTCCGTCGGACTCGCCAGACGCCGCCGCCTGCTGCTCGGACCTGCGGACCCATCCCCGACCTCGGACATGCGCCCAGCCTGCCATCAGGGTGCTACGGCATCGTCACGCGCGGGTTACCGCGCGGGGTCGTGCGGGAACGCCTGCCGTGCCACGACGACCACGGCACCGGCCAGCGCCATGGCCGACGCCCCGGTCCAGGCGAGGGTCGCCAGACCCGGTCCCGCGACGACCACGGACCCCACGGCCGCCCCCAGACCGATGCCGAGGTTCGAGGTGGCGTTGACGAACGCCCCGGCGACGTCGGCGCTCGCACCGCGGGCCCGCAGCGCCAGCGTCTGGAAGGCGGCCGGCACCGCCCCGAACGCGGCGAGCCAGACGGCCGCACCGACCAGCACCACGCCCTGGTGCGGCAGCCCCAGCGCGACGGCCGCCAAGGCGAGCACCATCACGGCGATCGTGGCGAGGGTCAGGGTCCGTGGCCTGCGGTCCAGGTAGCGGCCGGCCGCCCACAGGCCCAGGATCCCCAGGGCACCGAAGACGAGCAGGGTCGGGCCGACCGCGGCCTCGCCGAGCCCCGTCGCGAGCAGCAGCAACGAGATGAACGTGTAGACGGTGTACTGGCCCACGAACAGCAGGGTGTTGGTGCCGACGACGACCCCGAGGCGCGAACGCCCGCCACGGGCGTCGGAGGAGGCGCCCTCGCCCGCACCCGGCGCGACCTCCACCGGGGGCAGCAGCCGGGCGACGAGGACCGCGGTCAGCGCGCAGACGCCGGCCAGGACGGCGAAGGACCACCGCCAGCCGACGGCCGCCCCCAGCGAGGTGGACAGCGGGACGCCCAGGACGAACCCGAAGGTGCCGCCGGTGGTCACGAGCGTCACGGCGCGTCCCGTGTACAGCGGCGAGACCAGCCGGGCCGCGTAGGCGATGGACACCGAGAAGAAGAGGGCGTGCCCGAGGCCGCCGAGCGTCCGGGCGGCCACGACGACGCCGAAGGACGGTGCGACGGCGGCGAGCAGGTTCGCGGCGGTGTAGACGACGACCGTCGTGAGCAGGAGCGGCTTGCGGGCCAGGCGCCGGGTGGCCAGCGTCAGCGGCACCGCGCACGCCGCGACGACGAAGGCGTAGACGGACACCAGCAACCCGGCGGTGGACTCGGGGACGCCGAGGCCACCCGCGAGCTGCGGCAGCAGGCCGACCGGCAGGACCTCGGTCGTGATGGCGACGAAGTTCGCCACCGCCAGGACCGTGATCCCCGCGGCGGCGTCCCGGACGGTGCGGTGTGTCACCGGGACATCCTGTCACCGCGACGTCGGGCCCGGACGTCGGCCGGGGTGGGAGTGGCGGTCATCACGGTTCGTCGACCGGTCGAACGGGTACTTACCGACTGGTCGGGGTTCGCGCGACCCTGGCATGATGGCCACGTGACGGGCGAAGGAGTGCGATGACGACGACGGGTGCGACGCCGCAGGCCGGAGCCGCGCGGGCGGGGGGCTACGCCCGGGGGCGCAGGAAGCGTGAGCAGATCCTGCAGGCGGCGATCACGCTGTTCGGGGAGGCCGGCTTCCACGGCACCTCGCTGCGGGACATCGCCGGTGCCGCCGGCATCTCCCATCCCGGCCTGCTGCATCACTTCCCGACCAAGGCCGCGGTGCTCGAGGCGCTCCTGGAGCACCGCGACGCGGTCGACGAGGCGGACCTCGAGGCGGACCGGGAGCGGGGGACCGACCTCTTCACCGCGCTCGTGCACCTGATGGAGCGCAACGCGCTCCGGCCCGCCATCGTCGACCTGTACACCTCGGTCGCCGCGGAGGCGACCTCCGCGGACCACCCCGCGCACGCGTACTTCGAACGGCGATACGCCCGGACGATCGCGCTGATCGTCGACGAGCTCGCCGCCCGCCGGGACGCCGGCGAGCTCGTGCCCGGACTCGACCTCGAGACCACGGCACGCTCGCTCGTCGCGATCATGGACGGCATGCAGCTGCAGTGGCTGCTCGCCCGCGACCTCCCGCGCGCACAGCGCCCGGACATGGCGGCCACGCTGGGGGCCTACCTCGACCTGATCCTCGTCACCCCGCCGCAGGACGCCCCCGCTCCCTGAGGCTCCCGGGCGCGTCCGCGCCGGTGCGCATAGCATGGCCGCAGGTCAGCAGGCATCGACGAAGGGCTCGCATGGCACGCGACGACGCACCCACCCCGGACGAGACGGTCGACGCGACGCCGCCGGACCCGCACAACCCCTTCCGGCGGATCTGGTGGCTGCCCGTGCTGCGGGGCACGGCCTTCATCGTGCTCGGCCTGCTGCTGATGATCGAGCCGCTCGAGGAGCTGGAGATCCTGCGGCTGCTCATCGGGATCTTCCTGGCGTTCGACGGGGTGCTGGTCCTGGTCCAGTGGGTGGCGCACCGTCGGCAGGTCGGATCCGCCTGGTGGCTCGCCCAGGCGGGCGTGAACATCGGCTTCGGTGCCGCCGTGGCCCTGTGGCCGGACCTGACGCCCACCCCGCTCTACTACGTGCTCGCCGTCTGGGCGATCGTGCTCGGCGTGGTGGCGATCATCGGCGGGGCCGCGCTGACCCGGAACCGCGACCTCGGCTGGCCGTGGATGGTCGCGTTCGGGATCACGGCGACGCTGTTCGGGCTGCTGCTGGTCACCCGGCCGCTGGACTCCCTCGACGTGCTCCGGCTCGTGGCGATCGTGTTCGCCCTGTTCGCGTTCGTGGCCGGGGCGCTGGACATCGTCTCCGGGTTCGCCGTCCGGTCGGTGGCACGGGAGCTGAGCAGCCTGCGGGAGCAGGCCGAACGGGTCGGCGTCACCGTGACCGGGGGGTCCGTCCTCGGGTCCGCGAACCCGCAGGTCACCCCCGCGCGGGCCTCCGGTCCGCCGTCCGCCGGCGCCCTCACGGACGGAGGCGGCTCCGGCACATCTCCGGCGTCGGAGCCCGAGGACCACTCCGCCTCGCCCGAGGACGACTCCGCCTCGCCCGTGGCACGTCCCGCCACGCCGGGCGCGGACGCGATCACCAGCGGTGGCTCCGCCGCGGACGACAGCCGCACCCCGCCCTCGGCCGACGAGCACGGCCCGCACGACGCGACGGCCGACGGGACCGAGGAGCGCCCGGACGGCACCGCGACGCCGGAGCGGTCGCCGCGCCGGTGGCGGGGCGACCGCTCCTGAGGACTACGCCAGCGGCATGCCGACGTACTGGGTCTCCTGGTACTCGGCGATGCCCTCGAAGCCGCCCTCGCGCCCGATCCCGGACTGCTTCATGCCGCCGAAGGGCGCCGCGGCGTTGGAGATGACCCCGGCGTTGAGCCCGAGCAGACCGAACTCCAGGCGCTCGGCGAACCGCAGACCCCGGGGGACGTCGCGGGTGAACACGTAGGACGCCAGCCCGTACTCGGTCGAGTTCGCGAGCGCGACGGCCTCGTCCTCGCTGGAGAACGTCGCCACGGGGGCGACCGGCCCGAAGATCTCCTCGCGCATGCAGCGCGCGTCCGGCGGCACGTCGCGCAGCAGGGTCGGGGAGAAGAAGTGCCCGGTGCCGTCCGGGCGGTCACCACCGACGACGAGCGTCGCGCCGCGCTCGACGGCGTCGTCGACGAACGCCTGGACGGAGTCGACCGCCGACGGCTCGATGAGCGGACCGAGGGTCACGCCGTCGTCCAGCCCGTTGCCGACGACGACGTCGCGCAGCTTCTGCGCGAGCCGGTCGACGAACGCGTCGGCGACGTCCTCGTGGACGTACATCCGGTTGGCGGCCGTGCAGGCCTCGCCGCCGTTGCGGAGCTTGGCGGCCAGCGCCCCGTCGACGGCGGCATCGAGGTCGGCGTCCTCGAAGACGACCAGTGGGGCGTTGCCGCCCAGCTCCATCGACGTGCGCAGCACGTTCGTCGCGGCGTCGCGCAGGAGCGACTGCCCGACGGCGGTGGAGCCGGTGAAGGACAGCTTGCGCAGGCGCGGGTCGGCCAGGATCGGTTCGCTCACCGTGGAGGCCGACCGCGAGGGCACGACGTTCAGCACGCCGTCCGGCACCCCGGCCTCCACCATCAGCCGGGCGAACAGCATCGAGGTCAGCGGGGTGAGCCGGGCCGGCTTGAGGATCGTCGTGCACCCGGCGGCCAGCGCCGGGGCCACCTTGCGGGTCGCCATCGCCAGGGGGAAGTTCCACGGCGTGATGAGGAACGACGGGCCCACGGGGCGACGCTGCACGAACATGCGCAGGCTGCCCTCGGGGGTGTGCGTGTACCGGCCGACGTCCTGGGTGGCCTGCTCGGCGAACCAGCGGACGAACTCGCCGCCGTAGGTCACCTCGCCGCGGGACTCGGCCAGCGGCTTGCCCATCTCGAGCGTCATGACCGTGGCCAGGGTCTCGGCGTGCTCCTGCACGAGGTCGAAGCCCCGGCGCAGGATCTCGGCACGTTCCCGCGCCGACGTCGCGCCCCAGGAGTCCTGCGCCGCCGCCGCGGCGTCCATGGCGGCCTGCGCGTCGTCCGCGGTCGCGGAGGCGACCCGGACGAGCTCGGTCTCGGTGGCGGGGTTCTCCACGGCGAACGTGCCGCCGTCCGACGCGTCGCGCCACTCGCCGCCGATCAGCAGACCGGTCGGGACGGCGTCCAGGGCCTCCGGGACCAGGTCCCGGGTGCTGGGCGTGCTGCTGGTGCTCATGGTCACTCACCTTCCTCGGGGGACGTGCGATGGTCGGCCCGGCGCGCGACGAGTCGGCGCGCACCCTGGGCGACGAGGGTGACGTCGGCGCCCACGGCGACGAACGCCGCCCCGGCCTCGACGTAGCGGTCGGCCATGGCCGGGTCGAACGCGTTGACCGCCACGGGGGTGCCGGCGCGGTGCCCGGCCTCGATCGCGGCGTGCACGGCGGCCACGACCTCCGGGTGGTCCTGCTGGCCCAGGTGGCCCAGGGACGCCGCGAGGTCCGCGGGACCCACCAGCACGGCGCCCACGCCGTCGACGGCGGCGATCGCCTCGGCCGCCTCGACACCCGCGCGGGTCTCCAGCTGGACGACGAGGGTGATCCCGTCGTCGGCACCGTCCAGGTAGCCGTTGACGCCGTTCCAGCGCGAGGAGCGGGCCAGGGCGCTGCCGACGCCGCGGAGGCCCGCGGGCGGGTAGCGCACCGCGCGGACGGCCTCGGCGGCCTCGGCGGGGGAGTCCACCATCGGCACCAGCAGGTTGGTGGCCCCCAGGTCGAGGACCTGCTTGATGCGCACGGGGTCCCCGGACGGCACCCGGACGAGCGTGGCCACCGGGTAGGCCGCGGTCGCCTGGAGCTGGCCGAGGACCGTCGTCAGGTCGTTGGGCCCGTGCTCGCCGTCGACGAGGACGACGTCCAGGCCGCTGCCGGCGAGGATCTCCGCGGCGAGCGGGCTGCCGAGGGACGACCAGGCCCCGACCAGGGCTCGCCCCTCGGAGGCGGCGGCGTCCAGGAGGTCGGCCAGGGAGGTGTCGGTGCTCAGACGAAGCGGCATGTCACGGCTCCCAGCTCGGCGTAGTCGGCGTGCACGGTGTCACCGGGGTGCACCCAGGTCGGTCGGGTGAACGACCCGGCCAGGACGGTCTCGCCCGCGGCCAGGAAGTCGCCGTGGGCCGCCAGCTTGTCGGCCAGCCAGGCGACGCCGGCCGCGGGATGGCCGAGCACGCCCGCCGCGACGCCGGTCTCCTCGATCGTCTCGTTGCGGTACAGCAGCGCCGGGACCCACCGCAGGTCGACGTCGTCGGGTCGCACGGGCCGCCCGCCCAGGACCATCGCGCCCATCGCGGCGTTGTCGCTGATGGTGTCGACGATGGTGCGCCCCGGCATCTCGACGCGGGCGTCGAGGATCTCCAGCGCGGGGACGACGCGTTCCGTCGCGCGCAGCACGTCCGTGACCGTGACGCCGGTTCCCTGCAGCGCCTCGCCGAGCACGAACGCCAGCTCGACCTCGACCCGGACGTTGGACCAGGCGGCGTGCTCCACGATGCTGCCCGACTCGAGCACCATGTCGTCGAAGATCACCCCGTAGTCCGGTTCGGTGATCCCGGTGGCCGCCTGCATGGCCTTCGACGTCAGGCCGATCTTGTGCCCCACGACGCGTCGGCCCGCGGCCTCACCGCGCTCGCGCCACGTGCGCTGCACGGCGTAGGCGTCGGCGACGGTCATCCCGGCGTGCCGCGCGGTCAGCAGCGGGACGGGGGTCCGGGTGCGCTCGGCCTCGGCGAGCTCGTCCGCGATCGCCGTCACCGTGCGGTCGTCGAGCGTCCGCTCGCCGTCGGGAGAGCTGCTCACAGCGTCGCCCCGAGCTTGAACCCGTGCTCCGTGTCGCCCTTGCGGGTGTAGGAGAAGCCGTCGGCGCCGATGGTGACCTCCATCTCGCTGTCGTCGGTCCGTGACGTGAGGGGCTGCAGCTCGCCGTCGAGGTCGAGCACGCGGGAGGCGTCCGTGTACCAGCTCGGCACCACGGGGTTGCCCCACCAGTCGCGGCGCTGGTTGTCGTGCACGTCCCAGGTGACCACGGGGTTGTCCGGGTCGCCCGTCCAGTAGTCCTGGGTGTAGATCTCCACGCGGTGGCCGTCGGGGTCGCGCAGGTACAGGTAGAACGCGTTGGACACGCCGTGGCGGCCCGGCCCGCGCTCGATGCTGTCCGTCATCCGCAGCGCACCGAGCTTGTCGCAGATCGCCAGGATGTTGTGCTTCTCGTGGGTCGCGAACGCGACGTGGTGCATGCGCGGTCCGTCGCCGCCGGTCATCGCCGTGTCGTGGACGGTCGGCTTGCGGCGCATCCATGCCGCGTAGGTGGTGCCGGCCTCGTCCTGGATGTCCTCGGTGACGCGGAACCCGAGGTTCTCCATGTACGCCACGGCACGCGGGACGTCCGGCGTGACCTGGTTGAAGTGGTCGATGCGCACCAGCGCGCCCGGGGTGTGCCGGTCGTAGGCCCAGGCGAGCCGCTCGACGTGGTCGACCTCGTGGAAGAACTCGTAGGGGAAGCCCAGCGGGTCCGTCACGCGCACGGAGTCGCCGACGCCCTTGACCCACCCGTCGGTCCGGCGCTCGACCCGGCAGCCGAGCTCGGTGTAGAACGCGACGGCCCGGTCGAGGTCCTCGGGTGTGCGCACGCGGTAGCTGAACGCCGCCACGGCGGCCACCGGCCCGCGCCGGAGCACGAGGTTGTGGTGGATGAACTCCTCGAGGCTGCGCAGGTAGACGGTGTCCTCGTCCTCCTCGGTCACGACGAGGTCCAGCACGTCGACGTAGAACCGGCGGCTGGCCTCGAGGTCGGTGACCACGAGCTCCATCGAGGCGGCGCGCACGACGTCCGGCGGCGGGCTGGACGGGGTGGGCACCGGGTCCGTCGTGCGGATCGGGGACTCGTCGGTGACGACGGGTTCGGGGGTGTTCGGGTCGAGAGTGCTCATGCGGGGCGTCCTTGCCTGGTGCGGGAGTGTCAGTTCTTGCCGAAGGTCGGGTTGTGGACCGCGCCGAGCGTGATGTGCACGGCCTGCTGGTCGGTGTAGAAGTCGATCGAGCGGTAGCCGCCCTCGTGCCCCAGACCGGAGGCCTTCACGCCGCCGAACGGGGTACGCAGGTCGCGCACGTTGTTCGAGTTGAGCCAGACCATCCCGGCCTCGATCGACTGGGAGACGTTGTGGGCTCGCTTGAGGTCGTTCGTCCACACGTAGGCGGCCAGGCCGTAGCGGACGGCGTTGGCGAGCTCGACGGCCTCGGCCTCGGTGTCGAACGGCGTGATCGCCACGACGGGTCCGAAGATCTCCTCCTGGAAGATGCGTGCGTCGGGTGCCACGTCGGCGAACACCGTCGGTGCGACGAAGTTGCCGGTCGGGAAGCCCTCGGGACGTCCGCCGCCGGCGACCAGGCGGCCCTCGGACCGGCCGAGCTCGACGTAGCCCATGACCTTCTCGAAGTGCTCGGGGTGCACCAGTGCGCCGACCTCGGTGTCGGGGTCGTGCGGGTGGCCCACCACGACGCGCCGTGCCTGCGCCGCGTAACGCTCGACGAACTCGTCGTACACGGACCGCTCGACGAGGATCCGCGATCCCGCGGTGCAGCGCTCGCCGTTGAGGGAGAAGACGCCGAAGATCGTCGCGTCGATCGCGGCGTCGAGGTCGGCGTCCGCGAACACGACCGCGGGCGACTTGCCGCCGAGCTCCATCGAGAGGCCCTTGAGATGCGGGGCGGCGTTGGCGAAGATCACCTCGCCGGTGCCGGACTCGCCGGTGAAGGAGATCAGGGGGACGTCCGGGTGCTTGACCAGCGCGTCACCGGCCTCCTCGCCCAGGCCGTTGACCAGGTTGAACACACCGGCGGGCACCCCTGCCTCGGAGAAGATCCCGGCCCACAGCGACGCGGACAACGGGGTGAACTCGGCCGGCTTGAGGACCACCGTGTTGCCCGTGGCGAGCGCCGGGGCCAGCTTCCACGACTCGAGCATGAACGGGGTGTTCCAGGGCGTGATCAGCCCGGCCACCCCGATCGGCTTGCGGTTGACGTAGTTGATCTGGCGTCCGGGCACCTTGAAGGTGTCGTCGCTCTGCGCCACGACCAGGTCGGCGAAGAACCGGAAGTTCTCGGCCGCGCGACGTGCCTGCCCGAGAGCCTGCGTGATCGGCAGGCCGGAGTCGAAGGACTCCAGCTCGGCGAGCCGGGCGTCACGGGACTCCACCAGGTCGGCGATCCGGTGCAGCACGCGGGAGCGTTCGCGCGGCAGCATGCGCGGCCACGGACCGTCGACGAACGCGCGCCGGGCGGCGGCGACGGCGGCGTCGACGTCGGCCTGCTGCCCGGCGGCCGCGGTGAGGTAGGTCTGGTTGGTCACCGGGTCCAGGACCTCGAACGTCTCGCCACCGATCGAGTCGACCTCGTGGCCGTCGATGTAGTGGCGGATCCGGTCCGGGAGCCCGTCGGGGCGGTGCGGTGCGTCGGTGGCGGGAGCGGTCATCGGTCCTCCTGGTGGTGCGGTCGGTGGGCCGCCTGGTAGGCGAGCACCGCGTCGAGGGTGGCGGTGCGGTGACGGCGTGCGGTGAGCTCGAGCTCGGTGGCCTCGACCCGGCCCGCCTGCAGGTCCTCGACGAGGTCGAGGATCCGGTCGTGCTCGGCGACCGACTCGTGCGCCCGGCCGGGCACGAACCCGAACGACGAGTCGCGCAAGACCTTCATGCGGCGCCAGCCGCGGTGGACGAGGTCGAGGACGTGCGGGTTGGGGCACGGCTCGAACAGCACGGCGTGGAACTCGAGGTTGAGCTCGGTGACGCGGTGAGGGTCGAAGTCGGCCAGGCTCTGGCGCATCCGGGCGTTGACCTGCCGGGCGGCCCGGAGCTGGTCGGCCGTCAGCAGCGGAGCGGACAGCGCGGTCGCGAATCCTTCCACGAGCGCGAGGGTCTGCATGGTGTGCTGGTACTCGGCCTCCTGGACGAGCGCCACCTGCGCGCCGACGTTGCGCTCGTAGGTGACGAGCCCCTCGGCCTCGAGCCGCCGGACCGCCTCGCGGACGGGGACGACGGAGACGTCGAGCTCACCGGCGATCTGGGAGAGCACCAGCCGGTAGCCGGGTCCGAGCGTCCCGTCCTCGATCCGGTCGCGCAGGTAGGTGTACGCGCGCTGCGACTTGCTCACGCCGCCCGCGGTGAGGCGCGCGTCGTCGGCGGTGGGGGTGCTCACCGGTCGCCCTCCCGCTCGGCCTCGTAGCGCGCGCGCCAGTGCGCGTCCATGGGGAACAGGCCGTCGACCGGTGCTCCCTCGGCCACCTGGCGTGCCACGAAGGCGTCGGCGGCCTCGGCCTCCTCGGCCTCGGCGAGGACCTCCTCGACCAGCGCCGCCGGGATGACCAGGGCGCCGTCCCGGTCGCCGACGACGACGTCACCCGGCTGGACGGCGGCGCCGCCGCAGGCGACGGTGACGTCGGTCTCCCAGGGCACGTGGCGGCGGCCGAGCACCGACGGGTGGGGGCCGGCGGAGAAGACGGGCAGGCCGATCTCGGCGACCGCCTCGGCGTCGCGCACACCGCCGTCGGTGACCACGGCGGCCGCGCCGCGCACCTTCGCGCGCAGGGCCAGCACGTCGCCCACGGTCCCGGTGCCGCGCTCGCCCCGGGCCTCGACGACGAGCACCTCGCCGGGGCCGACGGTGTCGAAGGCGCGCTTCTGGGCGTTGTAGCCGCCGCCGTGCGCGGCGAACAGGTCCGGTCGGAACGGCACCAGCCGCAGTGTGCGGGCGGGACCGACGAACCGGTCACCGGGGCGCAGCCCGTGCACGCCCTCGAGGAAGACGTCGGTGTGGCCGCGCCGGCGCAGCGCGGCGGAGAGGGTGGCCACCGCCACCGTGGCGAACCGGGCCCGCTGGTCCTCGGTCAGCACCGGCGCCGGTGTCACGCCGGACGACGTCGGCGGCTCGGTGCCCCAGGCCTCGGCACGCTGCGTCGCGTCGACCGCCGGCTGGGAGCCGAAGTCTCCGAAGGGTGTCGTGCCCGAGGTCACGCGGGTGACCAGACGTCCGCTGGTGGGTGCGCCGGGGGAGCCGGGAGCGTCCACCTCGACCTCGACGGTCTGGCCCGGCACGACGACGGAGGAGCCGGCAGGCGTCCCGGTGAGGACGACGTCGCCGGGCTCGAGCGTGAAGTGCTGGGACAGGTCGGCGACCAGGCGCCCGACGTCGAACAGCAGCGTCGCGGTGGAGTCCTCCTGGACGAGCTCGCCGTCGACCCAGGTGCGCACGCGCAGGCCCGCAGGATCGACGTCGGCGGCGGGGATCCAGTGCGGACCCAGGGGAGTGAAGCCCTCGCCGCCCTTGGAGCGCAGGTTGGAGCCCTTGTCCGCGCTGCGCAGGTCGTACAGACCGAAGTCGTTCGCGGCCGTGACGGCGGCGACGTGCGACCAGCCGTCGGCCGGGTCGACCCAGCGCGCCGGGGTGCCGATCACCACGGCCACCTCGCCCTCGAAGGCGAGCAGCTCGGTGCCGGCCGGACGTTCGATCGTGGCGTCGCTCGGCGCGAGCGAGGAGACCGGCTTGAGGAAGTAGGACGGCTGGCTCGGCGTCCGTCCGCGCTGTGCCGCGCGCGACGGGTAGTTGAGGTGGACGGCGATGATCTTGCCGGGCGCGAGGCCGTCGGGCAGCAGCGTTTGTGCCGCGGCCGACGGGCCGGCCGAGGTGTCGTCGTCGGTGACCACAGGAACCCCCTTGTCGTGTCGTATCACTCATCGTATACGATGCGGGCCTCGAGCGGAATCGACAGAGGAGTCCCCGCATGACCGTGAGCACCGTCGCCACGACCCCGACAGATCGGCGCGAGCTGCGCCGGGTCGCCTTCGCGACCGTCATCGGTACCACCATCGAGTGGTACGACTTCTTCCTGTACGCCAGCGCCGCGGGCCTGGTGTTCAGCGCACTGTTCTTCGAACCGGCCGGCTCCGCGGTCGGCACCCTGCTGGCCTTCGCGACCGTCGGCATCAGCTTCCTGTTCCGGCCCCTGGGGGCATTCCTCGCCGGTCACTTCGGCGACAAGATCGGTCGCAAGGCCGTGCTCGTCGTGACGCTGATGCTGATGGGGGGCGCCACGACGCTGATCGGGCTGCTGCCGACCTATCAGCAGATCGGCATCCTGGCCCCGATCCTGCTGGTGCTCCTGCGCATCCTGCAGGGCCTGTCCACCGGCGGCGAGTGGGGAGGCGCCGTCCTCATGGCCGTCGAGCACGCGCCGGACGGCCGGCGCGGCCGCATGGGCGCCTTCCCCCAGATCGGCGTCCCCATCGGTCTGCTGCTCGCCTCCGGTGTGCTCGCGCTCATGACCGGCGTCGTCTCGCCCGGCGACGCGTTCGTCGAGTGGGGCTGGCGGATCCCGTTCCTGCTCAGCGTCGTGCTGATCGTGGTCGGCATCGTGGTGCGGCGCACGGTCGAGGAGAGCCCGGTGTTCGTCGAGATCGCCGAGAAGAAGTCCGCCGCGCGCACGCCGGTCACCACCCTGTTCCGTCAGCACTGGCTGCTCGTGCTGCTCGCGGCCCTGACCTTCGCGGGCAACAACGCCGCGGGGTACATGACCACCGGCGGCTACCTGCAGAACTACGCCACGACCCCGCTGGACGAGGGGGGTCTGGTCGGGATGGACCGCACGCCGGTGCTCCTGGCGGTGGCCGGCGCGTCCGTCGTCTGGCTGGTGTGCACCTACGCGGCCGGTGTCGTCTCCGACCGCATCGGGCGACGCAACACCTACATCATCGGCTGGCTCGCGTTCCTCGGCACCGTGTTCCTGCTGTTCCCGCTGGTGAACACGGGGGACCCGTGGCTGCTGTTCCTGGGCGTCTCGCTGTTCGCGGTGGGCAACGGCTTCACCTACGGCCAGCAGGCGGCCTACTTCGCGGAGCTCTTCCCTGCCTCGATCCGCTACTCCGGGGTGTCCATCACCTACGCGATCGGTGCGATCCTCGGCGGCGCGTTCGCCCCGACGATCGCCGCCTGGCTCGTGCAGACCACCGGCAGCGCCACCTCCGTCGCGTTCTACATCGCGGGGATGATGGTGGTCGCC
Organism: Isoptericola sp. b408; assembly: GCF_030588085.1. Classification (NCBI taxonomy): domain Bacteria; kingdom Bacillati; phylum Actinomycetota; class Actinomycetes; order Micrococcales; family Promicromonosporaceae; genus Isoptericola; species Isoptericola sp. b408. The sequence continues at coordinate 496,096 of NZ_JAUQYQ010000003.1, forward strand.
TTCGCCGCCACCCTGCTCCTGCGCGACCGCACCGGCATCCCGCTCGGACCGGAGCACGAGGCCGAGCAGGTCGCCAGCCCCGTGTACGGGCTGCCCCGAGCCTGAGACCCCGGCTGGACGGCGCCGGGCGCACCGGCGCCGTCCTGCCGAGGATGTGTTGGATGATCGAACCCCGGCGACGCCGCCGGGACATCGAGGACGATGAGGAGCACCCGTGCAGTTCCACCACCACGGCTACGTGTCCGGCGACCCGCGGGTCCTGCCCGCCGCCGGGACGGGCCTCGACCGGCCCGCCGAGCTGCCCGACGAGGTCGACGTCCTCGTCGTCGGCTCCGGCCCGGCGGGCATGCTGCTCGCCGCGCAGATGTCGCAGTACCCCGACGTCACGACCCGCATCATCGAGCGGCGGCCAGGACGGCTCGTGCTCGGCCAGGCGGACGGCATCCAGCCGCGCAGCGTCGAGACGTTCCAGGCCTTCGGGTTCGCCGAGCAGATCACCGCCGAGGCCTACAACATCGGCTGGATGAACTTCTGGGGCCCGGACCCCGGCGACCCGGGCCGCATCGTGCGCACGTCGCGCACGGAGGACTACGGGCTGAAGATCAGCGAGTTCCCGCACCTCATCGTCAACCAGGCGCGCGTTCTCGACTACTTCGCGCAGGCGGCCGCGAACGGCCCCGCCCGGATCGCGCCCGACTACGGCGTCGAGTTCCTCGGGCTCACCGTGCACGAGGGGCCCGACGCCGGCCCGTATCCCGTCGAGGTGCGCGTCCGGGAGACGGCCGGCGACCTGCCGGGCCGGGAGCGCACCGTCCGCGCGAAGTACGTCGCCGGGTGCGACGGCGCCCGCAGCGCCGTGCGCGAGGCGATCGGCCGCCGCCACGTCGGCGAGTTCGCGGCGCACGCCTGGGGCGTGATGGACGTGCTGGTGAACACCGACTTCCCCGACTGGCGCATCAAGTGCGCGATCAACTCCGAGGCCGGGAACATCCTGCACATCCCGCGCGAAGGGGGATACCTCAGCCGCATGTACGTCGACCTCGGCGAGGTGCCCGAGAACGACCACCACGAGGTGCGCAGGACGCCGGTCGAGGAGATCATCCGGCGCGCCAACGAGATCCTCACGCCCTACACGCTCGACGTGGTGGATGTCGCCTGGCACAGCGTCTACGAGGTCGGGCACCGCGTGACCGACCGGTTCGACGACGTCCCCGACGGCTCGGGACGCACCCCGCGCGTGTTCCTCACCGGGGACGCCTGCCACACGCACAGCGCGAAGGCGGGGCAGGGGATGAACGTCTCGATGCAGGACGGGCTGAACCTCGGCTGGAAGCTCGGCTCCGTGCTCACGGGGCTCAGCCCCGAGTCGCTGCTCGCGACCTACTCGTCCGAGCGGCAGCCGGTGGCCCAGGAGCTGATCGACTTCGACCGGGAATGGTCCAGCCTCATGGCGCGCAAGCCGGAGGAGATCTCCGACCCGACCGAGCTCGCCCAGCACTACCTCGCGACCTCCGAGTTCCCCTCGGGGTTCATGACCCGGTACGCGCCGTCGATGATCGTCGGCGAGCCGACGCACCAGGAGCTGGCCGCCGGGTTCCCGATCGGCAAGCGGTTCAAGTCCGCCGAGGTGACGCGGGTCGCCGACGGCAACGCCGTCCACCTGGGCCATCACGCCCGGGCGGACGGCCGCTGGCGCCTCTACGCGTTCGCCGACGCCTCCCGCGCCGGTGAGGACTCGGCGCTCGCCGCGTGGGCGGCGTGGCTGGACTCGGCGGAGTCGCCGGTGGCGAGGCACACCCCGGCCGGGGCCGACGTCGACGCCGTCTTCGACGTCAAGGTGGTCTACCAGCAGGCCTTCCAGGAGGTCGACCTCGCCGGTGTCCCCGGGGTGTTCCGCCCGCGGACCGGTCCGCTCGGACTCATCGACTGGGAGAAGGTGTTCGCCGCGGGGCCCACCGTGTGGACCGGCGTCGACATCTTCGCCGAGCGGGAGCTGTCGCGCGACGGCGTGGTCGTCGTCGTGCGCCCCGACCAGTACGTGGCGCACGTGCTCCCGCTGACGGCCACCGACGAGCTGGCCGCGTTCCTGGACGGGGCCTTCGGGAGCTGACACGGACGGCGGGGCCGCCGGCGGCGGCCCCGCCGTCGTGGGGGAGCGGTTCGCGGCGCTGCGTTCGCGCGGCGCCGGCGCCGCCGGTGTCAGCGCCGGTTCACGCGCAGGATCTCCTCCTGGTACGGCGCGACGACGGTGGGGGAGACGCGGCAGTCCAGCAGGAGGAAGCGGCGCTCGTCCTCCGGTTCCTCCCGCCAGGTGGCGAGCCGGTCGAGGTCCGCCAACGAGCGCACGACGATCCCCTCGGCGCCGACGGCGCTCGCCAGGGCCGCGAAGTCGGTCTCCGGGATGCGCATCGGACCCTCGGCGAGCCCCTGGCGCCCGTACACGTGCACCTCGGCCCCGTAGACGGTGTCGTTCCACACGACGGCGATCCCCCGGCCGCCCGCGGTACGGACCGCGGTCTCGAGGTCGGCCAACGCCATGAGTCCGCCGCCGTCGCCGGTGGTGAGCACCACGGCCGACCCCGGGCGGGCCGCGGCCGCGCCCGGCACGCTGGCCAGGCCGAGCCCGATCGACTGGTACGCGGTGCCGACCATAATCATGCGGTCGGGGGAGGCGACCGGCCAGTACATGTTGGCCCAGCCGATGAAGTGGCCGCCGTCGGAGACGACGACCCGGTCCTGCGGCAGCAGGTGCGCGAGCCGGTGGGCCACCGAGCGGGGGTCGAGGCGTCCGTCCTCCGCGAGGCCGTCGGCCGGCCCGGTCTCGTACTGCCGCGCGGGGGCGGCGTCCACGGACTCACGCCAGCCGGACGGCGTCGCGCCGAGCGCGGCGAGCTCGTCCACCAGCGCACGGGCCACCAGGGCCGCGTCACCGCGGATGAACCCGCCCACGTGCCGGTGGGTGCCGGCCTCGGCGGTGTCCACCTGGACGACCCGCGTGCCCGGGGCGAACAGCTCGCCGAACCGCATCGTGAACTGGTTGAGCGACGCGCCGAACACGACGACGACGTCCGCCTCGTGGGCGAGCTTCATCGCGCCGTCGGCCCCGAACCCTCCGGCCACGCCGAGGTCGTGGCGCGCGTCGGGGAAGATGCTGCGCCCCAGGGCGGTGGTCATCGTCAGCGCCCCGGTGGCGTCCGCGAGCTCGCCGAGCGGTTCGCCCGCCTGCGCCAGCCACGCCCCGCGGCCGGCGAGCAGCAGCGGCCGCTCGGCGTCCACGAGCGCCTTGGCGAGGTGGGAGATCGCCGCCCGGTCGAACGGGCCGTCCGGAGCGGCCGGCTGCGGCAGCACGGGCTGCGGGGCCTCCGGCACGGGCCCGGCCTCGCGCGCCGCCACGTCGTAGGGGACGGCCAGCACCACCGGGACGCGATAGGTGAGGGAGTGCTCGATCGCGATCACCGTGGTCGCGGCGGCGTCGGTGCGCCCGACGGTGTAGGTCCGTGCGCCGACGGCCGCCGCCAGGGCGATCTGGTCCACGTCCCACGGCCGCGGGCCCGACGTCGGCTCGTCCCCGGCGAGCAGCACCAGCGGGACCCGGGCCTGCGCCGCCTCGGCCAGGGCCGTCAGCGTGTTCGTGAACCCGGCCCCGTAGGTGACCGTCGCGGCGGCGATCCGGCCGGACGCGCGGTAGTGGGCGTCCGCGGCCACGACGGCACCGGCCTCGTGGCGCACCGCGGTGAACCGGCAGGAGGTGTCCTTCTCGAGCGCGTCGAGGAACCAGGCGTTGCCGTTGCCCATGACACCGAAGACGTGGTCGACGTGCTGGGCGAGGGTGCGCGCCACGTGGGCAGAGACATGGGTGTGCGAGGTGGGCACGAGATACTCCGGGTCAGTGACGGATGAGGGATGCAGTCCGTATGTGCCCGGGTCGCGCCCGTCGTCGGGCCGCCCGTGCGCCCCTTTTTCGAGCGCAGGCGATCTGTCCACCTTGACCCGGTCGAGTCTAACGGCTCGCCGGACCGTCGGCCAGGACCGGGCGCCTCGTCGCCGACGCCCGCCGTGGGCCCGGGCGTCAGATCGAGGCGGACCAGCGGCGTTCGACGACGTCGCGCACCCCGGTCGCCAGGGACCGTTCCGTCCCGTCGGGGCCGAGCCCGGAGGACGACAGGAACCGTTCCCGGCCCTCGTCGCCGTCGAGGACCCAGGTGACGACCTCGCTCTCGCCGTCGGTACGCAGCCGGTCCACGGCGGCGGCCAGCAGTCGTGAGCCGTGCCCGCCGCGCCGTGCGTGCGGGACGACCTCCAGGGACATCACCTGACCGGGGGCCACCGCGGCGAAGCCGACGACGACCGGGCCGTCCAGCGCGACGAGGACTGCGAACCCCGGCCCGGGCGGCCGGCGGATGGCGTCGGCCCAGCGCTCGGTCATGGCCGCGGTGTCGAGGGCGTCGACGGCGCCCCCCAGCACGTCGGCGTGGGTGGTGCGCCAGGCCTCGACCTGGATGCGGGTCACGGCCTCCTCGTCGCCGGCGACGGCGGGCCGCACCGAGACGTCGGCGGTCTCCTGGAACAGTGCCATCGTTCCACCCTAGTGCGGGCTCAGCCCCACCCGAGCGCTCGCAGGCCGGCCGCGGTGGCGGCGGCGAGCACGATCACCAGGACGAAGGGCGCGCGCAGGGCGAGGGCGACCGCCGCCACGGCCAGCGCCGGCAGGCGGGCGTCGACGACGAGCGCCGTGCCGTCGGCGAACGTCTGCACCACGACGAGCGCCACCAGCAGCGCCACGGTCACCAGCACCGAGGTGCGCTGCACCCGGTCGGTGGCGAGCCAGTGCTGCGGCACGTGGTGGCCGGCGAGCTTGAGGCCGAGGCTGACCACCGAGGCGACGAGCACGGTCAGCCAGAGGGCGGCGGGGGTCACCGGTCACCTCCCGTCCGGGTCCCCGGTGCGGGGGCGAGCAGCCCGACGACGACGGCGGCCGCCGCGGCCGCCAGCACCGGGACGCCGGCGGGCGCGACCGGGACCAGCGCGGCCGCGACCAGGACGGCGAGCCCGGCCACGAGACGACCGCTCCGGGTGGCGAGCCGCGGCCAGACCAGCGCCAGGAAGGCCGCCCCCGCCGCCGCGTCCAGGCCCCACGCCCGGGGGTCGCCGAGGGCGTCGCCGGCCAGCGCCCCGAGCAGGGTGCAGGCGTTCCACAGCACGAAGACGCCCAGGCCGGTCGCCCAGAACCCCGCCCGCACGGCCCGCGGGTCGCGCTGCGCCACGGCCACGGCGGTGGACTCGTCGATCGTCAGGTGGGCGGCGGCCCACCGGCGCCAGCCGCGCAGGCCGAGCAGCGGGGAGACCACCGCCCCGTACAACGTGTTGCGGACGCCGAGCAGGCTCGACGTGGTCACCGCGGCCAGCGGTGTGCCGCCGGCGGCCACGACCCCGATCAGGGCGAACTGCGAGCCGCCGGAGAAGAGCAGCAGGCTGAGCACGGCGGTCTGGGCGACGGAGAGTCCGGCCACGACGGCCAGCGCACCGAAGGAGATGCCGTACAGACCCGTGGCGACGGCCACGCCGGCACCCTGGCGCACGGCGGCCGAGACCGCGGGGGAGAGGGGGCGGGACACCGGGTCATCGAACCACGCTCCCGACCCACCGGTCGCGCCCGGCGCGGCGCGACAATCCGTGGACACCGGCGTCGCATCGGGGCCCTCGACAGGTACGGTGTTCCCATGACACTGCCCGGCACCCCCGAGCGCCCGTTCGGCGCGGTCCTGACCGCGATGGTCACGCCCATGACGGCGACCGGGGAGATCGATCTCGAGGCCGCGGGTCGCCTCGCGACGCGGCTGGTGGACGCGGGGAACGACGGCCTCGTGCTGTCCGGGACGACGGGCGAGGCGCCCGTGACCCACGCCCCCGAGAAGGCGGCTCTGGTGCGCGCCGTCGTGGACGCCGTCGGCGACCGCGCGACGATCCTGTCCGGTGCCGGCTCGAACGACACCGCGCACGCGGTCCGGATGGCCGAGCAGGCCGCCGAGGCCGGTGCCGACGGGCTGCTCGTCGTGTCGCCCTACTACTCGCGGCCCACCCAGGAAGGGCTGTACCAGCACTTCGCGACCGTGGCCGGTTCCACCGACCTGCCGGTGATGCTCTACGACATCCCCGGTCGCGCCGGCGTGCGGATCGCCCCGGCGACCTACGAGCGGATCGCCGCCCACCCGCAGGTCGTGGCGACCAAGGACGCCACCGGCGACGTCGGGTCCGTGCCCGCGCTGCAGAAGCTCACCGGGCTCGCCTGGTACTCCGGCGACGACGGGCTGCTGCTGCCCTTCCTCGCCCACGGCGCGGCCGGGATCGTCTCGGTGTCCGCCCACCTCGTCGGCGACCGCTTCGCGGAGGTCGTGCGACGCTTCACCGACGGTGACCACGCCGGGGCCCTCGAGGTCTTCAGCACGACGCTGCCCGTCCTGGCCGCCATGAACGGCGCCGGTGCGCAGGCCGTCATGGTCAAGGCCGCCCTGGAGCTCCTCGGTGTCCACCACAACCGCGAGCTGCGCCTGCCGAACGTCGCCGCCACGGACGACGACGTCATCGCGCTGCGCGCCTCCCTCATCGCCGGCGGGATCCTCGAACCCGCCACCACCCACTAACGACACGACACAGGCCAGGAGGCCCCGTGAGTCACCCTCACCCCGAACTACCCCTGCCCCCCGAGCTGCCGGCGAACGGTCTGCGGATCGTCGCCCTCGGCGGGCTGGGAGAGGTCGGCCGCAACATGGCCGTCCTCGAGCACCGCGGCCGTCTGCTCATCATCGACTGCGGCGTCCTCTTCCCCGAGGACCACCAGCCGGGCGTGGACCTGATCCTGCCCGACTTCGACTACATCGCCGACCGCATGGACGACGTCGAGGCGATCGTGCTCACCCACGGCCACGAGGACCACATCGGTGCCGTGCCCTACCTGCTGCGGCTGCGCCGCGACATCCCGATCTACGGCTCCCGGCTGACCCTCGCGTTCATCGAGGCCAAGCTCAAGGAGCACCGGATCAAGCCGGTCACCCACGTCGTCGCCGAGGGGGACACGGTCCAGCTGGGGGAGTTCAGCTGCGAGTTCGTCGCCGTCAACCACTCCATCCCGGACGCGCTGGCCGTCGCGGTGACCACCGCCGCCGGCACCGTGCTGCACACCGGCGACTTCAAGATGGACCAGCTGCCCCTGGACGGCCGCGTCACCGACCTGCGGGCCTTCGCCCGGCTCGGCGAGAAGGGCGTCGACCTGTTCATGGTCGACTCCACCAACGCCGAGGTGCCCGGCTTCGTGACCAACGAGGCGGACATCGGCCCGGTGCTCGACAGCGTCTTCGCCCAGGCCGAGAAGCGCATCGTCGTCGCCTCGTTCTCCTCGCACGTGCACCGCGTGCAGCAGGTGCTCAACGCCGCCCACGCCCACGGCCGCAAGGTGGCGTTCGTGGGGCGCTCGATGGTGCGCAACATGGGCATCGCCGCCGAGCTCGGCTACCTGGACGTCCCCCCGGGCGTGCTCATCGAGCTCAAGCAGGCCACCAACCTGCCCGACGACCAGGTCGTGTACATGTCCACCGGGTCCCAGGGCGAGCCGATGGCGGCGCTGAGCCGGATGGCGAACGGCGACCACCAGGTCAACGTCGGCCACGGGGACACCGTGATCCTCGCCTCCTCGCTCATCCCGGGCAACGAGAACTCCGTGTTCCGGGTCATCAACGGCCTGACCCGGCTGGGCGCGCGCGTCGTCCACTCCGGCAACGCCAAGGTGCACGTCTCCGGTCATGCCAGCGCCGGTGAGCTGCTCTACTGCTACAACATCCTGCGCCCGAAGAACGTCATGCCCGTGCACGGCGAGGTGCGCCACCTGGTCGCCAACGCGGCGCTCGCGGTGAAGACCGGTGTCCCGGCCGACCACGTGGTGCTCGCCGAGGACGGGGTCGTCGTCGACCTGGTCGACGGCCAGGCCTCCGTCGTCGGTGCCGTCCCGTGCGGCTACGTCTTCGTCGACGGGTCCTCCGTGGGCGAGGTCACCGAGAGCGAGCTGAAGGACCGTCGCACCCTCGGCGAGGAGGGTTTCGTCTCGGTCTTCGCCGTCGTGGACACCGCCACCGGCAAGGTGCTCGCGGGTCCGCAGATCCTCGCGCGCGGCATGGCCGAGGACGACGCCGTGTTCGAGGAGATCATGCCTGACGTGGTCCAGGCACTGGAGGAGTCGATCGCCGGCGGCGCCACCGACACCTACCAGATGCAGCAGATCATGCGCCGCGTCATCGGCCGCTGGGTGAACCGTCGCCTGCGGCGTCGCCCCATGATCGTGCCGGTGGTCGTCGAGGCCTGACGGCCGCGGACGGGTCGGGCGAATTCACCCGCTCCGGGGATGGTTGGCGCTACTGTGGCGCGACTTGTCCCTTTCTTGGAGTTCGTGATGAATCAGCCTGACCCGTTCGTGCCCCCGGCCGGTGCGCTGCCTCCGGCGCCCGAGGCCCCCGGCCCCGCACCCGCCCGCCCGCAGGAGCCGGCCTACGGGGCGTACGCCCCGGCTGCGCCGGCCGCGGGGGCGGTCCGGACGGGTCCCTGGCATCCTGTGCCGGCCGTCCCCGCCGGGCTCGCAGGGTGGACGATCGGCCTGGCCGTCGCCTGGACCGCCTTCCAGGGCCTGGCCTTCTGGGCATCCTTCGCCGCCGCCGACGCGTACGGTCGTGCCGTGGACGCGGGGGCCAGCGTCATGGACGTCTTCACCTGGTACGACGTCGTGAGTCTGCCGTTCCTGATGGTCCAGGTCGCGACGTTCGTCGTGGCCTGCCTCTGGCTGCAGGAGAGCCGCGCGGTGGCCGTCGCCGTGCTGCCGCGGGAACGTCACGTCCGCCGCCCCCTCTGGATCTGGTTCGGATGGGTCGTCCCCGTGGTCTCGCTGTGGTTCCCCTACGAGGTCGTCCGGGACGTCCGGTCCGGGACGACGGGGCTGCGCGGCGCCCCGGGCCTGGGTCTGTGGTGGGCGTCCTGGCTGGTCGCGATGTGGGCGTCGAACCAGACCGGTCTGGCAGGCGTGGGTCTCGGCGTCCTCAGCGACCACCCCTCGATGTTCCCCTTCGTCGAGGGTGTCGCCACCGTCGCCACGGCGGTGGCGTGCGTGCAGTGGATCCGCATCGTCCGCGAGATCACGGCTGCCCAGCGCGCGCGCCTGGAGTCTCCCGCGGCGGCGTGACGTCCGCCACGCCCGCCAGAGGGGACACGCAGGTGTCGGCCTGCGGCGCCGTGAGAAGGGGCGCGGGTACCGTGGAACCATCATGGCGGCTCGCATCCCTGCCCGGAAGAGCACCGGGACCTCGCGGTCGGCGGCGCGGACGGGGCGCGGAACCCCGGCGTCGTCGCGCAGCACCTCGGCGCGCTCGTCGTCGGGCAAGCGGTCCACCACCGGCCGGTCCTCCGGCGGCCGCGGTCGCTCGTCCGCGACGTCGCGGGGCCGGTCCCGGTCCGGACCCCCATGGCCGGTCCGGATGGTGCGCGGAGCCTACCTCGGCGTCGCCCACGGGCTCGGCGCCCTGACACGCACGATCACCAAGGGAGCAAGAGACCTGGAACCCGAGCACCGCCGTGACGGCGTCGCCTTCTTCCTCATCGCCATCGCCCTCGTCGTGGCCGCCCGCGAGTGGTGGGGCATCCCCGGCGACTTCGGCACGTGGGTGCACGCGGTCGTCGCCGGGACGGTCGGTCTGGCAGGTGTCGCCCTGCCCGTGCTGCTGATCTGGATCGGCGTGCGGATCATGCGGCACCCCGAGCGAGGCCAGGCCAACTCACGGGTCGCGATCGGTGTCAGCCTGCTGGTGGTCTCCGTGTGCTCGCTGGTGGCGATCGCGGAGGGCACCCCCTCGCCCCGCGACGGGTTCGCCCAGGTCCAGGACGCCGGCGGGATCATCGGCTACCTCGCGGCCACACCGGTGGTCATCGGGGTGACCGAGTGGGTCGCCGTGCCGCTGTTCCTGCTGCTCGGGTTCTTCGGGCTCCTCGTCGTCACCGCCACGCCGGTGCACCGCATCCCCGAGAGGGTGCGGGGCCTGTACGACCGCTTGACCGGGAACCACGGCAGCGCGCAGGACGACGGCCTCGAGCTCGCCGACGGCGTGTCGAAGCACGACGGCAGCGAGGACCGGCCCGCCCGCAAGAAGCGCACCCGGCGGATCCGGTCACCGCGCACCGGACGGGCCGCCAAGACGGCCGCCGCCGACCTCGACGAGTACGCCGGGGACCACGCCTTCGACAAGGCCGCGACCCTCGACGCTCCGGCGCCGGGCGGTGCCGCACCCGCCGATCCCGGGGCGACCCAGGTGATCTCGACCGGGTCGGCCACGTCGCCGGCCCCGGTGGACAGCGCGGCCCCGGCTCCGGCGGCCCCGGCCGCGCGCGACCCGCTGCCCGCCCCGCAGGGCCGCGCCGAGCAGCCGATGCTCTCCGGTGACACCGTCTACCTGCTGCCGTCCGAGGACGCGCTGGTCGAAGGGGCGCCGCACAAGAGCCGGTCGGCCGCCAACGACCGGGTGGTCGCCTCGCTCGAGGAGACCTTCGAGCAGTTCGGCGTGGACGCCCAGGTCACGAACTTCACGCGCGGTCCCACGGTGACGCGGTACGAGGTCGAGGTCGGCCCGAAGACCAAGGTCGAGCGGATCACCGGGCTGAGCAACAACATCGCCTACGCGGTCGCCAGCGCCGACGTGCGGATCCTGTCGCCGATCCCGGGAAAGTCCGCGATCGGCATCGAGATCCCCAACACCGACCGCGAGACGGTGGTGCTCGGTGACGTGCTGCGCTCGTCGGCGGCGCGACGGACCGAGCACCCGATGGTCATGGGCGTCGGCAAGGACGTCGAGGGCGGCTTCGTGGTGGCCAACCTGGCCAAGATGCCGCACATCCTCGTCGCCGGTGCGACGGGCGCGGGCAAGTCGAGCTTCATCAACTCGATGATCACCTCGATCCTCATGCGGGCGACCCCGGAGCAGGTGCGGCTGATCCTCGTGGACCCCAAGCGCGTGGAGCTCACGCTGTACGAGGGCATCCCGCACCTGATCACGCCGATCATCACGAACCCCAAGAAGGCGGCCGAGGCGCTGGACTGGGTGGTCCGCGAGATGGACGCCCGGTACGACGACCTGGCGACCTTCGGGTACAAGCACATCGACGACTTCAACGCCGCGGTCCGCGCCGGCAAGGTCACGCCGCCGCCGGGCTCCGAGCGCAAGGTCGCCGCCTACCCCTACCTGCTGGTCGTCGTGGACGAGCTCGCGGACCTGATGATGGTCGCACCCCGGGACGTCGAGGCCGCGATCCAGCGCATCACCCAGCTCGCGCGGGCGGCGGGCATCCACCTCGTGCTGGCCACCCAGCGTCCGTCGGTGGACGTCGTGACCGGTCTGATCAAGGCGAACGTGCCCTCGCGGCTGGCGTTCGCGACGTCGTCCCTGGCCGACTCCCGCGTCGTGCTCGACCAGCCCGGCGCCGAGAAGCTCATCGGTCAGGGTGACGCCCTGTTCCTGCCGATGGGTGCCTCCAAGCCGATGCGCGTCCAGGGGGCCTGGGTCAGCGAGTCCGAGGTCCACGCGGTCACCGAGCACGTCAAGTCGCAGCTCAAGCCCATCTACCGCGAGGACGTGACCGCCCCCGCGGCCGCCAAGAAGCAGATCGACGAGGACATCGGCGACGACCTCGACGTGCTGCTGCAGGCTGCCGAGCTCGTCGTGTCGACGCAGTTCGGCTCGACGTCGATGCTGCAGCGCAAGCTGCGGGTCGGTTTCGCCAAGGCCGGGCGTCTGATGGACCTGCTCGAGTCGCGCGAGATCGTGGGCCCGTCCGAGGGGTCCAAGGCGCGCGAGGTGCTCGTCCAGCCCGAGGGTCTGTCCTCCGCACTCGCCCTGATCCGGGGCGAGACGCCCGCCGAGGCCGCCTACGACCAGGACGCCGAGACCGCGGCGTCGGGCGACCCGTACGCCGACGGCACGGACGGCCACCGTCCTCCGGTGGCGGCGCAGTACCACGACGGCGCCGACACCGACGCCGAGCACCCCGTGCGCTGAGCGGATCGTCATCCGCCCGCGGGGACGCGGGGCAGGACCGTCGGCTGGTCGCCGGTGGGCCGGGGAGGCTCGGACCGTTCCCGGGCCTTCCCGCCGACCGCGTCCGCCACCAGCTCGTGGCGGACGCGGCGTTCGCGCCGGTCGAGCGTCGTGCTGCGGGGAGGCGACCCGTCGAGCACCTGGACACGGTGCCCTGCCGGGATGTCGACCGTGCTGGCGGTCCAGCGCACGTCGGTGACCAGGGCCGGCGCGCTCGGCCGCTCCTCGGTGATCGTCGCGGTCAGCAGGACACCGCTGCTCGTCCGGGCGTCGCAGCACGAGGCGCTCTGGTTCGACAGCAGGTTGCCCAGCCCGTGGGCGACCCACATCCCCGCACCGTGCGGGCCGCCGTCGAGTCGTTCGATGCGCTGGGGCACGTGGGCGTGGTGGCCGATGACGAGGTCGACCGCCCCCGAGGCGGCCAGCGCGGCCGCGACGTCGACCTGCTGCTCCGTGAGCACCTCCGTGTACTCGGTCCCGGCGTGCACGCTGACCACCACCACGTCGGCGCCACCCCGGTCGCGCGCCTTCTCGGCGGCCCGGACGAGGGCATCGGTGTCGATCAGGTCGACGGCCCACGGTGCCTCGGACGGCATCGGCAGACCGTTGAGCCCGTACGTGGCCGAGAGGTGCGCCACCACCAGCGAACGCCCCGATCGCTCCAGCTCGTAACGCTGCGGTCTCGACTGCTCACGGTGGGACCGGGCGGTGCCGACGTGGCCCATGCCCGCGGCGTCGAGGGCGTCCAGCGTGGTCACGACGCCGGCGTAGCCGCGGTCGACGGAATGGTTGGAGGCGGTGGAGCACCCGTCCCAGCCCTGGTCCGCCAGGGCCGGCACCAGCTCCGGCGGTGCGCCGAAGATCGGGTAGCCGCTGGGGGCCGTGCCGTCGGGCGCGACCGGCACCTCGAGGTGGCACAGCGCGAGGTCGGCACCGGCCACCCAGGGGTCGAGCCCGGCGAGCAGCCGGTCGAAGCGTTCGCCGCCGGCGGCGGAACGAACGACGGGGCCGTGCGGGAGCAGGTCCCCGGCGGCCAGCACCGTGAAGGTGACCGGGGGGACAGGTTGCGGGGGTGCGATCTTGGCCCGCGCCACGTCCGGGGAGACCGTCACCCGGGGAGCGGGGGGCGGGGCGTCCGGGGTGAGGACACCGCAGGCTGCCGTCACGGTGAGCACGGTGACGGCGAGCACGACCAGGGAGGTCCTGCGCGGGGCGACGTCGGCCACGGTGCGAGGCTATCGCGGTGGCGGTCCCAGTAGGCTGGTGACATGCCCGACGCTGCGCCCTCGCCCTGGAACATCGCGAACATCGTCACGATGATCCGTATCGCCCTCGTCCCGGTCTTCGCGGCGGCGCTGCTGGTGGACGGCGGTGAGTCGGTGACGTGGCGTCTGGTGGCGACCGCGATCTTCCTGCTGGCCGCGCTGAGCGACAAGGTCGACGGCCACCTGGCGCGGTCGCGCGGCCTGGTGACGGACCTCGGCAAGCTCCTCGACCCGATCGCGGACAAGGCCCTGGTGGGCACCGCGCTGGTCCTGCTGTGGTGGCCGCTGGGCGAGCTGCCCTGGTGGGTGCCGACGGTCATCCTGGTCCGCGAGCTCGGGATCACCCTGATGCGCATGGCCGTGCTGAAGTACGCCGTCATGCCGGCCTCCCGCGGCGGCAAGATCAAGACCGTGCTGCAGGTGGTCGCCATCGCGCTCTTCCTGCTGCCGCTCGCGCAGCTGCCGGACGCCGTGGGTGTCGTGGCGTGGGTCGTGATGGGCGCGGCGATCGCCGTCACCGTCGTCACCGGCGTCGACTACGCCGTCCAGGGGCTGCGACTGAGTCGCCGGGCCCGGCTGGAGAGGACGCTCGGCCGTGCGGACGACCAGCGCTCTCCGGGCGGCCGGTCGGACGGATGACGACCGCGCGTGACGTCCTCGGGGCGGTGGCCGCCCGGGGGTGGACCCTCGGTGTCGCCGAGTCGTTGACCGCCGGGATGGTGGCCGCCGAGCTCGCCACGGTGCCCGGTGCCTCGGCGGTGCTGCGCGGCGGCGTCGTCGCCTACGCGACGGACCTCAAGGCGTCTCTGCTCGGGGTCGACCGTGCGCTGCTGGCGTCCCGGGGCGCCGTGGACGCGGACGTCGCCGGCGCCATGGCCCGGGGTGCGCGTGCCGCGACCGGCGCGGACGTCGGGCTCGCGACGACCGGGGTCGCCGGGCCCGACCCGCAGGACGGCCGTCCACCCGGCCTGGTCTTCGTCGCCGTCGCCACGCCGGGAGGGACGGTCGTGCGTCGCTGCGACCTGGCCGGCGACCGGGCCGCCGTCCGGTCGGGGGCGGTCGTCGCGGTCCTGGACCTGTGCCGCACGACCCTGGGCGACGCCGCGCCGGGGTGAAGGAACCGTGCGTGGCCCGGGGGGATCCTGGACGACCCGGTGCGTCGGGAACACGGCCGTGGTGTCGTGCGTTGGGCAGGTGTGATCGCCAACAGGCCACGAAGCGGTATCGATGCGACTCCCGGGCGACGCGCCCCGCGTGCGTCGGGGTACGGTAGTGCCAACCCTCGTCAGGGGGTGCCGGCGGAAGGAAGGGGGCGTGACATGGTCGTCCTGCGACAGGAGATCGGTGACGTGCTGCGCGGCAGCGTCAGGGGCGCACCCTGCGTGAGGTGTCCTCGGCCGCACGGGTCTCGCTGGGTTATCTGAGCGAGGTCGAACGCGGGCAGAAGGAGGCCTCCTCCGAGCTGCTGGCCTCGATCTGCGAGGCTCTCGACATCCCGCTGTCCCTCGTGCTGCGCGAGGTCAGCGACCGTATCGCGGTCGCCGAGGGGCTGCTCGTCCCCGACACCATCCCCACGGACGTGCTCGCCGGGATGCTCTCGCGCGGAACCGTCGAGCGCGAGGACCTCACGCCGGTCGGCTGACCGCCTGGCAGGTGGGGCACCAGAACACCGGCCGTTCGTACGGCGGTTCGTTGGCCTGCCCGACGGCGACCGGTGTCCGGCACCGCCGGCACGGGTGACCCAGCTTGCCGTGCACCGCGCGCGGCACCTCACCGAGGCCCTCACGTCGCCCGACGTCGACGCTGCGTCCGACCAGTCGGCGCGCGGTCACGAGCAGGGCCCGGACCTCCTCGTCGTCGAGGGAGTCGGCGGGCGCCCACGGGTGCAGCCGGCGGTCGAAGAGCGACTCCGCCATCCAGATCGTGCCGAGTCCTGCCACGACCGACTGGTCGAGGAGCACGTCGCACAACGGGCGGTCCCCCTGCCGGTGCCAGCGGTCCAGCGCCGTGGTCAGACCCGCCGTGCCGAAGTCCGCTCCGAGCACGTCCGGGCCCAGGTGTGCCAGCAGCCGGGGCTCGTCGTGGGTCCGCAGCAGGTCCAGCATCCCGAGTCGCCACCCGACGCACGTCCACCGTGCGGTGGCGAGCACCGCCCGGACCTCGGGATGGCGGGCCGCGGCGGCACGGTCGCTCGTCGCCACGACGCGCCAGGACCCCTCCATCCGCAGGTGGGTGTGCAGGGTGCGGCCGTCGTCGAACCGGGTCAGCAGGTGCTTGCCGTAGGAGACGCACCCCGTCACCGTCCGGCCCGTGAGGTCGGTGCCCCCCGTCCCCGGCCAGCGCAGCTCGGCGCGGACCAGCGGCCGACCTCGCAACGCCTGGTCGAGACGCTCGGCCGTGAGCCGCAGGACGTCGCCCTCGGGCATCAGACCGCCACCCTCAGCCCGCGAGGCGTCACCGTGAACCCGGCGTCGAGCAGGGCGTCCGCCGCCGCGGAGCGTTCCTTGGCGGCCTCCAGGGCCGGGACGCCGTCGAGCCGCTGGACCACCAGCCGGCCGAGGTGCCCGCGCCGGACATGGTCGGCCAGGAGGGCTCCCGCGACCGCCAGCGCGTCCGGAGCCGTGGTGAACGACAGCAGCGTGCGTCCGCCCCGTTCGACGTACAGCGCCGGCTCGCCGTTGGTGAGGACGACGACGGCGCCCGCCTTGCGTCCGGGGCGGTGCCCGCCGCCGTCGTCGCCCGCCGAGGTGGTCGCCGGCCAGGGCAGGGCCGCGCCGTAGGGGTTGGCGGGGTCCGTCGCGGCGAGCAGCAGTCCCGGCGGGGAGGCGTCGGGGTCGTCGCGGACACGCTCGCGGTCGGCGGCGTCGACGCGCAGCCGGTCGACCGCCCCGGGCAGCGCGAACTGCGCACCGCCCAGCCGCTCCACGAAGTAGCCGCGACGGACCGCTCCGCGTTCCTCGAGCCCGGTGAGCACCCGGTACACCTCGCGGAACTGACCGGTCACGTGCTCCGAGGGCGCGACGGCCCGCGTCAGCACCCCGTGCCGGTCCAGCAGGACCTGGGCCAGCGCGTGCGTCCGGACTGTCGGGTCCTGCTCGCGCGCCGGCAGGCCGGACCAGCGGCCCCCGCCGGCCGGTGGCACGACGGGGCGGGCGACGGCGAAGCGCGACCGGCGCACCGGCCGGGCGCGGGCCGGACGCCGGGGAGCCCGGTGCGCCCCGCCGCCCGCGCCGAGCCGGGCACGCAGCACCGCGAGGCCGTCGTTCGTCACGTGGCCGCCCCAGACGAGGTCCCACAGCGCCTCCAGCACCTCGCCGGTCGGGGCGTCGGCCAGCTCGACGAGGCGGGGCAGGAAGTAGCCGCCCGACGACGTGAGCAGGTCGAGCAGCACGCGGTGCAGGTCGGTGTCCAGGGTCCCCTCGGGCCCCAGCGGGGCGGGCGGCGCGAGGGTCAGGGGAGCGTCCTCGGCCAGGTGCAGGCTCACCGTGCCGTCCGTGCCGGGCAGCGCGGCGTGTCCGGCCCAGACCACCTCCCCGGTGGTGGTCAGCTCGTCCAGGAGAGCGGGGGAGTAGTCCGTCACGCGGGCCGGGAGCACCAGCGTCTCCAGCGCCGACGCCGGGA
Source organism: Isoptericola sp. b408 (assembly GCF_030588085.1). Lineage (NCBI taxonomy): Bacteria > Bacillati > Actinomycetota > Actinomycetes > Micrococcales > Promicromonosporaceae > Isoptericola > Isoptericola sp. b408. Next base: position 513,101 of record NZ_JAUQYQ010000003.1, read on the forward strand.
CCGCGGCGCCGGCCAGCTGCTCCACGGCCCGCAGCAGGCCGTCGCTGCCGCGCAGCCGCGGACCGGTGGCGCCCTGCCAGCGCGGCAGGAACACGCCGAGCGTCTCCGGCTCGACCGGTTCCACCTCGGACCGCAGCGCCGCCAGGCTGCGCCGCCGCAGCGTGCGCAGCACCTGCGGGTCGCAGAACTCGTCCCCGGTCCCGCCGACGGCCTCCGGCCGCAGCGCACCGCGCACGAGCGCGCCGTCGCGCTCGAGACGGGTCAGCACCCCGGTCGCCACGGCGACACCGAGCCCGAAGCGGTGGGCGACCTCGGCGGCGGTGAACGGGCCGTGCGTCCGGGCGTGGCGTCGCAGCAGGTCGGCCAGCGGGTCGTCGACCGGCGCCATCACGGCGTCCGGCAGCCCGGCGGGTGGTGCCACCCCGAGCGCGTCGCGCAGCCGGGCGGCGTCCTCGGCGACCGCCCACTGCTCGGCGCCGGCGAGGCGGACGCGGATGACCCGGCGGTCCCGCTCGAGGTCGGCCAGCCAGTCCGGCACGGCGAGGGCGGCGTCCTCGGCCGTGCGGTGACGCACCTCCTCGAGCGGGTGCGGGCCGGTGCGGCGCAGCAGGTCCCAGACGGCCTCGGCGTCCCGCGCCCGGCGGTCCGTGGCCAGCCCCTGCAGCTCGGCCTCGGTCCGCTCGACGACCTCCGGGTCCAGCAGGTCGGACAGGTCGGTGGCGCCCTGCTCGCCGAGGAGCTCGGCCAGCAGGGTGGGGTCCAGCGAGAGGGCCGCGGCCCGCCGCTCGGCCAGCGGCGCGTCGCCGTCGTACAGGAACTGCGCGGTGTACCCGAACAGGAGCGACCGGGCGAACGGCGAGGGACCGTCGGTGGAGATCTCGACCAGCCGGACCCGGCCTGCCGCGAGGTCGGCCATGAGCGTGCGCAGGGAGGCGACGTCGAAGTCGTCCTGCAGGCACTCGCGGGCCGCCTCGAGCATGATCGGGAAGTCGGGGTACGCCGACGCCACCTGCAGCAGCTGCGCGGCGCGCTGGCGCTGCTGCCACAGGGGGGCTCGCCGGTCCGGCCGACGCCGCGGCAGCAGCAGGGCGCGGGCGGCCGCCTCGCGGAAGCGGGAGGCGAACAGCACCGACGAACCCAGCTCGGCGCGGACGGCGGCGTCGACCTCCTCCGGGTCGACGAGCAGGTCGTCCGTGGTGATCTCCGGCCGGGTCTGGGCGGCCTCGAGGTCCCAGGGCGAGTCACCGGGCAGGCGGAGCACGATGCCGTCGTCGGCGGGCATGGCGGCGACGTCGGTGCCGAGCCGCTCGCGCAGCCGGGCCGCGACGACCAGCGCCCACGGGGCGTGCACCCGCGCCCCCAGGGGCGAGTGGATCACCACCCGCCAGTCGCCGAGCTCGTCGCGGAACCGCTCGACGAGCACGGTGCGGTCGTCCGGCAGCCGCCCGGTCGCCGCGCGCTGCTCGGTCAGGTAGCCCGCGAGGTTATCGGCGGCCCAGTCGTCGAGCCCGGCGTCGCGCAGGTGCGCGCGACCGCTCGGCGGGTCGGCCGCGAGGAGCTCGTCGGTCTCCCGCAGGAACGCGCCCACGGCGCGCCCGAGCGTGGCCGGCCGCCCCGGCGCGTCGCCCTTCCAGAACGGCAGCCGGCCGGGCTGCCCCGGTGCCGGGGTCACCAGCACGCGGTCCGGGGTGATCTCCTCGACGCGCCACGTGGAGGACCCGAGGGTGAAGGTGTCGCCCGCCCGGGACTCATAGACCATCTCCTCGTCGAGCTCGCCCACGCGCTTGCCGCCCCGGCCGGCCTCCTCACCGGCCAGGTACACGCCGTACAGCCCGCGGTCGGGGATCGTCCCGCCGCTCGTGGCGGCCAGCCGCAGGGCACCCGGACGCGCCGAGAGCCGCCCGGCGGCCCGGTCCCACACGATCCGCGGACGCAGCTCCGCGAACTCCTCGCTGGGGTACCGCCCGGCCAGCATGTCGAGCACGGCGTGCCAGGTGGCGTCACCGAGCGCGGCGAACGGCGCGGCGTGGCGGACCGTGCGCAGCAGGGCGTCCGCGTCCCAGTCGTCGACGGCGAGCGCCGCGACGACCTGCTGGGCCAGCACGTCCAGGGGCGTCGACACGATCCGCAACGGCTCGATGTCGCCGGAGCGCATGCGCTGGGTGACCACGGTCGCCGGGACGAGGTCACCGCGGTGCGTGGGCAGCACGACACCGCGAGAGACGGCCCCGACCTGGTGCCCGGCCCGGCCGATGCGCTGCAGCCCGCTGGCCACCGACGGCGGGGACCCGACCTGCACCACGAGGTCCACGGCCCCCATGTCGATGCCCAGCTCCAGCGAGGACGTCGCGACCACGGCCGGCAGCCGACCGGCCTTGAGGTCGGACTCGGTGCGGGTGCGCTCGGTCCGGCTCATCGACCCGTGATGGGCCCGCGCCAGGACCGGTGCCGCGGCGTCGAGGGCGGCGGCCGTGCCCGACTGGCCGGGGGTCTGGGCCGCCTGCTCCGCTCCGGCGTCGGGGGTCGCGAGTCCCTGGCGCTCGGCCCAGGTCTCGTTGACCCGCGCGGTGAGGCGTTCGGCCCCGCGCCGGGAGTTGGTGAACACCAGCGTGGACCGGTGGTCGCTGACGAGGTCGACCACCCGGTCGGTGACGTGCGGCCAGATGGATGCCTGGCGCTGCGGGCCGCTCGCCGCCCCGGACAGGTCGGGCTCGTCGTCCCCGCCCAGATCCGTCAGGTCCGGGACCGGGACGGCGACGTCCAGGTCCCAGCGTTTGCGTGACGGCGGCTGCACGACGGCGACCTCCCGGCCCCCGGCGGTGGTCGGTCGGCTCCCGGCGAGGAAGGCCGCGACCTCGTCGGCGGGCCGCACCGTGGCGGACAGGCCGATGCGCTGGGCGGGGCGTGGCAGGAGCGCGTCGAGCCGTTCGAGGCTGACGGCCAGGTGCGCCCCGCGCTTGGTGCCCGCCAGCGCGTGGATCTCGTCGACGATGACCGTGCCGACCCCGGCCAGGCCGGCGCGCGCCGCGGAGGTCAGCACGAGGAAGAGCGACTCGGGGGTCGTGACGAGCACGTCCGGGGGACGGGTGGCGAACGACCGGCGTTCGGAGGCGGGGGTGTCGCCGGTGCGCATGCCGACACGGACGTCCTGGGTGTCGGTCCCGAGCCGGTCGGCGGCCCGCCGGATGCCGGTCAGCGGGGCGCGCAGGTTGCGCTCGACGTCGGCGGCCAGCGCCTTGAGGGGGGAGACGTACAGCACCCGGCAGCGCTGCGTCGGGTCCTCCGGCGGCGGAGCAGCCGTGAGGCGGTCGATCGCCCAGAGGAACGCCGCGAGCGTCTTGCCCGAACCGGTCGGTGCCACCACGAGCGCGTGCCGGTCCTCCTCGACGGCACGCCACGCGCCCTCCTGCGCCGCCGTGGGGCCGGCGAACGCATCGGTGAACCACGCCCGGGTCGCGGGGGAGAAACGGGCGAGCGGGTCGGTGGCCACCAGCCCATGGTGCACCCGGGCACCGACAGGTCGGTGGTCGTGGCACGCTGGGCGGGTGCTCTACTCCGACTTCGCCCAGCTCGTCGACGAGGTGTTCGGCCGTGCCTACGGCCGCACGCTCGTGCGGGAGCAGGTCCTGCCCCGCCTCGGGGACCGCACCCCGGCCGAGGCGCTCGACGCGGGGACGGACCCCCGCGACGTCTGGCACGCCCTGTGCGACGCCCTCGACGTCCCGGACGCCGAGCGGTGGGGGACGGACCGGCACCGGCAGGCGCCGCCGGCCCGCTGACCGCGGCGCCTCCCGGTGTCGACACGCCGCGCCGCGGACGCTGACGTCGAACAGATGTTCGGCTAGGGTGTCCACAGGAAGGCCTCGTGGGTCGCTCGTCCACAGCGCGACCGGCTCGGACGGGGCGTGTCGGTGGCGGGGCGTAGCGTCGTCGTCGACATGAGCAGCAGACCGAAGGCGCGCGGCCGCGCCCAGAACACGAAGGTGACCGACATGCCTGGACCGGAAGACCGTGAGAAGGCCCTCGAGGCCGCGCTCGCCCAGATCGACCGCAGCTTCGGCAAGGGCTCGGTCATGCGTCTCGGCCAGGAGGGGCGGGCCCCGGTGGACGTCATCCCCACCGGTTCCATCGCCCTGGACGTGGCCCTCGGCATCGGTGGCCTGCCCCGGGGCCGCGTGGTCGAGGTCTACGGCCCGGAGTCCTCCGGCAAGACGACCGTCGCCCTGCACGCGGTGGCGAACGCCCAGAAGAACGGCGGGATCGCCGCGTTCGTCGACGCCGAGCACGCCCTGGACCCCGAGTACGCCAAGAAGCTCGGCGTGGACACCGACGCCCTGCTCGTCTCCCAGCCGGACACCGGTGAGCAGGCGCTGGAGATCGCCGACATGCTGATCCGCTCCGGGGCGCTCGACATCATCGTCATCGACTCCGTCGCGGCCCTGGTCCCCAAGGCGGAGATCGAGGGCGAGATGGGTGACAGCCACGTCGGCCTGCAGGCCCGTCTGATGTCGCAGGCGCTGCGCAAGATCGCGGGTGCGCTCAGCTCCTCCGGCACCACGGCGATCTTCATCAACCAGCTGCGCGAGAAGATCGGCGTGTTCTTCGGCTCGCCGGAGACCACCACGGGTGGCAAGGCGCTGAAGTTCTACGCCTCGGTGCGCATGGACATCCGCCGGATCGAGACCCTCAAGGAGGGCACCGACTCCGTCGGCAACCGCACCCGCGTCAAGGTCGTCAAGAACAAGATGGCCCCGCCGTTCAAGCAGGCCGAGTTCGACATCCTCTACGGCGTGGGCATCTCCCGGGAGGGCGGCCTGATCGACATGGGCGTCGAGCACGGGTTCGTCCGCAAGTCGGGTTCGTGGTTCACCTACGGCGGCGACCAGCTCGGCCAGGGCAAGGAGAACGCCCGGTCGTTCCTGCGGGACAACCCCGACCTGGCGAACGAGCTCGAGAAGAAGATCAAGGAGAAGCTCGGCGTCGGGGCCAAGCTCGACGCCCCGGCGGACGGGGACGCCCCGGCGGCCGAGGCCACGTCCGTCGCCGCCGGCGACGAGGAGAAGGCACCCGCCAAGGCGGGCGCGGCGACCAAGAGCACGAGCCGGTCGAGCGCCAAGAGCAAGAAGGCGCCCTTCTGAGCACCGGACGCGCGGAGGAACGGTCGGCGGGCGGTCGTCGGAAGGACGGTCGCCGCCGACCGAGCGTGAGCGAGCGCCTCGAGGCCGGTCAGATCACGCGCGACGAGGCCACGGAGCTCACGCGGGAGGCCGTGCTGCGCACGTTGACCGCCGCGCCGAAGAGCCGGGCCGAGCTCGCCCGGTCCCTCGCTCGCAAGGGCTACCCCGAGGACGTCGCCGAGCACGTCCTGGACCGGCTCCAGGACGTCCGCCTCGTCGACGACGCCGCGTACGCCGAGATGATCGTGCGCACGCGGCACACCGAACGGGGCCAGGCGCGTCGAGCCATCTCGGCCGAGCTCCAGCGCCGCGGCGTGGACCCCGAGACGGCGACCGCTGCGCTCGAGCAGGTCGACGGCGACGACGAGCGTGCGGCCGCGGCCGAGCTCGCCCGCAAGCACGTGGCCCGCACCCGCGGACTCGACCGGGACAGACGCGTCCGGCGCGCCGTCGGGGCGCTGAGCCGCAAGGGGCACAACCCCTCGGTCGCTTTCGCCGCCGTCAAGGACGCCCTGGCCGCCGAGGGGGAGTCCGAGGATCTCGACGACCTGATCTCCCTCGACGACTGACCCTGCGGCGCGCCCCGGCGCGCCGGCCACGCGATCCCGGCGGCACCATGCCCATCGGACCGCACGACCGGCGTCGCCGGAGCGCTCGAGGGACCGCCCGAGCGGCCGTCAGCCCCAGCGACCCGGCTTGCCAGGATCCGCCGGTCCGGCCTCGGGTCCCTCGTCGACCCCGTGCGGACGCTCGGCCGCCTGGGCCGTCGCACCCACACCGACGCCGGCGTCGAGCCCGGCAGCCATCGTCCCGGTCCGTCCGGAGGTGCGCCGCAAGGAGTTCCCGAGCCGCTCGGCCACCTTCGTCAGGCTCCAGTTGATGAGGATGAACAGCACGGCGGCGACGGCCAGGGTCTGCAGGATGTTGCCCTCGCCGGAGCCGAGCAGCCGGGCCTCCTGCAGCAGCTCGCGGTAGGTGATGATCGCGCCGAGCGCGGAGTCCTTGAGCACGACGACGAGCTGGGAGAGCAGCGCGGGCAGCATGGCGATGAGGGCCTGGGGGACCTCGACCGACCGCAGCGACTGACCCCGGGTCAGTCCGGTCGACAGCGCGGCCTCGCGCTGGCCCGACGGCAGCCCGTGGACACCGGACCGCACCAGCTCGGCCACGACCGACCCGTTGTAGAGGACCAGGCCGATGACCACGCCCCAGAAGGAAGGCGAGTCGGCGCCGGCGTTGGCGAGCAACAACCAGAAGAACACCATCATGAGCAGCACGGGCACGGCGCGGAAGAACTCCACGACGGCGCCGCACACCACGCGCACCGGCAGCAGCGTGGAGAGCCGGCCCACGCCGAAGAGCAGGCCGAAGGCGAACGCGCCGACGATGCTGACGGCGGCCGCCCGCATGGTGTTGAGGAATCCCGGCCAGTAGTAGAACCGCCAGGCGTCGGCGTCCACGGCGGCGAGCCACAGGTCCGGGTCGAGCTGCCCCTTGTCACCGAGCCGGGCGAGCAGCAGGGCGGCGATGCCGCCGACGATGACGGCGCCGATGACGTTGCCGACCCGGATGCGCCGCTTGGCGCGGGGGCCGGGCGCGTCGAAGAGGACGGTCTGGGCGCTCATCGGGACACCGCCAGTCGACGCGAGAACGAGGTCGACAGCAGGCCGACGGGGGTCACGAGGATGACGTAGCCGATCGCGAAGGTGAAGAAGATCGCGTAGATGTAGTCGGGCCGGAACTCGATCATCGTCCGCATCACCGAGGAGGTCTCCGTCACCGAGGCTGCCGCGGCGACCGTGGTGTTCTTGATGAGGGCGATGAGGACGTTGCCGAGCGGCGCGATCGCGCCGCGGAACGCCTGCGGCAGGATGACCAGCCGGGCGGAGGGCAGGAACGACAGCCCGATGGACCGTGCCGCCTCGGCCTGCCCGACCGGCACCGTGTTGACGCCGGACCGGATCGCCTCGCACACGAAGGCGGCGTGGTAGATCGACAGCCCCACGACCGCGAGCCAGAAGAAGTTGAGGGTGAAGTCGGTCGCCAGGGTGAGCTCGAGCTGGCCCCAGGCCCCGAGGACCATGAACACCATGATGATCGTCAGCGGGGTGTTCCGCAGGATCGTGACGTAGGTGGTGCCGGCCCACTGCAGGCTGCCGATGGGGGAGATGCGGAACAGGGCCAGCACCGACCCCAGGACCAGGGAGAGCACGGCCGCCCAGAAGGCGAGCTGGATGTTGACCCAGAACGCCCCCAGCACGTCGTACTGGCGGATGATGTCGAGGTACTCCTCCACGCGGCGGACGCTCCTTCGGCTCGGTCGCGGCAGAGACGTGTCGCCGGGACTCCGGCGGCACCGGATCGGGCCCGCTGCGTGGCGCGGCGGGCCCGATCCGTTCTCAGTGGTCGGTCACATGTCGCAGGGGTCGAACTCCGGCGGGTTGAGGTCCTGGTTCGGCGTGTAGCCGGTGCCCTCGGTGGCGGAGTCGATGTACTCCTGCCACGATCCGTCGTCGATCATCTGCTGCAGCGCCGCGTTGATGTCCTCGCACTGGTCGGAGTCCTGCGGGATGCCGACGCCGTAGCGCTCCTCGGAGAAGGTGTTGCCCACGACCTTCACCTGGCCGGAGTTGGCGGGCTGGGCCCCCAGGCCGGCGAGGATGATGTCGTCGGTGGTCACCGCGTCCACCTGACCCGAGGTGAGCGCGGTGACGCACTCGGCGTACCCGGGCTGCTCGAGGAGGTTGACGCCCTCGGAGTACTCGTCCTTGATGCGCTGGGCCGACGTCGAACCGGTGACCGAGCACAGGTTCTTGCCGTCCAGGGTGTCCGGGCCGGTGATGTCGGTGTTGTCGGCCGCCACGAGGAGGTCCTGGCCGGCCACGAAGTACGGACCGGCGTACGAGACCTGCTCGCGCCGCTCGTCCGTGATCGAGTAGGTGGCGAAGATCATGTCGACCTGGCCGGTCGACAGCAGCGTCTCGCGCTGGGCGGACGGGGCCTCGACCCACTCGATCTGGTCCTCGGAGTACCCGAGCTCGCCCGCCACGTACTTCGCGACGTCGACGTCGAAGCCGGAGGGCGTGTCGCCGTCCATGAACCCGAGGCCGGGCTGGTCGAACTTGATGCCGATGGTGACGCCCTCGCCGCCGGCCCCTTCCTCCTCCATGGTGTCGGTGGTCTCGCCCCCGGTGTCGGTCTCGCCGCCGTCGTCGGAGGAACAGGCGGCCAGGGTCAGTGCGGCGGTGGCCGCCAGGGCGATGACCCCGGTGGTGCGTGTGCGTCGCATGATGCGTCCTTTCGTCGGTGGTGCCGGTGATGCCGTGATGAAGATCAGTGGGTGAGGATCTTCGACAGGAAGTCCTTGGCGCGGTCGCTGCGCGGGTGGTGGAAGAACTCCTCGGGCGTGGCCTCCTCGACGATCTGGCCGTCCGCCATGAACACGACGCGGTCGGCCGCCTTGCGGGCGAACCCCATCTCGTGGGTGACGACGATCATCGTCATGCCCTCCTTGGCGAGCTGCTCCATGACGTCGAGCACCTCGTTGATCATCTCGGGGTCGAGGGCCGAGGTCGGCTCGTCGAAGAGCATCACCTTGGGGTGCATGGCCAGCGACCGGGCGATCGCCACGCGTTGCTGCTGGCCGCCGGAGAGCTGGGCGGGGAACTTCGCGGCCTGGTTCTTCACCCCGACGCGGTCGAGGAGCTTGAAGGCCTCCTCCTCGGCGTCGGACTTGCTCAGCCCGCGGACCTTGCGGGGGCCGAGCGTGACGTTGTCGAGCACCGTCTTGTGGGCGAAGAGGTTGAACGCCTGGAACACCATGCCGACGTCGGCACGCAGCCGGGCGAGCTGCCGCCCCTCGGCGGGCAGGGGTTGGCCGTCGATCCGGATCTCGCCGCCGTCGATCGTCTCCAGCCGGTTGATGGCGCGGCACAGCGTGGACTTGCCCGAGCCCGACGGGCCGATGACCACGAGCACCTCGCCGCGCCGCACGGTCAGCTCGATGTCCTGGAGCACGTGCAGGTCGCCGAAGTACTTGTCGACCCCGCTGAGCTCGACGAGGGGGGCGCCCAGGTGCGAGTCGTCCGCCGGCGGCTGCTGGTCGTCCGCCGGTGCCGTTCCGCTGTGATCCATGTCATGAACCTAACCAGTGGATCGTTTCGGTGGGGTGCGAGCACGCGCCGAGTCGGCAACGGTTCGATAACGACTGTCCGGAAAGCCGGGAATCGGCAACCTTGCGACGGCGGATCCGCGGCGCGCGGGACCGTACCCTGGAACCGATGTCCACCACCATGCCCTCGCCCCGTGAGACCGCCACGTCCCTGCCCTCCGACGGGGCCGGACGGACGTACATGGTCCGCACCCTGGGGTGCCAGATGAACGTCCACGACTCCGAGCACATGGCCGGGATGCTCGAGCAGGCGGGGTACACCCGCGCCACCGCCGCCGACGAGGCGGCGAGCAACGCCGACGTGGTGGTCATCAACACGTGCGCGGTGCGCGAGAACGCCGCGACGCGGCTCTACGGCAACCTGGGCCAGCTCGCCGGGCTCAAGGCGGAGCGGCCCGGGATGCAGATCGCGGTCGGGGGCTGCCTGGCGCAGAAGGACCGCGGCGAGATCGTCGACAAGGCCCCGTGGGTCGACGTCGTGTTCGGCACGCACAACCTCGACGCGCTGCCGGTCCTCCTCGAGCGGGCACGGCACAACGAGGCCGCCCAGGTCGAGATCGCCGAGTCGCTGCAGGTGTTCCCCTCGACGCTGCCGACGCGGCGCGAGTCGGTGTACGCCGGCTGGGTGTCCATCTCGGTGGGCTGCAACAACACCTGCACGTTCTGCATCGTGCCGCACCTGCGCGGCAAGGAGCGCGACCGCCGTCCGGGCGAGGTCCTCGCCGAGGTGCAGGCCCTGGTGGACGGCGGCGCCGTCGAGGTCACGCTGCTGGGTCAGAACGTCAACAGCTACGGCGTCGAGTTCGGCGACCGCGGAGCGTTCGCCAAGCTCCTGCGGGCCTGCGGACGGATCGAGGGGCTCGAGCGCGTCCGCTTCACCTCGCCGCACCCGGCCGCCTTCACCGACGACGTCATCGAGGCGATGGCCGAGACCCCGAACGTCATGCCGCAGCTGCACATGCCCCTGCAGTCCGGCTCGGACCGGGTGCTGCGCGCGATGCGGCGCAGCTACCGTTCCTCCAAGTTCCTCGGCATCCTGGAGCGGGTGCGCGCCGCCCTGCCCGACGCCGCGATCACCACCGACATCATCGTCGGGTTCCCGGGCGAGACCGAGGAGGACTTCGCCGAGACGCTGCGCGTGGTCCAGGAGTCGCGGTTCAGCTCGGCCTTCATGTTCCAGTACTCCCCGCGCCCCGGGACGCCGGCGGCCGAGATGGACGACCAGCTGCCCAAGGAGGTCGTCCAGGAGCGGTTCGACCGACTGCTCGCCCTGCAGGAGCGGATCAGCGCCGAGGAGTCGGCCCGGCAGACCGGCCGCACCCTCGAGGTGCTCGTCTCGGAAGGATCGGGGAAGAAGGACGGCGCCACGCACCGGCTGTCCGGACGGGCGCCCGACAACCGGCTCGTGCACCTCGCGGTGCCCGCCGGCGTGCTGCCCGAGGGCGGCCTCGCCGACCAGCCCGTCTCGCTCGAGGACCCGCGACTGGCCGAGGTCGGCGCGCTCGACCCGTCCCTGCCGCGCCCGGGCGACATGGTGACCGTCGAGGTGACCCGTGCCGCACCGCACCACCTGATCGCCGACTCGGCGCTCGACGGCGGCACCTACGCGGTGCGTCGCACCCGGTCCGGCGACGCCTGGGCCCAGCGCGAGACCGCGCGGCTCGGCGGGGGCCACGACGACCACGGCCACGGCGGCGAGCCCGGTGGCCCGGTCACGCTGGGGATGCCGACGCTGCGTCGCTGACCCCGGCGGGCCGGGGCCTCAGTCCTCGGCCTCGGGCCCCACCAGGGTGGCGAGCCCGGCGAAGAACTGCGACGTCGTCACCAGACCGCACGACAGCGTCTCGGCGAGCTGGTCGTCGGTCGCGCCCTGCTCCAGGTCGACCGACACCTCGCCGTACAGGGCCAGTCCGCCCCCCTCGGCGCGGGTGTAGACCTTCGGCCAGATCCGTTCCCGGTTCCAGTCGTTGCACGCCTGCAGCACCGCGGGCCGCGCGCTCTCCGGCACGGAGCCGGACCAGCGACCACGCACCTGCAGGATCTCACCGTCCTCGCCGAGGAGCAGGAACCAGAAGCGGTGCCCGTCCCACGTGCCCGTGAGGTCACCGTCGTCGTCGGTGCGGAACCGGTAGCCGCGGCGCGCCAGGTCGGCGCCGATCCGCCGGGCGGTCACCGGCGTGGGGCGGGCGGCCGGCGGTCCGGGGTCGTCGGCCCGTCGGCGCCGCGCCGCCTGCAGCACCACGGTCGCCGCCCGTCGCAGCGGCCCCGTCACGGTGTCACCTGCAGCGGGTCCGGGAACACCGAGTCCAGGTGCTCGAAGAGCATCACCCCGGTGGACAGCCCGCACTCCAGGACCTGGGCGAGCTGGTCGTCGGTGGCGCCGTGCTCCAGGCTCGTGGTGACCTCCGCGCAGACCACGACCGTGCCGTCGTCGCGCACCCGTGCGTACGCCGTCGGCCAGATGCGCTCGGCGTTCCAGGCGTTGCAGACCTCGAGGATCTCCCCGAGGCGCTCGATCGTGGCCTGGCGGTGCCACTGCCCGCGCACCTGGACGACCTCCCCGTCGTCGCCGAGGACGAGGAAGGAGAACACCCGGCCGTGCCAGATGCCCCCGAGGTCGCCGTCGTTGTCGACGGTGTAGGTGAACCCCGAGGCGTCCAGCCAGGCGCTGACGCGCTCGCGCGACACCGGCCGAGGTGCGGCACCGGCGACCTGCCCGACCGGCCCGTCCAGCAGGACGTTCTCGACGTCGCTGCGCAACAGGTCAGCGTCGAGGGGCTCCTCACGCGATGCAGCTGACGATCTGGCGATCCGGCGCGACCCGAAGAACCTCACACCTCCCACGCTACACGTCCCGGTAGGTTGGCAACGTGCCCACCCGTGCCGTCGTCCTGCCCGCGACCCCGCTCCTGGTCCCCGGCGCCGCCGGTCACGCGCGGCCGCTGACGGCGGTCCGCGCCGCCGTGTCGCGGGCCCTGGCCGCGGTCCGTGGCCCGCACGGCGGTCCGCCGGACCGCTGGGGCGTCCTCGCGCCCGCGTCGCGCAGCTCCGCCGGGATCCGCCGCCCGGCCCTGGCCGCCGCCGGCGTCGCCGACCGCTGGCTGCCGGGGCAGCTGATCGCCGCCGGTGTCCCGACCGCCCAGGTGCCGGCCTCGGTCGCCCTGCTGACCCTGGCCGCGGTGGTGGGGGAGCAGGCCGCCCGTCGGGCGCACGTGGTGCAGCTGGCCGGCGACGACCACGCCGCGGTGGGCTACGGCCTCGGCGAGCTGTCCGGCCTGGACGCGCTCGTGGTCGCCGGCGGCGATCCCGAGGACGCGGCCGCCGGGCCGACGGCCTGCGCGCCGGCGGTCCGCGGCGTGCTCGACGAGCTCGCCGCCCGGCACGGCTGGACCGCGACCGTGCGCGTGGTGGCCGAGCCGGGCGGGGGGCACCTCCCGGACGCCTACGACGTCGTCACCTGGGGCGACTGACTCAGCCTCCGGCGAACCAGCCGACGCCCTCGAGCAGCAGCCAGAAGCGGACGGTGCGGCCCACGAGCACCGTCGGGACGAAGACCGCCCACGGCACCCGCAGCGAGCCGGCCACGACGGCCATGATCATCAGCGGCGGGAACCCGACCGCGCCCGCGGCCAGGAGCACGACGGCACTCAGCCACGGGCGCCCCGCGATCCGCCGCTGCCACCGGTCGAAGGTCTCCCGGCGCCGGCCGACCGCCAGCTTGTCGCGCACCCAGCGGGTCTCCATGGAGCGGGCCGCGCCGAGGTACCAGACCATCTTGGCGACCGTCTGCCCGACGCCGGCCACCAACGCAAGCGCCAGGGCCCGGCCGGGGACCGCGCTGACGTCCGTCACGGCCGCGACACCCCCGAGGTAGACCTCGATGCTGACGACCGGGACGAGCCCCGACAGCAGGCTCACGGCGAGGGTGGACAGCAGCAGCACCCGCAGAGCCTAACGGCGTCGGGCCCCCACCCCCCGCGTCGTACCGTGGGTCCGTGATCGTCGCCGTCGTGGGACCCACCGCCACCGGGAAGTCGGACCTCGCCCTGGACCTCGCCGAGGCGCTGTCGCGCCCGTCGGCGCCGGCGGAGATCGTCAACGCCGACGCCTTCCAGCTCTACCGCGGCATGGACGTCGGCACGGCCAAGGTGCCACCGGCCGAGCGACGAGGGATCGTGCACCACCAGCTCGACGTGCTCGACCCGACCGAGGACGCTTCCGTCGCGCGCTACCAGACGGCGGCCCGCGCGGACCTGGACGCCGTCGCCGCGCGCGGGGCCCGGGCGGTCGTGGTCGGCGGCTCGGGGTTGTACGTGCGTGCCCTGCTGGACCACATGGAGTTCCCGGGCACCGACCCGGAGGTCCGCACCCGGCTCGAGGAACGCGCCGAGACCGAGGGCCCCCGTGCGCTGCACGCCGAGCTGGCCCGTCTCGACCCCGGCGCGGCCGAGTCCATCGGCCCGGCGAACACCCGCCGTCTCGTGCGTGCCCTGGAGGTCGTCGAGATCACCGGTCGGCCGTTCACCGCGAACCTGCCGCGGCAGGAGTACGTGCGTCCCGCGGTCCAGATCGGGCTGGACTGCGACCGGCCCGTGCTCGACGCCCGGGTGGCCGGCCGGGTGGAGCGGATGTGGTCCGCCGGGCTGGTCGAGGAGGTCCGCTCGCTGGCCTCGCCCGCGCAGGGCGGGACCGGCGGCGGGCTCGGGACGACGGCGGCCCGCGCCGTCGGTTACGCCGAGCTGCTGCGCTGGTTCGCCGGTGACCTCACCGAGGCCGAGGCGCGCGAGGCCGTCGTGACCAACACCCGCCGGCTGGCCCGCAAGCAGATGGGGTGGTTCGGGCGCGACCCGCGCGTGCACTGGCTGGACGCCGGGTCGCCCACCCTGGTCGAGGACGCCCTGGCCCTGGTCCGGGCCGCCGACGCCGACGAGCTGCCGGTCCCGGAGGACCGACCCGTGCGCCGTAGTCTGGGCTCATGACCGTACGTTTCACCAAGGGGCACGGCACGCAGAACGACTTCGTGCTCCTCGCCGACACCCGCGGCGAGATGGACCTCACGGCCGAGCAGGTGCGTCGCCTCGCCGACCGCCGCAGCGGTGTCGGGGCCGACGGCGTGATCCGGCTCGCCCCGACGGCGGCGCTCGCCCGGGCGGGGGAGGAGGTCGCCGACGCCGTCCTCGCCGAGGACCCGGAGGCCATCTGGTTCATGGACTACCGCAACGGTGACGGCAGCCGCGCCGAGATGTGCGGCAACGGCGTGCGCGTCTTCACCGCGTTCGCCGAGCAGCTCGGCCTCGTCGACCTGTCCGGCGGCGGCGAGCTCGCGCTCGGCACCCGGGGTGGCGTCAAGCGGGTCCGGCGCGAGCCGAGCGGCTGGTACGCCGTGGACATGGGGCCTTGGTCCCTGTCCGGCGGCCCGGACTCGGCCGCGGCCGGCGCCGACGCCATGGTCCTGACCCCGGGGTGGGACGCCCCCCGTCCCGGCCTCAGCATCGACCTCGGCAACCCGCACACCGTCGTGGCGCTGTCCGACGTCGCCGAGCTCGCCGCCCTGGACCTCGCCCGCCCGCCCGCGGTCGAACCCGTCCCGCCGCACGGCACGAACGTCGAGCTCGTCGTCCCGCTCGGCGAGGAGCCGGGGCCCGACGGCGGCACCGTCGGGCGGATCCGTATGCGGGTCCACGAACGGGGTGTCGGTGAGACGCGGTCCTGCGGGACGGGTGCCTGCGCGGCGGCGCTCGCGGTGCGCACCTGGGCGGCCCACGGGGTCGAGGACCCGCACGGGGTGCCGTCGACCTGGTTCGTCGAGGTGCCCGGCGGCGAGGTCCGCGTCCGGCTGCTGCACGGAGGGCACGTGGAGCTGGCCGGTCCCGCGGAGCTCGTGTTCACCGGTGAGGTCGAGCTGTCGTGACGGACGTCGCCGAGGTCGCGCAGGCGGCCTCGACCCTCCTCGGCGCGCAGCTGCTCGACCCGGAGGACCTCGGCGGCTCGGCGCGGTCGACGGTCCTGCGGTGCCGCGTCGGCGGCGACGCCGGCAGCACGGTCGTGGTCAAGCAGTTCCACGGCGAGGACGACGGCGGCTACGACCGCGAGCGGACCGGCCTGACCCTGCTCGACCGGACGCCCGACCTGGTCGCGGCCGACGGCGCCCAGCGGTTGCTCGTGATGTCCGACCTCGGCGACCCGCCGACGCTGGCCGACCTGCTGCTGGGTGCCGACCGCGAGGCCGCCTGGTCCGGTGCGTCCGGCTGGGCCCGGGAGCTCGGACGACTGGCGGGCAGCGGCCGTCACCAGGTCGACGAGGCGCGCGAGCTCCTGGGGGCGCGACCGTGGGACGTCGTCGAGCACGTGACCCGGGGTGCCGCGCGTCTGGGCGAGCTGCTGGGCGGTGCGGCGCGCATCGACCGGCTGCACGCCGAGGCGCGGGAGGTTGCCACGGCGTTCACCGCCGGGAGCGGCCCGGTCGTGCTCGCCCCGTCCGACAGCTGCCCCGACAACGCCGTGCTGCGGCCCGACGGGTGGTGGTTCCTCGACCTCGAGGGGACGGTCGTCCAGCCCCCGGCGTTCGTCGCGGCCTACACGATGCTGCCGTTCGCGACCTGCTGGTGCGTCTTCGACCCGCCTGCCGGGCTGACCGACACCCTGCTCGCCGAGTTCACCGCCGGGCTCGAGGTGTCCGCGCCGGGCCTCGTCGCTCACGAGGGGTGGCAGCGCGAGGTCGAGCGGGCGAGCGGGGCCTACGTCCTGGCGATGACCGGGTGGCTCCTGGACAGCACCCTGGCCGGACGCGAGCACGTCGGCCCGGCGGGGCGGTCGCCGTCCTACCGGCAGCTGATGACGTCGCGGTGGCGGTGGGCCGCCGTCAACCTGCGCACCGCCATGCCGGAGCTCGCCGCCACGTGCGGCGCCGCGGCACGCTGGGCCACGGAGGCCTGGGGCGGCGAGACGGAGCCGACGGGGTACCCGGCCTTCGCCGCCTGACCGCAGCGGGAGCCCGTGGTGACGCGCCGCGGGTGGCCCGGACCTCAGCGCGTCACGTGCAGGATGCGGAACCCCTTCGACGACGCCGCACGCCGGGTCGCCAGCCCGAGCTCGGTCTCGATCCACCGGGCCAGAGAGTCGGCGCCCAGGTTCTTCTGCACGACGAGCCACGCGCCCCCGTCGGGTGGTGACGGCGAAGCGAGCCGCGGCAGCCAGCGGTGCAGCATGTCGTGCAGCACCTGCTTGCCCACGCGGATCGGGGGGTTCGACCAGATCGCGGCGAAGGTCACGTCGTCGGGCACCTGGTCGGGCGCCATCGCGCGGACGCGGTCGGCGACGCCCAGGCGGTCGGCGTTGCGGCGCACCAGGTCCAGGGCGCGCTCGTTGACGTCGACGGCCCAGACGGTGGTCACCGGGTTCTCGAGCGCCGCGGTGAGCGTGATCGGGCCCCAGCCGCACCCGAGGTCCAGCAGGTCGCCCGCGGGTGCCGGCGGCAGCTCGTGGAGCAGGATCCGGGTGCCCTTGTCGACACCGCCGGGGGAGAAGATCCCGGGGGCGACCTCCACGGTCACGTCCTGGCCGGCCAGGTGGACGACGACGCCGCGTCGTTCGTCGTCGGACGCCGGGCGGGCCGTGAAGTAGTGGTCGCTCACGGGGGGAATCGTAATCCGCTTCGTCGGGACGAAACCGCGTGGGATCCTTGTTGTACCCGCCGAAGCCAGCGAGAGGAACGACTTGACCCACACCCCCACCGACCCCGAGCAGACCGCGACGGGGCCCGCCGCCGAGGAGCCCCGGGACGCGCAGTCGATCGCGAACGACGTCGTCGCGCGCGTGCTCGCGAGGGCCGGGACGGCCCGGGCCGAGGGCGGGACCGTGCACTCGGCCTACGACGGCGACCAGCTCGACCTGGCCGAGCGCTCGGCGCTGCGCCGGGTCACCGGTCTGTCCACCGAGCTCGACGACGTCACCGAGGTCGAGTACCGCCAGCTGCGGCTCGAGAAGGTCGTCCTCGTCGGGCTCCACACCGGCGGCGAGGCAGCCTCCCGGGAGGCCGAGATCTCGCTGCGCGAGCTCGCCGCCCTGGCGGAGACCGCCGGGTCCCAGGTGCTGGACGGCCTGCTGCAGAAGCGCGCCAACCCCGACCCGGGCACCTATCTGGGGTCCGGCAAGGCCGTCGAGCTCGCCGAGATGGTGGCCGCGAACGGGGCCGACACCGTCGTCGTCGACACCGAGCTCGCCCCGTCCCAGCGGCGTGCGCTGGAGGACGTCGTCAAGGTCAAGGTCGTCGACCGGACGGCCCTGATCCTGGACATCTTCGCCCAGCACGCCAAGTCGCGGGAGGGCAAGGCCCAGGTCGAGCTCGCCCAGCTCGAGTACCTGCTGCCCCGCCTGCGCGGCTGGGGCGAGTCGATGTCCCGGCAGGCCGGCGGCCAGGTCGGCGGCGCGAGCGCCGGCATGGGCTCGCGGGGCCCGGGTGAGACGAAGATCGAGCTCGACCGGCGCCGGATCCGCAACCGGATGGCGAAGCTGCGCCGGGAGATCGCCGCGATGGCACCCGCTCGCGAGACCAAGCGCCTCGAGCGTCGTCGGCACTCGGTGCCGAACGTCGCGATCGCCGGGTACACCAACGCGGGCAAGTCCTCGCTGCTCAACGTCCTCACCGACGCCGGGGTGCTCGTGGAGAACGCGCTGTTCGCCACGCTCGACCCCACCGTGCGGCGTGCCCGCACGGAGGACGGTCGGCTGTACACGCTCGCCGACACCGTCGGGTTCGTCCGTCACCTGCCGCACCAGCTCGTCGAGGCGTTCCGCTCGACCCTCGAGGAGGTGGGCGACGCCGCGCTGCTGCTGCACGTCGTCGACGCCTCCCACCCGGACCCGGAGGGCCAGATCGACGCCGTCCGCGAGGTGCTGTCGGACATCCCCGGCGTGGAGGACCTCCCGGAGATCGTCGTGCTGAACAAGGCCGACCTCGCCGACCCGGTCACCGTGGGACGGATCCAGCGGCGCGAGCGCCGCACCGCCGTGGTGTCGGCGCACACGGGGGAGGGGATCGCCGAGCTCAAGGAGCTGATCGCCGACGCCCTGCCGCGTCCGGCGGTGGAGATCGACCTCGTCGTGCCCTACTCCCGCGGCGACCTGGTGCACCGCGTCCACGAGCACGGGGAGCTCACGGACGAGGAGTACCTGGCCGAGGGCACGCGGCTGCGCGGTCGGGTCGATCCCGGGCTCGCGGCCGAGCTCGACGCCGTCGCCGTGTGACGGTCGTGCACCGTCCCGGCGCGGCGTCGGTGCGCGCCCGTAGGATCTTCCGGTGACCCCGTCCGACACCGCCGAGCCCGCACCCGCACCCGACGTCCCCGCGCTGCTCGACCGCGCCGTCGGTGCTCTGGGCGGCAGCCCCCGGCAGGGTCAGCGGGAGATGGCCGCCGAGGTCGCGCGCGCGATCGAGGACGGACGGCACCTGCTCGTGCAGGCCGGGACGGGGACCGGCAAGTCGCTCGGCTACCTGGTCCCCGCCGTCCGGCACGCGGTGACCGAGGGCGAACGGGTGGTGGTCTCGACCGCCACCCTGGCGCTGCAGCGCCAGGTCATCACCCGGGACCTGCCCCTGGTGGCCGACGCCGTGGCGCCCGCGCTGCCGCGACCCCCGCAGGTGGCCCTGCTCAAGGGCTGGCACAACTACCTCTGCCGGCACAAGATCACCGGCGGGTACCCGACGGACGACGCGACGCTCTTCGACCTGCCCCCGGACCCCGGACCGGGCGAGGGCGCCGCCGCGGAGCAGCACCCGGCGTCGGCGCGCGGCGGCGACGCCGGGTCGGACCGGTTGGCCGACCACGTCCGGCGGCTGCACGCCTGGGCCGAGGAGACCGACACCGGCGACCGGGACGACCTCGTCCCCGGCGTGCCGGACCGTGCCTGGCGGCAGGTCTCGGTGACGTCCCTGGAGTGCCTCGGTCAGCGCTGCCCGGTGTTCGACGAGTGCTTCGCGGAGCAGGCCCGCGGCACGGCCCGCGAGGCCGACGTCGTCGTCACCAACCACGCCATGCTGGGCATCGCCGCCTCGGGGAACCAGCACGTGCTGCCCGAGCACGACGTACTCGTGGTCGACGAGGCGCACGAGCTCGCCGACCGCATCACCTCGGCGGCAACGGTCGACCTCGCGGCCGGGACGGTCGAGCACGCGGCCCGCCTCGCCCGTCGCCACGGCGGACGCACCACCGACGACCTCGACGCGGCCGCGCAGGGCCTCGCCCAGGTCCTGGCCTCCGTCCCCGCCGAGCGATACCCCCAGGGCCTCCCGGAGTCCCTGCACACCGCGGTGTCCGCCGTGCGGGACGCCGCGCGCGGTCTGCTCGCCGAGCTGCGGCCCGAGTCCGGCGCCGAGCCGGACGCGGGCATCCGGATGGCCCAGTCGGCCGTGCAGCAGCTCTTCGACGTCGCCGAGCGGATGGCCGCCGAGGACACGAGCGACGACGTGCTGTGGTGCTCCCGTCCGCCGGCCGACGCCCCGTGGGGTGACGGCGTCGGCCGGCTCCACGCGGCCCCGCTGGCGGTGGCGGGGCTGATCAGCTCCCAGCTGCTCGCCGAGCGTACCGGCATCCTGACGTCGGCCACGCTGACGCTGGGCGGCAGCTTCGACCCGCTGGCGCGGTCCCTCGGGCTCGCCGCCTCGACCGGCACCGAGGACGACGCGTGGCGGGGGATCGACGTCGGCAGCCCGTTCGACTACCGCAGCCAGGGCATCTGCTACGTGGCCAAGCACCTGCCGGCGCCGGGTCGCGAGCCGACGACCGACGCCCAGCTGGACGAGATCGCCGGCCTCATCGAGGCCGCCGGCGGGCGCACCCTCGGTCTGTTCTCGTCCCGCCGGGCCGCCACCGCGGCGGCCGAGGCGATGCGCGAGCGACTGGACGTCCCCGTGCTGTGCCAGGGCGACGACCAGCTGCCGAGCCTGGTGGCCGAGTTCGCCCGGGACCCGGCGACCTGCCTGTTCGGCACCCTGTCCCTCTGGCAGGGCGTGGACGTGCCCGGCGACGCCTGCCGCCTGGTCCTGATCGACCGCGTCCCGTTCCCCCGACCGGACGACCCGGTGAAGGCGGCCCGCGCCCGAGCGGTCGAGCAGGCCGGGGGGAACGGCTTCATGCAGGTCGCCGCGACGCACGCCGCGCTGCTGCTGGCCCAGGGCGCCGGCCGGCTGATCCGCTCCCAGGACGACCGGGGTGTCGTGGCGATCCTCGACCCGCGGCTCGTCACGGCACGGTACGGATCGTTCCTGACCCGGTCGCTGCCCGACTTCTGGCGCACCACCGACCAGCATCTGGTCCGCGGTGCGCTGCGGCGCCTGGACACCTAGTCTGTCCTGCGTGAACGTTCCTCGCAGCACCACCAAGCTTGCCGTCGTCGGAGCCGGATCGGTCGGCTCCACCCTCGCGTACGCGGCTCTGGCGCGCGGTACCGCGCGGACGGTCGCGCTGATGGACGTGAACAAGGCGAAGGTCGACGCGGAGGTGCTCGACCTGCAGCACGGACGCATGTTCGTCCCCGAGGCCGAGGTCATCGGGTCGGACGACGTCGAGGTGTGCCGCGGGGCCGACGTGGTGGTCGTGACCGCCGGTGCGAAGCAGCAGCCCGGACAGTCCCGGCTCGACCTCGCCGAGGCGACGATCGGGCTGACCCGCAAGATCCTGCCCGGTCTGGTCGAGGTCGCTCCGGACGCGATCTACGTGATGGTCACCAACCCCGTCGACGTGGTGACCTTCGCGGCCCAGCAGGTCTCGGGTCTTCCGCCGGAGCGCGTCTTCGGGTCGGGGACGGTGCTGGACTCCTCCCGGCTGCGGGCGGCCCTCGCCGAGCACTGCGGGGTGGCCACCGCCAACGTGCACGCGTACGTGGCCGGCGAGCACGGCGACTCGGAGATCGCGTTGTGGAGCTCGGCACGGATCGCGGGCGTGCCGCTGCTCGAGTGGGAGGCCCTGCCCGGCCGACCGCCCCTGGACGACGCGGCGCGCGCGACGATCGCCCGCGAGGTCGTCGAGTCGGCCTACAAGGTGATCTCGGGCAAGGGGGCCACCAACTACGCCGTCGGCCTCGCCGCGACGCGCATCGTCGAGGCCGTGCTGAAGAACGAGCACCGGGTGATGCCGGTCTCCACCCGGGTCGACGGCTTCCACGGGATCGACGGCGTGTGCCTGTCGATGCCCACGCTGGTCGACGCCCGGGGCGCCACCACGGTGATCGACACGCCGGTCTCCGACGAGGAGGCCGCCGGGCTGCGGGCCTCCGCGGAGAGCGTGCGCGCGGTGCTGCACCGCTTCGGTCTCTGACCGGGTGCCGCCCGCGCGGACGGGCGGCCGGTCTCACAGGCTGCGGAGCACCGCCACCACGCGACCGAGCACCTGTGCCTCGTCGCCGGCGATGGGGGAGTAGGCCGCGTTCTGCGGCATCAGCCACGTGTGGCCGTCCGACTGCTTGAACGTCTTGACCGTGGCCTCGCCGTCGATCATGGCGGCCACGATCTCGCCCTGCTCGGCGACGTTCTGGCGCCGGACCACGACCCAGTCGCCGTCGCAGATCGCCGCGTCGACCATCGAGTCGCCGGCGACCTTGAGCAGGAACAGCTCGCCGTCGCCGACGAGCTGCCGGGGCAGCGGGAAGACGTCCTCGACCACTTGCTCGGCGAGGATCGGACCACCGGCGGCGATGCGTCCGACCAGGGGCACGTACGACGGCACGGGGGTCTCCTCGCCCTCGCCGTCCGGTGCCGGAGCGGTGCGGGCGGGCCGGTCGTCGGTGCTGGCGGTCCGGCCCGTGTCGGGGTCGACGACCTCGATCGCCCGGGGGCGGTGGGGGTCGCGCCGGAGATAGCCCTTGCGTTCGAGCACCGTCAGCTGGTGCTTGACGGACGACGGGCTCGCCAGCCCGACGGCCTCGCCGATCTCGCGCATGGTCGGGGGGTACCCGCGGGACTCCACCGACTCGCGGATGGTCGTCAGGACGCCGCGCTGCCGCGCCGTGAGCCGGTCCGCCCCGGGCGCGAGCTCCGAGACCGACGCCAGACCGCTGCCGGCGCCCCTCGCGTCCTTGTCCTGTCGCGTCGCCATCCGTCGCTCCCTTGGTGCCGTCTCGAGGTGCGGGTGGCCGGCACGCCCGGCCCGAACCCGACATTCCTGCCATCCCGCTGTCGTCAGCCTAGGCCAGATCACCTGCGACATCAAACATCTGTTCGAGATCTCTCGACGTGTGTCGCGCGGTCGTGGTATCAAGGGAACAGGTGTTCGACGAACGTGTGTACGAAGGATCGCGACCACGGAGGGACGGACGTCATGGCGACGACGGAGACACGATCGGCAGGCCTCCTGGACCGGTGGGGTCTGGCGGGTCTGCGACTGACGGCGCGTGGTCGGCTGGTGCTGTTCCTGCTGGCGGTGGCGGTGAGCCTGCCGGTCGCGCTGGCGGGGTCCCAGGCCGTGGCGGGTTCGCCGGGGGAGCCGATCGAGGTCCGGCTGCACACGGTCGCCCCGGGGGAGACGCTCTGGCAGTTCGCCGCCGGGCTGGCGGAGCCCGGCGAGGACCTGCGCGTCGTCGTCGCCGAGCTGCGCGACCTCAACGGCATGCCGGACTCGTCGCTGCAGGTCGGGCAGGTGCTGGTGCTCCCGCGGTCGTAGCGGTGCCGTGCTGTGTTGCACCGAGCCCGGGCCTGCGCATACTTTCGTCGGGCAGCCGGGCAGGGGCTCGGCACCGACCGCAGGAGATCTCGGATGCACTGCCCTTTCTGCCGACACGCCGACTCGCGCGTGGTCGACTCGCGGACCTCGGACGACGGTGCGGCGATCCGCCGTCGTCGCCAGTGCCCGTCCTGCCAGCGCAGGTTCACCACGATCGAGACGGCGAGCCTGTCGGTGGTGAAGCGGTCCGGGGCGACCGAGCCGTTCAGCCGCGACAAGGTGGTGTCCGGGGTCCGCAAGGCCTGCCAGGGCCGGCCGGTCAGCGGGGACGACCTCGCCCTGCTCGCCCAGCGCGTGGAGGAGGCCCTGCGGTCCTCGGGCAGCGCGGAGATCGACGCCTACGAGATCGGCCTGGCCATCCTCGGCCCGCTGCGTGAGCTGGACGAGGTGGCCTACCTGCGGTTCGCCTCGGTCTACCAGGCCTTCGAGTCCCTCGAGGACTTCGAGGCGGCGATCACCTCGTTGCGTGCCGAGCGGCTCGAGCGCGAGACGTCGGGCGCCGGCGCGTCGGAGGAGTGACCGCCGACCTCAGCCGGCCGCGGGCCCCGGCGGGAACTCCGGACGGTCGAAGGCGTCGCGGATACGGAGCCGCACCGTGGTGTCCATCGCCATGAGCTTGCTCGACGCACCGCGGTGCGTCACGTCGGAGATGTCGGTGACCACGTAGCCCAGGTCGCCGTGGGTGGCCAGCATCTGCGCCTCGATGTTCGCCCCGTGGTCGGCGAAGACCTGGTTCACCGCCGCCAGCACGCCGGGCACGTTCCGGTGCAGCAGGGCGATGCGCCCCACGCCGGTGTGCTCGAGCTGCAGGTTCGGCAGGTTGACGGACAGCATCGTCGAGCCCGTGAGCAGGTAGTCACGGAGCTTCTTGGCGACGAACTGCCCGATGTTCTGCTGGGCCTCCTCCGTCGACCCGCCCACGTGCGGGGTGAGGATGACGTTGTCGAGTCCCCGCAGCGGCGACTCGAAGTGGTCGCCACGCTTCTTCGGCTCGGTCGGGAAGACGTCGACGGCGGCCCCGGCGAGGTGGCCGCTGAGGATGTGCTCGCGCAGGGCCTCGACGTCCACGACGAAGCCGCGGGAGAGGTTGAGGAAGATCGCCCCCGGCTTCATCCGGGCGAAGAGGTCGTCGCCGAACAGACCGGCGTTGCCCTGCCGGCCGTCGACGTGGATGGTCACGGCGTCGGCGGTCTCGAGGAGCTCGCCGAGGGTCTCCGCACGGCGCGCGTTGCCGAGGGCCAGCTTCTCGGAGGTGTCGAAGAAGACGACGTTCATGCCGAGGTTCTCGGCGAGCACCGAGAGCTGGGACCCGATGTTGCCGTAGCCGATGATGCCCAGCGTGCGTCCCCGGACCTCGTGGGACCCGTCCGCCGTCTTGTCCCACAGGCCGTCGTGCAGCGCCTTGTCGCGGACGGTGAGCCGCCGCGTCAGGGCGATGATCTCCGACACGGCGAGCTCGACGACCGAGCGTGTGTTCGAGAACGGGGCGTTGAAGACCGCCACGCCGTGGCCCGCCGCGGCCCCGAGGTCGATCTGGTTGGTGCCGATCGAGAACGTCCCGACCGCGAGCAGGCCGGGGGACTCCTCGATCACCCGGCGGGTGACCTGGGTCTTGGACCGGATGCCGAGGATGTGGAAGTCGGCGAGCGTCTCGATCAGCTCGGACTCGTCGAGGGCACCGGGGCGGGACTCGACCTCGATCCCGGCCGACTCCAGGATGGCGACGGCGTCGGGGTGGATGTTCTCGAGAAGAAGGGCGCGCAGCACGCCCCTATGGTGCGCCTCGCGGGGCACCGGGGCCAAACGTGTCTCACCCCTCGTGCATCAGCCCCGCGGGGAGCTCGCCGGCGTGCACGACCACGAGGCGCTGCGTGGGGCGCGTCATCGCCACGTACAGGTCGCCCCAGCCGCCGGCCCCGGCGGCGACCGCCGCCGGCTCGACGACGACGACGGCGTCGAACTCCAGACCCTTGATCTCCCGCGGCGAGGCCACGAGGACCTGCGCGTCCTCGGGACGCTGGGCGGCCAGCCGCCGGCCCTCCTCGGGCCCCAGCGCCTCGCCGACGGCGGCGGCGACCGCGCCGCGCAGTCCGCTCACCCGGTCCGCCGGCGCGATGACGGCCACGCGTCCGGCGCCGTCGGGGTCCACGTGCCGGCGGGCCTCCTCGGCGGCACGGCGAGCGGTCTCCCCCACGAGGTCGTCCGTCGGGGCGACGACGAGGGAGTCGGGCGCGTCGCGCGCCGCGGTCAGGGGCGAGACGGGCAGACCCGCCGCCACGGCCACCCGCTGCGCGGTCGTGGCGACCTCTGCGGGGGTCCGGTAGGACACGGTGAGCTCGTGCAGGCGCCAGCCGTCGCGGAGCACGGAGCCGAGCGTCTTCTGCCAGGACCGGGCGCCGGCCGCCGAGGACGTCTGGGCGACGTCCCCCACGATCGTCAGCGACCGGGAGGGTACCCGGCGCACCAGCGTGTGCCAGGCCATCGGGCTGAGCTCCTGCGCCTCGTCGACCACGACGTGGCCGTAGGTCCAGGAGCGGTCCGCCGCCGCCCGCTCCGCCGTCGTCAGGGACGGCCCCGACTCCGCGAACCGCGCGGCCAGCGTCTCGGCGTCGACCATGCCCTGGCCGGCACCGGTGCTGGCGAGCGTCTGGCGGGCGTACTCGATCTCGGCGGCGCGCCGCGCCTCGGCCGCCCGGGCCTCGGCCCGGGCGACGCTGTCGTCCTCGCCGAGCAGCTCCGCGGCCTCGTCCAGGATCGGCACGTCGGCCTCGGTCCAGGGTGCGTCGGGGTCGCGGCGCAGCGCCTCCCGCTCCGCGTCGGACAGCTCGGGTGCCGCCTCGGCGAGGCGGTGCGGCTTGGACCACAGGTCGGCGACGAGCCGCTCGGGCGTGATGGGGAACCAGGCCAGGTTGATCGCCACGCGCACGTCACGGTCCGCCCGCAGGTCCTCGGTGAGCACGGCGAGGTCGTGCTCGGTGACCTCGCGCTGCGTGCGCTCGCGGTACTGCTCGACCAGCTGGCCGAGCATCTCGCGCACGAAGGTGGCGCGCGCCTCGTTGTGCGGCTTGTGCGTCCGTCGTGCCCGGGAGATCGCGTCGCGCACGTCGCGGCGGCGCACGTGCAGCTCCACCCCGTCGATCCGCACCGGCACGTCCGTCGCGGGCACCCGTTCGCGGGCCCGCACGGCACGCTTGACCGCGGCGCGCCACAGCAGACGGCCCTTGATCTCGGCGGCGACCGGGTCCTCGACGGCGTCGGCCGTCACCCCGGGCAGGAGCTCGGCGATGGTCGTGGACACCACGCCGGTCTCGCCGAGGGAGGGCAGGACCTGGTCGATGTACCGCAGGAACGAGCGGCTGGGGCCGACGAGCAGCACGCCGGAGCGTTCCAGCAGCCGCCGGTGGGCGTACAGCAGGTAGGCGGCACGGTGCAGGGCGACCGCCGTCTTGCCCGTCCCGGGACCGCCCTGGACGACGACGGCGCCGCCGAGCTCGTCCCGCACGATGCGGTCCTGCTCGCCCTGGATGGTCGCGACGATGTCGGACATGCGCCCGGTCCGCCGCCGCGCCAGGGACGCCAGCAGCGCTCCCTCCCCGGACAGGCTGGAGGCGTCCAGGCCGTCGTCGACGGCGTCCAGGTCCAGGACCTCGTCCTCCAGGCCCGTCACCGTGCGTCCGGCGGTCACCACGTGCCGACGGCGTCGCACGCCGTCGGGGTGGCGCGCGGTGGCGCGGTAGAAGGCTTGCGCGGCGGGTGCGCGCCAGTCGGTCAGCAGCGCGCGGTGCTCGTCGTCGGTCAGGCCGATCCGGCCGATGTACCGCTCCTCGCCGGACTCGAGGTCGAGACGGCCGAAGGCGAGGCGGTCCTCGACGGCGTCGAGCCGGGCGGCGCGGTCCTCGTACATGGTCGCGAAGGCGTCGCGCTCGCTACGGTTCTGCGGCGAGCCGGAGGGTCCCTCGCGCCGGACCGCCGCGAGCCGCGCGCGCGCCGTGGCGCGCAGCTCGTCGAGTCGCGCGTAGAGGCGGTCGACGACCGCCTGCTCGCGTGCCAGCTCGTCGTGCCTGCCCGCCACGCGTCCTCCAGGTGCTGCTCGGTGTGCGGCCGACCATCATTCCACGTCCGTGACCCCTGTCGTGTCCCGCCCCGGGTGATCTGGGGCGGCGCGCCGCCGCGCCACCGGTGACGTGGACCACAGCGGCGCATAGGATCCCGACCATGAGCAGCGGCGACGGGGGTCAGGAGGAGGCCGGGGACCCCGCGGGGGGCGCGCTGCCGTGCGTCCTGCTGGTCGAGGACGACGACGGCGACGCCCTGCTGGTCACCGAGCTCCTCGCCGACGCGGAGATCGACGTCGAGCTGCGTCGCGCGGTGTCGGTCTCCCAGGCGGCGGCCGAGGTCGCCACCGGTGCGGTGGACTGCCTCCTGGTGGACCTCGGGCTCCCGGACGCGGCGGGTCTGACGGCCGTGCAGCGGCTGCGCCACGTGGGCGCCCGGCACGCCGCCTCGCCCGCCCTCGTGGTGCTGACGGGGCACAGCGGGGTCGATCTCGGCGTCGAGGCGGTGGCGGCCGGGGCCGACGACTACCTCGTCAAGGGTGAGGTCGGACCGGACCTGCTCGGCCGGTCCCTGCGCTACGCGCTGCAGCGCCGGCGGTCGGCGGAGCAGGAACGCGCCCTGTACCGCGGCCGGATCCGGGCGGCCGAGACCGCGAGGCTGGAGAAGGCTCTGCTGCCCACGCCCCTGGTCGACGACGAGGCCGTGTCCGTGCTCGTGGGATACCTGCCCGGCGGGGAGGGGCTCCTCGGCGGAGACTTCTTCGACACCGTCGAGCTGCCCGACGGCCGGGTGCTCTCGGTGATCGGGGACGTCGCCGGCCACGGGCCCGACGAGGCCGCGCTCGGCGCGACGCTCCGGACCGCGTGGCGGACGCTCGTGCTCACCGGGACCCCGCCCGAGGCGATCTTCCCCGCGCTGGAGACGGTGCTGCACACCGAACGTGCGCGTCCGGAGATCTTCGTGACGCTGTGCCAGGTGACCGTGCAGGCCGACCGGTCCGCCGTCGAGATCTGCCTCGCCGGTCACCTCGCCCCGATGCTCCTCACCGGGACGGACGGCACCCTGGGGTGCGAGGTCCTCGCGCCGGTCGAGCGTGGTCGCGCCCTCGGCGTGCCGGTGCCCGGGGGGTGGACGTCGCAACGGCTCGAGCTCGAGGGTCCGTTCGCGGTCGTCACCTACACCGATGGTCTGGTGGAGGCGTCGCTGGCCGCCGACGAGTCGTCCGCACCGGGTCGGGTCGGACGGCGGCGGGCCGCGTTGCGCGTGGGCGTGGCCGGTCTGGCCGACCTCGTCCGCGACGAGGTCGAGCGCGCAGGTCTCGGCGGGGTCGTCGAGGGGGTGCTGCGCCGGGTCCGGCGCCTGCACGGTGGCCCCCTGGCGGACGACGCCGCGATGCTGGTCGTCGGCTGGACCGGGTCCGAGGACGTGCCGGGCGAGCGCTCCGCCATGCTCGCGGACTCCGTGGAGTGGCCCGATGGGTCCTGAACGCTCCGTGCTGGACCGCGCGCGCCGGCTGCTGCGCTGGGGGACGGTGGCCCTCGTCGCCGGGCTGCTGCTGGCCCTGGTCGCCACGCTGGGTTCGCAGCGGCTGCTGGAAGCCGGTGCCGACGCCGCGGCGATCGACGACGCCCGGGTGTGGAACGAGGTGCTCCTGGCCGTGGTGGTCGTGCTGGGCGGCGTCGGCGTCGGCGTCGCCGTCACGGTCCTGCGCGAGGTGCGCCGGGGCCTGACGGTCCCGCTGGCCACCCTGGCCGCCGAGGTCCGCGCCGCCAGCACGGGCGAGCACGACCACGAGATCCCTCCGGTGGGTTCGGGCGAGGTCGCGGCCCTGGCGCGCGACGTCGAGGCGATGCGGCGCGAGCTGGTCGAGCAGGTCGCCGACGCCCGCGCGGCGCACCAGGAGGTGGAGGACGCCCACCTGCGGCTGCGCGAGCAGGCCGCCGAGCTGGAGCGGTCGAACCGCGACCTGGAGCAGTTCGCCTACGTCGCCTCCCACGACCTGCAGGAGCCGCTGCGCAAGGTCGCCAGCTTCACCCAGCTCCTGCAGAAGCGCTACGGCGACCAGCTCGACGACCGGGCCGACCAGTACATCGCCTTCGCCGTGGACGGGGCGCACCGCATGCAGCGGCTCATCCAGGACCTGCTCAGCTTCTCGCGGGTGGGGCGCTCCGGCGGCCGGCGCGAGGACGTCGACCTGTCCGACGTGCTCGACCAGGTCCTGTCCGACCTGTCGCACCGCCTCGCCGAGAAGGACGGCGAGGTGACCAGCGACCCGCTGCCGGTGGTCGAGGGGGAGCGCGGCCCGCTGACGATGCTGATGCGCAACGTCGTGGGCAACGCGCTGAAGTTCGCCCACCCGGACCGGCCGCCGCGCGTGCACGTGTCGGCCCGGCGGGTGAGCGGCCCCGACGGCGAGGAGTGGGAGCTGGCGTGCACGGACAACGGGATCGGCATCGACCCGCAGTACGCCGAACGCGTCTTCGTGATCTTCCAGCGCCTGCACCCCAAGGAGGTGTACAGCGGCACCGGGATCGGGCTCGCGCTCGTCAAGCGGGTCGTCGAGCATCACGGCGGCAGGGTGTGGATCGACCCGGAGGTGACCACCGGGACCACCGTCCGGTGGACGCTGCCGGCGGCCCGGTGACCCGGGTCCGCTGCCGGGCCAGCATCGGGTGGACCTGAGGCCGCCGTTCCGCCGACAGGGCGAGCGTTCGCCGGATGCAGGACGATGCGAGCAGGCGGCCCGCGTTCGTCGAGAGGACACCACGATGCGCATGACCACGAGCGTCCCGGAGGGCATCGCGACGCCGGACGAGCTGCACACCCGCATCGGCACGCTCCGGCTCCACGACGGGGTGCCGGACGAGGAGACGACGAGGCTGGTCTACGACAACCTCGACTTCCAGCGTGCGGTGCAGGCGTACCTGTCGAGCATCCAGATCGCCTCGATGCGTGCGATGCGCGCGGGGATCCTCGCCCAGGGTCCGGCGAACACCACGATCGTGGCGTTCGAGTCGATGATGGACTCCCGCGCGCTGTTCCTCACGCCGAACACGACCAGCGTCTACATGATGTCGTGGCTGGACCTGAGCGACGGGCCGCTCGTCGTGGAGACCCCACCGGACGTCCTGGGGGTCATCGACGACAGCTGGTTCCACTACGTGGCCGACTTCGGCAACGCCGGTCCCGACCGGGGCCGGGGCGGTCGGTTCCTCGTCCTGCCCCCCGGCCACGACGGTGAGGTGCCCGACGGGTACCACGTGGTCCGCACGCAGACCTTCGGCAACTGGGTGGTCTGGCGGGGCTTCCCGGTGGACGGCGACCCGGCGCCCGCGGTGCGGACGACCCGCGAGCGGTTCAGCATCCACCCCCTCGGCAGCGACCCCGTCGAGATGACGATGGTCGACGTGTCGGGGACCGAGCTGAACACCGTCCACCGGATGGACGCGGCACTGTTCGACGAGGTCGCCGCGACGGTGCGCACCGAACCGCCGGACGGCCAGGATCCGGAGATCCTCGGGCTGCTGGCCTCGATCGGCATCCGCCACGGTGCGCCGTTCGCGCCCGACGCGCGGATGCGGCGGATCCTGGCCGACGCGGCCGACGTCGGCGCGGCCACGGTCCGGGCGCTCGCGGCCCGGCCGCGCGACGAGGAGTACTACCTCTACCCGGGGGAGCGCGTCTGGCAGAACCCCTTCGTCGGGGGGAGCTACGAGTTCCTGCGCGACGGCGCTCGGCTGCTCGACGCCCGTGCCTACATGCACTTCTACGCCACGGGCATCACGCCGGCGATGAGCATGGCGATGGTCGGCAAGGGCTCGCAGTACGCCGTGGCGTACCTCGGCGCCGACGGAGCACCGTTGGACGGGTCGGAGACCTACGTCGTCCACCTGCCCCCCGACGTGCCGGCCCAGGACTTCTGGTCGTTCGTCGTCTACGACAACCAGACCCGGTCCATGCTGCAGACGGACCAGCGGCTGCCCGGCATCAGCAGCGCCCGGGGGGCCGAGCAGAACGCCGACGGGTCGTTCGACGTGTACTTCGGGCCCGAGCGGCCGTCGAACGGCGCGACGAACTGGGTCCAGACCGTCCCCGGGCGGGGCTGGAACATGCTGTTCCGCCTCTACGGTCCCCTCGAGACCTGGTTCGACCGGACCTGGCGGCCGGGCGACCCGACCCGGATCGACCAGGGCGGGGGGCCCGCGGCCTAGGCGGCTCCGCCCTCCCGCGGGACCGGGCGGGCGTCGACCGTGCCGCCCGGCGCCGTGCGACTATGGTGTCGTCCATGGCGGAGCAGCAGGTCGGCATCGAGGTCCTCCTGGTCGAGGACGACCCCGGTGACGTGCTCATGACCCGCGAGGCCTTCGCCGAGCACAAGGTCGCCAACACGCTGTGGGTCGTCTCGGACGGGGTCAGCGCGATGGAGTTCCTCCGCAAGGAGGGCCAGCACGCCGCCGCCCCCACCCCGGACCTGGTGCTGCTGGACCTCAACCTGCCCCGGATGGACGGCCGCGAGGTCCTGGCGTCGGTCAAGCAGGACGCCGCGCTGCGGCACATCCCGGTGGTGGTGCTGACGACCTCCGAGGCGGAGGAGGACGTGCTGCGTTCCTACAGCCTGCACGCCAACGCCTACGTCACCAAGCCCGTCGACTTCGAACGGTTCATCGACGTCGTGCGGCAGATCGACGACTTCTTCGTCTCGGTGGTGCGCCTGCCGCAGCGGTGAGCGCTCCCGGCGGCCGGGATGATCTCGGGCGCGGCGTGGGTTGTGGGTCGGCAGAGGTGCGACCGCACCCCGGAGCCGGTTCGTGAGGAGGAACGGTGCAGGACCCGCAGGGCATCTACGAGGTGGATCACGACGCGGTGGCGCGGACCCTGGGCACGGCCGACGAGGGCGGACCCGCCGCGGCGCCCGTCCTGGTGCACGCGGTGCGCGGTTTCGTGGACGCCGGTGCCACCGGGGAGCTCGCGGCGGAGCACCTCCTGGGGAGCTTCACGCCGACCCGCCTGGTGACCTTCGACGTCGACCAGCTCGTCGACTACCGGTCCCGCCGCCCGCCGATGACGTTCGACGCGGACCGCTGGGCCGGGTACGACGCACCCGTCCTGGCGCTCGACCACCTGGCCGACGACGAGGGCACCGGCTTCCTGCTGCTGCACGGGACCGAGCCGGACCTGCAGTGGGAGCGGGCCGCGGCCGCGGTGCGGCGGATCGTCGACGAGCTGGGTGTGTCGCTGACCGTCGGGCTGCACGGCATCCCGATGGCCGTCCCGCACACCCGGCCGCTGACCCTGACGGTGCACGGGACCCGGGAGGGGCTGGTCGACGAGCAGACGACCTACTTCGGCCGCGTGCAGGTCCCGGGCTCCTGGGAGGCGCTCCTGGAGTACCGCCTCGGCGAGACCGAGCACGACGCGATGGGGTTCGCGGTGCACGTCCCGCACTACCTGGGGCAGTCGCGGTACGTCCCCGCGGCGGTCCTGGCGCTGCAGCAGCTCGAGAAGGCCACCGGGCTCGCGCTGCACACCGGGGCCCTCGACGAGGCGGCGGGCCAGGCGCGGGTCGAGGTCGCCGAGCTCGTCGCGGAGAACGAGGAGGTGGCGTCCGTCGTGCACCAGCTCGAGGAGCAGTACGACGCCTTCGCACGGTCGGTGGGCCGGCAGAACCTGCTCGCCGAGGACTCGTCCCTGCCGACGGCGGAGGAGCTGGGCGCCGAGTTCGAGCGCTTCCTGGCCGAGCGCGGCGACGACTGAAGGTTCCCGCGGCCGCCCGCCCGCCGGGTCGGACGTGTCGGCTGCGTGACACCTGCCGGTCATCGCCGCCCATTCCGTGCAAACCGGTGTGTTCCATGCCACACTTGCCGCGTTGCATCGGCGGAGCAGCGCACGAGCCGGCGTCGACCGCCCGCTGCGACGGCGGGTGCCCGTCCGGGGCTCCCGTGCATCGGACGGAAGATCGAAGGATCAGCATGGCGCAGGGTTCCGTGAAGTGGTTCAACGCTGAGAAGGGCTACGGGTTCATCGCCCAGGACGACGGCGGTGCCGACGTCTTCGTGCACTACTCGGCGATCCAGACGCAGGGGTACCGCACGCTCGACGAGGCGCAGCGGGTCGAGTTCGAGATCACGCAGGGGCCCAAGGGGCCCCAGGCGGAGCAGGTCGTCCCGATCTGAGGCGTACCCGACCGGCGCAGGCCGTCTCCCCGCCGGGGAGACGGCCTGCGCCGTTCCCGGGCGCGTCGTCACGGCAACGGTGCGACCGAGCCGGTGAACCGGGCCAGCTCCTCGCCGGCGAGCACGTGCGCCGGAACGGCCAGCGACCGCAGCGCGCGGCCCAGGGCCGGCGCGCGGACGTCGAGCGAGGGCGGCCCGTCCGGGTCCGTCTCACCGTCGGGCGTCGGCGCCACCGCGACGATCGTCACGTTGCCGTACCGACGTCCCTTGAGGATCGCGGGCTCGGCCACCAGCGCGAGGCGGCCGCCGTCGATCGCGCCCGGTCCGAGGGCCTCGGCGAAGGCCGCGACCTCGCGCCGTGCCGTGGTCAGCGGCGGGCGGTCGGCGCAGTTCGCCAGCACCACCCCGCCCGGGCGCACCGCGCGGACGCACGCGCGGGCGAACGCCGTGCCGACGAGGTGGTCGGGGGTCGTGTCCCCGGCGAACACGTCCCGGACGACGACGTCGGCCAGCCCGGGGGACAGGCCCGCCAGCGCGTGCCCGGCGTCGTCCGCGCGGAGCCGCAGCGCGGGGGAGCGGGGCAGCTCGAACCAGTGGCGGACGAGTCGCAGCAGCTCGGCGTCGACGTCCACGCCGATCTGACGCGAACCGGGCCGGGTGTGATCGACGTAGCGGGGGAGGGCGCAACCGGCGGCGCCGAGGTGGACGGCACGCAGCGGGCCGTCCGGGAGCGCGTCGACGACCGCGGCCATCTGCTGCAGGTACTCGAAGGCGAGGAACCCCGCGTCGCCGAGGTCGAGGCAGGAGCTCGGTACGTCGTTGACGTAGAGGGTCAGGCGCTCGGGGTCCTCCGGGTCGGTCTCGACGCGTGCCGTCCCGGTGTCGATCGGCACCTCCCCGGCGGGCAGTGTCGGTGCCTCGCGGGAGGATCGGGGGCGACGGGCGCGCCGGGAGCGTGGAGCCATGGCCGACATTCTCCCCGAGCGGTCCGCGATCTTGACAGGAGTCGAACAGGTGTTCGACGATGAGGTGGCGGGACGAACCCGCTCTGGGGTCTGGAGGTGTGTGATGTCCGCACAAGACGACGTCCCGATGCCGGAGCGCGTCCAGCAGCTGCTCGCCCGCGCCGACGCCGAGCTCGCCGAGGCCGTCGACGCGCGGGACAGCGGCGACCGGTTCGTGCACGCGCACCTGGCGGCGCTCCGTGCGGCCGCCGCCGTGGTCGCCCGGCACGACGACGTGCCGCGCCGTGGCCGCGCGCGGCCGGTGTGGGAGCTGCTGAGCCGTGTCGAGCCCGAGCTGGCGGCCTGGAGCGTCTACTTCGCCTCGGGCGCGCGGCTGCGGGCGGTCGTGGACTCCGGCCACGGCGACCAGGTGCCCGCTCGCCGTGCCGACGAGCTGCTCGCGTGCGCCGAGGACTTCCGTGACGAGGTCGGCCTGCGGCTCGACCCGCGTGCCGGGTTCGCGCTGACGCGTCTGCGGGACCGCTCGACGGCGGCGTCGTGAGTCGCGGGCCGCGTTCGGCGGACGTGCGCCGGGACTGGGGGAGCGACGAGGACGGCGCCACGATCCTGCACGTCGACATGGACGCCTTCTTCGCCTCCGTCGAGCTGGCCCGCCGGCCGGAGCTGCGGGGGCGCCCGGTCATCGTCGGAGGACGGGACCGCGGCGTGGTGCTGGCCGCCACCTACGAGGCCCGGGCGTACGGCGTCCGGTCCGCGATGGCGATGTCCCAGGCGCTGCGACGGTGCCCCCAGGCGGTCGTGGTGCGCCCGGACCACCAGGCCTACCGCGACGTGTCGCGGTCGGTCATGGAGATGCTCGGGGACATCACCGCCGTGGTCGAGCAGGTGTCGGTCGACGAGGCCTACCTCGACGTCGCGGGGGCGCGTCGTCGCCTCGGTCTGCCGACCGAGATCGGTGCCGCCCTGCGTGAACGGGTGCGGTCCGAGCACGGCGTGACCTGCTCGGTCGGGATCGGTCGCAACAAGCTCGTCGCCAAGCTGGCCTCGACGCACGCGAAGCCGGACGGCCTGCTGCTCGTCCCGCGCGACGCGACCGAGCCGTTCCTGCGAGCCCTGCCCGTCGGGGCCCTGACCGGCGTCGGGGACAAGACCGAGGCGGTGCTGGCCCGGTGGGGCATCACCACCGTCGCCCAGCTCGCCGACTCCGAGGTGGACGTGCTGCGTACCGCGGTCGGCCCCGTCGCGGGACAGCACCTGCACGACCTCGCCTGGGGTCGGGACTCCCGTCCGGTGGTCGCCGGTCGGCCGGAGCGCAGCATCGGCGCCGAGTCGACGTTCGAGCGGGACCTGCGGGACACGGACGACCTGGTGGCCCGGCTCCGCGAGCTCGCGGACCGCGTCGCCGCAAGGCTGCGCCGGCACGACGTCCTGGCGCGGACCGTCACCCTGAAGCTCCGCACCAGCGACTTCCGCACGGTGAACCGGTCGCGGACCCTCGAGGCGCCGACGGACGTGGCCCAGGAGCTCTTCTCGGTCGCGCGGGAGCTGCTGGTCGGGGTGGACCGGGGAGGGCTCGCGGTACGGCTCGTGGGCGTCCGCGCGGAGAACCTGCGCCCGCGGTCCGGGCTGTCGAGCCAGCCCACCCTGTTCGACGCCGAGGACGACCGGGGCGAGGCCCGTCGGGAGGCCGAGATCGCCGTCGACGCGGTGCGGGCGCGGTTCGGGCGGTCCGCGGTGGCGCTGGGGGCGAGCTTCGCCCCGCCGTCGACTACCATGGACCCCTGAGCGGGCATATCCTAGAAGAACGTCAGTGGACCACAGCGAGATCGGGGGGCCCGATGCCTCTGTCGGAGTACGAGCAGCGCGTGCTGGAGCAGATGGAGCGCGCGCTGGAGAGCGACGACCCCCGGTTGGCGACCACGCTCCAGCACTCACGCCGCCGTTCTCCGCTGCGCTTCGTGCTCGCCGGGGCGGGCGTGGTGCTCGGTCTGCTGCTCCTGGTGATCGGTGCCGCGTCGCAGATGGCGTGGCTCGGCGTCGTCGGGTTCGCGCTGATGTTCGCCGGCGTGGCGTTCGTCTTCGCGGCGCCGCGCAAGAAGGGGCCGCAGGGCGTCGTCAAGGGTGACGGCACCGTGTCGCCGTCGGCGGCCTCCTCGGGGAGGACCACCCGGACGGCCAAGAAGCCCAAGAGCTCGGGGTTCCTCAACCGGCTCGAGGAGCGCTGGAACCGACGTCGCGACGAAGGCCGTTGAGCACCTGACCCGTCGGGCGCCCGCGCACGACGCCCGGCTCGCACCGCGGCGATCGCCGAACGTCCGCGTGGATGCGTGACCTGCTGGACCTGGTCGGACACCCGCTGAGCACCCGGCCGGACGTCGTCACCGACCGGACGTCGCGGTCCGTCGCGCCCGACGACCCTGCGCCAGTCCGCCGGCCACCGTCTCGGCCAGCTCGGCCAGGTCGTCGTCCTGCGCCTCCTCGACGGGGGCGGCGTACCGGCTCCGTTCGACGGCGTCGGCGATCCGCTGCAGGCCGTCGCGCACCTCGGGGGAGGGCCGTTGCCCGTGCGCCCGGGTCACCGCGGTGACGATGGCCTCCGGCGCCTGACGCGGCGTCGTCGGCGGTGGCAGGGTCACCCCGTTCTTGGCCAGCGCGGCGAGCACCTGCTCCCAGGCGCGCTCGGCGTCCACGGGGCGGTCCTCGCGCCGGCGACGCAGCAGGAAGCCGCCGGCGACGCCCGCCGCCACGACGACGATTCCGCCGACGACCCAGACCCAGGGCTCGGGGCCCTCGGGACCCCCACCACCACCGGCGGGCACCGCGACCGGTGGCTGCGAGACGACCTCGTCCTGGCCCAGACGTTCCTGCGGCGGCACCTGCTCGGGCACCTCGGGAGCCTGGTCCTGCTGACCGGCGGCGGGCCCGTCCCGCGGCGTCGTGTGGGCGGGCGGTGCGCCGGTCTGGACCGCCGGGGTCGGTTCGAACCGCACCCATCCGACCCCGTCGAAGTACAGCTCCGGCCAGGCGTGCGAGTCCTGGCCGGTCACCTGCCAGGTCGCCTGCTCCCCGGAGTCGGACTCGGACACCACCTCGCCGGGCAGGAACCCGACCGCGAGCCGTGCGGGGATGTCGAGCGTGCGGGCCATCATCGTCATCGTGGTGGCGAACTGCACGCAGTAGCCCGTCCGGTGCTGGAGGAAGTCCCAGACCGGGTCGCCCGTGCCGCCGCGCGGCAGCTCGGTGGAGTACGTGAAGGACGACGGGTCGCGCAGCCAGCGTTGCAGCGCGACGGCCTGGTCGTACGCCGTCGGTCCGTCGCCGGCGACCTCCTCGGCGAGCGCGGCCACGTCGGCGGCGCGGTCGGTCTCGGGGACCTGCAGGTACGCGTCCACCGCCGTGCCCGGACCGGCCGCGCGGAGCCGTTCCGGGTCGAGGTCGCGCGGTCGGACCGCGACGTCGAAGGTCTCGCCCTCGTCCGTCCGGTCGCCGACCACCTCGTCCCGGACCGCGTCGTAGCCCCAGGTGCCGCCGACGGTCACGCGCCGCGGCTCGCCCGGCACGGGGAGCTGGTCGTCGCGCAGCGACCCGACCGTGACCGCCACGGCCCGGGCGTCGGCCAGGGCGTCACGGTCGACGTCCTCGGGCCAGAGCAGGTCGTCGGGCCCGAACGGCTCGCCGGAGCGCTCGTCCCCGCGCTGCCACCGTCGGCCGTCGAACGCGGACGTGGTGTAGGTGCGCCAGGGACCGACCCCCTCGGTGGGGCCGGTGTAGGTCAGCACGACCTCGCTCGACCGTTCGGTCAGGCTGCCGAGCACGTCTAGGTCCTCGGCGAGCTGGATGGCGTCGCCCGAGGTGGTGAACGTCTGGTACCAGGCCCCCGCGTAACCGGGCAGCGACTCCGAGGCGGTGGCGACGAGCCCCGCGCCGGCGGCGACCACGACCGCCACGGCCGTGGTGACCACGGCCCGCAGACCCTCGGCGCGGCGTACCGAGCGCGGTGGCTGCTCACGCTGACGGGTCCGGGGGCCGCCCCGGGGCGAGACCGTCAGCAGCAGCAGCAGCGCGGCGACCACGACGACGAAGACCAGGCGCGGCACCGAGCCGACGAGGACCAGCGGCGGGGCCCAGAGGGCGAGCAGCGGCAGCCCGACGCCGGCGTGCCAGTGCAGGCCGCCCGCCAGGGCGTCGGCCAGCAGCAGCACGGCCAATGTGCCGCCCACCGTGAGCAGCGCCATCGGCAGCGTGCCCGGTACCGGGGCGACCTCGGACCGGATGATCTCGCCCGCCTCGCCCAGCCGTGCCACCACCCGGCTGACGTGCTCGGGGCCGACGATCAGGTCCGCCGCGGACGTCGGGGCGCCGTAGCGGGACAGGACGAACCACGCGGCGACCAGCGCGCCGGCGAGGGTGGGCAGGGCCGAGCCGCTCCCGGCGTCCCCCGCGACACCGCGGCGCCGCGCGCGGGCCTCCAGCAGGCCACGCGTGGTGGTCGTCGTGACCGTCACGAGCACGATGCCCAGCACCCCGGTACGCACCCACGGACCGGGCAGGACGAGCTGGGTCAGCGCCGTCATCGACGCCGCGACGGCCAGCGCGACCAGTGCGCCCGTGGCGACGAGCCGCGCGACCGGACCGGCGTACGGGGGGATCATGCGACGCGCTCCGTCAGTGCGGACCACACGCGTTCCGGCGGCGTGCCGGGGGCGCAGGTCGTCACGCGCCACCCCGCGGAGCGCAGGTCGTCGGCCGTGGGCTCCACGTCGTGGCGCATGCCCTCCGCCCGGGGGACGACCAGCAGCGCCCAGGCGACGCCGTCCGCCCCCAGCGAGGCGACCGCGTGGCGGGTCGGACCCGTGGTGGGCCCGAGGACGGCGACCGTGATCTCGGACTGCCGGCGGTCGGCCCGCAGCGCCTGGACGGTCTGCTCCAGGGCACGGGTGGCGGCCGCCCCGCGCAGGCCGCTCAGGTCCACGGTCGAGTCCAGCATCACGGCGCGACCGGTCCGGGCCCCGCTGAGGTGCGTCGCCGGCTGGTGGGTACCGCCGGTGGCGGACAACCGGGTGGGATGACCCGCCTCGAGGAAGGACGTGGCGATCGACGCGGCCAGCTCGACGGCCCACTCGCCGTCCTCGACGGTGGCGTGGGTCGGTGCGCGTCCGCCCGGCCGCTCGTCCGAGGCGGGCGCGAGCAGGCCGCTGTCGAGCAGCACCGTGACCGGACGCAGGCCCGCGCTCTCGTCGGCCCTCACCATGAGCCGGCCCTGGCGTGCCGATCCCGCCCAGTGGACCCGGCGCGGGTCGTCCCCCGGCACGTACTCGCGGATGACGGAGTCGTCGGAGGAGGCCAGCCGGGCGCCGGACGCGGCCCGGTCGACGTCACCGAGCGCCGCGCTGTGCGCGGGCACGTGCGTCGTGCGCGGCCAGACCGACACCGGCGTGCTCGCCCCGAGCGGCTGCGTGGTGCGGGCCAGGCCGAAGACGTCGCTCCGCGTGGTCAGGACGGGTCCGAGCGACCAGCGCCCCCGGCGCACCGGGGCGATCGTGTACTGCACCGCGACGCGGTCGGGGTGGGCGCGCACCCGGGCGCGGATGCCGTGCGGTCCGGCGAGCTCGTGCGCCGCCTGCTCGGACAGGCGCAGCCGGGCGAGCCGTTCGAACGCGGCTCCGGTCCGCGCCCGGGCGCGGACGACGAGCTGGGTGGTCGCGTGCTGCCCGGCCACCACGGGGTGGGGGTCGAGCCGGCGTTCCACGTCCAGCGCGCCGCGACCCGCGTCGAGCCGCTGCACGCCGAGCGAGACCCATGCGGCGAGCACCACCAGCAGGGCCGCGGCCCCGAGGCCCACGAGGTCGGGCAGGTCCAGCACGACGCCGACGACCACCAGGACGCCCCCGGCGCTGATCAGCGCCGCGCCGCGTGCCGTCGGCCGGACGCGGACCAGGCGGCGCAGCGCGCTCGTGACCTGCTCGACGTTCATCGTCAGCGGGGCTGGCGTGGCACGGCGGC
The DNA here is from genome assembly GCF_030588085.1 of Isoptericola sp. b408. Taxonomy (NCBI): domain Bacteria; kingdom Bacillati; phylum Actinomycetota; class Actinomycetes; order Micrococcales; family Promicromonosporaceae; genus Isoptericola; species Isoptericola sp. b408. The sequence continues at coordinate 553,361 of NZ_JAUQYQ010000003.1, forward strand.
GCCGCCGGGGGCGGCGTGCGCCCGGGCGGGCACCGGGGTCTGCCGGAGGACCTCCTCGATGATGCCCGGACCGTCCAGCCCGGTCAGCCGGGACTCGGTGGACAGCACCAGGCGGTGCGCCAGGACCGGGACCGCCAGCGCCTGGACGTCGTCCGGCAGGACGTGCATCCGCCCGGCCATCGCGGCGTGGGCCTTGGCGACCTTGAGCAGCTGCAGCGAGGCGCGGGGCGAGGCGCCGAGACGCAGCCCGGCGTGATCACGGGTCCGCCCCACCAGGTCCAGGATGTACTGCTTGACCGCGGGTGCCGCGTGCACCGCGCGGACCCATCCCGCGTAGCGCAGCATCGTGTCGGCGTGCGTGACCGGCTGGAGGTGGGCCAGCGGGTCTCCCGACGACTGGGCGTCGAGCATGGCCATCTCGGCCTCGTTGTCGGGGTACCCGACCGCGAGCCGGGCCATGAAGCGGTCCCGCTGCGCCTCGGGGAGCGGGTAGGTGCCCTCCATCTCGACCGGGTTCTGCGTCGCGACCACGAGGAAGGGCTTCGGCAGGACGTAGGTGGACCCGTCGACGGTGACCTGTCCCTCCTCCATGCACTCCAGCAGCGCGGACTGCGTCTTCGGCGAGGCCCGGTTGATCTCGTCGCCGATCACGACGTTGTTGAACACGGGACCGGGCCGGAACTCGAACTCACCGGTGGCCGAGCGGTAGACGTTCACGCCGGTGAGGTCGCTCGGCAACAGGTCGGGGGTGAACTGCACACGGCCGACACGGGAGTCGATCGTGCGCGCCAGTGCCTTGGCCAGGGTGGTCTTGCCCACACCCGGCACGTCCTCCACCAGCAGGTGCCCGCCGGCGAGGAGCACGGCGACGGTCAGCCGGGCCAGGTCGGGCCGCCCGGTCACGACGCCCTCCACCTGTTCGCGCACGTGGCTCGTGGTCGTCACGAGCTCGCGCAGGCCGGCCCGCAGGGCCTCCTGCCCGTCCTCGTTGGGCGGCGGCAGGGTGCCGGTGACGTGGTCGGTCTGCACGGTGCGGCCTCCGGTCGCGGGACGGTACGTCTTGCAGCCTAGCCCGTCCCGGGCGTGTCTCGTGAGTCGGGTCACCCGCTGAGGGGCTCTCGGGGAGTGGTTCCGCGGGGTGCGGTGGTGCCTGGCCCTCCACTTCACCCCCACCTCTCTGACCTGCGCAGACATGGGGAGGAAGTGCGCAGGTGGAGGGGAGGCGGCCGAATAGCCGCGCCCGGTGGAGGAAAGTGGAGTAGCGTGGAGGAAGCGGGAGCCCGAGGGGAGGTGCGGACCGTGGCAGGAACGCTGGGAGACCAGTTCCCGGGGACCGGGCTGCTGCTCGGCACGTACACCCCGAGGCTCGACGAGAAGGGGCGGCTCATCCTGCCGGCGAAGTTCCGTTCCCGACTCGCCGCCGGGCTCGTCATGACGCGGGGGCAGGAGCGTTGCGTGTTCCTGCTGCCGATGGACGAGTTCTCCCGCATGTACGAGCAGGTCCGGCAGGCGCCGGTCACCAGCCGCCAGGCACGCGACTACCTGCGCGTGTTCCTGTCGGGGGCGAGCGACGAGGTGCCGGACAAGCAGGGCCGCGTGGTGATCCCCGCGAACCTGCGAGAGTACGCGGGCCTCGGCCGGGACGTCGCCGTGATCGGCGCCGGCACCCGGGTCGAGGTCTGGGACGCCGGAGCGTGGGAGAGCTACCTGTCCGCGCAGGAGGCCGACTACTCCGACGTGGCCGAACAGATCTTCCCCGACCTGCAGTTCTAACCGACCGACGACGACATCAGCACAGCCGCGGCCCCGCACGGCGAGGCCTCTCCCCGCGAGGGTCTGGCGCACTTCCCCGGCGCCAGAACGACGCGGAGGGAGACCTGGTCGGGCGGGGCCGTCACCGACAGGAAGGAGAGGGCCCGTGAGCGACGACGCGACGCGACCGACGAGCGACCGGCACCTGCCCGTGCTCCTGCAGCGGTGCGTGGACCTCCTCGCGCCGGCCCTGGCCGAGCCCGGCAGCGTGCTGGTGGACTGCACCCTCGGCATGGGCGGGCACACCGAGGCCGTCCTCGAACAGGTCCCGACGACACGGGTGCTCGGCATCGACCGCGACCCGCAGGCGCTCGAGCTGGCGAGCCGACGGCTGGCCCGGTTCGGGGAGCGCTTCACCCCGGTCCACGCCGTGTACGACGAGATCGAGGACGTCGTCGACGAGCACGCGGGCGGCGCGGTCCAGGGAGTGCTCATGGACCTGGGGGTGTCCTCGCTGCAGCTCGACGAGCCGGAGCGCGGGTTCTCCTACGCACAGGACGCACCGCTGGACATGCGGATGGACCCGTCGCGGGGCATGACGGCCGCCGACGTGCTGAACACCTACGACGAGGCGGACCTCGTCCGCGTCCTGCGCCGCTACGGCGAGGAGAAGTTCGCCCCGCGGATCGCCCGTGCGGTGGTCCGGCGGCGCGACCGCGAGCCGTGGGCCCGCACCGCCGAGCTCGCGGACGCGGTGCGCGCGGCGATCCCCGCCGCCGCGCGTCGGACCGGCGGCAACCCGTCCAAGCGGACCTTCCAGGCGTTGCGCATCGAGGTCAACGGCGAGCTCGAGGTGCTCGAACGTGCCGTCCCGGCGGCGATCGAGGTCCTCGCCGTCGACGGTCGGATCGTCGTGGAGTCCTACCACTCGCTGGAGGACCGCATCGTCAAGCGGGCGATCGCCCGCGGCACGACGTCCAGCGCCCCGCCGGACCTGCCGGTGGAGCCCGAGACCCACCGGCCGTACCTCGAGGCCCTCACCCGGGGCGCCGAGGAGGCGGACGAGGTCGAGCGGGCACGCAACCCCCGCTCGGCGTCGGTGCGGCTGCGCGCCGCCCGCCGCCTGCGTCCCACGCCCGCCCACATGCTCGGCCAGACCCGGAAGGAGTCACGATGAGCGCTCTGCGAGCCACCACCGTCCACCCGGTCCCGCGTGGCGAACCCACCCCTCGCCGCGCGCCGCTGCGTGCCGTCGAGGGCGGTGCGGGCCGCCGCCTGGACGCCGTCCGCGCGCCCCTGCAGGCGACCTCGGGGCTGCCCTTCATGGTCCTGTGCGCCCTGGTGCTGGTCGCCGCGCTCCTGTCGGCGCTGCTGCTCAACACGACCATGGCGCGCGGTTCCTACGAGATGTCCCAGCTGCAGCGCGAGGCCGGTCTCGTGGCGCAGGACGTCCAGGAGGTGCGTGCCGAGCTGCGGGCTGCCGAGGCGTCCCTGCCCGAGCAGGCCGACCGCCTCGGCATGGTCCCCGCCGAGGAGATCACCATGCTCTCCGCCGCCGACCGTTCCGTCGTCCCGGAGCCGACGGAGCAGCCGTGACCCCGACACGCCCGGTGCGCCGCCGCACCGGACGGTCCGCGGGGGAGCACGATCGTGCTGTGCAGTCCACGAGACGACCGGACGGCCGTCGGCGCGGCGCCGTACCGGCGGCGCGCGCAGGCGCGGGCGCCGGACGTGGCCGCCCGGCGCGCCCGGCGGGACGGACGGCGGGGGATCCCGAGCGGCGCCAGCGCTGGCTGATCGTGCTGGCGGCCCTCGTCGTGTCGGTGTTCGTGGCCCGGCTGGTGGACGTCCAGGTCGTCCAGGGGCCGGCGCTCGCCTCCACGGCCCAGCAGGCGCGGCTGGCGACCCAGGTGACCCAGGCGCACCGCGGGGACATCCTCGACGCCGAGGGCCGGGTGCTGGCCACGTCCGTGGACCGCTACCGCATCGTGGCGGACCAGGTGAACATCCAGGGGTTCCGGGGCAACGGCCGCCACGACGCGGACGGCGAACCCGTGCAGGACGGCGCCCTCGGCATCGCCCAGCTGCTCGCCCCCGTGCTGGGGGAGAGCCGGGCCACCCTCGGCGCCCGGCTGAACGGGGAGGACCAGTACGTCGTGCTGGCCCGCGACGTCGTGCCCGAGGTGCAGCGCGCGGTCTCGTCGCTCGGCCTGTACGGCTTCGTGTTCTCCCACCTGACGTCGGAGCGGACGTATCCCGCCGGCACGGTGGCCGGCCCGCTGCTCGGGCACGTCAACAGCGAGCACACCGGCGTGGGCGGCCTCGAGGCCTCCTTCGACGACGTCCTGTCGGGGACCGACGGCACCCTGACCTACGAACGGGGCCGGGACGGTGCGCGCATCCCCACCTCCGAGATCGAGTCGGTGCCGGCCGAGCCGGGCGAGGACGTCCAGCTCACCCTGGACTCCGACGTCCAGTGGAAGGCGGAGGAGCTGCTCGACGAGGCCGTCGCGGACACCGGCGCGAGCTACGGGATCGCGATCGTGCAGGACCTCCGCACCGGCGACGTCGTCTCGATGGCCGACTCCGGCGACGTCGACCCGAACGGGAGCTCCGGGGACGTCGCGGACGGGTCCCGGGCGGTGAACGTGGTCTTCGAACCGGGGTCCACCGGCAAGGTCATCTCCATGGCGGCCGCGCTCGAGGGCGGCTACTGGGAACCGACCGACGAGTTCGAGGTCCCGGACACCTACACCGTGGACGGCGAGACGTTCCGTGACTCGCACCCCCACGCGGTCGAACACTGGACCCTCGCCGGGATCCTGGCCCAGTCGTCCAACACGGGCACGGTCATGATGGGCAAGGAGATCCCCTTCGCCGTGCGCTACGACTACCTGCGCAAGTTCGGCTTCGGGCAGCGCACGGCGCTCGGCCTGCCGGGGGAGAGCGCGGGTCTGCTGCCCGACGAGAACATCGACGAGATCGAGAACCGCACGCCGTACACGGTGCTGTTCGGGCAGGGCGTCGCGGTCAGCGCGATGCAGGCGACCCAGGTCTTCTCGACCGTCGCGAACGACGGCGTGCGGATGCCCGCCAACCTCGTGGCGGGCACCCGGACCGCTGCCGGGGAGGTCGTGCCCGCCGAGCGGGCGGAGGGGACGCGGGTGGTGTCGTCGCAGACGGCGCAGGACGTGCTGACCATGATGGAGGCGGTCACCGCGGAGGACGGCACGGGCACGGCCGCGCAGGTCCCGGGCTACCGCGTGGCGGGCAAGACCGGCACGGCCCAGATGTTCGAGGGCGGCGGGACCACGTACGTCGCGTCGTTCATCGGCGTGGCGCCCGCCGACGACCCCCGCTACACCGTGTCGGTGTTCCTCAAGAGCCCGCGGTCCTCGATCTACGGTGGTGTCGTGGCCGCGCCGGTGTTCAGCGAGCTGATGGGCTACGTCCTGCGTTCCGCGGGCGTGCCGCCCTCCGAGGAGCCGGCCGACCTGTTCCCGCTGACCTGGTGACGAGCCGGTACCAGGTAGGTTCTTCCCCGTGACATCCCCGACCGACCGCATCCGGCCCGCGGTGCTCGTCCCCCGCCCCGTGGCCGAGCTCGCCGCACGGTTCGACCTGACCACCTCGGACCCCGGGACGCTCGCCGAGGTGCAGGTCACCGCGGTGGCCAGCGACAACCGTGCCGTGTCCGACGGCGACCTCTTCGTGGCGCTGCCCGGTGCCCGGGCCCACGGGGCGGCGTTCGCCGCCGACGCCGTGGCCCGTGGCGCGCGCGCCGTCCTGACCGACCCGGAGGGGGCCGCAGGCCTGGGTGACCTCCCCGTCCCGGTGCTGGTGACCGAGGAGCCACGGCTGCTCCTCGGCCCGGTCGCCGCCTGGGTGCACGGCGCCCCCGCGGAGCGTCTGACGACCTTCGGCGTCACCGGCACCAACGGCAAGACGACCACGACCTACCAGCTCGACCACCTGCTGCGTGCACTGGGACGGCGTGGCGGCCTGGTGGGCACGGTCGAGACCCGCTCGGGCGACCGCGTGCTGCCCAGCCGGCTCACGACGCCGGAGGCCTCCGACCTGCAGGCGGTGCTCGCGGCGATGTGCGAGGACGGCGTGGACTCGCTGTCCATGGAGGTCTCCTCGCACGCGATCGCGATGCACCGGGTCGACGGGGTGGTCTACGACGTCGCCGGGTTCACCAACCTCAGCCAGGACCACCTCGACTTCCACGGGGACCTGGCCACGTACTTCGCCGCCAAGGCCGAGCTGTTCACCCCCGCCAGGTCGCGGCAGGGCGTCGTCGTGGTGGACGACGTCTGGGGCGAGCGGATGGCCGCCGCGGCGACCGTCCCCGTCCAGACCGTCCGGACCGGCCCGGCCCGCGAGGGCGCGCCGGCCGCGGACTGGACCGTCGCGGAGGTCGCCCCGCGCGGCACCGGGTCGGCCTTCACGCTGACCCATGCCGACGGCCGGTCCCTGCGGGCCTGGACGTCCCTGCCGGGCCACTTCAACGTCGCCAACGCCGCCCTGGCCGTCGTCATGGTGCTGGCCTCCGGGGTCGCGCTGGACGACGTCGTCGCCGCCCTCGAGGCGGGCGACGGGCTGTCCGCGCAGGTGCCCGGGCGGATGGAGGTCGTCGGACCCGGGGACGGCACCCATCCCCGCGTGGTCGTGGACTTCGCGCACAACACCGACGCCCTGGAGCTGGCTCTGGCGGCGCTGCGCCCGACCACCACCGGACGCCTCGTCGTCGTCTTCGGCGCGACCGGCGACCGTGACCCCGGCAAGCGCCCGCTCATGGGTGCGGCCGCCGTGGCGGGGGCCGACGTGGTCGTCGTCACGGACGACGACCCGCACGACGAGGACGCCGCCGCGGTCCGTGCCGCGGTGCGCGCCGGGGCGGAGGCCGCCCGGGACCGCGCCGTCGCGGCGGGCCGCGACGTCACCGTCACCGAGGTGGCACCGCGCGACGAGGCCATCCGGCGCGCCGTGCTCGAGGCGGCCGGCACCGATACGGTGCTCGTCGCCGGCCGCGGCCACGAGACCCTCCAGGAGGTCCGCGGCGTGGACCTCGAGCTGGACGACCGTGTCGAGGCGCGCGCTGCGCTGCGTGCCCGCGCAGAGAGGACCCCCACCGCATGATCGAGCTCACCGCTGCCGAGGTCGCCGCCGCGACCGCGGGGTCGTCGCACGGCGCCGGGGACGACGTGGTCGTCCGCGGCCCGGTCGTCGTCGACTCCCGGCAGGTGTCACCCGGCGCGCTGTTCGTCGCGCTCCCCGGCGAGCACGTCGACGGCCACGACTTCGCCGCGGCCGCGGTCGAGGCCGGGGCCGCCCTCGTGCTGGCCGCACGGCCCGTGGAGAACGTGCCCTGCGTCGTCGTCGACGACGTCCAGACGGCTCTCGGCGAGCTCGCCCGCGTGGTGCTGGCCCGGCTGCGCGAGCGGCACGAGGTCCGGGTGGTGGCCGTCACCGGGTCGGTGGGCAAGACCACCACCAAGGACCTGCTCGGCCAGCTCCTCGAGCCGTCCTTCGGTGCCGATGCCGTCGTGGTGCCCACCGGTTCGTTCAACAACGAGATCGGTCTGCCCCTGACGGTGCTGCGGGCGACCGCGGACACCCGGCTGCTGGTCCTGGAGATGGGCGCGGACCGGCCCGGCAACATCGCCGACCTGACCCGCATCGCCCCGCCGGACGTCGGCATCGTGCTCGCGGTCGGTACCGCGCACCTCGGCGTCTTCGGCGACGTGGAGACGATCGCGCGCACCAAGGGCGAGATGGTCGCCGGGGTTCGCCCCGGCGGTGTGGTCGCCCTCAACGCCGACGACACCCGCGTGACCGCGATGGCGGACCGCGCGGAGCCCGGCACGGAGGTGGTCACCTTCGGCACGATCTCCTCGGCCGACGTGCGCGCCCAGGACGTGACCGTCGAGGGCGGCCGCGCACGGTTCACGCTCCGCACGGCCGCGGGTTCGGCCCACGTCGCGCTGCGGCTGGTCGGCGCCCACCACGTGACCAACGCGCTCGCCGCCGCGACGGCGGCCCTCCGGCTCGGCGTCGACCTGCCGGTCGTGGCCGAGCGGCTGTCGTCGGCCACGCCGCGGAGCCCGCACCGCATGGCGGTCACCGAGCGGGCCGACGGTGTGACCGTCGTGGACGACTCCTACAACGCGAACCCCGACTCGATGCGGGCCGCCCTGCGTACCCTGGCCGTGATGGCCGGCCGGTCGCGCCGGTCGGTCGCCGTGCTGGGGGAGATGCTCGAGCTCGGCGAGGTCGCGCGCACCGAGCACGACGCGATCGGTCGGCTCGCCGTCCGGCTCAACGTCAAGCTGCTGGTCGTGGTCGGCGAGGGCGCGTACCACATCCACGAGGGGGCCCAGCAGGAGGGGTCCTGGGGAGAGGAGTCGGTGTTCGTGCCGGACCTGGACGCGGCCCGCGTGCTCCTGGCGGAGGCGCTCACGGACGGTGACGTCGTGCTGGTCAAGGCCTCGCACGGGTCCGGGCTGTGGCGGCTGGCCGACGAGCTGGTGGAGGCCGCCGGATGATCGCCGTCCTCGCCGCCGCCGGCGTCTCGCTCCTGGTCGCCCTGCTGGGCACCCCGCTGTTCATCCGCTTCCTGGTGCACCGCAACTACGGCCAGTTCGTGCGCCAGGACGGCCCGACGGCGCACTTCACCAAGCGCGGCACCCCGACGATGGGCGGCGTGGTGATCATCGCGGCGACCCTGCTGGGCGTCGCCGCCTCGATGATCCTCGCGGGCCGTCCGCCGAGCGCCTCGGCCCTGCTCGCGCTGTACCTCATGACCGGCCTGGGGCTGGTCGGGTTCCTCGACGACTTCACCAAGATCCGCAAGCAGCGGTCGCTGGGCCTGACGGCGCGCGCGAAGATCGTCGGCCAGGGCTTCGTCGGCATCTCGTTCGCGGTGCTGGCCCTGCAGTTCCCCAACGCCAACTCCCGCACGCCGGCCTCGACCAAGATCTCGTTCCTGCGGGACACCGACCTGGACCTCGCCTTCGCCGGGACGACGATCGGCCTGATCCTGTTCGTGATCTGGGCGAACTTCCTCATCACGGCATGGTCCAACGCGGTCAACCTCACCGACGGCCTGGACGGGCTCGCGACCGGGTCGTCGCTGATCGTGTTCGGCGCCTACGTGCTCGTGGGCATCTGGCAGCTCAACCAGTCCTGCCAGCGCCTCGCCGCCGCCGGACCGGGCTGCTACGAGGTGCGTGACCCGCAGGACCTGGCGATCGTGGCGGCGGCGGTCATGGGAGCCTGCTTCGGATTCCTGTGGTGGAACGCCAGTCCGGCCAAGATCTTCATGGGTGACACCGGGTCGCTGGCCCTCGGCGGTGCGCTCGCGGCGCTGTCGATCCTCACCCGCACCGAGATCCTCGCCGCCATCATCGGTGGTCTGTTCGTGATCATCGTGCTCAGCGACATCATCCAGATCGGGTCCTTCAAGCTCACCCGCAAGCGGGTGTTCAAGATGGCCCCGCTGCACCACCACTTCGAGCTGTCCGGCTGGGGCGAGGTCACCATCGTCATCCGGTTCTGGCTCATCGCGGGCCTCTTCTCCGCCCTCGGCATGGGGATCTTCTACGCCGAGTGGGTCGTCAGTTGAGGCTCACCGGTGCCCGGGTGGTCGTGGCCGGGCTCGGCGTGACCGGCCGCGCCGTCGTCGCGGCGCTCGCGGGTCGCGCGGCCATGGTGACGACGGTCGACGGCCGTGCCGGCGACGCGGACGTGACCGGGGCCGACGCGACGGACCCGCGGGTGGTCGCCGGCCTCGTCGCGGACGCCGACCTGGTGGTCGCGTCGCCGGGGTGGGCGCCGTCGACGCCGCTGCTCACCGCCGCCCGGCAGGCCGAGGTCCCGGTGTGGAGCGAGGTGGAGCTGGCCTGGCGGCTGCGGACCGGAGCCCCGTGGCTGGCCGTCACCGGGACCAACGGCAAGACGACGACCGTGCAGATGCTCGCCTCGATCCTCACGGCCGCCGGGCTGCGCACCGCCACGGTCGGCAACGTCGGCACCCCGGTGCTCACCGCCGCCCAGGACCCTGACCTGGAGGTGCTGGCCGTGGAGCTGTCCAGCTTCCAGCTCCACCACACCACGAGCATGGCGGCGGAGGCCGCGGCCGTGCTCAACGTGGCCGACGACCACCTCGACTGGCACGGCTCGGCGCAGGCGTACGCCGCCGACAAGGGCCGGATCTACCGCGGCGCGCAGGTGGCGTGCGTCTACAACGTCGCCGACCCGCGCACCGAGCAGCTCGTGCGCGACGCCGAGGTCGCCGACGGGGCGCGGGCCGTCGGGTTCACCCTCGGTCCGCCCGGACCGGGGCAGCTGGGGCTGGTCGAGGACGTGCTGGTCGACCGCGCCTTCCACGCGCCGACCGACGCCCCGGACCGGCACCGCACGGCCGCCGAGCTGGCCACCCTCGACGACCTGGCCCATCTCGGCGGCCCGCAGGGCCCGCCCCCGCACGTCGTGGCCAACGCCCTCGCCGCAGCGGCGCTCGCCCGTGCCCACGGTGTCGACGCCCGGGCGGTCCGTGACGGCCTGCGGAGCTTCTCCGCCGACGCCCACCGCGCCGCCGTCGTCCGCACCCTGGAGGGGGTGACGTACGTCGACGACTCCAAGGCCACCAACGCCCACGCCGCGGCCGCGTCCCTCGCGGCCTGCGCACCGGGCACGGGTGTCTGGATCGCGGGCGGGCTGGCCAAGGGGGCGTCCTTCGACGACCTCGTCGCGGGCCGCGCGGACCGCCTGCGCGCCGCGGTCGTCATCGGGACGGACCCGACGCCCTTCGTCGACGCGCTCGCCCGACACGCGCCCGAGGTACCGGTCACCGTGATCGATCCCGGCGACACTGGCACCGTGATGCGTCGCGCCGTCGCCGCGGCACGGCAGGCCGCCCGGGCGGGCGACACCGTGCTGCTGGCCCCGGCCGGGGCGTCCATGGACCAGTTCGCGTCCTACGCGGCACGGGGTGAGGAGTTCGCCTCCGCGGTGCGGGACCTGACGTAGGGAGCACGATGGCGGTCACGTCTGCCGCACGCCGCACCGACCGGCCGTGGCTGGGGCAGTGGAACTCCGCCGTGACGAGCTACTACCTCGTCGTCGGGGCGACCGGGCTGCTGCTGCTCATCGGCCTGGTCATGGTGTTCTCCAGCACGACCGTCACCTCGATCGCCGCGGGGGAGCCGCCCTACGCCGCCGGGCTGACCCAGGCGCGGTTCGCCCTGATCGGCCTGCCCCTGATGCTCGTCGCCGCGCGCCTGCCGGTGCACTGGTACCGGCGTCTCGCCTGGCCCGCGCTGGCGTGCGCGATCGTGCTGCAGTCGCTGACCCTCGTCCCCGCGCTCGCCCGGGCGCAGGGCGGCAACGTCGGCTGGATCTCCCTCGGCGGGATCACCGTGCAGCCCGCCGAGGTCAGCAAGCTCGCCCTGGCCGTCTGGCTCGGTGCCGTGCTGGGCCGCAAGCAGCACCTGCTGGGCTCGTGGGCGCATGCCGTCGTGCCCGCCGTGCCCGGGGCCATGGTGGTCCTGGGCCTGGTCATCGCCGGCAACGACCTCGGGACCATGCTCGTCATCGCCGGGCTCGTCGCCGGTGCCCTGTGGGTCGCCGGGGCCCCGTGGCGGATGCTGGCCCTGGGCGGCAGCGTCGCGCTCGCCGCGGTCGTGGGGCTGTTCGTGCTGGGCAACGCGAACCGCATGGGCCGCATCCTGGCGACCTACGGCGGGTGCACGGACGCCGAGGGGGAGTGCTACCAGTCGTTGCACGGGATGTACGGCCTCGGGACCGGCGGTCTGTTCGGCGTCGGGCTCGGGGCGAGCCGCGAGAAGTGGCGGTACCTGCCCGAGGCTCACAACGACTTCATCTACGCCATCATCGGTGAGGAGCTCGGTCTCCTCGGCACGCTGCTCGTGCTGTCCCTGTTCGTCGTGCTCGGTGTCGCGATGGCCCGGATCGTGCGCCGGCACACCGACCCGTTCGTCAAGATCACCACGGCGGCCGTGGCCTGCTGGATCGTGGGCCAGGCCTTCGTCAACATCGGCGTGGTGCTCGGGCTGCTGCCCGTGATCGGCGTGCCGCTGCCCCTGGTGTCGGCCGGCGGGTCCGCGCTGGTGACCACGATGGCGGCGCTCGGCATGGTCATCAGCTTCGCACGGTCCGAACCGGGTGCCGCCGAGGCGCTCGCGGCGCGGCCCGGTGTGGTCCGCCGCTCCCTGACGGTGCTGGGCCGCGCGGGGGGCCGGGGCCGGTAGGGTCTGCCCGTGTGAAGACTTCCTCCGTGCGTTCTGTCGTGCTGGCCGGCGGAGGGACCGCCGGCCACGTCAACCCGTTGCTCGCGGTCGCCGACGAGCTGCGCGCCCGCGACCCCGAGACGTCGTTCCGGGTCCTGGGTACCGCCAGCGGTCTCGAGGCGGACCTGGTGCCCGCCGCCGGCTACCCGCTGCACGAGATCCCGCGCGTCCCGCTGCCGCGTCGCCCGAGCCCGGACCTGTTCCGCCTGCCCGTCCGGCTCCGTGCGGCCGTGCGGTCGGCCCAGGACGCGATCACCGAGATCGACGCCCAGGCGGTGGTCGGGTTCGGCGGCTACGTCTCCACGCCGGCCTACCTGGCGGCCCGCCGGCTCGGCGTGCCGGTGGTGATCCACGAGCAGAACGCCCGCCCGGGCCTCGCCAACCGGCTCGGGGCGCGCTGGGCGGCGGCGGTGGGCACCACCTTCGCCGACACGCGGATCGCCGGTGCGACCTGCGTGGGCCTGCCGCTCCGTCCGGCGATCGCGGCGCTGGTCGACGAGCGCCGGGCGGACCCGGCCGGCTCCCGCGCCCGCGGCGCCGCGGCGCTCGGGCTCGACCCCGCCCTGCCGACCCTGCTGGTCACCGGCGGCTCCTCGGGCGCGCTGAACGTCAACCGGGCCGTCACGGGTGCCGCCGCGACGCTGCTCGACGCCGGGGTCCAGGTGCTGCACCTGACGGGACGGGGCAAGGACACCGAGGTGCGGGAGGCCGTGGCGGCGCTGGCCGGCGACCACGACGTGTCGCGCTACCACGTGCGCGAGTACCTCGGTGAGATGCAGCACGCGCTGGCGGCCTGCGACCTCGTCGTCGCGCGCTCCGGGGCGGGCACCGTCTGCGAGCTGGCTGCTCTCGGCCTGCCCGCGGTGTACGTCCCGCTGCCGATCGGCAACGGCGAGCAGCGGCTGAACGCCCGCGACGTGGTCGGTGCCGGGGGCGGGATCGTGATCGACGACGCCGCGTTCACCCCGGAACGGGTCGCGGCCGAGGTGCCCGCCCTGCTCCAGGACCGGGACCGGCTTGTCGCCATGGCCGAGGCCGCGGGATCCGTCGGGGTCCGGGACGCGGCCGCACGGGTCGCGGACATGGTCGCGGACGTCGCCGGGGCAGCCCGATGAGCGCCCCGACGGACGTGGCGGCGCTCGGTCGCGTCCACCTCATCGGCATCGGGGGCGCCGGGGTCTCCGTCGTCGCGCGGCTGCTCGCCGCCCGCGGCGTCCCTGTCCAGGGGTCGGACGCGGCGGAGGGGCCTGCGCTGGCCGCGCTGCGCGCCGACGGGATCCCGGTGTGGGTCGGGCACGACGCCGGGCACGTGGTCGCCCCCGACGGCACGCCGCGGGTGGACACCGTGGTCGTGTCCACCGCCGTCCGGGAGAGCAACCCGGAGCTGGCCGCGGCGCGCGCGGCCGGGTTGCAGGTGCTGCACCGGTCGCAGGCGCTCGCCGTCCTCATGGAGGGCCGGCGGACGGTCGCGGTGGCCGGTGCGCACGGCAAGACCACCACCTCGGCCATGGTCGCCACGGTCCTGGCCGCGGTGGGCGTCGACGCGTCGTTCGCGATCGGCGGCACCGTCCGACGGCGCGACGGGGCGGGGGAGCGGACGGTCCCGGGAGGTCACGCGGGGACGGCCGACGTGCTGGTCGCCGAGGCCGACGAGTCCGACGGCTCGTTCCTCAACTACAGCCCGACGGTGGCCGTGGTGACGAATGTCGAGGCCGACCACCTGGACCACTACGGGTCGCAGGAGGCGTTCGAGCAGGCCTTTGTCGACTTCGCCGCCCGGATCACCCCCGACGGCACGCTCGTGGCGTGCGCCGACGACGCCGGCTCGGCCCGGCTCGCGGCCGCGCACCGGGCGGCGGGCGGCCGGGTCGTCACCTACGGGACCGTCCCGGAGTCCGACGTGCGGGTCCGCGGCGTCGAGGTCGGGGCCGGGACCGCGCGGGCGACCGTCTCCGGCGGACCCCTGGGCGACGCGGAGCGGCTGCTGGCCCTCGACGTCCCGGGCGCGCACAACGTGCTGAACGCCACCGCCGCGGTGGTCACCGCCGTGCTGCTCGGCGCCGGCCCGTCGGCCGCGGTGGCCGCGGCGGGCACCTTCGTGGGCACCGGGCGACGCTTCGAGCCCCGCGGCGAGGCCGGTGGCGTCCGGGTGTTCGACAGCTATGACCACCACCCGACCGAGGTGGAGGCGCTGCTGCGAGCGGCGCGGCCCGTGGCGGGAACGGGACGGGTCCTCGTGCTGTTCCAGCCGCACCTGTACTCCCGCACGCGGATCTTCGCCGACCGGTTCGCCGCCGCGCTGTCCCTGGCCGACGAGGTCGTGGTGACGGGGGTGTACCGGGCGCGTGAGGACGTCGACCCGGAGGTGACCGCGAGGACGATCACGGACCTGGCCGGTCCGACGGTCTCCGGCGGGCGGGTGCGGGCCGTCGAGGACCGGGTCGAGGCGGCGCACGCCGTGGCCCGCCTGGCCCGCCCGGGGGACGTCGTGCTGACCGTCGGGGCGGGCGACGTCACCGAGCTCGGACCCGTCGTCCTCGCCGAGCTGGCGGCGCGCCACGGCGTGGCGGACCTCCCGGGACCGGCGCCGGACGCGACGATGGGGTGATGCGTCCCCCACCTCGTCCCCGCGCGCCCGAGCGGCCACGGCCCGCCCCGGCGGCGTCCTCGGCGTCCCCGGCGGGGTCCGGACGTCGTGCGGCCGGTGCGGCACGGTCGGCCGGCAGCGCGCGGTCCGCCGCGTCCCCGGCGCGGCCCCGGCCGGTGGCGTCCGCGCCGGAGCGGGGCCCCCGCCCGGTGCCGGCGCCCGCCGCCCGCGACCCCCGCGTCTCGACCGCGATGGCCGACCGGCTCGCCGAGCGTTCGGCCATGCGCCGCCACCGGTCCTGGCGCACGGCGCTCGTGGTGGTGCTGCTGGTCGGCCTCGTGGGCGGGGCGGGCTGGGTGGTCGGGTGGTCCGACCTGCTCGCGCTCGACGCGGAGGAGGTGACCGTCACGGGGGCGGACGTGCCCGTGGTCGACGGCGAGCGGGTGCACGAGATCGCCCTGGGCGCGGCCGGCACACCGCTGCTGCGTCTCGACACGGCGGGCATGGCGGCCGAGATCCGTTCCCTGCGTGGTGTCAAGGACGTCACGCTCGCCCGGTCGTGGCCGCACGGTCTCGGCGTCGTCGTCGTCGCCCGCGAACCCGTGGCGGCGGTCCCGGACGGCACGGACTACGTGCTGCTGGACGACGAGGGTGTGCGGCTGGGCCGCCGTGCCGGCGTGCCCGAGGGGCTCCCGGTGGTGTCCGTGCCGCTGGAGAAGGAGTCCGCCCGGGCGTTGCAGGCGGCGCTGGCGGTCGTCGCCGCGCTCCCGCCCGGGCTGTCCGCGCGGGTGGAGCAGGTCAGCGCCCGCACCCAGGACGACGTGGAGACCGTGCTGCGCGACGGGCTCAGCATCCGCTGGGGCGGGGCGGACCGCCTGCCGCTGAAGGTGGAGGTCGTGCGCACGTTGCGCGCGGTCGGAGGGGACGTCGCCGTCATCGACGTCTCGTCGCCCGAGCTGCCGGTGACCCGGTGACCGCCGTCCGACCCGTCGCGACACGCCGAGGCACGTGCGGCGCGGGCGGGTTCCGGCGAAATACCGTCGTCACAAGCAGCAACCTGACATAACACTCACCTTCAACTATAACCTGAAGGTTTGACCGGTGGGGTCAGGACCCGAACGACCCGAGAGGCAACGACGTGGCAACTCCGCAGAACTACCTGGCAGTGATCAAGGTGGTCGGCATCGGCGGTGGCGGCGTGAACGCCGTGAACCGCATGATCGAGGTCGGCCTCAAGGGTGTCGAGTTCATCGCCATCAACACCGACGCGCAGGCCCTGCTGATGTCGGACGCCGACGTCAAGCTGGACGTCGGTCGCGAGCTGACGCGCGGGCTCGGGGCCGGCGCCGACCCCGAGGTCGGCCGCAAGGCCGCCGAGGACCACGCCGACGAGATCGAGGACGTCCTGCGCGGCGCCGACATGGTCTTCGTCACCGCGGGCGAGGGCGGCGGCACCGGGACCGGGGGCGCCCCGGTCGTGGCGCGCATCGCGCGCTCCCTCGGCGCGCTGACGGTCGGGGTCGTCACCCGCCCGTTCACCTTCGAGGGCCGGCGCCGGTCGGTGCAGGCCGAGCAGGGGATCGAGCAGCTCCGCGAGGAGGTGGACACGCTCATCGTCATCCCGAACGACCGGCTGCTGTCGATGTCGGACCGGAACGTGTCGGCCATCGCCGCCTTCCACTCCGCCGACCAGGTGCTGCACTCGGGCGTGCAGGGGATCACCGACCTCATCACCACCCCGGGGCTGATCAACCTCGACTTCGCGGACGTCAAGTCCGTCATGCAGGGGGCGGGGTCCGCGCTCATGGGGATCGGGTCGGCCCGTGGGGAGGACCGCGCGGTCCAGGCCGCCGAGCTGGCGATCTCCTCGCCGTTGCTGGAGGCCTCCATCGACGGTGCGCACGGCGTGCTGCTGTCGATCCAGGGTGGCAGCGACCTGGGACTGTTCGAGGTGCACGAGGCCGCGCGGCTCGTGCAGGAGGCGGCCCACCCCGAGGCGAACATCATCTTCGGCACGGTCATCGACGACGCGCTCGGCGACGAGGTGCGCGTCACGGTCATCGCGGCCGGGTTCGACGGCGGGCTGCCCAAGGCGCGCGAGGACTCCCGCGCCCTGGGGCAGGTCGCGGGCAGCTCCTCGGCGAGCCGTGCGGGCGGGGACGACGGCGCGGCCGGACGTCAGGGCTCGTCCGCGGCGAGCCCGGGCACCGGCCACGGCGGCTCCCCGGCCACGGCGCCGGTGCCCCTGCCGGCCGCCGAGCCCGCCCACGCGCGCCCGCGGCCGATCCCGGCCGGTCCGGACGACGTCCCCGCCAGCCTGGAGCCGGTGGGCAACGTCCAGCGGCCGACGAGCCTCGGCGTGGTCGAGGAGGGCGCGGGGGAGGGCGTCACGGTCGAGCGTCCGGTGGACGTGCCCCGCATGGTGGACCAGTCCCGGCCCGCCGAGGACCTCGACGTCCCCGACTTCCTCAAGTGACCTCGTCCGTCCCGTGGGCCCAGGAGGCCATGTTGCCCGAGGACTTCGGTGCCGGACTGCTCCGTGTCGACCTCGGCGCCGGAGTCGTCGCCGGCTTCACCACGCGGCACGGGGGCGTGTCGCCGGCGCCGTGGTCGTCGCTCGACCTGTCCGACGGCACCGGTGACGACAGCGCCCGGGTCCAGCGCAACCGTGACCTGCTGGCCGACTGGGTCGGCAGCCCCGTGGCGTTCGCCACGCAGGTGCACGGAGCCGACGTCCTCGAGCTCGGGCCCCACGAGCGCGCCGAGTGGTCCGGCACGCCCCCGACGAGTGCCGGCACGGCGGACGGTCTGGTCACGGCGGAACCGGGGCTCGGTCTCGGGGTGCTCGTCGCCGATTGCGTGCCGGTGCTGCTCGCCGACGCCACCGCGCGGGTCGTCGGTGTCGCCCACGCGGGTCGGCGCGGGCTGGTGGCCGGCGTCGTCGACGAGGTCGTCGACCGGCTGCTGACCCGCGGTGCCGAGACCGGTCGGCTGCGCGCCGCCGTCGGCCCCGCGGTCTGCGGTCGGTGCTACGAGGTGCCCGAGCAGATGCGCGACGAGGTCACGGCCGTCGTGCCCGAGGCGTGGTCCACGACGTCGGCGGGCACGCCCGGGCTCGACCTGCCGGGCGCCGTGGTGACTCGGCTCGTCGCGCGGGGGGTCGCCACCACGCGCGTGGACCGCTGCACGATGACCGACCCGGACCTGTTCTCGCACCGCCGTGCGACGGCCGCCGGGGAGGTCACCGGGCGACAGGCGGGTGTCGTCGTCCTCTCGTGACCTCGGCGTGTCGCGCTCCGCATAGCGTGTCCCGCTGGATACCGTCAAGTACCTGACGTACCGACGAACGGAGCAGAGCGATGGGCGGAGCGCTTCGCAAGACCATGCTGTACCTGGGGCTGGCCGACGACCAGCGCCCCGACGGGGACTACCTCGACGAGTACGACGAGGAGCTGGAGCCGGTGCGTGACGACGACTACCAGGCCGAGGTCACGCCGCTGCACCGTGACGGTGTGCCGGCCGACGCCCTCGTCGGTGCCGACCTGCGCCGCATCACCACGATCCACCCGCGGTCCTACAACGACGCGCGGTTGATCGGTGAGGCGTTCCGCGGGGGGACCCCGGTCATCATGAACCTGTCGGACATGGACGACTCCGACGCCAAGCGGCTGGTCGACTTCTCCGCCGGTCTCATCTTCGGCCTGCGCGGCTCGATCGAGAGGGTGACCAACAAGGTGTTCCTGCTGTCGCCCGAGCACGTGGAGATCACGGGCGAGGAGCAGGTCGCGCCGCGTCCCACCGAGGCGCGCGCGGGCGCGTTCTACAACCAGAGCTGACCCGCGCACGGCCGCTGCCCGAGAACGCCCCTCGGGCCGTGCGTCGTGCGTCGGGTAGGTTGCCCTCGTGAGCGTGATCTTCAGCCTCGTCGGCTTCGTCCTGCTGCTGTTCCTCGTCTGCCTGATCGTCCGGCTGGTGTTCGACTGGGTCCAGTTCTTCGCCCGTGACTGGCGCCCGCGCGGTGTCGTGCTCGTCATCGCGGAAGGTGTGTACACCGTCACAGATCCGCCCCTGCGCGCCCTGCGGCGGATCATCCCGCCCCTCACCCTGGGCAGCGTGCGTCTGGACCTCGCGTTCCTGGTCCTGTTCCTGGCCACGTCGATCCTCATGCAGGTCGCCAACAGGCTGGCCGCCAGCCTGTGACGACCCCTCCCCGTCCGAGGCGCGGTCCGGGGCGGGGACGGCAGACTGTTCGCCGCCTGTGAAGACGTCGTGTGCTCGCCGCGCTCGGAGGGCCGTGGCGGCGGCCGTGGGCTACCGTGGGCACCCACGGACGCTCCGGGTCCGTGCACGAACGCGCTACGGCAACGAGGTGACACGATGGCACTGCTGACGGCAGAGGACATCCTCAACAAGAAGTTCTCGGCGACGAAGTTCCGCGAGGGCTACGACGTCGAAGAGGTCGACGACTTCCTGGACGAGGTCGTCCGGACGCTGACGGCGGTGCAGGAGGAGAACGACGACCTCCGTTCGAAGCTCTCCGCCGCCGAGAGCCGTGTGGGCGAGCTGAGCCGCAACGAGGCCGCCGCGCAGTCGGCCGAGCAGCCCGAGGCCCCGGCGCCGCAGGCCGCCCCGACCCCGGCGCCCGCGCTGGCCGAGGCCGCCGCCGGCAAGCAGGGTGCCGAGCCCGAGTCGGCGACGGGCATGCTGCAGCTCGCCCAGAAGCTGCACGACGACTACGTGCGCTCCGGCCAGGAGGAGGGCGACCGGCTGATCGCGGAGGCGAAGGCCGAGGGGTCGCGCATCGTCCGCGAGGCCGAGGAGACCAGCCACCGCACGCTGTCCCAGCTGGAGCAGGAGCGGTCGCTGCTGGAGCGCAAGATCGACGAGCTGCGCCTGTTCGAGCGGGACTACCGCACCCGCCTCAAGAGCTTCCTGCAGAACCTGCTCGGCGACCTCGACGCCCGCGGTTCGGCGCTCCCCCCGCAGCGGCAGAACGCCGGGGCAGGACGCTCGCAGGACCTCTGACACCGCACCCGGAGCACGCGGCGCACGGATCGGCCCGCACCGGCAGACACGCCCGAAGGGCGCCTGCTGTTGTGCGGGCCGATCCGTGCGCTTACTCTTCGGTGACCTCGAAGAACGGAAGGGCGCCGAATGTCCAAGCTCTCCACCTCCCAGCGGGCGACGATCCGCGAGGAGTTCCCGAACCTGGCGCGTGACGTCAAGGACTTCCCGGTGCGTGACGGCGAGGAGCCGTGGACGCTTCAGGAGGTCTCCGAGCTCGCTCTGCTGCTCCTGGAGGACAAGGAGCGCTACACCGACGAGCTCGCCGCCGCGGACGCCGAGCTGTCCGACCTCCTGCGCAACTCCGGCGACGGCGCCGGTGACGACCAGGCGGACTACGGATCGAGCGCGCTCGAGCGCGAGCAGGAGCTCACCCTGGTGAACAACCTGCGGGACCTGCTCGACCAGACGACCCACGCGCTGGACCGCATCCGCAGCGGGAAGTACGCCACGTGCGAGGTCACGGGCGCGCCCATCGGCAAGGCCCGGTTGCAGGCCTTCCCGCGCGCCACCCTGTCGGTCGAGGCGAAGGCGCGCGAGGAGCGGCGCTGACCGTAGACTCTGCGCGATGTCCACGACGCCCGCCGGGTCCGACCCGGCTCCCGACCTCCCGCACGAGCCCGTGTCACCCGCTCCGCAGGACGCCGCCGGCACCGCCGCGGATCACGACGCGGCCGTGACGGCCGCACGACGTCGTCGGCTCGGGGCCGGGGCCCTGGGTCTGGCCGCCGTGGTGCTGGTCGTGGACCAGCTGACCAAGTGGTGGGCGCTCGCCACGCTCAGCGAGGGCGAACGGGTCCCGCTGCTCGGCGACCTGCTGGGTCTGACCCTCGTCTTCAACCCCGGCGCGGCGCTGTCGTTCATGGCCAACGGCTACACCTGGGTCCTGACGATCGTCGTCGTGGCGGTCGTGGTGGTGATCCTGCGGGCGATGCGCCGCATCGGGTCGGTGGGCTGGGCGGTCGCCCTGGGACTGCTGCTCGGGGGAGCGCTCGGCAACCTGGTCGACCGGCTCCTGCGCCAGCCCGGGTTCGCCCGGGGGGAGGTCGTCGACATGATCGCCTACGCCGACCTGTTCGTCGGGAACGTCGCCGACATCGCCATCGTGGTCGCGGCCGGGATGATCATCCTGCTGACGTTCCGCGGGATCGGGCTGGACGGGTCGCGGCACACCGAGGACGGTGACTGATGGCCCTGCGGACCCTGCCCGTGCCCGACGGGCTGGCCGGCGAGCGCGTGGACGTCGCCCTGGGTCGGATGCTCGGTTTCTCCCGCAGCCAGGCCGCCGATCTCGCCGCCTCGGGCGCCGTGCGCGCCGACGGGCGCACCGTGGGCAAGTCGGACCGGCTGCTGCCCGACACGCTGCTCGAGGTGGATGTCCCGGACGCGCCGGCGGACGCCCCGGAGGTCGTCGCCGAACCCGTCGAGGGCATGACGATCGCCTACGAGGACGACGACGTGGTGGTCGTGGACAAGCCGGTCGGCGTGGCCGCCCACCCGTCGCCCGGCTGGACCGGTCCGACCGTGGTCGGGGCGCTGGCGGCGGCCGGCTACCGCATCGCGACCTCGGGTGCGGCGGAGCGCCAGGGGATCGTGCACCGGCTCGACGTCGGCACCTCGGGGCTGATGGCCGTCGCCAAGTCCGAAGCCGCGTACACGGGCCTCAAACGCGCCTTCAAGGAGCGCACGGTCGACAAGGTCTACCACGCGCTCGCCCAGGGACACCCGGAGCCCACGACGGGCACCATCGACGCGCCGATCGGCCGCCACCCGCACCACGACTACAAGTTCGCCGTCGTCGCGGAGGGCAAACCGTCGGTGACCCACTACGAGGTCCTCGAGATGCTGCCGGCGGCCTCGCTGGTCGAGGTGCACCTGGAGACCGGGCGCACCCACCAGATCCGGGTGCACTTCGCCGCGCTGAGGCACCCGCTCGTCGGGGACCTCACCTACGGGGCCGACCCGGTGCTGGCCTCGCGCACCGGGCTGCAGCGACAGTGGCTGCACGCGATGCGCCTCGGCTTCACGCACCCCGTGACGGGCAAGGACGTCGTCGTGGAGTCCGAGTACCCGGACGACCTGGCGCACGCCCTGGAGACCCTGCGCGACGCCTACCGGTGAGCCGGTGACCGCTCTCACGGCGGGGCCGGGCGGGGACGTCGGAGGCCGCGCCTAGACTCGGGGCATGCCGGACGCCGCCACCCAGAAGACCGACGACTTCGTCCACCTGCACGTCCACACCGAGTACTCGATGCTCGACGGCGCCGCGCGGATGGACGACCTGTTCTCCGAGGTCGCGCGGCTCGGCCAGAAGGCCATCGCCATCACGGACCACGGCTACCTCTTCGGCGCCTTCGACTTCTGGAGCACCGCGCAGAAGTACGGCGTCAAGCCGATCATCGGCGTCGAGGCGTACGTCACCCCCGGCACCAGCCGCCACGACCGCACGAAGGTCCAGTGGGGCGAGCAGCACCAGAAGCGCGACGACGTCTCCGCCGGCGGCGCCTACACCCACATGACGCTGTGGTCCCGGAACAACACCGGTATGCACAACCTGTTCCGGGCGTCCTCGCTGGCATCCCTCGACGGGCAGATGGGCAAGTGGCCGCGCATGGACCGCGAGCTGCTGGAGACGTACGCCGAGGGGCTGATGGCCACCACCGGCTGCCCGTCGGGCGAGATCCAGACCCGGCTCCGGCTCGGTCAGTGGGACGAGGCGGTCCGCGCGGCGGGGGAGTACCAGGACATCTTCGGCCGCGAGAACTACTTCGTGGAGCTGATGGACCACGGGATCGAGATCGAGTCCCGCACGTCGAAGCAGCTCCTGGAGCTGGCCCGGCACATCGGGGCCCCGCTGGTGGCCACCAACGACCTGCACTACACCCGCCAGGAGGACTCCCACGCCCACGAGGTGCTGCTGGCGGTCAACTCCGGGTCGACCCTGGACGAGCCCACCTACGACCAGGGCGGCAGCCGGTTCGCGTTCAGCGGCGACAACTTCTACGTCAAGTCCGGCGCCGAGATGCGCCGCCTGTTCGCCGAGATGCCCGAGGCGATCGACAACACGCTGCTCATCGCCGAGCGGTGCGAGGTCTCGTTCGACACCGGGGCGAACTACATGCCGAACTTCCCGGTGCCCGCCGGGGAGGACGAGGTCTCCTGGTTCGTCAAGGAGGTCGAGAAGGGCATGCACGTCCGGTACCCGCAAGGGGTCCCGGACGCCGTGCGCGCCCAGGCGAAGTACGAGACCGAGGTGATCGTCCAGATGGGCTTCCCCGGGTACTTCCTCGTGGTGGCCGACTTCATCAACTGGGCCAAGGAGCAGGGCATCCGCGTCGGCCCGGGCCGTGGTTCGGCCGCCGGGTCGATGGTCTCCTACGTCATGGGCATCACCGAGCTGGACCCGCTCGAGCACGGCCTGATCTTCGAGCGGTTCCTCAACCCCGAACGCGTCAGCATGCCCGACGTCGACGTCGACTTCGACGAGCGCCGGCGCTCGGAGGTCATCCGCTACGTCTCGGACAAGTACGGCGACGACCGGGTGGCGATGATCGCCACGTACGGCTCGATCAAGGCCAAGCAGGCTCTCAAGGACGCCTCCCGGGTGCTCGGGTTCCCGTTCGCGATGGGGGAGAAGCTCACCAAGGCGATGCCGCCGCCCGTGATGGGCAAGGACATCCCGCTGTCCGGCATCTTCGACCCGCAGCACGACCGGTACTCCGAGGCCGGGGAGTTCCGTCAGCTGCACGACACGGACCCCGAGGCGCAGCGCGTGGTCGAGACCGCCCGCGGCATCGAGGGGCTCAAGCGCCAGTGGGGTGTGCACGCCGCCGGTGTCATCATGTCCAGCGACCCGCTGATCGACGTCATCCCGATCATGCGGCGCCCGCAGGACGGGGCGGTGATCACGCAGTTCGACTACCCGACCTGCGAGGGTCTCGGCCTGATCAAGATGGACTTCCTGGGCCTGCGCAACCTCACGATCCTCGAGGACGCCCTGGAGATCATCGAGGCCAACGGCAAGGACCCGGTCCAGATCGAGACGATCGCCCTGGACGACAAGGCCTCCTACGAGCTGCTGGCCCGCGGGGAGACTCTCGGCGTGTTCCAGCTCGACGGCGGCCCCATGCGGTCGTTGCTGCGGCAGATGCGTCCGGACAAGTTCGACGACCTCTCGGCGGTCATCGCCCTGTACCGGCCGGGGCCGATGGGCATGAACTCGCACGTCAACTACGCGCTGCGCAAGAACGGCATGCAGAAGATCGAGCCGATCCACCCCGAGCTCGCCGAGCCGTTGTCCGAGGTGCTCGACGAGACCTACGGCCTGATCGTCTACCAGGAGCAGGTGCAGCGCGCCGCCCAGGTGCTCGCCGGGTACTCCCTGGGCCAGGCGGACCTGCTGCGCCGTGCCATGGGCAAGAAGAAGCCCGAGGTGCTGGCCAAGGAGTTCGTGAACTTCGAGGCCGGCTGCAAGGAGCGGGGCTACTCGGACGCCGCCATCCAGGCGGTGTGGGACACGCTGGTGCCGTTCGCCGGGTACGCCTTCAACAAGGCCCACTCGGCCGGCTACGGCCTGGTCGCCTACTGGACCGCCTACCTCAAGGCGAACTACCCGACCGAGTACATGGCGGGGCTCCTGCAGTCCGTGCGGGACGACAAGGACAAGATGGCGCTCTACCTCAACGAGTGCCGTCGCATGCGCATCACGGTGCTGCCGCCGGACGTCAACGACTCGGCCGCGAAGTTCACGGCCGTCGGCGAGGACATCCGGTTCGGGCTGACGGCGGTGCGCAACGTCGGTGCCAACGTCGTGGACGCGATCGTGGCGGCGCGCGAGGAGCACGGCGCGTTCACCTCGTTCACGGACTTCCTGGACAAGGTCCCGGCCGTGGTGTGCAACAAGCGCACCATCGAGTCGTTGATCAAGGCCGGCGCGTTCGACTCGCTGGGCCACCCGCGCCGGGCGCTGCTCGTGGTGCACGAGCAGGCCGTGGACTCGGTGATCTCCGTCAAGCGCAAGGAGGCCGAGGGGCAGTTCGACCTGTTCGCCGACTTCGGCGGGGCCGACGACGAGGTGGTGAGCTTCTCCGTGGACGTCCCGGACCTGCCGGACTGGGACAAGAAGCAGCGCCTGTCCTTCGAGCGGGAGATGCTCGGTCTCTACGTCTCGGACCACCCGCTGTCCGGCCTCGAGCACGTGCTGGCCCGGGCGGCGGACACGTCGATCGCCACGCTCGTCGCCGACGAGCACCGCTCCGACGGGTCGGTGGTGACCGTGGCCGGGCTGCTCACCTCCGTGCAGCGCAAGATCAGCAAGAACGGCAACCCGTGGGCAGCCGTGACCATCGAGGACCTCGACGGCGGCGTCGAGGTGATGTTCTTCGGGGAGACGTACCTCGCCTACTCCACGGTGCTCGCCGAGGACCAGGTCGTGACGATCAGGGGCCGGATCCGGCGCCGTGACGAGCAGATGCAGCTGCAGGCCCAGGAGGTCTCGCTGCCGGACACCTCCGCGGTGGCCGACGCCCCGGTGCACGTGACCGTGCCGCACACCCGCTGCGTCGAACCGGTCATGATCCGCCTGCGGGAGGTGCTGTCCACGCACCCGGGGTCCGCGCCCGTGCACGTGGCCGTCGCCGAGCCCGGGAAGAAGACGCTCGTGCAGGCCGGGGACGGGCTGCGGGTGGAGAAGTCGCCCGCCCTGTTCGGCGACCTCAAGGCGTTGCTCGGACCGAGCTGCCTGTCATGAGCGGCACCTGGGACGACGGCAGCGCCGGCGACCGCTTCCGGTTGGTGCCGGCGGCCTACCTGCTGCTGCGCCGCGAGGGTCAGGTGCTGCTCCAGCTGCGCCGCGGCACCGGCTACATGGACGGCCACTGGGCCGCCGGCGCCGCCGGGCACGTCGAGCCGGGGGAGTCCGCGGTCGCGGCGGCGGTGCGCGAGGCGGCCGAGGAGCTCGGGGTCCGGGTGGCGCCGACGGACCTCGTGCCGCTGACGGTCCAGCACCGGGGCATCCCGGGCGGGCCGGCCCTGGAGCAGCGCGTCGACTTCTACTTCGCGGCCGACCACTGGGACGACGAGCTGCAGATCCGCGAGCCGGAGCGGACCGCGGACCTGCGGTGGTTCCCGCTGGTCGCGCTGCCCGACCCGGTGGTCCCGCACGAGCTGCCGGTGCTGCGCGGCCTGCACGACGGGGTCCTGCCGGCCGTGCTCACCTTCGGTCTCTGACCGGCCGGGGGCTCGCCGGCCTCAGTGGTGGTGCCCGCGCGGTGCGTCCGGGTCGAACGGCGCAGCGCCGGGACGCGTCCACTGCGGCACCGGCCGCCCCCGGTCCGTCCACCAGGTCCCGGTGGGGTGCTGCGGCCAGCCGTCGGGGGAGTCCTCCCAGGCCTCCTGGCGGCCGTAGACCGTCAGGTCGAGCACCTGGAGCTGTGCCATGACGGCCTCGACCCCGCGGTGGGTGGTCTCGTGCGTCAGGTACACGTCCTCGCCGACCCGCAGGTAGCACGAGAGCAGGCCGCGGTCGTCGCTCAGGCCGCCGCGCACCGCCTCGTCCTCGGCCTCCTGCAGCGAGTACCAGGGCACGCGGTACCCCATGAACGCCACGTACGGCGCGACCTCGTCCCAGGGGCCCTCGCACACGACGGCGAAGGAGACGCCCCGGTGGTGGAGGTAGGCGGCGTCCTGGAGGCTCCACACGCTCGCCGTGCACCCGACGCACTGGCCCTCGACGGGGTGCCCGGCGTGCCACATGTGCTGGTAGGTCACGAGCTGGTCCCGCCCCTCGAACAGGTCCAGCAGCGTGACACGGCCGCCGGCGCCGACGAGGACCGTCGCGGGGTCGACGGCCGTCATCGGCTGTCGGCGACGCGCGGCGGCGAGCGCGTCGCCCTCCTTGGTGTGCGCCTTCTCGCGGGACAGGAGCGTCCGCCGCGCGCGCAGCCAGGTCTCGCGGTCGACGACGGCAGGGCGTCCGGGTCGGGCGGGCGCCGAGGGGTGGACGGACATCGGGGCCTCCTCGGGTGACGTGTGCAGGGTGGGACGACCGGACCCGCCGGAACTCATCGCTGCGCCGCGTAGGCTGGCGCCGATGATCCGACTCAACCCCGAACAGCTCGTCTTCGTCACCGAGCGCCACCTGGCCACGCTGACGACCCTGCGCGCGAACGGCACCCCGCACGTCGTGCCGGTCGGCTTCACCTGGGACGCCGAGCGGGGGATCGCCCGCGTCACGGCACGACGGGGGTCGGTCAAGGCCGCCAACGCGCGACGGCGCGGGCCGGACGGCGAACCGCCCCGGGCCGCGCTGTGCCAGGTCGACGGCGGGCGGTGGCTCACCCTGGAAGGCACGCTGGAGGTGGTCGAGGACCCCGACGCCGTGGCCGAGGCGGTGCGGCGCTACGCGCGTCGCTACCGGCAGGTCGCCTACGACCCGCGGCGGATCGTGCTGGAGCTCACCGTCGACCGGACCATGTCCTCGGCGTACATGGCGTCGTGAGGCGACGGGCCGCGGAGGCGGTCGACCTCAGGTTCAGGTCGAGGTCGAGGGTCACCCTCAGGTCGAGGTCGAGGGTCAGGAGACGACGACGGTCTCGTCACCCTCGGGTCCCGCGACGGTGACCCGCATGCCGCGCGTGAGCTGACGCCCACGTCGGGTCTCGACCTCGCCGTCGACGCTCACGTCGCCGTCGGCCACCAGGTCGCGGGCGTGGGTGCCCGACTCGGCCAGGCCGGCCAGCTTGAGGAACTGGCCCAGGCGGATGACGTCGTCGCGGATCGGTACCTCGATCGGGGTGTCCATGCGCCCATTGTCCGGGACGCCCGGACGTGCTGCGGCACGCCGCACCTAGACTGGTGGGGTGATCCGACGCATCGATCTTCGGGGCCGGTCCCTGTCCCGCCGTGACCTGATCGGGGTGCTGCCGCGCCCCGAGGTCGGCGTGGAGCAGGCGACCGAGGCCGTCGCTCCCGTCCTGGCCGACGTGCGGTCCCGTGGCGCTGCCGCGCTGCGCGACCTGGCCGAGCGTTTCGACGGGGTGCGTCCCGAGCATCTGCGGGTCCCGGCCGCGGCGATGCGCTCCGCGCTGGCCGAGCTCGACCCGGGTGTCCGCGCCGGGCTCGAGGAGTCGATCCGCCGGGTGCGGGCGGTGCACGCCGCCCAGGTCCCCCGGGAGCACACGACCGTGCTGGCCGACGGGGCCGAGGTGCGTCAGCGCTGGATCCCGGTGCAGCGCGTGGGCCTCTACGCGCCGGGCGGGCTGGCGGTCTACCCGTCCTCGGTGATCATGAACGTGGTCGCGGCCCAGGAGGCGGGGGTGCCGGGGCTCGCGGTCGCCTCCCCGCCGCAGCGGGACGCCGGCGGGCTGCCGCACCCGACGATCCTCGCGGCGTGCGCGCTGCTCGGGGTCGACGAGGTCTACGCGGTCGGGGGTGCCCAGGCGGTCGCCATGTTCGCCTACGGCGCGGCGGGGACCGACCCGGTCGACGGGGACGTGCTGTGCGAGCCGGTGGACGTCGTCACCGGCCCGGGCAACGTCTACGTGGCGGCGGCGAAGCGCCTGGTCCGCGGCGTCGTCGGCATCGACTCGGAGGCCGGCCCCACGGAGATCGCCGTCCTGGCGGACGACACGGCCGACGCCGGTCACGTCGCCCTGGACCTCATCAGCCAGGCCGAGCACGACCCGATGGCCGCCTCGGTGCTGGTGACGCCGTCGCCGGAGCTCGCGGGCGCCGTCGAGGCGAAGCTGACCGACCTCGCGGACGCCACGAAGCACACCGAACGAGTGACCACCGCGCTGTCCGGTCCGCAGTCGGCCGTCGTGCTCGTCGACGACCTCGAGCAGGGGCTCGCGGTGGTGGACGCCTACGGTGCCGAGCACCTGGAGATCCAGACGGTCGACGCCGCCGCGTGGGCCGAGCGGGTGCGGTCGGCGGGGGCGATCTTCGTCGGGCCCTACTCGCCGGTCTCCCTCGGCGACTACCTGGCGGGGTCGAACCACGTGCTGCCCACGGGCGGGACGGCGCACTTCGCCAGCGGGCTCGGCGTGCACGCGTTCCTGAAGTCGGTGCAGGTGATCGAGTACGACCGGGACGCCCTGGCGGAGGTGGCCGACCGGATCGTCGCGGTCGCCGACGACGAGGACCTGCCGGCGCACGGCGAGGCGGTCCGCGGGCGCTTCTGAGCGGCCCGGCGCGCATCGCGACCGGTGTGATGGCTCGCGAAATAGTGTGCCAAGCGGTCGACGACACCCCGGCGCCGGGCGTCGGTGGGGCGTGACAGCATGGACGCCATGCCCACCGTCCCGCCCCGCGTCGACCCGCTCGAGATCGGCGGACTGGTGGGGGCCACGACCTTCCGCCGCGCCCAGGGCTACGAGCGCGGCGGCATGGTCGTCTCCTGGAGCTGGGACGACGAGGCCCGGGTCCTCGCAGCGCGGGTCGCCGGCAGCGCGGTGCGGCCGTACGGGTGCCGCATCCGGTTCACCGTCGACGCCGACGGCCGGTACGCGGTCGACGAGGCGTCGTGCAGCTGCCCGGTCGCGACGGACTGCAAGCACGTGGCGGCAGCCCTGCTGCACGTGGGCCGGCACGGCGCGGACGGCCCCGGAGGACAGGACGCGCCGGGAGGATGGCGCGGTCGGCTCGCCGCGGTGACGTCGGCCGGACCCGACCCGGCGAGCGCCGGCGCCGTCCTGCCGGTCGGCCTGCGGTTCCGGCTGGACGGGGCCTTCGCCGAGGCACCCCCCGAGCTGTCCGTGCGACCGGTCGTCCCGGCCCGCAACGGCGGGTGGAAGACGGCACCGGAGGCCGGCTGGGAGGCGCTGGCCCGGGGCCTGTACGCCTTCGCCGACGTCCGGGCCACGCCTACCCCCGCGGTGCGGCGCTGGTTCGCCGACCTCGGGGCCGCGCTCAGCGACGGCGTCACCCGCAGCCGCGAGGCCTGGCGACCGCTGGCCACGGCAGGACGAGGGCTCTGGCCGCTGCTGGCCGAGGCCGCCGAGCTGCAGATCCCCCTGGTGGGGCAGGGGAGCCGCGACGAGGTGCTGCTGGGGCGCACGGCCTCCCTGCGGCTGACCGCCCGGTCCGTCGCGGACGGCGTCCGGCTGGACCCCGTGGTGTCGGTCGACGGCGAGGACGTCGTGGGACCCGAGCGTCAGGGTGCCGTCGGCACCAGCGGGCTGTTCACGGTCGAGACCCGCGGCGGCCGCACGCTGCTGCGCCTCGCGCCCACCGGCGCCCGGCTGACCGACGGTGCGCGCGAGCTCGTCGGTGGCGGGTCGCTGGACGTGCCGGCCGCCGACGTCGACGAGCTGGTCGGCGAGCACCTGCCCGCCCTGCGTCGTGCCGTCACCGTCGTCTCCGACGGCAGCGTCGAGCTGCCCGAACCCGCACGGCCGGTGCTCGTGGCCCGCGCCGACTTCGACTCCCCGCAGCGCGCCGTCGTGCGCTGGTCGTGGCGGTACCCGCGCCCGGCCGGTGCGCCTCGCGAGGTGCCGCTGGACGGTGCGGCGCACGACCCCTCCCGTGGACGCGAGGCCGAGGACGAGATCCGGGCCGCTGCCGTCGCGGCCGTGCGCGGACTGGCCGGGTTCGAGCGCTTCGAGATCGCCCGGCAGCAGACGTACACCGGCCTGGAGGCCCTCGACCTCGCCGGTGAGGTGCTGCCCGCCCTGGCCGGCGCCGGTGTCGTCGTCGAGGCGCCCGACGTCCCCGACTACCAGCACCTGGACGCCCCGCCCCGGGTCGTGGTCGACGGCGCCGCGTCCGGCGACGCGGACTGGCTCGACCTCGGGATCTCCGTCACGGTGGCAGGCCGGGAGGTTCCCTTCACCCGCCTGTTCACGGCGCTGGTCCGCGGGCAGAAGCGTCTGCTGCTCACGGACGGCTCCTGGTTGCGGCTGAACCACGCCTCGTTGCGTCGCCTGCGGAACCTCGTCGACGAGGCCTCCGCCCTCG
This sequence comes from Isoptericola sp. b408, assembly GCF_030588085.1. Lineage (NCBI taxonomy): Bacteria > Bacillati > Actinomycetota > Actinomycetes > Micrococcales > Promicromonosporaceae > Isoptericola > Isoptericola sp. b408. The sequence goes on from NZ_JAUQYQ010000003.1 coordinate 584,033, forward strand.
AGGACGTGCCCGGCCGGCTGCGGGTCAGCCGGTACGACGCCGAGCTATGGGGGGAGCTGGAGGACCTCGCCGACTCCGTCGACGTGTCCGCGCGGTGGCGGCGGACCGTGGCGGACCTGCGTCTCCTCGCTGCCGGCGACCGGACCGTGGCACCGGTGCCCGCGCCGCCCGGACTGTGCGCCGAGCTGCGGCCGTACCAGCACCGCGCGTACGAGTGGCTGAGCTTCCTGCACGGCCACGGGCTGGGCGGGATCCTCGCCGACGACATGGGCCTCGGCAAGACGCTCGAGGTCCTCGCCTTCGTGGCCGGGGTCCGGGTACGGGCCGAGGACGGCCCGCGTCGACCGTTCGTCGTGGTGGCTCCCGCCTCCGTCGTCGGGAACTGGGTCGACGAGGCCGCACGCTTCACCCCGGACCTGCGCGTCGTGCCCGTCCCGTCGACCACGAAGAAGCTCGGCCGGTCCCTGGCCGACCTCACCGACGGGGCCGACGTCGTCGTGGTCTCCTACGCCGTCTTCCGGCTGGACGTCGCCGCCTTCGAGGGACGCCCGTGGGCCGGGCTGGTCCTGGACGAGGCGCAGTTCGCGAAGAACCCCCGGACGCGGGCCCACCAGACCGCCCGCCGGCTCGACGCCCCCTTCAAGCTCGCCGTCACGGGCACCCCGCTGGAGAACAACCTCACCGAGCTGTGGGCGATGCTCGCGATCGTCGCCCCGGGGCTGTACCCGTCGTCGCACCGGTTCCGCGCCGAGGTGGTGCGACCGGTCGAGGCCGCAGCACGCGACGACGACCCGCAGGTCGTGGCCGCCGGGAACCGTGCGCTCGGGAGGCTGCAGCGTCGGCTGCGCACCCTCATGCTGCGCCGCACCAAGGAGCAGGTCGCCCCCGAGCTGCCCGCCCGGACCGAGCAGGTGCTGCGGGTCCCGCTCACCGCCGACCACCGCAAGATCTACGACACCCACCTGCAACGGGAACGGCAGCGCCTGCTCGGGCTGCTCACCGACTTCGAGGCCAACCGCGCCGCGATCTTCCGGTCGCTGACCACGCTGCGGCGGCTGGCGCTGGACGCCGCCCTCGTCGACGACGCCTACGCCGGGGTGACGTCGGCCAAGCTCGACCTCGTGGTGGACCAGCTCGTCGAGCTCGTCGCCGAGGGTCACCGGGCGCTCGTCTTCTCCCAGTTCCCCTCCTTCCTGCGCCGGGTGGCCGCCCGGTGCGCCCAGGCCGGGCTGGCGACCGTGTCCCTCGACGGCAGCACCCGCGACCGTGCCGGGGTGATCGCCGGGTTCAAGGCCGGCGAGGCACCGGTGTTCCTCATCAGCCTCAAGGCGGGCGGGTTCGGGCTGAACCTCACCGAGGCCGACCACGTCTACCTGCTGGACCCGTGGTGGAACCCGGCCGCCGAGGCCCAGGCGATCGACCGCACCCACCGGATCGGCCAGACCCGGCCGGTGCAGGTCACCCGACTGGTCGCGGCCGACACCATCGAGGAGAAGGTCATGGCGCTCGCGCGGCGCAAGGCCGCGCTGTTCGACGCCGTGGTCGACGACGCCGCCGGGCGGTTCGCCGGGGTCCTGGACGCCGACGACGTCCGGGGCCTGCTGGGGGCGTAGGCCGGCCGGGAACCCTCAGCGCACGCCGAGCACGAACGGGTGCACGGCCGCTGCGCCCGCCTGACGCAGCAGCCGGGCCGCGACGGTGAGCGTCCACCCGGAGTCGGTCCAGTCGTCCACCAGGAGCACGCGGCGACCGGGCAGGCCGGACAACGCCGCCTCGTTGAGCTCCAGCCGCAGCCGTCGGGCCACGCCGGCGAGGCGCATCGCGGAGTTGACGTCGTGCCGTCCGGGCTCCTCGGCGCCCGGCGCCGGGCCGACGGCCCCGATCAGCGGCACGCCCAGATAGGCGGCCAGGCCGTGGGCCAGGTGGTACGTCAGCTGCGGCCGTGTGACGGAGCGCACGGCGACGACGCCCTCCACGACGACCGGGCGCTCCCCGCCCTCCTGGGCGGCGTCGCCGTGCAGGGCGTCCCAGTCGTCCAGCACGCGTGCCGCCGCGCCGCGCAGGGCGACCGGGGTCTCGCCGTCGGGCGTCGTGGGGGCGAACAGGTCGCGGACCGGGTTGGACCAGCCGAGACCGTCGAACCGTGCCACGGCCCGTCCGGGCTCGGCGCGCTCGCCGGGGTCGATCTTGCCCTTGAGGTCCAGCCCGAGGGTGGACAGCCCCGAGGGCCACATCTTGCGCGGCTCGACGCCGACGCCGGGTCGGTCCATCTCCGAGCGCGCCTCGGCGACGGTGTCGTCCGCGGGGGGCGGCGGCAGCGTCACGCCCCCGCAGCGGTCGCAGCGCCCGCAGCTCCACCCGTCGGGCAGCTGCGGGTCGTCCAGCTGCTCCCGCAGGAACCGCATGCGACAGCCCGGGGTCGCGATGAAGTCGAGCATCGCCTGCTGCTCACGGTGGCGGGTCTCCGCCACGCGGGCGTAGCGCTGCGCGTCGTAGACCCACTCGGCGCCGGTCGCGACCCAGCCGCCCTGCACGCGGCGCACGGCGCCGTCGACGTCGAGGACCTTGAGCATCGTCTCCAGGCGTGACCGCTTGAGGTCGACGTGCGTCTCCAGCGCGGCCGTCGAGAGCGGGGCCCCGGCGTCGGACAGTGCGGCGAGGGTGGCGCGGACCTGGTGCTCCGCCGGAAAGGCCTGCGACCCGAACCAGTCCCAGATGGCCTTGTCCTCGTGGCCGGGCAGCAGCACGACCACGGCGTCGTCGACGCCGCGGCCGGCGCGGCCGACCTGCTGGTAGTACGCGATCGGCGAGGACGGTGCGCCCACGTGCACGACGAAGGCCAGGTCGGGCTTGTCGAAGCCCATGCCGAGCGCCGAGGTCGCCACGAGCGCCTTGACCTCGTTGGTCTTGAGGTCCTCCTCGAGCTGGGCGCGCTGGGTCGGGTCGGTGCGTCCTGTGTAGGCCGCGACGGCGAGTCCGGCGGACCGGAGCTGGGCGGTGATCTCCTCCGCCGCCGAGACGGTCAGGCAGTACACGATCCCCGACCCGTCGATCTCCTGCAGCGCCTCGACGAGCCAGGCCACGCGGGTGGGCTGGTCGCCGAGCTCGAGCACCGCCAGGTGCAGTGACTCGCGGTCGAGCCCGCCGCGCAGCACCAGGACGTCGTCGCTGGTGGCGAGCGTGCCGTCGGCGCTCGCGACCCCCTCGCCGTGGACGGCCATCTGCTCGGCGACGTCCCGGGTGACCCGTTCGTTCGCGGTGGCCGTGGTCGCGAGCACCGGGATGCCCGGCGGCAGGTCGGCGAGCAGCGTGCGGATGCGCCGGTAGTCCGGACGGAAGTCGTGGCCCCAGTCGGAGATGCAGTGGGCCTCGTCCACGACGACCAGGCCGGCGTCCGCCGCGAGCCGCGGCAGCACCTCGTCGCGGAAGGCCGGGTTGTTCAGCCGCTCCGGCGAGCACAGCAGCACGTCCACCTCGCCGGCGGCGATCTGGGCGTGGATCGCGTCCCACTCGGTGACGTTCGAGGAGTTGATCGTCACGGCGTGGATGCCGGCCCGGTCGGCCGCCGCGATCTGGTCGCGCATGAGCGCCAGCAGCGGGGAGACGATGACCGTCGGCCCGGCGCCGCGTGCCCGCAGCAGCTGCGTGGCGACGAAGTACACGGCGGACTTGCCCCAGCCGGTGCGCTGCACCACCAGCGCCCGGCGATGGAACGCGACGAGGGCCTCGATCGCGGTCCACTGGTCCTCGCGCAGCACGGCGTCGTCGCGGCCGACCAGGGCCCGCAGCGCGGCGGCGGCCTCGTCGCGCAGGGTGCTCGAGCCGTCGGCGCCGCCGGCGGTGTCCATCAGGCCGCGCAGCATCGCCAGCTTGGCCCGCCGCGTCGCCTCGGCGCGGTCAGCGCCCGCGGACGAGCCGGGGGCCGCACCGGGTGCGGGAGCGGCCGCGGGACGGGCCAGGTGGGCGTCCGCCGGCGGCCCGCTCTCGTCGTCCGGCGGCGGGGCGTCGTCGTCCGGCGGCACGTCGGCGTCCGTCCAGACGGGCTCGAGGTCGGCGTACGGGTCGTCGGCGGAGGTCACCCTGCGATCGTAGGGGGCGACGGCGACAGCACGGGTGCCGGTCCACAGCCTCAGCGGCGCTGCTCGCGCAGCAGCGCGACCGTGGAGGCGACCACGGCGAGGACCTCGGCGACCGCGGCGATGGTCTCGTCCCGGCCGAACATCAGCGGTCCGGACACGTCGAAGAACCCGACCGTGCCGGAGGCCACGAACGCCAGCAGGGTGGTCGCGCCGAACACGATGCCGCCGACCAGCGGGAGCCAGCGCCGCCAGACGACGAGCAGCACCGCCAGCACGGCCCCGCCGGCGGCGTTGAGGAGGAACAGCGGCCCGACCACGTCCAGGTCCTGGTACCCCTGGTTCCACAGCAGGAGGTGCACGACCGCCGAGGCGGCCACGCCGACGGCGGCCGCCGAGCGCCAGAACCAGGCGACGTGCGTGCCGGACACGCCGTGCTTCGCTGGCACCGGCCCGCTGGGTGCGTCCATGATGGTCATGCTGCCACCGGAACGTGAGATCCGTCACCCCTGACACCCGAGGAGTCGCCATGACGCCGTCCACCCCGCCCTGCTGCTCGCGCCGTCAGCTCCTGCGCGGTGCCGGTGCCGCCGCCGGCGTCGCGGTCGCCGGCGGGGTGCTCGTGGCCTGCAGCGAGGGCACCGACCCCGGCGCGTCCGCGGACGACGCCGCCTCGTCCGGCGCGGGCGAGGCGGTCGTCGCGCTCGCCGACGTCCCGGTGGGAGGCGCCGTGAGCGCCGAGGTCGGGGGAGTGCCGGTCCTGGTGACCCAGCCCGCGGAGGGCGAGGTGCACGTCTTCAGCGCGGTGTGCACGCACCAGGGGTGCACCGTCACCCCGGGCGACGGTGTGCTCGAGTGCCCCTGCCACCGGTCCGTCTTCGCCCTCGACGACGCCGCGGTGCAGTCCGGCCCGGCTCCCGAGCCGCTGGCCGAGATCGCGGTCGAGGTGTCCGGGGGCGACGTCGTGGTCGTCTGACAGTTCGTAGACTGGGGCGGTGACCACCCCCGACGCGCCGGCCCTGCCGCTGCGCCCCGAGCTCGCCGACCAGGTGCCGTACGGCGCCCCGCAGCTCGACGTCCCCGTGCTGCTGAACGTCAACGAGAACCCGTACCCGCCCTCCGAGGAGGTCGTGGCCGGCATCGCCGCCGGCGTCGCCGACGCCGCGCGCTCGCTGAACCGCTACCCCGACCGCGACTTCCCGGCGCTGCGCCAGGACCTGGCGGACTACCTCGCCGTGGAGTCCGGCGTCCGGGTCGCACCCGAGCAGGTGTGGGCGGCCAACGGGTCGAACGAGGTCATGCTGCACCTGCTGCAGGCGTTCGGCGGCCCGGGTCGCACGGCGCTGTCCTTCGCCCCGACCTACTCCATGTACCCGGAGTACGCGCGGGACACGCACACCCGGTGGGTGACCGGTCGCCGGGCCGAGGACTTCACGATCGACGCGACCACGGCCGTGGCCACGATCGAGGCCGAGCAGCCCTCCGTGATCCTGCTGGCGAGCCCCAACAACCCGACCGGGACCGCGCTGCCGCGCGCCACCCTCGAGGTGGTCCTGGAGGCCGCGGCACGGATCCCCGCCGTGGTCGTCGTCGACGAGGCCTACGCCGAGTTCCGACGTGCCGGGACGCCGTCCGCGCTGGAGCTGGTGGACACCTACCCGCACCTGGCGGTGACGCGCACCATGTCCAAGGCCTTCGCGGCGGCCGGTCTGCGCCTCGGCTACCTCGCCGCGTCGGCACCGCTCGTCGACGCCCTGCGGGTGGTCCGTCTGCCGTACCACCTGTCGGCCGTGACCCAGGCCGCCGCCCGGGCCGCGCTGTCCTACCGCGACCTCCTGCTGGCTCAGGTGGCGGACCTGCGTGCGCAGCGGGACGCGCTCGTGGCATGGTTGCGTCGGCAGCACAGCGCCGGTCGTCCGGTGCAGGTGGCCGAGAGCGACGCCAACTTCGTGCTCTTCGGGACCTTCGCCGACCGGCACGCGGTCTGGCAGGGGCTGCTGGACCGCGGTGTGCTGATCCGCGAGACCGGGCCGGACGGCTGGCTGCGGGTCTCGGTCGGCACCCGGGAGGAGACCCAGGCGTTCCAGGACGCGCTGACCGACGTGATCGCCGAACAGGAGCAGGGATGACAGGCCGCACCGCGCGCATCGAGCGCGCCACGAGCGAGTCGACCGTCGTCGTCGAGCTGGACCTCGACGGGGCCGGGCGCACCGACATCTCCACGACGGTGCCGTTCTACGACCACATGCTCACCGCGCTGGGCAAGCACTCGCTGATCGACCTGACGGTGCGCGCCACCGGCGACACCGACATCGACGCGCACCACACCGTGGAGGACACCGCGATCGTCCTCGGCGAGGCGCTCAAGCAGGCCCTCGGCGACAAGAAGGGCATCGCGCGCTTCGGCGACGCCCTCGTCCCCCTCGACGAGGCCCTCGCCCAGGCCGTGGTGGACGTCTCCGGCCGTCCGTACCTCGTGCACTCCGGGGAGCCGGCCGGGCAGGAGTACCACCTGATCGGCGGGCACTTCACGGGATCCCTGACCCGGCACGTGCTCGAGTCGATCGCCCACCACGCGGACATCTGCCTCCACGTGCGTGTCCTGGCCGGTCGGGACCCGCACCACATCGTCGAGGCCCAGTTCAAGGCCCTGGCCCGTGCGCTGCGGGCCGCCGTCGCGCTCGACCCACGGGTCGAGGGCATCCCGTCGACCAAGGGAGCGCTGTAGGTGCCCAACTTCCCCGAATCCGACCGGCCCGGCCTGTCCGGGTCGTCCGAGCCCGAGCTGCCGGAGGGCCTGGAGATCCCGGACGACCTGTCGGCTCTGACCGGTTCCGACGAGCCCGAGATCGCGGTGCTCATCACCCAGGTCGCCGACGCCGAGGCGCTCGCGGCGGCCTGTGTGCTGGCCCAGATCGAGGTCGACGCCGTGCCGACGCCGGTCGGCGCGCTGGCGGTCCTGCGCGACCGCTCCGGCGAGGCCCCGCGCGCCGCGGCGGCCCGCATCTCGCAGGTCGTCAAGGGGGTGCCCCTCGTGCTGGTGACGCGGGACGGCGAGCAGCTCACCTGCCGCCGCTACACCGACGGCGCCGACGACGGCGAGCTGCCGCCCGGGCTGGTTCTCGGCGGCGCGCCCGAGGCGCTGGAGGACCTGCTCACCGGCCACCTCTCGCTCGACGAGCTGCCCGGCGTGGTGTCCTCGGACGGGATCGGCCGACTCAAGGCCGTCCGGATGCTCTCGGCCGTGTCCCGCAAGGCCCGGAAGAAGAAGTGATGGGCGCCTCCGAGACCCCCGAGCTGCTGCCCGAGGGAGGTGCCTCCGCCGAGCTCAACGCACGGCCCGTCCCCGCCGCCCGGTCGTCGCACCGTCCGGGCGTCGTGGTCCTCGACTACGGGTTCGGCAACGTGCGCTCCGCGGTCCGTGCCCTCGAGCGTGTCGGCGCGGAGGTCGAGCTGACCGCCGACCGGCACGCGGCCGGGGAGGCCGACGGGCTGGTGGTCCCGGGCGTGGGCGCCTTCGCGGCGTGCATGGCGGGCCTGCGCGAGGTGCGCGGCGACCAGGTCGTCGACCGACGCCTCGCCGGCGGGCGCCCCGTGCTGGGCATCTGCGTGGGCATGCAGGTCATGTTCGACGCGGGCGTCGAGCACGGTGTGCGCACGGAGGGCCTGGGGGAGTGGCGTGGCGTCGTCGAGCGTCTGGACGCGCCGGTCGTGCCCCACATGGGGTGGTCCCGCGTGGAGGCCGCGACCGGCTCGACGCTGTTCCGCGGCGTCGAGGACGAACGCTTCTACTTCGTCCACTCCTACGCGGCGCAGTCGTTCACCCAGGGTCACGACGACGACGCCGACCCGCGCTTCACCCCGCCGCTCGTCACGTGGTCGTCGCACGGACCGGCGGACTCGCCGGCGCGGTTCGTCGCGGCCGTCGAGGACGGCCCGCTGTCCGCCACGCAGTTCCACCCCGAGAAGTCCGGCGACGCCGGCGCCACCCTGCTCGAGAACTGGGTGCGCTCGCTCTGATCGTCCTCTCCCACCACGACTGGAGAACTCCCGCATGACCGAACGACTGGTGCTGCTGCCCGCCGTCGACGTCGCGGACGGCCAGGCCGTCCGTCTCGTCCAGGGCGAGGCCGGCTCGGAGACCTCGTACGGCGACCCGCTGTCCGCCGCCCTCGACTGGCAGGAGGGCGGTGCCGAATGGATCCACCTGGTCGACCTCGACGCCGCCTTCGGCCGCGGCTCGAACGCCGACCTGCTGGGCCGCGTGGTCCAGGAGGTCGACGTGCAGGTCGAGCTGTCCGGCGGCATCCGCGACGAAGCCTCCCTCGAACGCGCCCTGGCCACCGGCGCCCGGCGCGTCAACATCGGCACCGCCGCGCTGGAGGACCCGGCCTGGACCGCCCGCGTCATCGCCGAGCACGGCGACGCCGTGGCCGTCGGCCTGGACGTGCGGGGCACGACCCTGGCGGCCCGCGGCTGGACCCGTGACGGCGGTGACCTGTGGGAGGTGCTCGAGCGGCTCGACGCGGCCGGCTGCGCCCGCTACGTCGTCACCGACGTCACCAAGGACGGGACGCTGCGCGGCCCCAACGTGGACCTGCTGCGGGAGGTCGCCGCGCGCACCCCGGCCAAGGTCGTCGCCTCGGGCGGGATCTCGTCCCTGGACGACCTCGCCGCGCTGCGGACCCTCACCGGTGACGGTGTCGAGGGTGCGGTCGTCGGCAAGGCGCTGTACGCGGGGGCGTTCACGCTGCCCGAGGCGCTCGACGTGGCGGGCCGGCCATGAGGTCGATCCAGCCCACGAGCCAGTTCGCCGGCGACGACGGGTCCGCGGACGCCGAGCTGGTGCGTCGCCTCGAGGGGTGGCGCGCTGGGACGACACCGCTGCGCGAGGTCGTCGCCCGGCTCGCCGAGACGCGTGTGCTCGTCCCGGTCCTCGCGGAGGTCGAGTCGCAGGGCACCGTCGAGCACGACGGCGCCGAGCTCGCGGTCGACAAGGAGGCCTCGGCGGGCGTCGTCGCCCTCGAGTCGCCCGACGGTCGCCGCGCCCTGCCGATCTTCTCCTCCGTGGCGGCCATGCAGGCCTGGCGGGCCGATGCGCGGCCGGTGCCCGCCGAGGCGGCCCGCGCCGCCCTGTCGGCCGTGGACGAGAAGTGGTCGCTGCTGGTGCTGGACCCTGCCGGACCGGTCACCGCCCTGGTGCCCCGGCCCGCCGTCTGGGCGCTCGCCCAGGGTGTGGAGTGGCGCCCGGCGCTGGTGCCCACCGACGACGGGCTGGAGGTCGACGCCGAGGTGGCCCGGGCCATCGCGGACGCCGCCGCCCCGGTGCAGCACGTCGTGCGCGCGACGGCGCTGCCCGGCCGGTCGGCGGAGGTGGCGGTGCGCCTGGAGCTGAACCCCGGGCTCGACCGCGCGGGCCTCGACGCGGTGCTCGGCCAGGTCAACGCGCGGCTCGCCGCCGCCACGGTGGTGGCCGAGCGCGTGGACTCCCTCGAGCTGCGCATCGCCGCCGCTCGCTGAGGCCGTCAGCAGGCCGGCAGCGGCGTGAACGCGCTGGTGTCCTCTAGCAGCTCGCGCAGCGTCGACTGCGGGACGACCAGGGAGCGTCCGTCGGTCGTCTTGGCGTAGACCACGCCGATGACGCGCCCGGCCTCGTCCAGGGCGGCGGACCCGGAGGAGCCAGGTTCCACGGGAGCGTCCGTCACGAGCACCTCGCCGAGGTTCTCGTTGAGCGGGTCGGTCGTGGTGCCGATGACCTCGCCCGCGGTGACGGTCAGCGCGCCACCGGACGGGTACCCGACCACGCTGACCGACGCCCCGGGCTCCGGGTCGGCCTCGGCCAGCTCGGGGGCGGACGGCAGCTCGTCCTCGGTGCGCACGACCGCGAGGTCGGCGAGGGCGGCCGTGCTCGCCGCCGACACGTCGATGTCGCGTCCGTCGTAGGTGTTGACCTGCAGCGACTCCGAGTCCGCCACGACGTGACGGTTGGTGATCAGCGTGGTGGCGTCCAGCGCGAACCCGGAACCGGTCGACAGTCCCTGGCAGCCGACGTTGCGGATCCGCACGGCCATCCGCTGGACCGCGTCGAAGCCGTCGGGGGAGAGGCGGGCCGACTCCTCGGGGTCCAGCGACGGGACCGCCACGGTCGGGACCAGGTCGGCCGGGACCGGCGGCGGCATGTCGGGCAGCGTGCCGCAGGACGCCGCGAGCGCCACCGCCGCCGCCACGACGCCCGTGCGCAGCGGTGCCCTCACCGCGAGAGCTCCTGCTGCAGCTGGTCGTTGGCCTCGGTGGCCTCGTCGCACAGCGCCTGGACGTCCTCGCCGAACCGCTCGAGGTCGGCCGGGTCGTAGGCCTCCCGGTTCTCCAGGTACCCGATCAGCTGGAACTGCGCCTGGGTGCACTGCCCGAGCGCGGTGGCCACGACGCCCGCCGCCTCGCTGACGCGGCGCTGGTAGTCCAGGTACTGCTGGCTGGCGACGTTCTCGTCGCCGAGCTGGGCCTTCTCGTCGGCGAGCGCGGTGATCCGCTCCGTGGCGGTGTCGAGCTGCTCGCGTGCGGCGACGAGCTCGGCGGTGACCCCGTCCAGCTCCACCTGCAGCGCTGCGACCTCCTCCGCGTACCGCTGCGCCTCGCCCTCCCACTCGGCCGCGTGGTCCTCCCACGCGTCCGTGGTCTGCCACAGGTACCCGGCGGTGGCGACGGCCACGACGAGGGCCACGGCGAGCACGATCGTGGCGACCCGCCAGCCCCGTCCTCTCCGGGGCGTCCCGCGCCCGGGCGCGGGTTCGGTGCGGTGCACCGGCCCCGCGGCCTCCCAGGACGGCGTCGGCGACGTCATGTCAGACGACGGAACCCGTGTAGGACTCCCCGGGACCCTCGCCGGGGGCGTCCGGGACGACGGACGCCTCGCGGAACGCCAGCTGCAGGGACCGCAGCCCGTCCCGCAGAGACCGTGCGTGCTGGTTGCCGATGTCCGGCGCGCTGGCGGTGACGAGCGCGGCCAGCGCCGTGATGAGCTTGCGGGCCTCGTCGAGGTCGAGGTGCTCGGAGGCGTCGTCCTCGGCGGCGAGGCCGCACTTGACCGCGGCGGCGCTCATCAGGTGGACCGCTGAGGTGGTGATGACCTCGACGGCGGCCACGTCGGCGATGTCGCGCGTGGCCCCGGTCGCGTCGAGGGGGTCGGTGCTGGCGTTCATGGGGTACATCTTGGCACCTTCCGGCGCCCGCACGACCGAGGCCGGACCCGCGTCGGCGGGTCCGGCCTCGGGACGTCAGGTCACACCGGTCAGGCGGCGACCTCGGAGCGCAGCTTGGCGCCGAGCTCGGCGTCCACGTTCGTCCAGTACTGGAAGAAGCGCTCGCGGATCTCGTCGACCGTGATCGCCTTGCCCTGGCCCGTCAGGGTCTCCAGGAAGCGCGCCTTGGCGGCGTCGTCGAAGACCTCCCGGTAGAGGGTGCCGGCCTGCCCGAAGTCGTCGTCCTCGGCGTGCAGGGTGTAGGCGGAGCGCATCAGCTCGCCGTCGGTCTCCCAGCTGCCCTCGGCGGTGCGCGTCGGGTCCGCGGCCGGGCCGCCGAAGGAGTTCGGCGTGTAGACCGGGTGCTCCGGGCCGTTGAAGTGGTACTGCATCGGGCCCTGGTGCATGTAGGTGTGCACCTCGGAGGCGTGCGGCTGGTTCACCGGGAGCTGGTTGAAGTTGGCGCCGATGCGGTGGCGGTGCGCGTCGTTGTAGGAGAACACGCGGGCCATGAGCATCTTGTCGGGGGAGATGTCCGTCCCCGGCACCTGGTTGCCCGGCGAGAACGCGGCCTGCTCGATCTCCGCGAAGAAGTTGCGCGGGTTGCGGTTCAGGGTGAAGGTCCCGACCTTGATCAGCGGGTAGTCGGCGTGCGGCCAGACCTTCGTCATGTCGAACGGGTTGAACCGGTAGGTCTTGGCGTCCTCGTACGGCATGACCTGGACCTTGACGTCCCAGGAGGGGTGCTCGCCGCGCTCGATCGCCTCGTACAGGTCGCGGCGGTAGTAGTCCGCGTCCTCGCCGGCGATGCGCTCGGCGTCCTCGTTGCTCAGGTGCTCGACGCCCTGGTGCGAGATGAAGTGGTACTGCACCCAGAACCGCTCGCCCTCGGCGTTGATCCACTGGTAGGTGTGCGAGCCGTAGCCGTTGAGGTGGCGCCAGGACCGCGACAGCCCGCGGTCGCCCATGAGGTAGGTCACCTGGTGGGCGGACTCGGGCGACAGCGTCCAGAAGTCCCACTGCATGTCGGCGTCGCGCAGACCGGAGGCGCCGAGGCGCTTCTGGGAGTGGATGAAGTCCGGGAACTTCATCGCGTCGCGCAGGAAGAACACGGGGGTGTTGTTGCCGACGACGTCGAGGTTGCCCTCGGTGGTGTAGAAGCGCAGCGCGAAACCGCGCACGTCGCGCCAGGTGTCGGGGGAACCCTGCTCGCCCGCCACGGAGGAGAACCGCAGCAGGGTCTCGGACGTGGCACCGGGCTGGAACACGGCGGCCGCGGTGTACCGCGAGACGTCCTCGGTGACCTCGAACTCACCGAACGCGCCACCGCCCTTGGCGTGCGGGTTGCGCTCGGGGACGCGCTCGCGGTTGAACGAGGCGAGCTTCTCGACCAGGTACCGGTCGTGCAGCACGGTCGGGCCGTCGGCACCGACCGTGAGGGAGTACTGGTCGCTCGCGACCGGGCTGCCGGTCTGCGTCGTCGTGGGGGTCGTCATGGAGTGACGTCCTTTCTCAGGGGGTTGTGTCAGCCGCGGCACCGGGGGCACAGCCCCCAGAAGGTCACCTCGGCGAGGTCGACCGTGAAGCCGTGGTCGTCGCTCGGCAGGAGGCAGGGCGCGTGCCCCACCGTGCAGTCGACGTCCGCGACCGCTCCGCACGCGCGGCAGACGATGTGGTGGTGGTTGTCGCCGACCCGGCGCTCGTAGCGGGCGGGGTGGCCGGCGGGTTCCATCCTGCGGAGCAGGTCGGCGTCGGCCAGGGCGTGCAGCGAGTCGTACACCGCCTGGACCGAGACCGTGCCCAGCTCGGCCCGCACGGCCCGCACCACGGTGTCGGCCGTCGAGTGCTGGTGCTCACCGAGCGCACGCAGGACGGCGAGCCGTACTCCCGTCACGCGCAGACCGGCGTCGCGCAGCAGCTGGCGCTCCGCCGGGTCGTCGATCGGTGTCCTGGTCATGCCGTCACCCTAGATCGTTCCCTGGAATCGTTCCAGTCTTGGGGTCGTGTCGTGGTGACGGAGGCGACACGGGTTCCCGTGGCCGCCCTACGGCGCCTCCGTGCTACAGTGTGTGGTCGACCGACCCGGCTGCCCAGTGGCCGGGTGCAGCAAGTGGAGATCATCCCACCCGCGCACCGACAGGCAGATGCCGACAGGGGCCGGGTCCGGTCGGACGACTCGCGTCGTCCCACCAGGTCGTCCGTCGGTGCGGGGCACCGGAGGACGACGGTATCGATGGCCTCCGCCTGCTGACTCAGGACGGGGGCCTTTCTCGTTCCTGACGGTCGTCACGTCGAGCACTAGGAGCATCACCATCAGCGAGCCTCGCATCAACGACCGGATCCGCGTCCCCGAGGTCCGGCTCATCGGCCCGGGCGGGGAACAGGTCGGCGTGGTCGCCACGGGAGTCGCCCTGAAGCTTGCCCAGGACGCTGACCTCGACCTCGTCGAGGTCGCCCCGGCAGCCCGTCCGCCCGTCGCCAAGCTCATGGACTACGGCAAGTACAAGTACGAGTCGGACATGAAGGCGCGTGAGGCGCGGCGCAAGCAGGCGAACACCCTCCTGAAGGAGATCCGGTTCCGTCTCAAGATCGACCCGCACGACTACGCCACCAAGAAGGGCCACGTCGAGCGGTTCCTCGCGGCCGGCGACAAGGTCAAGGTCATGATCATGTTCCGTGGTCGTGAGCAGTCCCGCCCCGAGGCCGGTGTGCGTCTGCTCGAGCGGCTCGCGGACGACGTGGCGGACCTCGGCTTCGTCGAGTCCATGCCGAAGCAGGACGGCCGCAACATGACCATGGTCCTCGGGCCGGTGAAGAAGAAGTCCGAGGCCAAGAGCGAGCAGCGCAAGCGGTCCGCCGAGGTCAACGCCCAGCGCAAGACCAAGTCCGAGGTCAAGGCCGAGGCGCGCCGCGCCGCGGACGACCAGGTCGAGCCGGAGCCGGCCGAGGAGCCGGTGGAGGCGCCGGTCGAGGAGCAGGCAGCGCCCGAGCCCAGCGCCGCGGCGGGGCCGAAGCCGGGGCCGAAGCCCGGTCCTCGGGAGCGCTGAGCACCGCACGAACCATCTGACACCGGGTCGGCCCCCACCGGCCACGGTCAGCACCACGTCCCCGCCCCCGGGCGGGTGACCGACACGAGGAGAGACGGCAGTCATGCCGAAGAACAAGACGCACTCCGGTGCCAAGAAGCGCTTCCGGACGACCGGCAAGGGCAAGCTCATGCGTGAGCAGACGAACGCCCGGCACTACCTCGAGCACAAGTCGAGCCGCCGTACGCGTCGGCTCGCCGTGGACCAGGACGTCGCCCCGGCCGACGTCAAGCGAATCAAGAAGATGCTCGGTAAGTGATCTCTCCGGCGGCTCGCGCCGCCGGGAGCACTTGTCGACCCGAACTGCAAGGAGCATCACGTGGCACGCGTGAAGCGGGCGGTCAACGCCCACAAGAAGCGTCGTACGACCCTCGAGCGCGCCAGCGGTTACCGCGGCCAGCGTTCCCGTCTGTACCGCAAGGCCAAGGAGCAGGTCACCCACTCCTTCGTCTACTCGTACCGTGACCGGAAGGCCAAGAAGGGCGACTTCCGCAAGCTGTGGATCCAGCGCATCAACGCTGCGGCCCGCCAGCAGGGTCTGACCTACAACCGTTTCGTCCAGGGCCTCAAGGCCGCGGGCGTCGAGGTCGACCGTCGCATGCTCGCCGAGCTCGCGGTCAACGACACCGCCGCGTTCAACGCGCTGGTCAAGGTCGCCAAGGACGCCCTGCCCCAGGACGTCAACGCGCCGAAGGCCGCCTGAGCTCCGGCTCGGTCTTCCAGGACGCCCGGACAGCCCTCCTGCCGATGCCCCGCATCCCGGACGTGACCCTCGCCAACCCGCGAGCAGGTCGCGTCAAGCAGGTCAGGGCGCTGTCCGGGCGTTCTGCACGTGCGAAGCACGGACAGTTCCTCGTGGAGGGACCCCAGGGCGTCCGCGAGGCCGTGCGGCACGCGTCCGCCCGGGTGCGCGACGTCTACCTCACGGCCTCCGCGGCGCGACGGCACCCCGAGATCCTGGACACGGCGCTGGACGCCGGGCTGTACGTTCACCTGGGTACGCCCGAGGTGCTGGACGCCATGAGCCCCGACGCGCAGGGCGTCCTCGCCGTCGTGCGCACCGACGAGCCCGAGCTGGGCGAGGCCCTGGAGCGGCGCAGGTCGCCGGACCGTCCGCTGCTCGTGGCCGTGCTGGCCTCCGTCCGCGACCCCGGCAACGCCGGCGCCGTGATCCGTGCCGCCGACGCGGCGGGGGCGGACCTGGTGGTGCTGGCCGGTGAGAGCGTCGACGTCCACAACCCGAAGGTCGTCCGCTCGACGGCGGGCTCGCTCTTCCACCTCCCGGTCGTGACGGGGGTGCCGCTGTCCGACGTGGTCGAGGGCGTCCGGGCCGCCGGGTGCGCCGTGCTGGCCGCCGACGGCACCGGCGACCACGACCTGGACGATCTGCTCGACGTCGCCGGCGCGAGCCCCGAGGGTGTGCCCGACCTGGCCGCCTCCGCCGCCTGGGTGTTCGGCAACGAGGCCTGGGGCCTGCCGAGCGAGGACCGGGCGCTGGCCGACGCCGTCGTCCGTGTCCCGATCCGTGGCCGGGCCGAGTCGCTGAACCTCGCCACGGCCGCCACGGTCTGCCTCTACGCCTCCGGACGCGCGCAGCGCTGAGACCTTGGCGCACCCGTCCGGACATGACCGAAGGCCCCGCGTGGGACGAACACGCGGGGCCCTCGGCCGGTCGATGGGCCCGAGATCAGGCCGGGCAGGCGGCGTCGATGGCGCCGTCGACGTCCGCGCCGGGCAGCAGCACGTCCGCGTAGGCCTTCAGCACCACGTTCGCGGTACCGGGGTCGGTGCGGTGGATCTTCAGCACCGTGCTGAAGGGCAGGTAGTCGCCGCTCCCGATCGGCCACTCGAGCCCGTTCGCGGCCACGCTGCTCAGGACGCCGGTGTCCTGGAGCACGCCGATACCGAACTGCTGGCACTCGATGCCGGTGGGCTTGCCGCCCTCACCCGCACCTACCGGGGCGTGGGCGGAGGCCGAGCCGGCGGCTCCCACCGTGGCCAGGGCGGCGAGGGCCGCGGACACGCCGGCGATCGCGATGCGCTTCATGGGTCTTTCCTCTCCTTCGGGGCCATGACACCCGTGTGTTCGTCGGGGACCCCTCGGTCGGATGCAGACGGATCGAAGTTTTTTCGACGGATCACGCAGACCCCCGCCGACGCCCGGCCGTACGATCGGCGCGTGCGACTCTTCACGGCCGTCTACCCGCCCCGCGAGGCGCTCGAGCACCTCGACCTGGCGCTCGGCGGGGTCGGCGGCGGGTCGCCCACGGCGCCGGCCGGCGGCCCGCGGTGGGTGCCCCGGGAGCAGCGGCACGTGACGCTCGCCTTCCACGGAGGGGTCCCCGACGGGGCGGTCGAGGACTACGTCGCCGAGCTGGCCGCCGTGCTGGAGGGGACGGCGGCCTTCGAGCTCGTGCTGGTGGGCAGCGGGACGTTCGGCGGCCGCACGCTCTGGGTCGGTGTCGGGGGTGACGTGGACCGGCTGCGGTCGTTGTCGCGCGACGTCTCCGCCGCGGCCGCCGAGGCCGGGATCCACGGGGCGGACCGCGCCGGCGGGAGACCGCACCTGACGGTGGCCCGGTCCTCCGGCGCGCGGGTGGGCGGCGACCGGTCCGGCGGGCGCCGCGGCCGGCGTGGTGCGGAGTCGGCCGAGCCGGTCACGCCCTTCTCCCGGTGGGCCCACGCCCTGGCGGTCTACCGCGGACCCTCCTGGCCGGTCCGGACGGTGCACGTGGTGGCCTCGCGGCTCGGCGCCGGCCGGTCCGGCGGTCCGGCCCACGACGACGTCGCGGTGCTGCCGCTCGCGGGACCATAGACTGTGCGGTGCCGCTCTCACACCACGCAGGAAGGCACGCATGACTGCGCCCGAACCGCTGCCCGACCCGCTGGACGTCGCCGCCCTGGACGCCGCGGTGGACGCCGCGCTGGCCGACGTCGCCGCAGCGACCCAGCTCGACGAGCTGAAGACCGTCCGCACCCGTCACACGGGTGACAAGAGCCCGCTGGCCCTGGCTAACCGTGCCATCGGGGCGCTGCCCGGCCCGGACAAGGCCGCGGCCGGCAAGAACGTCGGTCCCCGGCGCGGACGCATCAACCAGGCGCTCACGGCCCGGCAGGCCGAGCTCGAGGCCGAGCGCGACGCGCGGGTGCTCGTCGAGGAGACCGTCGACGTCACGCTGCCGACGAACCGGACCCCGGCCGGTGCCCGCCACCCGATCGAGCTGATCCAGGAGCGCGTGGCCGACTTCTTCGTCGGGATGGGCTGGGAGATCGCGGACGGACCCGAGGTCGAGGCGGAGTGGTTCAACTTCGACGCGCTGAACTTCGGTCCGGACCACCCGGCCCGCCAGATGCAGGACACCTTCTACGTCGCGGGCACCGACGGGGGAGACCGCACCGACGGTGCGAACCTCGTGCTGCGCACCCACACCTCCCCGGTCCAGGCCCGGTCCCTGCTGGCCCGCGGTGTGCCGCTGTACATCGCCTGCCCCGGCAAGGTGTTCCGCACCGACGCCCTGGACGCGACGCACACGCCGGTCTTCCACCAGGTCGAGGGCCTCGCCGTCGACGAAGGACTGACGATGGCGAACCTCGTGGGCACCCTGGACGCCTTCGCCCGGGAGATGTTCGGCCCGGAGGCGAAGACGCGCCTGCGTCCGAGCTTCTTCCCGTTCACCGAGCCCAGCGCCGAGATGGACCTGTGGTTCCCGCAGAAGAAGGGTGGTGCCGGCTGGATCGAGTGGGGCGGCTGCGGCATGGTGCACCCGAACGTGCTGCGGGCCGCCGGCGTCGACCCCGAGGTCTACTCCGGGTTCGCGTTCGGCATGGGCATCGAGCGCACGCTCATGCTCCGCCACTCCATCGCTGACATGCACGACATCGTGGAGGGCGACGTGCGCTTCTCCACGCAGTTCGGGACGGAGATCTGATGCCCCGCATCGTTGCAGACTGGCTGGCCGACCACGTCGAGCTGCCCGCGGACCTCACCACGGAGCAGCTCGCCGCCGACCTGGTCCGGGTCGGGCTCGAGGAGGAGGAGATCCACCCCGCCGCGGTCTCCGGGCCGCTCGTCGTCGGCCGGGTGCTGGAGATGACCGGCGAGCCGCAGAAGAACGGCAAGACGATCAACTGGTGCCTGGTCGACGTCGGGCCGGAGCACAACGCGACCCGGATCACGGGCGTCGACGACGCCGACGTGCCCGCCGGTGGTGCGCGGGGCATCGTGTGCGGCGCGCACAACTTCGGCGTCGGCGACCTCGTCGTCGTCTCCCTGCCGGGCACGGTGCTGCCCGGCGGGTTCGCGATCGCGTCGCGCAAGACCTACGGGCACGTCTCCGACGGCATGATCTGCTCGACCAAGGAGCTCGGCCTGGGCGACGACCACGGGGGCATCCTCGTGCTGACCGAGGCCGGGTTCGACGCCGCCGACCTCACCCCCGGGCAGGACGCGGTCGCGCTGCTCGGCCTGGGTGACGAGGTGCTCGAGATCAACGTCACCCCGGACCGCGGCTACGCCTTCAGCTACCGCGGGGTCGCCCGGGAGTACGCCCACTCGACCGGCGCCGCGTTCACCGACCGCGGCCTGGCCGAGGCGCTGCCCACCGCGCCGCCGGCCGCCACCGCGGACGGGTTCGCCGTCGCGGTGGACGACACCGCGCCGATCGACGGGCAGGTCGGCTGCGACCGGTTCGTCACGCGCATCGTGCGGGGGATCGACCCGACCGCGCCGACGCCGCCGTGGATGAAGCGACGGCTCGAGGGCTCCGGCATGCGGTCCATCTCCCTGGCCGTGGACGTCACCAACTACGTGATGCTCGACCTGGGTCAGCCGCTGCACGCCTACGACCTCGACGCGGTCACGGCACCGATCGTGGTGCGCCGTGCGGCACCGGGGGAGCGGCTGACCACCCTCGACGACGTCGACCGCGCCCTGGACACCGAGGACCTGCTCATCACCGACTCGCCCGACGGCCCGGGCTCACGGGTGCTCGGCCTGGCCGGCGTCATGGGGGGCGCCTCGTCGGAGGTCTCCGCGGCCACCACGGACGTGCTCGTCGAGGCGGCGCACTTCGACCAGGTCACCGTCGCCCGTACCGCTCGTCGGCACAAGCTGCCCTCCGAGGCCGCCAAGCGTTTCGAGCGCGGCGTCGACCCGCGCCTGCCCGCCGTCGCCGCGCAGCGCGTCGTCGACCTGCTCGTCGAGCTCGGCGGCGGCACGGCCGACCCGGCGGTGAGCGACCTGGACACCACCACGACCCCGGCGCCCCTGGCCATGGACGTCTCCCTGCCGTCCCGCACCTCGGGCGTGCCGTACACCCGCGAGCAGGTCGTGCAGATCCTGGAGCAGATCGGGTGCGCGGTGTCCGGTGCGGACACCCTGACGGTCACGCCGCCGACGTGGCGGCCCGACCTGGTCGAGCCGGCGGCGCTGGTCGAGGAGGTCGTGCGCATCGCCGGCTACGACCAGATCGCCTCCGTCCTGCCGGCCGCCCCGGGCGGTCGGGGCCTGACGCCGGAGCAGCGCATCCGCCGCTCCGTCGCCCGGGCGCTCGCGGACGCGGGGCTGGTCGAGGTGCTGTCCTACCCGTTCGTCGGGCAGCAGGACCTCGACGCCCTCGGGGTGCCCGCCGACGACCCGCGTCGGACCGCGCTGCGTCTGGCGAACCCGCTGGCCGAGGACCGCCCGCTGATGCGGACCACGCTGCTGGTCAGCCTGCTCGACACCGCGCGGCGCAACGTCTCGCGCGGGATCGACGACGTCGCCGTGTTCGAGATGGGCCAGGTGACCCGACCGGTCGCCGACGCCCCGGCGGCGCCGCAGCTGCCGGTGGGTGTGCGGCCCTCGCCGGACCAGCTCGAGGCGCTCGCCGCCGCCACACCCGACCAGCCGCGCCGCGTCGCCGGGGTGCTGACCGGGAACCGCGTCCCCGCCGGATGGTGGGGGCCCGGACGGCCGGTCGACTGGGCCGACGCCGTCGACGCCGCCCGGACGGTCGCCGACCTGGCCGGTGCCGAGGTCGTCGTCTCGAACGACCCCGACCACATGCCCTGGCACCCCGGTCGCTGCGCGCGGTTCGAGGTCGCCGGCGGTGACGGAGAGGTCCGGACCGTGGGGCACGCGGGCGAGCTGCACCCCAAGGTGCTCGAGGAGCTGGGCCTGCCGCGCCGCACCGTCGCCTTCGAGATGGACCTGACGGCGCTCGTCGACGTCGCCGACGGGTCGCCCCGGGTCGCGGCGCCGGTCTCGGCCTTCCCCGCGGCCAAGGAGGACTTCGCCCTCGTCGTGGACGCCACGGTGCCGGCCGCCGACGTGGAGGCCGCCGTCGTGGCGGGAGCGGGTGAGCTGCTCGAGCGGGTCGAGCTGTTCGACCTCTTCACGGGCGAGCAGATCGGCCGCGGCAAGAAGTCCCTGGCGTACTCGGTCCGGCTCCGGGCCGCGGACCGGACGCTGACCGCCGAGGACGTCCGGGCCGCCCGGGACGGCGTGGTGCGGGTCACGGCCGAGCGGGTGGGGGCGGTGCTCCGTGGCTGAGCCCCAGGACCTCGCCGCGGCGCGGACGGCGTTGGTCACCGGCGCGACGCGCGGCATCGGCCGCGCCGTCGCGCTCGGGCTGGCCGACGCCGGCCTGGACGTGGCGCTCCTCGCCCGGGACGCCGACCGGCTGGCCGAGGTCGCCGAGCAGGTGCGTGCGACGGGTCGTACGGCCGTCGTGCTGCCCTGCGACGTCACCGACCCCGAGGCGGTCGCGAGTGCCGTCCGGCAGGCGGAGGACGAGCTCGGGTCGGTCGACCTGCTCGTCAACAACGCGGGCCGCATCGACGCCGAGGTCCCCCTGTGGGAGGCGGACGTCGAGGAGTGGTGGCAGGTGATGGAGACGAACGTCCGCGGTCCGTTCCTGCTCGCGCGGCACGTCGTGCCGGGCATGCTGGCGCGTGGCGGCGGCCGGGTCGTCGACCTCAACAGCGGCGCCGGGTCGCACGACATGACCTACTCCAGCGCCTACAACCTGTCCAAGACGGCGCTGATGCGCCTGGGCCAGCAGCTGCACGCCATGGGCCACGACCAGGGTCTGCGCACCCTCGAGCTGGCACCCGGCGTCGTGGCCACGGACATGACCGCCGGGATGCGGACCCACGAGGGCCGTACGGAGTGGACGCCCGTCGAGCGCACCGTCGACGTCGCGGTCGCCTTCGCCCGGGGTGAGCTCGACGAGTGCTCGGGCTGGTTCGTGCGGGTCTCCGACGACACCCCGGAGTCGCTGCGGGCGGCGGCCGCCGAGGCGACCGCCGCCGTCCCGCGCCGGCTGCGGGTGCTGCCGGCCGGCGAGGGGGACGCGCTGGGTCACACGCTCACCGGCCGCTGAGCCTCAGCCCTGGGCGTCGCGCCAGGCGACCCAGTCGGCGACCCTCGACAGGTCGTAGTCGGGTCCGCCGACGCCCAGGGTCAGGAGCGTGGCACCGGCGTCGAGCAGACCCGGCCCGGTCGCGGCGGGCGAGCCGTGGACCCCGACCGACCGCTCGACGAGACGACCGGTGTCGCGCCCGACGGCGGCACCGTGCTCGTCGAGGATCGCCGACTTGCGGCGCAGCGTGTCGACGTCGCCGAAAGAGTGCCACACGTCGGCGTGCTCGGCCACGATCCGCAAGGTCTTCCTCTCCCCGCCGCCGCCGATGAGGATCGGGATCTCGCGCGTGGGCGCGGGGTTGCCGGCGGCGAGCCGCCGGCGGATGCGGGGCATGGCCTCGGCCAGCCCGGCGATGCGCGACCCGGCGGTACCGAACTCGTAGCCGAACTCCCGGTAGTCCTTCTCGAACCAGCCGGCCCCCATCCCGAGGATCAGGCGCCCGCCCGAGATGTGGTCGACGGTGCGGGCCATGTCGGCCAGCAGGTCCGGGTTGCGGTACCCGTTGCCGGTGACGAGAGCGCCGATCTCGACGCGCTCGGTCTGCTCGGCCCAGGCCCCGAGCATGGTCCAGCACTCGAAGTGCTTGCCGTCGGGGTCCCCCGAGAGGGGGTAGAAGTGGTCCCAGTTGAAGACGACGTCGACGCCCAGGTCCTCGGCGCGCAGGACGGCGTCGCGGATCTGGCCGTAGTCGGCGTGCTGGGGCTGGAGCTGGACGGCGACGCGCAGCGGCCGTTCCGTGGTGGGGGAGTCCATGGAGCCACGCTACGCCCGGACGCCGTCACCCGGTGGTGACCACGACGAAGACGCGGCGGAAGGCGAGCGGGGTCCCGTACGGGTGGCGCGGGTAGGCCCGGCGCAGCGCGGCACCGTACTCGGCGTCGAACTGCTCCCGCAGGGTGGTGCCGTGGTCGGCGTCGTGGGCCGCCAGGGCCTGTAGCACGGGCTGCGCCCCGGTCGCGGAGATCCAGCGCAGCACCGGGTCCTCGCCGGGAAGGACGTGCGTGTAGGTCGTCTCCCAGGCGTCGACCGCGCGACCCGGTCCGGCCAGGATCTCGAGGTAGTCCGCCGGGTCGCCGACCGCCCGTCGGGGCACGGGACCGACCACGTCGGCGTAGGGTCCACGTGCCGCCACCTCGCGCAGCAGGCGGTGGCTCGGTGCGTCCTGGTTGCCGGGCACGGAGAAGGCGAACGCCTCGCGGGCGAGGCCCGCGAGCGCCGGCAGCAGGTCCCGGTGGTCCGGCACCCACTGGAGCGTCGCGTTGCTGATCACGAGGTCCGGGCGTGACGGGACGCCCGTGGGCGGGTGGCCTGCGGCGAGGTCGCGCAGGTCGCCCAGCACGTAGCGTCCGTCGGGGTCGGCGGCGCGGGCGGCGTCGATCATGGCGGGGGACGCGTCCAGGCCGACGACGTCGGCGCCGGGCCATCGTCGGCGCAGCATCGCGGCCAGGTGGCCGGGTCCGCAGCCGAGGTCGAGGACGGAGCGCGGCGTGCCGGGCACACGGGCGAGGAGCTCGGCGAAGGGCCGGGAACGCTCGTCGGTGAAGCGCAGGTAGTCGGACGGCGACCAGTCGGGCACGGTGATCCTCTCGTCAGGGCAGGAGCAGCACCTTCCCGGTCGTGGCGCGACCCTCGAGGGCGGTGTGCGCGGCCGCGGCCTCGGCGAGCGGGTAGGCGGCGCCCACGCGGACGTCGAGGTCGCCGTCGGCGGCGAGTCCCAGGACCTCGCCCGCGCGCCACTCGATCTCGGAGCGGGTGGCGGTGTAGTGGGCGAGCGTCGGGCGGGTGAGATACAGCGAGCCGCCGGTGTTGAGCCGCTGCGGGTCGAACGGTGGCACCTGGCCGGACGCGCCGCCGAACAGCACGAGCGTGCCGCGGGGGCGCAGCGAGTCCAGCGAGGCGTCGAAGGTCGCGCGGCCCACGCCGTCGTACACGACGTGCACACCCGCGCCGTCGGTGAGTCGCCGCACCGCGGCGGGCAGCTCGGCGGTGAGGTCGTCCATCGCGGCGTAGTCGATCGTGTGCGCCGCCCCGGCCTCGCGCGACAGCGCCGCCTTCTCGGGCGACGAGACGGTGGTGACCACCCGTCCGCCGCGGGCCGTGGCGAGCTGGGTCGCGAGCAGCCCGACGCCGCCCGCCCCGGCGTGCAGCAGCACGTCGTGGCCGGGGCCGACCTCGAAGGTGGAGGCGACCAGGTAGTGGGCGGTCATCCCCTGCAGGGGGAGCGCGGCGGCCGTCTCGAGGTCCAGCGCGTCGGGCACGCGCACGGCGCCGGCGGCCGGCACGAGCGCGAGCTCGGCGTACGAGCCGGCGGCGTCGTGCCAGGCGACCCGGTCGCCCGCGGCGAACCCTCGGACCTCCGCCCCCACGTCCACGACGACCCCGGCGCCCTCGACCCCCACGACGTGCGGGTACTCCATCGGGTAGACGCCGGCCCGGCGGTAGGTGTCGATGAAGTTGACGCCGGCCGCCTCGACGCGGACCAGCAGCCGGCCGGGCCCGGGCTCGGGATCGGGCAGGTCGACGGACTCCAGGACCTCGGGACCACCCGCGGCGCGGGCCACCACTGCACGCATGCGACGAGACTACGGCCTCACGGGTGTCGTGTGACGATGTCGTCGTGAGCACCCGTGCGGCGTCCCCTGGGGCGACCCCCACGATCCGGGCGGCCCGGCCGGCTGACTGGCCCGCCCTGTGGCGGGTCGTCGAGCCGGTCGTTCGCGAGGGGGAGACGTACACCTACCCCACCGACCTCACGAGAGAGCAGGCGAAGGAGCTGTGGCTGGCGGAGCCGCCGGCCGCGACGGTGCTCGCCGAGTCGGACGGCGTGGTCCTCGGCACCGCGCGCATGGGGCCGAACAAGCCCGGTCACGGCGACCACGTCGGCACCGCCGCGTTCATGGTGGCGCCGGAGGCGCGCGGCCGGGGCGTGGCGCGTGCCCTGGCCGAGCACGTGGTCGCCTGGCACCGCGCCGAGGGGTACCGCGGCATCCAGTTCAACGCGGTCGTGGAGTCCAACACGGCCGCCGTGCGGTTGTGGCGGTCGCTCGGGTGGGACATCGTGGGCACGGTGCCCCGGGCCTTCCGCAGCCCGGCCCACGGGTACGTCGGCCTGCACGTGATGTACCGGCCGCTGGACCAGCATTTGGAATAGTTTCCGTGCCGCATGCATAGATATGTATAGTGGCGCCATGGTCAGCACCCCCTCGACCCCGGACCGGCTGCGCGTCGCCGTCGCCGGCGCCTCCGGGTACGCCGGTGGCGAGTTCCTGCGCCTCGCCACGCAGCACCCGTCCCTCGAGATCGGCGCGCTCACCGCCCACGCCAACGCCGGCAGCCGGCTCGGCGCGCTGCAGCCCCACCTGCGGTCGCTGGCCGACCGCGTCCTCGCACCGACGACCGCCGAGGCGCTCGCCGGGCACGACGTCGTCGTCCTCGGACTGCCGCACGGGGCCTCCGGCGAGATCGCCGCGCAGCTGCCCGACGACGTGCTCGTCCTCGACCTGGGGGCCGACCACCGCCTCGCCTCGGCCGCCGACTGGCGCGCCTACTACGGGTCCCAGCACGCCGGGACCTGGCCCTACGGCCTGCCCGAGCTCGTCGTCGCCGCCGGCGGCACCCAGCGTCACCGGCTCGTCGGCGCCCGGCGCATCGCCGTCCCGGGGTGCAACGTCACGGCCGTGACCCTCGGTCTGCAGCCGGGCGTCGCCGCGGGGCTGCTCGACCCGACCGACCTCGTGGCCGTGCTCGCCAACGGCTTCTCGGGGGCCGGCAAGGCGCTCAAGCCGCACCTGCTCGCGGCCGAGGGCCTCGGTGCCGCGTCCCCGTACGCCGTCGGCGGCACCCACCGGCACATCCCCGAGATCACGCAGAACCTGCGCACCGCCGGGGCGGAGGCGGTGACGATCAGCTTCACCCCGACGCTCGTGCCGATGTCGCGGGGCATCCTCGCCACCGCCACCGCCCGGTTCGCCCCGGGCCGGCACGCCGACGCGGACGAGGTGCGGGCCGTCTGGGAGGCCGCCTACGCCGACGAGCCGTTCGTCGAGCTGCTGCCGGCGGGCCAGTGGCCGTCCACCGCCGCGACGATCGGCAGCAACACGGCCCTGGTCCAGGTCGCGCTCGACGAGGCGGCCGGCCGAGTCGTCACGGTCACCGCGATCGACAACCTCGTCAAGGGCACCGCCGGGCAGGCCGTCCAGGCGATGAACATCGCCCTCGGCCTGCCCGAGACCGCCGGCCTCGTCACCGAAGGAGTCGCCCCGTGACCGTCACCACTCCCCGGGGCTTCCGCGCGGCCGGGGTCGCGGGCGGACTGAAGGCCTCCGGTGGGCGCGACGTCGCCCTCGTCGTCAACGACGGCCCGTCGCGCACGGCGGCGGCCGTGCTCACCGGCAACCGCGTGCAGGCCGCTCCCGTGCTGTGGACCCGGCAGGCGGTCTCCGACGGGGCCGCGCGTGCCGTGGTCCTGAACTCCGGCGGCGCCAACGCCTGCACCGGTCCCGAGGGCTTCGCCGACACCCACCGCACGGCCGAGCACGTCGCGGGCGTGCTGTCCGCTGCGGCCGCCACGCCGGAGGACGAGGTCGGGGCGGGGGACGTGCTGGTGTGCTCGACAGGTCTGATCGGCGTCCGGCTCGACATGCCCGCGCTGCTGGGCGGGATCGACGCCGCCGCCGCCGGGCTCGCCGCCGACGGCGGCACCGACGCGGCGCACGCCATCATGACCACCGACACCGTCGCCAAGACGGCCGTGGCCGACCGCGACGGCTGGAGCGTGGGCGGCATGGCCAAGGGAGCGGGCATGCTCGCCCCCGCGCTGGCGACGATGCTCTCCGTGGTCACCACGGACGCCGTCGTGGATCCCGCCACCGCGGACGCGGCCCTGCGCGCCGCCACCCGCTCGACGTTCGACCGCGTCGACTCCGACGGGTGCCAGTCCACCAACGACACCGTGATCCTGCTCGCCTCCGGCGCCTCGGGCGTCAAGGTCACCGCGCAGGCGCTGACCGAGGCCGTCACCGCCGTCTGCGCCGACCTGTCCCGCCAGCTCGTCGGCGACGCCGAGGGCGCCGGGCACGACATCGCCGTGTCCGTGCTCAACGCGACCACGGAGGAGGCCGCCGTGGCGGTCGCCCGGGCGGTGACCCGGTCCAACCTCGTCAAGACGGCGATCTTCGGCAACGACCCCAACTGGGGCCGGATCGTCGCCGCCGTCGGCACCGTGCCCGAGGACGTCGCCCCGTACGACCCGCTGACCCTCGACGTGACGGTCAACGGCGTCCAGGTCTGCCGGGCCCAGGGCGTCGGCGAGCCGCGCGAGCTCGTCGACCTCGCCGCCGACCGCGAGGTGCACGTCGAGATCGACCTGCACGCCGGCGACGCGACCGCGACGGTCTGGACCAACGACCTCACCCACGACTACGTCCACGAGAACAGCGCGTACTCCTCATGAGCGACCCCGTGACCGACCCCGCGTTCCGGTTCGACACCCGGACCGACCTGCGCCCCGACCAGAAGGCCGAGGTGCTCATCGAGGCGCTGCCGTGGCTGCAGGAGTTCGCCGGCGCCCTCGTCGTGGTCAAGTACGGCGGCAACGCCATGGTCGACGCCGAGCTCAAGGCCGCCTTCGCCCAGGACATGGTGTTCCTGCGCCAGGTCGGCCTGCACCCGGTCGTCGTGCACGGCGGCGGTCCGCAGATCTCCTCGATGCTCGACCGCGTCGGCATCGCCTCGGAGTTCCGCGGCGGGCTGCGCGTCACCACGCCGGAGGCGATGGACGTCGTGCGCATGGTGCTCACCGGTCAGGTCCAGCGTGAGCTCGTGGGCCTGCTCAACGCCCACGCGCCCCGCGCCGTCGGGCTGTCCGGGGAGGACGCCGGGCTGTTCGGCGCGGTCCGGCGGCACGCCACCGTCGACGGCGCCGCCGTGGACGTCGGCCTCGTCGGCGACGTCGTGCGGGTCAACCCCGGCGCCGTGCAGGACCTGCTCGACGCCGGCCGCATCCCGGTGGTGTCCACCGTGGCCCCCGACGTCGACGACCCCACGCAGGTGCTCAACGTCAACGCCGACACCGCGGCCTCGGCGCTCGCGGTGGCGCTCGGGGCGAAGAAGCTCATCGTGCTCACCGACGTCGAGGGTCTCTACACCGACTGGCCGGACCGCGGTTCGCTCGTGGAGGAGATCACCGCCGGCGAGCTCGGCGAGCTGCTGCCGACCCTTAGCGCCGGGATGGTGCCCAAGATGGAGGCCTGCCTGCGGGCGGTGCAGGGCGGCGTGCCGCGGGCGTCGGTCATCGACGGCCGCCAGCCCCACTCGGTGCTGCTCGAGGTCTTCACCACGCGCGGGAACGGCACGATGGTCGTCCCGGGCCCGACGGAGGAGGCGGCATGAGCGAGATGGCCGCGCGCCGCGCGCTGACCACCCAGGAGTGGCAGGACGCCTACACGGGTGCCGTGATGGACACCTTCGGTCCGCCGCAGCGGATCCTCGTCCGCGGCGAGGGTGCCTACGTCTGGGACGCCGACGGCAAGCGCTACCTCGACCTGCTGGCCGGGATCGCCGTCAACTCCCTCGGGCACGCCCACCCGACGCTGACGGCCGCCGTCAGTGCCCAGATGGGGACCCTCGGCCACGTGTCGAACTTCTTCGGCACCCCCCCGCAGATCACGCTCGCCGAGCGGTTGCTGGCGCTCGCCGAGGCGCCGTCGGGGTCCAGGGTCTTCTTCGCCAACTCCGGGACCGAGGCCAACGAGGGGGCGTTCAAGATGGCCCGGCGCACCGGTCGCCCCCGGATCGTCGCCCTGGAGGGCGGCTTCCACGGCCGGACCGTGGGGGCGCTCGCCCTGACCCACAAGCCGGCCTACCGCGAGCCCTTCGAGCCGCTGCCCGGCGGCGTGGAGCACGTGCCGTTCGGGGACACCACCGCGCTGGAGGAGGCGTTCTCGCCGGCCGCCGTGTCCGCACGCGGTGAGGTCGCCGCGCTGGTCGTCGAACCGGTGCAGGGCGAGGCCGGGGTGCGCGAGCTGCCCGCCGGGTACCTGGCCCTCGCCCGCCGGCTGACCGACGACGCCGGTGCGCTGCTCGTGCTCGACGAGGTCCAGACGGGCGTGGGGCGCACCGGGTCCTGGTTCGCCTACCAGCAGCCGGAGATCGGCGCCGGCGTCGTGCCCGACGTCGTCACGCTCGCCAAGGGTCTGGGCGGCGGGTTCCCGATCGGCGCGGTCATCGCCTACGGCGAGCGTGCCGCCACGCTGCTCGGCCGCGGCCAGCACGGCACGACGTTCGGTGGCAACCCCGTCGCGGCCGCGGCGGCGCTGGCCACGATCGGCGTCGTCGAGCGAGACCGCCTGCTGGCGCACGTGCGGCAGGTCGGCGAGACCCTGCGCCGTGCGATCACGACCGCCGGCAACCCGCTCGTCGCCGGCGTGCGCGGACGCGGGCTGCTGCTGGCCGTCGAGCTCACCCGACCCGTGGCCGCGCAGGTGGCGACGGCCGCGCTCGAGGCCGGGTTCATCGTCAACCCGGTCGCCCCGGACGCCGTCCGCCTCGCCCCGCCGCTGATCCTCACCACGGACCAGGCCCTGGACGCCGCACGGTTCTTCGCCGAGGTCGCCGTGCCCGAGCCCCCGAAGGAGGGCTGAGATGCCCCGCCACTTCCTGCGCGACGACGACCTGTCGCCCGCCGAGCAGCGCGAGGTGCTGCGGCTCGCGCTCGACCTGCGCGAGTCGCCGTACGCACGCGCGCCGCTCGCCGGCCCGCAGAGCGTCGCCCTGCTGTTCGACAAGCCCACCCTGCGCACGCAGACGTCGTTCTCCGCGGGGGTCGCCGAGCTCGGGGGCTTCCCGATGGTCGTCGACGGACGGCTCGCACAGGTCGGCGAGCGGGAGTCCGTCGCGGACGTCACGCGCGTACTGGAACGGCAGGTCTCGGCGATCGTGTGGCGGACCTTCGGCCAGGAGCGGATCGAGGAGATGGCGGCCGTCGCACAGGTGCCGGTCGTCAACGCGCTGACCGACCAGTTCCACCCGTGCCAGATCCTGGCGGACCTGCTCACGGTCGCCCAGCACCGCGGCGGCCTGGACGCACTGGCGGGCCAGCGGCTCGCCTACGTCGGCGACGCCGCGAACAACATGGGCGCCTCGTACCTGGTGGGCGGGGCGACGGCCGGGCTGCACGTCCGCGTGGCCGGCCCCGAGGGGTACCTGCCGGACGACGACGTGGTGCGCCGCGCCGAGGAGATCGCCGCCACCACGGGCGGGTCCGTCACGGTGACGACCGACGCGACGTCCGCCGTCGCCGGCGCCGACGTCGTCGTCACCGACACCTGGGTCTCCATGGGCTCCGAGGCCTCCGCGGCCCGGCGGGCCACCGACCTCCTGCCGTACCAGGTGACGCCGGAGCTGATGGACTCGGCCGCCCCCGACGCGATCTTCCTGCACTGCCTGCCCGCGTACCGTGGCAAGGAGGTCGCCGCCGACGTGATCGACGGACCCCGGTCGAAGGTGTGGGACGAGGCCGAGAACCGCCGCCACGTCCAGAAGGCCGTGCTGACCTTCCTGCTGGAGGACCGATGACCACCTCGCCCGGCCACGCGCCCACCACCAAGGCGGCCCGCCACGCCCGCATCACCGAGATCCTGCAGCGCACCGCGATCCACTCCCAGGCAGAGCTCGCTCGCGAGCTGGCCGGCGAGGGGCTGTCGGTCACCCAGGGGACGCTCTCGCGCGACCTCATCGAGCTGCGGGCCGAGAAGGTCCGCAGCGCGTCCGGCGCCCTCGTCTACGCCGTCCCGGGGGAGGGCGGCGACCGCAGCGTGCGGGCCGCCGGCGTGGACGGCCACGACGGTGGTTACCTCGCGGCGCGTCTGGCCCGGCTCTGCGCCGACCTGCTGGTCTCCGCCGAGTCGTCCGGCAACCAGGTGGTGCTGCGCACCCCGCCGGGCGCCGCCAACTACCTCGCCTCGGCCATCGACCACTCCGTCCTCCCGGGCGTCCTCGGCTGCATCGCCGGGGACGACACGATCCTCGTGATCGGCCGCGACCCCGCCGGCGGCGACGAGCTCGCCCGCCGGTTCCTCGAGCTCACGGCGCCCCAGGACGCCTGAGCCTGCCAGACTCGACATCGACCGCAACGCAAGGAAGAAGACCCTCATGACTGATCGCGTCGTGCTCGCCTACTCGGGCGGCCTGGACACCTCCGTGGCCATCGGCTGGATCGCCGAGGCCACCGGGGCCGAGGTCGTCGCCGTCGCCGTGGACGTGGGCCAGGGCGGCGAGGACCTCGAGGTCATCCGCAAGCGCGCGCTCGACTGCGGCGCGGTGGAGGCCTACGTCGCCGACGCCCGCGACGAGTTCGCGAACGAGTACTGCATGCCCGCCCTGCAGGCCAACGGCCTCTACCTCGACCGCTACCCGCTGGTCTCGGCCATCTCCCGCCCGGTCATCGTCAAGCACCTGGTGCGCGCCGCCCGGCAGTTCGGCGCGACCACCGTCGCCCACGGCTGCACCGGCAAGGGCAACGACCAGGTCCGCTTCGAGGTGGCGACCACGTCGCTGGCGCCGGAGCTGACCTCGATCGCCCCCGTCCGGGACCTCGCCCTGACCCGCGAGAAGGCGATCGACTACGCCGAGAAGCACGACCTGCCGATCGCGACGACGAAGAACAACCCGTTCTCGATCGACCAGAACGTCTGGGGCCGCGCCGTCGAGACGGGGTTCCTGGAGGACATCTGGAACGAGCCCACCAAGGACGTCTACTCCTACACCGACGACCCGACGTTCCCGCCGGTGGCCGACGAGGTCGTCGTCACGTTCGAGCACGGTGTGCCGGTGGCGCTCGACGGCGTGGCCGTCACGCCGCTGCAGGCCATCGAGGAGATGAACCGCCGGGCGGGCGCCCAGGGGGTGGGTCGCATCGACATCGTCGAGGACCGCCTCGTGGGCATCAAGTCCCGCGAGGTCTACGAGGCGCCGGGCGCCATGGCTCTCATCGCGGCCCACCAGGAGCTGGAGAACGTCACCCTCGAGCGGGAGCAGGCCCGCTTCAAGAAGGGTGTGGAGCAGCGCTGGACCGAGCTCGTCTACGACGGCATGTGGTTCTCCCCGCTGAAGAAGAGCCTGGACACCTTCGTGGCAGACACCCAGAAGTACGTCTCCGGCGACATCCGTCTGGTGCTGCACGGCGGCCGGGCCACCGTCACGGGCCGCCGCTCGGAGGCGTCGCTGTACGACTTCAACCTCGCCACCTACGACGAGGGCGACGCCTTCGACCAGTCGCACGCCAAGGGCTTCATCGAGATCTACGGGCTGGCCGCCAAGCAGGCCGCCGCCCGCGACGAGCGGTTCGGCAACGGCCCGGACCTCGGGACGGGGACGCTGTGACGAGGAACGACGACAGCCTGCCCGACGGCGTCCCGAGCGAGGGGCCGGTCGCCCTGTGGGGCGGCCGGTTCGCCGGCGGCCCCGCTCCCGAGCTGGCACGGCTGAGCAAGTCGACCGACTTCGACTGGGCGCTGGCCCCGTACGACATCCGGGGGTCGCGCGCCCATGCCCAGGTGCTGCACGCGGCGCGTCTGCTCACCGACGACGAGCTGACCGCCATGCACGAGGCGCTCGACCGGCTGTCCGAGGACGTCGCCTCCGGCGCGTTCGTCGCGGCACCCGAGGACGAGGACGTGCACACCGCGATGGAGCGGGGCCTGCTCGAGCGGGCCGGCGACGAGCTGGGCGGCAAGCTGCGCGCCGGACGGTCGCGCAACGACCAGGTCGCCACCCAGGT
The DNA here is from genome assembly GCF_030588085.1 of Isoptericola sp. b408. Classification (NCBI taxonomy): domain Bacteria; kingdom Bacillati; phylum Actinomycetota; class Actinomycetes; order Micrococcales; family Promicromonosporaceae; genus Isoptericola; species Isoptericola sp. b408. The sequence continues at coordinate 616,616 of NZ_JAUQYQ010000003.1, forward strand.
GCGCATGTACCTGCGCGACCACGCCCGCGTCATCGCCGAGCAGGTCGTGACCGTCGTCGACGAGCTCATCACGCAGGCCGAGGCGGCCGGCGAGGCCGTCATGCCGGGACGGACCCATCTGCAGCACGCCCAGCCGGTGCTGCTGGCGCACCAGCTGCTCGCGCACGCCTGGCCGCTGCTGCGCGACGTCGACCGGCTCATCGACTGGGACGTGCGGGCGGGCCGGTCGCCGTACGGCTCCGGGGCGCTCGCAGGCTCCTCCCTGGGTCTCGACCCGGCGGCGGTGGCCGAGGGGCTCGGGTTCGACGGCCCCGTGGAGAACTCCATCGACGGGACCGCGGCGCGGGACGTCGTGGCCGAGTTCGCGTTCGTCGCGGCGATGATCGGTATCGACCTCTCCCGGATCTCCGAGGAGATCATCCTGTGGAACACCAAGGAGTTCGGGTTCGTCCGGCTCGACGACGCCTGGTCGACGGGGTCGAGCATCATGCCGCAGAAGAAGAACCCGGACATCGCCGAGCTGGCGCGCGGCAAGTCGGGGCGGCTCGTCGGCGACCTCACAGGCCTGCTCACGACGCTCAAGGGCCTGCCGCTGGCGTACAACCGCGACCTGCAGGAGGACAAGGAGCCGGTCTTCGACCAGGTGAGCACGCTCACGGTGCTGCTGCCGGCCTTCGCCGGGATGGTGCGGACCCTGACGTTCGACACCGCCCGGATGGCCGAGCTCGCCCCGCAGGGCTTCTCGCTGGCGACGGACGTCGCCGAGTGGCTCGTGCGCCAGGGCGTGCCCTTCCGGGTCGCGCACGAGGTCGCCGGGACCTGCGTGCGGGTGTGCGAGGACCGCGACATCGAGCTGTGGGACCTGTCCGACGACGACCTGTCCGGCATCTCGGAGCACCTGACCCCCGCCGTGCGCGAGGTGCTCTCGGTGGCGGGCTCCGTCGGTTCCCGTGACGCGGTGGGCGGGACCGCGCCGGCGCGGGTGGCCGAGCAGCTCGACGCGGCCAAGGAACGAGCCACCGAGTTCCGCTTCTGGGCCGAGGGCTGAGTGACCGTCACCCCGGACGTGCTCGCCGTGCTGGTGCACCGCGTCCACGCCGCGGCGCCCCGGTTGCCCGGACCGGGTGCGCCGACCGCGTGGCGCCGCACCCGGCTCGTGTGCGTCGACGGGCCGGCCGGGTCCGGCAAGTCGACCCTCGCCGTCCAGCTCGCCGTCGAGCTCGACGCCCAGGTGGTGCACATGGACGACCTCTACGAGGGATGGCAGGACGGGCCCGACGGGGGCGCCCGGCGACTGGCCGACCTCGTGCTGGCCCCGCTCGCCGCGGGCCGGCCGGGGGAGTACCGCCGGTACGACTGGATCGAGGGCACCTGGGCCGAGAGCCACACGGTGCCCCCGGCGCCGGTCCTCGTCATCGAGGGGTGCGGGGCCGCCGCCCGCGGTGTCGACCCGTGGGCCGCGCTGCGCGTCTGGGTCGAGGCGGACGACGACGAACGCCTGCGCCGGGGTCTCGAGCGCGACGGCGAGGGGCAGCGGGGACACTGGGTGCGGTGGATGCGCGACGAGGCCGCGCACTACGCTGCTGAGCAGACGCGCGAGCGGGCCGACGTGCGTCTCGACGGTGTCGGGCGGCTGCGCGGACCCGCCCGGGCGAAGGAGGCGTCATGAGCAGCTCGACGCACGAGCAGGCCGCCGCGGTGCCGTGGCAGGTCCCCGGGACGTCCTGGTACGCCCGCAGCGTGCACGACGTGGCTCGCGACCTGCTCGGCGCCTATCTCGTGCGCCGGCACCCCGACGGCGACGTGACGCTGCGCATCACCGAGGTCGAGGCGTACGGCGGCGCCGACGACCCGGCGTCGCACGCCTTCCGGGGGCCGACGGCGCGCAACCGGTCGATGTTCGGACGCCCGGGCCGGTTGTACGTCTACCGGCACCTCGGCCTGCACCACTGCGTCAACATCGTGTGCGGACCCGTCGGCGAGGCGGCCGCGGTGCTCGTCCGGGCCGGCGAGGTCGTCGAGGGACAGCCGCTGGCGCAGGGACGGCGCGAGGCCGCCGGCCGGTGCGACTCAGCCCGTCAGATCGCCCGTGGACCGGCGCGGCTCGCGGTCGCGATGGCGCTCGACCTGCAGGACGACGCCCGCGACGTCACCGAACCGTCGGGGACGGTCGTCGTCCAGCTGCCGGTGGACCCGTTGCCGCGGACCGTCGCGACCGGTCCGCGCGTCGGGGTGAGCGGCGAGGGGGCCGATCCTGCGCGGTTCGGCTGGCGGTCCTGGCTGGTCGACGAGCCGACCGTCTCCGCCTACCGCCCGGTGGCCGGGCGGGTGCGGTGACCCCCTGACCCTCCGGCAACCCTCCGCCGGGACACGTCCTCGGAGACGCCCGTGGACGTCGGGCACACTAGGGGGGTCGGCCCGTCCGGGCCGTCTCTGCTGACCTGAAGGAGCACCACGGTGACCGACGTTCTCGACGAGCTGCACTGGCGAGGCCTGGTGGCGCAGTCCACCGACGAGGCCGCGCTGCGCGAGGCACTCTCGAAGGGGCCGGTCACGTACTACTGCGGGTTCGACCCCACCGCGCCGAGCCTGCACCACGGCCACCTGGTCCAGCTGATCCTGCTGCGGCACCTGCAGCTCGCGGGCCACCGCGCCATCGCGCTCGTGGGCGGCGCCACCGGGATGATCGGGGATCCGCGCGAGTCCGGGGAGCGGGTCCTCAACACCAAGGAGACCGTCGCGGAGTGGACCGAGAAGATCCGCGCACAGGTGTCCCGGTTCCTTGACCTGACGGGGGACAACCCCGCCCGCGTCGTGAACAACCTCGACTGGACGTCCGGGCTGTCGGCGATCGACTTCCTGCGGGACGTCGGTAAGCACTACCGGCTCGGCACGATGCTGGCCAAGGACACCGTCGCGCGGCGCCTGCGCAGCGACGAAGGACTGTCGTTCACGGAGTTCAGCTACCAGATCCTCCAGGGGATCGACTTCCGCGAGCTGTACCGGCGCTACGACTGCACCCTGCAGACCGGCGGCAACGACCAGTGGGGCAACCTGCTGTCGGGTGTCGAGCTGATCCGGCGTACCGAGGGTGTCGCGGTGCACGCCATGACCACGCCGCTGATCACCAAGGCCGACGGGACCAAGTTCGGCAAGACGGAGGGCGGCGCGGTCTGGCTCGACCCCGAGCTCATGAGCCCGTACGCCTTCTACCAGTTCTGGCTGAACCAGTCCGATGCCGACGTCGTCCGCTTCCTGAAGATCTTCACCTTCCGCAGCCGCGCGGAGATCGAGGAGCTCGAGCGGGAGGTCGCCGAGCGCCCCTTCGCCCGGGTCGCGCAGCGCACCCTCGCGAACGACGTGACGACGCTGGTGCACGGCCAGGAGGCGACCGACGCCGTCATCGCCGCCAGTCAGGCCCTGTTCGGGCGGGGCGAGCTGACCGAGCTGGACGCCGGCACGCTCGGCGCCGCGACGGCCGAGCTGCCGCGCGCCGTCGTCCGGCCGGGCGCCAGCGTCCTCGACGCGTTCGTGGACAGCGGCCTGGTGCCGTCGAAGGCGGCAGGCCGGCGGGCGATCGCCGACGGCGGTGCCTACGTCAACAACGTCAAGGTCTCGGACGACGAGGACGTCCTCGCGGCGGAGCGCCTGCTCCACGGACGCTATGCCGTGCTGCGGCGCGGCAAGAAGACCCTCGCCGTCGCCGTCGTCGACTGACGAAACACCCTCTGACCTGCGCATTTGTCGTGCGGGTCAGAGGGTGTGTAATGTTCTGGTCGTTCGCCCGGCAGGGAGCGACGGACACCAGACCGGCACGATCCGGAACAGTGGCCGGTCTCGCTGAGCGGACTTCCCACAGACCTCTTGGATCAGGTACAGTTATATGCCCGATCAGCTCGAGACGGTCGGTCCCACCGCTCGGATCTCTGAGATCGAGTTTGACGGGGCGGATCGGTTCGGGTAAGGTTGAAGGGTTGCCCCGGACGGGGTCGGAACGAAGGGTTCCGGCTTTCGGATGGTGTGTGTCGGTTGTTTGAGAACTCAACAGTGTGCTTGATAGTCAATGCCAA
>NZ_JAUQYQ010000004.1:0-183444 GCF_030588085.1 Isoptericola sp. b408
GCGCCGATGGTACTGCCCTGGAGACGGGGTGGGAGAGTAGGACGCCGCCGGACACCCTTCACAGCAGGCCCCCCACCCCACAGGTGGGGGGCCTGCTGCCTTTCCCCCGAACCCCCGAGACCGCAGCGGACCGCGCGGACGGCGACCACCCCGCCCGCGGCGGCGTGCCGGCATCGCGGACGGGTCCGTGGCGGACGGCCCGCTCTCCACCTCTACGATGAGCGCAGGGTGCGCGGTGAGCGTGCGGGGCGGACTGCTGAACGGGAGGAACCAGGGTGAGGGTCTCGGCGAAGGCCGACTACGCGGTGCGAGCGACGGCCGAGCTCGCCGCGGGCGACGACGGTGCACCCGTGCCCGCCGAGTCGCTGGCCGAGGCGCAGCACATCCCGCACCGCTTCCTCGAGTCGATCCTGCGTGACCTGCGCCGCGAGGGCATCGTGGCCAGCCGCCGGGGCGCGCGGGGCGGCTACGTCCTGGCACGACCCGCCGACCAGGTGACGGTGGCGGACGTCGTGCGGGCCGTCGACGGCCCGCTGGTGTTCGTCCGCGACGAGCGTCCCGCCGACCTGGACTACGAGGGGGCCGCCGCCGACCTCCTGCACGTCTGGGTGGCCCTGCGGGCCAGCGTGCGGCGTGTCCTGGAGGAGGTCACCGTGTCCGACCTGGCGGCGGGATCCCTCCCGGACGAGATCCGGTCGTTGACGTCCAGCGACTCCGCCTGGCAGAACCCCTGATCGCGGCCCCTCTCCGGGTCCGTCGACGCAGATCCGACCAGGATGCTGCGTATCGTTAAACCCGACTAGCCCGATCGGATATAGTCGATTCAGCGGGGTCACCGACCACGCACGGACGGAGGGACTCGTGATGCAGACACTGGTGCTGCTCGCTCTCGTGGGCCTGGGGGCTCAGCTCGTCGACGGCAGCCTGGGCATGGCCTACGGCGTCACGTCGACGACGCTGCTCCTGGCGATCGGGACCAACCCTGCCGCAGCGTCGGCCACGGTGCACCTCGCGGAGATCGGGACCACGCTCGCGTCGGGGGCGTCGCACTGGCGGTTCGGCAACGTGGACTGGCGCGTCGTCGCGCGCATCGGCGTGCCGGGGGCGATCGGCGCGTTCGCCGGGGCGACGTTCCTGTCGTGGCTGTCGACCGATCTCGCCAAGCCGGTCATGTCGGTGCTGCTGCTCGCGCTCGGCGTGTACGTGCTGTCCCGGTTCACGTTCCGCGGTCTGCGCACCGACAAGATCGGCCAGCCGCTGCGTCGCCGCTTCCTCGCGCCCCTCGGCCTGGTCGGCGGCTTCCTCGACGCCACCGGTGGTGGCGGCTGGGGGCCGGTCGGGACGCCGGCGATCCTCGCCAGCGGACGCCTGGAGCCCCGCAAGGTCATTGGTTCGATCGACACCAGCGAGTTCTTCGTCGCCGTGGCGGCCAGCCTGGGCTTCCTCGTGGGCCTCGGGACGGCGGGCATCGACCCGATGTGGGCCACCGCCCTGCTGCTGGGCGGCCTCGTCGCCGCGCCGGTCGCGGCCTGGTTGGTCCGGCTCGTGCCGCCCCGGGTGCTCGGATCGGCGGTCGGTGGCGTCATCGTGCTCACCAACAGCCGGACCCTGCTCGCCACGGTCGACCTCGCGCCGGCCTGGACGACGGTGGTCCTCGCCGCCGTCGTCGTGCTCTGGGCCGCGGCGGTCGCGTGGTCCGTGCGGGCGCACCGCCGCGAGCAGTCGGTGACCATGGCCCGGACGACGACCCAGGACGCGCACAGCGTCGGCGGGTGAAACCCGCGGGTGAAGACGTCCGCCCAGGTGGCGCTCGTGACTCCGCGGAGTACGGTGGGCCACACCGGCCCGGCCCGGCCCGGTGAGATCGTCGGGAGGAGAACACATGAGTTCGCTGTCGTCGTCGCGGATCATGAAGAGTTCCGCGCTCTCATCGGTGACCGACGCACTCTCCACCGGGACCCAGCTCGTCGTGGGTCAGTACCGGATCGACGCGCCCTCCGGTGCCGTGTGGTGGTCCGACGAGGTCTACCGGATGTACGGGTCGGAGCCCGGCGATCTCACACCCACCGTGGACATCATCCGGGCGCGGACCCACCCGGACGACCGGGCGCGCGTGTCGCGGACGGCGATCGTGTCCCTGCGGGCCGGGCGGCCGTTCAGCAGCGCCCACCGCATCATCGACCCGCACGGCAAGGCACGTACGGTCGTCGTCACGGGTCGGGGGCAGCTGGACGAGGACGGGGCCATCGCCCGGGTGGGCGGGTATGTGCTGGACGTCAGCCCGGTCGCGCGCGAGGTGCTGGACCGCGAGTCCCACCGTGCCGTCGGGCGGGCGATGGTCTCCGCCGCCGCCGTCGAACAGGTCAAGGGTGCCCTCATGATCGTGCGGGGCCTGGACGAGGCCGACGCCACGGACCTGCTCGGCGAGGTCGCCGCACGAGCCGGGATCCCGATGCAGTCAGCGGCGTCACAGGTCGTCAGCGAGCTCCGCACGTCCCGTGGAGAGCCTGACGACCGGCTGCAGGCCGCGCTCGACGCGGTCCACAGCGTGGACCGCCCGCACGGGCACGAGGCCCAGCTGGCCCGTCGACGTCAGAGCACCCGGCGCTGAGCACCGGTACCGGTCCGACCTCTCGCGAGGCGCGCCGGTCACCGTCCGACCGCTCGCGGGGCGAACGAGCCGCCCCGCGAGTCCGGGACTCAGACCGTCGAGATCTTCTTGGCGCGGCGGTCGACCGCCTTGACGACCCCCTGCTTCGCGAGCCGGCGGGCCATCACCGCGGCGCCACCCGTGACGGCGGCGAACGTGATCGCCTGGACGATCGGGATGTCGTCCGCGTCCAGGTCGATCGGGGCCTCCTTGCCCGTGGCCTTCTCCCAGATCGTCTTGATGATCTTCTGGGCCACCCAGCCGGCGGCGAGGGTCGCCGCGATCGTCCCGACCTTCACGGCCAGCGTCGGCTCGGTGCTCTTGGACAGCTCCACGGGTCCTCCAGTCGTTCGGTGCGCCGGGCGGTCACGGACGGACTCCGTCGGGAGGTCCGCGCCACGGACGCCACCACCGTAGCGTGCTCGAGGTGTGTAGGCTCGGGGGGAACGACAGGGGAGCGCCATCGGCGCTGAGAGTGCGGACCACCGCAGACCCTCGAACCTGATCCGGTTAGCACCGGTGGAGGAAGTCGGGCTTCTCGATCCCGTCGCCTCGGACCCTCCGAGCGGCGGACCCCCTTCTCGAACGTCTGAGGAGGACACATGAGTCATCGTCTCCGTCGCACCGTCGCGACCACCGCCGTCGTCGCGCTGCTGCCCGCGCTGGCCGCCTGCGGCGGCGAGGAGTCCCCCGGAGCAGCGCCCAGCAGCTCCGCGGGCTCCGCCGACGCGAGCGCCACGCCGGAGCTGTCCGGTACCGTCACGCTCGTCACGCACGACTCCTTCGCCCTGAGCGAGGGGGTCCTGGAGTCGTTCGAGGAGGAGACCGGGCTCACCGTCGAGCAGGTCGCCGCCGGCGACGCCGGCACCTTGGTCAACCAGCTCGTGCTCACGGCCGACAGCCCGCTCGGCGACGTCGTCTACGGCGTGGACAACACCTTCGCCTCGCGTGCCGTCGAGGCCGACGTCTTCGAGCCGTACACGCCGGCCGACCTCGACCAGTCCGCGACCGGGCTCGTCGACCCGGCGCTCGAGGGGCTCACCCCGATCGACAAGGGCGACGTCTGCCTCAACGTCGACACCACCTGGTTCGAGGCCGAGGGCGTCGAGCCGCCGAGCACCCTCGAGGACCTGACCGACCCCGCGTACGAGGACCTGACGGTCGTGACCAACCCGGCGACCTCGTCGCCCGGCTTCGCGTTCCTGCTCGCCACCGTCGACGCCTTCGGGGAGGACGGCTGGCAGCAGTACTGGGCCGACCTCTCGGACAACGGTCTCAAGGTCACCGACGGCTGGTCGGACGCCTACTACGTCGACTTCTCCGGGGCCGGCGAGGGCGGTGAGCGGCCGATCGTGCTCTCCTACGCCACCTCTCCGGCCTTCACCGTGACCGAGGACGGCAGCGAGAGCACCACCGAGGCGCTGCTGGACACCTGCTTCCGCCAGGTCGAGTACGCCGGCGTCCTCGCCGGCACCGACAACCCCGACGGCGCCCGGGCCCTGGTGGACTTCCTCGCCTCCGCCGAGGTGCAGGCCGACATCCCCGCGAACATGTACATGTACCCGGCCGACGACACCGTCGAGCTGCCGGCCGAGTGGGAGGAGTTCGCCCCCCTCGCCGAGGAACCGTTCGACGTCGCGCCGGACGAGATCGCCGCGCACCGTGACGAGTGGATCGAGCAGTGGACGGCCACGGTCATCGGGTGACGCCCTCCACCAGCGGCGGGGCGTCCCTGCGGCCGCCCCGCCGTCGGCCCGCCCCGGGGACCTGGCTGTGGTGGGTCCTCGCCGCGGGCCTGCCCCTGCTGTTCCTCGGGGTGTTCTTCGCGTGGCCCGTGGCGGCGCTCGTCGTCCAGGGGTTCTTCACCGACGACGGCGGCACTCGCGCGCTCGACCTGTCCGGGTTCGCGGAGGTCCTGTCCCAGCCCCGCACGTGGCGCGTCGTCGGGCAGACCCTCGCCCAGGCGTCCGTCGGCACGGTCCTGGCCGTCCTGCTCGGGCTGCCCGGCGCCTACGTGCTCTACCGGTGCCGGTTCCCGGGCCGGGCGCTGGCACGCGGCCTGGTGACCGTGCCGTTCGTGCTGCCGACCGTCGTGGTCGGCGTGGCCTTCCGGGCGCTGTTCGCCCCGGGCGGCACCTTCGGGTGGCTCGGCATCGAGGAGTCCTTCGCCGGGGTCGTCGTGGCCCTGGTGTTCTTCAACTACGCCGTCGTCGTGCGCACCGTCGGCGGGCTGTGGGAGCGGCTCGACCCGCGGGCCGAGCAGGCGGCCCGCTCCCTCGGCGCGAGCCCGTGGCGGGCCTTCCGCACGGTCACCCTGCCGGCGCTGGGGCCCGCGATCGCGTCCGCGGCCGCCGTGGTCTTCCTGTTCTGCTCGACGGCGTTCGGCGTCGTCCTGGTGCTCGGGGGCATGCGGTACGGCACGATCGAGACCGAGATCTGGATCCGCACCACCCAGTTCCTCGACCTGCGCGCCGCCGCCGTGCTCAGCATCCTGCAGCTCGTGGTCGTCACCGGAGCACTGCTCGTCAGCGCCCGGCTGCGTGCCCGCCGCGAGCGCGCGCTGCACCTGACCAGCGACCGGTCCGCGGCGCACCGCTTCTCCTGGCGACGGGCCAGCGACGCCGTCCCGGCGGCCGCGACCGTCGCCGTCGTCGGCCTGCTGGTCGTCGTGCCGCTCGCGGGTCTGGTCGCCCGCTCGCTGCGGACGCCCGACGGCACCTGGGGGTTCGACAACTACGTCGCCCTCGGCACGACCGGGGGCCGCAACGCGCTGTCCGTCACCGTGTGGGAGGCGACGGTGAACTCGCTGCGCACAGCCGTGCTGGCCGCCCTCATCGCCGTCGTCGTCGGCGGGCTCGTGGCCCTGGTCGTCTCGCGCCGTCCCCGGTCGGCCGGGCTGCGTCGGGCCGTCGGGGCGCTGGACGCCGCGTTCATGCTGCCCCTCGGGGTCTCCGCGGTGACCGTCGGGTTCGGGTTCCTCATCACCCTGGACCGGCCGCTCGGGCTCGACGTCGACCTGCGGACCTCGGGCCTGCTCGTGCCGATCGCGCAGGCGGTCGTCGCGATCCCGCTCGTGGTCCGCACCGTGCTGCCCGTGGTGCGGGCGATCGACCCGCGGCTGCGCGAGGTCGCCGCCACCCTGGGTGCCGCCCCGGGCCGGGTGCTGCGGACCGTCGACGGCCCCCTGACCGCCCGGTCCCTCGGGCTGGCCGTCGGGTTCGCGTTCGCGGTGTCGCTCGGCGAGTTCGGCGCGACGTCGTTCCTCGCCCGCCCCGACGCGGCGACGCTGCCGGTCGTCATCTTCCGGCTCATCGGCCGGCCCGGGGCGGAGAACTACGGGATGGCGCTCGCGGCGTCCGTGGTGCTGGCCGTGCTCACCGCGACGGTCATGATGGTGGCGGAACGCCTGCGCGGTGACGCGGGCGGAGGGGAGTTCTGATGTCCGGGGCCGAGGGCCTGAGCGTCCGTGACGTCGTCGTGCGCTACGAGGGCACGCGGCACGAGGCGGGCACGACGGCGGTCGACCACGTGTCGCTCGACGTCGCGACGGGCGAGGTCCTGGCGCTGCTCGGGCCGAGCGGCTGCGGCAAGTCGTCGCTGCTGCGCGCGGTCGCGGGGCTGGAGCCGCTGGTGGCGGGGTCGGTGTCGTTCGCGGGGCAGGACCTGGCCCGCGTGCCGGTGCATCGGCGCGGGTTCGGCCTGCTGTTCCAGGACGGTCAGCTGTTCCCGCACCGGGACGTGGGCCGGAACGTCGCCTACGGGCTGGAGATGCAGGGGATCCCCGCGGCGCAGCGGCGCGACCGGGTGGCCGAGCTGCTCGCGGACGTCGGGCTGGCCGGGTACGCGCGGCGGGCCGTGTCGACGCTGTCCGGCGGGGAGAAGCAGCGGGTCGCGCTGGCCCGGGCCCTGGCCCCGCGGCCGCGGCTGCTGCTGCTCGACGAGCCGCTGTCCGCCCTGGACCGGCAGCTGCGCGAGAAGCTCGCGATCGACGTGCGCGACACGCTGCGGGCGACCCGCACGACGGCGGTGTTCGTCACCCACGACCACGCCGAGGCCTTCACGGTGGCCGACCGGGTCGCCGTGATGGACGCAGGGCGGCTGCTGCAGGCCGACACCCCGGAGCGGCTCCGCGCCGCACCCGCCTCGGCGCGGGTCGCGGAGTTCCTCGGGCTCGAGCTCCCCTGACCGTCGCCGGTGGGCCCTGCCGTAGACCGTGGGCCGCAGCCCTCCGTCAGCGCGCGAAGACGACCCGTGCGTGCCCCATGAGCAGCAGCAGCGGGTCGCGGCGGGCCACGAACGCGTCGTCGTCCACCAGGCCCAGGTCGTACCGGCGGTGCAGCATCGCCAGCTCGGTGGCGGCCTGCTGGTAGTCCGCCAGGGCCCGCGCCGCGCCCCGGCCGAGGGCACCGCGGACCTGCTCGCGGGCCCGCTGCCGTGCCCGCAGCGACGACAGCATCCGCAGGTCGCCCGTGCCGATCACGCCGAGCTCCTGGTAGCGGGGCAGGTGCCGGCGCACCAGGCCGACGATCCGACGGCGGTCGCGGTGCAGCACGACGCCGAGCGCCACCAGCACGCCGGCGCCCAGCAGGTACGCGACCCCGAGACCGAGAGCACCCGCCGCCGTCGAGGCGTTCCACAGGGCGTGCAGCGCGGTCGCCCCGGCCACGCCGGCCACGACGGGCAGCGCACGCCGTCCGGGCCGGCGCAGGGCCGCCGCGGCCACGCCCACGCCGATCAGGGACGTGCACAGGGGGTGCAGCAGCGGGGAGACGATCCCCCGCACGACGAAGGTCCCCGCCAGCGTCCCGGCCGGAGCGGTGGCGTAGTAGCTGATGTTCTCCACGGTGGCGAAGCCCAGGGCCACCGTGGAGCCGTAGATGATGCCGTCAGTGGGACCGTTGAGCTCGTGGCGCCTGAACCAGAGCAGCCCCACGAGCACCGCGCCCTTCGCCAGCTCCTCGACGACCGGGGCGGTGAGGGACGCCGTGGCGTACCGGCCGAGCTCGGCGCCGAGCATCGGCCGCCACACGAGGTCCAGCCCGGCGGTGTTGAGGAGCGTGGCGAGCAGGACGGCGACGCCCGCACCCCAGCCGAACGCGGCGACGAGGACGTCGGGGGGTTCGGGCTCGAGGCGGTCGAGCGCGAGGACCCCGGCGAGCAGCAGCGGCAGGGGGACGAGCGCCAGGACGACCGCCGTGACCACGCCGTCCGCACCGTCCCGCAGCAGCAGGGCGAGAGCCACCGCCAGGCACAGGGAGGACGTGGCCACCGTGACGACGACCCCCACCGACGGCCGGGCGGTGGGCCTGCCGGCCAGGATCGCCCGTGGCTCCAGGGGTGGCATGCCCTGACCCTACTGAGCGGCCCCGCTCGTGCGGCGCACGATCACCACGGCCACGTCGTCCTCGCGCGCGCCGTCGTCGAAGGCGTCGAGCAGGTGCTGGCACGCGTCGTCGGGGCAGGTCCCGGGGATCTGCGCGGCGGCGGTCCGGAGCCGGGCCAGGCCGTCGCGCAGCGAGCCGTCCCGGCGCTCGACCAGTCCGTCCGTGGCCAGGACCAGCAGGTCACCGACCGCCAGCGTGGTGCGGTACGGCGGGCGGCTCTCCGGGCTCGGCAGCCCCAGCAGCCGGGAGGTGGACTTCACCGGCCGTGCCGTGCCGTCGGAGCGGACGAGCATCGCCGGCAGGTGCCCGGCGTCGGTCAGCTCGACCTCGCCGGTGACCGGGTCCGCGAGGCAGACGCACACCGTCGCGGTCTCGGTGTGGTCGGTGCGCAGCACCTCGTTGAGCAGCTCCAGCGCGCGTTCCGCCCCGTGCCCCTCGCGCAGGTAGGCGCGCAGCGTCAGACGGAGCTCGCCCATGACGGTGGCGGCGTGCAGGGAGTGGCCCTGGACGTCGCCGATCACCACCGCGACCCGGCCGTCGGGGAGGTCGAAGGCGTCGTAGAAGTCGCCCCCGACGTCCAGCAGGTCGTCCGAGGCCTCGTAGCACGCGGAGACGTCGAACCCGGGGCGCACCGTGAGGTCGGACGGGAGCAGCGCGTCCTGCAGGGCGCGGGTGATCCGGTGCTCCTCGGCGAGCAGGCGCAGGTTGGCCAGCGCCACCGCGGTCGCCTGCGTGAACCGTCGCACGGTCTCCCGGTCGTCGTCCGTCGGGCCGGTCTCGGAGTCGGCCAGCTGGACGCCGAGGCCGCCGACGAGCCGCCCGCGGGCGTCGCGCATCCACGTGGTCCACCACGAGGAGGGCCCCACCCCGGCCTGCGTGAGCAGCTCCCGCCACGGCGCGGGGACGCGTTCCCTCGGCAGCAGCGCCGAGCTGACCCCTCCCGGCGGCGGGACGGGCGTCTCGCCGGCACCGCGGACCAGCGGGGCGCCCGGCGCCGGGCACACGGTGCGCAGGACGTGGTCGGCATCGACGACCACCATGGCGATCGCGGCACGTCCGAGGACGCTCGACGCGCCCCGGGCCGCGAGGTCCACCGCCTCCTCGGCGGAGCGCGCCGAGTGCAGGGGGACCAGCGCCGTGCCGAGGTCGTCGAGCCGCTGCGCGGTCCGGTGCGCCCCTCGCTTCTCGTCGTAGCTGCGGCACAGCGCGCCCACGGTGGCGAGGAACTCGTCACGGTCGAGGGGTTCGGGCAGGTAGGCGTCGGCGCCGTGCTGCAACCCGGCCGTGCGGGCCGCCGCGTCGATCGACGTGGCCGACACGTGCAGGACGGGCACGGGGGACGTCTCCGGCCTGTTCTTCAGCTCCCGGCACACCTCCGCCCCCGAGACGTCCGGCAGGTTGACGTCGAGGACCACGGTGTCGAACTCGGCCGAGGCGCGCTGCAGCGCCTCGCTCCCGGTGGCGGCCTCCGCCACCGCGTAGCCGGCGGCGCGCAGCCAGGTGGCCATGAGGTAGCGGTGGGCGTGGGTGTCGTCGACGACGAGCACCCGTCGCCGTCCGTTCTCCTCGATCACGGTCCTGCTGTCCCTTCGGTGTCGAGTGCCGCGACGAGTGCGGCACGGTCGATCCGGTCCTTCGGCAGGAACCGCGCCGTGCGCGTCCACGGGCCGGGGGCGGGGCTCGGTCCGCTCGACATCAGGACGGCTGCCAGGCCCGGCCGTTCGTCCAGCATCCGAGCCAGCAGCGCCGTGCCGGTCGTGTCCGGCATGCGCACGTCCAGGACGACGGCGTCGACGTCGTCCTGCAGCATCGCCAGGGCCGTGCCGGCGTCGTGGGCGACGCTGACCCGGGTCGCCTCGTCGCGGAGCAGACCGGCGACCGAGGAGCCGAAGGCGTGGTCGTCGTCCACGACGAGGACGTGGCCGACGCGACCGCTCCGGGCACCGGCGGGGGCGTCCGCCCTGGCGGCGTCCTCCAGCGAGGGCAGGGTGAGCGTGAAGACGCTCCCCTCGCCGAGCGTCGAGGTCGCGGTGAGGCTGCCGCCGAGCGCCTCGGCGGTGCGCCGCGCGTACGGCAGCCCCAGACCCGTCCCCCGCGCGCCCGGCTGCAGGTGGTGGGGCACCTGGACGAACTCCTCGAAGATCGCGTCGATCTGGTCCGCGGGCACGCCCAGCCCCGTGTCCCGGACCTCGCACCGCGCGCCGTCGGCCGTGGGCGTGACGACCAGGTGCACCGACCCGCGCTCGGTGAACTTCACCGCGTTGGTCAGCAGGTTGCGGAGCATGCGCGCCACGAGGCGCCGGTCGCTGCACAGCACGGGCACGCCCGGCCGGTCGACGACGAGCTCGACGCCGTCCCGGACCAGCGGGCGCGTGGTGCCCTCCAGCTCGGCGAGGAGCTCGGCCATGTCGAACGGGGCGGGGTGGACGTCCTGGTGCCCGGCCTCGGCGCGCGCCAGCTCCAGGAGCTCGTCCACGAGGGTCAGCAGCGTGTCGGCGCTGTCGCGCACGAACCGGACCTGCTGGGCCTGGTCGTCGTCCAGCGACGACTCGGCGAGCAGTCCCGCCAGGCCGATGATCGAGTTGACCGGGCTCCTCAGCTCGTGGCTCACGTTGCGCAGGAACCGCGACTTGGCCTCGTTCGCCGCGGCGAGCTGGCGGCCGCGCTCGTCCAGCTCGGCGTAGAGCGCGACCACGCCGGAGTTCGTCTCCTCCAGCTCGGCCGAGAGCTGTTCGTACTGGGCCGTCAGTGCCTCGTGCGCCTGCTCGAGCCGGGCCAGCCGACGCTGCAGAGCTGCGGCCTCCACCGCCCCGCTCATGGCCGTGTGGCCCCTCGGACGGGCAGGACCACCACGCAGGCGTCGTCGCGCCGGACGGCGAAGTCGCGCATGATCACGCCGGCGACGACGGTCGCGGAGCGCAGCAGCAGACCGGGGTAGTCCACGAGGTTGACCCGGTCGGTCAGTCCGTCGGAGTACAGGGTGACGACGTCGCCCTCGCTGACGGCGTGCGTCGTCTCCGAGATCGCGGGGGAGCGCGACCCGCCGATGCCCGGGGGGCTCAGCAGGCTGCGGGTGCGGGTGCCGTGGATCGCCCCGGCGATGTTGCCGATGCCGGCGTGGCGCAGGGTGGAGCCGATCTGCTGCACCACCGCCACGGCGGCGCCGCGCGTGCCCGCCAGGGCACGGTGCACCCGCTCGAGGAGGATCGCGGGGCCGGCCGCGGGAGCCGCGCGGAAGGCCCGGACGGCGGCCTGCGAGGCCGCCGCCGCGAGCGGGCCGTGACCCAGCCCGTCGGCGACCAGCACGCTCGACGCGCCGTCGTCCACGCGGACCGCGAACGCGTCACCGCAGACCTGCTGACCCGTCATGGCGCGGGTGATGCCGCTCGGGGCGCCGGCGGTGGACGCCGGACGCTCGTCGCCGGCGACGGGACGGCGCGCGTCGAACGCGGCGGACACGACGGTCCCGGCGCCGGGGGCCGACCACGCGTCCCACGAGCCCGCCAGCCGGGGCAGCGTGCCCAGACCGATGCCGAGGGTGCCCCGCGAGGAGACACCGTCCCGCATCGCCGCCGCGACGTCGCGCATGCCCGGCCCCGAGTCGACGGCGAGCACCGTCAGGCGGGCGCACCCGTCCGTCCGGTCGACCGCGAGCAGCATGCGGCCGGAGCCCGCGTGGCGGGTCTGGTTCGTGGCCAGCTCGGACACGACGAGCCCGACCTCGGCGGCACGGCTCTCGTCGTGCCCGAGCCGGATCGCGGTCGTCACCGCCGCGCGGCGCACCCGGCCGACGGCCGACGGGTGGTCGACCGTGTACCAGGCGCCACTCTCGAGCACACTGCGTGGCTCGTCCGGATCGACGACGCCGGTCATCGCGCCCAGGCCGCGATCTCGACGCGGGTCCCGACCCCGGGCGTCGTGTCGATCGCGAAGTGCTCGACCAGACGACGCGACCCCGACAGCCCCAGCCCGAGCCCGCCGCCGCTGGTCCAGCCGTCGGTGAGCGCGAGGTCGAGGTCGGCGATGCCGGGGCCCTGGTCCGAGAAGACGGCACGGACACCGGTGCGCCGCCCGCTCGTGACCAGCTCGACCTCGGCCTCGCCGCCGCCGCCGTGCACCAGGGTGTTGCGCGCGAGCTCGCTCGCCGCGGTGACGAGCTTCGTCTGGTCGACCAGGGACAGCCGCGCCTGCTGGGCGAGCCGTCGCACGGCCTGGCGGACCCGGACCACGTCCGAGTCGTCGCGAACCGGTTGTCGGGTGCCGGTGGTGGGAGAGGTCGTGGTCATCCGGCGTCGCGTTCGACGGCCGCGAGGAGGACGTCTTCGGCCGCCACGCTGTCGGGACTGAGCAGGGCCAGACCGCGGTCGACGTCGAGCGCCGTCTGCACCCCGTGCAGCCCCAGCCCGAGCTCGACCATGGTGATCGCGACGGCGGGACGCATCCCGACGACGACGGTGCGGGCGTCCAGCACCCGCGAGACGGCGGCGACGGAGGCCAGCATGCGGCCGATGAAGCTGTCGACGATCTCCAGGCCGGAGATGTCGATGATGACGCCCCGCGCACCGGTCCGGGTGATCCGGGCGGCGAGGTCCTCCTGGAGCTGGAGCACGGTGTCGTCCTGCAGCTCGACCTGGATCGACACCAGCAGCGTCGACCCGATCTTGAGGATCGGGACCTCGTTCACCCGCGCACCTCGCTGGTCGGTCGCTTCTTCTCGCGCAGCGCGTCGACCAGGGCGTCGGCCAGGGACGCGCGGGTGCGGATGTCGCCGAACTCGATACCGAGGGCCACGATCGTCTGGGCGATCTGCGGCCGGATGCCGCTGATCGTGCACTGGGCGCCCATGAGGCGCGCCGCCACGACCGTCTTGAGCAGGTGCTGGGCGACCTGGGTGTCGACCGCCGGCACACCCGTGATGTCGATGATCGCGTGCTCGCTGCCCGTCTCGACGAGGGTGTTGAGGAGCTTCTCCATGACGACCTGCGTGCGGGCCGAGTCGAGGGTGCCCACCAGCGGCACCGCGACGATGCCCTCCCACAGCTTCACCACCGGGGTGGACAGCTCCATGAGCTGCTCCGCCTGCTCGGTGATGATCGCCTCGCGGGCGTCCGCGTAGTTCTCGAACGTGTACAGGCCGAGGTCGTCCACCAGCCGCATCAGCGGCGTCAGGTGCGCGCGGACGTCGTCGTCGACCAGGCTGTACAGGCCCTCCTTGAGCGCGAACACCGCCATCGCCGTCTCCCGGGGGGTGAACCCCAGGCGGGCGCGGGCACCGGAGACGTCGGCCAGGATGCCCCGCAGCTGGTCGAACGCCGCGTCGCCCAGCTCGGAGCCGCCGTCGCGCAGCCCCTCCACGAGCGCGTCGTAGATGTCCGACTGCTCGCGCTCGAGCTCGCCGCGGGTGCTGCGGCCCCGCAGCTCGACGCTCGACGCGTCGAGCCACGCGGCGCGGACGGCCTCGGCGTGGTCCGTGAGGATCGTGGAGAGCTGGGCACTCCGGGCAGTCGGCACGTGGGCTCCTTTCGGGCGGCGCGAGGGTGGATCGCGGAGACAGTGTAGGAGCAGAACGCCCCCGCGACCCACCGGTTCGCGTCGCCGCAGGTCAGGCCCGGTGTGTCCGGTAGAACTCCACCAGCCGGCGGGTCGAGGAGTCCTGTTCCGCCAGGGCGGCGTCGTCCCCGGACACGGCCGGGGCGACCTCCAGGGCCAGCTTCTTGCCGAGCTCGACGCCCCACTGGTCGAAGGAGTCGATGCCCCACACGACGCCCTGGACGAAGGTGATGTGCTCGTACAGCGCGACGAGCTGACCCAGGACGGACGGCGTGAGCGCCGGCGCCATGATCGAGGTCGTCGGACGGTTGCCGGAGAAGGTCCGGGCGCTGACCAGCTCCTCGGCGGTGCCCTCGGCCCGCACCTCGTCGGCCGTCTTGCCGAACGCGAGGGCCTTGGTCTGGGCGAAGAAGTTCGCCAGGAACAGCTCGTGCACGTCCGCGCCCGGCGCCACCGCCTTGCCGTCACCGACCGCGTCGACCAGCGGGTAGGCGGGGGTCGCGAACGCGACGAAGTCGGCCGGCACGGTCCGGGTGCCCTGGTGGATGAGCTGGTAGAAGGCGTGCTGGCCGTTCGTCCCCGGCTCGCCCCAGAAGACCTCGCCGGTCTGCGTCGTGACCGGCGACCCGTCCCAGCGCACCGACTTGCCGTTGGACTCCATCGTGAGCTGCTGCAGGTAGGCGGGGAAGCGGTGGAGCTGCTGGGCGTAGGGGAGCACCGCGTGGGTGTGGGCGCCGAGGAAGTTCGTGTACCAGACGTTGAGCAACCCCATCAGGGCGGGCACGTTCCGCTCGAGCGGCGTCGTGCGGAAGTGCTCGTCGACGGTGTGGAAGCCGGCGAGCAGCTCCCGGAAGACCTCCGGGCCGAAGGCGACGGCGAGCGAGGTGCCGATGGCGGAGTCGACCGAGTACCGACCGCCGACCCAGTCCCAGAAGCCGAACGCGTTGGCGGGGTCGATGCCGAACGCCTCGACCTTGTCCAGCGCGGTGGAGACGGCGACGAAGTGGGCGCGGACCGCGGCCTGCTTCGCGTCGTGGTCGTCCTCGATGGCGCCGACCGCGTGCAGACGCTCCCACAGCCAGGCCCGGGCCAGGCGGGCGTTGGTGAGGGTCTCCAGGGTGCCGAACGTCTTGGACGCCACGATGAACAGCGTCGTCTCGGGGTCCAGGTCGGCGGTCTTCTGCGCCAGGTCGGTGGGGTCGATGTTCGAGACGAACCGGACCTCGAGGTCCTCGCGCCCGTAGGGCTTGAGCGCCTCGTAGACCATGACCGGGCCGAGGTCGGAGCCGCCGATGCCGATGTTGACGACCGTCCGGACCGGCTTGCCGGTGACGCCGCTCCACTCCCCGGAGCGCACCTGCTCCGCGAACGCCCCCACCTTGTCGAGCTCACGGGCGACGTCGGCGTCCACGTCCTGGCCGTCGACGACGAGCGACGGCTGCGTCCCGGGGGCCCGGCGCAGCGCGGTGTGCAGCACGGCACGGTCCTCAGTCACGTTGATGTGCTCGCCGGTGAACATGGCCTCGATGCGTTCGGGCAGGTTCACCTCGTGCGCGAGACGGACGAGGAGGTCGAACGTCTCGTCGGTCGCCAGGTTCTTCGACAGGTCGACCAGCAGGTCCCCGGTGGTGTGGCTGAACCGCTCGGCGCGGCCGGGATCGGCGGCGAACCAGCCGCGCAGGTCCCCGCGGAACTCCTGGTGGTGGCGGAGCAGCTCGCCCCAGGCGGGCGTGGTGGTGGCGTCGACAGGAGAGGTCGTCATGAGGCCTACCGTAATGACCGCGACGAGCGTCTGCGCGCCCGGTCCGCGGTCCGGGAGGCCCGTGCCCACGGCGACGGCCCGTCCGGCCCTCGGTGGGTCGCGCCCGGAGGATGAGAGGACTCTCATGCTCGTCTCCGCGAGGTCTCATGCCGGCGCCGAAGGATGGTGCACGTCCGCAGGCAGCGGATGCCGGCACCGTTCGAGGGAGCAGCCATGAGACCGTCCGTGAAGAAGCGCTGGATCGTCGTCGGCACCGCCGCGGCCCTGGGCATGGGCGTCGCGGGCGCCGCCGCCGTCGGGACGAGCGACCAGGACGACCCGTCCGGGGGCGTCGACGCCGTCACGCTGGACGGCCCGGAGGAGGGCGCGACCGACGACTCGTCCGTCGACGAGTCGTCGGGCTCGACCGGTCCCGCGTCGACCGACGTCAGCGACCCGTCCCCGGAGTCCTCCGACTCTCCGCCCACCGCCGTCGACACCTCCGACTCGCCCGACGACCCCTCGACGCAGAGCGCCCGCAGCGCGGAGACCGCCTCGCCCTCCCCGCAGCACGTGCAGAGCGCGGACTCGGCCGATTCCGACGACTGAGCACCGTGCCGGTCCTGGTGGGGATCGCCGACCGGAGCGGTGAGCGCGCGCTCCGCGCCGGTTCTGGCGAGGATGGACCGATGGCACAGAGCGACCTGGACCTGTTGACGGGCGAGGAGGCGACCGAGCTCCTCGCGACCGCGGTCTCGACGGCGGGCGGCGAGCTCGTCGACTGGTCGGTCCGGCAGGTGGACCACCGCCCCGGACGGTCGACGACCGTCGCCTACCGGGCGCGCGTGCGGTGGGGCGAGGGCGTCGAGGCGGGGCGGGTGCGTACCGAGACGCTCGGGGCGTCGCTCGGCCGCCCGGGCGACCAGCAGGTCCCCGGTGTCCTGACCCTCGACGACGGCGAGCACGCCGTGGCCGTGTGGCGGTTCCCGGGCGATCCGGCGCTGCCGGCGCTGGCCACGGCCTACGACGCGGAGGCGGTCGCCACCCTGCTGGGCGACCTGGGCGTGCCCGAGGTCGCGCGGGGCCCCGTCACGCTGAGGGTCCGTGCCTACCGTCCCACGCGCCGCGCGGTCATCGAGGCGAGCACCCCCGGGGCCGGGGTCTTCCTCAAGGTCGTGCGCCCCGAGAAGGTGGACGACCTGCACGCCCGCCACGCGCTGCTCGCCGGCGCCGGGCTGCCGGTGCCGAAGCCGCTCGGACGCAGCGCCGACGGTCTGCTCGTCATCGCGCCCCTGTCCGGGGAGTCGATGCGGCACGCGGTCCGCGACGGGGGAGCGGTCCCGAGCGCCGCCGAGGTCGTCACCATGCTCGACCGGCTGCCGGACAGCGTCGCCGAGCTGCCGCTGCGCACCTCGTGGAGCGAGAACGCGGGCCACTACGCGTCGGTGATCGGCGCGGCGATGCCCGCGGAGGCCGACCGGGCACGGCACCTCGCCGAGACGATCGCGACCCGGATCGCCGGGCAGCGCCCGGACGAGCCGACGCACGGGGACCTGTACGAGGCCCAGGTCATGCTCGCCGACGGGCGCATCACGGGTCTCCTGGACGTCGACTCGGCCGGTCCGGGCCGGCGCGCCGACGACCTGGCGTGCCTGGTGGCGCACATCGAGACGCTGTCGTTGCTGCGCGGGTGGGACAACGAACGTCTGCACGCCCTGGCGCTCGAGTACGCGGCGGGTTTCGCCGGGCAGGTCGAGCCGGTGGAGCTGTCGGCGCGGATCGGCGGGGTGCTGCTGTCGCTGGCGACGGGGCCGCACCGGGTCCAGGAGGCGGACTGGCCGCTGCAGACCTCCCGGCGGCTGGACGCCGTCGAGCGATGGCTGGGCGGCGTGCCGGGGTGACCGGGCGCGGCCGGCGGCTCCGTCCGTCGGCGCTGCCGGTCCGCACCAAGGCGGTGCTCTCGGTGCTGCTGCTGTCCGCCCTCGGGCTGGCGGTGGCATGGGCGGTGACCGACACGATCCACGCCCGGGCGGTCCTCGAACGGATCGACGGCGAGCTCGACCAGGAGGTCGAGGAGTTCCGGGTCCTGGCCGAGCGGGGCGTGGACCCGGACACCGGGGAGGCCTTCAGCAGCGTGGAGCAGCTGCTGCGGGTGGCGATCGAGCGCAACGTGCCGGGCGCCGACGAGATGCTGGTGACCTTCGTCGGCGGCGACGCCGACCTGTACTCGCCGTCGTGGGCCTCCGCGGTGGTCGACGACCCGGACCTGGTGGGGCTGGTGGGCGACCTCGGACCGCAGGCCCGGAGCGCGGTCGAGGAACGGATCCCGACTGCCGTGGGTGAGATGCACGTGATCGCCGTCCCGGTGCAGGTCGCCGACGGCTCGGAGCACGGCACCTACGTCGTCGGCGTGGGGACGGATCTCGCGCTGGCCTCGCAGCAGGAGCTCCGCCGGACCTTCGCCCTGGTCTCGCTCGGCACGCTCGTCCTGGTCGGGGCGGTGGCGTGGTGGGTCGTGGGGCGGCTGCTGCGGCCGCTCGAGCTCCTCGCGGCGACGGCGCAGCGGGTCGGCGGCGACGACCTGACGCTGCGGGCCCCGGTGCACGGCGAGGACGACGTCGCCACGCTCGGCCGGGCCTTCAACACGATGCTGGACCGGGTGGCGGCGGCCTTCGACGCCCAACGGCAGTTCCTGGACGACGCCGGTCACGAGCTGCGCACCCCGTTGACGGTGCTGCGGGGACACCTGGAGCTGCTCGAGCCCGACGACCCGCACGACGTCGCCGAGACGCGAGCCCTGCTGCTGGACGAGACCGCGCGGATGAGCCGCATCGTCGAGGACCTCGTGCTGCTGGCGAAGTCCGAGCGCCCCGACTTCGTGCGGCTCGGCGAGGTCGACCTCGGGCCGCTGACCGACGACCTGCTGGACAAGGCGCGCGCCCTGGGGGACCGCGCCTGGCGGGTGGACGCCCGTGCCGAGGGGGTCGTGCCCGGCGACGAGCAGCGGCTCACCGAGGCGGTGCTGCAGCTTGCCGACAACGCGGTGAGGTTCTCCCGTCCCGGGACGCGGATCGCGGTCGGCAGTGCCGTCACCGGCTCGACCGCCCGCCTCTGGGTGCGGGACGAGGGGCCCGGTGTGGCACCGCAGGACCGCGAGCGCATCTTCGAGCGCTTCGTCCGGGTGGGCGACGCGGACGTCCCCGGGTCGGGGCTGGGCCTGGCGATCGTCGCCGCCGTCGCGCACGGGCACGGCGGGACCGTCACGGCGGAGGCCGGGTCCCCGGCGTCCGACGGCGTGGGGGAGCACGGGCTGCGTGTCACCGTGTCGTGGCCCGTCGCCGGCGGCCCGGTCGGCGGGGTCCAGGAGGGGACGGTCCGATGAGCAGGATCCTGGTGGCGGAGGACGAGGACCGCATCGCGCAGTTCGTCCGCAAGGGGCTGCGGGCCCACGGGTTCGTCCCGACCGTGGTCTCCGACGGCGCGTCGGCCGTCGAGCACGCGCTCAGCGGCGAGTACGACCTCATGGTGCTGGACATCGGGCTGCCGGAGGTCGACGGGTTCGAGGTGCTGTCCCGGCTGCGCGGCTCCGGGTCCACGATGCCCGTGGTCATCCTCACCGCCCGGGACTCCATCACCGACCGGGTCACCGGGCTCGAGGGCGGTGCGGACGACTACATGGCCAAGCCGTTCGGGTTCGAGGAGCTGCTGGCCCGCATCCGGCTGCGGCTGCGGGAGCCGGGACGCGCCGAGCGGGAGGTGCTGGAGCACGGCGGCCTCGGCCTCGACCTGGGGTCCCGCCGTGTGACGGTGGAGGGCCGGTCCGTCGACCTGTCGGCCCGGGAGTTCGCGCTGGCGGAGGTGTTCCTGCGCAACCCGGGACGGGTGCTCTCGCGCGAGCAGCTGCTGTCGCGGGTGTGGGGCTACGACTTCGACCCGGGGTCGAACGTGGTCGACGTGTACGTGCGCTACCTGCGCCGGAAGATCGGCACGGAGCGGATCGAGACGGTGCGGGGGATGGGCTACCGGCTCGTCTGACCCGTCGGGCGGGGGACCTCCGCCGCCTACCTCGCGGGCGGAGGGGGAGGGGCCGTGCTGCCGCGCACCACGAGCGAGGTCGGCAGGCGCAGGTGCTGGTCGCGGGGGGTGCCGTGGAGCAGGTCGAGCACCATGCGTAGCGCCTCGGCCCCCATCTGGTGCAGCGGCTGGGCGACGGTGGTGAGCGCCGGGGTGGTGGTCATCGACTCGGGGACGTTGTCGAAGCCGACGACGGACAGGTCCTCCGGCACGCGGATGCCGAGCTCGGCGGCGACCTCCATGAGGTGGATCGCGGAGAGGTCGTTGGCGGCGAAGACGGCGGTGGGCCGGGCGTCGCCGGTCGCGGTGAGCAGCTCGCGCGCGGGGGTGTCGGCGGTGTCGGGACGGTAGCCGCCCACCCGCACCAGGTCCGGGTCGACGTCGATGCCGGCGGCCTCGAGCGCCTGGCGGTAGCCGAGCTCGCGCAGCCGCGCGGACTGCAGGTCCGTGCGTCCGCCCAGGTGCGCGATGCGCCGGTGCCCGAGTCCCAGCAGGTGCTCGACGGCCTCGCGCGCACCGGTGACGTTGTCGGAGTCCACGGTGTGGGTGCCCTCGGGGCCGGTGTGCGGGTCGATGGCCACGACGGGGACCCCGTAGGCGCCCGACATCACCATGGTCGGGGTGACGACGATCGCGGCGTCGATGAGGGTGCCGGCGAGCCGGGACAGCGATCGGCGCTCCCACCCGCCGGGCACTCCGCCGTCGGACCCGCCGCTGTAGGCGAGCAGCTCGTAGCCGGTGCCGCCGACGGCTGACGAGATCCCCTTGAGCAGCTCGGTCGAGTAGGGCTCGAACTCGGCCACCAGCACGCCGACCACGTTGGTGGACTGGCGCCGCAGGCTGCGGGCGACGAGGGAGGACTCGTAGCCCAGCTCGGCCACGACGGCGAGGACGCGCTCCGCCGTCGACGAGGCGACCCCGTACCGGTTGTTGACGACCTTCGAGACGGTCGCGACCGACACGCCGGCGACGCGCGCGACGTCGGAGATCGTCACCCGTCCGGCGGGCGGGCTGGTCCTGGGACCCGCGGCGGACGGGTCGGCGGCGGTGCTCACAGGAAGACGGTATCCCGCGCAGCCCGGGGTGACGAGCCACGGAAGGCAGTGATGAAATCGTTATCGAAAACGTTTGACGAAAGCTGCGTCCGTCGGAAACGCTAGGGGCTGGCCACACCCGTGCAGGTGCGGGTTCAGGTGCCGTCGTGGGGAACACCCCCAGCGGTAGGCATTCTCGACGAGGAGGATCAGTCATGAAGATGCGTTCGCGAAGGTCGCTCGCGGTCACGGCCGCCCTGGTCATGGGCCTGGGCACGCTGACGGCCTGCGGAAGCGGTGACGAAGGCGGCTCCGCCGAGGAGGGCGGCCCGGTGACGCTCACCGTCTGGCACAACTCGACCACGGGCCCGGGCAAGCAGTACTGGGAGGACGCGACCGCGGCCTACACCGAGGAGCACCCGGACGTGGACTTCGAGATCCAGTCGATCCAGAACGAGGACATGGACGGCAAGCTCCAGACGGCCGTCAACTCCGGCGACATGCCCGACGTCTTCATGGCCCGCGGCGGGCAGAAGCTGGCGGACATCGTCGCCAGCGGCAACGTGAAGGACCTGACCGGCACGCTCAGCGACGAGGCCAAGGACACGATGGGCGCGGCGCTGTCCGCCTTCACCGTGGACGGGAAGAACTACGCGATGCCGCTCGCCGTCCTGCCCGGCGGCATGTTCTACTCCCAGGACCTCTACGACGAGGCCGGCGTCTCGGGCACCCCGACGACGATCGACGAGCTCGAGCAGGTCGACGCGCAGCTCAAGGACGCCGGCATCGAGCCGATCGCGCTCGGCGCGAAGGCCGCGTGGCCGGCCGCGCACTGGTTCTACTTCTTCGCCCTGCGCGAGTGCTCGCAGGAGACGATCGAGAGCCTGTCCACGTCCGCGGACTTCTCGGACGAGTGCTGGCTCCGGGCCGGCCAGGACCTCGAGGACTTCGCGGCCACCGAGCCGTTCCACGAGGGCTTCCTGACCACCGATCCGCAGGAGGGCGCGGGGTCGTCGGCCGGGCTGGTCGCGAACCACGAGGCCGCCATGGAGCTCATGGGTGGCTGGAACGTCGGTGTGATCGCCTCCCTCACCCCGGACCAGCAGCCGCTGGACGACCTCGGGTGGTTCCCGTTCCCCGAGGTCGAGGGTGGCGAGGGTGACCCGACGGCGATGATGGGCGGCGTCGACGGCTTCAGCTGCTCGCAGGACTCCCCGTCCGCGTGCGAGGACTTCCTGAACTTCATCGCGACGAAGGACCAGCAGGAGCAGTACGCCGAGGCGTACCAGACCATCCCGGCCAACCAGGACGCCCAGGAGGTCGTCGAGGACCCGGCGCTCCAGCCGATCATGGAGGCCTACAACGACGCCGCCTACGTCAGCACCTGGATGGACACCGTCCTGGGCCAGAACGTCGGCAACGCGCTGAACACGGCCGTCGTGGAGCTGCTGGCCGGTCAGGGTGACGCCGCGGGCATCGTCTCGACCATGGAGACGGCCGCCTCGCGCGGGTGATCGCACCGATGTCCGACTCACAGGTCATGGCGCCTGAGGGTCCCTCGGCCGCAGGGGGCGGCAGCACGCCGCCCCCTGCGGCACAGCCGGCGGCCGAGCCGTCGCGGCGAGGGGCCGACTGGCGCAAACGTGCAGAGATCACGCTCCTCACCGGCCCCGCGATCCTCGTCTTCCTGACGTTCGTCATCGTGCCGGTGCTCATGGCGGCCTACTACGGATTCTTCCGCTGGAAGGGCTTCGGCCCGCCGACGGACTTCGCCGGCCTGCAGAACTACGTCTCGATCCTGACGGATCCCACGTTCCAGGACGCGGTCCGCCACAACTTCATCATCGTGGTCCTGTCCTTGGTCATCCAGGGCCCGGTGGCCATCCTGTTCGCGCTGCTGATGAACCAGAAGATCCGCGGGCGGTCCGTCATCCGCATGCTGATCTTCGTCCCCTACGTGATCTCCGAGGTCATCGTCGGCACGGGTTGGGCGCTGATGATGTCCGACACCGGAGCGGTGAACACGGTCCTGGCCAAGATCGGTCTGGAGAACCTGCAGCAGAGCTGGCTCGCCGACCCGAACATCGCCATGGGCACCCTCATGCTCATCCTCACGTGGAAGTACGTCGGCTTCGCGGTCATCCTCATGCTGGCCGGTCTGCAGTCCATCCCGGAGGAGCTGTACGAGGCCGCCGCCATCGACGGCGCCTCGTTCTGGCAGCAGCAGTTCCGCATCACGCTGCCGCTGCTCGGACCGACGATCCGCATCTGGGCGTTCCTGTCGATGATCGGGGCGCTGCAGCTGTTCGACCTGGTCAACATCATCTGGGGGCAGTACGTCGCCGCCACGGCGGGCACGTCGACGATGGCGACCTACATGTACCTCAACGGTCACCTGGCGGGGAACTACGGGTTCGGTAGTGCCGTCGCCGTGGTGCTGTTCATGATCTCCCTGGTCGTCGCGCTGTTCTACCAGCGCTTCGTGCTCCGCCGCGACACCGAGGGCGCGGTGACCGGAAACTCAGGCCGGAAGAGGAGGAAGAAGTGAGCGCCTCGACCGTTTCGCCCACTCGCCCGCAGACGTCGCCGCAGGTCCTGCGCCACTCCACGGCGTTCGCGTGGGGCAGCCCGGCCACCTACCTCATCGCCGTCGTGCTCATCGCGGCGTGCATGGGACCGGTCCTGTACATCGTGCTCGGCGGCTTCCGCACGAACTCGCAGATCACCGAGGACCCGTCCGGGCTGCCGTCGCCGTGGGTCACCACGAACTACACCGACGTCCTGGCCAGCAGCGAGTTCTGGGTCGCCATGGTGAACTCGACGATCTCCGCGCTCGCGACGACGGTCGGCACCGTCGTCCTGGGCGTCATGGCGTCGTTCGTCATCGCCCGGTACGACTTCGTCGGCAAGGGAGCCATGTACTCCCTGTTCGCCGCCGGGCTGATGTTCCCCATGACCGTGGCGATCACGCCGCTGTACCTGATGGTGCGCATGCTGGGCCTGACGAACTCGCTGATGGGCATCATCCTTCCGCAGATCGCGTTCGCTCTGCCGGTGACGATCATCATCCTGGTGCCGTTCCTGCGGGCGATCCCTCAGGAGCTCGAGGAAGCGGCGAGCATCGACGGGGCGAGCCGCCTCGGATTCTTCTGGCGGATGGTCGTCCCGCTGTCGATGCCCGGCGTGATCACCGTCGGCATCCTGGCGTTCATCAACGCCTGGAACAACTACATGCTGCCCCTGTTCATCCTCAGCGACCCCGCGACGTTCACCCTCCCGCTGGGCGTGGCGAACTTCGCGTCGCAGTACTCGGTGGACACCGCCCGGGTGCTGGCGTTCACCTCGCTGTCGATGATCCCGGCGCTGCTGTTCTTCACGCTCTTCGAGAAGCGGATCGTCGGCGGACTGACCGGCGCGATCAAGGGCTGAGCCCGGCCCGCGAGGACGACGTCCCGGCGACGCCCCGACGTCGTCCTCGCACCCCGTCCTGTGGAGGTGGACTTCCGTGTCGCTCGTACGCAACCCCGTCCTGCCGGGCTGCTATCCCGACCCCAGCGTGTGCCGGGTGGGGCAGTGGTACTACCTGGTCTGCTCGACCTTCGAGTACCTGCCCGGACTCCCCGTCATGCGCTCGCGTGACCTCGTCACGTGGGAGACGGTCGGTCACGTCGTCGACCGTGAGGGCATGCTCGACCTGGGAGGTATCCGCTCGTCCGGGGGCCTCTACGCTCCGACGATCCGTCACGACGGCGAGCGGTTCTGGGTCGTGTGCACGCTCGTGGACCAGAACGACGACCAGCGGGGCGGCAACTTCGTGTGCCTCGCGGACGACGCGGCAGGACCGTGGTCGGACCCGATCTGGCTCGACGAGCGCGGCATCGACCCGTCGCTGTTCTTCGACGACGACGGGCGGGTCTGGATGCACGGCACCCGTCTGGTCGATCCGGACCGCGCGGAATGGCACGACCAGACCGAGGTGTGGATCCGGGAGCTCGACCGCACGTCGATGAAGCTCACCGGGCCCGAGCATCTCGTCTGGAACGGTGCGCTCACGAACGCCGTCTGGGCCGAGGGGCCGCACCTGTACAAGGTCGACGGCACGTACTACCTGCTCGCGGCGGAGGCCGGGACGGAGTTCCACCACGCGGTCTCGGTCGCTCGCGCCGAACGCGTGACCGGTCCGTACGTCGGGAACGCGGGCAACCCGGTGCTGACCCACCGACATCTGGGCAGGCGCCACCCGGTCGTGGGTGTCGGGCACGCCGATCTCGTGGAGACGCCCGACGGCGACTGGTTCGCCGTGCTGCTCGCCATGCGTACCTACGGGGGGTACCACTACCCCCTGGGCCGGGAGACGTTCCTCGTGCCGGTGGTGTGGGAGGACGGGTGGCCGGTCTTCGCGCCGGGAGTCGGCATGGTGCCTCGCGAGGTCGAGGTACCGGGTTCGTCGGCGGCCCCCTCGGGATGGAACCCCGGGGGCCGGCCCGGAGTCGTCGCCCCGTCGGACCGGCGGTGGACGGCGCTGCGTGCCCTGCCCGCCACCGTCGCCGCGCCGGACGGCGACGGGTGGCACCTCCCGGTCCGGGCGGACGGCCTCGGCGAGCCGGGCGTGCCGGCTTTCGTCGGGCTTCGCCAGCAGCACCAGGACGTCGACGTCACGCTCGAGCTGGACGTCGCCGCGTTGCAGGTCGGCGAACGAGCAGGGCTCGTGCTCCGGCAGTCCGAGCAGGACCACGTGACGCTCGACGTCACGCCGGAGGGCGGCCGGCTCGTCGTCCGCGCCCGCCGACGTGCCGGTGCCGACGGCGAGGGCGTCCCGGGGCGTGCCGACCCCCGGGCGGACGCCCTCCCGGGCAGCGGTGAGCCGATGGGCCACGCCTCCGTCGCCGCCGACGCCGGACGGATCGTGCTGGGCATGAGGGCACGGGGCACCGACGTCGACCTGTTCCACAGGTCACCGACGCCGGACGGCCCCGGGCGTGAGCACCACGTCGCGACCGCCGATGCGCGCTGGCTCGACACGGTCACCACCGGCGGATTCCTCGGACTGTGGATCGGTGCGTTCGCCACCAGCGACGGGAGACCGGCCGCAGGGTCGGTACGCGTCCGGCTCGCCTATCACCCCGCGGGAGGGAGCATCCCGCGCCACCAGACCACCACCACGTCGCTCTCGACGCACGACGCCGCCGCAGGCAGCCTCGAGTCCGAGCTCGTGTCCACCGAAGGAGACCGACCGTGACCCACGTCCAGCCGAACGCTCAGGGCAGGTCGGACACCGTCGCCGACACCGCGGGCCCGGGCACGCCCGGCGCGGCGCCGCACGCCTCCGACCGGGTCGTGGCGCTGCACGCGCGGATGAGCCTCGAGGAGAAGGTGGCCCAGCTCGCGGGCTACTGGCTCGACCAGGGCGGCGACGTCGTGGCCCCCCTGCAGGACGAGATGGCGGCCGGGCAGGCCGGGGCCGACCGGCTCGGCGACGTCACCCGGCACGGCATCGGTCACTACACCCGGGTGTACGGCACCCGGCCGGTCGACCCCGTGGAGCGTGCCCGGTGGTTGTGGGGCGAGCAGCGGCGCCTGCGCGCCGAGACCCGGCTGGGCATCCCCGCGCTGGTGCACGAGGAGTGCCTGACCGGGCTGGCGGCCTGGCAGGCCGCCACGTTCCCGACGCCGCTGGCCTGGGGTGCCGCCTTCGATCCCGAGCTCGTGGCGGAGATGGGCGCCCTGATCGGCGAGTCCATGCGCTCCCTCGGCATCCACCAGGGCCTGGCACCCGTGCTCGACGTGATCCGGGACCCGCGCTGGGGGCGCGTCGACGAGTGCATCGCCGAGGACCCGTACCTGGTCGGCACCGTCGGCACGGCCTACGTCCGCGGCCTGCAGGGAGCAGGGGTGCACGCCACCCTCAAGCACTTCGTCGGGTACAGCGGGTCGCGGGCCGGACGCAACCACGCACCGGTCTCGGCCGGTCCGCGCGAGATCGCCGACGTCTACCTGCCGCCGTTCGAGATGGCGGTGCGTGACGGCGGCGTCCGGTCGGTCATGGCGTCCTACAACGACATCGACGGCGTGCCGCTGCACTCCTCGGACGAGTACCTCACCGGGGTCCTGCGGGACCGGTGGGGGTTCGACGGCGTGGTCGTCGCGGACTACTTCGGGGTCGCGTTCCTGGAGGTCATGCACGGGGTGGCCGCCGACCGCGGCGAGGCCGCGGCGACGGCGCTCGCGGCCGGGGTGGACGTCGAGCTGCCCACCGGCGACGCGTTCCTCGACCCGCTGACGGCCGCGGTGCGCGACGGCCGTGTCGACGAGGCTCTCGTCGACCGGGCGGTGCTCCGCGTCCTGGCGCAGAAGGACCGGCTGGGACTGCTCGAGCCCGACGCGTTCGCCGACGAGCCGCCCGCCGACGTCGACCTCGACTCTCCACGCCACCGTGAGGTGGCGCGGCGGCTGGCCGAGGAGTCGGTGGTGCTGCTGTCCAACGACGGCGTGCTGCCGCTGGGCCGCTGGACCAAGGCGCCCGGACGGGTCGCGGTCGTCGGCCCGAACGCGGCCCGCGCCGACGCGCTGATGGGCTGCTACTCGTTCGCCAACCACGTGCTCGCCCACCACCCCGAGCACCCGCTCGGGTTCGAGATCCCCACCGTGCTCGAGTCCGTCGGCAACGCCTTCACCGCCGCCGGGGCGGCTCGTCCGGAGGTCGTGCACGCCCGCGGTTGCGACGTCGCGGGAGAGGACACCTCGGGGTTCGCCGACGCGGTGGCCGCGGCGTCCTCGGCCGACGTGGCCGTGGTCGTGGTCGGGGACCAGGCAGGGCTGTTCGGCCGGGGCACCGTCGGGGAGGGCAACGACGTCGAGTCGCTGGACCTGCCCGGCGTGCAGCGGGAGCTGGTCGAGGCCGTGGTCGCCACCGGGACCCCGGTGGTCATGGTGGTCCTGTCCGGTCGGCCCTACGCGATCGACTGGGCGCTGGACGGTGACCGCGGTCCCGCGGCCGTCGTGCAGGCGTTCTTCCCCGGCGAGGAGGGCGGTCCCGCCGTCGCCGGGGTGCTGACCGGTGCGGTCACCCCGTCCGGACGGCTCCCGGTGTCGTTGCCGCGGTCGGCCGGGGCGCAGCCGTACTCCTACCTGCACCCCGTGCTCGGTGGCCCGAGCGACGTCACCTCCACGGACTCCACGCCGTTGCGGCCGTTCGGGTTCGGGCTGTCGTACACGACGTTCGAGTACAGCGAGCTCCGGGTGGACCCGGCCGTGGCCACCGCCGGGACGCTGTCCGCCACCGTACGGGTCACGAACACCGGGGACGTGGCAGGTGCCGACGTCGTGCAGCTCTACGGCCACGACCTCGTCGGGTCGGTCGCTCGGCCCGTGGCCCAGCTGCTGGCGTACCGACGGGTGGCGCTCGCGCCGGGGGAGTCGGTCGAGGTCGCCTTCTCGGTGCCGACGGCCCGGTTCGCGTTCAGCGACCGGCGTCTGGACCGGGTGGTCGAGCCGGGAGCGGTGGACGTCTGGGTCGGGTCGCACGCCGCTGCCGTGGCGGGCGAGGCCGGTGACCTGCGGCACGTGACGGGCGGTGCGATCCGGAACGAGCGGGTCGCCGCCAAGCGTCAGGTGCCCGGGACGGCGACACCCCGGGCCCGCGTGGACCTCACGGGTCCGCTGCACGCGGTGACCGGTGCCGACGCCCGGGTCGCGACCGCCGTGGTGGTGCGCGAGCCCTGACCCGCGGGTCAGGACAGAATCTGCCGGGTCAGGACCGATTCGCGCGAGGCAGGACGTGGCAGAGTGGACGGATGCGGATCGACATCTGGCTGTGGGCGGTCCGGCTCTTCAAGAGCCGGTCGGTCGCGGCCTCGACGCTGCGCTCCGGCAAGGTGCGCGTCAACGGCACCGTCGCCAAGCCGGCCACGCAGGTCCAGGTCGGCGACCGCGTGACCTGGCAGGACCCGCTGCGCCAGCGCATCGTCGTGGTGCGCGAGCTGCTGCCCAAGCGCGTCGGCGCACCGCTGGCGGTCAAGGCCTACGAGGACCAGAGCCCGCCGGTGCCGACGCGTGCGGAGCGGGCCGCGGTCGGCCTGCGGGAGCGGGGTGCCGGCCGGCCCACCAAGAAGGAGAGGCGCGAGATCGACAGGCTCCGGGGAGGACGGCGGTAGTCCGGCCGTCCTGACTCGTGGGGGCTGGTCCTGACCCGGCGTATTTGGTCCTGACCCGCGCGGATCGGTGCTGACCCGGCGCGGTCAGAGCCGGTGCAGCAGCGCGATCAGCTCGTCGGCCATCTCGAGCTTGCGCGCCAGGTCGGCCCGCCGTTCCTCCGCCGCGGTCACGTAGCCGGCGAGCCGGTCCCGGGCGGCAGGACGCTCGTCCGGGTCCACGGCCTCGGCACCGAGCGTGTCGGCGACCCGCAGCAGGTCCGACATCTCCTCCAGGGAGAACCCCAGCGGCTTCATGCGGCGGATCAGCAGCAGCCGCTCGACGTCGGCGTCGGTGTAGAGCCGGAACCCGCCCTCGGACCGTGCCGAGGGGCGCAGCAGCCCGACCTCGTCGTAGTGGCGCAGCGTGCGCAACGACAGGCCCGTCCGCTCGGCGACGGCCCCGATGTGATGCATGGCCGGATCGTGAGACACGAGGATGAACTCTACCCTCACGTGAGGGTAGAGTTGCCCCGTCGCGGGCCGACGTGCGTCCGGCGCCGTCGGTCGCGACACCCGAATCCTTCGCGCGACGCCGCGCCCCTTGAGCCCTGTCCCCGGCCGGGAGCCCGTCGTCGAGCGGTCCCTCTCGGTCTGCCGTGCGCCCACGGCGCCACCGAACCGAGAGGAAGCCTCCGCGTGTCGACCGACCTGCGTGCCTCCCTGCCCGACCCGGCCCCCGAGCCCCAGCCCGTCACCGGCGCCCCCGAGGCGACCTCGTCCGGCTCCTTCCGGGCCGCCTTCAGCTCGATGACGCGGCTGCGCACCGAGGTGCTCGCCGGGCTCGTCGTGGCGCTGGCGCTCATCCCCGAGGCCATCGCGTTCTCGATCATCGCGGGCGTGGACCCCAAGATCGGGCTGTTCGCCTCGTTCACGATGGCCGTCACCATCGCGTTCGTCGGCGGCCGGCCGGCGATGATCTCCGCCGCCACCGGTGCCATCGCCCTGGTCATCGCCCCGGTCGTGCGCGACCACGGGCTGGACTACCTCATCGCCACCGTGATCCTCGGCGGGGTGATCCAGGTCGTGCTCGGCCTGATCGGCGTCGCGCGGCTCATGCGGTTCATCCCCCGCTCGGTGATGGTCGGGTTCGTCAACGCCCTCGCGATCCTCATCTTCACCTCGCAGATCCCGCACCTGTTCGGCGACGCGGTGCCCTCCGACCAGCGCTGGACGGTCTTCGCGCTCGTGGCCGCCGGCCTCGCGATCATGGTGTTCTTCCCCCGGCTGACCAAGGTCGTCCCGGCGCCGCTGGTCGCCATCGTGCTCCTGACGATCCTCACCGTCGTCGCGGCGATCGCGGTGCCCACCGTCGGCGACCAGGGCGACCTGCCCGACTCCCTGCCGGCGCTGTTCTTCCCGGACGTCCCGCTGACCCTGGAGACGCTGCAGATCATCGCGCCCTACGCGTTCGCCATGGCGCTGGTCGGGATCATCGAGTCGCTGCTGACCGCCAAGCTCGTCGACGACGTCACCGACACCCACTCGAACAAGACCCGCGAGACGTGGGGCCAGGGAGTGGCCAACCTCGTCACCGGGTTCTTCGGCGGGATGGGCGGCTGCGCCATGATCGGCCAGACGATGATCAACGTGAAGGTCTCCGGCGCGCGCACCCGGCTGTCGACCTTCCTGGCCGGCATCTTCCTGCTGATCCTCGTCGTCACCCTCGGTGACGTCGTGTCGGTCATCCCGATGGCGGCCCTCGTGGCCGTGATGATCATGGTCTCGGTGGCCACGTTCGACTGGCACTCGGTCCACCCCTCGACCCTGCGCAACATGCCGTGGGCCGAGACGGGCGTCATGCTCTCGACGGTCGTCGTCACCGTGTGGACGCACAACCTCGCCTACGGCGTGGTGGCCGGTGTGGTGGTCGCGGCCGTGCTGTTCGCCCAGCGGGTCGCGCACCTGACGACGGTCACCCGGCTGGACGCCTCCGACGAGGACGGCGAGCGCGTCTACGCCGTCGACGGCGAGCTGTTCTTCGCCTCGTCGAACGACCTCGTCTACCAGTTCGACTACTCCGGCGACGAGCAGCGCGTGATCATCGACATGTCCAACGCCCACATCTGGGACGCCTCGACCGTCGCCGCGCTCGACGCCGTCGAGCACAAGTACGCCGTGCACGGCAAGACCGTGGAGTTCCGCGGGCTCAACGACGACAGCCGGGAGCGGCTGGACCGCCTCGCCGGCAAGCTCGGCGCGGAGCACTGAGCCGCCGCTCGGCCGGCGGGGGCGACCGGCGCTAGGGTCGCCGACATGGTGAGCGATCGGATCCGCGCCCTGCTGGCCGAGCACCCCGTGGCCGACGGGCACAACGACCTGGCCTGGGAGGCCCGCGAGCAGGTCGGCTACGACTGGGACCTGCTCGACATCGCGGGGCCGACGGCGGACCGCACCCACACGGACATCCCCCGGCTGCGAGCCGGGGGAGTGGGGGCGCAGTTCTGGTCGGTCTACGTGCCGACCACCATCCCCGGGGCGGACGCCGTGGTGGCGACGCTGGAGCAGATCGACGGCGTGCACCGCATGGTCGAGCGGTACCCGGACCAGCTGCAGCTCGCCACGACCGCCGCGGAGGTCGAGGACGCCTGGTCCCACGGGCGCATCGCGAGCCTGCTGGGCGCCGAGGGCGGGCACTCGATCGACGGCTCCCTCGGCGTGCTGCGCATGTTCCACGAGCTCGGCGTGCGGTACATGACGCTGACCCACAACGACTCCACGCCGTGGGCGGACTCCGCCACGGACGAGCCGAGCGAGCACGGCGGCCTGAACGACTTCGGCCGCGAGGTCGTGCGCGAGATGAACCGCCTCGGCATGCTCGTCGACCTCTCGCACGTCGCCGCGGGCACCATGCACGCCGCGCTCGACGTCACGACGGCGCCGGTGGTCTTCTCCCACTCGAGCGCCCGCGCCGTCTGCGACGTGCCGCGCAACGTGCCGGACGACGTCCTGGGCCGGCTGGCGGGCAACGGTGGCGTCTGCATGGTCACCTTCGTGCCGCACTTCGTCACGCCGGCGGTGGCGGAGTGGAAGGACGAGGCCGCCGCGGCCGCCGCCGAGCAGGGGATCCGCGCGACCGACTACCTGGCGTTCAGCGCGTTCCTCGCGGACTGGCGCGAGACCCGGCCCGCACCGCCCACGCGCCTGGCCGACGTCGTCGCCCACGTCGAGCACGTGCGCGAGGTGGCCGGCGTCGAGCACGTCGGCCTCGGCGGGGACTACGACGGTGCCAGCGGGTTCGCCCCCGAGCTCGCGGACGTGTCCGGCTACCCGGCGCTGCTGGAGGCGCTGGCCGAGCGAGGTTGGTCCGACGCGGACCTCGGCCGCCTCACCAGCGGCAACGTGCTGCGCGTGCTCCGCGACGCGGAGCGCTGACCGCGCACTCCCGTCGCGGGGGCACGCGGGACGGACGACTCAGACGCCGAGCGTCCGGCGCGACCAGGAGATGCCGAGCGCCTGCAGGACGGTCCCGGGCTCGCGCGCGGTGGCCTCCGAGTAGGCCCGCAGGGACAGCACCGACGCCGTGAGCATCGTGGTCATCACCTGGCGCGCCAGGTGCGCGTCCTGGCTGGCCTCGTCGAGCAGCTCCTGGACGATGGTGGAGCGGATCCCCAGGTCCGGTTCGGAACAGGCGGTCAGCAGTGCGATCGTCATGGCTCCGGCGTCGTTCTGCATGAGGTACCCCCAGGTCGTCGACGCTGACCCTCCCGGTGTACCGCACGCCGTGTCAGCACGCGAGCGGGGCGGCCCCGACGGTCGCGGGCCGAGACCGCGCCTGACCAGGCCTTCTGCTGCGGCGCGGCAGCCGCTACGATCGGCGCGCGGCGGCCACCGTGACCGCCGGGACGACGACGGGGTGTGTGTGGCACGGACGGACCAGACCGAACGCAGGCGCGGGGGACGGTTCGTCCGCCGCACGATGACGACGCTGCTCGTGGCGGGACTGGCGCTGGCCGGCCTCGTGGCCGTGCCGGCGGGTGTCGCCCCGGCGGCCGCCGCGGGCGGGATCACCGAGGAGTCCCACGCGCGGTACGTGGTGTCGAAGAAGGGCAAGGTCACCGCCACGGTGACGACCACGATCACCAACGTCACCCCCGACCGGGGCAACACCTACTACTACTGGGACGCCTACGGCATCGGCGTGCCGTCCAGCGCGAAGAACCTCCGGGCGAGCAGCGGCGGCGTCGACCTGAGGATCTCGACCGTCGACTCCGAGGACCCGAACATCCGGTGGGCGACCGCCGGGTTCTCCCCGCTGCGGTACGGCCGGTCGCGCACCATCGAGTGGACCTACACGATCGCCGGCGACCCGATCCGGTCGGACCGCTGGGCGCGGGTCGGCCCGGGGTACGGCACGTTCGCGGTCTTCGCCTACGGCGACGAGGGCAGGACCAGCGTCGAGGTCGACGCCCCGAGCTCGATGACGTTCGACGCCACCGCACGCTTCACCCCGGACACCGAGGGCAAGCGCACCGTGTACTCCCTCGACGACCACATCGAGGACGTGGGCACCTGGGCGGTGGTGTCCCTGCGTGACCACGAGCGCTCCGACGAGCGGGAGATCGAGGTCGGGGACACCAGCCTGACCTTGCAGGCCTTCCGCGGTGACGACGCGTGGCTCTACTTCGCCGCCGACCGGGTGTCGCAGGGGCTGCCGGTGATCGAGGGGCTGACCGGATCCGACTGGCCGGGCGACATCGAGGTCATCCGCGAGGACGTCTCCCCCCAGGTGCTCGGCTACGCCTGGTACGACGAGACGGGCCGCGAGATCGTCCTCGCCGAGGACCTCGACGAGGCCACGCTGTTCCACGAGCTCGGGCACGCCTGGTTCAACGAGGACACGGTGCGCGAGCGCTGGCTGTCCGAGGGACTCACCGAGGTGACCGCCTTCCGCGTCATCGACTCCCTCGACGGCAAGGGCACCCCGCGCAAGGCGCCGAAGCGGGACGCCCAGGGGGCCGTGGCGCTGAACAAGTGGTCCGACGGAGGGAACGTCGCGCGCGAGGACTACGGGTACGCCGCCTCCTACACGGTGGTCGAGAAGCTGCTGGGCGACCTGGACGACGAGACGTTCACCGAGGTGGTCCGGTCAGCGGTGGCTGGCGAGAGCGCCTACGAGCCGGCGGGCAGCACAGAGCACCGCTTCGGCACGGTCGACTGGAAGCGGTTCCTGGACCTGGCCGCCGAGCGCGGCGGGGTGGACGGCACGAAGGTCTTCCGGCAGTGGGTGGCGACGGGACCCCAGAAGAAGCAGCTCGCCGAGCGTGCCGACGCCCGGGCCGAGTACGAGCGTCTCGACACCGCCGACGGCGACTGGGCCGCCCCGTACACGCTGCGCCGCGCCATGACGGTCTGGGACTACGACGAGGCGGGAGAGGTGTTCGAGGTCCTCGACCCGCTGACCGTGGAGGCGTCGGCCCTGCAGGAGGCCGCCGCACGCACGGGCCTGGGCGTCCCGGACAGCATCCGGGCCGCTTACGAGGACGCCGGGTCGGTCTCGGACCTCACCGAGGTGGGCGACCTGCTGCCCCGGACCACGGACACCCTGGAGCAGGTGCACGCCGCCACGGAGGCGGTCGCCGCCGACCGTGACCCCGTCACCGAGCTGGGCGAGCGCGTGCTCGCAGCGGAGGCGTCGGCGGCCGAGGCCGCCGAGGCGCTCGCGTCGGGGGACCTCGAGAGGGCGCAGCTGGCCGCCACCGAGACCACGGAGCGGGCCGACCGTGCGCTGTGGGTCGGGATCGCGCTCGTGATCGGTGCCCTCGTGGGACTGGCCCTGCTGGTGCTGGTCCCGTGGCTCGTCGTCCGGCGACGACGTCGGCGGCCGGCGGCCGTGCTCACGGAGCCCCGGGTCGTCGCCGTCGTGGCCGCGCCCGGCGTCGACGGGGACCGGGACGGCACCGACGGCCAGGGGACGGACGCCGAGCGCGTCCCCGCGGAGCCCTCGGTGTCCTGATCGGGACCTTCGGCCCCGGGGGCGGGACCATGGGCCCGCAGGTCAGGGCCGTTGCACCCTGCCCCCGGGGGCACGGGACCGCGAGTCTGGTGCTGACACCGGGAACCGCCCGGTGCCCAGGACCGGAGTTCCCGGTCGAAGGAGGAGATCGTCATGACCACCGCCTCCGCGCACCAGGCATCGACCCCCACCGTGCGCGAGACCTCGCTCTCACCGGCCGCGGCGTACACGTTCGCCGTCGTCCGGCTGCTGCTCGCCGTCGAGTTCCTCTGGGCCTTCTTCGACAAGACCTTCGGTCTGGGCGTCGCCACGCCCGCCGAGCGGGCCTGGATCTCGGGCGGCTCGCCCACCACCGGCTACCTCAGCAACGCCGAGGGGACGTTCGGCGACTTCTTCAGCTCGCTCGCGAACAACGTCTTCATCGACTGGCTGTTCATGCTCGGGCTGCTCGGCATCGGCCTCGCGCTGCTGCTCGGTATCGGCATGCGTGTCGCCGCCGTCTCCGGCGCGATCCTCATGCTGCTCATGTGGCTCGCCTCGCTGCCGCTGGAGAACAACCCGTTCGTCGACTACCACCTGGTCGACGCCGTCCTGCTGGTCGGCCTGGCCGCCATCCTCGCCGGCGACAC
This sequence comes from Isoptericola sp. b408, assembly GCF_030588085.1. NCBI lineage: Bacteria > Bacillati > Actinomycetota > Actinomycetes > Micrococcales > Promicromonosporaceae > Isoptericola > Isoptericola sp. b408. Next base: position 35,208 of record NZ_JAUQYQ010000004.1, read on the forward strand.
GCTCGGTCTCGGCAAGCGCTGGGGCTCCACCGAGCTGGTTCAGCGTCTCCCCTGGCTGCGCTGACGTCGACTGCGTAGCGTAGAGCCATGGGCGAGCCGAGTGTGCGGGTCTTCCTCGTGGACGATCACGAGATCGTCCGTCGCGGTGTCGCCGACCTCATCGAGGCCGAACCGGACCTCGAGGTGGTCGGCGAGGCCGGCACCGCCGCCCAGGCCCTCGCACGCATCCCCGCTCTCACCCCGGACGTCGTCGTGCTGGACGTGCGCCTGCCCGACGGCGACGGGGTGACCGTGTGCCGGGAGCTGCACTCGCGCATGGACGTGGCCTGCCTCATGCTCACCTCGTTCGACGACGACGAGGCGCTGTTCGACGCGATCATGGCCGGTGCTGCCGGCTACGTGCTCAAGCAGGTCCGCGGGACCGACATCGTCGCCGCGATCCGCACGGTCGCGGCCGGGGGTTCCACGCTCGACCCCCGCACCACCGCCGCGGTGATGCAGCGCATGCGGGCGCAGGACCGCCACGACGACGACCCCTTGGCCGGGCTGACCGAGCAGGAGCAGCGGGTCCTCGCCCTCATCGGGCAGGGGATGACCAACCGGCAGATCGGTGCCGAGCTGTACCTGGCCGAGAAGACCGTGAAGAACTACGTCTCCAGCATCCTGGCCAAGCTGGGGCTGGAACGCCGCGTGCAGGCCGCCGTGCTCGCCACCCGCCTCGAGGACCGGCACTGATCACCGTCTGAGCGGCACCCGCCAGCGGACCGTCGTGCCGCCCGGGCCGGTGTCGACCTCGAACGTCCCCCCGAGCTCGGCCGACCGCTCTTCCATGTTCCGCAGGCCGCTGGGGGCGGCGTCGTCCGGGATGCCACGTCCGTCGTCGCGCACGACGAGCCGGAGCGACTCGATCGCGTCGACCGAGACGTCGACCCGTCCGGCGTGCGCGTGCCGGGCCACGTTCGACAACGCCTCGCGCAGCACGGCCACGAGGTGGTCCGCGATGACCGCCGGCACCACCGTGTCGATCGGGCCGGACATCCGCAGGGCGGGATGGAAACCCAGCGTCCGCGCGGCCGCGTCGCACTCGGCGATGAGCCGGGCCTTGATGCCGGCCCGACGGTCCTGCGCCTCGGGCTGGTGCAGGCCGTGGATGGTGGTGCGGATGAGGCTGATGGTGTCGTCGAGGTCGTCCACGGCACGTCCCACGCGGTCGGCGTCCTGGTCGAGACCGTCCCGCTCCAGCCGGCGCCCGACCGCCTCCAGGCTCAGCCCGGTGGCGTACAGCCGCTGGATCGCCAGGTCGTGCAGGTCGCGCGCGATCCGGTCGCGGTCGCGGATCACCGCGAGGCGTTCCCCGTCCCGACGACGTTGCGCCAGCTCGAGCGCGACGGCGGTCTGCGCCGCGAAGGCCTGCAGCGAGTCGATGGCGACGCTCGAGAACGGCGGGGTGTGGCGTCGCCGGCCGACGGTGAGGATGCCGATCGTCTCGCCCGGCCCGCCCAGGGGTACCGCGGCCAGCGGGCCGACGACGTCGACCGGCCGGAACGCCGGGGTGGTGCGGTCGTCGGTGGCCGCGTCCGCCGTCGTCACGGGCTGGCCGGAGACGTAGGCGTCGGCGGCGAACGTGCCACGCGTCGGCAGGGCCGTGCCGACCAGGCCGTCGACCCCGGCACCGCAGGCCGAGCGGATGACGAGCTGGTCGGCGTCGTCGGCGCGGATGGCGAGCACGGCCGTGTCGGCCTCCGCCACGTGCATGGCCTCACGGGCGACGACGTCCATCACCGAGTCCGGCGACGAGCCCGAGGCGATCTCCCGGGAGATCTCGTGGTTGCCCCGCGCCCACCGTTCGCGCAGGCGTGCCGCGGAGTACAGCCGTGCGTTCTCGACGGCGACGCTGGCCGCGGCCGCGAGCCCCTCGGCCAGGTGCTGGTCGCGGTCGGTGAACTCCCCGCCGCCCTGCTTCTCGGTGAGGTACAGGTTGCCGAAGGGCCGTCCGCGGACCCGCAGGGGGACGCCGAGGAACGACCGCATGGGCGGATGGTGCGGGGGGAACCCGACCGACCGGGGGTCGCCGCGCATGTCGGCCAGGCGGAGCGACTCCGGGTGCCGGACCAGCTCCCCGAGGAGGCCCTTGCCCGTCGGGTAGGGGCCGATCGCGCGGATCTCCTCGGGGGTGAGCCCGACGGTGAGGAACCGCGCGATCCGTTGGTCCTCGCCGAGGATCCCGAGCGCGGCGTACCTCGCGTCGACGACGTCGGACGCCGTCTCCACGAGGCGCTGCAGCGTGGTCTCGAGGTCGAGACCCCTCCCGACCGAGACCACGGCCGCGAGCAGGCGGTCCACGTCGTCGTCGTGCACCTGTTCACCGTAGCGGGACCAGGGCTGTCCGGCCCGGGACCTTCGGCCTGCCAGGGGGAGGCGAGAGGCACTGCCGGGCGGCGGTGCGTCCGTGGCCTACTAGGGGCAAGACCAAGGAGGTCGTCATGAAGAGCACACGAGTGATCGTCGGCATCGACGGTTCGATCGCCGGTGAGCAGGCCCTCGACTGGGCGGCCGCCGAAGCCGTACGCCGACAGGGAACCCTGACCGTGGTGAGCGCGTACACCGTTCCGACGACTCCGGCCGAGCCGGGCTTCGGCCTCGGGGAGCAGGCGATCCGCGAGCGGGCGGAGGAGGGGATCTCCCGGGCCGCGGAACGGCTGGTCGAGCTCCGCGAGCACCGGCCCACCGCAGCCCCCGTCGCGGACGAGGTCTCGTGGGAGGTCGTCTCCGGCACGCCGGCCGGCGTGCTCGTGGGCCACACCGGTCCCGAGAGCGTCGTCGTGGTCGGCCAGCGCGGCCTCGGCGGCATCGACCGGGTGGTGCTGGGATCCGTCTCGTCCGCCGTGGCGGCGATGGCGCACGGATCCGTCGTCGTGGTGCCGACCGACCCGGTCGCGCAGCACTCCGTCACCCCGAGCGACAGCGTCGGCCCGATCTGGCGGGTCGTGGCCGCCGTCGACACCGACGAGCAGGCCGACCGCGTCCTGGAGCAGGCGTTCGGGGAGGCCGACTGCGCCGCGGCGCCGCTGCTCGTGGTGCACGCCGTGCACCCGGACTTCATCGCCGGGCCGTACGCCATGGCCAGTGCGCTCTCGCAGGAGTACCGGGACGAGGCCATGAAGGCGATGACGGACATCATGTCGCGCTGGACCGACAAGTTCCCGGACGTCGAGGTGTCGACGGAGGTCGTCACCGGGGTGCCGATCGACGTCCTGCAGCAGCGGCTCAACCGGCACGACCTCGCCGTCGTCGGCGGACGCAAGCACTCGCCGATGGTCGGCCGGGTGCTGGGGTCGATGCCCGACCGGCTGGTGCGGCACGCACCCTGCCCGGTCCTGATCGCCCACGAGCCCGCGTAGGACCCGTGGGACACGTCCCGTCCGGCCGTCTTCCCCCGACGGCCGGGCGGGACGCTGCTGTGTGCAGGCCCGGTCGACCAGCGCCGACGTCTCAGTCGTGCAGGATCCGCTGGAACAGGACGTGGTCCTGCCAGGCGCCCGCGATCTGCAGGTAGCGCGGGGCGTAGCCGATCTTCTCGAAGCCGGTCCGGGCGAGCACGCCCTGCGAGTCGTGTTTGTGCGGCAGCGTCGCGGCCTGCAGACGGTGCAGACCGACGGCGTCCCGTGCATGGGTGACGAGCGCCTCGACGGCGGCGGTCATCACGCCGTGTCCCGTGACGGCGCCGGCGAGCCAGTAGCCGAGGTGGGCGTTGCGGAACGGGCCGGCCACGACATCGCTCAGCGTGACCCGGCCGACGACCTCGCTGTCGCGCGCCAGGACGCACGGGACGGTGCGGCCGGCGCGGTGCGCGGCGAGCTCGTCCGGGACGGTCCGCGCGTGGTGCTCGGGGGTGAAGTACGACTCCGGCCGCTCCGGTTCCCGGTCAGTTGTTCTCGGAGCGCAGGCGCGGTTCGGTGCGTAGCTCGGGCCGCACGCCCGCCTTGTCGGCGTAGAAGGCGCGGATCCGGTCCATGTCCATCGTGACCTCGCCGGTCAGCTCCATGGTCGGGCCCAGACCCGTGGTCATCGTGGTCCGGTCGACGTACCCCAGGGTGATGGGCAGGTCCGCCTCGCGGGCGATCCGGTAGAACCCCGACTTCCAGCCGTTGCCCGAGCGGGTGCCCTCGGGTGTCACCACGAGGTGGAAGGTCTCCCCGGCCGCGACCCGGTCGACGATGTCGTCGACGACGCGCGACGGGTCCCGGCGGTCCACCGGGATGCCGCCCAGGGCGCGCATGATCGGTCCCCGCCACCCCGTGAACAAGGTGTGCTTGCCCAACCAGCGCACGTCGATCCCCAGCCGCCAGGCGATGGCGAGCATGAGGACGAAGTCCCAGTTGGAGGTGTGCGGGGCGCCGATGAGGATGCCGGTCCGGTCGGGGGCCGGTTCGGTCTTCAGCCGCCACTGGCTGATCCGCCAGTACAGACGCGCGATGCCGCGACGGAGCGAAGTGAGCACGCGACGATCCTACGGCGTGCCACGACCGCCCGTGCGGACGGGTTCGGTGCCATCATCGGCGGTATGGCGAGCGCGGAGCAGAGCTGGTCCGAGGTCGACGCCTACCTGGCCGGCGAGCTCGTGGAGGAGGACGCGGCGCTCGTCGCCGCGCGGGACCGCGGGCGGGAGCGCGGTCTGCCCCCGATCGAGGTCACGGCGACCCAGGGGGCGTTCCTCGCGCTGCTCGCACAGGTCTCCGGTGCCCGGCGGGTGCTGGAGATCGGCACGCTCGCCGGCTACTCCACCATCTGGCTCGCCCGCGCGGTGGGGGGAGCGGGGCACGTGACGACGGTGGAGCTCGACCCGCGGCACGCCGAGGTCGCGCGGGAGAACGTGGACCGCGCCGGCGTCGGCCCGCTGGTACGTATCGAGGTGGGGCGCGCGCTGGACGTCGTGGCACGCCTCGCCGACCGCGGTGCGGAGCCGTACGACCTCGTGTTCGTCGACGCCGACAAGGCGAACATGCCCGCCTACCTCGAGCTGGCGCTGCGCGTGACGCGGCCCGGCAGCGTCATCGTGGGGGACAACGTGGTCCGCCGGGGAGCCGTCGTCGACCCGGAGGACGACGACCCGGACGTCGTCGGGGTGCGGGAGTTCCTGCACGCCCTGGGGAGCGACCCGCGGCTGACCGCGACCGCGCTCCAGACGGTCGGGGCCAAGGGGTGGGACGGGTTCGCGATCGCGCGCGTGACCTGAGCGGTGTGAGGTTCCGGACAGGCCCCGGGGGCGACGGGGGCGGCCGGGCGCACCTGTCAGGGGTGCTGTGGGGGGACACTGGATGACAGCACCGTCCACCACCAACGAGGAGCTCTTCGTGCACCAGGGAACCGTCCGATGGTTCGACGCCGACCGAGGGTTCGGTTTCATCGACCGAGGGAACGACGCCGACGACCTGTTCGTGCATGCGTCCGAGATCGTCGGCGGTGGCACGGGACCGAAACAGCTCCGCGAGGGGCAGTCCGTCGAGTTCGAGGTGGGCGAGGGTGACCGGGGCCCGCAGGCGCGCCGGGTCCGTGTCACGGGCGACCAGCCTGCCGATGCGCCGCTGGGCGTGCTCGGCACGGTCAGCTGGTACGAGCCGACCAAGGGCTACGGCTTCGTCACGCCTGACGGCGGTCGTGCCGAGATCTTCGTCCACAGCTCGGCCATCGTCACCGGCGGCGTCATCACGGAGGGGCAGCGCGTGGCGTTCCTCGTCGTCGAGGGGGAGAAGGGGCCGCAGGCGGACCACCTGCTCCCGCTCGCGGCGGAGGCCGCGAAGCCGGCCTCGGACGGTGCCGACGGCACCGTGTCCTTCTTCGACGAGGCCAAGGGCTTCGGGTTCATCGCTCCGGACGCGGGCGGCGAGGACGTCTTCGTCCACGTCAAGGCGCTCGGCCGGGGGACGTCCGAGCTCGCCGAGGGCGCGCGGGTGACGTTCGACGTCGTCGACGGCGACCGGGGGCCGAACGCCCGCAACGTCCAGGTCGTGCGGGGCGCGGGGAGCGGGCGTGACGTGGCGGGCCGCGGACGACCGGGCCGTCCGCCCGCATCCCGCGGGCCGGTGCGGGGAGGCGAAGGGACCGTCGCACGGTACGACGCGGACCGCGGCTTCGGGTTCATCGCGCCCGACGACGGCGGCGAGGACCTGTTCGTGCACGTGTCGGTGGTGCGGGGCGCCGAGATGCTGGAGGAGGGCGACCGGGTCCGGTTCACGGTGCGCCAGAGCGACCGGGGACCGCAGGCCGACCGCGTCGAGATCGTGTGAGCGCGGCGGCAGGTCCGAGCACCGCCGCCGCCCTCGCCCCGACTCCTCAGCGCCCGCGCAGCTGGTGGAACATCGGGCAGTCGAACGGGTCGCGGGCCTGGAGGCCCACCCGGTTCAGGTAGCGCACGACGATGCCGTAGGAGGCCACCAGGCTCGTCTCCGTGTACGGGATGCCCAGGTGCGCACAGTGCTCGCGGACGATCTCCCGGGCCCGGGCCAGGTGGGGGCGCGGCATGGAGGGAAACAGGTGGTGCTCGATCTGGAAGTTCAGGCCGCCCATGAGGATGTTCATCCACCAGCCGCCGCGGATGTTGCGCGAGGTCAGCACCTGCTTGGACAGGAAGTCCAGCTTGCTGTCCGCGGGGATCAGCGCCATGCCCTTGTGGTTCGGGGCGAACGAGGCGCCCATGTAGACGCCGAACACGGCCATCTGCACACCGAGGAACGCGAAGGCCAGCCCGACGGGCAGGAACACGAACAGCACCGCGAGGTACAGGCTCAGGCGCAGGCCGATCACGACGAGCTCGTTGATACGGGCGCGCAGGGTGTCCGGCCTCCCGGTGAAGAGGGACCGGATCGAGGTGACGTGCAGGTTCACGCCCTCGAGGGTGAGGAGCGGGAAGAACAACCAGCCCTGGTAGCGGTTGATCAGCGCCAGGAAGCCCTTCTGCTCGCGGGCCTGCTCCTCGGTGAACGCGATGGTGTCCATCGCGATGTCCGGGTCCTTGCCGACCTTGTTCGGGTTGGCGTGGTGGCGCGTGTGCTTGGACATCCACCAGGAGTAGCTGATGCCGGCCACCCCGTTGGCGAGGATGCGCCCGACGCGGTCGTTGACCGGTCCGGAGGCGAACACCTGCTTGTGCGCCGCCTCGTGCGCGACGAACGAGAACTGGGTCAGGACCAGGCCCAGCGCACCGGCCATGAGGAGCTGGAACCAGGAGTCGCCCAGGAGGACGGAACCCGTGACGATCCCGCCCAGCGCGGCGGTGAGCACGCCGAGGGTCCACAGGTAGTAGCGGGGTGTCCTGCGCAGCAGACCGGCGTCCCGGACGGTGCGGGACAGGGCGGCGTAGGTGCTGGTGACAGGGTTGTCGGCGCGCAGTGCGGCGGAGGTCATGGACGTCCTCGTCGTCGGGGGTGTCGACTTCTCAGCCGCGGTCGTGAGGTGATGCCTGTGATGTGAATGGCTTCACACTAGGGGGTCGGCCGTACCGGGGGAGCAGACGACTCGTGAACGAACGGTGCACGTCCGTCCCGTATCAGCGTCGGTGCGCTGTCGCTCTTCTCCGGTAGATGGTGCTCGACGGCCCGCCGGGCCGTCCGTCGATCGCGTCGGAGCGGATCATGTCCGAGGTCGAGGGCTCGCCGAGGAGCCCGCTGTCGCTCGTGCGCGACGCGGTCACCGTTCACGCGGTGCCGCAGGTCAGGTCGCGAGCACGCGAGCTGCACGGCGGCTTCGTCGATCTGTGCGACCGCCGCTGGCTCCCGATGCACGGGCTGGCCTGGGCCGTCACGGCGGTCGTCCTGGTCCTCCTGCTCCGAGCGACCCACGTCGTCCCGGTAGACCCGTGGGTCTCGGTGGTGGCGTTCGGCAGTGCGGCCACGGCGGTCGTGCTCTTCTTCGTCAACCGCGCGACGGGGCACCACGGCGTGCGCCCCGGATCGATGGCCGCGCTGTCGGCCCTCTGGTTCATCTTGTGGATGGTCTACGGCGTCGCGGCGCTCGTGGGGTCGGGAACGTCCTTCGCCCGGGCGGGAGAGCTCGTCTTCTGGATGACCTGGGACGCCTTCCCGCTCGACGTGCCGGCCACGCTCGGGTGGGAGCAGCCCGTCACGGGTTACGAGTTCGACGTGGGCCTCGCGCTGGTGATCGTGCGGGCGTTCGTGATCTTCGGCGTGCTGCGGTTCCTGCTGAGCATCGTCGAGCACGACGTCGACAAGAAGCAGCACGGCCCCGCGCCGGCGCACACCTCGTCGAACGGGGGTGCATCGACGGGAGCAGGTCCGTCCGGTGCGGCCGAGGAGCCGGTCCCGCGCCGCCGGACCCCGTGGTGGGTCTGGCCCGCCGTCGTCGCGCTGGCGGTCGCCTTCGGCGGGGGAGCGGTGTTCGGCGACACCGTGGAGACCAAGGACCGGGGTGCGCTCCGGGCCGGAGACTGCCTCGACCTGACCGAGCCCGAGGCCCCGGAGGCAGCTTTGGGGCAGGTGGGTGTGCTCGACTGCGACGAACCGCACACGGGTGAGGTGGTCGAGACGGGGGCCTGGCCCGTGCTGGTGCTGGACGACGCTCCCCGGGATCCCGTCGAGTACCCCGGTGAGTCGGAGCTGGCCAGACGCGCCACCGCGTCGTGCCGCCAGCAGGACCTGTCGGTCGAGGGCGGGTATCGCGTGGACGTCGTCGCGGTGTACCCCACCGCCGCCGCGTGGTACCAGTTCGACGACCGGGCGTTGGCCTGTCTCGCCTACGTGACGTCGGGCTACGCCGGGTCGGCCGAGGGTTCTCAGGAGTGGGCCCCGGTCCCGGTCACGGGGTCGCTGGCGGATGACACCGTGGCTGTGGTCGATACCCCGACGGACGGATGACAGGTCTGTGCGCGACCTGTTCCCCTTGTGAGGAGCAGCCACGGCTGGTGGGCTGGAACCGGGCCGCGTGCGAGAGACCGGCTCGCGGCCGGGAGGCACGCATGACTGTCGGACCGTGGCACGTCGGACTGGCCGGGATGTCGATCATCGGGGTCTCCTTCGGGTTCGCCCGTTACGGCTACGGACTGTTCGTCCCGGTGTTCGAGGACGAGTTCGGCCTGTCGACCGAGACGCTCGGACTCGTCTCGGGTGGTAGCTACGCGAGCTACCTGCTGGCACTGCTGGCGGGCGGCGTGCTCGCCGCCCGCTTCGGCCCGCGGCTGCCCGTGGTCCTGGCCGGGGCGTGCGCGACCGTCGGGATGACGCTCATCGCCCTGGCCCCGCACGCCGGTGTGATGGCGACGGGTGCACTGCTCGCCAGCACCAGTCCGGGGTGGGCGTGGGCGCCCCTGTCGGACGCCGTCTCCCAGCTGGTCCGTCCGCGGAGCCGAGACCGGGTCCTGTCCGTCGTGAGCACCGGAACCGCCGTCGGGCTGGCCGTGGCGGGACCTGTCGCGCTGGTCGCCGGTGGGTCCTGGCGTCTCGCGTGGATCGTCTTCGCGGCCCTCGCCCTCGGAAGCATGCTGTGGAACGCGCGGCTGCTGCCCACCCAGCCCTACCGGCGGACGGCCACCCGACGTCGGGCCGGTGGGCCGGGCTGGCGGTGGTTCGTCAACGGTGACTCGTGGCCGCTCCTCGCGGTGGCGCTCCTGTTCGGGGTGTCGAGCGCGTTCTACTGGACGTACGCCGCCGATCTGGCCCTGGACCGGGGCCTGCCCGAGTCCACGCGGTCGGTGCTGTGGGCGTGCGTCGGCGTCGTCGGGGTGGTCGGCCTCGTCACGGGCGACCTGGTGAGGCGGTTCGGCCTGCGGCGGATCCTGTTGCTCGCACTGGCTCTGCTGGCCGGTGCCATCGGGCTGCTCGGGCTGTTCCCGGGAACCTGGTCGGGGGTCGTGGCCTCCGGTGCGCTCTACGGGCCGGGCTTCATGATGATGTCGGCGCTGCTCGCCGTGTGGAGCGGGCACGTCTTTCCCGAGCGACCCTCCGCCGGCTTCAGTGCGACGCTCCTCGCGTTGGCGGTCGGTTCGATCATCGGCCCCGCGGCGCTGGGACTTCTCGCGGGGTCGACGGACATGGCCGTGCAGTTCCTGGTGGCCGCCGCCGTCACGGTGGTGGGCATGGCCTGCGCCGTCCCGGCGACCAGGCGGACTGCGTCGATGTGAGGCGCTTCACCGTCGGCGAACATGTCCTCCGACCTGTGGGAATATCGCCGCTCCGTGCAAGGTTGAGTGAGGCAGACTCAACTTCGTCCCTCTCGACTGGACAGCCGCCGGGCGGCGTCTTACGTTGAGTGCAGACGACTCAACCCCCGCACGAACAAGGAGTGCCAACATGTCCCGAGCTGTCGGAATCGACCTCGGCACCACCAACTCGGTGGTCGCCGTCCTGGAGGGTGGCGAGCCCACCGTCATCGCCAACGCCGAGGGCGCCCGCACGACCCCGTCGGTCGTCGCGTTCTCCAAGACCGGCGAGGTCCTCGTCGGCGAGGTCGCCAAGCGCCAGGCCGTCACCAACGTCGACCGGACCATCTCCTCGGTCAAGCGCCACATGGGCACCGACTGGTCCACCGAGATCGACGACAAGAAGTACACCGCGCAGGAGATCAGCGCCCGCATCCTGGGCAAGCTGAAGCGCGACGCCGAGGAGTACCTGGGCGAGCCCGTCACCGACGCGGTCGTCACCGTCCCGGCGTACTTCAACGACGCCGAGCGTCAGGCCACCAAGGACGCCGGTCAGATCGCCGGCCTGAACGTCCAGCGCATCGTCAACGAGCCGACCGCCGCCGCGCTGGCCTACGGCCTCGACAAGTCCAAGCAGGACGAGCTCATCCTGGTCTTCGACCTCGGTGGCGGCACCTTCGACGTCTCCCTGCTCGAGGTCGGCAAGGACGACGACGACTTCTCCACCATCCAGGTCCGCGCCACCTCCGGTGACAACCGCCTCGGCGGCGACGACTGGGACCAGCGCATCGTCGAGCACCTCATCAAGCAGGTGAAGAACACCGAGGGCGTCGACCTGTCCAAGGACAAGATCGCCCTGCAGCGCCTGCGCGAGGCGGCCGAGCAGGCCAAGAAGGAGCTCTCCTCCGCGACGAGCACCAACATCTCGATGCAGTACCTGTCGATGAGCGAGAACGGCCCCGTCCACCTGGACGAGAAGCTGACCCGCGCGCAGTTCCAGCAGATGACGCAGGACCTGGTCGACCGCACCAAGGAGCCGTTCCACGCCGTCATCCGCGACGCCGGCATCTCCGTCTCGGAGATCGACCACGTCGTGATGGTCGGCGGTTCGACCCGGATGCCGGCCGTCGCCGACGTCGTGCGCGACCTGACCGGCGGCAAGGACCCGAACAAGGGTGTCAACCCGGACGAGGTCGTCGCCGTCGGCGCCGCGCTGCAGGCCGGTGTCATCGGCGGTGAGCGCAAGGACGTGCTGCTCATCGACGTCACCCCGCTCTCCCTCGGTATCGAGACCAAGGGCGGCGTGATGACCAAGCTCATCGAGCGCAACACGGCCATCCCGACCAAGCGCAGCGAGATCTTCTCCACCGCCGAGGACAACCAGCCCTCCGTGGCGATCCAGGTCTTCCAGGGCGAGCGCGAGTTCACCCGGGACAACAAGCCGCTGGGCACCTTCGAGCTCACCGGCATCGCCCCGGCCCCGCGCGGCGTCCCGCAGATCGAGGTCACCTTCGACATCGACGCCAACGGCATCGTGCACGTGTCCGCCAAGGACCGCGGCACCGGGACCGAGCAGTCGATGAAGATCACCGGTGGCTCCGCGCTGCCGCAGGAGGACATCGACCGCATGGTCAAGGACGCCGAGGAGCACGCCGAGGAGGACAAGAAGCGTCGCGAGGAGGCCGAGACCCGCAACCAGGCGGAGTCCTTCGCCTACTCGATGGAGAAGCAGATCGCGGACAACCGCGACAAGCTTCCCGCCGACGTCGTCTCCGAGGTCGAGGGCGACATCGCCGCGGTGAAGACCGCCCTGGAGGGCGAGGACGCCGAGGCGATCAAGTCCGCCTACGAGAAGCTCGGTGCCTCCTCGCAGAAGATCGGCGAGGCGCTCTACTCGGCCGAGCAGGCCGCGGGTGCGGACGCCGGCACCGCCGGCACCACGGCGGGCGACGCGCCGTCGTCGGAGTCCGAGAGCTCCGACGAGGACGTCGTCGACGCCGAGATCGTGGACGACGAGGACGAGAAGAAGGACTCCCAGTGACGTCCGACGAGACGCAGGGCACCCCCGAGCCGCCGGAGAACGGCGGCTCGGGGGACTCCCCCTTCCACTTCACGGACAAGCGCAAGGTCGACCCCACCACCGGCGAGAAGCGCGAGACGCCCGAGGGCGCCCCCGAGACCGACGAGGCCGCGGCGTCGTCCGGCGAGGGCGACCCCCTGGAGGCGCTCGACTTCGAGCCGGTCGGCGAGGCCGCCGAGGACTCCGAGCTGCTGCAGGCCAAGGCCCAGGCGGCCGAGAACCTCGACGCGCTCCAGCGGGAGCGCGCGAGCTTCACCAACTACCGCAACCGGGCGCTGCGTGACCAGGAGGCCGCGCGGACCCAGGGCACGCAGGACGTGCTCGCGGCGCTGCTGCCCGTGCTCGACGACATCGAGCGGGCCAAGTCGCACGGCGAGCTGTCCGGCCCGATGGCGGCGATCGCGGAGAAGCTCGACGCCTCGCTCGGCAAGTTCGGCATCGAGCGGTTCGGTGCCGTGGGCGAGGAGTTCGACCCGACCGTGCACGAGGCGCTCATGCACAACACGGACGCCGAGGCGACCGCCACCACGGTGAACCTGGTGGTCGAGCCCGGTTACCGCATCGGTGACAAGGTGGTCCGCGCCGCCCGCGTGGGCGTCGTCGGACCGGAGTAGCCGCACGACGCCGGCTTCGTTCGGCAGTTCGTGCCTCGTTCGGCAGCCTGAGCTGCCGAACGAGGCACGAACTGCCGAACAGCGGCCGCGGCTCGTGCACGTGCAGCAGAAAGGAACGTCGTGACCGGCCAGGACTGGATCGAGAAGGACTTCTACGCCGCGCTCGGCGTTCCCAAGGACGCCGACGAGGCGGCCCTGAAGAAGGCGTACCGCAAGCTGGCGCGCCAGTACCACCCGGACCAGAACCCGGGTGACGCCGCCGCCGAGGCGCGGTTCAAGGAGATCGGCGAGGCCTACGCGGTGCTCTCCGACCCCGAGCAGCGGAAGCAGTACGACGCGCTGCGCTCCATGGCCGGCGGCGGCGCCCGGTTCGCCGGAGCGCCCGGTGCGGGTGGCGGCCAGGCCGGGTTCGAGGACATCTTCAGCACCATGTTCGGCGGCGGTGCCGGCCGGGCGGGCGGCCCCGGAGGCCCCCGGGTCCAGTACCAGCAGACCGGCGGCGGCTTCGAGGACATCCTCGGATCGATGTTCGGCGGGGGCGCGGGCGGACGCCCGGCCGGGTTCGGCGGGCCCCAGCGCCAGAAGGGCGCCGACGTCGAGACGCGGGCCACGCTGCCCTTCCGCGCGGCGGTCGAGGGCACGACGGTCGAGCTGACCGTCGACGGCCGGAAGATGACCGCGCGGATCCCCGCCGGGGTCCACGACGGCCAGAAGATCCGGCTGCGCGGCAAGGGCCGGCCCGGCATGAACGGTGGCCCGGACGGGGACCTGCTCATCAAGGTGCACGTCGAGTCCCACCCCGTGTACGCGATGGACGGCGCGAACCTGCGCATGACGCTGCCGGTGACCTTCGCCGAGGCGGCGCTCGGCACGACCGTCGAGGTGCCCACGCTGTCGGGCGAGACGGTGCGTCTCAAGGTCGCCGCGGGCACGCCGTCGGGCCGCGTGCTGCGGGTCAAGGGTCGTGGCGTGGCGACGGCGAAGCGCACCGGCGACCTGCTGGTGACGATCCAGGTCGTCGTGCCGCAGAAGCTCAGCAGGTCGGCGAAGCAGGCGCTGGAGGAGTTCGCGGCACAGGTGGACACCGGCGACGTGCGCGCGGAGCTCGGCGCCCAGGCCGCCCAGTAGTCACGCACCGGTAACCTCAGGGCGCGAGGGAGGTCGAGATGGTCACCGACGACGCACCGGTGCTGACGGTCTCGCAGGCCGCGCAGCTGTCCGGCATGCACCCGCAGACGCTGCGCCAGTACGACCGGCTCGGTCTGGTCGTGCCCCGGCGCGCCCGCGGGCGCGGGCGCCGCTACTCCCGGCGCGACGTCGCCCGGTTGCTCGAGGTGCAGCGCCTCGCCCAGGAGGAGGGCATCAACCTCGCCGGGATCAAGCGCATCCTCGACCTCGAGCACCAGGTCGGCCAGCTCGAGCGACGGCTCTCCGAGCTGGCGGGGCTCATCGCCGCGCGGGACGAGGCGGAGGGTCGCGTCTTCGCCGCCGGCACGGGTGGTGACGTCGTCGCGGTGCCGCTGGGCCGCCGCGTGCGACGCTCGGAGCTGCGGCTCGACATCGACCCGCGGCGGGAGCGGGGCGGTGCACTGGTCCTGTGGCGTCCCTCGCGCGACCGCGGGTGAGGCGACGGCGCCGACCGCGGAATTTGGAAATGCCGTCCTTTCGCAATTCACGAATCGCTCGGTAAGCCTCCCCTGATCTTTCGAGGTCGCCTTTGGTTTCTCGGCAGGAATGTCGAGACGCGCCTATCATCGAAATGGTTCGGCGATGATCCAGCGACCCGAGGAGCGGCCATGACCACGCTGATGGAGATGCCCGAGGTCACCGAGTGTTCGGTGGAGGGCTGCAGCTACAACCACGACCACGACTGCCACGCGGGTGCCGTCACGATCGCCGGGGTCCCCGGTGACGCCGCGTGCGCCACGTTCATCCCGCTCGGCACCAAGGGCGGGCTCGACAAGGTCGTCGCGCACGTCGGCGCCTGCCAGCGCATCGACTGCGTCCACAACAAGGACCTCGAGTGCGGCGCCTCGGCGATCCGCGTCGGGTCCGGTCCGCAGGACGACCACCACGCCGACTGCCTCACCTTCACCGAGGCCTGAGCACGCCGCGCAGCACGACCAGGGCCCCGGACGGGAGATCCGTCCGGGGCCCTCGTGTCGCGGTGCGGGCCGTCAGCGCCGCAGGTGCTCGAGCAGGTCGAGCGCCGCCTCGTGGTCACGGGGCAGCCGCTCCATCCACACCCGGACCGGCCGACGCATCGTCTCGGAGACCCCGAGGATCTGGGCGTTCCGCTCGATGATGCGACGCACGCCCTGGGACAGGCGCGGGATGTCCGCCGACCGCTCGCACAGGACGGCGAAGACGCCGTCGCTGAGGGACGCCATCGGGTGCCCGCCGCCGAACACCTGGTCCAGGGTCCGCCCCACCGACGCGGCGCGTGCCATGCGTTGCCAGGGGTCCAGCGCCTCGACGGCCACGTCCACCACGACCAGGCAGTGGGACTCGGTCGCCTCGACGCCGTCACGTTCCGCCCGTCCGTAGGTCTCGCGCAGCCGCTCGCCCAGGTAGTCCCCCGTCGGCAGGCCGGTCGCGGGATCACGGACACCGCTCAGGGCGGGCCGGCGCTCCCGTCCCAGCGCCCAGCCCAGGGCCGATCCGCGGACCGCGTCGACGTCGACCGGGGAGCCCACCGTCCGGAACAGGCAGGCGACGTCCTCCAGCGTCTCGTCCAGGGAGATGCCGGCGGCGCTGCGGGCGTTGCCCAGCCGGTGCGCGGGGGCCTCGGGCGAGCGCCCCTCGATGATGGCCTCGACGACCGCGTCCACGGCCGGGTGGTACCAGTCGCCCGGGCGCAGCCAGACCTCGGTCAGGCTCGTGGTGCGCCAGCGTTCGCGCGTGGCGACGGCGACGGTGTCGCCGGGCGGCAGGCTCATGCTGATGTGACTCTCATGGCCCCCCACTATGACGCAGAAACCCGCGACGTGTGCGGGTGAAACCGGCCCGGATCAGCCCGCTCGGCCGGGCGGCGACGTGCACGGGGTACGGATAGAGTGTGAGCGTCCCGTGTCGACGCGGGTGCAGAGGCCGACAACCGGGCGAGAAGCGGACGAGTGTGACCGACGTCTACGTGGGATCGGACGGATCAGCTCCCAGCGACGGCGAGCTGATCCTTGAGGTGCGCGGAGGCAGCCTCGAGGCCTACGGCGCCCTCTACGCACGGCACAGCGGCGCCGCCCGGGTCCTGGCGCGCCAGTACGTGCGGTGCGACGGCGACGCCGACGACGTGGTCTCCGACGCCTTCCAGCGGGTCCTCGGCGTGCTGCAGCAGGGCAACGGACCGGACACCCACTTCCGCGCGTACCTGTTCACCGTCGTGCGCCGTCTCGCCGCCGACCTCGCCCACGGCGCGCGCCGCACCCGGCCCACCGACGACGACGGGACCTTCGAGGACGCGATGGGTCCCTCCTCGTCCCCCGAGGACCCCGCGCTGGCCGGGTTCGAGAGCTCCGTGGTCGCCCGTGCCTACGACGGCCTCCCCGAGCGCTGGCAGGCCGTGCTCTGGTACACGGAGGTCGAGGAGCTCTCACCCGCCCAGGTGGCGCCCATCCTCGGGCTGACGCCGAACGGGGTCTCGGCCCTGGCCTACCGCGCCCGGGAGGGGCTGCGGGTCGGCTACCTGCAGCAGCACCTCTGCGGCGACCCCGCCGACTCCTGCCGGGCGGTGAACCCCCTGCTCGGTGGTTACGTGCGCGGCGGGCTCGCCCGCCGTGAGGTCGCCAAGGTCGACCGTCATCTCGAGGTGTGCCAGGACTGCCGGACCCTCGTGCTCGAGCTCGGCGACGTCGCCCACGGCATGCGCGCCGTCGTCGCGCCCCTCGTCGTCGGCCTCGCCGGGACCGCGATCCTCGGTGCGCTCCCGCTGGGCACCGCGACGATCGGCGCGGGCGCGGCGGCGGGTGCCGGCGTGGGAGCCGGTGCCGCGGGTGCGGGGGCGACGGCCGGGACCGTGGGGACCGGGGCGACGGCCGGGAGCGCGGGCGCCACGGCCGCCGGGGCCTCGACCGTCGCCGGGACCTCCACGGCCGCCGGTGCGGGTGGGGCCGCGGCCGCCGGCGGGGCCGCGGCCGCCGGCGGCGCCGGAGCGGCCGGCGCCGGAGCAGCCGGTACCGGTGCCGCGGGGGCCGGCGCCGGAGCGGCCGGTGCGGCCACCGCGGGCACGGCCACCGGGGCGGCCGCCGGCGGATCGGCCGTCGGCGGAGCGGCGGCCGCCGCCGGCGCCACGGCAGGAGCTGGTGCCGCCGGCGCCGCGGGAGTGTCCGGGGCGGCTGTCGTCGCCTCGACCGGCGCCGTGGCCGCGGCCACGGTCGGGGTCGTCTCCGTGCTCGGGGTGATCAGCGACGCCGACGCCGCGCAGGAGGTCCCGGACGGCGCCCCGGTGGCGGTCGAGGCGTCCCCGTGGCCGTCGGCGGACGCCGAGGGGCAGGCCGACCCGTCTCCCGGCCCGGACCCGCAGGAGGACCCCACCGACCCGGCGAACCTGCCGTGGCTCGCGGACGACCCCGGCATCCCGGTGCCGGCCGCGGTCAGCGTGCAGGTGCCCGACGCCGACGCCGAGCTCCGGCCCCGTGCGACCGACTACCTCACCGTCCAGGTCTCCAACCCCGGAGGGCTCCCGGCCGTGGACGCCCACGTGCGGCTCACGTTGCCGGCGGGCATGCAGCACGCTCCGTCCTCGGCCATCCAGGGTGCCGGCGGCACCGTGCCGCGTCCGCTGACGGTCGAGACCCTGCCGTGCACCGCGACCGCGGAGCCGCAGCGGGTGCTGTGCCGGCTCGGCACGATCGACGCCGACGAGCAGACCACGGTGCGGGTGCCCGTCGTCGTGCGGGACGGCGGGTCCTACGACGTGATGGCGGAGGTCTGGGCGGAGGGCCTGGAGGTCCGCCGGCTGGCTCTGCCGCCGACCCGCGTGGGCTCGTTCGGCCCCGAGCTGACGACGCGGGCCGCCGACGCCGAGCTCGCCGCCAACCCGGGTCTGGGCACGGTCCCGTTCTCGGTGCGCAACACCGGCGACCAGCCCACCGGCGACGGGTGGGCCGTCCGCCTCCGGGTGCCGGCCGGGCTGGTGCCGCACTCCGTCACCGGCGGGCTGGACTGCGAGCCCTCGGCCGGCGGCGCCGGGGTCTGGTTCTGCTCGGGTGCCGTGCTGCAGCCGGGGGAGGCCGTGGACGCGGCCGTGAGCGTCGTCGTCGACGGCAGCACCGAGGCCGGTGCGTACACCGTCGACGTGGAGCCCGTCGCCGCCGACGACGGTCCGACGATCGCCGCCGCGTCCTCGGTGGGCGTGCCGGAGGGCTGGGCCGGGGTGCTCGCCGGGGTCGGCGGGGTGCAGGCCTCCTGCCGTGCCACCGGCGGCGTCGGCGTGGCCGACGCCGTGGTCTCCGGCACCTACACCAACACCACCGGCTGGACGGTGACGGTCGCGCTCGCCGCCGCCGGGTCGACCGCGACGGAGCGCCCGGTGCTGGTCCCGGGGGCGCGGGCCACGCTGACCGTGCCCGACGGGCTGCGGGTACCGGCGGGCAGGGCGACCTGGACGGTGTCGACCGTCGTCGCCGGGGAGACGTACAGCCGCGTCGTGGCCTCGGGCGCCCACGGCGCGGCCGAGTGCTACGACCCCCGGTGGGAGGTCGAGACCACCGCCGAGGCCGTCAACGTCGAGGGGCGGGTGAGCGTCCGGGGCACCATCGTCAACCGCGGTGACGAGCCGATGCAGGCCGGGATGTCGGCACTCGGTCGGGAGGCCGACCGGGTGCGGCTCGGTGCCGGCGAGAGCAGCACCTTCACGGTCCCGACCGGCAGCACCGCGACGGACGCCGGCCGCGTGACCTTCGACCTGTACCGCTGGGTGCTCGACGTCGACGGGGACGAGCCGGTCGTCGGGGTCGTGCCGGCCACCGCGCCGACGGCGACCTACCCGGCGGCGGCGATCGCCCCCGCCGTGGGCAAGGTCGTCCCCGCGGGTGCCTGCCGGTTCGACCCGGCCGCGGAGGTGTCGACGCGCACCTTCACCGTGCCGCTGGACAACTCGGCCTCGACGCTGCCGGTGGTGTTCCGGGTCGAGCTCGGCGACCGGGTCGAGCAGCTGCGCCTCGGGGGCGGGGAGTCCGCGAGGTTCGAGGTCGAGGTCCCGTGGGGGACCGACGAGGCCGTGGTCAGCGCCGACGGACGGAGCCTGGTGACCGTCGACGTCGGGTTCGCCGGGTGCGCGACCGCACCCGCTTCGCCGGACGTCGACGTCACGGCCGCCGCCCGGTGCGAGGACGGTGACGCACGGCTGGTGGTCGACGTCCGTGAGCGGGACGGCCACGACTGGCGCGCGACGCTGCTGCGCGACGGCGACGAGGTCGCGGCCCGCGACCTGGCGGCCGACGGTGCCGTCCGGTTCGTCGTCGACGCCGACGGCGCGCGCCTCGCCGCCGGGGAGGTGACGGTCAGCCTGACCCGGAGCGTGGAGGGCACCTCGACCACGGTCCGCCGGACGGTCGAGCACGGAGGCACCCGCTGCGTGGTGATCGCCCCCTCCGCGTTCCTCGACGAGGGGTCCCTCGAGACGGAGTCCTCCGGCGACGGGACGACCTCGTGGCGCGAGGTCGGGGTCGTCCTGGACAACACCGGCTCGACCGTGGAGGTCGACTTCCGCGTCGAGGGTCCCGGGGGCGACACCGAGGTGACGGTGCCGGCACGCGCGACGCGGACCACGGAGGTCCAGCGGGTCGACGGCCGACAGGGGGGACGCTGGACGGTCTCCACCGAGACGTGGTCCACGACGCTCGACGTCGCGGCGTTCACGGGGGCCGAGGCCGGCTGGTGCGCCGAGCCGATCGGCTGGGGCCAGCGCTACGCCACCGGTGAGGTGCGGTCGTGGAACGGCGTCGACTACCGCTACCGCGGCGTGAGCGGCGACGAGGGGGACCCCCCGGGGCAGGTGGGGCGGTCCGAGCGCAACGGACGGGCGCCGGGCGGGACCGACGGCAGGTTCGACCGGTCCGAGCGGACCGAGACCTGGGCCGGCGGCTGGTCCCGCTGGGAGCAGGTCGGCGACTGCGAGGAACGCTGAGCCGGCCGGCGGGCGGCCGGCCGACCCCGGTGCTCAGACGACGCCGTAGAGGCGGTCTCCCGCGTCACCCAGGCCGGGCACGATGAACTTGTGCTCGTTGAGCCGCTCGTCGACCGCGGCGGTGACGATCTGGACGTCGGCGCGCTCGCCGATCGCCTCCTTGACGACCTCCAGGCCCTCCGGCGCGGCCAGCAGGCACACGGCCGTCACGTCGCGCGCGCCCCGCTCGAGGGCGTAGTCGATCGCTGCCACGAGCGTGCCGCCGGTCGCGAGCATCGGGTCCAGGAGGAAGACCTGCCGGTCGGTCAGGTCGTCGGGCAGACGGTTGGCGTAGGTGACCGCCTCGAACGTCGACTCGTCGCGCTGGAGCCCGAGGAACCCGACCTCCGCCGTCGGCAGCAGTCGCGTCAGGCCGTCGAGCATGCCGAGGCCGGCCCGCAGGATCGGGATGACGATCGGGCTCGGGTGACTCATCCGGACACCGGTGGTCGTCGTGACCGGCGTGCGGATCTCCTTCTGCTCCGTCCTGACGTGCCGGGTCGCCTCGTAGGCGAGCAGCGTCACGAGCTCGTCGACCAGCAGCCGGAAGATCGGCGACGGTGTCGACTCGTCACGCAGCACGGACAGCTTGTGGGCGACGAGCGGGTGGTCGGCGATGTGCAGGCGCATGGTCACACGGTACCGGTCGCGCCCGGGCGCGGACCGCACGGCGGCGGGCCCGGCCGGTCGTGCCGGCCGGGCCCGCCGGGTCCCGCGTGCGGTGCCGGTCAGCCCTGCCGGAGCCGGCGCCGCACCAGGAACAGGCTCGCACCGGCCGCGACCAGCAGCGCGGCGACGGTGACGGCGATGCCGACCGCAGCCCCGGTGCGGGGCAGCTCGGCGTCCGGTGTGCCGTCCGCCACGGGCACCGGTCCGTCCGCCTCGTCGCCGCCGCCCGACGGGGTCCCGCACCCCTCGGACGGGGGTGTGACGTCGACGACGGCGGGCTCGCCGGGACCGGCCCCGAAGCTCACGCGCAGGGTGTCGCCCGGAGTCTGGCCGGGCCACGCGAGCCGACCCGCGAGGGGCTGGTCGGTGAGCTCGACGGCCGACCCGTCCTGCGCCAGGAACGTCACGGTCAGGGGCTTCGCGTCCTCCGGCTGCGCGCCCTCGGGGAGGGCGACGTCGTAGACCAGGACGGGTTCACCCGCCTCGCAGACGGCGGTGACGTCGCGGGGTTCGGGAGCGCAGGTCGTGTCGGTGAAGGTCACCAGGTCCCGGGGGTACAGGGCCGTGGTGGCGTCGACCGCGGTGTACCCCTCCGGCAGCTCGCCGAACGTGCTGCCCTCGGCGGCCTCGGCGACCACGCCCTCGTCCGTCGTGGTGTAGGTGACCTCGACGCCGTCGCGGGGGGCGACGAGCTCGTCGCCGGCCGTGCCGCAGAGGTCGACGGGCGTCGGGGGCTCGGGCACCACGACGACGGGTCCGGCGTCGTCGCACCCTGTCCGGGAGAACTCGAAGGTCCACGACGTCGCGGCCCCGTCGGCGAGCAGCACGTCCGCACCGGGGGTCGCGGTGACGGTGGCCTGCGAATGGTCGTCGGCCCAGGTGACCGAGTACTCGGCCAGCTCGGACTCGGGAAGCTCCACGCGGCCCTCGGTGTCGCACGCCTCGACGGGTGCCGGCTCCGGCAGCGTCACCGGTTCCGCGACGTCGCACGGGGGCACCGTCACGAGGTCGTCGAGGTCGTCGTGCCGCCAGTCGACGAGGTGGCCGGCGAACCCGCCGTCCGGCCAGACGATCCGCGTCGGGATCTCGAAGCCGTCGCTGACGTCGGCGACGTCCTGCTGGACGCCCCAGCCCGTGCCGCAGACGTCGGCGGGGAGGTTCTCGACGGGGAAGTCCTCCTCGTCCCAGAAGCTGTGCCCGTCGCGCTGGACGAGCAGCTCCTGCGGGCCGGAGTTGTGCCATGCGGCCGGCTGGTCCGGGTGCACCTTCTCGTAGAGGTACAGGCCGATGACGAGACGCTCCTCGGGGGCGGCCTCGGCGGCGCAGGGCGTCGTCTGCCCCGACCACTCCCGGTCCCACTGGTCGTCGTCGTGCGCGTCCACGGCGACGTGCCAGGTGTGCGCGACGGAGCCGTCGTGGTCGAAGGACGCGGCGTACCGGGAGGTGAACCCGGCGTCGTCCAGGATCTCGTCGTCCACGGTGACGGTCACGCGGGCCCCGTCGTAGTACCGCAGCTCGACGTCGAGGCCGTCGCACGTGGCGGTGACGTCGGGGGTGTGGGCGGAGGCCGGTGCCGCGGCGACGAGCAGGCTCCCGAGAGCCAGCGTCGAGGTCGCGATGCTCGCCAGCAGTCGTCTCACGATGATGGTGGTCCCTTCGGCAGGAGGTCGAGCGCGCGCGGTGGCGCGCCCGGTGTGGTGGGGGAACGATGCTCATCCCACCACCGGACCGGCCGAAAAGGAACAAAGATGACAATCCTCTGAGGGTTTTCACCCGCTGCCACCGGTGCGGCGGGCCGCCTCTACGCTGGTCGGGGGACGACGACGAGGAGCAGCCGTGGACGAGCGTGGCCTGGCCCTGCCGTGGGCCGACGATGCCTTCCCGCCGCGCACGCTGAGCGAGCGTCGCGTCGTGTGGGACCACCTGATGGGCCTGGCCCTGCACGAGGCGACCCACGCCCTGGCGACGGACGACGTGCCCGTCGGTGCCGTCGTCGTCTCCCCGGATGGGCGGCTGCTCGGCCTCGGGCACAACCGCCGCGAGCAGACCGGGGACCCCACGGCGCACGCCGAGGTGCTGGCGCTGCGCCAGGCCGCGGCGAGCTGGGGGGAGTGGCGGCTGACCGGCTGCACGCTGGTGGTGACGCTCGAACCGTGCGTGATGTGCGCCGGGGCGCTGGTGGCGGCCCGGGTGCAGCGCCTCGTCCTCGGCGCGTGGGACCCCAAGGCGGGGGCGACCGGCTCGGTGTGGGACATGGTGCGCGACCAGCGGTCCCTGCACGAGGTCGAGGTGATCGCGGGCGTCCGTGCCGAGGAGTGCGGTGCCGTGCTGCGGGAGTTCTTCGAGGCGCGCCGCTGACCGCGCCCGATCGCTGTGGGTATGAAATCTGCAGCTCTGGAGCTCTCGAGGCTGCAGATTTCATGCCCACAGCGGGCCGCGGTGGCCGGCGGGCGGTGGACGGCGAGCCGTGGGGTCGGGACAGCCCGACCATGAGGACGTGGGTCCACCGCATTCCGCGCCGGCACGCGCCTGCCTAGTGTCGAGGACATGACCAGCACACCTGCGGCACCGCGCGACACCGCGCCGGCCGTCACGAGCCTGCCGGGGCTGCTGCGTGCACCCTGGGCGGGGGCCACCTGGCGCGGCCTCGCCCAGCTCGCGCTGGGTTACCTCTGGCTCGTCTCCGTGGGCCTGGTGGTCTTCGACCTCGTGCTCGTGGCGGCCTCCCTCGTGCCCGCGCTCGGGCTCGGCCTCCTCCTGCTGCCGCCGGCCCTGTGGGTGGCCCGGTGGTTCGCCACCGCCGAGCGCGCTCGCCTCGCCGCCCAGACCGGCGTCGTGCTGCGCGACCCGGGACGGCGGCGCCCGACCCGGCCCGGCTGGTGGGGGTGGACGACGGCGGAGCTCGCCGACCGGCGCGGCTGGCTCGCCACCGCGTACACCCTGGCCGGGCTGGTCGTGGCGACCGTGTTCCTCACGCTCGCCGTGGCCGCGGCGAGCGGTGCTGTCGCCGCCGTCGTCCTCGGGGCGCGCCGCGTGAGCGACGCCGATCCCACCGCGCTGTGGGCGGTGCCGATCGCCGTCGTGCTCGCCTGGTTCGCCGCCGTCCTGGCCCAGCTCGGCACCCTGGCCACGACCGCGTTGGCCCAGGCGATGCTCGGCGTCTCCCCGGCGGCCGAGGCACGTACCGCACAGCGCGCCGCCGAGGCCGAGGCGCGCGCTGCCGAGACCGATGCCGCCACGGCCCGGCAGCGTGCCGTCGAGCTCACCGCCACCCGTGCCGCCGCCCTGGAGGCGGCCGACGCCGAACGGCGCCGCATCGAGCGGGACCTGCACGACGGCGCCCAGCAGCGTCTCGTCGCCCTCGGTGTCGCGCTCGGCTCGGCCCGCCGCGCCGCCGACCGGGACCCGTCGGCCGCGGTGGCGGCCGTCGAGCACGCGCACCTCGAGGTCAAGGAGACCCTGGCCGAGCTGCGCGACCTCGTCCGCGGCATCCATCCGGCGGTGCTCGCGGACCGCGGCCTGGACGACGCCCTGTCGGCGCTCGCGGCACGCAGCCCCGTGCCGGTCCGGGTGGAGGCCGGCCCCGGCCTGGACGCCGTGGGCGCCGGGGTGCAGGCCGCCGCGTACTTCGTCGTCGCCGAGGCGCTGACCAACGTCGCCCGGCATGCCGCGGCCACCCGCGCCCACGTGCGTGCCGCCGTCGTCCCCGTCGCCGAGGGCACCGACCGCCTGCTGGTCGAGGTGTCCGACGACGGCCGCGGCGGCGCCGAGGCGCGTCCCGGCTCCGGTCTGGCCGGCCTGCGCGGCCGTGTCGCCGCCCTGGACGGCACGTTCGACCTGACCAGCCCGCCCGGTGCGGGCACCCGTCTGCGAGTGGAGCTGCCGTGCGTGTCGTGATCGCCGAGGACTCCGTCCTGCTGCTGGACGGCCTCACCCGGTTGCTGCAGACCGAGGGGCACGACGTCGTCGGGCACCGCACCGCCGAGGAGATGGTCGCCGCCCTCACCGCGCCGGGCTCGTCGCTGCCGGACCTGCTCGTCACCGACGTGCGGATGCCGCCCTCGCACACCGACGAGGGTCTGCGTGCCGCCGTGCACCTGCGCAGCCTGTACCCGGAGCTGCCCGTGCTCGTGCTCTCGCAGTACGTCGAGCAGCGGTACGCGGCCGAGCTGTTCACGCACGGCACCCGCTCGGTGGGCTACGTCCTCAAGGACCGCGTGGCCGACGTCGACGAGTTCCTCGACGCCGTCGAGCGGGTCGCCGCCGGTGGCACCGTCCTCGATCCCGAGGTCGTGTCGCAGGTGCTCGCCCGATCCCGCCACGACCTGGACGACCTCACCGCCCGGGAGCGCGAGGTCCTCGGGCTCATGGCCGAAGGACTGTCCAACTCCGCGATCGCGGACCGGCTCGTCGTCGGGTCCGCGGCCGTGGAGAAGCACGTGACCAACATCCTCACCAAGCTGGGGCTGCCCGTGGACGCGGACACGCACCGCCGCGTCCTGGCGGTGCTGCGCTGGCTCGACCGGAACGGAGACGCACGATGAGCCAGGACCTGTCCCCCTCGGAGCCGCGCCGCAGCGGCGCGGCCCGGGTACTCCTCACGATCGGCGTCGTCGTCGGCGTGCTGATGGTGGCCTGGGCCGCCCTGCTCCTGGTGGACCGGGCGCTGTCCGAGACGCGCACCGACCTGGAGTCCTACGACCCCGTCGGGCAGGTGGAGCTGGTCGCCGACGGCGACGTGACCGTGCGGGCCGACGACGACGTCACGGACGTGAGCGTCGAGGTCGTCTCCCGCGGCGGACTGGCCACCCCGGAGTACACGGTCGCGACCGGTGACGGGTCGCTGGTGCTGGAGAACATCTGCCCGGACCGGGTGTGGTGGTCGTGGACCTGCGCCGGGGAGCTGCACGCCGTGGTGCCGGCCGACACGGTGGTGATGGTCCACACCGCCAACGGCGAGGTGCGGGCCGAGGGGCCGACGGGCGCCGTCGAGCTGCAGACGTCCAACGGCGACGTGGTCGCGACGGACCTCGGCGGTTCGTTGGAGGCGCGGACCTCGAACGGCGAGATCGACGCGACCCGGGTCGGCGGGGACGTCGACGTGCAGTCCTCGAACGGCCGGATCGGCGTCGTGGACGCCGCCGGCGGGGTCGTCGCCCGGTCCTCCAACGGCGACGTCGAGCTGCGGGACGTCGGCGGCGACGCCGAGGCCCGGACCTCCAACGGCGAGATCGACGTCTCGGGTGCCGCCGGCGACGTCGTGGCCCGGACGAGCAACGGCGACGTCACCGTGGTCGGCGACGGCGAGCCGGTGGCGCTGACCATCGAGACGTCCAACGGGGAGCAGATCATCGAGGCCCCGACCGACCCGGGGGCGTCGCGGACCGTGGAGATCCACAGCTCGAACGGGGACGTGGCCTACCGGGCGCCGTGACGCGGCCGCCTCACAGCGCCGGGATACGGATCCCGAAGACCTCGTACGCGGCCCGGCGTGCGGCGTGCCAGCCGGACATGCCGTGCACGCCGGGCCCCGGGGGCGTCGACGCCGAGCACAGGTAGACGTGCCCCGCCTGCCGGTAGGGGTTCGCCGCGGCGGTGGGTCGCGCGATCATGCGCCACAGGCTGGTCCGTCCGCCCGCGATGTCGCCGTCGACGAGGTTCGGGTTGTGCCCGGCCAGCTCGGCCGCGGGGGTGCACCGGGAGGCGACGACGGCGTCGCGCACCCCGGGGGCGAAGCGCTCCAGCTGGTCGACGACCACGTCCGTGACGTCCCGGGTCGACCCGGCGGGCACGTGCGTGTACGCCCACACCGGCCGCAGGCCGCCGACCTCCCGCGACGGGTCCGCCACCGACGGGTCGCTGACCAGGCACACCGGCGCCGCCGCGTGGTCGCCCGCGGCGACCGCCGCCTCCGCCCACGCCATCTCCGCCCGGGTGCCGCCGACGTGCACCGTGCCCGCCCCCGCGACCTCCGGGTCCGCCCAGGGCACCGGCCCGTCGAGCACCAGGTCGACCTTGGCCGCCGCGTTGCCCGCGGGGAACCGGGAGAGCGCGCGCCGGCAGGTGGGGAACAGGGCGTCGCCGATGACGTCGAGCAGCGTGCTCGCCGGGGTGTCGAACAGGTACACGTGCGCCGAGGGCAGGTCCGTGCACACCCGCACGGGGTGGTCGGTGACGACGGTGCCGCCGTGCGCCTCCAGGTCGGCCACCAGCGCCGCCGCGATCGCGCCGGACCCCCCGCGAGGGATCGGCCAGCCGCCGTCGAACCCTGCCGAGGTCGCGCCGCCCGGGGACGTGCCGTCCGGGGACGTGCCGGCGCCGTCGGGGACGGCGTGCCCCAGCGCCCCGAGCAGCAGCGCGGTGCCCGCCGCCCCGAGCGACGGCATCGGGGCGATCGTGTGCGCCGCGACACCGGTGAGCAGCGCGGCGGCCTCCTCGGTGCGGAACCGGGCGCTCCACGCCCCGGTGCCCTGCTCGAGCATCGCCGCCCCGAACTGTGCGGCACCGAGCAGGCCACCGACGTCGGACACTCCCCGGGGCAGCGACCGCTTGTCGCTCATCCCGACGGCGACCACCGCCTCCCAGCGCGCGGCCAGCGGGCCCAGCAGGGACCGCCAGGCGCCGCCGTCGACCCCGAGCCGGTCGGCCGTGCGCTCCAGGTCGCGGTAGGCGATCCCGGCCCGGCCGTCGGGCAGCGGCTGGGCGTAGGAGATCTCGGGGGTGACCAGCTCGACGCCGTGGGCGGGCAGGTCGAAGGCACGGAAGAACGGTGACGCCCACGCCATGGGGTGCACGGCCGAGCAGACGTCGTACGTCAGCCCGGGTGCCAGGTCGAGGTCCAGCGTGCGGGCACCGCCGCCCGCCGTGGGCAACGCCTCGAGCACCGTCACGGACAGTCCGACCCGGGCGAGCGTGACGGCGGCAGCCAGGCCGTTCGGGCCCGACCCGACGACGACCACGTCCTCCATGCAGGAAGCCTAGGACTCCTGGCGCAGCCCCGCGCGCACGGCCCCCGCGACCTCGGGGGCCAGGGTCCGGGCGAACGTCGTCGTCAGGTGCCCGTGGTCGAAGTACGCCGTGACGCCGCCGACCACCGGGTGGCAGACGTCGTCGCACATGAGGTCCTCGACGCTGGTGACGCTCACCGCGCCGGTGGTGTCGGCGCTCGCGGCCGCGGCCAGGGGGTCCGGCTCCAGCGCCACCTCCGGCGGCGCGCCGCAGGCGTCCGGGTCGTCGCGGTGCTGCGTGAGGCAGTCCGGCACGTTCTCGGGCATGGCCGGGGTGTCGCGCAGCACGACGACGGGCAGCCCGGCGTCGGTGAACGCCGCCAGGGTCTCGACGTAGGCCTCCTGCGCGACGCGTTCCTGGTCCTGCGGTGCCACGTCCGCCAACGGCTGGTGGGTGCGGTTCGACATGATCACCAGGTCGTAGTCGCCGCCGACGATGCTGTCCACGGCCCACCGGTTGGTGTCCCGGCAGGCCTCGGAGACGCCCTCCCCGGGGAGCTCCAGGGGCAGGTCGACGGTGTAGCAGACGGACTGCAGGTAGGTGTCGAGGCGCCAGCCCTCGGTGGCGATCGCGTCCTCGAGCGCGGGCAGCCAGTGCCCGGCGTGGGAGTTGCCCACCAGGGCGATCCGCGCCGTCGGGTCCTCCTCCTCGCCGTAGGTGCAGGTGTTCCGCGTGGTGAAGGGTGAGTTGTTCCAGCAGCCGTCGTCGTACACGGCGGGCTTGTCGTCGGCGGCGGCCTCGGGCGGCCAGACCAGGCCCGGGTCCGCGCAGGAGTCGTCCCGCACCACGGTGGCGCCCACGCACGGGGCGGCCTCGGCGACGGCGGCCCGGGCCTCGGTGATCGCCTCGCGCTCGTCCGCGGTGGCCTGCGCGGTCACGGCCGCGGCGGTGCCGCCGACCACGACGACGGTCCCGGCGAGCAGGACGAACGTGGCGGCGAGCCGCCGGGTCAGCAGCGGCTGCCAGCGCAGGCGCTCCTCCACGTACCGGCGGGAGACCGCGGCCAGCAGCAGCGTCACCGCGAGCACCGCGAGCATGTCGGCGGCGGTCAGCTCGCGCCCGATCGCGAACGGCACGATGACCACGAGCGGCCAGTGCCACAGGTAGGCCGAGTAGGAGGTGTCGCCCAGCCACTGCACCGGCCGCACGCGCAGCAGGGCGCCGGGGCCAGTGCGGGTGTCGTCGGCGTCCGCGGCGATGACCAGCGCGGTGCCCACGGTCGGCAGCAGCGCCGTGTAGCCGGGGAACGCGGTGGCGGAGTCGTAGGTGAGGACGGCCGCGACGATCATCACCAGACCGAGCCAGGCGGTCGCGGCGCGCACCCCGTCGTGGCGCAGCAGCATGCGCGATGTGCCGGCGCGGACGGCGAGCACCGCGGCGAGCAGGCCGCCGAGCCCGAGCTCCCAGAACCGGGTCGTCGACACGAAGTAGGCGGCGGCCGGCTCGACCCGGGTGGCCCACACCGACCAGCCGAGGGACGCCACGACGACCGTGCCGGTCAGCGCGACGGCGAGCACCGCCGTCGGCCGCTCGCCGTCGACGCGGCCGACCGTGCCGGTGCGCCGGGCGAGGCGCACGCCGAGCCAGGCCACGGCGGCGAGGAGCAGGGGCCACAGCAGGTAGAACTGCTCCTCGATGGACAGCGACCAGTAGTGCTGGACGGGGGAGTGGAGCTGGTCCGCCGCCAGGTAGTCTGTCTCGCTCGCGGCCAGCACCCAGTTCTCCACGTACAGCGCCGAGGCGAGCACCTCCCGGCCGACCTGCGCCAGCGCGGTGACGGGCAGCCACACGGCAGCGGCGACCAGGGTGACGAGCAGGACGAGGCTGGCGGCCGGGATCAGGCGGCGGACGCGTCGTCCCCAGAAGTCCAGCAGGTCGCGGCCGCTGCGGATCGGGCGCCGCAGCAGGTGGCTCGTGATGAGGAACCCGGAGACGACGAAGAACACGTCCACGCCGACGTACCCGCCGGTGACCGCGGCCGGCCACAGGTGGAAGCCGAGCACCGCGGCGACGGCGACGGCACGCAGACCCTGGATGTCGGTCCGCGGGGAGGAGGGGGTGGACACGGGTCAGAGCATCTCATCCACGGCTGGGAGCGGCTGCCCGGCGGTCGGTCGCCGGCTCAGAGCAGCTCGGCCAGCGCCGCGAGCGTCTCGCTCGCCCCGGCGTCCACCTTGACGGTGGCCAGCGGGTCGCCCCGGGTCTCGCCGCGGTTGACGATGACGACGGGCTGACCGTTCTTGGCGGCGCGGCGCACGAAGCGCAGGCCGCTCATCACCGTCAGGCTCGTGCCGGCCACGAGCAGGGCGTCGGCCGACTCGACGAGCGCGAAGGCTCGCTCGACCCGCTCGCGCGGCACGTTCTCGCCGAAGTAGACGATCTCGGGCTTGAGCACCCCGCCGCAGAACTCGCAGTCGGCCGGGTTGAAGTGGGAGGTGCGGGCGATGACGGCGTCCGCGTCGGGGGCGACCTCCACGTCGGCGACGGTGGTGCCGCCGTCGAGCACGGACTCGATGAACCCCGGGTTCAGGGCGTCGAGACGCTCGGCCAGATGGGCGCGGGAGATGGTGCGGCCGCAGCTCAGGCAGACGACCGAGTCGTAGCGTCCGTGCAGGTCGATGACGGTGCGTGACCCCGCGTCCTCGTGCAGCAGGTCGACGTTCTGGGTGATGACCCCGCGCACGATGCCGCGGTCCTCGAGGTCGGCCAGCACCCGGTGGCCCTCGTTCGGGTGGGTGCGGTGCACGTGCCGCCACCCGACGTGGTTGCGAGCCCAGTAGTGCCGGCGGAAGTCCGGGTCGCCGACGAACTGCTGGTACGTCATCGGGTTGCGGGGCGGGGAGTCGGGGCTGCGGTAGTCGGGGATCCCCGAGTCGGTGGAGATGCCGGCGCCCGTCAGCGCCGTGAACGTGCCGCCCCGCAGCAGGCGCGCCGCGTCGACGACGTCCCCGTGCTGGATCACCGCGTCGGGCGGCAGCTCCCAGCGACGTTCCTGATACGTCGGCGCGAGCGGTCGGGCGGCGGGTTCCACCCGTCGAGCGTACGACGACCGGACCTCCGGAGCGGTGGCTCGGGTCACGCCCCGGCTGTCGTGCGGGTCACCCGGGCGTCGGTCCGCGGACGGGTATCCCGGGTCGTCACCGCGACGGCCGCCGTCGCGCCGAGGCTCCGACCAGGGGTGAAATCGCCGGCCGCGCCAGCGAGTGACCTGGATCACAGGAAGCGTGGTGTCTTGTACGCAGCGCGGGGGCACTGTCGAGTCCGCCCACCACCGAGGGCGGACCAGGACGCGGGAGCGGGACATGCGCAGACTGCGCGAGTCGGCCGGCATCGGGATCGTCACTGCAGCAGCCGTCACCGCGACGGTGCTCGTCGCACCACCGGCGTACGCCGATCCGGTGGACGACTTCGCCGAGGACGTCGCCGCGTGGGCCCTCGGATTCGCCGAGCAAGAGGTCTGGGCGACCCCCCTGCCGGTGGTCAACGTGTCCCCGGCGCAGGTGCTGGCCGACGCGGACACCGGGTTCGGCAACGACCTGTCCGCCCTGGGGGGCGGCCGCTACCGACTCGAGGTCAGTCAGGACGTCCCGGCCGCTTTCTCGCTCGAACCGGGATTTCCCCTGTCCTCGGGTCCGGGCGAGGTCACGGTGGCGGTGAGCGTGGGGCTCGAGTTCACGGTCGGCTCCGAGGAGATCGGCGGGACGGAGGAGTTCTTCGTCGTCGCCGACGGTCCGGACGCCCCCGAGCTCTTCGCCTCGGTCGACCTCGACGGGTTCGACGGCACCGTCACCACGTCGGTGGGCCTCTTCGGAGGAACGGTCACCAGCGACGACGTCGCGCTGCACGCGACCTACGGCGGGACCCTCGACGACCCCGACGGCGACGGGCGGCTGGCCTTCGCCGGGACGGACGGCACGCCCGGGGACGGGGAGCTGTCCGTCGACGGGTCCGCCGTCGGCCTGAGCACCGTCGAGCTGACGTCGTCTTCCGCGAGCGGGAACCTCACGGTCACCACCGAGGCCGGGTACGTCCCCGCCGTCGCGGGCGGCATCGCCTTCACCTGGACCGACCTGAGCGACGCCGCCACCCTCAGCGTCACGCCGGACGCGGACTTCGACGTCCTCGGCGACTTCCTCAACATGTCCCAGCGGGACGTCGCCGAGGGCCTCGTGCTGCTCAAGTCCACGGTCGTGGCGATGCAGCGGACCCCGGACAACGTCGACCTGCCGTTCATGCGCGGCACGGTCGCGGACGCCGTGCACCTGGCGGAGAACCTCACGACGTTCCTCACCGACCAGATCCCCCAGGAGGGCGACGACGCCGGCATCCCGGCCTGGACCAGCCTCGAGGAGCTCTTCGCCGCGATCAACGCCTCCGGCACCGGCCTCGGCGTCGCCGTCGCGGACTACGACGCCACGAACCACCGGCTGCCCTTCACCCTGACGTTCACCCGCAGCGACGAGGGCCCCGGCGACCTGTTCGTGCCCACGCCCGGCGCCGAGGAGGCCGGCGTCAAGACCGGTCTGGTCGAGCTCGGCAACCTGCTCACGGCGCCCGGGGGCCAGCAGGTCACCGGGGCGAACGAGCCGGAGCAGACCCCGGGTGCCCAGACCACCCGCGACTACAGCGTCGAGATCGAGCTCGCCCTCGACCTGCAGGACCCCGTCGTGTTCGACGAGCCGCAGCCGCAGACCGGCCCCGACGGGGAGGTCGTCGCCCATTACGACGAGGCGCCCATCGGTATCGACCGGATGCTGTTCCGCTCGGCCACGGCCTCGGCCTCCTTCCCGATCACCGCGAGCTTCACCACGGCCGGGCAGATCGGGTTCGTCGGCGTGGAGGTGGACGGCAGCCTCGCCGTCGGGCCGGAGACCGGGGGCGACCCGATGCTCACCCTGGCCCTCGGCGGCACCACGTACCGGACGCTCGGTGAGGTGATGGACGAGATCACCGCGGTGCCGTCGGGCGTGACGGCCGCCGTCGACGTGCACGTCACCGGCACCGGCCAGGTGGACGTGCCGCTCGAGGGGCGCAGCTTCAGCTCCGACGGCGGCGCCGCCACCTTCTCCGTCGACTGCGACGTGACCCAGATCCCGGACTCCTGCACGCCCACGATCGAGTCGGGGCTGACCGACCTGCTCGCCCTCGACGTCGACACCGACGACCCCCTGGCGATGCTCGGCCGGCTGCTGAGCGTCCTGACCCTGTTCGACGCCGGGCTGCGCTCCACCGACCTGCTCGGGGACACCGCGGACGTGTCGCTGCCGCTGGTCGACACGAGCATCGGCGACGTGCTCACCGGCGCCGCGGACGGGCTGGCCACGGCCACCGAGCTCTCCGCCGTGCTGGAGGAGGTCAGCACCACGCCGCCGGAGAACCTGCAGGACCTGCTGGGGCTGCTCGAGGACGCCATCGGCGCCGACCTGCCCGTCGAGCTCACCGAGGTCGACGGCACCCCGGCGCTCGTGCTCGACGTCGCGGTCGCCCGGTCGTACCAGACGTCCGCGCCGCTCTCCTTCGACCTCGGGGACGTGCCGCTGGTCAGCGCGAACGCCGACGCCGAGGTGGACCTGTCCGCCGAGGTCGACGCCAGCGCCGGGCTCGCGGTCTCCCTCGGCACCCCGTTCGAGGACGCCGGGGACGCCGCCACCCTGCGCGTCGTCGACCCGAACGTCACGGCGTCGGCCAGCGGGTCCGTCGACGGGCAGTTCGCCGTGTCCGTGGCGGGCCTGTCCGCCCAGCTCGGCGACGGCGGCACGCTCGGTGCCGTCGGGCTGACCGGCTCCTACGGGGCGTCCGGTGCCGTCGGGCTCGGGGACCTGCTCGGCGGGGACCTGTCCCTGACCGGCACCGACGACTGCTCCGGCGGGCCGCGGCTGCTCTGCGTGGACGCGCCCGTGTCCGTCGTCGGCACCTCGCTCGGCACGCTGTCGGTCACCCAGGACCTGCCCGGTGACGGGACGCTCAGCGGCGGCGAGGCGCTGCCGGCCCCCGACATCGACCTGCCCGACGACCTGGGCGACCTCACGGCGCTGCTGTACGACTCCGAGCTCGACCTGCTCGCGCTGCCGGAGTCGCTCCTGACCTACCTCGGGATCGTCTCCGAGGCGCTGCAGACGCTCAGCGGCGGCGGGAACTTCCCCCTCATCGGCCAGCAGCTCG
Organism: Isoptericola sp. b408; assembly: GCF_030588085.1. NCBI lineage: Bacteria > Bacillati > Actinomycetota > Actinomycetes > Micrococcales > Promicromonosporaceae > Isoptericola > Isoptericola sp. b408. The sequence continues at coordinate 69,056 of NZ_JAUQYQ010000004.1, forward strand.
CCGACGCCGCCACGACGCTGGAGGACGCCCGGACCGAGATCGAGCAGCTCGTCGAGGACACGGACGCGGCGCTGGAGACCGGCTACGCCGACGCCAAGGCCACCCTCGAGTCCGCGCCTGGGGTGACCTTGAGCGAGTACTGCGGCCTGCTGGAGCCCGCTACGGGTCTGTCCGTCTCCGCCGTCGACACGGTCACGGCGGACACGACCTACACGTACGCGATCGTGGCGCACAACGCCGACGGGGACCCCACCGGCTGGTCCGGCACGGACTCCGTCGACAACGACGCGGCCCTCGCCGCGGAGGGCCCGCGCAACGAGCTGACCTGGACGGAGAACCCGCGCGCCACCGGCTACTACGTGGTGCGCAGCACCGACGGCGGCACCACCTGGGAGCAGATCTCCGACGTGGCCGGCGCGAGCTACGTCGACGACGGCACCGGGACCCCGTCCGCGGCGCCCGACGACCCGGCCGAGGCCGACTACCCGCAGGCCGACTGCACCGCGAACGTGCGGGCGATCGACACGATCGTCCTGGAGTGGGCCTACGACCCGGGCAGCGGCGGCGACGCCGGCGCCCCGGAGTTCTCCGAGACCGTGCCGCTCGACCTGGGCATCCCCGGGCTGGCGCTGCGGGCGAGCGCGGCCGACGGCGCCGGCGGCGTCGGGGTCAGCCTCGACTACGGCTTCCGCGTCCGCCTCGCGCTGGACAAGGAGTCCGGCGTCGTGCTGCTCACCGACAACGGCGACGACGACGTGCCCGAGGGCTACGCCGTCGCCACGGCCCGGCTCGAGGACGCCGGGTCGGACCCCGACCTCCAGGCGGAGCTCGCGGTGCTGCAGGTCACGGCCGACAAGAAGGACGCGGCGTCCGACGAGCTGCAGGCCGAGCTCAGCATCGACCTGACCGGTACCCCGGACGCGATCACCATCGACGGCGAGGACCTCGAGGCGCTGCCCGTGGCCGACCTCGTCTCCTCGCCGCGTGACCACGTGGACCTGGCCGCCTCGTTCGACATCGACGTGTTCTGGGCGCTGGCCGCGGCCCCCGAGATGGACGGGCAGACGCTACCCGGCATCGCCACCGACTTCTGCCTGCGCTGGTCGGTGGGCTGGGAGAGCGGCGGGGGCGGCGGCTCCGGGTCCGAGTGCGAGGCACCCGACGACGCCGGGACGTACGCACCGACGTTCGGCAACGCCTCCAACGGCGTCGTGGGGACGCCGTCGATCGCCTTCACGGACATCGGGCTCGACCTCGGGCAGTTCCTCAGCGGGCAGATCAAGCCGGCGATCGACACCATCAACCAGGCGATCGACCCGCTGCGCCCGATCATCGACACCCTCTACGCGCCCATCCCGGTGCTGACGGACCTGTCGCAGGCCGCCGGCGGACCGGAGATCTCGCTCGTGACGCTTGCGGAGCTGTACAGCACGCTGGCGGGCGGCACGGACATCACCGCCGTGAAGACGATCCTGCAGATCGTCGAGACGGCGAACACGGTCGACGAGCTCCTCAGCAGCGCGGCCCCGGAGGACGGCGGCGTCATCCTGCCGATCGGCGACCTGGCGCTCGACGGTGCCGCGGCCAAGACCACGGCGGCGACCCCGGACCAGCTCGAGAAGCTCAAGGCGTCCTACGCCGCCGGGCCGGCGCCGACCGGCGGGGCCGCTCAGGTCGTCGCGGACCTCAGCCCGACCAACATCACGACGGCGGGCTTCGACTCCGAGCGCTACGGGTTCACCTTCACGTTCCTCGAGCAGCCCGAGCAGGTCGCGAACCTGCTCGTCGGCGGCGACGTCGAGATCGTGCGGTTCGATTCCGGGCCCCTGAAGCTCGGCTTCTCGATGAAGCAGTCCTTCGGCCCGGTGTACGCACCGCCGCCGGTGCTCATCACCCTGTCGGGGTCCGCGGGCGTCGAGGCGCGCATCATCGCCGGCCTGGACACCTACGGGCTGCGCAAGGCCGTCGAGGCCTGGCGCGACGGCACCGGCGTCGGCGTGCTGGACGCCCTCGACTCGCTGTACTTCGCCACCACCGACCTCGACGGCAAGCCGGTGCCGGTGCTGACGTTCTACGGCGAGCTGGCCGCGGGCGTCGCGGTGTCGCTGGTGGTCATCGAGGTCAGTCTCACCGGCGGCGTCGGGCTCACGATCTCGTTCTTCTGGAACGACCCGAACGACGACGGCAAGTTCCGCCTGTCCGAGATCGGGGAGCAGGTCAAGCGCAGTCCGATCTGCCTGTTCACGATGAGCGGGCGCGTGTACCTGTTCCTGCGGCTCGGGATCACGCTCGGCGTGAGCATCTTCTCGGTGAGCTTCACCCAGACGATCGCGGACATCACCCTGCTCGACTTCTCCGCGGAACCCGACTGCGAGCCCCCGCCGCCCACGCTGGGCGCCGTGGACGAGGTCGACGGCACCGACTACCTCGTGGTCTACGCGGGCCGGCTCGGCGTGGACGGCAAGCGCGGCGACTCCGCGTGGGACGCGCACGAGGACCCCGAGGACGACGCCGAGGTGTTCACCGTCATCGAGCGCCACGACTACTCCGCGGGGACCGAGCCCGAGGGCGGCTGGCCCGTCGTCGGCTACACCGTGCAGTGGAGCGGGTTCACCTCCAGCTTCGACGGCGAGGTCGACCGGGTGCTGCTCGACGGGCGGGGCCGGACGACGCCGCTGCAGGTCTCGTTCGTCGGGGACAGCGAGGCGCCGCCGCCCGGGGACGACCCGGGTGACGTCGGCGGCGAGGTGGCCGCCGGGTTCCGCACCGCCGTCGTCGTGCGCGGCTCCGAGGCCGACGACGTCATCCGCACCGACATCGGCCCGGCCTGGGTCGACGCCCGGGGCGGCGACGACAAGGTCGTGACCGCCAACCCGGACGGCGTCACCGTGCGGGTCTCCGGCGGCGCGGACGACGACACGATCGGCACCGCGCAGGGCCGCGCGTTCGTCGCGGGGGACACCACGCTCGACGCCACGGTCGCGACCGTCGACGGCGTCGAGGTGGCCGTCGCCCTCGGCGACCCCGGTGAGCAGGACGGCGGCGGTGACGACACCGTCAACGTCGGCCTGAACCGCAACGTGGTCTGGGGCAACGGCGGGGACGACGTCATCGGCGTCGTCGGCGAGCAGGGCGCCGACCGCGGCGGGGCGACGAACCTGCTGGCCGGCGGCCACGGTGCCGACCGGATCACCGCCGGCCCCGGGGACGACGTCGTCTTCACCGGTCAGCGGGCCGACCTGCCGTTCGGCGCGAACGCCGACGTCACGATCCAGGGCGAGCCCTACACGCCCGGGTCCGCACTCAGCGCGGCCCAGCTCGGGGCGCTCGCCGACGGCGACGGACGTCCGGACAGCGTGGACGACCCGGCGCAGGCCAACAACGTCGACACCGGGGCCGGCAACGACCTGGTCATCGGCTCGACGGTCCGCGACGTCGTCCAGGCGGGGTCGCTGGGCAGCCCGCCGCCGCAGCGCGCGTACCTGTTCGGCGGGGCCGACGAGGACATCCTGTCCGGCGGCTTCGGCGGGGACTGGGTGTTCGGCGGCCCGGACGACGACTACGTGCTCGCCGAGCCGCACGAGCTCTCGTTCGGCACCGGCGACGACGGGTTCGGCCCGGACCACGAGGTCACCCGCCTGCCGCTGCCGGAGGACGCCGTGCCGCAGGAGGACGTGCTGGTCGGCGGTGCCGACCGCGACCACGTCGTCGGCGGCGACGGTGGCGCGCAGGCCTGGGGCGACGCCTACCGGCCCGGCGAGCTCTGCGTCGCCGGCGACCCGGTGGCGAGCGACTCCGACATGCCGGACGCGGACGAGCCCGGTGCGCCGAACGCGGCGGACGACGACGACCTGATCATCGGCGGCATCGGTGTCGACGTGGTGCGCGCCGGCGGCGGGGCCGACCGGCTCGAGCTGCGGGACGCGGACGACCGCGGCTGCGGTCAGTCCGGGACCGACACGGTGTTCGCCGGCGCCGGGGCCGACCAGGTCTGGGGCGGCAGCGCGAAGGACGTCGTCCACGGCGAGGGCGGGCCGGACCTGCTCTACGGCAACGCCGGCCCGGACGTGATCTACGGGCACGGCGAGGAGGACGTCGCCGAGGGCAACGCCGGGTCCGACGTCGTGTCCGGTGGTGGCGCCGACGACATGCTGGTCGGCGGCACCCGCGCCGCCGGGCGGGCCGACACCGACGACCGGGTGTTCGGCGACGCCGGGGCGGACGTGATCGCCGGTGACAACATGACGATCACCCCGGCGGCCACCGGTGCGCCGGGTGCCCCGGTGCTGGCCGGCCGGGACACCGCCGACCGCGTGCTCGTCGAGCACGAGACCGGGGCCTCGCCGCCGGCCGGCACCTCCGGGCCCGACCGGCTGTACGGCGGCGCCGACGACGACGCGATCTTCGGCCAGGGCGCCGGCGACACGATCTGGGCCGGTCCCGACGACGACCTGGCCGTCGGCGGGCGCGGCGAGGACACCGCGTTCGGCGAGGCGGGCCGGGACGACGTGGTGGGCGGCAGCGTGACGCCGCTCGGCACCGGGGAGCCCGGCGGCGTCGGCACCGAGGGCCAGCCCGACGCGGGGGACACCCTGCGCGGCGGGTCCGAGGGTGACGTGATGCTCGGCGACAACGGTGTGGTCACCGTCGCCGCGGACGGTGCGGTGACCCCGCTGCTGCTTGGCCGCGACCGCGGGACGACGGAGCCGCGCACGATCCGGCTGCTCGACCTGGGTCTCGCCGCGGACGGCGACGACGCCGGGGACGACTGGCTGCGCGGCGACGGCGACGAGGACGTGCTCCTCGGCCAGGCCGACCCCGACCGGCTCGACGGCGGCGGCGCGGACGACGCCGTCGAGGGCGGACCGGGTGTCGACTGGGTCGAGGGCGGCCCCGGTGACGACGACCTCGTGGGCGGCTCGACCACCCCGGCGGCGACACCGTCGTCCGACGAGCCCGGCACCGGGACGGGGGCGTCCACGGGTCAGGGTGACGACGGCGACCTGCTGTTCGGCGAGACCGGCGACGACGCGATCCTCGGCGACGACGGGACGATCCTGCGCGGCGAGGGGGCCACGACCTCGGTGCTGGTGCGGTCCTCGACCGACGGCTCGCTCGTGCAGCAGCGCTCGGTGGTCCCGTACGACCTGGCCTCGGCGCAGGGTGGTGCCGACCTCGTCTCCGGCGGGAACGGCGTCGACCTGGTCTGGGGACAGGACGGCGGCGACGCCCTGAGCGGCGGGCCGCACGACGACTACGTCGAGGGCAACGGGGCCGCGGACGTGATCCGCGGCGACGCGCCGGTGGTGGAGATCGTCGGCGACGAGGCGGCGGCGCTCGGCCACTCCGTGCCGGTGCCCTCCGGGCTGTGGCGCGGGACGCCGTCGGTGCTGGCCGAGACCGCCGGGGACGGTCAGGACGACCTGATCGGTGGGTCGGCGATCGCCGGGCACCGCGACGCGGGCGACGTGGTCTCCGGCAACGGGGAGCACGACGTCGTCCTCGGCGACAACGGCACGCTGCTGCGCGACCCGGTCGAGGACGAGTCGACCGGGAGCTGGGCCGACCGCGTGGAGCCGGACCGCTACCCGGTGGACACCGGCGACCCCGCCTACCCCGACCGCCTGTTCACGGTGCGGCTGCACGACCCGGACGCGCTGCCGGCCGGGCACGACGGCGTCACCCGGTTCTGCACCGAGGACCAGGACACCTGCGAACCCGCCGGTGCGTTCGGCGACGACACGATCGACGGCGACGACGGCGACGACCGGCTGTGGAGCCAGGACGGCGACGACACCGTGCACGGCGACGCCGGGGCCGACGACGTGATCGGCGGGCTCGGCGACGACGACCTGTTCGGCGACGGGGGCCAGGACACGATCCTCGGCGACCGTGGCGGGATCGTCGGCCAGTGGATCGACACCACCGAGGAGGGCACCTTCACGGTCTCGGTGAAGGGTGTGCCGGACGAGTCGTACACCGGGCTGCGGCCGGGCACGTTCGACCGCCGGGTCGACCTGTTCTCCGACGTCGAGGACCGGGCCTGGGTGGACACGGCCGACGCGCCGATGCCGCACCCGGGCGAGACCGTCGGCGGTGCCGACCGGATCCGTGGCGGGGCCGACCGCGACGTCGTGTTCGGCGCCGCGGGCGACGACCTCGCCAACGGTGACGACGGCGGCGACTCCGTGTTCGGCGGGGCCGGCTCCGACGTCCTCTGGGGCGGCCGCGGGCTGCCCGACGGGTCACCCGACCGGGGTGACGAGGACCAGTACGTCGACCTCGTGTTCGGCGGCGAGTCGGTGCCGGGCTCCGGGACGGACTCCGTGGTCGGCGCGGACATCCTCGACTGGAAGCCGCGCGGATCGGCCTCCGACCCGGGCGTGACCTGCACGCTCGCCGACGCCCCGCAGGGGACGCTCGGCGAGGTCGTGGACCCGTGCGCCTGGTTCGCGATGACCGACACCGACGACGGGGACGTCACGAACGACCAGCACCATCACGGAACGGACTGGATCTACGGCGGCAAGGACCGTGACGTGATGCAGGGCAACGAGTCGGCGAACGGGCCGAGCGACCAGGACGACCGGCTCATCGACTGGAACGGCGCGTTCAACCTGTACTCGCACTGCAACGCGGCGTACGGCGGGTGGAACGACCTGCGCCAGCACAGCCCGTCGATGAAGGCGTTCCTGCAGGGTGTCGCCTACGGTGCCGGCGCCGGCCGGACGCCGGACGAGGCCGCGGACGAGGGCACCTCGGCCTACCTCGAGCTGGCGATCGTCGAGCCGGGGGAGAAGGAGCACGGGTCGGGCAGCGCGTTCCCGACGACGCCGGGGCACTTCGACTCCCCGGCCGCCTGCGACGCGCCGTGACGCCGGTCGGCGCGGGCCGGTGCGTCCGGCCCGCGCCGATCCGCGCGGTCGTGCCGACGGGTGGGACAGGTGGAAGCCCTGTGACCAGCCTGGACGTCGGCGCGACGGTTCTGCGGTCGCTGGAACCCCGTTCCGGACCTAGCGTGGACCGGGCTGTTGCCCTCGGCGACGGCACCTCGACCGACCACGGAGGACGACCATGGCCGACAAGACTGCCTTTCCCCGCCAGCAGCAGGAACCGCCCGGCTGGACCCGGCAGATGGACCCCTTGCCGGACCACGGCGAGGAGTCGTATCAGGGCAGCGGGAAGCTGGCCGGCCGGTCGGCGCTGATCACCGGCGGCGACTCCGGGATCGGGCGGGCCGTGGCGATCGCGTTCGCCCGCGAGGGGGCCGACGTCGCGATCGGCTACCTGCCCGAGGAGCAGGAGGACGCCGAGGAGACGGCGCGCTGGGTGCGCGGGGCCGGCCGCAACGCGGTGCTGCTGCCCGGCGACCTGACCGACGAGGCGACCGCCCGGGCCCTGCCCGGGCAGGCCGCCGACGAGCTCGGCGGGCTGGACGTGCTGGTGAACAACGCCGGCTTCCAGATGGCCCGGCGGGAGTCCTTCGAGGACGTCACCACCGACGAGATCGACCGCGTCCTCAAGACCAACCTGTACGCGATGCTGTGGGTGACGCAGGCGGCGCTGGAGCACCTGAACGAGGGAGCGAGCATCATCAACAACTCGTCCATCCAGGCGTACCAGCCCTCGACGTCGCTGGTGGACTACGCCTCCACCAAGGCGGCGATCAACAACATGACGGTGAACCTCGCCGCCGAGCTCGGACCCCGCGGGGTGCGCGTCAACGCGGTGGCGCCGGGTCCTATCTGGACGCCGCTGCAGCCGGCGACCCAGCCCCCGCACAAGCTCGAGAGCTTCGGCCAGGACACCCCGCTGGGGCGCGCGGGCCAGCCCGCCGAGGTCGCCCCGGCGTTCGTCTACCTCGCGTCGCCGGCGGACTCGAGCTACGTCTCGGCCACCGTGCTGGGAGTAACCGGCGGCAAGCCGGTGTTCTAGACGGCGAATGCCGGTCCGCGGCGCGGGACACCGGGCGGTGACGGACGTCGCACCCGGCGGGATTTCGTGGATGCGGACCTGTTCGGTATCCTCGTATGGCCGGTTCGTCCGGCGAAGGTAGCGTGTCCGAGCGGCCGAAGGTGCAGCACTCGAAATGCTGTGTGGTTCATAGCCACCGTGGGTTCAAATCCCACCGCTACCGCCCTCCGAAGGGCCCCTGACCAGGTGAGACACCGGTCCGGGGCCCTTCGTCGTTCCCCGCACTCCGTTTTCACTCTGTTTTGCCTTCCGGGATGCCCGACGCCGCGGCCTGGGTGACGAGCTGATCGATCACCGTCCGCAGGTCCGGGGCCACGTGGGTCCGCTTCACGTAGTGCCGCACGGTGGTGCCCTCGTCGGCGTGGCCGAGCAGCGCGGTCGCGTTGGCGATGGTGGTCGAGTTGGCGACCTGGGTGGCCACGGTCCGCCGGAAGTCGTGCGGGGTGACGACGACGGCGTTGCCGGCCTGAGCCTCGCGGAGCTGGTCGCGGATCCGGCTGGGGGAGCGCGGTGTGCCCCGCGTCGAGGGAAACACCAGGCCGTCCGGCCCGCCGTCGAGGCCGAGGTCCAGCGACTCGGTGATCGCCGCGACGACGAAGGCCGGCAGGGTGATCGTCCGCCGCGAGGAGTCCGACTTGGGCTTGGTCTGCCGCACGAGCCGGCCCTCGCCCCGGACGACGGTCCCGGTGACGGTGAGCGTGGGGATATCGGCGTCCAGGTCGAGGTCGGCCTCCCGCAGCGCCAAGCACTCACCGATCCGCAGACCGGTGCCGAGCATGGTGTCGACGATCTGCGGCAGCAGCGTGATGTTCCGACGGCCACGAACCCGAGCCGGCCGGTCCTCCCAGGCGCGGACAGCCTTGCGCAGCAGGGCGATGTCCTCGAGCCCGAGGGTGCGGACCTCGGCACGCTGGGGCTTGCGCACCGTGACAGCGTCGCGGACCGGGTTGAACGACGACGCCCCGTAGCGGACGCACATCATCATGACCTGCGACATGACGTTGCGCGCCTGCCGGGCGGTGTCGTACTTCCGCGCCCCGCTGAGGGCCATGAGCACCCGGTTCACGGCAACTGGTGTCACCTCGCGGACTCGCAGGGCAGCGAAGGCCGGCCTGAGGTCACGCTCCAGCACGCCGAGGTACGTCGTCAGCGACTGGGGCGTGATCTGGCCCTCGACGCGCTTCTCGGAGACCCACTGGTCGAACACGACACCCATGCGCGTGTCCGGCGTGATCGTCGCCCCGCCGTCGGCGACGCCCTCCGTGCTCGCACGATGCAGTTTGTCCTCGAGACGCCGCTGAGCCGCCGCGCCCGACGGACCCCGGGACTCGTACTTGTGGAGGACGCCGGCGAAGTCTCGGAACTGGGCCTGAGCCCGCCAGACGCCGGGGGACAGCTCCCTGCGGCTGATGTTCCCCCAGCGGCCCGGCTCGATCGGCTTGCGCGGCACGGATCAGCCCACCACGCGGTTGTCGGTGACCCGGTCCAGCCAGGCCTCGACGTCGTCGGGGCGGTACCGCAGTCGGGCGCCGACCCGCAGCACCGTGGGGCCGCCGCCGCGGCTCGACCACGCATACACGCAGTGCAGGGTCACCCCCAGGTAGTCAGCCAACTCTTCCGGCGTCATCAGGCGCCGGCGGCGGGTGGGGCTGTCGGTCTGGCGGGTGGTGCTCTGGGTGCTCATCGTCTTCCTCCTACGTCGTTGTGGTGCTTCATGCCGTGCTGGTGTGGCTTCTCGCGCAGAAACTCCTGGTACTGCCCTCGGGCAGGCCGGTAGCGTTGGCATCACCCCGCCCAAGGTGCGTCTAACCGGTAACAACGCACCCAGCCCGCAGTCGGAGAGGGTGGCAGCCCGTTCAAGCCGGGCCGGGTCCGAGGAGTCACCCTCCGCTGCGGGCGGTGTGGTGGCTCCGCCCCTCAGGGGCCAGGACCTCTCGCCGCGTGCGCCGCGCCGCCTTCCACTGGGCGTACTCGCGGGCTCGCGCGGCTGCGGCATCGGCCAGGGCCTTGTCGCCTGGGTTGGTCCAGCCGGTGCCCTGGTAGGTCCAGGAGCCGACGACAAGAGTGGTCTCTTCCTCGTCGGCCAAGAGCCGGTTCTCGAGGTCGGCGGTGTCCATGGGCGTGCCGTCGCGGTCGGCGTCGGCCTTGAGCCGCTGGAACCGCATCCGGGCCCGGCGTAGACGGCCGAGCGGGATCGAGTAGCGGCGCGACTTGCTCGAGAAGTGGCCGCGGAAGCCGAGCATGTGCGCCCACTTCGCCAGGAGCCGGTAGGGGCTGTCGGCGCACTGGCCGCAGACGCAGCCCTCATCGTCGTCGGCGTCCGGGCCGGCGAGTCCGCGGCAGGCGGTGCGGGCGCGCTCGGCGAGCCAGCGGCAGGTCCGGATGAGCCGTCGGTGGTGCGGTCGCGGGGCCGACGGGTCGGTGCCGGTGCCCTTGGTCGAGTACTTCGCGAGGTAGCCGGCCACCTGTTCGGGGCGCAGGTCGTCCGAGCCCTCGTCGTTCTCCGGCACGCCAGAGCGCACGCACCGCACGTCGAGCTGCTGACCGAAGCGCAGCACGCGCGGGACGTCCGCACCGTCGACCGGAGGCGCCGTGACGGAGACCGCCCGCGCAGCCTCTCGGACAGCCTCGCCCAGCACCGCGCCGGGAAGCGGAGCGGCCGAGCCGGGGCCGTCGGGTCCGTCGAGGCGTATGAGGGCGTGGAAGTGCACGAGCCCGCGCACCTGGTACTCGGCGACCTTGGCGAACTGCACCGAGGCGACGTCGCGGAGTGCGGACTCCCGCACGCCCAGGGCTTCGGCGACCTGGCGACGCATCGCGATGGTGAACCGCCGCCACAGCTCCGGGGCGTGCCATTGCCACACGACGGCGGACTTCCAGTCGTAGCAGGCGTCGCACAGCGGTCCGCCGACGGCGGGGTCGTGCTCGGAGTGCTGCGCGGTGCAGGAACGCGGGACGCCGTGCGGGCAGGTGCCTCGACCGTGAGGGCGGCAGCGACCGGCACCGCCGTTCCTGGAACGAGAGCCGTGCACGTGCCCGAACGACGGCGCGGTGAGCGTCGCGAAGACGAGCGGGTTGTCCGCGACCTCGGCGGGGACGGTCTTGCCGCCCAGCAGTCCAGCGCGGATCATCTCGAAGGTGTCGCGGGCGTAGACCCGGGAGCAGGCCGGGCACACGGACTCCCGCCGGTTGCCGCACGCCCGGTACAGGACGCCGAGCGGGGCGTCGGAGGAGCTGAACTTGGCCAGGACCTCGCCGGTGGCGGCGTCGATGGTGGTCGACGAGCCCTTGAGCCGGATCGGGTGGGAACAGAAGCCCACCCGGGCAGCGGCCTCAGAGAAGGCGCCGACGGAGCGGTCGCCCAGCCGGGAGGTAATGCCGGCGACTGCGGCGAGGGAGAGGTCCCCGAGGTCGAGCGGGGCGTCCTGCCCGAACCCCGGGAACCCTCCCGCCATGGCGTGCACGTCACTCACCGCGGGCCCCCGAGGCGGCGGGCTGACGAGCGGCACGGGGCTTGCGTGGCTTCCGAGCGCGAGGTGCGGGTTCGTTCCCCACCGGCTGTGCATCGCCGGTGCGGGCCGTCGAAGCGCCGGTCGCGACGTCGACCGGGGCCACGTTCTCCTCGTCCACCGGGGCGGAGTCCGGAGCCTCGTCCACCCGCGACGATGCCGCGTCGAGCTCGTGCCGGTCGGGTGCCGGGTAGGTGTCCGCCACCATCCGGATGAAGGTGTCCTCCCAGAAGTCGGCCCGCACCCGCTCCACGTGACCGTCGTCGGCCACCACATACCCGGTGCCCGGGTGGGCTGGGCTGATCTGGTGGGCCGGTGCGACGTCGGCCATCCCCTCGCCGAGCACCATCGTCGTCTCGGACGCCGACCGCAGCCGCAGCGCGACCGTCTGCGTGAACAGCCCACGCATGCCCACCGTCTCCTTGCGGGGGTCCTGGACGAACGCGGCCACGACCACGCCGAGCGCACGCCCCTGGGTGAGGATGCGCCGCAGCAGGTCCGACGCCTCGACCTGGACCTTCTTGGAGGCGTAGGCCGTCAGCACCGCGAGCTCGTCGATCATCAGCACGTGTACCGGGTCGCCCGGCGTTGGCTCGAAGTCCCGCGTCCGGCCGTACATCTCGCGCTGGCGGCGATCGACGACGGCGAGCAGGTCGCGCAGCGCCTCGATGGCCCGGTCCTCGTCGGTGGCGACCCGGTAGAAGACGCCGTCACCCATGCCGATCTCGATCCCGCCCTTGAGATCGATGCCCCACAGGCGAACCAGCCGGGCTTCCACAGCGGGGGCGAGGTTGCCGGCGATTCCCCAGAACACCGACCCCTTGCCGGACCCGGAGCAGCCGACCACGAGCGTCTGCCGGCCACGCAGCGTGAGGCGCCACCGGGAGCCGCCCTGGTTCCGGCCGAGGTCCACACCGTGCGGGTTGGCGCCCTCTGGGATGGTCGCGTAGACCGGCTGGTCGAGCAGGTCCGCCATCGTCAGCACGATGTCGAGCACGCGGGGCCGGACCCGATGGCTGGTCGAGCTCTCCGCCTCGAGCGAGGTCTCGATGGCCGGCACCGCCTTGCGGAGGTCGTCGAGCGTCTGGCCGGCGCGAGCTCTGATCCGAATCCGGAGCGTGTTGCCGCGAGCCCGGACCCGCACCAGCCGGGGAACGATCCGGTAGTCCTCGATGACGCGACTGGCCAGCCCGCAGGCGCAGGCCAAATCCTTCCAGTGCCGACGGACGTGGCGACGCCAGCCGAGGCGCCGCAGCGGACCGCCGAGCAACGGCTCGTACGACATCGGACTGAACACCGCCCAGAACGCCCGGAACAGGTTCCAAGCCGGTCCGGAGACGAGAGCCGCGACGCTGAGCAGGTCGTGCCGCATGATGCCGAGCACGCCGTAGGCCATCATCGACGCGATGAGCCACCAGTAGCCGCGGGCGGTCCACCGAAGCGCCAGCCACAAGGCTGACAACACCCGGCGGACCGCCTGCCAGAGTCGCGACGTCATCACGCTGCAGCCTTCGCGGTGGACTTCGCACCCTGGTTGGCCTGACCCGGCGTGACCATCTCGGACGCGCGGAACGACCAGGCGACCCGCGGGCGCATGCCGTTGTCGTCGACGTACGGCAGAGCCATCAGGCCGACGAACTCGACGGGCGTCCAGGGGAACCCGGACTTGTTCTCCGGCGGCACCGGCTGGTGCTTGGCCACGAACTTCACCGTGACGCCGATGTCCTTGCGGCCGGCGTCCTCGTCGCCGTCGATGACCACGCACTGCCACATCGGCAGGCCGGTCTCCTTGTCGAGCTGCTGCGGGCGCGAGCCGTCCGGGCCGGCGGCCGCGTTGAAGTCCGCCACGGGCTGGACCTCTCCTCGCAGGAACGCGCCCTTGGGGAACGCCACCGCGTGGTCGATCTGGAACCGCTGCTTCAGTGCCATGTCCTAGCTCCTTCGCTCTCTGCCCGGTTCGACCGGGCCGACCCCTCCGGGATAGAGGTGGTTCTAACGAGAGCGTAGCACTCGACGCGAGATAGAACCACCTCTAACTGCCTGGCGTCGATCAGAGGGCCGCATACCGCTACCGTTAACCAGGGAGGAGGTGGGCCATGACGCACGGCTACAAGGAGTTGGCGACAGTCCTGCGGGACGGCATCCAGCGCGGTGACTACCCGCCGGACACGACACTGCCCAAGCAGGCCGACCTCGCCGCGGAGTACGGGGTCAACATCAAGACGGTGCGCAACGCCGTCGCGCTGCTTGAGTCCGAAGGGCTCGTCACCCCGGTCAGACGTCGAGGCACCGTCGTGCGATCACGCCCACCGATGCGCCGGCTCGGCATCGAGCGGTACGCCAAGAGCAACTGGAAGTACGGCGACCGGGTCGCGTTCGCGGCAGACCGCGAGGCCAACGGGCAGTCGTGGGAGCCGGCGGACCAGACTCAGACGGTCGAGCGCGTCCCAGCGCCGAGCCGCGTAGCCGAGGCACTGAGCATTGAGCCCGATGCTGAGGTGTACGCCCGGGCGAGAACCGTGCGCCAAGACGGCACACCCACCCACACATTGACGAGCTACTACCGCGTGGAGGACGTCGACGGCACACCCCTGGTCGACCCGACGCCAGGGCCGGCCGGTCGTGGAGGCGGATTCGCGGTACTCACGCTGCAAGGGCTGGAGCCTGACCAGATCACCGAGACGCTGACCGCCCGGATGCCGAGGCCCGACGAGGCCGCGATGCTCGAACTGCCCGGCGGCGAGCCTGTCATGGTGCTGCAACGCACCACGCGAACGAAGGAAGGCAGAGTGGTCGAGTACGCCGAGGGCGTGCACGCGGCTTCGCGGTTCGCGTGGACCTACACCTTCGACATGCCCGACTGACGAACGGACACCCATGAGCGTGATGGACGACGCCCAGATCCTCTGGGACTATCACCAGCTGCACCACGAGCCTAGGAACACCGACATCGCGATCGGGCTCGGGAGCCACGACATCGGCGTCGCCGAGCACGCTGCCGAGCTGTGGCACGAGGGTCGGTTCCCGCTGATCGTCTTCACGGGGGCCAATGCGCCAACGACGGTCGACGTCTTCCCCCGAGGGGAGGCGGTGCACTATTCCGAGCGCGCCCAGGAACTCGGTGTCCCGGCCGATGCGATCCTGACCGAAAAGCGGGCCACGAACACGGGCGAGAACTTCACCTTCACGCGCGAGCTGCTCGACGGCCTCGGGCTCCATCCTTCGTCGGCCACGATCATCAGCCGGCCATACCAGCAGCGCCGCGCCTATGCGACAGCCCGCAAGGCCTGGCCCGACCTCGACGTTGTGTGCTCGGCGCGAACGCAGTCACTCGCTGACTACATCGAGTCCATCGGAGACACCGACCGTGTCCTAAATATGCTCGTAGGAGATACCCAGCGTATTTGGAGGTATGCAGAAGCCGGCTTCGCTGAGAGGCAGAAAGTTGGGCAGCGTGTCCTAGGCGCATACGAGCGGCTTGTGCGGGCCGGATTCGATCGACGACTTCTAAGCGACTCGGCGTAGCTGGGCAACTAAGTTGAAAAGGGTGAAAGCATCGTTAGTTCTTCGCTCACGGGTTGCAGACGCCATTTCGCTGCCGGCGTGCCCGAGAGTTATCTAGCAAATGGGCCCGGCTAGTGCGTGCATCGAATGCATCGTCGATCCAGCCGCGAAGTTGCGAGCGGGTTTGCGGATAGACCCAGTACCTCGCATACCCGAGATCCCTCCCGTCTTTGTCGCGAGAGACGTTGTCGTTTAGGCGGTCCGGAAGCTTCCCGCCAGTTTGGGCGGCGCTGGGCAACTGTATTGCGACGAGCCCGTTGACACTGCTGTGTTTACTCGCTCGAAGGGAAGAATAAATCTCCCAGTCCACGTATCTCCGCACGCTGGTGCAAGAGCCGATAAGCACGACGGTTACACTAGAGTCGCCCAGATACTTTGTGCGGATGCGATCCATGATGTAGCCAGTATCGACGCTATCAATGAAGTCGTCTTCGTCGGTAACGCCAATTGTCTTCGCGATGAATTCGGTGCCGAAGTCCTCGAGGAACTGCTTTACTTCCTCGGTGTCTTCGGCGTGGTAGGAGATGAAGCACTTGTGCCGTGTTCGGTCGATTTTCTGCGCAGCAACCCGCTCTGCTACTTCCTGCAGCTGTAATTGGCGGTAGTGACTCACTTGAGAGACCCTCCGGATCGGTGCATAAGTCTTCGGGACACCGTACCGCGCCCCGAGCTGCAACGCGACGGCGAGGGTGCACAATGTGTGGGTGAACCAGACACCTTCGGTCGTCGACGGCGACCTGCCACAGTTGTTCCAAGCGGCGGACGTTGCTTCGCAGGCTGGACAGCGTGCCTACGTGGGCATGACCCGTTGGCGTCTCGTGATGCTGAGCGCGGCCGCGACTGTGAGTGTCGCCTCGTGGCGCGTCGGCTCAGGAGATATCGACGTCCTTGCCGGGGTGGCAGCGTTGCTTTTCGTTGCCGCACTTATGCTAGAGGTTGTTCTTTGGAGAAGTCGGCCGGACAAGGCTTGGTATGATGGTCGAGCGGTGGCTGAGTCCGCGAAGAGCGTTGCATGGAAGTTTGCAGTTGGTGGAAATCCGTTTCCAGTCGATGCCGATTCCGAGGCGATGCGTGCGAAGCTGATTCGCCGCCTCAAATTCATCAGGGAACAGTACCCCGAACTCGAGCTCGAACCAATCTCGGCGCCAGCAATATCCAATTGGATGATCGAACAAAGAGAGCAGGATCTTGACTCTCGGAAATCGGTGTATCTGAATGAAAGGGTGCGGGGCCAGCGTAGTTGGTATGAGAAGAAGGCGCGATACAATCGTCGCAGGCGCAGCCAATGGAGGGTTGCGAGTCTCGCGTTAGAGTTTGCCGGATTCTTGGCGTCCGCTCTTGGTGTGGTCATGGATATGCAAGTTGTGGTTGCGCCGGCAATTGCAGCTATCGCTGGCGGTGTTGTTGCCTGGCTGGAAACGAAGCAGCACGACAACTTGTACCGCGCCTACTCCGCCGCAGTTTCGGACTTGACTAATATCGAGGCTTCTCTGCAGATTGTCCGTGATGAGGATCGATGGGTTCTCGAAGTCGATGATGCAGAAGAAGCTATTAGCCGCGAGCACGTGGGGTGGAGGGCGTCCCGGAGCCGCTGAATGCTAAGTGTGCGGGGGACCCCGGGCATAGGTCTGTGTGAGGAGTTTCCTTACTGATTCAAGGCGCGGCTTCGCCGCGCTGGCGTCGGTCAGGCGGGGCCTGCGTCGCGGGGCCCCGCGCTCCGCTCGCACGCTCGCTACGCGCACCCCACGGCGCACCGATCTGACCTACCGCCTGCCCTACGACGAAGGCTGCCCCGGTGAGTTCCGGCACCGCCGGGTAGTCCTGCGCTGACTTTCTGGTTGGCCGTCAGACTCCGCTCATGGCCGAGCTCCTGTCCCCAGCCGACCGCCCGAGAGCGAGCTTCGCCCTGACGGACAAGCACCCGTGGTCGCTTCCGATACGCTTCGCGCACGCGACGCCGGTTCGCCAAAGGGAGCACAGTCATGGATGACGAGGACTACGTCGAGACGCAGTACAGCGAAGCCGCGAAGGATGAGTATCGGCGCCGCGCTGACGAGTTTGTGGCAGCTCTGCGCGAACACGTCGAGCTCGTGCTGACGCGCAAGGGTCGCGAGCGCGAGATTCCCGAGTACTTCGGCTCCACAACAAACCTTGAGAACGCGGCGGAAGCCTTCAACGACGCGGAGTTCGAGTGGTGTGGCTCGTTCCCGCTCGCCCTCGCATCGACGGAAGACGATGACGACGACCTGGACGAGGAGGAAGAGCCGGAACGCCCACTCAACCCGGTGGTGACGATGGTCGGCCGCTGGGACTTCCGCGTCACGGACGAGGATGCACTCATCGAGTCCGGCCGCGCTGCCTATCTCGACGCGTGGCCCGATGAGGATCGAGAGGATGCCGAAGCCCGGGTTCGGTCCCTCGTCGCTGCAGCAGCCGAAGTGTCCCACCGCGGCGGGCCCGGGGCGCTGGAGATGGCCGATGGACTGGAGCCTGAGCGTGCAACTTTTGAGTTCGTTCTCCACGAAGGTGGGGATGACGACGAGTTCGACGACGACCCCTTCGCGATCGTCCACCGCTCTTGATCGCCCCCGGCCGGCGTGCCGCTGTGGAGATCTAGCCTCTCTCGCCACGCTGCCGTAGACATGAGTGCGGTCACGGCCCCGCACCGATCGCCGAGCATCCGGCCGGCTACAGCCCGCGTCAAGGGCGCCTGCGGCGTCGCTGCGCGATGGCCTGCGGCCACCCTTGACCCGGACCTCCGCCGACCTCTGGTGCTCCGCTAACGGCACGGCGCCTCCGAGTGTTCGCGCGGAACGCCTTGGGCGCGTAGTCGGGACGTCCGACGGGCCTGGGTGGGCCCCTTGTATGGTCTCAACGTGGTGACTGCTCAGGAGCGCTTCCGCGTCGTCGTCCGGGAGCGGGTCGCTCCTGCGCTGCGTTCGATGGGGATGCGCGGGTCGGGTCAGACCTTCACGCTTCCGTCCGAGACCTGCTGGGCGCAGCTCGGCATCCAGCGCAGCGCGTTCAGCGACCGTGAGCAGATCCTGTTCACGGCCAACTTGAGTGTCGTCAACCGAGTGGTGTGGGCGCGGTCCGTTGCGGAGCGCCCGAACCTTGGCGCGAAGCCGACGCCGAACACCTTCTCGATGTCGCCAGAGCGGTTCCAAGAGCGAATCGGCCGCACGGCCGGTGGCGGTGACTATTGGTGGCGCCTGTCCGCTGATGGTCACGACGAGGATGCGACGTGCGACCACTTTCTGACGACGATCGAGGCCTACGGCGTACCTGCGCTGAAGCGTGAAGTCCGCTCCCGTAGCTGAGTCGACCACGGCGAGAACCGGCCGGAGGTCTCCGGATTGCCGCCGCTTTCGTCGGCGGAGCGGTCCCGACGGGTGCAAGGACGTCCACCGGCCAGAGCCGCGAAAGACCAGGTCAGGTGCTAAAACGACCCAGCCAAGCAGGGTCAGCAAACTCGCCGCTCTCAAGCCCACCGCTACCGCCCTCCGAAGGGCCCCACCCGCAGCGGTGGGGCCCTTCGTCGTTCCCCGTACTCCGTGTTGCCCGCTGGCCAGGGCGGGGCCGGGGCCGGTGCCGGCCGCTACTCTTGTGTGGGGCGGGTCACTCAGCGGCTCGTCGATGCTTCCTCGTAGAAGTCGACGAGTTCTGAGAGCGGTACCTCCACGCCGCGCTGCCATGTGCTCCAACGGAGATCTAGCCCAATGCTCCGGCGATGACCGCTTCCACAAACGCCGAGTCTCCACCGCGAGGTGCGTTCCATTGCAGTGTGTCAAGGCCGAAGTAGCAGACCTTCCTGGGCGCCACGCCCAGTCCGCCAAAGTCGATCGCGAAGCGGCCGCCCAGTGCGTCTTACCCGACGAGGAGGTGTGACGGCGGCTGCGAGTTCGCGTCGGAGTCCAGCTGGTTGACAGCGGCGAGGTCCGGGAGGCCGTTTCCGCCACCACCCAGAAGGCGAATCCACCCGTGGTCGGCGACGACGCCTCCGCAGTGGAGAGCAAGGGCACCGAGAGCGGAACGCGCGGTGACTATTGGCACACGTGAGAACTGTGTAGCGCATGGAATTACAGATTCGGCGGTGAAAGGACGTGCTCTAAGGAGTCGCTGACCTCAAGGGAAAATTCGTCTCGGCCACGGCCAGCACGTCGTCAAGATCGCCCAAGAGTTCTACGATCTCCAGTATGCGGGACTTGACATCCGGCGGGTGCTGAAAGCGTCTCGTGCGAGGCGTCGTATGTACGGCCGGGTCGCGCTCCTGGCTGAGACTCTGGAGTTTGTCAGGTAGGCCGGCCGGCACATCGTCTGTTCGAATGCCGATTGGGTAAACAAGCCTATAGAAGTCTTTCGCATTGATGCCGTGGTTGTCGTTCACGGACTTCAGGTACGAATCAAGAAATACTCCATACTGATCGTAGTATTCTGCCACGTCTTCCGGATGAATTGGGACCTGGCGGACACCATTCTTAGAAGCGCCCCAAGTCACCAGCGAAGTCCCGCTGGCAGACGGCAAAGAGCGCTTCAGTCGCCCAATCCCGGAGCGCGCAACTGCGCGACACCGGTCCTCGATGTACTGTTCAATCGCCCCGCTAGAGAGAATCAGAAATGCAACCGCGCGGATCGAGTCCTCATCGGAGGCCAGGTCGGCATCGTCATTGATCAGAGCCTTGGATAGTTCGAGAATTTTGCCCTCGAGTGATACCCAGTTCGAGGAAGGCATTTAGTTGTCCGACGTCAGTGCTTCGACGTCCGCTGTGATTCGAAGGTCGACACCTGCAATCTCCTCAACGGCCCGAGCCCAAGTGAGGAAGCGTTCCGAAACGGCGGTCACGGACTTCGTGGTCGCCGTGATGCTCTTTCGAAAATCCTCGTCCTCCGCGCAGAGTTCCTCGAACTTGGCGCGGATTGCGTCGCGGTTAGCACTTACGGCCTCGTCGGATAGGTTTGTGTCGCCCAAAGCGACAGCCATGAGGTCGAATACGGCGATATTGAACCTGCGGTTGTACTTTTCTCCGTCGTACCTAAGAAACGCGTCGTCACCGAATATCTCGAATGTTCTATCGATTCCCGTTTCGCACGTCGAAGCGATCTTCTCGAAATGATCCGCACCCTGTGACTCCCACGCGGACCCGCCTTCTTCGCAGGTGTCGTCGAGGAACTGGCGGAGATTGCCGCGGTATACTTTGAAACGAGTCACCCATGCGACGTACCGCAAGAGCATTTCGGCGTCGCGCATTCGGAAGTCTGCCGTTGAGGTCCTGCGCGCACGATGCAGAGGCTCGCTCTCTGATGAGCGATCATTGATCCAGCGAGTAAAGGCGTTCGGGTAGAGAGCCTGTCGTAGTTCTTGTGGTGAGAGTGGAAGGCTGTTCTGGTTCAGTCTTATGAATACCTCGTAGAGAACTGCCGGCTTCCCCCAGTTTCGCACAACTACGGTCCGGATGGGCTGGGAAAGAAAGCTGTCTGCGAACTCGCCACCGGTCAGGGACGTTTGCATCTGCTCGAAGGTAAGTCCTTCGAGTTCGCTAGCGAATCGCATCCCGCGCAACTTGAACGTGGGGAAGTTATCGTCGGGGGCCGCGAACTGCTTGAGGGTAACGAGACGCTGCTTCCCGTCCAGAACAATAAACCTGCCGCGACGCCTGTCTTCCGCGACTACAATCTGTGGCACTGGTAGTCCGAGCATCAGACTCTCGATGAAGGCGCTCTTCTTCGAGATGGTCCACGCGTCCCGCCTTTGGAAGGTCGGGTTAATGTTGAAACTGTCCCCAATCCTTTCTAGGATTGACTGAACGCTCCAATCAACTGTGTAGAGAACAACTTGGTCCAGGTCTTCGGTCGTGAGTGCATCGTCGGGCGGTGAGGCCTCGTCGATTGCCTCCTCGGGTAAGTCGGTTCCGGATAAATCCTCAAGGGCCATGAAGTTCAGGGTATGCCTGCACGGTTGGCACGGCCAGCAGCGACACGTGGGGATGTCGCAGAAGGCGCATGCGTCCTCGCGTGCAACGGGCGACGTTGCCAGCTCGCAAAGCTGATACTGGTTGTGGCTTCCCGTGCCGCGTCGAAGCCTCGATGCGATTGCCACCCTGCTCGGTTACTCCCTGGTCACGGCGGTCAACCGGGCCGGCGCGGATCTGGTGCATTTTCTCTGGTGCTGCACTCGATCAGCCGCCCCGACGCCCTCGCGCTGGTGTGTGAGGCGGGGCGGACGCTCGCCCCTGGCGGGCGCGTGCTCGTCACGGACTTCAGCACCGACGGCCTCCGGTTCCCGCGGGGATGGACCACGCGTGCGTTCGCCGCCGTGGCCGAGATCCTCGCCGGACCTCGCCACGCGGGGAACGCGCTCGCCTACCTCCGCCACGGCGGGTTGCGGTCGCTGGTCGAGGAGGCCGGGCTAACCGTCTCGGCGCAGCGTCCGTCGGCCGGCGGGAACATCACGCTCGCCGTCCTGACCGCCTGACCGGCATGGACGGGCGCACCGTCACGTGGCCAGGAGCTTCCACGTCCCCTCGGAGACCACCTCGACGGCGCCGTCGGCCACGACGATCGCGGTGTCGTCGTCGATCGCGTAGGCGGGGCCGTCGAGCTGGGTCGCCCACGTCTCGGCCGCGGCCAGAGTGTTGGTCGGCAGGGCCGGGTGGTCCAGGTGCGGGAAGATCGAGAAGTCGACGATTCCCAGCGTGCTGTCGTCGCCCCCGCCCGGCGGCCGCCACCCGACGAACTCCTCCCCGATGCGCGGCGTCGTCACCATGCTGCCGGCGCTCATGCCGAGCCAGACGGTGTCCGTCAGCTCGGGCAGGAGGTCGGCGAACCCGGACTCGCGCACCCAGTGGCTCAGGTACACGGCGTCGCCGCCGCTGAACAGCAGCACGTCGGCGTCCCGGACCACCGGCTGCCAGCGCTCGGCGGGGAGGCTGGGCAGCGCCGTGAGCTCCAGCAGGCCGACCGACCGCCAGCCGAGCCCGACCATGGGGTTGCCCTCCTCCTGCCCGGCGACGAACTCCCAGGCCTTGACGCCGGGCCCCACCCAGGGGTGCCCGTACATGCCCGTGGGGATGCACAGTGCCGTGCACTGGTCGACGGGCTTGCCGAGCAGGCCGTCCAGGGCGCTGCGGATGCTCGGGTTCGTGACGCCGCCCGAGGTGAGCAGGAACTTCATGTGCGCCTCCCGTGACGCGGTGGGACCAAGAGGTCACGCACAGAGACTGTGGACAGCCGCGGAACTCATCGCCGGGCCTGCCAGGGTCGTCAGGGGACCGGCGTGCCCTGGTGGGAGACCTGCTGCCATCTGCCCGCCCGCTCGCACCAGATCGACGTCCGGCGCGCGCGTCGTCCGGCCTGGTCGGACTCCCAGAAGACCTGGACGACGCCGGGCGCGAGCACCCGCCCGGTCAGACTGGTGAGCCTGATGACGGCGGCGTCGCCCTCGGCGCTCTCGTCGTGCAGCATGGTCAGGATGCTGTCGAGGTCCCACCGGCGACCGGATGCCCCGATCTCCACGAAGTCGGCGGCGAGGAGCTCCCGGAGTCGGGTCTCGTCGGCCCGGCAGGCCGGCGTCTGCAGCTCGCGCTCCAGGTCGAGGACGTGATCGAGGGGCTGGGGCGAGTCGTGCGACGTCATGCTGTGGAGTGTGCCCGACGGGGGACGCCGCGTCATGCCCCCGCCCGGACTCCCACGGCCTCCTCGTAGTGCTCCACCAGCTCGTGGCAGACCTTCGCCCAGGTGCGCCCGAGCGCCCGCTCCCGCGCGGCCGCCCCGAAGGCGCGGCGCTTGCGGTGGTCGCCGAGCAGGTCGTCGACGTGGGCCCGCAGGGCCCGGTGGTCGCCCGGCGGGTACAGCCAGCCGGTGTGCGAGTGCGCGACGACGTCGATCGGGCCGCCCGCGGCGGGCGCGACGACGGGCACCCCGGAGGCGTGCGCCTCCTGCAGGGTCTGGCCGAAGGTCTCCAGCTCGCCGGGGTGGACGAAGACGTCCAGGCTCGCCATCGCGCGGGCCAGCTCCTCGCCGCGCAGCAGGCCGGTGAAGCGGGCGTCCGGCAGCAGCGTCTCCAGCAGCGGTCGTTCAGGGCCCTCGCCGACGACGACGAGCCGCACGTCGTCCCGGTCGTGCAGCACCCGCAGCGCCTCGACCTGCTTCTCCGCGGCGAGCCGCCCGACGTACCCGACGAGCAGCGGCCGCCCGGCCCCGACCTCTCGCCGCCAGGCGGCGTCGCGGGCGCCGGGGCGGAACAGCTCGGTGTCCACACCCCGTCCCCAGCGGTGCACGCGCGGGATGCCCCGCGCCCGCAGGTGGTCGATGGTGGGCGTCGACGGCGCGAGCGTGACGGTGGCGCGGTCGTGCAGGGAGCGCACCCGCCACCACAGCAGCGGTTCGAGGTGCCGTACCCCGTACCGGGCCGCATAGCTGGGGACCTCGGTCTGGTAAACGGCGACGGTCGGCACCCCGAGGGCCTCGGCGACCTGCATCCCGCGCCAGCCGAGCATGAACGGCGAGGCGAGGTGCACGACGTCGGGCGCGAACGCCGCGAGGGTCCGTTCGATCCGGGCACGCTGGCCGACGACGACCCGCACGTCCGGGTAGCCCGGCAGGCCGACCGACGGCACCTCCACGACGGGGGCGCCGTGCACGAACGGCGGCAGGTCGCCGTCGTCGGTGTCGGGAGCCAGGACCAGCGCGTCGTGCCCGGTGCGCTGCAGGTGCTCGAGGACCCGCAGGACGGAGTTCGTGACTCCGTTGACCTGCGGGAGGAAGGACTCGGCCACGATCGCTACCCTCACGCTCCGCACACTGGCGGGCCCGGGTGACCAACGGGGGAGCGGCCGGCGACGGGTCGGGGTCGACCCGCGGAACGGGTGGGAAACGTTCGGTGCCGGCTACGCGGACCGGGCGTCGTCGTCCGTCGTCGTCACGTGGCGTCCGCCCGGCTCCGCGGTGCCCAGCCGCACGAGCTGCCACACGGCACCGACCATGAGCACCACGAGCGCGGCGTTGCGCAGCGCCTCGATGACCACGATCCAGGCGTCGCCGGCGAGGAACGGACCGTAGCCCACCGGGTAGACGAGGTAGGTGGCGTAGGCGACGAGGACCATGCCCAGGGCGGGCGGCCACCAGGCGCGCAACGCACGGCCCTCGGGCAGCGACGCCAGCGCGACGGCGACGACGGGTCCGATCCAGGCGATGAACTGCGGCGAGCCGACCTTGTTGAAGACAATGAGCGCGACGAGCTGCGCCGCGGCCGACAGCAGCACGATCTCGTAGGTCCGCTCGGGGTGTCGCCGCGCCACCCACCAGGTGAGGGCGGCGACGGCCACGACGGCGAGGATCAGCAGCCAGTCCAGGGTGTCGGCCACGGTCCGGGCGGCGTCCCCGAGCACCTCGAAGGTGTAGATCTCGTCGTTGTACTCGATCCGTACCGACGGGTCCCACCAGCGGGCCACGGAGAACCAGGTGGCGGCCACGGACTCGGCCTGCAGGGTGCGGCTGCCCTGCTGGCCGAACACGCTCAGGGCCCGGACACCGGCCCCGCCGGCGAGCGCGAGCCCCACGACGACGGCGCTGACGACGGCCCCGGGCACGAGGACGGTGCGCAGCAGGTCGCGCAGGCTGCGGCGGGTGGCGGCGATCGCGACGACGACGGCGCCGGGGGAGATCTTCACCCAGGCGCCGGCGGTGGCCACGGCGACGGCGATGCGCGGGTGGCGGCGGGCCAGGACGAGGGCGACGAGGATCATCGGGGCGACGACGCCGTCGATCCGGCCGAGGAAGATCGGCCCGAGCGCGAGCAGGAACAGCAGCCACCACCACGCGCCGAGCACACCCCGCGGCGTCATGCGGACCAGGACGACGGTCGCCACGGCGTCGAGCAGGACGATCATCGCCGTCCAGACGATCTCGTACCCGAGCACGTCGACGCTGAGGACCCCGGGCAGCCCCACGGGCACCAGGGCCCCCGCCGGGTACACCCACGTGTAGTCCAGGACGGGCCATTCGCCGCCCGACAGGCCCTGCCGCGCCCACCACTCGTACAGCGTGACGTCGCCGAAGATCGTGTTCTGCCAGGAGATCGCCTCGTGGACGAGGCGTGCGTGCACCACGACGAAGGCGAGGGCCAGCAGCCAGGGGGACGCGAGCAGCCGCCCTCCGCTGCCGGCCGCCGGAGCGGATGTCGCGGTGGGCGGGTTCTCCGGTGAGCGGTCCTGCGCGGCGTCGGGCACCGCCACATCGTGCCAGAACGCCACCCCCGGCGCTCCGACGGCGGCAGGTGGCCGCGTCTCGAGGGTGCTGTCTACGATCGCGACGACCCGAAGTTCCCCGGCCTCGAGATCGAGGAGGCCCCGTGAGGCCGCGAGCCGCATCGTCCCGGAGTGCCCTGCGCCGGCTGCGTGCCCTGTCCCTGCTCGGCCCCGCCTTCGTCGCCGCGATCGCCTACGTGGACCCGGGCAACGTGGCCGCCAACCTCACCGCCGGTGCCGAGTTCGGCTACCTGCTCGTGTGGGTGCTGGTCATGGCCAACGCGATGGCGGTGCTCGTGCAGTACCTGTCGGCCAAGCTCGGCGTCGTCACGGGGCGCTCGCTGCCCGAGGTCCTGGCGGATCGCATGTCCCGGCGGGGGCGGATCGCCTACTGGCTGCAGGCCGAGGCGGTCGCGATGGCCACGGACCTGGCCGAGGTCATCGGCGGCGCCCTCGCCCTGCGCCTGCTGTTCGACGTGCCCCTGGTGCTCGGCGGGCTCATCACCGGCGTGGTCTCGATGCTGGTGCTCTCGATCCAGCAGCGCCGGGGCCAGCGGGTGTTCGAGACGGTCGTGCTCACGATGCTCGGGGTCGTCGTCGTCGGGTTCTGCGCGGGGCTGGTCGTCGCCCCGCCGGACCCGGGTGCCGTCGTCGAGGGGCTCGTCCCGCGGTTCGCCGGGACCGACTCGGTGCTGCTGGCGGCCTCGATGCTGGGTGCGACGGTGATGCCGCACGCGATCTACCTGCACAGCTCGCTGGCCCGCGACCGGGTGCGCCACGACCTCGCGGTGCGCGAGGTGCTCACCGAGCTCCGCGGGGCGGACGGACCACCCACGGAGGTCGACGCCCCGTCGGTGCCGGACCCCGGCCTGGTGGAGCGCCTGCTGCGCGTCACACGGATCGACGTCGTCGCCGCGCTCGTCATCGCCGGCGGGGTCAACATCGCGATGCTGCTGCTCGCGGCGGCCAACCTGCCGGGTCGTGCCGACACCGACACCATCGAGGGGGCGCACGCAGCCATCGCCGACGCGCTCGGCCCGGCGGTCGCGGTGCTGTTCGGCGTCGGGCTGCTCGCCTCGGGGCTGGCGTCCACGGCGGTGGGCGCCTACGCGGGCTCGGAGATCATGGCCGGGCTGCTGCACCTGCGGGTCCCGCTGGTCGTGCGGCGGGTCGTCACGCTGGTGCCGGCGCTGCTGCTGCTCTCGACGGACGTCTCGCCGACCTATCTGCTGGTGCTGAGCCAGGTGGTGCTGAGCTTCGGCATCCCGTTCGCGATGATCCCGCTGGTGCGCGTCACCGCGGACGCGGGGCTGCTGGGTCGGTTCCGCAACGCTCGCGGCACCCAGGCGGTGGCGTGGCTGGTGGCGGGGATCATCGTGGGGCTCAACGTGGCGCTGCTCTGGCTCACCGTCGCGGGCTGACCGGCGAACGGCCACCGTCTGATACTGCGTATCGCTTGACGTGAGACTCGGTTGCAGAGCATGATAGGAGCAGGCCGACGCCGTCGTCACCAGCCTCTGCGGCGGCGCGGCCGCCCCCGTAGAGAGTGAGAGAACCTCATGAGCCGCAACGCCCCCACCCAGATCGGCGTCACCGCACCCGACTACGACCTCACCGCCGCCTCGGACGTCGACTACGCCGGCGCCTTCGCCGGGATCGCCCCCGAGGTGCGCGAGCACCAGCTCGCCGTCCGCCAGTTCGTCCAGGACGAGGTGCTGCCGGTCATCGACGGGTACTGGGAGCGCGCCGAGGTCCCGTTCGACCTGGTCAAGGGTCTGGCCGAGCGCGACTTCCTGCGCGACGGCGTCGACGTGCCCGGCCGGCCGACGGTATCGCTGATGGCCGAGGGCCTGGCCAGCATGGAGATGTCCCGCGGCGACGGCTCGGTCGCGACGGTCTGCGGCGTCCAGGGCGGCCTGGCGCTGCGCTCCATCGTCATGCACGGCTCGCCCGAGCAGATCGAGCAGTACGCCGAGCCCATGGCCCGCGGCGAGATCCTCGGCGCCTTCGCGCTCACCGAGCCCACCCACGGCTCGGACTCGGTCTCGCTGGAGACGACGGCGGAGCGCACGGTCCGCGACGGCGTCGAGGGCTACGTGATCAACGGCGAGAAGAAGTGGATCGGGTTCGGCTCCTGCGGCCACATCACCGTGGTCTGGGCCCGCCTCGTCGGTGACGACGGCGACAACCAGGTGCACGGCTTCATCGTCCCGCAGGACGCGCCCGGGTACACGGGCACCACGATCGAGGGCAAGATGTCGCTGCGTGCCATCTGGCAGGCGCACATCGTCCTCGACGACGTGTTCGTCCCGGCCGACGCCGCGCTGCCCGGCGCCACGTCGTTCAAGGCGACGTCCGAGGTCCTCTTCGCCACGCGTCTGAGCGTCGCCTGGGCCGCCGTCGGGCACGCCATCGCCTGCTACGAGTCCGCCCTGGCCTACTCCACGCAGCGCGTCCAGTTCGGCAAGCCGCTGGCCGCCCGCCAGATGGTCCAGGAGCGCCTGACCCGGATGCTCTCCACCGTCACCCAGCTCCAGCTCCTGGTGGCGCGCCTGACCGAGCTCGCCGAGAAGGGCGAGCTCACCGGTGAGCAGGCGTCGCTGGCCAAGTACACCTGCACCCGTGGCGCCCGCGAGGTGGCCTCGATCGCCCGCGACATGCTCGGCGGCAACGGCATCCTGCTGGCCAACCGCGTCGCCCGGCACTTCGCCGACATCGAGGCCCTGCACACCTACGAGGGCACCGAGTCCATGAACGCGCTGATCATCGGCCGCGACATCACGGGAGTGTCCGCGTTCGCCTGAGCCGCAGCGAGGGTGAGGGCCGCAGCGCAGCAAGGCACTCGCCCGCAACGAAGGCGACGGCGAATGCGGGGCTGATCCTGTTCGCCTGATCGCCCCCCACAGACCCCGGCGTGGATCGACGCCGGCCCGTGCACCTGCTGGTCCGATCACCAGCCGGCGAGGCGGTGCACAACGGACGAGCGCCGCCCCACCACGTGGGGCGGCGCTTCGTCGTCCCTGGGGCCGGGAGGTGCCGCACGCGAGGACTCCGTTCGGCAGTTCCTGCCTGGATCGGCACCTTGAGCTGCCGATCCAGGCAGGAACTGCCGACCGCGTGGCGGACGGGCGGACGGGAGGGCGACCGCGTGGCGGACCCGGGTCAGAGCGGCTTGCTCAGCCGGCGCCGACGGCCATCTGCTCGCGACGGTGCACCCGCCACCAGACGAAGAACCCGACCAGGGTGAAGACGCCGTAGAAGACGTACATCAGCGACGTGGCGAAGTAGCCCGCGGACCACAGCAGCGGCACCCCCACGAGGTCGACGGCGACCCAGACCAACCAGAACTCGACCCACCCCCGGGCCATCCCGTAGGTGGCCAGCAGCGAGCCCATGAAGATCCAGGCGTCGGCCCAGACGGGTTCGTACGAGCCCAGCGCCCGGAACAACGGGGTCAGCACGGCGGTGCCGACCAGCAGGGCACCGACGAGGAACGCCCGCTGGGGCCACGTCGCCCAGTTCGGGTGCACGCCCTCGGCGCCCGACGTCGGCACCTTGCCGTCCGCCCGCAGCTCGAGGTCCTGACGCCGGGTCTCGCGCCAGCGCATCCAGCCGTAGACCGACACGGCGATGAACATCACCTGGCGGCCCGCCTGGCCGAGCATGTCCGCCCGGCTCGCGTCGCCGAACACCGAGCCGAGGAACACCGTCAGCAGCAGCACGTTGCCGACGATGCCGACGGGCCACGCCCACACCCGGCGGCGCATCCCGCCGAGGGCGGAGGCGAGGCCGAAGGCGTTGCCGATCACCTCTCGCCACAGGATCTGCTCGTCACCGATCGCGAAGGTCGCGTCGAAGAGCCACTCGATCATCGTGGTCCTCAGGCCAGCACGTCACGGACGGCACGGGCGACGTCGTCGGGCCCCGCGCCCTCCTCGAGCACGGCGACCACGACCCGCTTGCTGCCCGGCCCGCGGCCGTCGGGTTCGGCCGGAGCCGCTCCGGCCCGGGCGCTGTCCGGTGCGGGGCCGTCCGTCGGGGCGGTCGCGACCTTGCGCAGGTCGGCGAAGGCCTCCTCCAGGTCGGGGCGCAGGTCCAGGTAGGGGTTGCGCAGCCACCGGCGCAGCACCGCGTTGTGCACGGCGACCACCGACGCCGCGAACGCGATCGACATCGTCGACGACGACCGCTCGGTCGGCAGGGTGTCGCGCAGGTAGGCGGTGAACGCCCGCTCGTAGCGGTGGGTGGTGACCAGCTCGCGGTCGCGCAGCGCCGGGACCTGCTGGAGCAGCCGGTGCCGGGCCAGGGAGGTCTCGCGCTGGCCCACGTGGTGGTCGAACACCAACCGGGCGGCGCGGCAGACCTCCAGGTACGGGTCGACCGCCGGGTCCCAGGCGGCGTCGTGGTTGCTGGCCTCCTCGCTGGCCCGCGCCTCGGGGCGGGTCGCGGCGAGCATCACCACGACCTCCTCCAGCAGCAGCTCGTGGTCGGCGAAGACCACGTCCTCCTTGGAGCGGAAGCGCCGGAAGAAGGTGGCGCGGCTGACCCGGGCGGCGTCGGCGATCTCCTCGACGGTCGTGCGCTCGTAGCCCTGGCGGGAGAAGAGGTCGATCGCGGCGTCGACGGCCTGCGCGTGGGCTTTCGTCCGTGCGGCTGTCATGGGCAGGAGGCTACTCGCCGTGCGGGGGCCATGCGTCCGCCGCGTCAGTCGCGCTCGGCCCGCCGGTCCGGGGCGTCGAACCCGACGTGCCCGCGTCGGGACCGCTGCAGGTACCGGAGCTCGCGCACCAGCACGGCCGCGCACAGCGTGAACGGCAGCCATGCCCACACACGGCCCCGCAGCGCGGCGAAGAGCGCCACGGCGGAGAAGGCGCCGGCGAGGACGATCGTCAGGATGCTCGCCCAGGGGATCTTGCGCACGATCGAGAGCACGACGCCGAGCCTACCGACCTGCCCGCGGCGCACGCCGGGCCGTGAGATGCCGCACGATCCCCGCGAGCCGCTCCGGACGCCGGAGTATCGTGCCCACGATGACTTCCACCGACACCACGCCCACCGTCGACGTCTACATCGACCCCACCTGCCCCTTCGCCTGGGTGACCTCGCGCTGGGCCCTGGAGGTGGCGGAGCACCGCGACGTCGACCTCACGTTCAAGCTGATGAGCCTGTACCTGCTGAACAAGGACAAGGACATCCCGGCCGAGTACCGGCAGATGATCGAGGACGGCCGCGCCCAGGGGCGCGTCGCCGCCGCCGTGCAGACCGACCACGGTCACGAGGCCCTGTCGGCGTACTACACGTCCTTCGGCACCCGCTGGCACGACCAGGACGTCAAGGACGTCGACGTCGTCATCCGTGAGTCCCTCGCCGAGGCCGGCCTGCCCGCCGAGCTCGCCGAGGCCGCGACGTCCGACGCGTACGACGAGGCCCTGGCCGCCTCCCACCACGCCGGCATGGACCCAGTCGGCCAGGAGGTCGGCACCCCGACGCTGCACGTGGACGGCGTGGCGTTCTTCGGTCCGGTCCTCACGCGCGTCCCGCGCGGCGAGGAGGCGACCCGCCTGTTCGACGCCGCGGTCACGATGGCCGGCAACCCGCACTTCTTCGAGCTCAAGCGGTCCCGCGACGAGCACCCGGTCCACAGCTGAGGAGCACCATGCCGCTCGACCTGCGCATCTTCACCGAGCCCCAGCAGGGCGCCTCCTACGACACCCAGCTCGCCGTCGCGCAGGCGACCGAGCAGCTCGGCTTCAGCGCCTTCTTCCGGTCCGACCACTACCTGGCCATGGGCGGGGACGGGCTGCCCGGCCCCACCGACTCGTGGACCACGCTCGCCGGCATCGCCCGCGAGACGTCCACGGTGCGCCTCGGCACGCTCGTGTCCTCCGCGACGTTCCGCCTGCCCGGCCCGCTGGCGATCCAGGTCGCCCAGGTGGACCAGATGTCGGGCGGCCGCGTCGAGCTCGGGCTCGGCACCGGCTGGTTCGCCGCCGAGCACGCCGCCTACGGCATCCCCTTCCCGGACAAGCGGTTCGGGATCCTCGAGGAGCAGCTCGAGATCCTCACCGGGCTGTGGGGAACACCGGTCGGGGAGACCTTCGACTTCACCGGGAAGCACTACACGCTCGAGGGCTCCCCGGCACTGCCCAAGCCCGTCCAGGACCGGATCCCGGTCATCGTCGGTGGTGGCGGGCCGAAGCGGACGCCGCGGATCGCGGCGCGGTTCGCGACCGAGTACAACCAGGCGTTCCCCGAGCTCGACACCATCGGGCCGCGGATCGCGGTCATGGAGCAGGCGCTCGCCGACGCCGGACGTGCGCCCGGGTCGCTGACCCAGTCGGTCGCCCTCGTGCTGGCCGTGGGCAAGGACGAGGCCGAGTTCACCCGCCGTGCCGAGGCCATCGGCCGGGAGCCCGCCGAGCTGCGCGAGCACGGCATCGCGGGCACGGTGACGGAGGCCGTGGACCGGCTGGCGTCCCTGCGCGAGCAGGGCGTGGAGCGGGTCTACCTGCAGGTGCTCGACCAGCAGGACCTCGACCACCTGGAGCTCGTGGCGCGGGAGGTCGCCCCGCACCTCTGACGGTCCCGCGGTGTTACCGGCCAGTTGCCGCGGAGTGAAGATGTTCACCACACGGCCCATCCCGCGCGACAGGGTCCGGGCACCGACCTACGGTGGAACGAGACGACGAGGTGGGCCCCCGAACGAGGGGGCCCGCCTCTCGTCGTTCCGGGCGGCGTTCTGATCGTCCGGCCTCCGTGAAGGGACGCCCCCGTGACCACCTTGGACCCTCGCGCGCCGGAGCACCTGTCTCCTGCCGGGACCACCGCCGCCCCGCCGCCGACCATCCCGGGCGATCCGACGTCGGCCGCGCGTCGTCGTGACGCGAACGCTGCCGCCCAGTCGCCGTCGCTCATGCTCATCATGCTGCTGGCGACCCTGGGCGCGGTCGCCTACGCGGTCTTCCTGCTGAACCCGGACAACCGGGGTGACCTCCTGCCCTACGGGCTGGTCCTCGTGGCCGAGTGCGTGCTGCTGGCGCTGGCCCTGCTGGCCATGTGGACGGTGCTCTCCTCCGGCCACGACCCCCGCGACTTCGCCTACCACCAGGCCCGCGAACGCCTCTTCGACACGCCCGAGATCCTGCGGGACCGTGCCACCGACGACCCCACCCGGTGGCGGCTCTACCTCGACGACCGACCCGTGACCGTCGACATCTTCATCACGACGTGCGGCGAGGACCTCGACACCATCGCCCGGACGGTCCGCGCCGCCGTGGCGGTGCACGGCGAGCACCGCACCTGGGTGCTCGACGACGGACGGGACGACGAGGTGCGCGACCTCGCGGCCACGCTCGGGGCCCGGTACATCCAGCGTCTGTCCAGCGGGGGCCAGAAGGCCGGGAACATCAACCACGCGCTGAGCATCGTCAAGGGCGACTACTTCGTCATCCTCGACGCCGACTTCGTCCCCCGCCCCGAGCTGCTGACCGAGACGGTGCCGTTCTTCGTGCGCGACGAGGTCGCGTTCGTCCAGTCCCCGCAGACCTACGGCAACATGAACTCGCTGATCTCCCGGGGCGCCGGCTACATGCAGGCGGTCTTCTACCGGTTCGTCCAGCCGGGCCGCAACCGGTTCAACGCCGCCTTCTGCGTCGGGACCAACGTCGTGTTCCGTCGCGATGCGATCGACGACATCGGCGGGATGTACACCGACTCCAAGTCCGAGGACGTGTGGACGTCCATCCACCTGCACGAGCGTGGGTGGCGCTCCGTCTACATCCCGCAGACGCTCGCCGTCGGCGACACCCCCGAGACGATCGTCGCCTACGCCAAGCAGCAGCTGCGATGGGCCACCGGCGGGTTCGAGATCCTGCTGCAGCACAACCCGCTGTCCCCGCGACGCAAGCTGACCGTCGACCAGCGGCTGCAGTACTTCGTGACCTCGACCCACTACCTGTCGGGGATCGCGCCGCTGCTGCTCCTGCTGGTGCCGCCGCTGACGATCTACCTCGACCTGACGCCCATGCAGCTCGACGTGTCGGTGGGCACCTGGGCCCTGTACTACCTGGGCTTCTACGGGCTGCAGATCGCCCTGGCCTTCTTCACCCTCGGCTCGTTCCGCTGGGAGGTGCTGCTGCTGGCGGCCGTCTCGTGGCCCATCTACGTCAAGGCGTTCTGGAACGCGCTGACGGGCAAGCAGCAGGCCTGGTCGGTCACGGGCAGCTCCGGCGGCTCGGCGTCACCGTTCGACGTGATCGTCCCGCAGACCCTGTGCTTCGTGTTCCTGGCGGTGACCTCGGCGGTCGGGTTCTGGAAGCACTGGGGCGACCCGGTCCCGAACCTGTCGCTCGCCTGGAACCTCACCAACACCCTCATCCTCGGCGGCTTCCTCGTCACGGCCGTCAAGGAGCACCGACAGGCGGTGAGGTCCCAGCGCGCGGCCCGCCGCGTCCGCAAGCGGGCCGACCGCCGGGCCCGCCTCGACCGTTCGTCCTCCCCGACCGTCACCGCCGGAGGTGCCGCATGACCTGGGCCACACGATTCAAGCTGCTCCTCGGGTTCGTCCTCGTCCTCGCGCTCTGCGCGACCCTCACGCTGGTGCTCAACCGGCGGGAGAGCCAGGCCACCTCCGCCCAGGCCATGATCGTGGCCGAGGAGGTCGCCGTCGGCACCGACTACCCCGGCACGGTCGTCGAGTCGTTCGTCGACCCCGGCGACACCGTCGCCGAGGGCGACCCGATCTACCGGATGCGGAGCCTCGTGCTCGCGCACGACCTCTCGTCCGGGACCGTGTCCCGCGAGACGGCCTCCTACGAGGTCACGGACGACGGGGAGATGACCGTCGTCGCGCCCTCGGACGGCACGATCGCGGACATCACCACCACGCGCGGAGGGTTCGTCCAGGCCGGCGACGTCGTCGCGACGCTGCACCGCGAGGGTTCCACGGCCGTGGACGCGAAGCTGCTGCTCGATCCCGCGGACTTCGCACGGATCAAGCCCGGCGCCCCCGTCAGCATCACCCTGCCCGACCAGCGAGAGGTCACCGGCCAGGTCGACTCCATCGCGGTCGACAACGCCCGCAACCGTGCCGAGGCCACGCTCCTGATCGACAGCGAGTCGCTCACCGAGCAGGCCGGCGAGGGTCTCGTCCTGCCCGGCACGCCCGTGGTCGCGAGCGTCCAGCTGCACGACGAGGGCCCGATGGCCGACGTCGACCTGGCGTTCCAGCGGTTCCTGCAGAGGATCGGCCTGTGACGCGGCGGCCGGTCGCTGTGCTGCTCGCCGTCGTCCTGGCCGCCGCCGGGTGCACGACGACGGAACCGGGGGGCGACGAGGCCGCGGGCCCGGCACCCACCGATCGTTCCCTGGCGGGCGCGCAGGCGCCGGCCGTGGATCCCACCGCGCTGCCCACCGTCGAGCGGGAGCCGGGGCCGATGCGGCTCGCCGACGGCCTGCCGCCACCGACGAACCGCTGGTTCTCCGGCCTGGTCTTCGGCGACGAGCCGCAGCCGGTGTTCCCGCTGCCGCTCGCCGTCGGGCTCACGTCCACCGGGTTCGGCTACGGGCTGCCCGACGTCCGGGCCGACGGCACGCTGATCGCCGGCGGCTACGCCCCGCAGGTTCAGGTGGACGTGGGCGAGAGCGTCACCGGCGTCGTGTCGCGCTACGACGCCGCGACGGTCGACGTCGACCTGGTGGCGGAGGACGACCAGGTGCGCGGCACCGTGCACCTGACCCGCGGGTCGCCGGTCGTGCGGTACACCGCGCGGACCGCGCAGAGCCTCGGGCTGGACCGGTCCTTCGACGACGCCGACGCCGGGCTGCCGGACGGCGTCGCGACCGCGGAGGTGGACGCACGGACCCACGCCCTGGTCGGGGTGGACGGTCTCGACGCCGCCGGCGCGCTCGACGGCTCGGGCAGCACCCTCGAGCTGGGGGAGGGCGAGTCGGTGGCGTGGCTGGTCGCCCCGGACGACCCCGCCGAGGGCTCCGCGGCGCTGCCCGAGCTGGTCCGGGCGGCCGGAGAGGCGGTCGAGGCGTCCACCGTCTCGTACGCGACCGGGACCGACGACGTCACCACCACCGTGGGGTACGAGACGACCTCCGGCGGGCCGGCCGTCGCCGTGCGCTTCCCGCACCAGCGCGACGCCGTCGACGACGCCACGTGCGGGCTCGGCTCCTACGCCACGGTGCTCGGCACGGTCGACGTCTGCCGGGCCACCGAGCTGTCGTGGCGCTCGCCGGCACGGGAGCCGGTCGTCGGTCTCGAACTGTCGGACCTGGGGGAGTCGGCGCGCGACGAGCTCGTCGAACAGGTGCGCGCCGACGCGGACCGGGTGCTCGCCGAGACACGACCGGCCGACACGTACTTCGGCGGCAAGGCGCTCGCGCGGGACGCCGAGCTGTGGACGCTGGCGCGCGACCTCGGGATGGACGACGTCGCCGCGGACCTGCGCGAGAGCCTGCTGACGGACCTGCGGCTGTGGACCGACCCGGACGGCTGCGAGGAGCGCCCCGAACGGTGCTTCACGTGGGAGCCCACCCTGGGGACGGTCGTGGGCCAGGCCACCGCGTTCGGCTCCGAGGAGGGCAACGACCACCACTTCCACTACGGCTACTTCCTGTACGCGGCCGGCCTGCTGGCCGCCGAGGACGCCGAGCTGGCCGAGGAGGTCGCGCCCGTCGTCGACCTGCTGGCCGCCGACGTGGCCGCGGCCGCCGACGTGCCCGCCGGGGACGGGGCGCCGATGCCGGCCCTGCGGACTCTCGACGTCGTCATGGGGCACTCGTGGGCCTCCGGGCCGTCACCGTTCGGGGACGGCAACAACCAGGAGTCGGCCTCCGAGGCCGTCGCCGCCTGGCACGGGCTGGCCCTCTGGGCCGACGCGCGGGCGGCGGCCGGGCTCCCGGACGAGGGCCTGACCTCCCAGGCCCGGTGGATGCTCTCGCTGGAGGCCGCCTCGGCCCGGGCCTACTGGACCGACTTCGACCGGTCCGACCCGGTCGCCGACGGGCTGCAGGCGGACGTGACCTCGCTCGTGTGGGACGGCAAGCGTGAACGTGCGACGTGGTTCTCCGCCGAGCCGAGCGCCGCGCTGGGCATCGTCGTGCTGCCGGTGACCGGGGTCTCGACGTACCTGGGCGAGGACCCGGCGCGCGTGCACGACAACCTCGCCGAGGCGCTGGGGACCACGGACCTCTGGGCGGACGACGCCACGTGGGACGTGATGTTCGGCGACCAGCTGCTGATGTACGCCGGCCTGATGGGGCCTGAGGAGGCGACGGCGGCCCTCGAAGTCGCGCGCGAGCTCCCCGAGGACCGGATCGACGACGGGTCGACACGCTCCTGGTTGATGGCCTGGCTGCACGGCCGCGCGGAATGAGCCCGAGGACCCGCCCCCGACCCGGCGACCCGGCCGGGCCGTCCGCAGGTCGGCGGACGCAGCTCCCGTGCGCCGATAGGGTGTGCGGGTCTTCACAGGGCTGACGGACGGAGCGACATGCAGCTGGGCTGGACGAAGCACGGTGACGGCGCGCACGTGGCGCCGGGAGAGGTCGTCGCCCCGGGTGAACGTCTCACCTGGCCCCGCACGATCGGGATCGGCCTGCAGCACGTCGTGGCGATGTTCGGTGCGACGTTCCTCGTCCCGCTGATCACCGGCTTCCCGCCGTCGACGACGCTGTTCTTCTCGGCGATCGGCACCATCGGGTTCCTGCTCATCACGGGCAACCGGCTGCCGAGCTACCTGGGGTCGAGCTTCGCGTTCATCGCCCCGATCGGCGCGGCCACGGCCTCGGACGGGCAGTCCGCCGCCATCGGCGGCATCTTCGTCACGGGTGTGCTCCTGGCGGTCGTCGGCCTGGTCGTGCACCTCGCGGGCGCCCGCTGGATCGACGTCGTCATGCCGCCGGTCGTGACGGGCGTGATCGTCGCCCTCATCGGGCTCAACCTCGCGCCCGCGGCCTGGGGCAACTTCCAGGTGGCGCCGGTGACGGCCGTGGTGACCCTGGTGGCCGTGGTGCTGGTGTCGGTGCTGTTCCGCGGGATCCTCGGCCGCCTGGCGATCCTCGTCGGGGTGCTCGTCGGGTACGCCTTCGCGGTCGTGCGCGGCGAGGTGGACTTCGCCGCGGTGGGGGAGGCGGCCTGGTTCGGCGCCCCGACGTTCACCGCACCCAGCTTCGAACCCGGCGTGCTCGGGCTGTTCCTGCCCGTGGTCTTCGTCCTCGTCGCCGAGAACGTCGGCCACGTGAAGTCGGTCGCCGCGATGACCGGCCAGGACCTCGACGACCGGATGGGACGCGCGCTGCTGGCCGACGGCGTCGCGACGACGCTGGCCGGGACGGGTGGCGGCTCCGGCACGACGACCTACGCCGAGAACATCGGGGTCATGGCCGCGACGCGCGTGTACTCGACCGCCGCCTACTGGGTGGCCGGGGCCGGCGCGCTGGTGCTGTCGTTCTCGCCCAAGTTCGGCGAGGTCGTCAACACGGTCCCGGCCGGTGTGCTCGGCGGTGTCACCACGATCCTGTACGGCATGATCGGCGTGCTCGGGTTCCGCATCTGGGTGCAGAACCGCGTCGACTTCGGCGACCCGGTGAACCTCACGACGGCCGCTGTGCCGCTCGTCGTGGCCATCGCGAACTACACGTGGACCGCCGGTGACCTGACCTTCGAGGGCATCGCCCTCGGGACGGCGTCCGCGCTCGTGCTGTACCACGGCATGCGGTGGATCGGTCGGTGGCGGGGGACCACGCCCGACCTGGCGTCACCGGCCTCCGTCGCCCCGCCGACGAGCGGCGGGTCGGCGAACGGCGATCAGGAGACCGACCCGGCGGACTGATCAGGGCTGCGGACCGCGTCCCCCGGGGTCGGACCTCGTCAGGCCTCGTCGGCGTTCTCGCCCGCGTTCGGGCCCCGCTCGTACCCGTACTCGCGCTCCACCGGGTCGAGGTCCTCGGGCGGCACGCACCCCGGCAGGTTGGTCATGGGTTCGCCGGTCTCCAGCGGGACCTCCTCGACCGACAGCGGCTCCTGCCACTCCTGCCCGACGATCAGGTCGACGAACGATCCGGAGCGGTCGTCCATGACGAGGCGGACGTTCTCGTACTGCGCGGCCAGCGTGTACGCCTGCCGCACGCCCTTGATCCCGTAGCGGATCTCCGAGGGGCCCTCGATCTGGTACGTGAAGTCGCCCGTGTCGCGGACGTCGAAGCCGCGCTCCGTGAGCGCGTCGGCGTTCGCGCTGGCGAGGTTGAACGTGTAGTCGGCGGCGTTGTAGATCCGCACCTTCACCTTGGAGTACTCCATCGGCGGTGTGCCGTCCGGCCACTTCTCCGCGACGGGCAGGCAGGCGGGCTCGATGCTCGCCGAGGCGGGTTCCGGCGTGACGATCGGCTCGCTGATCGGGGAGTCGATGGTCTCGGTGTAGACGGCGAGGGCGCCGAGACCCAGGATCACCATGAGGGCGATCAGGAGCCCGAAGACCACAGCCTGGCGCTCGTGCTTGCGACGTCGTCGAGCGACGCGGGCCGGGTCCTGGGCTGGTGAAGTCACGCGAAGAAAATACCCGAGATTCCTCGCGACGGCGGGTCAGCCCACCGTCAGGACGCGGGCGTGCAGGATCGGGCGCTGCTGGAGCGCCGCGCGCACCGCGCGGTGCAGACCGTCCTCGAGGTAGAGGACACCTCGGTACTCGACGACGTGGGCGAAGAGATCGCCGAAGAACGTCGAGTCCTCCGCGAGCAGGGCGTCGAGGTCCAGCGTGCGCTTGGTGGTCACGAGCTCGTCGAGACGCACCTGACGCGGGGGGACGTCGGACCAGTCCATGGATCCCTCGCGTCCGTGGTCGGGGTAGGGGCGCCCGTCGCCCACGGCCTTGAAAATCATGGACGTCATCGTAGAGCCCGGGGGTGACGCCCGACGAGGACGACTTGTCAGGATTCGTCACCTCGAGGTCACGATCGCACCACGATCTCGTCGGCCCGGCCCGTCGGCAGCGGGCAGGGGAGGTGCGATCGCGCCCCTCGCCTCACCGATCCGTGACTCGTCGTTGACTCGTGCGGTGTCGTGCTCGGCTGGTCTCCCTCGTCCGTGACGTGCAGTGCTCGTTCGGGCGCCGTGCGGTCCCCGCAGGAGCCCGGGAACGACGAAGGGCCCGCACCTCGAGGTGCGGGCCCTTCGTGCCGGCGGAGGATGGGGGATTCGAACCCCCGAGGGCGTGAACCCAACACGCTTTCCAAGCGTGCGCCATAGGCCGCTAGGCGAATCCTCCTCGGACGTGACCGACGCTCAGGGCGCCGGGCAACCCCAGCAGAATAGCGGACGGAGGCCCGAGTCTCCGAATCGGCCCGGTGTGAGGTGCGCGACCCTCGACCGGGACGGTTTCGAGGTGGCGCCCACTCTCGGTTAGGCTGTGGGCAGACCCCTCGTGCGGCGTCATCTCGCTGAACTCCCCCAGGGCCGGAAGGCAGCAAGGGTAGGTGAGCTCTGGCGGGTGCGCGAGGGGTCCTTTGTGTCTTCGGCCGGATGTGTGATCGAGGCGTCAACGGCGACGTCCCGGCGCTGACCAGCGACTTCTCGATATGCGATACATGGGACGTTCGTATCGCGAGATTTGGCCCCCACGGAGTTGGTGCGCCGGTGCGGCGGATGGTCTGCTCCTCGCATGCACCGCATCGCCCCCGCCGCACACCGCACCGCGCAGACCTCCCTGCGCGGCCTGATGTGCACCGCGGCGATGCCGGCCCCGCGAATGTGCGGTCGCTGACCGCCCAGCTCCCCGCCGTCGTCCACCGCTGACGACGACCAGGCCCGTCGCGCGCTGATGGCCGCGGCCTGCCGCTCTCCCCCTGTGCTTCTCCCCACCGTCGTCGCGCCACGGCGAGGTCTGTCGTCGTGCGCCCCTGTCCGGAAGGACCCCTGTCATGACCCTGCGCTCCACCCTGCTCGCCGCCGGTGCGGCCGCCTCCGTCCTGGCGCTGGCCGCCTGCTCCGGCGAGGCCGCTGCCACCTCGGCCGGGACCTCCGACGACCCGATCCGCGTCGGTGTCGTCTCCGCCGGCGAGGACTACTGGGACACGTTCGCCGAGGCCGCCGCGGCCGAGGGGATCGAGGTCGAGATCGTGAACTTCTCCGACTACCAGCTGCCCAACCAGGGGCTGTCGGACGGCGACCTGGACCTCAACCAGTTCCAGCACCTGCAGTTCCTCGCCGGCTACAACGCCGCCCGCGGCGAGGACCTCACGCCGATCGGGGCGACCGCCGTCTACCCGCTGGGGCTCTACTCGACCGCCCACGCGAGCCTCGAGGAGATCCCCGCGGGCGGCCAGGTCGCCATCCCCAACGACGAGACCAACCAGGCCCGCGCGCTGCTCGTGCTGCAGGACGCCGGTCTGGTCACCCTGCGCGACGGCGGGAGCTCGTTCTCCACCCCGGCGGACGTCATCGCGGAGGAGTCCCGGGTGACCGTCACGCCGGTCGACGCCGCGCAGACCGCGATCGCGCTGCAGGACGTCGACGCCTCGATCATCAACAACGACTTCGTGGGCGACGCGGGTCTGACCGAGGACGACGCGATCTTCACCGACGACCCGGACTCCGCCGCGGCCGCGCCGTACATCAACGTCTGGGTGGCGCGCTCCGCCGACGCCGAGGACGAGACGCTGCAGCAGCTCGTGGACATCTACCACTCGCCCGAGGTCGAGGCCGGGGTGCTGGAGGCCTCCGGCGGGACCGGCGTCGTCAAGGACAACGACGCCGCCGACCTGCAGGCGATCCTCGACGGCATCGAGACCGACCTCGCCGGCCGCTGACATGAGCCACCCCCTCCTCAGCTTCCACGACGTGGTCAAGGAGTTCCCCGCCCGCGGCCGGGGACGCCGCCGCGACGCACCGGTCCGTGCCGTGGACGGCGTCACCCTCGACATCGACGCCGGCGAGATCTTCGGCGTCATCGGCTACTCCGGGGCCGGCAAGTCCACCCTCGTGCGGCTCGTCAACGCCCTGGAGACGACGACGGCGGGATCCGTCGTCGTCGACGGCACCGACCTGACAGGTCTGTCGGAGGCGCAGCTGCGGCCGGTCCGGGCCGGGATCGGCATGATCTTCCAGCAGTTCAACCTGCTGGCCTCCCGGACCGTCGCCGGGAACGTCGCCTACCCCCTGGAGGTCGCCGGGTGGCCGCGCGCCGACCGGGACGCGCGGGTGCGCGAGCTGCTCGACTTCGTGGGCATCGGCGACAAGGCCGACGTCCACCCGGCGCGGCTGTCCGGCGGGCAGAAGCAGCGCGTCGGCATCGCGCGGGCGCTGGCCACCAGCCCCCGGCTCCTGCTCGCCGACGAGGCCACCAGCGCGCTCGACCCGGAGACGACGGCGGACGTGCTCGCCCTGCTGCAGCGCGTCAACCGCGAGCTCGGCATCACGGTCGTGGTCATCACCCACGAGATGGAGGTCGTGCGCTCGATCTGCCACCGGGTCGCCGTCATGGAGGCCGGTCGCGTGGTCGAGCTGGGCGACGCCTACCGGGTGTTCAGCGCACCGCAGCACCCGGTCACGCGGCGGTTCGTCGCCTCGGCCCTGCGGGACGTGCCGTCACCGGCCGTGCTGGACCGGCTGCGGGAACGGCACCCGGGACGGGTCGTCACCGTCCGGATCGACGAGGTGGCAGGGGCGTCCGCGCAGGTCACCCGCGTCCTGGCCGAGCACGGCGTGGACGGCACGGTCGTCTACGGCGGCATCACCGAGGTCGCCGAGCGTCCCTACGGCTCGCTCACGCTCGAGCTCGTCGGCCACGACACCGCGGTGCACGCCGCGCTGGACGGGCTGCGTGCCGCTACGACCGTCGTCGACCACGGCACCGCCGCCCGACCCGCGGCCGAGGGGAGCGACCGATGAGCCCGGACCTCGTGCCCCTGCTGGGGCAGGCGTTCGGCGAGACCGTCTTCATGGTGCTGATCACCCTGGCCGTGGGCGGCGTCTGCGGCCTGGCGCTCGGCCTGGGGCTGTACCTGACCCGCCCCGGCAACCTGTTGGAGCACCGCGGCCTGTTCGCCGTGCTGAACGTCGCCGTCAACGTCGTGCGACCGATCCCGTTCATCATCTTCCTCGTGGCGCTCGGCCCCGTGACCCGCGCCGTGGTCGGGACGACGATCGGGACCGGGGCGTTCACCTTCGCGATGTGCGTCATGGCGTCGTTCGTGTTCGCCCGGCTCGTGGAGCAGAACCTCGTCTCGATCGACCCCGGCGTCATCGAGGCGGCCCGGGCCATGGGCGCCTCGCCGCTGCGGATCGTGCGCACCGTCGTCGTGCCCGAGGCGCTGTCCCCGCTGATCCTCGGCTACACCTTCCTGTTCGTCGGGGTGCTCGACATGTCGGCCATCGCCGGCTACCTCGGCGCGGGCGGGCTGGGCGACTTCGCCATCGTGTACGGCTACCGGCAGTACGACTGGGCGCTGACGGCCCTGGTCGTGGTGATCATCATCGTCATCGTCCAGCTCGTGCAGTGGCTGGGGAACTCCCTGGCGCGGCGCGCGCTGCGGCGCTGAGGCGGGTCGAGGTGCGCCCCGGGGCGGCGCCGGACGGACGGGTGCCGGGCGGGATGTTCGTGTCGCCCCCGACGTCTACAGTGGCTGGCGTGACGACCGCTCTGTACCGCCGCTACCGGCCCGAGACCTTTGCCGAGGTCATCGGCCAGGACCACGTCACCGCGCCCCTGCGGCAGGCGCTGCGGACCGGTCGTGCCAACCACGCCTACCTGTTCTCGGGACCGCGCGGCTGCGGCAAGACGACGTCGGCCCGTATCCTCGCGCGCACGCTCAACTGCCACCGGAACACCCCCGAGAAGCCGCTGGACACCCCGTGCGGCGAGTGCCCCTCGTGCGTCGAGCTGGCCCGTGGCGGTCCCGGCTCGCTGGACGTCGTCGAGATCGACGCCGCCAGCCACAACGGCGTCGACGACGCCCGCGACCTGCGCGAGCGCGCCACCTTCGCCCCGGCCCGCGACCGGTACAAGATCTTCGTGCTGGACGAGGCGCACATGGTGACCTCGCACGGCTTCAACGCGCTGCTCAAGATCGTCGAGGAGCCGCCGGAGCACATCAAGTTCGTCTTCGCGACGACGGAGCCGGACAAGGTCATCGGCACGATCCGCTCGCGCACCCACCACTACCCGTTCCGGCTGGTCCCGCCGGACGTGCTCGGTCCCTACCTCGAGCAGCTCTGCGCCGCCGAGGGGATCGAGCTCGGTGCCGGTGTGGTCCCGCTGGTCACCCGCGCCGGCGGAGGATCGGTGCGTGACACGCTTTCCGTGCTGGACCAGCTCATCGCCGGCTCGTCCGGCACCGTGGAGTACGACCTCGCGGTCAGCCTGCTCGGGTTCACCCACGGCACCCTGCTCGACGACGTCGTCGACGCCATCGCCGCCCGCGACGGGGCCTCGATCTTCCGCGTCATCGACCACGTCATCGCCACCGGTCACGAGCCCCGCCGCTTCGTGGAGGACGTCCTCGAACGCCTGCGCGACCTCATCGTCATCGCGGTCTCCGGCGAGGCCGCCGACGCCGTGCTGCGCGACCTGCCCGCCGACCAGCTCGAGCGGATGCGCCACCAGGCCGCCAACCTCGGCTTCTCGGAGCTCTCCCGCGCCGCCGACCTCGTCAACACCGCCCTGACCGAGATGACCGGGGCGACCTCGCCCCGGCTGCACCTCGAGCTGCTGTGCGCCCGTCTGCTCCTGCCGG
The DNA here is from genome assembly GCF_030588085.1 of Isoptericola sp. b408. Taxonomy (NCBI): domain Bacteria; kingdom Bacillati; phylum Actinomycetota; class Actinomycetes; order Micrococcales; family Promicromonosporaceae; genus Isoptericola; species Isoptericola sp. b408. The sequence continues at coordinate 113,085 of NZ_JAUQYQ010000004.1, forward strand.
GCGCCGACGACGGTACGGAGGGGCTCGCGGCTCGTCTGGACCGTCTCGAGCGGGGTGCGGTGGCCGCGGGACCGGTCGGTGCGGTGCCCGGCACGACGACGCCACCGGCCGTGGCGGCCGAGCCGGCGGAGGAGCCGACCGCGCCTGCGGGGCTGTCCGGTGCAGCCGCCGCCCGCGCCGCGCTGGCCCGGAGCCGCCGCACCGTGGCGGAGGTCAGCGCCCCCGAGCCCGTCCCGGAACCGACCGAGCCGTCGCCGCGGGAGGCGGCGCCTGCTCAGGTTCCCGCACCGGCGCCGGTCGAGGCGACGCCCGGGGCGGACGACGCGCCCACGGAGGCGCGCGAGACCACCGAGCCGGTGGCGACCGAGCCGCCCGCACCGGCCGAGCCGGTCGGTACGGAGCCGTCCGAGCCCGGATCCACCACGGAGCCCGAAGCCCCGGTGACGGACCCGGTGGACGCGGCGGAGCCGCCCGTCGGGGTCTCCGCCACCGAGGAGCGCGCGACCACCGCACCGCCCGCCGCCCGCCCGCAGGAACAGCCCGCCGCGCCGGCACCGTCCGCGGAGCCGACGGGGACGACGGCCGAGGACCTGCGGCGCCGGTGGGAGGAGATCGTCGCCAACCTCGCCAGCCCGGTGACCCGGGCGCTGGTCGAGCAGAACGCGCAGATCGGCTCGCTGGCGGGTGACCGGCTCCGGCTCAGCTTCCAGACCGAGGGACTGGCCCGGAACTTCTCCCAGCCGCGGCACCTGGAGGCGTTCGCCGAAGCCGTCTACCAGACCCTGGGGCTGCGTGCGCAGATCGACGTCACCGTCGGGGCGCCCGGCCCCGCGTCGGCGCCGGGCGAACAGCCCGCGGTGGAGTCCGGACCGTCGGGGCTGCAAGAGGCCCCGGAGGCGGACGGGCCCTCCCCCCAGGGAGCCGACGGCGGTGCGCCGTCGGCCCCGTCCCAGGTCTCGGCGGCCACGACGGGCCGCACCGGGGTCGCCGTCGCCGAACGGGTGGCCCATCCTGTCGACAGCGCGCCGCACCCCGACGGACCCGCGCACGACCGCGCCGACGACGCGGCGGCGGACGCCGCCCGGGCCGCGGACGACGCCTGGCTCGCCGGAGCGTCCGCCGCGACGTCGCAGAGCGCGGCGTCGGCCGCGTCGGCCGCGCCGTCCGGCGGTGCGCCGGCCCGGCCGGATCCGGACGAGGCCGTCGCCGCAGCCCCGACGGTGTCGTGGTCGCGCGACACCTCGGCGTCCACCGGGACGCCGGCACCGGCCGGACCGCCGGCGGACCCGTGGCCGCACCGGATGCGCTCCGCCGCCGCGACGGCCGCCCCGGCACCCGAGCGGTCCCCGGCGACGCCGACCACGGCACCGGACGAGGACGACACCTCCGACACGGACGCCGAGCTGGTCTCCTCCGGTCTCGTCGGCGTGCCGCTCGTCGTCAAGATGCTGGACGGCAAGATCATCGACGAGACGGCGGACGAGGCGTGACCGCGGCGGCCACCACCCTGCACATCGTGGCGGCCGTCATCGTCCGCCACGGCCGGTGGCTCCTCGTGCGCAAGCAGCGCACCGGGACGTTCATCCAGGTGGGCGGCAAGATCGAGGCCGGCGAGTCCCCGCGCGACGCGCTCCTGCGCGAGTGCGCCGAGGAGATCGGCCTGGACGCCGCCCCGCCGCGCGTGCGAGCCCTCGGGCAGCACCATGCCACGGCCGCGAACGAGCCCGACCACGTCGTCGACGCGCACGTCTTCGAGGTCGAGCTGCCGACGGGTTTCGAGCCCCGGGCGCTCGCGGAGCTCGCCGAGCTGCGCTGGGTCGACCCGCACGACCCCGTCACCCCGTTCCCCGTCGCCCCGCTGTCGCAGGAGCTGATGTCCCGGTTCGGTGCCGGGCGGCCCCGGACGACGCCGGGGTAGCCCGCCGGAGCCTCGGCCTCGACCTGCGACAGTGGTTCCGTGACGACGACGCACCACCTGCTGCCCCGCGCGACCCCCGTGTCCCAGGGGGTCGACCCCGAGTCCCTGCGGCGCCTCGTCGCGGCTCTCGACCAGGTCCGTGACGTCCACAGCCTGATGGTGCTGCGGCACGGTCACGTGGTCGCCGAGGCGTGGTGGGATCCCTTCGCCCCGGGCGATCCGCACCGGACGTTCTCGGTCTCCAAGTCGGTCACCGCCACGGCGGTCGGGATGGCCGTGCACGAGGGGCTGCTCGGCACCGGTGACCGGGTGGTCGACCTGCTGCCGGAGGACGCCCCCGCGGACCCGCCGGAGCATCTGGCGGCGATGACCGTGCGCGACCTGCTGACCATGACCAGCGGTCACGGCACCGACACCATGAACTTCACCCTGCGGAACCTGCGCCGACCCGGGTCGGGCTGGGCCCGGGACATCCTGGCCTCCCCGATGGTCCACGCGCCGGGGACCCGGTTCGTGTACGACACGGGGGCCACGTACCTGCTGTCCGCGATCCTGCACCGGCTCACCGGGCAGCGGCTGCTCGACTGGCTGACCCCCCGCCTGTTCGAGCCGCTGGGCATCGCCGGCGCGACCTGGGAGCAGAGCCCGCAGGGGATCGACGTCGGCGGGTACGGGCTCGCCGTCACCACGGAGGACCTCGCGGCGCTCGGGCAGCTCTGGCTCCGGCGGGGCCGCTGGGGCGGCCGGCAGCTCGTCCCGGCGTCCTGGGTCGACGAGATGACCGCCGCGCAGGTGGACAACGGCCCGGACGTGAAGCCCGACTGGGAGCAGGGCTACGGGTACCAGTTCTGGCGGTGCCGGCACGGTGCGTACCGGGCCGACGGTGCCTTCGGCCAGTTCGTCGTCGTCTGGCCGGAGCACGACGCCGTGGTGGTGCTGACCAGCGGCACCACCGAGACCGCGGCCGAGCTGGACGCGATCTGGGACACGCTCGGCCGCGCCTTCGACTGGGTGCCGGAGCTCGGCTCCCCGCAACCCGCGGATGCCACGTCGTTCGCCCCGGACGACCTGGCGGTCCTCACGCCGTCAGGCTGGGAGCACGGCGTGCTCGAGGACGTGGTGCGCGGCTGCTGGTTCGTGCTGGACCCGGAGGACGACGCGGAGGCCGCGCCGTCCGACACCCCGTTGCCCTGGCACGCGATCTCGGTGGACCGCGTCGACGGTGACCTGGCGTTCCGGTGGGTCGGCGCGCCGGGCGGCGCGGAGCACACGGTGCGGTGCGGTCTCGGGCGGTGGGTCACCGGCCGTGCCGAGCTGGACCACGGTGAGCGGGTCGCCGTCGCCGGGGCCGCCGCCTGGACGGGGGGTCACGAGCTGACCCTCCGCATGATCCGGTGCGGCACGCCCTTCACCCTCGAGGTCCGGCTCTCGTTCGGGGGTGACGCCGCAGGGCACCGGGTCGAGGTGGCCGCCGACCAGCCGGTGTCGTTCGGCCGGACCGCTCTGCTGCGTGCGACGGGGGTCGGAGCGCGACGGGAGCCGCCGCGCCAGGTGTGACGGCGGGCGGCGCGTCCGGCGCGAGCGGGTCCGGCGGACGGGGCGAGGAGTCCCGTGCGGTCGGGCCGTTGGTCCCTACCGTCCCGACGGCGGGCGGGGTTGGCTGGTCGCAGCAGGGCTCAGTGACCACGTGACCGCCCCGGGGGCGCACCATGACGACACCGGACGCCGGACCCCCGCGAACCCCGCGGCCCCCCGGCACCGCCGACCACCGTCCACGGGCCCTGCGCCGCTGGGTGGCGGCGCATCCGCTGGCCGCCTTCGTCGTGCTCGCCTACGGGATCTCGTGGACCCTGTGGGTGCCCCTGGTCGCCGGCCTCGGCGGACCCGCGGCCCAGGCCCTGCTGCTCGTGGGAGGGCTCGGGCCGGCGGCCTCCGCGCTGATCGTGCTCCGCGGCACCGGGGCGCCCGTCCGTCCGTGGGCGCGGCAGATCGTCCGGTGGCGCGTCCCGCTGCGGTACTACCTCTACGCGCTCGGCCTGCCGCCGCTGCTCCTCGCGATCGTGAACGTCGAGCTCGCCCTGGTCGGTCAGGAGATCGACCTCGCGCTGCTCGGCGAGCGGCTGCCCGCCTACCTCGGGACGTTCCTGCTCGTGGCCACCGTCGGCGGTGGGTTCGAGGAGCCCGGCTGGCGAGGGTTCGCCCTGCCCCGGCTCCAGGACCGCTTCGCCCCGCTGGCCGCCACCTGCCTCCTCGCGGTGGTCTGGGGAGTCTGGCACCTCCCGTTGTACGGGCTCGGGTTCGTCGGTCCGATGGTGTTCGCGTTCTTCTACACCTGGCTCTACAACCGCACCGGCAGCGTCCTGCTGTGCATCCTGCTGCACGGGAGCTTCACCCCGGCGCTCGACCACCTCGTGCTCCGCGCGGACAACACGACCGTCGACGTCGCCATCGGGGCCACCCTCGTGACCGCCGCGGTCGTGCTCGTCCTCGTGACCAGGGGTCGCCTCGGGTTCGACGCGGCGCGGAACCGCGCCCACCGGGCAGCCTGAGCGGCCGGCCCGCCCCTCAGTCGCTCCCGTGGCCGGAGGCCCGCAGGGCGTCGAGCCAGCGGTCCAGGACGGCCACCGAGTCGGGCACGAACGCGAGCTCGTCCACCATCTCGACCAGGCGCCGGGGGGAGACCCACCGGCCCCAGGCCACCTCCTCCGGCTGCCACCGCACGGGGCCGTCGTAGGTGCAGGTGAACAGGAACGCGCGGTATCGCGTGTGCGCGTCGGCGTAGTCCCGCTCGCCGAGCCGCAGCAGGGGGACCCCCTGGACGCCGAGCTCCTCGGCGACCTCGCGGCGTGCGGACTGCAACGGGGACTCGCCGGCCCGCAGCACCCCGCCGGCGCAGAAGTCGTAGCGGCCGGGGTAGACGTCCTTGGTGTCCGTGCGGCGGTGCACGTAGACCTCGCCGGCGGCGTTGCGGACGACGACGGCCGTCGCCGCGTGGCGCAGGTTCTCGGCCCGCACGCGACGACGCGACGCGGTGCCGCACGGTGCACCGGTGTCGTCGAAGAGGGCGACGAGCTCGTCCCTCGTGTCCTCGCTCATCCCTCGCATCATGCCGGAGAAGTCCCCGCCGCGCCGTAGGCTGGGCGCGTGTACGAAGGTGCGGTCCAGGACCTGATCGACGAGCTCGGCCGGCTTCCCGGTGTCGGGCCCAAGAGCGCGCAGCGCATCGCGTTCCATCTGCTCGCCACCGACGCCGCGGACGTGCGGCGGCTGGTGGACGCCCTGACGGAGGTCAAGGCGCGGGTGCAGTTCTGCGAGACCTGCGGGAACGTCGCGGAGTCGGCGACCTGCCGGGTGTGCGCGGACCCGCGGCGCAGCGACGAGGTGATCTGCGTCGTCGAGGAGCCGAAGGACGTCGTGGCGATCGAGCGCACGCGGGAGTTCCGCGGCAAGTACCACGTGCTCGGCGGCGCCATCAATCCGCTGGAGAACGTCGGACCGGACGACCTGCGGATCAGCGAGCTCATGGCGCGACTGGCCGACGGCACCGTCACCGAGGTCATCATCGCGACCGACCCGAACGTCGAGGGCGAGGCCACCGCGACCTACCTCTCCCGCCTCATCGGGCCGATGGGGGTGACGGTGTCCCGGCTCGCTTCCGGGCTGCCGGTCGGCGGGGACCTGGAGTACGCCGACGAGGTCACCCTCGGCCGTGCGTTCGAGGGACGGCGCGTCGTCGGCGGCTGAACCGGGGCCCGTCGACCTCGCGGGCACGTCTGGCGCCCGGGCGGCCTGTCGGTGGAGACTGGGACGGAGCACGACGGTCCGTCGGCCCGACCGGCCGGCGGCAGGCACCACAGGACGGATGAGCACCGTGTCAGAGATCGCTGCAGACTCCGAGCTCCGCGAGGTCGCCGACCAGATGTCGACGCAGGCGCGGACGTTCCTGTCCACGGCGTCGCAGGTCGCCTCCGGCGGGTTCCCGGGGGCCGAGCTGTCCCTGCTGATCCTGGCCACCTCCGACCTGCTGGCCGCGGGCGCCCGCCTGGCCGCCATCGTCGACGTCGTGCCGCCGCAGCGGTTCGAGCCCGACGCGGGCCGCGAAACCGACGTCGACCCCCTCCGCACGGCCCTGGGCCAGATGTTCGACGGGTTCGACGACTACGTCGAGGTCGTCGACCCGGTGCTGGGCCGGGAGCTCGGCCCGGCGTCGCTGTCCGGCGACCTGGCGTGCGTCGCCGAGGAGATCGCCAAGGGGCTGCAGCACTTCGACGACGGGCACGAGCTCGAGGGCCTGTGGTGGTGGCAGTTCTCGTATCTGTCCAGCTGGGGTGAGCGCGCCTCGTCGGCGCTGCGTCTGCTGCAGTCGGTGCTGGCGCACCTGCGCCTCGACGTGGAGGCCGACGTGGCCGCCGAGGCGGAGTACGACGCCCTGCACTCCTGATCGCGCGCGGCCCGGACCGTGCGTCGCGAGCGGTCGCCGCGTGCGAGGATTCCGGACGTGCCCGACCTCGACCCCACCACCGTCGCCCTGCTCGTCCTGGCCGGACTGACCGCCGGCTGGGTCGACGCCGTCGTCGGCGGCGGGGGCCTCATCCAGCTCCCGGCGCTGCTGCTCGTGCCGGGGATGTCGCCGGTGCAGGCGCTGGCGACCAACAAGCTCGGCTCGATCATGGGCACCTCGGTCAGCTCGATCACCTACTACCGGCGTGTGGGGCCGGACCTGACCACGGCCGGGCCGATGGCCGCGGCCGCGCTGGCCGGCGCCGTCGGGGGAGCCGCGCTGGCCACGCAGATCCCCGCCGAGCTGTTCACGCCGATCATCCTGGTGGTCCTGATCGGTGTGGCGGTCTTCACCCTCGCCCGGCCACAGCTCGGCCGGTACGACAACCTGCGCTGGGAGGGCAACCGGCACCGCTGGACCGCCGCCGGCATCGGCCTCGTCATCGGCGCGTACGACGGGCTGCTCGGTCCGGGCACCGGCACCTTCCTGGTCATCTCCCTGGTGAGCATCCTCGGGTACGCGTTCCTGCCGGCCTCGGCGCTCGCGAAGATCGTGAACTTCGCCACCAACCTGGGTGCCCTGATCTTCTTCGTGCCCGCCGGGGCCGTCGTGTGGAGCCTGGGGCTGGCGATCGGCGTCGCGAACCTCGTCGGCGGGTACGTCGGGGCCCGGATGGCGGTGTCGAAGGGCAGCAGGTTCGTCCGTGCGGTGTTCGTCGTCGTGGTCGGCGCGCTCATCTGCACGCTCGGGTACGACGTCGTCACCGCCGCGGCGTAGGGACGCCCGGGACGGGCCCCGATCCGCCCGGATGTGACACCTGGCACACCGCTCGTCACGTGGGGTCGCTACGATGGACCGCGCACACACAAGGGACCGGCGGACCGTTGAGAGAGACGGAGGCCGGCGACAGAAAGGTTGTATGCATGGCACTGGTCGTGCAGAAGTACGGCGGGTCGTCCGTCTCGGACGCCCGCTCGATCAAGCGCGTGGCCAAGCGCATCGCCGAGGCCAGGCGCGCCGGCAACGACGTGGTCGTCGTGGTGAGCGCCATGGGCGACACCACCGACGAGCTCCTCGATCTCGCCGCCGACATCAGTCCCCGACCGCCGCAGCGCGAGATGGACATCCTGCTCACCGCCGGTGAGCGGATCTCGATGTCGCTCCTCGCCATGGCGATCGACAAGCTCGGGGTCAAGGCGAAGTCCTTCACCGGCCAGCAGGCCGGTCTCCTCACCGACGCGGTCCACGGCAAGGCCCGCATCGTCGACGTCGTCCCGCACCGCATCCGCCAGACCCTCGAGAAGGGCCAGGTCGCGATCGTCGCGGGGTTCCAGGGCGTCAACCGCGGCAACAACGACGTCACCACCCTGGGTCGTGGCGGTTCCGACACGACGGCGGTCGCACTGGCCGCCGGTCTCGACGCCGACGTCTGCGAGATCTACACCGACGTCGACGGCATCTTCACCGCGGACCCCCGCATCGCGCCGGGCGCTCGCAAGATCGACAAGGTCACCTACGAAGAGATGCTCGAGCTCGCCGCCTCCGGCGCCAAGGTGCTGGCGCTGCGCGCCGTCGAGTACGCCCGCCGCTACGGCGTGCCGGTGCACGTGCGCAGCTCGTTCTCGGGCAAGCCCGGCACCCTCGTCAAGGGCACCCACGGAGACCTCATCGACCCGAACGCCAGCTCCGAGGAGCAGGAGGAAGCCCCCATGGAAGACCCGATCATCTCCGGCGTCGCGCACGACCGCAGCGAGGCCAAGATCACCATCGTCGGCGTGCCCGACACCCTGGGCCAGGCGGCCCGCATCTTCGAGGTCGTGGCCGCGGCCGGCACGAACATCGACATGATCGTGCAGAACGTCTCCGCCGCCGACACCGGCCGGACCGACATCTCCTTCACGCTCCCGCACGCCGACGTCCGCTCGACGACGGCGGCGCTCAACGCCGTGAAGTCCGAGCTGAAGTTCATCGACCTGCAGATCGACGACGAGATCGGCAAGGTCTCGCTCGTGGGCGCCGGCATGAAGTCGCACCCCGGCATCTCCGCGCGCCTGTTCGGGGCGCTGCGCGACGCCGGCATCAACATCGAGATGATCTCCACCTCCGAGATCCGCATCTCGGTCGTCACCCGCGCGGACAGCCTCGACGACGCCGTGCGCGCCATCCACACCGCGTTCGAGCTGGACTCCGACGAGGGCGAGGCCGTCGTCTACGCCGGGACGGGGCGGTGAGCCACGTGGCACAGATCAACTCCACCGGAGTCAACGTCGCCGTCGTCGGTGCGACCGGTCAGGTCGGCGCCGTGATGCGCAGGCTGCTCGCCGAGCGGGCCTTCCCGATCAAGGAGCTGCGGCTGTTCGCCTCGGCGCGGTCGGCCGGGTCGACGATCACCTACGAGGGCGTCGACGTCACCGTCGAGGACACGGCGGCCACGGCCACCGACGACCTCGCCGACATCGACATCGCCCTGTTCTCCGCGGGCGGCGGCACCTCCCGCGAGCACGCCCCGCGCTTCGCCGAGGCGGGGGCCGTGGTCATCGACAACTCGTCCGCCTGGCGGCTCGACCCCGAGGTCCCGCTGGTGGTCTCCGAGGTCAACCCCGAGGCGATCAGCGAGGCCTCGAAGGGCATCATCGCCAACCCGAACTGCACCACGATGGCCGCGATGCCGGTGCTGAAGCCGCTGACGGCCGAGGCCGGGCTGGAGCGTCTGCGCGTCGCCACGTACCAGGCGGTGTCCGGGTCCGGGCTGGGCGGCGTCAAGGAGCTCGCCGACCAGGCGCGCGCCGCGACCGCCGGTGACCTCGAGGGCCTGACGCACGACGGCGGCGCCGTGGAGTTCCCGACGCCGGAGAAGTACGTCGCGCCGATCGCCTTCGACGTGGTGGCGTTGGCCGGTGCGATCGTCGACGACGGCTCCGAGGAGACGGACGAGGAGCAGAAGCTCCGCAACGAGTCCCGCAAGATCCTCGGCCTGCCGGACCTCGCCGTCGCGGGGACCTGCGTGCGCGTGCCGGTCTTCACGGGTCACTCGCTGGCGATCCACGCCGAGTTCGGCTCGGCCATCACCCCCGACCGGGCGCGCGAGCTGCTGGCCGACGCCCCGGGCGTGGAGCTCACCGAGGTCCCGACGCCGCTCGGCGCGGCGGGTGCCGACCCGTCGTTCGTCGGCCGCATCCGCACCGACCAGTCCGTCCCGGACGGTCGCGGGCTGGTGCTGTTCGTCGCGAACGACAACCTGCGCAAGGGTGCGGCGCTCAACGCGATCCAGATCGGCGAGCTCGTCGCGGCCGACATCGCCGAGCTGGCGACGTACGACGCGGCGGAGGCCGCGGAGTCGGTGGCCGCCGACGCCTGACCGCCGGTCAGGGCACCTGATCGCGAGTCAGGAGGTCTGGCCGCGAGTCAGGCTGCCGAGGTCGTGCACGAAGGGGCCCGGGGAGAGCGAGACGCTCCCCCCGGGCCCCTCGTCGTGTCAGCCCGTCCCGCGCCGCCCGACGGCGGGAGCCACGACCACGATCGCCGCCGCGGCGAGCACGTGCCAGGCCACGTGGCCCCACGGTTCGACGAAGCCGATCAGCGCTCCGACGCCGAGCACGACGAGGGCGGTGAGCAGCCGGGGTCGCAGCACCGGGCGGGCGACGGCACGCAGCAGGATCGCCACGACCGCGACGACCGACGCCGTCCCCTGCGCGACGATGGACGCCGCCGGTGACACGGCGGCCAGGACCGCGTCGGCGAGCGTCGGGACCAGCCACCACCACGTGCGCAGCCGTCGACCGGTCAGGTCCGCGACGGCGTCCGCGGCCACGAGGGCGTAGGCGCCCAGCAGCGGGGGGTCGTGGACGACCGGGTTCCAGGCGGGAGCCGGACCGTGCTGGACCACGGAACCCAGCCCGATACCGACGGCGAGGATCCCGAGGGCGACTCGGGTGCGCGCGGCGGACGGCGCCTCCGCACCGTCGCCCGGCCGGCGCCGTCGGGCCACGATCCACAGGCCCGCGGCGACGAAGGCCAGGCTCGACCACGTGTTCGCCGCGTCCATGCCACCAGCCTCGCCCCCCGGGAACCTCTCCGCTCACGGGGAGGCCTGCCGGACCTCCACCCCGGCCGGGTGAGAACCGTCGCGGACACCTGCGCCACGAGAGCGCGCGTGGCACCATCGGAGTGACGTCCCGCCTGGCGAAGGGAGGGGCCATGGACGGCCCCGTCGTGGAGGTGAGCCACCTCCGGAAGACCTACGGCGACAAGGTCGCGGTGGACGACGTGTCGTTCTCGGTCCGCCCCGGGGAGATCTTCGGCATCCTCGGGCCCAACGGTGCCGGCAAGACCACCGCCGTCGAGACCATCGCCGGGATGCGGCGGGCCGACGGCGGCACCACCCGGGTGCTCGGCCACGACACCCAGCGCGACCCCGGTGCGGTGCGGGACAGGCTCGGCATCCAGCTCCAGGAGGCGACCCTCCACGACCGCATCACCGTCGGCGAGGCCGTCCGGCTCTTCGCCGCGTTCTACCCGCGTCCCGCCGACCCGGCCGACCTGCTCGCGCTGCTCGACCTGACCGAGCACGCGGACAAGCAGTTCCGCAACCTGTCCGGGGGGCAGAAGCAGCGGTTGTCGATCGCCCTCGCGCTGGTGGGCAACCCGGAGGTGGCCATCCTCGACGAGCTGACCACGGGCCTCGACCCGCAGGCCCGGCGGTCCACGTGGGACCTCGTCGACCGGGTCCGGGCGACGGGCGTGACGATCCTGCTCGTCACCCACTTCATGGACGAGGCCGAGCGGCTCTGCGACCGCCTGGTCGTCATCGACGCGGGACGGGTCGTGGCCGAGGGGACCCCGCGCGGGCTCATCGACGGCCTCCAGGCCGACCGCACCGTCGTCGTCCGCTTCGCCGAGGGCACCGCCGCCCCCGCCCGGGCGGTCCTCGACCGGCTCACCGAGACCCACCCCGACGTCCACGGCGTCGCGCCCGGGAGCGACGGCGAGGTCGCCGTCACCGGCTCGCGACGGGTGCTGTTCGCCGTCATGCCGGCGCTCGCCGAGGCGGACCTCGTGCCGGACGACATCCGCACCGTGACCAGGACCCTCGAGGACGTGTTCCTCGCCGTCACCGGGCGGACGTACGCCGAGCAGGACGACGAGGACGAACCCGCGCTCGCCACGGAGGGGGACCGGTCATGACCGCCACCGCGACCGAGCGACGCCGGCTGACCGGGACGTCCGGGTGGCGCGGGTTCGGGCGTCTGCTGCAGACCGAGTTCCTCGTGTGGTTCCGCGACCTCGCGTCCCCGTTCTTCGGGGTGGTGTTCCCGACGGTGGTGCTGGTCGGCGTCGGGTTCCTCATCCCGGGCATGCGGGACCCGATCCAGGGCGCCCCGCCGGGGTCCGTCTGGTACCAGGTCACGCCCATCGCCACCTACGTGCCGACGATCCTGGCGATGGCGGTCGGCACCGCGGCGCTCACCGTCATGCCGGTCACCCTCGCCACGTACCGCGAGAAGGGCGTGCTGCGGCGGCTCTCGACCACACCGATGCGCCCGCAGGGCATCGTCGCGGCGCACCTGGTGATCAACGCGGTCACGACCTCCGTCGGCGTCGTGCTCGCCCTCGTCGTCGCGGCCGTGGCCTTCGACGTGCCGGCGCCCACGCAGCCGGCGGTCCTCGTGCTCGCGTTCGTGCTGGGCCTGGCCGTGATGCTGTCCCTGGGCATGGTGGTCGCGGCGCTCGCCCCCCGGGCGTCCGCGGCCAACGGCATCGCGATGTCCATCTACTTCCCGATGCTGCTGCTCGCCGGGGTGTGGACGCCGGGGCCGGCGATGCCCGACCTGATCCAGGAGATCGGGCAGTTCAGCCCGCTCGGTGCGGCCTCGCAGGCGTTGTCCGCCGGGTGGTTCGACGACGGCTTCCCGACGTTGCAGGTGGTCGTCATGGTGGTGTGGACGGCGCTGCTGCTGCCGCTCGCCGTCCGCCTCTTCCGCTGGACGTGAGCCGTCCCGGCCGCCTCGCGGACGGGCCCCCGGGCCCGCGAGCGGTCGGCCCGCACGCGGCATAGCCTCGGGTCATGAAGCCGTTCCTGCTGCTGGCGACGCGGGCCGAGGACGTCGCCGCCGACGGCGAGTACGCGGCGATGTGCCGGTACGGCAGGCTCCACCCGGCGCAGCTCCACCGGGTGCGGCTCGAGGCCGGGCCGATGCCGTCCGTCGACCTGGACGCCTACTCGGGGATCATCGTCGGGGGCGGACCGTTCAACTCCTCCGACCCGGACGACCAGAAGTCCGAGGTCCAGCACCGCGTCGAGCGCGAGATGGCCGACCTGCTCGAGGAGGTCGTGGACCGCGACTTCCCGTTCCTGGGGGCGTGCTACGGGGTCGGCACCCTGGGCACGTTCGCCGGGGGAGTGGTGGACCGGCACTACGGCGAGGACGTCGGCATCGTCACCGTCGAGCTCACCCGCGAGGGCGCCGAGGATCCCCTGCTGGAGGGGGTGCCGCCGGCGTTCGCGGCGTTCGCCGGGCACAAGGAGGCGATGCGCGAGCTGCCGCCCGGAGCGGTGCGTCTGGCGTTCTCCCCGTGGGCACCGGTGCAGATGTTCCGGCTGCGCGAGAACCTCTACGCCACGCAGTTCCACCCCGAGCTGGACCTGGCCGGCCTCACCGACCGGGTGCGGGTGTACCGCCACCACGGCTACTTCGACCCGGAGGAGGCGGGCGCAGTGATCGCGCGGGCCTCGGCACGACCGGTCACCGAGCCGATGCGCATCCTGCGCAACTTCGTGACCCGGTACGCGCGCGACTGACGGCCTCCGACGGCGCCGCCTCGCGGAGCCGCGCGGGGATAGGGTCGGCGCATGCCGATCCCCGATCATGTCGCCGCCCTGCGGGCCCGCGTCGGTACCGACCTGCTGTGGCTGCCCGGGGTCAGCGCCGTCGTGCGCGACGGCGACCACCGGCTCCTGCTGGGCCGCCGCGCCGACACGGCGCGGTGGGCGATCCCCAGCGGGATCCTCGACCCGGGCGAGCAGCCCGCCGCCGGGATCGTGCGCGAGGTCCTCGAGGAGACCGCCGTGGTGATCGAGGTCGTCGGGATCGTGGGTGTGTTCAGCACGCCGGTGGTGACGTACCCGAACGGTGACCGCTCCGCGTACCTGGACACCCTGTTCCGCGCCCGGCCGGTGTCGCCCGAGGCCGCCCGGGCCGCCCGGGTCGCGGACGACGAGTCCCTGGAGGTCGGGTGGTTCGCCGCCCACGAGCTGCCCGCCGACCTGGCGGACTCCACCCGCGAACGGCTCGAGCACGAGCGGGAGTTCCTCGCGGCGCCGGACGACGCGGCGCTGTTCGTCCGCCCCTGAGCCCGGATCGTGGACGGCGCTGGACGCGGCGGGACGGCGCGCGTACTGTCGTGGCCGTGGACATCCGTTGGTATTGGCGCTTTACGCCGGCTCCGCTGGGAGCTCGGCGGGCTCGCGCCTGACCGACACCTTCCACCGGAGCCAGCACAGGGCCTGGGACGCGCACCGCGTCCGGGCCCTTCGTCGTCGGACGGGCCTCCGGTCGGGATCGGAACGCGTGCGGCGACACCCGCCGCCCCGCCGACACCCACCGCACCACCAGGAGCCCCGCGATCATGAGCACCACGACCTCCGACACCCCCGCCGCGCGCACCGCCGACGCCGAGCGAGATACTGAGCTGATGGCCGAGACCTCCGACCTCCGCGTCCGCGCGCTGGACCCCCTGCCCGCACCGCGGTCGATGCGTGCCCGCCTCCCGCTGGGCACCGCGCGCAGCGACCTCGTGACCACGTCCCGGCGCGAGGTGCGGGACGTGCTGCGCGGCGAGGACGACCGCCTGGTGGTCATCGTGGGCCCGTGCTCGGTGCACGACCCGGCGGCCGCGCTCGACTACGCCCGCCGGCTCGCACCGCTGGCCCGCGAGCTGTCCGACGAGCTGGTCGTCGTCATGCGGGTCTACTTCGAGAAGCCGCGCACCACGGTCGGGTGGAAGGGGCTCATCAACGACCCGCACCTGGACGGTTCGCACGACGTCCACCACGGGTTGCGGCTCGCCCGCGAGGTGCTCCTGGGTGTGCTCGACGCCGGTGTCCCGGCCGCCTGCGAGTTCCTGGAGCCGACCTCCCCGCAGTACATCGCCGACGCCGTCACCTGGGGCGCGATCGGCGCGCGCAACGCGGAGTCGCAGGTCCACCGCCAGCTCGCCTCCGGGCTGTCGATGCCGGTCGGGTTCAAGAACGCCACGGACGGGGACGTGCAGATCGCCGTGGACGGCTGCATCACGGCCGCGAGCGAGCACACGTTCTTCGGCGCGGACGCGGAGGGCCGTGCGGCCGCCGTCGAGACCGCCGGGAACCCGGACTGCCACGTCATCCTCCGCGGTGGCCGGGGCGGGCCGAACTACGGCGCGTCCGACATCGCCGACGCGCTGGCCGTCGCCCGGACCTCCGGGCTGGGCGGCCCCGTGGAGCACGGCGTGATCGTGGACGCCTCGCACGGGAACTCCGGCAAGGACCACGTGCGCCAGGCCGAGGTGGTGCGGGAGATCGCGGCGCGTCTGGCCGACGGCGAGCAGGGGATCAGCGGGCTCATGCTGGAGAGCTTCCTGGAGGCGGGTGCCCAGCAGCCGGCACCGCTCGACCAGCTCGTCTACGGCCGGTCGGTCACCGACAAGTGCATGGACTGGGGCACGACGGCGGAGCTGCTCTCGGTCCTGGCGGAGGCGATCCGCACGCGTCGCGAGGGCTGAAGCCTCCTGTCCGGGGGATGCTCGACCGCCAGGTCCCGCAGCCGGCGCAGCCCGCGGTGCTGCGCCACCCGGACCGCGCCGGCCGACATGCCCAGCCTCCTGCCGACCTGTGCCGCGGACAGGCCGACCAGGACCCGCAGCACCACGACCTGCCGCTGCACCGCGGGCAGGCGGTCGAGCATCCCCCGCAGGCGCGCCGACGTGTCGGCCGCCATCGCGCTGTCCTCCGGCGTGCCGTCGACGACCGGTTCCGGCACTCCGTCGAGCTCGACCAGGTGACGTGACCGCGCGGCCGCCCGCACCGCGTCCGCGACCTTGTGGGCGGCGATGCCGTAGACGAACGGCAGCAGCGGGCCCCGGGCACGCGGCAACGCGACCAGCACCGCCTCGCACACGTCTTGCGCCACGTCGTCGGCACTGGTGTGGCGCCCGGCTCCCGACCCCAGTCGCGCGCGGCAGTAGGGCACGACCGTGCGTCGCACCGTGTCCATGACCTGGGCGAGCGCCTGTTCGTCACCGGCTACCGCGCGCGCCACGAGATCCGAGGGTGTCTCGACCACGGTGCCGCACCATCCCCCCACGCTCCGACAGGACCTCGCCGACCTGGCGATGTGACCTGTAACACATCCACGCCCCGGAGCGACATCTTCGGCAACGGGTTGTTCTGCAGGGTGCCGACTGCCGCGTCCGTTCTTTATGCCCTGATTTACGTTTTATGTAAAATCTGTATAACAACGTCTGGTCTGTACTGGTGCTCGAGGATACCGACGTGCCACTGTCCTGGCACCCGGTGGACCACCGGCCCGCTCGATCGGAAGACCCCGACGAAAGGACCTGCTGTGCACAAGAAACTCCTGGCCGTGTGGGGCACGGCCGCGCTCGCCGCCGCGAGCGTCGCCGTCCCCGCCAGCGCCGCCCCGCCCGAGACCAACGGCTACATCGTGATGCTCAGCCCGTCCGTCAACACCGCCTCGGTGGCCGCCCAGCACTCCCGCGCCGCGGACGTCGCCGTCGCCCACGTCTACACCAGCGCCATCCGGGGCTACTCCGCCACCATGAGCGCGACCGCCGCCGCTCGCCTGGCCGACGACCCCCGCGTGCTGCTGGTCCAGCCCGACGGCGTCGTGACGACCACGGCGCAGACCACGCCCACCGGCATCGACCGCGTCGACGCCGAGCTGAGCTCGACCGCCGCCATCGACGGCACCGACACCCGTGTCGACGTCGACGTGGCCGTCATCGACTCCGGCGTCGACCTCGACCACCCGGACATCAACGTCTACGAGCCCGGGGCCATGAACTGCTCCACGGGCCGCTCCGCCAACGACGGCAACGGCCACGGCACCCACGTCGCCGGCACCATCGGCGCGCTCGACGACAGCGCCGGGGTCGTCGGTGTGGCGCCCGGCGCCCGGATCTGGCCGGTGCGCGTGCTCAACAACGCGGGCAGCGGGCAGTGGTCCGACGTGATCTGCGGCATCGACTTCGTCGCGGCCAACGCCGACCAGATCGAGGTCGCCAACATGAGCCTCGGCGGCACCGGGACCGACAACGCCTGCGGCAGCAACACCGACGCCATGCACGAGGCGATCTGTGCCGCGGTCGACGCCGGGGTCACCTTCGTGGTGGCGGCGGGCAACGAGTCCGACGACTCCGCGAACCACCTCCCCGCGGCGTACGACGAGGTCATCACCGTCAGCGCGCTGGCCGACTTCAACGGGCTGCCCGGTGGCGGCGCCGCACCGACGTGCCGCACCGACGTCGACGACACCTTCGCCGGCTTCTCCAACTACGGCGCCGACGTCGACCTCATCGCCCCCGGCGTGTGCATCACGTCGACCTGGAAGGGCGGTGGCTACGACACCATCTCCGGCACGTCGATGGCCTCCCCGCACGTCGCCGGCGGCGCGGCGCTGTACCAGGCCACCCACCCGTCGGCCTCCCCGGCCCAGGTGAAGTCGGCCCTGCAGTCGGCCGGCACCACCGACTGGAACGACGTCGACGACCCCGACGGCACGAAGGAGAAGCTGCTGAACGTGGCCGGCTTCTGATCGCTCCACGAACACCCGGCTGACAGCGGCCGGCACGCCTCGCGCGTGCCGGCCGCTGCTGCGCCGGGTACGCCTCGGACGGTCGCGCCACCCCGGGCCGGACCCATCCGGAAGCCGCTCGGCGTCGAACCCCTGGTGTCCCGGGAAGTCCGGGACCGCACGACGGGAGCGGCATGTCGATCGACCTGGTGTGCCCGGTGGGGCACACTGTGCGGGTGCCACCACCCGAGACGACGCCGGTCGACGACGCCCTGGCGGCGTGCGCCGGCGGGACGCCGGACGCGTTCGGGCCGGTGTACGACGCCCTGGCTCCCGCCGCGTACGGCACGGCGCTCAGGGTGCTCCGCGACCCGGACCACGCCGCCGAGGTGACCCAGGAGGTGATGGTCGAGGTGTGGCAGACAGCCGCGACGTACGACCCGGCCCGCGCGTCGGCGCGCACCTGGGTCATCACCCTCGCCCGTCGACGCGCGATCGACCGTGTCCGTGCCGAGCAGGCGCGGCGCGACCGGGACCAGCGCGACCTGGACACGAACGTCACTCCCTCGGGCCACGACGTCGTCGCCGAGGACGTCGAGCAGCGCCTCGAGGGCGCAGCCGTGCGGCGCTGCCTGGACTCGCTCACGGGGACGCAGCGCGAGGCGGTGGTGGACGCCTACTACGGCGGTCGGACCTACCGTGAGGTGGCCGAGCGGCTCGGCGCCGCCCTGCCGACCGTCAAGTCCCGGATCCGCGACGGACTGATCCGGCTGCGCGACTGCCTGGGGGTGAACCATGGCTGACAGCACGCACGACGCCTGGGACCTCCTGCCGGCCTACGCGCTCGACGCGGTCGACGACCTGGAACGCCGTACGGTCGAACGCCTCCTCGCCGCCGACCCGGCGGCCCGCCGCGCCCTCGACGAGTACCGCGAGGTGGTCGCGGCGTTCACGGTGGACTCGACGCCGCCGGCCGAGCTCCGCGATGCCGTGATGTCCCGCATCGCGCAGGGGTCGACGGCGACACCCGCCGAGCGCTCCGGGGTCGACGACGGCGCGTGGTCCGGATCCGACGGCGAGACCCGGAGCGCCCGTTCCGCGGGCGACGAGAACGTCGTGCCGTTGGCCCGGCGCCGTCGCCGGTGGGGCCTCGTCGCCGCAGCGGCCGCCGCCGTCGTCGCCGTGGCTGTGCCCACCACCGTCGCGATCCGGGCGACCGTCGAGCAGAACCAGCTCCAGCAGCAGGTCGACACGGTCGCGCAGATGATGGCCGACCCGTCGGCGACCCTGCTGCGCAGCGAGGTCGCCGGGGGTGGCCAGGCCTCGGTGCTGGTCGCCGGCGAGGACCTGCTGTTCAGCGCGAGCGACCTGCCGGACGTCGGCGCGGGCTCGACCTACCAGCTCTGGCTGGTCGGCGCCGAGGGCGACGTGACGTCCGCGGGTCTGCTCGACCCCGAGGACGGTGCCGTCGAGCGGCTGCTGCAGGGTGTGGACGGCGTCGGCCTGGCCGTGTCGGTCGAGCCGGAGGGCGGCTCGCAGCAGCCGACCACCGACCCGGTCGTCGTGCTCGCCGAGGGCTGACCCGGAGCGAGCGTGCGAGTGCAGGGGCGGTCCGACCGCGAGTTCTGAGGGCTGACCCGGAGCGATCCGCCGCAGCACGACACCGGCCCGCCCCGTCCGAGGACGGCGCGGGCCGGTGCGGAGCTGGTGCCCTGGTCCCGCCCGCCCCCTGCGCGGCCGGGACCAGGGAGCCGGTCACATCGTCGGCATGAGGACCCCGTCGATGAGGTAGACGGTCGCGTTCTGCGTCATGACGCCACCGCAGATGACGCCGGCGTCGTTGACCGTGAGCTCGTCGCCCTCGCCGGTGACCTCGACGGTCTCGCCCTGGACCGTGGTGTGCTCGCCGACGACGTCCTCGGGCAGTGCCTGGCCCTCCACCACGTGGTAGGTCAGCACCGAGGTCAGCAGGTCGGCGTCGGTGGACAGGGCGTCGATGGTCTCGGCGTCGACGGCCTCGAAGGCCTCGTCCACCGGGGCGAACACCGTGAACTCGCCCCCGTTGAGGGTGTCGACCAGGTTCACGTCCGGGTTGAGCTCGCCGCTGACGGCGGCGGTCAGCGTGGTCAGCAGCGGGTTGTTCGACGCCGCGACGGCCACGGGCTCGGTGGACATGCCCTCGATCGAGCCGGCACCGTCGGGCACCTGCGAGGCGTAGTCCTCGCACCCGGGGCCGACGAGGTTGGCGGCCGGGTCCATCTCCATGTCCTCCTCGGCCATGTCGTCCTCGGACTCCATGTCCTCCTCGGCCATGGACTCCTCCTCCATGGGGGACTCCTCGGTCATCGTCTCCTCCGAGCCGGCCGTGTCCCCGTCGTCGGTGGAACAGGCGCCCAGGGCCAGCAGGGCCAGGGTCGCGAAGCCGGCGGCGGCGGTGCGGGTGCGAGTGCGAGCCTTCATCGTTCTCTCCTTGCCTCGTCGCCCCGACGTCCCCGGGGCGCTTCACGGGGGTGTTCGGAACGAGGGCGCCGTCCGGATGGGTCAGGGCGAAAACTTTGTCGATCTGTGATCTCGCGCGCTCGCCGACGGGCCCGCATCATCGGTGGATGAGCGACATGTGGCGATTCGACGGTCGCATCCTCGGCGTCGGGACGACGTCCGGGACGCGGGTGGTGCTGGGGGTCTGGGACCGCTCGCCGTTCGGTGCCTTCGCCGACGCGATGGTCGAGGACGGCTCCGGCCGTCGTCGGCTCGTGGCGCCGGCCCACGTCGCCGAGTTCGTGGCCACGACCTACGGCTTCGACGACGTCGTGGAGTCGCCGGTCCGTGTGCGGCTCGAGGACGGCGCTCCCGGGTCGCTCACCGCCGAGGCCGGTCCGCTCCACCTGCACGCCGTCGTCGGGCGCCGCACGGGACTGGGCCGGCTGCTGCGGCTGATGCCGGGCCGGCTCGCCTCCGCGCCGTGGTTCACCGTGCTCACCGACCCTGTCGCCCGGCTCGTGCTCGACGGCGTCCGGACGCGGGGCAGCGCCGGCAACGGCCGGCACGAGACGTACGGCGCCACGGACGTGCACCGGGTCGACGCCGTCAGTGCCACCTGGGAGGGCACGGACCTCGGGGCGCTCGCGGACGTCGACCCGCCGGTCCGGTTCGGGTTCGGCTCCACGCCGCGGCGTCCCAGCCTGACCAGGGTGACGACGACGGTGCGGGGCTGAGCGTCGGGCTCCGACCCATCCGCGCCGCTCCGCGCTCCGAACCCCGGGCATGGAGACGCTCGTCCTGGTCGGTCTGCTCGGTGGTCTGGTCACCGGCATCTCGCCGTGCGTCCTGCCGATGCTGCCCGTCATCTTCTTCGCCGGCGGTGTCGAGGGAGCGCGGACCCGGGCCGCGACGGGTGACGCACCCGCGAACCTCGGTGAGGACCCGGCACGTGCCCGCGTCGACCAGGCGCTCTTCGCCGGGGCGCCGACGGCCATCCGGGTCGACCGCGTCGGCAGGGTCTCCAGCGGCCCGTCGCGGGGGGACCGGGACGGCACCGAGGCGCGCCACCGCCGGCGGCGGACGCCCCGGTCCTGGCGCCCCTACCTGGTCATCGCCGGACTGGTCGTCAGCTTCAGCCTCTTCACGCTGCTCGGGTCGCTCCTGCTCACCGCGCTCGGGCTGCCGCAGGACCTGCTGCGCTGGCTCGGCATCGCCCTGCTGGCCGCGATCGGCGCGGGCATGATCGTGCCCCGGTTCGAGGAGGTGCTCGAGCGGCCCTTCCGGCGGATCGCGGCCCTCGGGTCGCGGCGGTCCCCGCGCCCGGACCGCGGGGCGTTCCTGCTGGGCCTCGGCCTGGGCGTGCTCTACGTGCCGTGCGCCGGGCCGGTGCTGGCCGCGATCACCGTCGCGGGCGCGACCGGCGACGTCGGACCGGGCACGGTCGCCCTGACGGTGAGCTTCGCCGTCGGTGCCGCGGTCCCGCTGCTCGTCTTCGCCCTGGCCGGACGGCGCGTGGCCGAGCGGTTGCGGGGGTTCCAGCGCCACCAGCGCGGCATCCGCACCGCCGGAGGGCTCGTCATGATCGCGCTCGCGGGCGCCCTGGCGCTGAACCTCCCGGCCCAGCTCCAGCGGGCCCTGCCGGACTACACCGGCACCCTCCAGCAGCAGCTCGACTCCAGCGAGACCGTCCAGGACGCCCTCGAGCTCGGCGGGATCGTCACGGACGCCAACCGCGAGCTGTCGAACTGCACGAGCGGGGACGCCGAGCTCGCCGAGTGCGGGACGGCGCCGCCCCTGACCGGCATCACGACCTGGCTCAACACCCCCGACGGCGCACCCGTCGAGCTCGCGGACCTGCGCGGCCAGGTGGTGCTCGTCGACTTCTGGACCTACTCCTGCATCAACTGCCAGCGGGCGCTGCCGCACGTCAACGCCTGGTACGACGCCTACCGCGACGCCGGTCTGGAGGTGATCGGCGTGCACACCCCGGAGTTCGCCTTCGAGCGCGAGACGCGCAACGTCGTCGCGGGGGCCGAGGATCTCGGTGTCGACCACCCGATCGCGCAGGACAACGCCTACTCGACGTGGACCGGCTACCGGAACCGGTACTGGCCCGCCGAGTACCTGATCGACGCCGACGGGACCGTGCGCTACCTGAAGTTCGGCGAGGGTGACTACGCCACGACGGAGCAGCACATCCGCGACCTGCTGCGGGAGGCCGACCCGGGCGTCACGCTCCCCGCGCCCACGGACACCGAGGACACCACCCCGCAGGCCGACACGACGCCGGAGACGTACCTCGCGCTCAACAAGGTCTTCAACTACGCGGGGCCGACCGACTACGGCAGCGGCGAGCGGCGGTTCACCGCACCCACCGAGCAGCCCGAGGACACCTTCTCCCTGGACGGTCGGTGGGACGTCGACTTCCAGGGTGCGACCGCGGTGTCCGACGACGCGATCCTGCGGCTGGCCTACCGGTCCACCGACGTGTACTCGGTGCTCGGGGGCGAGGGCACCGTGACGGCACGGGTCCTGGCCGACGACGGCACCCTGCGCGCGGAGCGGGAGATCGACGTGGCGGGCAACCCCACGCTGTACGACGTGCTGCGCGGTGACGGCGCGACCGAGGGGACGGTGGAGCTGGAGGTGCCTGCCGGCGTGACCGTGTACACCTTCACGTTCGGCTGACCGCCGCGGACGGCGTCGACGCGTCGGGCAGGGCAGCCGTCAGCGGCCCTCGGGATCTCGGTGGACTCCGCGACGGCGAACACCCTTCCCTGGGCGACCGTGGGCTCGGGTGGCACGGCGATCTCGTCGGGGGGTCAGGACCCGGCGGCGAGCGGACCGAAGCGGTCGGCCGACGCGAGCCGCCAGTCGGCGGCCCAGCCCTGCGGTGCGTCGTCGAGCAGCTCGCCCGGGGCGAGCCACTCGTACAGCTCCGCGTACGAGCGGCTGTCCGTGGGGGACACGGTGCGCCGGAGGTGCGCGGGGGTCAGCTCCTCGGGCCCGGAGACGCCCATGGCGGCCATGAGTCGCATCGCCTCGTCGACGGTGGAGCGCTGGTAGCGGTGGACGCGTTCGCTCTTGTCCGCGACGTCGAGGGCTCGGGCCCGCCAGGGGTTCTGCGTGGCGACGCCGCTCGGGCAGCGGTCGGTGTGGCACCGCTGCGCCTGGATGCAGCCCGCGGCCATCATCATGGCCCGGGCGGCGTTGGTGTAGTCGGCCCCCTGGGCGAGCCGTTTGACGATGTCGCTGCCTCCGGCGATCTTCCCGCTCGCGCCGACGCGGACACGGTCGCGCAGTCCTGTGCCCACGAGGGCGTTGTGGACCGTCATCAGTCCCTGGGTGAGCGGCATGCCGACGTGGTCCTCGAACTCCAGGGGTGCAGCACCGGTGCCGCCCTCGGCGCCGTCCACGATGACGAAGTCGGGGGCGGTTCCGACCTCCAGCACGGCCTTGCAGACGGCGAGCACGTCCACCCGTGAGCCCACGCAGAGCTTGATGCCGGCGGGCTTCCCACCGGCGAGCTCACGCATCCGTGCGACGAACTCGACGAGCTCGGTCGGGGTCGAGAACACCCGGTGGGCGGACGGGCTGACGCACTTCTCGCCCGCGGGGACCTGGCGTGTCCGGGCGATCTCGGCGGTCACCTTCGAGGCGGGCAGTACCCCGCCGACCCCCGGCTTCGCGCCCTGGCTCAGCTTGAGGGACACCATCTTGACCTGGTCTTTCGCGGCGGTGGCGCGGAACGTCGCGGGGTCGAAGTCGCCGTCCGCGGTCCGCGCGCCGAAGTAGCCGGTCCCGATCTCCCAGACCAGGTCGCCGCCGTGCTCCTCGTGGTACGGCGAGAGGCCGCCCTCGCCGGTGTCGTGGGCGAACCCGCCGAGGGCGGCACCCTTGTTCAGGGCGCGGATCGCGTTGGCCGACAGGGAGCCGAAGCTCATGGCCGAGACGTTGAGCAGGGCCATGGAGTACGGGCGGGTGCAGTCGGGTCCGCCGACCTGGACCCGCGCCGGCTCGTCGGGGGTCTCCAGCGGGGTCGTCGTGTGCACGAGGTGCTCGTGCCCGACCCGGTTGACGTCGAGCTCGGTGCCGAACGGCTTCTCCTCGTTGACGCCCTTCGCCCGCTCGTACACGAGCGAGCGGGTGTCGCGGTCGTACGGGCGGCCGTCCCAGTCGCGCTCGATGAAGTACTGCTGCAGCTCGGGCCGGACGATCTCGAGGAGGTAGCGCAGATGGCCGATCACGGGGTACCGGCGCAGGATCGTGTGCTTGCGCTGCAGCAGGTCCCAGGTCGCCAGGGAGGCGATCCCCGCGCCGAGGGCTCCTACGCCTTGCCAGGTTCTCCGTCGTCCCACCTCGTCCTCCGTCCTGGACTCGTGCTCCGTCGGGGCGGCCAGGGGTCAGCCGGCGAAAGACTCCAGCGTCGCCCGGTCGACGGTCCCGTCGTGCCGGATCAGCTCCTCGGCCTCGTCCATCCGCTCCCAGACGTTGACGGCCATGGCCCCGTTGACCCGGCCGCCGTCGACCCAGAACGCGACGCACTCGCGGTCCTCGGCGGAGCCGGAGATCACGACGTCGCCCTCGGTGAGTCCCTTGGCCTCCATGCCGAGGTCGAACTGGTCGGAGAAGAAGTACGGCAGCACGTCGTACGGCTCCTCGGAGCCCATCACGGCCCGCGCGGCATGCTTGCCGGTCTCGTCGGCCACGGCCCAGTGCTCGATGCGCAGCAGCCGGTCGAAGCGTGCGGACGGTACCGCGGCGATGTCGCCGACGGCCCAGACCTCCGGTGCGGAGGTGCGCAGGGTCCCGTCGACGGCGACGCCGCCGCCGTCGCGGTCCGCGACCAGGTCGAGCCCCGCCTCCGCGGCGAGCCCGACCTCCGGGGTGACGCCGATCCCGACGACGACGGTGCGTGCCGCGAGGGACGTGCCGTCGTCGAGGTGCACGCTGCTCGCCCGGGTGCCGTCGCCCTCGATCGCGACGACGGAGCGGCCGTGGAGCAGCCGCACGCCGTTGTCCTCGTGCACGCCGGTGAAGACGCGGGCCACCTCGGCGCCGAGCGACGCGAGCGGGTGCGGGCCGCGGCCGACGACGGTCACGTCCCGGCCGAGCTGCCGGGCGGAGGCGGCGACCTCCATACCGATCCACCCGTCGCCGACCACGACGACGGGTCCGTCCTCGGAGAGCGCGGTGGAGAGCCGGTCGGCGTCGCGCACGGAGCGCAGGTAGTGGACGCCGTCGAGCTCGGCCCCGGGCACGTCGATCCGCCGGACCCGGGATCCCGTGGCGAGCACCAGCCGGGAGTACCGCTGGGACCCGCCGGGAGCGGTGGTGACCGAGCGGGCGCCGACGTCGAGCGCGGTGACGCTGGTCCCGGTCCGCAGGTCGACGTTGTGGTCGCTGTACCAGTCCGCGTCCAGGGGGCGCAGGTCGGCACGTCCCGCCTCGCCGCGCAGGTACTCCTTGGACAGCGGAGGACGCTCGTACGGCGGCATGGGTTCGCCGGCCACCACCACGAGCGGCCCGTCGTAGCCCTGGTCGCGCAAGGTCTCCGTGGCGCGGGCTGCGGCGAGCCCACCCCCGACGACGACGATCGGATCCATCGGTCCTCCTTGGCGCTGTCCTGCAGTCCGCCTCACAGAGTGTCACGTCTGCCCGGATCGTGCCGTGGAGGGCCGCAGGTGCGCGGCGGCGGGCGGTGGGCGCCAGGCCCCGGTGTCGTCAGGCGGTGTCGCGGTCCTTCTGCCGGGTTCCGGTGGAGAGACCCGCGACGAGCAGCACCGCCCCGGCGAGCAGGAGGTACGTCGACAGCAGGAGGGCGATCGTCGGTGCGTCGTCGGTGGGTCGGGCGAGGATCACGACGCCGAGCACGATCCACAGCACCGCGTTGACGAGCTGCCAGTCCCAGGCCTTCGCGCGTACGGCGCGCCCCCGCAGCCCGGCGACGACCCCGGCCACGCCCGCGGCGCAGGCCCACACGCCGACGACGAGGAAGAGCAGGGGAGCCGTCATCGAGGGCCAGAGCACCACGAGCAGGCCGGCGGCGACGCTGAGCAGCCCGGCGACGAACCGCCAGCTCAGATCACCCTGGTCGGCCCGTTGCCCGGGGACGTTCTCGACCGCGAGCAGCGCTCCCTGGGCGAGGATGGCCAGGCCGATCACCCAGCGCAGCCAGGACAGGCCCTCGTCGGGTTTGATGAGGAGGACGGCACCGGCGACGAGGTAGGCGACGGCACGGACGTAGACGAGTCGCCACAACCTCCGCGCCGTGCCCGCGGTCCGTCGCGAGAGTGGTGTCACCGCGTCGTCGGCCATGCCCGGCTCCTCCCGGCGTCGTCCCGTGCTGGTGATGCTACGAGCAGGGCGTGGTCCTCGCCGTCTGACGTGCGGGGACGGTCACGGTTCCGGCAAGACGTCGCAGGATCACCCTTGCGCTCCGATGTCGCGGACCTCTAAGGTCGGCCATGCGTGGTGACACGAGTCACTACTGCCCCCTCGAGTCTCGACGGAGAGGAACTCGCATGTCAGTCCCGTCCTCGCGCGGCAGGCCCCGCCGCGCACTGGCCCTGGGAGCAGCCGCGGCCGTCCTGCTGACCGGCGTCGGCGCCGCGCAGGCGTCGCCGCCCGACCAGGTCGACCCGTTCGACCCGGACCTCGGCCCGAACGTCATGGTCTTCGACCCCTCGACCCCGCAGGCGGAGATCGAGACGGCGCTCGACGAGCTCGCCGAGCAGCAGACCGACGCCGAGATGTCGACGGACCGCTACAGCGTGCTGTTCAAGCCGGGCAGCTACGGCTCGGCCGAGGACCCGCTGCAGGCGCGCGTCGGCTACTACACGGAGGTCGCCGGCCTCGGGGCGTCCCCGGGCGACGTCGACGTCCGCGGCGCGATCGAGGTCTACAACCGCTGCCTGAACAACATTCCGGGCAGCTCGAACTGCATCGCGCTCGTCAACTTCTGGCGCACGCTGTCGAACCTCCACCTGACGATCGACAGCTCCGGTCAGGACGGGTGCCGGGCGTCGGCCAACTTCTGGGCGGTCTCCCAGGCGGTCTCGATGCGACGTCTCGACGTCGACGGCTTCCTGTCCCTGATGGACTACTGCACCGACGGGCCGCACTACGCCTCCGGGGGCTTCATCGCCGACTCGCGGTTCGACACGCCGCCGCTGAACGGGTCGCAGCAGCAGTGGCTGACCCGCAACAGCGAGATGCCCGCCTGGTCGAACGCCGTGTGGAACCAGGTGTTCTCCGGCGTCGTCGGTGCCCCCGACGACTCGGAATTCCCCTCCCCGCCGTACACGACGCTCGACGAGACGCCCGTGAGCCGGGAGAAGCCGTACCTCTTCGTCGACGACGACGGGCGCTGGAACGTCCGCGTGCCCGCGGCGCAGACCGGCACGCGCGGCGTCAGCTGGGCCGACGGCATGACCGAGGGGCGCACCATCGGCATCGAGGACTTCTTCATCGCCCAGCCGGGTGACTCGGTCCGCGAGATCAACACCAACCTGGCCCGTGGCAAGCACCTGCTGCTGACGCCGGGCGTCTACGACGTCGCGGAGACCATCGAGGTCAAGCGTCCCGACACCGTCGTGCTCGGCATGGGGCACGCCACCCTGACCGCCGTCGACGGCGCGACGCCGATGCGCGTCGCGGACGTCCCCGGCGCCGTCGTCGCGGGTGTCACGATCGACGCCGGCGAGACGGAGTCCGAGCTGCTGCTGCAGGTCGGCAAGGAGAACGGCGACCACGAGAACCGGACCGACCCCGCGAACCCGACCACGCTGTCCGACGTGTACTTCCGCGTCGGCGGCCCCCACGTCGGGTCCACGGACACCGCGCTCGAGGTGAACTCCGACAACGTGCTCATCGACCACACCTGGGTGTGGCGCGGGGACCACGGCGTCGAGGGCTTCCCCACGGGTGGGGAGAACGGCGTGAACGGTGACACCGTGCGGTGGAACACCAACATCGGCCGCACCGGTGTGCGCATCAACGGTGACGACGTGACCGCGACCGGTCTGTTCGTCGAGCACTTCCAGGAGTTCAACACCGTCTGGAACGGCGAGCGCGGCACCACCGTGCTCTACCAGAACGAGCTGCCCTACGACCCGCCGACCCAGGCCGACTGGACCCGTCCGGACGGCACCCTCGGGTACGCCGGGTACAAGGTGGCCGACGACGTCACCGAGCACACGCTGCACGGTGGCGGGGTGTACGTCTTCAACCAGAACAACCCGGACATCGTCACCGAGAACGGGTTCGAGGTGCCCGACGCCCCGGGCGTGAAGCTGCACCACATCATGACGGTCAACCTGTCGGCCGGGACCATCAACCACGTCGTCAACGGCGTGGGCGACGCGGTGCCGCCGTCGACGGTCGGTGTGCCGGAGTACCTCGTGGAGTACCCCGCACCCTGACCCCTCCCTCCTGAGCAGGAGATGCAGACCCCGCCCCGGGGACGGCCCGTCCGGTCCGTCCCCGGGGCGGGGTTCTCCTGCGTCCGGGGCGGGGCGCCGTGCGCGGAGGGGGTCGGTCAGGTCGAGGCGCGCGGGACGACGCGGCTCGGCTCGTCCGGCCCGGGCGGCAGCGGCCGGCCGTCCAGCACCGCCTCGACGCTCGCCGCCAGGTGACGGGCCTGCGCGGCGCTCGGCTGCGAGATGGTCGTCAGGGGCGGGTCGGCGAGCGAGGCGGCCGGGACGTCGTCGAGACCGATGACGGCGAGACGGCCGGGCACCTCGACACCGGCCTCGCGGGCCCCGGCCAGGACCGCCAGGGCGACCTCGTCGTTGTAGCAGGCGACCGCGTCGACGCCGTCGGCCACCCACCCGCGCACCGCCTCGGTCGCGGGGGCGACCGGGGTGACGACGGCGACCGGCGGCACGGGGACGTCCGCCCGGGCGCAGGCGCGCCGCACACCGTCCGTGCGCAGGTCGGCGAACTCGCGCAGCCGCTCGTCCGGGGTGGTGGCGATGCCGAGGTGTCGGTACCCACGCTCGAGCAGGTGCTCGACCTGGAGCTCGCCCAGTCCTCGCTGGTTCTCCGCGTCGATGCCGGGGTGGGCGCCGTCGTCCACGGACCCGGCACCGACCACCTCGATGCCCGCCTGGCGCAGCGCCCGCAGGTCCTCGGCCGGGAAGTGCGTGAGACCGACGACGACGCGGGGCGTGACGGCCCGCCACAGCTCGCGCAGCGGCCGGGTCGAGCGGTGGTGGTGCACCAGCAGGAAGAGGCCGCGTTCGGCGAGGTTGTCGGTGAGCAGGTCCAGGACCGTGTCCACGACGGGGCCGGTGGGCCAGTCGGGCAGGACGCACACGACCAGGTCGCTCTGCCCGCGGCGCAGGGCGCGTGCCGCGGCCGACGGCGCGTACCCGAGCTGTGCGGCGGTGGCCAGGACGAGGTCGCGGGTCGCGGTCGAGATGTTCGTGCCCGGGGTGTCGTTGAGGACGTAGCTGACGGTGGTGCGGGACACGCCGGCGGCGCGCGCGACGTCGGCACTGGTGACGGGCAAGGGATCCTCCACGACGGTGTGGGTCGAACTCTACGCGGCGCGCCGTCGCGGTGGGTGCGCTGGACGGGTGTATCAACTCACTGGTACACATGGTCCCGCCGACCGAACCGACGGAGGTCCTCGCCGTGGCGCTGTTCCTGTTCCTGACGTTCTGGCAGGAGGCGGTCGGGCTGCTGGCGGCCCTCGTGCTCGTCGTGGCCCGTCGGCGGTCCGCCGGCGCACTGCCGGTCACGACGGGCGTCCGCGCGGTGGTGCTCTCCGGCCTGGCGCTCGCCCTGGCCTTCCTGGCCGCGCGACGGTGGAGCGGTATCGGGCCCGTCGTGGGCGGACCCGAGCTCCTGGGCGGGCTGTACGGCGCCACCCTCTACACCGGGCCCCTGATCGCCGGCCTGATCGCCCTGGCCGTGTTCCTCCTCCCGGTCCGTCGCCGCCCGACCGGTCGCTCCGCGGTCCTGGCCCGGCGGACGCCTCTGACCTTCGTCCGTCCGTGGTGGTTCGTCGCGGTGTCCCTGGTGCTGACGGGCGTCGTCGTCCTCACGGTCGCGCTGGGCCTGGTCTCGCGGCCTGACGACGAGGGGCACTACCGGATGTTCCTCATCGAGGCCGGGGAGACCGCCGTCGGGGCCTCCGTCTACGGCTGGTACTACTCCGTGCCGTGCCTTGTCCTGATCGCCGGGCTGCTGCTCCTGGCGTTCCTCGACCTCGTGCTGATCGCGCGCCCGGCGGTGGTCGGCGACCACGAGTCGGACCTGGCCCAGCGGACCTGGCGCTCGCGTGCCGTCGTCGGCGTCGTCGTCGGCGCGCTGCTGCTGCACCTGTCCGCCGTCGTCTACTCGCTGCAGGGCGCCCTGATGGTGCGCGGCTCCTCGTCCGGGACCGGGGTGCTGAGCAGCGCGTTCGCCCCGCTCGCGGAACCCCTGCATCTGGTCGGGGACGTCGTGCAGGCCGGCGGCTGGTTCGTGTGGTTCTTCCTGCTGCTCGCCGCGCTGACGGCCCGCCGTGCCGAACGGGCGCGCGACGCGGAACCCGCCCTCGCGACGGAGGGCTGAGCGGTGCCGCTGCGCATCGCGCTGACCGGCAGCGCGCCACCGGCGGACCAGATCCGTGACCAGATCCGGGGCCTGGTCACCACAGGCCGGCTCGGCGCCGGCGAGCGGCTGCCCTCGGTCCGCCAGCTCTCCGCCGACCTCGGGGTGGCGGCCGGCACCGTGGCCAAGGCGTACCGGTCCCTCGAGGCCGACGGGGTCCTGGCCAGCCGCATCGGTTCCGGGACCCGCGTCAGCACAACCGCAGGTGCCGCGCCGCACGCCGTCGTCGAGAGTGCGCAGGGTCTGGCCCGTGCCGGCCGGGAGGCGGGGGTCGACGTCGACGAGGCCGTCCGTGTGCTGCGCGCCGTCTGGGGCGACTGACGCCGACGTCGGGCCGACATGGCCGCCTACGCTGAGGCCGTGGACCCCCTCGACGCCGTCACCTGGCCCGTGCTGACCGAACGCCTGGCGATCCGCCGTGCGACGCCCGACGACGCCGCGGCGACCTGGCGGTGGCGGCGGCTGCCCGAGGTGGGGGAGTGGATCACCAGCGCGCCGACCGACTACGCGACCTACCGGATGCGGTTCGTCGACCCCGCCCGTCTGGCGCTCACGCTGGTGGTCGAGCTCGACGGCGAGCCGATCGGCGACCTCATGGTGAGGGTCGAGGACGGGTGGGCACAGGCCGAGGTGGCCGACCAGGGCCGCGCCGTGCAGGCCGAGATCGGCTGGACCCTCGACCCGGCGTTCGGCGGCCGGGGTTATGCGACCGAGGCGGTCCGTGGAGCGATCGGGATGGCTTTCGAGCAGCTCGGGCTGCGTCGCGTCCACGCCGGATGCTTCGCGGCGAACGAGGCCTCGTGGCGGCTGATGGAGCGCCTCGGGATGCGCCGGGAGGAGCACAGCCGCAAGACCGGTCTGCACCGGTCGGGCGAGTGGCTGGACGGCATGGACTACGCGCTGCTGGCCGAGGACTGGCAGGGCTGACCCTCCACCGGGCGACCCCGGCCCTGCCCTCTACCGGAGGAGGGTCCAGATCGGCACCGCGGTGATCAGGCAGATAGCGACCGCGGCGCCGACGGCGATCGATGCGATCTGCGAGTCGGCCTCCGTCCACGCAGGTCCGGGGAACCTGCGCCCGCGGTGGAACGCCACCACGACGCCGATGATCGTCCCTCCGACGAGGCCGGCACCAGCAGCGAAGTGGGTCTTCCTGAGCATGCCGACGCGCTGCTCCGACCGTGGGCTGGCACCGAACGCCAGCTCGAACTGACCCTTGCTCGGCCGACAGAGCAGTCGCAGGACGAGACCCAGGGGAGAGTCCTCGGCCACGGACCGGTACGTGCGCGGCGAGCGCGTGCCTCCGTCGTCGCTGCGCATGACCGAAGAATGGCCACGGCGGGAACAGACGCAGAGACCCGTCAAGGAAGGACAAGAGGCCCTCCCACCAGCGTTTCCGCTGGCCAGAGGGCCTCTCGACTGGTCGGGGTGACAGGATTTGAACCTGCGACCTCTTCGTCCCGAACGAAGCGCGCTACCAAGCTGCGCCACACCCCGAGGGACTGCGCCCGCACGCTCGAACACCGGCGAACCGGATCCCTCGTGCGGAAGCCTGCTCAGAATAGCCGACGATCGCCCCGGAACGAAAACTCAGATCCGGTCCCGCGCCGTGAACGTGATCAAGGTCGCTTCCGGGCGGCAGGCGAACCGCACCGGGGCGTACGGCGAGGTCCCGGCGCCGGCCGAGACGTGCAGCCAGGTGGAGTCCTCGCCGCCCGGTTCGTCGGGCCGCGGGCCGGGCCAGCCGTGCAGACCCTTGGCACGTCCGCGGTCGATGTCGCAGTTGGTGACCAGCGACCCGTAGAACGGCAGGCACAGCTGGCCGCCGTGCGTGTGCCCGGCGATGATCGCGTCCGCCCCGTCGGCGTGCATCCGGTCCAGCACCCGCTGGTACGGCGCGTGCGCGACCCCGAGGCGCAGCAGCGCCGGCTCGTCGTCGGTCGTCTCCGGGAACTCGTCCCGGTCCAGGTGCGGGTCGTCCACACCGGCCAGGGCGACGCGCCGCCCCCCGACGTCGACGGCGTCGCGCCGGTTGGTCAGGTCGGCCCATCCGGCGTCGCGCATCGCCGCGGCCATGCGGTCCCACGGCAGGTCGGGCGTGCGGCGCATCGGTCCGCGGGCGTCCGGGAGCAGGTAGCGCGCCGGGTTCTTGAAGGTGGGGGAGTAGTAGTCGTTGGAGCCCATGACGAACGCCCCCGGGGCGGCGAGCAGCGGCTGGAGCGCGTGCAGCAGCGGGTCGACGGCGTCGTGGTGCGCGATGTTGTCGCCGGTGTCGATCACCAGGTCAGGCTCCAGCGCGGCCAGCGACCGGACCCAGTCGATCTTGCGCTGCTGGTCCGGGGTCAGGTGCAGGTCCGAGACGTGCAGGACCCGCAGGTCGCGCTCGCTCGGGGCCAGCACGGGCACGGTCACCCGGCGCAACGTGAACAGCTTCGTCTCGAGGTGTGCGTACGCCAGGCCGGCGACGCCCAGGGCGGCGACCCCGCCCAGCACGGTGAGGGGTCTCAGCCGTCGCTCCCGTCGTTCTGACCGTTCCCGTTGCCGTTTCCGTTGCCGCCGCTGTTCCCCGGGCCGTCGCTCGCGCCCGAGGAGTCGGACCCCGTGCTGAACGACGAGCTGTCGTCGGACGTGGTGGGCGCAGAGGTGGGGGCCGGGGCCGAGCCGATCAGCCGCGGGTCAGGGGCGCCGAAGTCCTCGACCGGCATGCCCTTGACCGCCTGGTCCATGTAGGTCTTCCAGGTCGGGGCCGCGACGGTCGAGCCGTAGAGGATGTCGTAGGAGTTGCCCGCGACAGTGCCCGGACCGGTGTGGTCCTCGCGGGGGTTGTCGACGGAGCCCACCCAGACGGTCGTGGCGAGCTGGGGGACGAACCCGGAGAACCACGTCTGGGCCGACAGCTGGGACGTGCCCGTCTTGCCGGCGACCGGGCGGCCGTCCTCGAGACCGCCGACGTAGTAGGCAGTCCCGCGCGTGAAGACGTTCTCCATCGCGTAGGCCATCGTGGCGGCGACGTTGCTCGGCAGCGCGTTCTTGTCGCAGTCGGCCTCGGGGACCTCGTACTCCTCACCCCGGGGTCCGGTGACGCCCGTGATCGCCCGCGGCGCGCAGTAGGTCCCGCCCGAGGCGATGGTGGCGTACATCGCGGCCATGTTCAGCGGGGAGGACTCCTGCGTGCCGAGCAGCATCGGCGCGAAGATGTTGATGTCGCTCTCCTTGACCTGCGTGGTCTTGAGCGGTCCGACATCCCGCGTCTCGGTGGGCAGGCTCGTGCTGGTCGGGCGGAAGCCCATCTGGTAGGCCGTGCCGCGCAGGTCGCAGAGGTTGAGGCGTGAGCCCATGTCGGCGTAGGCCGCGTTGACGGACAGGTAGGTGGCCTTGAGCACGCTCATCGGCCCGGCGGAGCCGCCCTCCGCGTTTCCGACCGACCACTCCTCCGAGGGCAGGGGCTTGCACGGAGAGTTGAACTTGCCGGTGTCCCAGGTCCGTTCGTTGGCGTTCACGACGTCGTTGAGGGTGTGCCCGCTCTTGAGCCACTCGGCGAGGACCACCGGCTTGAAGTTCGACCCGGGGGAGAACCCGCCCGAGGCGCCGTGCAGGTAGTCGGCGTTGTAGCTGACGGTCGTGTCCCGGCTCGCCTTCTCGGCGGCCTTCGTCCCGGTGTAGGGGACGTTCTGGGCCATCGCGAGAATCTTGCCGGTCCCGGGCTCGACGGAGACGATCGAGGCCTCGAGACCCTCGCTGCTGCCGTCCTCGGGCACCGACTTCTTGATGGTCTTGAACGCAGACTTCTGCTTCTTCATGTCCAGCGTCGTGTGGATGTCGAGACCGCCCCGGTACAGCAGGTTCTGGCGGTCCGCGCGCGTCTCCCCGAACGCCGGGTCCAGCAGCAGCTCCTTGATGACGTAGTCGCAGAAGAACGCCGAGTTGTTCGCCATCTGGCAGCCGGCCGGCGTCGGGTTGACGTTCAGCGTCTCCTCGATCGGCTGGTCGAGCGCCTCGTCGCGCTCGTCCAGCGAGATGTACCCGAGGCTGTACATGTTCTTGATGACCAGGTCGCGCCGCTCCTGGGCCAGCTCGGGGTTCCGCGTCGGGTCGAACTTGCTGGGCGCCTTCGTGATCCCGGCGATCGTGGCGGCCTGGACGACGGTGAGGTCGGCCGCCGTGGTGTCGAAGTAGTAGCGGGCGGCTGCCTCCACGCCGTAGATCTGGTTGTGCCCGAACTGTGCGACGTTCAGGTAGCCCTGGAGGATCTCGTCCTTGGACATGCGCTCCTCGAGGGCGATGGCCATCTTGGCCTCGCGGAGCTTGCGGTCGATGGTGGACTCGTGGGCGGCGATCACGGCGAACTGGTCACCGTCCTGCAGAGCCGACTCGATGAGCATGTTCTTGACGTACTGCTGTGTCAGCGTCGAGGCGCCCTGCGTGGCGTCGTTGGTGAGGTTGTTGACGACGGCACGGGTGATGCCCTGCGCGTCCACGCCGTTGTGCTCGTAGAAGCGCTCGTCCTCGATGGCGATCGCCGCGTGCTGCACGTTCTCGGAGATCTCGTCGAGCGGCTTCACGATGCGGTTCTGGTAGTAGAACGTCGCCAGGAGCCTGCCGTTGGAGGCGTAGATCCGGGACTGCTGGGACAGCGGCCGCGGCTCGAGCTCGGCCGGGAACTCGTCGTAGATCTCCACGGTGCTGTCCGCCACCGCGTTGACCCCCGCGACGGCCGGGATGACGAACCCCGCGGCCAGCACGCCGCCGGCGCCGGCGGCCAGCAGGAAGGCGAGCAGCAGCGCGACCATCTGCGTGGCCGGGATCGTGCGCGTGATGCGACGAGACTCAGGAGGCGCCATGTGCCCAGCCTAGAGGTTCGGTCCGCACCGCCGCACAGGAGGACCGGCACGGGTGTGCAGGTCCTGTGGAGTCGTGGTCCCGGACTCGTGCCGATGCCCCGACGAAACATGGTCGGGCTACCATCGCCGCATGGCTACCACGTGGGAGTACGCGACCATCCCCCTCCTGATCCACAACACGAAGGCGATCCTCGACCAGTGGGGCGCCGACGGCTGGGAGCTGGTGCAGGTCGTGCCGGGTCCGGACAGCGCGAACCTCGTCGCCTACCTCAAGCGACCCTCGGGTGAGTGAGGCCGGCGTGAGCATCGAGCCCCGCCTGGCAGAGCTGGGCCTGACCCTGCCCGACGTCGCCGCACCGGTGGCGGCGTACCAGCCCGCCGTCCGGTCGGGACGGTACGTCTACACCGCGGGGCAGCTGCCCTTCGTGGACGGTGCCCTGCCGACCACCGGCAAGGTCGGCGCCGGCGACGGCCTCGTGGACCCGGCGGACGCCACCGAGCTCGCCGGTATCTGCGCCCTCAACGCGCTGGCCGCCGTGCACAGCGTCGCCGGCACGCTGGAGGGTGTGCGCATCGTCAAGGTCACCGGTTTCGTGGCCAGCGACCCGTCCTTCACCGGCCAGCCCGCCGTCCTCAACGGTGCCAGCGAGCTGCTGGGCAAGATCTTCGGGGACGCCGGCACGCACGCCCGGTCCGCCGTCGGCGTCGCGGTCCTGCCGCTGGACGCCCCGGTCGAGGTCGAGCTGATCGTCGAGCTCGCCGACTGACGGGTCGCCCGTCACAGCACGAGCTCGGCAGTTCGTGCGTCGATCGGCACCTCAAGCTGCCGATCGACGCAGGAACTGCCGACCGCGCGGGACGCCGCGGTACAGCGCACACAGCGG
Source organism: Isoptericola sp. b408 (assembly GCF_030588085.1). Lineage (NCBI taxonomy): Bacteria > Bacillati > Actinomycetota > Actinomycetes > Micrococcales > Promicromonosporaceae > Isoptericola > Isoptericola sp. b408. The sequence goes on from NZ_JAUQYQ010000004.1 coordinate 149,102, forward strand.
ACGTCGAAGGCCCCCGGACACCGTCATCCACCCCGAAGTGGAGGCCGCCCAGCGGCCGTGAACGTGACGGTGTCCGGGGGCCTTCGACGTCCGCGGACGAGCAGGACTCAGCGGGCGCGGCGCTCCAGCCGGTCCATGTCGAGCAGCACGACGGCACGGCCCTCGCGACGGACCCAGCCACGCGTGGCGAAGTCGGCCAGCGCCTTGTTGACGGTCTCGCGGGACGCGCCGACGAGCTGGGCGAGCTCCTCCTGCGTCAGGTCGTGCGCGACGCGGACGCCCTCGTCGTTCGGCTCGCCGAAGCGCTGCGACAGGTCGAGTAGCGCCTTCGCGACCCGCCCGGGCACGTCGGAGAACACGAGGTCGGCCAGGGTCTCGTTCGTGCGGCGCAGCCGTCGGGCGAGCGCGCCGAGCAGCGTCGTGGCGACGTTGGGGTGGGCGGCGACCCACTGGACGAGCGCCTGGTGGCGCAGCTCGTAGCACAGCGCGTCGGACACCGACGACGCGGTCGCGGTCCGGGGGCCCGGGTCGAAGAGCGAGAGCTCGCCGAACATCTCGCCAGGTCCGAGGATCGACAGCAGGTTCTCCCGACCGTCGCTGGAACGGCGTCCCAGCTTGATCTTGCCCTGCGCGATCACGTAGAGCCGGTCGCCCGGCTCCCCCTCGCGGAACAGGACGTCCCCGCGGCCCAGCTCGACCGGGATCATGGACTCGATGAGCGCCTTGGACTCCTCGGTGTCCATGTCGGCGAACAAGGGGGCGGAGAGCACGACGGTGTCGTCCACAGCAATCCTCACGTTCTCGGGCCTCTGCCCGAGCGGGGCGAGGCGCGCGTCTGTCAAAATGTGTTCCAGGTCTCAGTCTGCCTCACACCAGGGCGTCGTGCCTGGACGCACCGCCGCGGGGTGACGTCCGGGCGAACGACCGGCGGGGTCCTCGAGTTCCGCGACCTGGCGTCCGTCCTGCGGTCGGAGTCCGGGGTTACGCTGCCCGCATGGTCGAGACGTCGGAGCAGCCTACCCCTACCGGCGAGTCCCGTCTGGCCCTGGTCCGACGGGCCCGGCGCATCGACCGCGTGCTCGCCGAGACCTACCCGGACGCGCGTGCGGAGCTGGACTTCACCACGCCCTTCGAGCTGCTGGTCGCCACGGTGCTCTCGGCCCAGACCACCGACGTGCGGGTCAACGCGACGACGCCGACGCTGTTCGCCCGGTACCCCGACGCCACCTCGCTCGCCGCGGCCGAACCGGCTGACGTCGAGGAGATCCTGCGCCCGCTCGGCTTCTACCGGGCCAAGACGCGGTCGGCGATCGGCCTGGCCCAGGCTCTCGTGGAACGGCACGGCGGCGAGGTGCCGCGCCGTCTGCCGGACCTGGTGGCGTTGCCCGGCGTCGGGCGCAAGACGGCGAACGTCGTGCTCGGCAACGCGTTCGGCATCCCCGGCATCACCGTGGACACCCACTTCGGCCGGCTCGCCCGGCGCCTCGGGTTCACCGAGGAGGAGGACCCGGTCAAGGTCGAGCACGCCGTCGGCGAGCTCTTCCCCCGCAAGGACTGGGTGATGCTGAGCCACCACCTGGTCTGGCACGGCCGCCGGGTCTGCCATGCGCGGCGTCCGGCGTGCGGCGCCTGCCCGGTCGCGCGGTGGTGCCCGTCGAACGGTCTGGGGGAGTCCGACCCGGTCGCTGCCGCGAAGCTGCTCCGGCCGGGGCCGCAGGGCTGACCGCCGTCGCGCCCGTCGGTCAGCGCAGCACGCCCGGGCGCCGCAGCCAGTCGAGCAGCAGCCCGGTCACGGCGTCGGGGGCCTCCTCCGGCAGGAAGTGGCCCGCCCCCTCGACGACCTCGAACCGGAAGTCGCGCGCGAGCGCCGCCCCGTCCAGGTCGGCGGTCTCGCGCCGCAGGAACCCGTCGGCGGCGCCGTGGAGCTGCAGGACCGGCACGTCGATCGGGCGCTTGAGGGCCGCGAGGTACCGGCGTCCGGCCGGGTGGCTCGACGTGCGGGACAACCAGCGCAGCGCGTCCACCGCGCTGTGCGCGGCGAACGGGACGCGCAGCGCCTCCCGGTAGCGCGCGACCGCCTCCGGGTCCAGGGGGCGGTCGGAGCCGGCGTCCAGGATGCCGGCCACGCCGTCGGCGTCCTGCAGGCGGCGTTCGAGGACGCCGGGCAGCTGCGCGGCGGCGAACAGGCGCCGGGCCGCGGGGGTGAGGATGCCCCTCCCCGGGACGTGCAGGCGGCCCGGGTGCGGTGCGCTCACCGCGGCGACGGCCGCGGTGACGGCCGGCTGGAGCGCCGACATGGCCCACGCGAGGGCGCCGCCGGTGCCCGCACCGACGACGACGGCACGGTCGTGTCCGAGGGAGCGGATCACCCCGGCCACGTCGCGGGTGCGGGTCGGCACGTCGCGGCCCGACGGCGGTTTGTCGGACGCGGCGACCCCGCGGACGTCGAGCGCGGCGACCTGCATCCCGGCGTCCGCCAGGGCGGCGATCTGGTGACGCCAGGCCCACCAGAACTGCGGGAAGCCGTGGAGCAGCACCACGAGCGGGTCCCGGTCGCCGTTCGTGGGGCGCGGGCCGGCGACGGCGACGTGGAAGCGGGAACCGTTGGCGGCGACGAACTCGTGCCGCCACGGTCCGTCGACCAGTGCGCAGGAGTAGTCGGCGGCGTCGGACATGGCGGTCACGGGCCGCAACCTACCCGGTCAGCCGCCGGAGGACACGTGGGCGGAGCCGGGGGCGTCGCGGTCGGGGCCCGGCCCCGTCCCCGGGGCGGACGTGTCGTCGCGGGGTTCCTTGGGCGGGTCGAACCGGTAGCCGACGTTCCGCACGGTGCCGATGAGCTGCTCGTGCTCCGGGCCGAGCTTGGCGCGCAGCCGGCGCACGTGCACGTCGACGGTGCGGGTGCCGCCGTAGTAGTCGTAGCCCCACACCTCCTGCAGGAGCTGGGCACGGGTGAAGACGCGGCCCGGGTGCTGGACCAGGTACTTGAGGAGCTCGAACTCCTTGTAGGTGAGGTCGATCGGGCGGCCGCGCAGGCGGGCGGTGTACCCGCCCGCGTCGATCGCGAGCTCGCCGGCGGAGATCTCCTGCGGCGAGTCCTCGCGGGTGCCGTGCGCCGACCGCTCGACGACGAGGCGCAGCCGCGCCTCGACCTCCGCCGGGGAGGCGGACTCGAGCAGCAGGTCGTCCGCGCCCCACTCGTGGTTGACGACGGTCAGGCCGCCCTCGGTGAGGATCAGCACGAGGGGGACCGTGAGCCCGGTGGCGTGCAGCAGGCGGCACGTGGTGCGGGCGGCGACGAGGTCCCGGCGGGCGTCCAGCAGGACGACGTCCGAGTCGGGGGCGTCCACGAGCGCCGAGGGCTCCATGGGGAGCACGCGCACCTTGTGCGAGAGCAGTCCCAGCGCGGGCAGCACCTCGACCGAACCGCCGGTCGCGGGCGTCAGGATCAACAGTTCCGCCACGTGCACTCCTCCCGCTGCGGGTGATCGTCAAGGTACCCTGCCGCGCCCCGAAGGTCACAACGTCTTGGCATGGGAGACTCGTCCGCGTGACCGTGACCTCCCGTGCCGTGACGACGGCGGTGCTCGCCACGCTCGTGGCGACCGCCGCCTACCTGGGGCCCTGGTGGACGCTCGGCGCGTGCGGGCTCCTGATCCTGCTGCTGACGGCCGGCTGGGCGCCGCTGCTCCGCCTGCCGGCCGAGGGGGCGACCTCGGTGGTGGTGCTGCTGGCGGGTGCCGGCGGGCTCGCCGTCACCTGGTTCACCGAGGGCGAGCCGATCCTGCGCAACCTGCCCCTCGTCATCGCGCTGTCGCTCGTGCTGGCCTTCGTGGCGCAGATGCTGCGCCGTGGCGGGCGCCCTCGTCTGGTCGAGTCCGTCAGCGGGATGACGGCCGGCGTCGTGGTCACGGTCTCCGCCGCCGGATGGCTGGCCACCGCGTCGACGGACGCCGGTGCCGGGCTCGTGGTCACCAGCGCCGTCGGCCTGGCCGTGGCGTCGGCGGTGGCGGCGCTCCCGGTCGCCGGGGGGTGGATCGGGTCGCTGCTGGGCGTCGTGCTCGGTGGAGCCGCGGGGGCCGGCACCGCGTCGGCCCTGCCCGAGGTCGAACCCGTGCACGGCCTCGTCGTCGGGCTGGTCGCCGGTCTCGTCTCGGCCGCGCTCCGTCTGCTCTTCGAACGCCAGCCCGCCCTCGAGAGACGTCGTGCCGCCGCGGCGGCGGCCGCCGTCCCGGTGACGATCACGGGGATGCTCGTGTTCGTCGTCGGCCGCATGCTCCTGTAGCCCGGGGGTCGGACCCGCAGGTGGACGGTCCGGCGCGGACCGGGCGGGGCGCGTATTCTCCGGTGACGACGGCCGGGAACATCCATGCGAAACGATCTGTTGCCGGTGGGTGGTGATCTGAAGGAGGCCATCGCATGACCGCACAGTGGACCGCGCTCGCCGCGTTGCTCGTGGTGACGGCGGTGCTCGCGCTGACGTGGCGCTCGGCCCAGGGCCGCGTGCGCACGACCGCACCGGGCGCCGTGGACGCCGCCGCGACCGGCTGGACGGACGAGCTCGTCGCCCAGGGCGTGACCCCGGGCGACCGCGCGACGTTCCTGCAGCTGTCGGCGGAGGTCTGCTCGGCCTGCCGGTCCACCGCCCGGACCCTGGGCGCGCTGGCCGCCGAGGAACCCGGCGTCACGCACGTCGAGGTCGACGTGGACCACCGTCCCGACCTCGTGGAGCGCGCCGGGGTGCGCCGCACGCCCACCGTGCTGGTGCTGGACGCCGCCGGCACCGAGGTGGCGCGCGCGTCCGGCGGGATGACTCCGGCCCGCGCCCGGGACGCGCTCGCGACGGTGCCGTCGGCACCCGTGGCGGGGAGGACCGCATGACCGTGGAGACCACCGACCCGCCCCGCATCGACCCCCGCGGCCCCCGTGTCGGGGCCGGCATCACCGCCTTGCTGCTGGCCGTCGTCGTCCTCATCGGTCCGACCACGCCCGCGCTGGTGCTGCTCACCGTCGTCGCGCTGAGCTTCGTGCCGGGTGCGGTGCGCGGCCCGCAGGCCACCTGGCAGGGCTGGCTCTTCCGCACCCTGGTCCGGCCGAGGCTCGCCCCGCCGCCGGAGCTGGAGGACGTCCGTCCGCCGCGCTTCGCGCAGACCGTGGGGCTCGTCGTGACCGGTGCGGGCGTCGTCGCCGGCTGGGCCGGGGCGCTCGCGGTCGTGCCGTGGGCCGCCGGGCTCGCCTTCGTCGCGGCGGCGCTCAACGCCACCGTGGGGCTGTGCCTCGGCTGCGAGCTGTACCTGCTGGGACGCCGGCTGCGTCCGTCCGCGCGGTAGGGCGCGGGCGCGCCGGTCAGTAGACCAGGGCCTGGGCCCCCGGGCGCAGCGACTCCTCGACGAACACCGGGGCGCCGGCGATCCGCACCCCGTCGAGCACGTCCTCGGGGCCGATCTCCCGGCGCGCCGCGCACTGGGAGCACACCGTGACCGTCCCGGCCGCCAGCACCGCCTCGAGCAGCTCGGCGGCCGGCGCGGCGTGCTCCAGCGCCAGCTCGTCGGCACGACCGGGCACCCCGAACCACGCCGCGTCCCCGGTCAGCCAGAGGGAGACGTCCACCCCGGCGGCGACCGCCGACGCGGCCACCGTCAGCGCCTGGTTCGCGGCCTCCGGCCGGTCCGTGCCCGACGTCGTCTTGACGACGAGGGATCGCCGGTCTGTGGTCTCGGTCATAGGTCGACCCTAGCCCCACGGCGATGGGTACCATCGAGGCATGTCGATCCACGCGCTCGAGATCTTCTTCACCAGCCTCCTGGTGGTCACCGTGGGAGTGATCACCTGGTTCGCCGCCTACGTCGTCTACAAGCTCTTCCACGGTCAGCGCTGATGCCGTTCACCTTCCCCGAGGGACTCGCTCCCGAGGTGTACCCGCTGGCCTGGCTGGTCGGGCGGTGGACCGGGGGCGGTGTCATCAAGTACGAGGGCATCGAGGAGACCGAGTTCCGCCAGGAGCTCGTCTTCGACCACGACGGCGGTCCCTACCTGCGGTTCGAGTCCACGCTGTCCGTGCGGTCCGGCGCCTCCGACGGCGCGGTCACCGACGGTGAGGTCGGCGACGACGCCGCCTTCGACACCGTCTGGTCCACCGAGACGGGCTACTGGCGCGTCGCCTCCGAGCGGCCGGAGGGCCTCTCCGAGAGCCAGCACCCGCTCGAGGTGCTGCTCACGGACGCCTCGGGTCGGGTCGCGCTCTTCCTGGGCGTGGTCGGCGACGGCCGGGTGGACCTGGCCACCGACTTCGTGGCCCGCACCGCCACCGCCGCCGAGGTGACGGCCGCCAAGCGGCTGTACGGCAACGTCGACGGCCGGCTGCTCTGGGTCGAGGAGCTCGCCGCCTTCGGCCACCCGATGGGCACGTACGCGTCGGGAGAGCTCGACCGGGTCACCGACGAATCATGATTTACCGCAGCCCCCTGCTGGACCGCCCGGACGCCGTCGCGGCGACCGGCCCGGACGCCGGGGTCGCCTGGCACTACGGCGACCCGGTGGCCGAGCAGCGCGCGCTCGTGCGCGGTGCGGCCGTCGTCGACCAGTCGCACCTCGGCGTGGTGCGCCTGACAGGCCCGGACCGCCTGGGCTGGTTGCACTCGATCACGTCCCAGGACGTCGAGCACCTCGCCCCGCGCACCTCGACCGAGCTGTTCGTGCTCTCCCCGCAAGGACGGACCGAGCACGCGCTCGCGGTCGTCGACGACGGCACCTCCACCTGGTTCGTCACCGAGCGGGACCACGTCGCACCGCTCGTGGCGTGGCTCGAGCGCATGAAGTTCATGATGCGCGTCGAGATCGACGACGTGACCGACTCCTACGCCGCGATCGGTGAGGCCGTCGACGCCGAGGGCACCGAGGACGAACCCGTCACCTGGCGCGACAGCTGGCCCGAGGTGGTCGGCGGCGGCACCCGCTACGGTCCGCCTGCCGCGGAGCACCCCGGGGCCGACCGCGACTGGCGTCTCGTGCTCGTCCCGCGGGAGACCCTCGTCGACGCCGTGGCCGCGCGGGAGGTGGCCGGGTGGCGGCTCGCCGGGACGTGGGCCACCGAGGCCCTGCGCGTCGAGGCGTGGCGGCCGCGGCTCGCCCGCGAGGTCGACGACCGCACCGTCCCGCACGAGCTCGACTGGCTGCGCACCGCCGTCCACCTGCACAAGGGCTGCTACCGCGGGCAAGAGACGATCGCGCGCGTGCACAACCTCGGCCGGCCGCCCCGGCGCCTGGTCATGCTGCACCTCGACGGCTCCCAGCACGTCGTGCCGGAGGCCGGCGCCGAGGTCCGTCGCGACGGACCGGACGGCAAGGTGGTCGGACGGGTCACGACCGTGGCCCGCCACCACGAGCTCGGCCCCGTGGCCCTGGCCGTGGTGAAGCGGAACGTCCCCGTCGACGCCGAGCTCGCCGTCGTCGGCCCGGTCGGTGCCGGGGACGACGCCGAGCAGATCGCCGTGGCGGCCTCGCAGGAGGTCGTCGTGCCCGGCGAGGGCGTCTCGGCCGACCGGCCCGCCGCGCGCGGCGAGACGATGCGGGGCCTGACCTCACGCGGTGGCGACGGGTCTCAGAGCCTGCTGTGATCGAACGGTGAGGACCGGGCCGGACCCGCGCCGGGCGCGTGACGCCGCCAACACGGCCGTGCGGTCCCTGGTCCGTCGGATCCGGCTGCGCCAGGGCTGGGCCCGTGTCCGCAGCAGCTTCTGGCCGATCGTGCAGGCCTCCCTCGCCGCCGGTGCCGCCTACGGGATCGCGCACACCCTGCTGGGGCACGCCCAGCCCTTCTTCGCGGCGGTGGCCGCCTGGGTGTGCCTCGGGTTCTCCTTCGACCGGGAGCTGCGCCGGGTGGCCGAGGTCGCCGCCGGCGTGGCCGTCGGGGTCGGCATGGGCGAGCTCGTCGTGGAGGTCATCGGCTCCGGGTGGTGGCAGCTCACGGTCGTGCTGCTGGTCTCCGCGCTGCTGGCGCGGTTCCTCGACCGCGGCCCCCTGCTGGTCACGCAGGCGGGTGTGCAGGCCATCGTGGTCGTCGGGCTGCCCTTCGCGATGGTCGTCGACGGCGCGTTCGGCCGCTGGACCGACGCCGCCATCGGCGGTCTGGTGGCCCTGGTGGTGACCGTGCTGACCCCGGGGGACCCGCGCCGCCGGCTGCGGGCCCAGGCGGCCGGGGGCACCTCCGAGCTGGCCGAGACACTCGAGTCGGTCGCGCGGGGGCTGCGGAACCACGACGCGGACGAGCTGGCCGCCGCGCTGGTGCGCGGCCGGGCCAGCGAACCCGTGCTGGCGGACTGGCGCGACGCGGCACGCAAGTCCGCCGACATCGCGCAGGTGAGCGTCAACCGGGGGCACTGGGCGGAGTTCAGCCGTCTGGCCGAGCAGGCGGTGCTGCTCGACCGCGCGATGCGCAGCGTGCGGGTGCTCGCCCGGCGTGCCCCCACCGTCGTCGCCCCGGACGGCACCTGGCCGGACGTGGCCGCCGTCGCCGACCTCGTGGACCGCTTCGCCGGCGGGGTGCGGCTGCTGTCGACGGCGCTCGGGGACGGCGCGTCGCTCGAGGGGGCGCGGGCGCTGCTGCTCGAGGTCGCCGCGGAGGCCGACCCGCGCGAGGTGGGGGGTGACGACCTGGGCGTCGCCTCGCTCGTGGTGCTGCTGCGCGCGCCCGTGGTGGACACCCTGGAGGCCGCCGGCCTGGGGGCCGGGGACGCCCGCGCCGCGCTGCCGGAGCTCTGACCTGGTCTCTCGGGCCGCGAACCCGCCACGGGGCCTACCTGCGACGGACCGACTGCGGTAGCGTCGTCGACCATGGACGTCCCGGTGAGCACGCTGCGTGCCGAGCTCAAGTCGTGGATCGAGCGGGCCCGCGCGGGCGAGGAGGTCGTCATCACCGAGCGCGGGGTCCCGGTCGCCCGCCTCACCGGCGTCCAGAGCGCCGACCTCGTCGCCCAGCTGGTGCGCGACGGCCTGGTCTCCCCGGCGGACGGGTCGCGGCCCGTGCACGAGGTGCCGTCGGCCCCGGAGCCGACCGGCCCCGGCCACGGCGCGCACCGCTCGACGTCCGGTTCCGCCCTGTCCGGTCTCGTGCGCCGCATCCGGCGCTGACCGGGGCGGGACAGCGATGGCTCTCGTCTACTTCGACGCCAGCGCCCTGGTGAAGCTCTGCGTCCCGGAGCCGGGGTCCGAGCTCGCGAGCGCGCTGTGGAACCGCGCCGACCTCGTGGTGACCTCGCGGCTCGCGGACGTCGAGCTGCGAGCGGCGCTGGCGGCGGGGCTGCGGGCCGGCGTCCTGGACGCCGCGGAGCACGACCGGGCCGTCGCCCGGTGGGAGGAGCTGTGGCCGGCCCTGCACCGGGTGGAGGTCACCGCGGAGCTCGCCGACCAGGCCGCCGCGCTGGCCGCGGGGACGGACCCGCTGCGGGGCGCCGACGCGGTGCACGTGGCCGGAGCGATCGCCGTCATGCGCGACGGCGGGATCCTCGCGGCCTGGGACGAGCGGGTGGCGACCGCCGCGCGGAGCCACGGACTGCGGGTGCTGCCGTAGCCTGGGCCCGTGATCGCGAGCCTGCAGTTCTACGTCTTCGTCATCCTGGCGATCGTCATCTTCGTCATCGAGGTGTTCGCCCTCGTCGACGCCGTGCGACGTCCGGCCCACGGGTTCACCGCCGAGGGCAAGCTGTCCAAGCCGATCTGGCTGGTCATCCTGGGTGTCGCCACGGCGCTCGGCTTCCTCGCGCTGCCCACCTCGGGCGGGGCGATCAGCTCCCTCGGGTTCCTCAGCATCGTCGCGGTGGTCGCCGCCATCATCTACCTCGTCGACGTCCGCCCGCGGCTCAAGCCGTACGGCACCGGACGGGGCAAGGGCCGGTCGCAGGGGTCGAACGGATGGTGAGCGTCGCGCAGGGAGCCGTCCCGCTGGCGGAGGTCGTTCGGGGCGGCCTGGTGGAGTCCGTGCACCTGGGTCACCTGGTCGTGCTGGACCCGGACGGCACGGTGGTGCTCGCGGCCGGGGACCCGGACGTCGAGATCTGGCCGCGCTCCTCCCTCAAGCCCGTCCAGGCCGTGGCCATGCTGCGCGCCGGGCTGGAGCTCCCGGCCGACCAGCTCGCGCTCGCCGCCGCCAGCCACGACGGGACCCCCCGGCACGTCGGGGTGGCCCGGCAGATCCTGGCCGGGGTGGGGCTGACCGAGGAGTCGCTGGCGAACACCCCCGACCTGCCGTACGACCCGCAGGCCGCGGCGGCGTGGCAGGGGGCCGGGCACGGGCCCGACCGCCTCACGCAGAACTGCTCCGGCAAGCACGCCGCGATGCTGGCCACCTGCCGGGTCGCCGGCTGGCCCCTCGAGGGGTACCTGGCCGTGGACCACCCTCTCCAGCAGGCGGTACGGGCCGCGGTGGTCGAGCTCGCCGGCCCGGACGCCGCCCGGCGCGTCACGGTCGACGGGTGCGGGGCACCCCTGTTCTCCACCACGCCGGCCGGTCTCGCGCGGTCCTTCTCGCGCATGGTCCAGGCGCCGGCCGGGAGCCCCGAGCGGCGGGTGGTCGCGGCCATGACCGCCTTCCCGGAGCTGGTCGGCGGCGACGGTCGCGACGCGACGCGCGCGATGCGTGCGGTGCCCGGCCTCCTCGCCAAGGACGGTGCCGACGGGGTGTACGCCGCCGCTCTGCCGGGTGGGGCGGCGCTGGCGTTCAAGGTGCTCGACGGGGCCTCCCGGCCGCGGCCGGCGGTGCTGGCCGCCGCCCTGCGCGCCGCCGGGGCCCTCGACGTGCCCGGCGCCGACGAGGCGGCGCTGGACGCGCTCGGCGCCACGCCCGTGCTCGGGGGCGGCGCACCGGTCGGCGAGGTCCGCTCCACCGTGGCCGTCCGGGCGGAGGTGGCCTCGTGAGGGCCGTGGTCCAGCGGGTGACCCGGGCCCGGGTGACCGTGGACGGCCAGGTCGTCGGCACGATCGACCGGCCGGGCCTGGTGGCGCTCGTGGGCGTGACCCACGACGACGGGCCCGCCGACGTCGCGACGATCGCCCGCAAGATCGCGGACCTGCGGATCCTGCGGGGCGAGCGCTCCGCCGCGGACGAGGGTGCCCCGGTGCTGGTGGTCAGCCAGTTCACGCTCTACGGGGACGCCCGCAAGGGACGGCGGCCCACCTGGCAGGCGGCGGCGCCCGGCCCCGTCGCCGAGCCGCTCGTCGACGCCGTCGTGGCGGACCTGCGCGGGCGCGGTCTCGAGGTCGCGACCGGGGCGTTCGGTGCCGACATGGCCGTCGACCTCGTCAACGACGGGCCGGTCACGATGCTGCTGGAGACCTGACAACCGGAGCGGCAACCGGTGACCCGGGATATCATCCGGAAACCTGACAAACTCGTGACCTGCACCGATCGTGCGGATCACCGGGAGGTTGACGATGACGTCCCTGGACCCGGCAGCACCGGCAGCGCCGGCGGCCCGGCGCACCGGCACCGGGGGCGTCGTCGTGGCGCCCTGGGTGGGGGCGTGGCTCGCGCGGGCGGCCGCCGGTGACCCCGAGGCCGTCGAGCAGCTCGTGGCCGCTCTGCGTCCGGCGCAGGTCGCCGGCGGATCGGCTCTTCCCGACCCGCTGCCGGCCGTGCCCGCGCTACGGGCCCGCGTCCCGGTGGCGGCGCTCGACCCGGAGGAACGCCGGGTGCTGCTCTGCGCGGCCCTGGCGGTGTCCGGGCGCGCCGAGGTCGTGCTGGACGCCGCCGGTGCCGACGCCGCCGTGCTGGCCCGGCCGGTGGTCGCCGACCGGCTGACCGTGCGCGACGGGTCGGCCGCCCTGGTGGATCCCGGGGTGCGCGCAGCGCTGCACGCGGCCGCCGATCTGTCCGAGCGGGTGGCGCTCCACGCCGCGCTCGCCGGTGCCGCCCGTCGGGTCGGTGAGACGGCGGCCGCCCTGTGGCACACGGCGGTGAGCACGCCGTCCGGCGACGAGCTGCTCGCCGACGGACTGCTGGAGCTGGCGGACCTGCTGCTGCAGCGGGGCGACGCCTCGGCCGCCCACCGCGTCGCCCGCGAGGCCGTCTCGCACGCCGTGGGGCCCCGGCGGGCGGCCGCCGCCCTGCTGTCCGGCCGCTGCGCCCTGTGGAGCGGGTGCCTCGACGACGCCGACCGGTGGCTGCGCGACGCGGCCGGGGGCCCGGACGCCGGGGTCGCCCGGCAGGCCGCACGGCTCGTCCACGCCGTGGCCACCCTGCGACGGGGTGCCCCGGTGGGGGCCGGCCCGACGGCGCCCCGCCACGGCGGCCGCGACCGTCCCGCGGCCGCGCTGGCCCGGCTCGTCGACCCCCTCGTCGTCCTCGCGCCCACGACGTCGGACCGGACGGCGATGGCTGCGGTCGTCGACGCCCTGCGGCTCCTGGACGACGACCCGGTCGGGGCCGACGCCGCCCTCGCCCGGACGGTCGTGGGAGCCGTGCCGACGGTCCCGCGGCCGGGGCCCTGGCCCGTGGCCTCCGGGGCGCTGACGCCGTTGGTCGAGGCGCACCTGCGCGTCGTCCAGTCCCTCGTGCTGGTGTGCACCGGCGACGCCCGCGCCGCCGTGGACGTGCTGGCGGACGCCGCGGCTCGTCTGCCGTCCGCGCACGTGGTCGGAGGGCTGGCCGCCGAGCTGGCCGGTCGTCTCGCCCGCGAGCGGGCCCCGGGTGCCGGGCCGCCTGTCGAGGTGTGGCGCCGGATCGGACCGGTCCGGCGCGCGGCGGCGGGGACGGTCGCCGCGCTGCTGCCGGGCGTCGTACCGCCGTCGGGGTCGCTGCTCGCGGCGGCTGCGGCACGAGCCTCCGGCCCGGGGGCGCCGGACGCGGCTCGGAGGACCGGGCTTCCGCCGGCGTGGTCGACGACGCTTACCGCACGTGAGCTCGAGGTGGTCGAGGCCGTCGCACGCGGCCTGACCAACCGGCAGGTGGCCGTCGAGCTCTCCGTCTCGGTGCGGACGGTCGAGGTCCACCTCGGGCGGGTGTTCCGCAAGCTCGACGTCTCCTCGCGGTCCGAGCTGTTGGTCCGGGCGCTGCGCCCCGACGCCTGACGACCCGTACGGGATCACCCGTAGCCCGGGCGGCGGTCGCGGCGGGCAAGTCTGTGGGGATCCCTGATCCGTCGAAAGGTAGGTTCCCTTACTTTTTAGGGACGCGTTCATCGACGAACCGCCCGGCGGGTCCTCCGGCCGGTGCCGGCGGTGGCGTCCCCGACGACACGAGGGAGACCTCTCATGCGAGCAACCCACCCGGCACCGCGCCGGCTCGGCGCCGCCGGTGCCGCCGTCGTCCTGCTGGCGACGACCCTCGCGGCGGCCACGAGCACCGGAGCGGCGACCGCCGCCGTCGCGTGCGAGCCGTCGTGGACGGCCGAGTCCGTCTACACCGCGGGTGACGTCGCCTCGTTCGCGGGGGAGAACTGGACGGCCGGCTGGTGGACCCAGGGCGAGGAGCCCGGGTCCGCTGAGTGGGGCCCCTGGACGAGCGACGGCGCCTGCGGCGCCACCGGGCCCGGCCCCGAGCCGACCCCGGAGCCGACCGACGAGCCCGGCCCGGAGCCGACACCGACCGCGGAGCCGAGCCCCGAGCCGACCGGGGAACCGACCGCGGACCCGGGCGAGCCGATCTCGACCAACCCGGACGACGTCTGCCGCCCCGACGGCATGAAGCCGACCGCGGGCGTCGACACCCCCTACTGCGACGTCTACGACACCGACGGCCGCGAGATCCTGCCCAACGGGCTCGACCGCCGTGTCATCGGCTACTTCACGAGCTGGCGCACGGGCGGGAACGACCAGCCGAGCTACTTCGCGAGCGACATCCCCTGGGGCAAGGTCTCGCACGTCAACTACGCGTTCGCCCACGTCGGCCCGGACAACAGGGTGTCGGTCAACGAGGACGTGCCCGGCAACCCGGCCACGGATGCCACCTGGCCCGGCCAGGAGATGGACCCGGCGCTGCCGTACACGGGGCACTTCAACCAGCTCGCGCAGTACAAGGCCGCCAACCCGGGCGTCAAGGTGATCCCCGCCGTCGGCGGCTGGGCCGAGACCGGCGGCTACTTCGACGGTGACGGCAACCGGGTCGCCTCGGGCGGCTTCTACACGATGACCGAGACGCAGGAGGGCATCGACACCTTCGCCGACTCCGTCGTCGACCTCATCCGCACCTACGGGTTCGACGGCATCGACATCGACTACGAGTACCCGACGTCGAACACGAACGCCGGCAACCCCGACGACTTCGCGTTCTCCGACGCGCGTCGCGGCGAGCTGTTCTCCGGCTACGTCGACCTGATGCGCACCCTGCGCGAGAAGCTCGACGTCGCCGGTGCGGAGGACGGCGAGTACTACCTGCTCACCACCGCCTCGCCGTCCTCCGGCTGGCTGCTGCGCGGCATGGAGGCCCACCAGGTCGTCCAGTACCTCGACTACGTCAACCTGATGTCCTACGACCTGCACGGGGCGTGGAACGAGTACGTGGGCGGCAACTCGCCGCTGTTCGACGGCGGCGACGACCCCGAGCTGGCCGCCGGCGGCGTCTACACCGCCTACGACGGCATCGGCTACCTCAACGGCGACTGGGCCGCGCACTACTTCCGCGGCGCGATGCAGTCCGGCCGCATCAACCTGGGCGTGGGCTTCTACACCCGCGGGTTCCAGGACGTGCAGGGCGGCACCTACGGCGACGGCGGCACCGCCCCGGCACCGGCGGGCTTCGACTGCCCGGCGGGGACCAACGGCTCCTGCGGGTACGGCGCGGACGGTATCGACAACCTCTGGTACGACACCGACCCGCAGGGGAACGCGATCCCGGCCGGCGTGAACCCGATCTGGCACGCACTGAACCTCGCCGACGGCGTCGTCGGCGACTACGCCGCCTCCTACGGCGTGCCGACCACGATCGAGGGCACCTACACCCGGCACGTCGACGAGGTGACCAAGAACGAGTGGTGGTGGAACGAGACCACGCGGACCTACCTCTCGGGCGACACCACCTGGGCGATCGGTGAGAAGGCCGACCACGTCGTCGACTCCGGGCTCGGCGGCATGATGATCTGGGAGCTCGCCGGCGACTACGCCTACGACGAGGCGGCCGGGCAGTACGGGATCGGCTCGACGCTGGTCGACCTGATGCACGCGAAGCTGTCCGGCGTCGCCCCGTACGGCGCGACGAAGGCGAACGCCGACCGGCCGATGCCGGACCGGGCGCTCGACCTGAGCATCGACTACACCGAGTTCGCCCTGGGGGACAACAACTACCCGATCGCCCCGAAGGTCGTCCTCACCAACCACGGGGCCACGGACGTCCCGGCCGGCGCCACGATCTCGTTCCAGTACGGCACGAGCGACCTCGGCGAGATGAGCGACTGGTCCGGGTTCGGCACGACCACGACGCGCCAGGGGCACACCGGAGACAACGTCGGCGGGCTGACCGCGGACTTCCACGACGCGGAGTTCACGGTGCCGGCCGGGGGGATCCCCGCCGGCGGGTCGATCACCAACAACCTGACCTGGACCCTGCCGATCGCGCAGCTCTCCAACGTGGTCGTCACCGTCGACGGGACCGACTACGCCACCACCTACGACCAGCCGCGGGGTGTCACCGTCGTCGACCTGCCCGCCGGCTCGGGCGGCTCCGGGGGCGGCGACGACGGCGGCGGCGCGGCGGACGGCACCGCCTGCGAGGCCCCCGCCTGGCAGACCGGCGGCACCTACACCGGCGGGGACGCCGTCACCCACGCGGGCCACGCCTGGACCGCGAAGTGGTGGACCCGGGCCGAACCCACGGCGAGCGCCGACGCCTGGACCGACGAGGGCACCTGCTGACCGTGCACGACGCACCGACCACCCACAGGAAGGACAGCACCATGACCGGATCACGACCAGGGGTGCGCCGCGTCGCGGCCGCCCTGACCGGCCTCGCCGTCGCGGTGACGGGAGCCGTCGGCGCCGTCGCCGCCACGAGCGCGACGGCCGCCGAGACCTCCTCCGGCGACAGCGCCATCAACGGGTACCGCAACGTCGGGTACTTCACGCAGTGGGGCGTCTACGGACGCGACTTCCACGTCAAGGATCTCGACACGTCCGGCGTCGCGGCCGACCTCACCCACATCAACTACGCCTTCGGCAACATCCACCACGAGACCCTCGAGTGCTTCGAGGCGAACAAGGCCCAGGGCACCGGTCCGAACGGCTCCGACGGCGCCGGGGACGCCTACGCCGACTACGGCAAGAGCTACTCCGCGGCCGAGAGCGTCTCCGGCGAGGCCGACGCCTGGGACCAGCCGCTGGCCGGGTCGTTCAACCAGCTCAAGCAGCTCAAGGAGAAGCACCCCCAGCTCAAGGTGATGATCTCGCTGGGCGGCTGGACCTGGTCGAAGAACTTCTCGAAGGCGGCCGCGACACCGGAGTCCCGGCAGAACTTCGTGTCCTCCTGCCTCGACCTGTACATCCGGGGCGACCTGCCCGTCATCGACGGCAGGGGCGGGCAGGGGGCCGCCGCCGGGGTGTTCGACGGCATCGACATCGACTGGGAGTGGCCCGGCTCCACCAACGGTCTCGAGGGCAACCACGTCGACGTCGAGAACGATGCCGAGAACTTCCGGCTGCTGCTCGCCGAGTTCCGCGCCCAGCTCGACGCCTACGGCGCCGAGACCGGCGAGGACTACCTGCTGTCGGCCTTCCTGCCGGCCAACCCCGCCGACATCGCCGCCGGCGGGTGGAACGACCCGCGGATCTTCGACTCCCTGGACTACGGCAACGTCCAGGGCTACGACCTGCACGGCGCCTGGGACGCCTCGCTGACCGGCCACCAGGGCAACCTGTACGACGACCCCGCCGACCCGCGCGAGCCGAGCCGGCAGTTCTCCGTGCACCAGGCGGTGCAGGAGTACACCGGCGCCGGCATCGACCCCGCCCAGCTCGGCCTCGGCCTGGCGATGTACGGCCGCGGCTGGCAGGGCGCCACGTCCGCGGACGCCTGGGGCCCGGCCACCGGCGCGGCACCCGGCACCTGGGAGGCCGGCAACGAGGACTACGACGTGCTGAAGACCCTCGGCACCGAGTACTACGACGCCGAGATCGGCGCCGCCTGGCGGTACGACGGGAACCAGTGGTGGTCCCTCGACACTCCGCAGAGCGTGACCCAGAAGGTCGGCTACGTCCGTGAGCAGGGTCTCGGCGGCGGCATGTGGTGGGACCTGTCCGGCGACGAGGAGGGCGAGCTCGTCGACGCCCTGGCCGCCGGGCTCTACACGGGTTCCGCCGGGCCGGTCGACGTGCCGGACCAGCCGGACCCCGAGCCCACCGAGGAGCCCACGCCGAACCCGACCACGTCGCCGAGCCCGGACCCGACCCCGGAGCCCGGGGAGTGCGCGGCCACGGCCTGGGAGACGGGTGCGGTGTACACCGGCGGCGACGTCGTCGCCCACGCCGGCAGCGAGTGGGAGGCGAAGTGGTGGACGCAGGGCGAGGAGCCCGGCACCGCCGACGTCTGGGCAGAGACCGGTGCCTGCGACGGCGGGGAGCCGTCGCCGGCACCGACGACCGCTCCCGGGGACTGCACCGCCACGGCCTGGGAGCCCGGCGCCGTGTACGTCGGGGGTGACGTCGTGAGCCACGACGGCGCGGAGTGGACCGCGAAGTGGTGGACCACCGGCGAGGAGCCCGGCGCGACCCAGGTGTGGGAGGGCCCGGCCTCCTGCTGACCGCCCTCCGCAGCGCGGCGGCCCCCGACCTGACCAGGTCGGGGGCCGCCGTCGTGCAAGGCTGGCCCTGCTCGGGACACACACCGGGTAGACCGGCGCCCGAGCACCCCGCTCGGCCGGCGCGGACCCGACGACGACCGCAGGAGGCCCCGTGACCGCCGACGAGGCGACCGAGCACGACGCCGCATGGTTCGACAGGCTCTTCGCCGCGCACGCGGGTGCCGTGCACCGCTACCTCGTGCGGCGTCTGCCCGCCGGCGACGGCCGACGCGACGAGGCCGAGGACCTCGCGGCGGAGGTGCTCGCCACCGCGTGGCGACGCCGCGAGGACGTCCCCGGCGGCGCCGAGCTGCCGTGGCTCTACCGCACGGCCGGCTACGTGCTGGCCAACCATCGGCGCAAGCACCGGGCGATGCCGGTCGCGGCGGTCCCCGAGCAGCCCGACGACGTCGACCCGGCGGCGCTCGCGGTGACCGACGACGCGGTGCGCGACGTCCTCGGGCGGCTGAGCCCCCGCGACCGGCGCATCCTGCTGCTGGTGGCCTGGGACGGGTTGAGCGGGGACGAGCTCGCCGAGGTGCTCGACGTCTCGCGCGGCGGGGCGGACGCGGCGTTGTCCCGCGCCCGGTCCAGGCTGCGCGCGGCCTGGCTGGAGGCCGTGGGCTCGGCCGGGTCCGCGGACGACGTCGAGCAAGCGAACCGACCGTGACGACACAGACCGGGTGTGCGGACAGGACCGCGCACCGGCACCGTCACCGAAGCGTCAGGAGGTCGTGATGGACCAGCGAGACGAGGCCTTCGACCGGCTCACCGCGGCCGACCCGGCCGCCGGGGTCGAGACGCGGCACGGGGTGCTGCGCGCGAAGACGGACGCGCTGCGCGAGGAGCAGGGCGGACCGGCGCACGGCAGCGCCGACGAGCTCGCGGTCGCACGCGCCCGGCGTCGGTCCGGGTGGCTCGTCGCCGCCGGCGTGGCGGGTGCGGTGGCACTGACCGGCGGCGGGTACGCCGTCGGCGTCGCCGAGGGCGGGGGAGCGGGCCCGACCGTCGCCGACGGCGCGCTGCCCCCGATCTCCCTGGACGGCGGGGCCGGCGGCGAGGGCGGCGTGGTGACGGAGGAGCGCGCGCTCGGCGGTCAGGCCGCGACGGACCCGGCGGTCGGGACGTCCGTGATGCCGGCGCCCGGCTTCGGCGGCCGCGTCACGTTCTCCCAGGAGGGGTTGTCCACCGAGCCGGGCACGGCGGCGGCGCTCGCGTACGACGCCGCCGACGTCGCGACGGAGTCCGGTGCGGCCGACCTGGCCGCGGCCCTCGACGTCGCCGGCGAGCCGCGGTGGGAGTTCGGCTCCTGGGCAGTCGGCCCCCGGGACGGCAGCGGTCCGAGCCTGTGGCTCGCCGCGGACGGCATCGCGTACTTCAGCTACACGGACCCCACCCTGGACCCCTGGCGGTGCGAGGAGGTCGAGGTCCTGCCGGAGGAGTCGACGGAGTCGCAGGGAGCGATCGAGCCGGCTCCCTGCCCCGTCCCCGACGGGGAGACGGTCCCCGCCGAGGACGCCGCCGACGGGCTCCGGGAGCTGATGACCGCGGTCGGCGCCGACCCGGCCGAGTACGAGGTCGAGGTGGCCGAGGCGTCCGGCGTGGGTCGTCGTGCCGTCGCGTACCAGGTGGTCGAGGGCCGGCGCACGGGTGCCACGTGGAGCGTGACGGTCACCGAGGACGGTGTCGCCTGGGCGGACGGGTTCCTCGCCGAGACGGTCTCGCTGGGCGACTACCCCGTCGTCAGCCCGGCCGAGGCGGTCGAGCGGCTCGGCGACCCGCGGTTCGGGCAGCAGACCTGGCCGATCGCGTACGCCGACGACACCGTCTCCGGGCTGGAGCCGAGCACCCGGCAGCTGCCCGCTCCCGACGCGGTGGAGCCCGACCTGAGCGAACCGACCGTCCCGCCGGCGCCGCCGTCGTCGGGCAGCGACCTGTCCTGGCCCGTGCGTGACGTGACGATCACCGGGGCACGGCTCGGGCTCGCCCAGGAGTTCACCGCCGACCAGGGCGTCCTGCTGCTGCCCGCCTACGAGCTCACCGACGCCGACGGCAGCACCTGGTCGGTGGTGGCCGTCGCGGAGGAGGCGCTCGACACCACCTCTCGCTGAGCCGTTTCCCGGGGTACTGTCGGTCGGGTCCTGATGTACAGCGCGAAGGAGGCGCCATGCCCACCCGTACCGCACGCACCGCCTGGAGCGGCACCCTCACCGACGGCTCGGGCAAGGTCGAGCTCGCCAGCTCCGGTACCGGGACCTTCGACGTCTCGTTCCCGCGGCGTGCCGCGGAGTCGGCCGACGGCGTGGCGAGCCCCGAGGAGTTCATCGCCGCCGCCCACTCGTCCTGCTTCGCGATGGCCCTGTCGGCCGAGCTCGCCGCGCTCGGCGGCACGCCCGACCAGGTCGAGGTCACCGCGGACGTGACCCTCGACGACGACCCGAACGGCGGTCACCGGATCACCTCCAGCGTGCTGACCGTGAAGGGTTTCGCCGCCGGTCTCGACGAGGCGTCGTTCCGTCAGGCGGCCGAGGCCGCGAAGATCGGTTGCCCGGTCTCCAAGGCCCTGGGCACCGTCGACGAGATCGTGCTCGAGGTCGTCTACGAGCACTGAGCCGACCCGCGTCATGTCCTGAGCGCCCGTCCCGCCGCCGCGGGGCGGGCGCTCAGCGCTGCAGGGGCGGGGTGTCGGCGCTCGCGCGGTCCAGCACCCCGTGCAGGACCTCGAGCAGCACCTCGCCCTGCGGCCGGGCCGGCTGCCAGCGCAGCACCTCGCGGGCGCGCGAGGCGTCCATGACGATGTTCGCGGCCGCCATGTCGAGCCATCCGGCGTCGATCGGCACGAGGCGGGCGCGGGAGGCGAGGTCCAGGCCCCCGCGCAGCAGGCCGACCGGCAGCTCGACGAGCTGCCCGGCCGCCAGCAGGTCGGCCATGTCCTGACCGGTCAGCGCGCCGTCGGGCGCCAGGTTGAAGGCGCCGCCGTGGCGGCCGACGACGGCGGCGCGCACGGCGGCGGCCGTGTCGTCCGGGTGCAGCACCTGCAGGCGCAGACCCGCCGGGAACGGCATGAGCGGCAGCAGCGGCGGCTCGTCGGGTTCGGGCAGACCCTGCCAGCCCCGCACCGCCCCGCCGAGCGCCTGGCCCAGCGGGCCGGTCGCGACCTTGAGGCCGAGCTGCCCGAGCGGCCCGAGGAAGTAGCGCCCGATCTCGGCACCGGCCTCACGCTGCAGCATGATCGCCGCGCGCATCCGGGTCACGGTCAGCCACGGCTCGGACTCCTCGAGGGCGTCGAGGTGGTGCTCGACCTCGGCCTTCTGCAGCGCGTAGGAGGACCCGGGCACGCCGTCGCGGGGCCAGTCCTCGTCGATCGCGGACCCGTCGGCCGGGCCGGGGGAGTAGACCCCGGAGGCCGACATGAACAGCAGGTGCGGGACCCGGTTGCGGACCACCGCGGCGGTGACCGCACGGGTGCCGTCGACGTTGAGGCGGTGCAGGGTGTCCGGCTCGCGGGCCGGCTGGATCGCCCAGGCCAGGTGGACGACCGCGTCCGCCCCGACGACGGCCGCGTCGAGCCGTTCGGCGACGGTGGCGTCGTCGGTCAGGTCGACGCTCACCCACTCCGCGGCGTCGTGCGGCGGACCGACGGTGCTGGACCCGTCCGTGCGGGGGATCCGGCGGGCGACCCCGACGATCTGGGTCACCACCGGCTCGGCGACGAGGGCCCGCAGGATCGCGGTCCCGACGTTTCCGCTGGCTCCGATGACGACGACGCGCATGCACCGACGCTATCCGCGTGCGGGGCCGGGCGCGCGGGGGACGGCCCAGGAACGCGCGGGTGTGGACGATTCGCCACCATCCCCGACGGCGGTGGCACAATCGCCACGTGTCCGCTCAGACGACCTCAGCGACCGGCCCGGACGGAACGACCTCGTCGGCGCGCTCCGCCGCGCACGGCGACGCCGCGGCGGAGGCACGACGGGAGGCCGACCGCGCGGCGCGGCGAGAGGCGGAACGCGAGGCCCAGGCGGCCGCCGCCGAGGCCCGCGAGGCCGTCGCCGCGGCCCTGCGCACCGTCATGGACGGGACGGTGGACAGCTCCACCCGTCGGCGTGCCGAGTACTCCACGGACGCCTCCAACTACCGCGTGGTGCCCGATCTCGTCGTCTTCCCCCGGAGCACCGACGAGGTGGTGGCGGCGCTGGACGTGCTGCGCGAGCTCGAGGTGCCGGTCACGGCGCGGGGAGCCGGGACCTCGGTGGCCGGCAACTCCGTCGGGCCCGGTGTCGTCCTCGACCTGTCCCAGCACCTGGACACGATCCACGCGGTCGACCCCACGGCGCGGACCGCCGACGTCGAACCGGGCGTCATCATGTCCTCGCTGCAGCACGCGGCGCGGCCGCACGGGCTGCGGTTCGGTCCCGACCCGTCGACGCAGAACCGCGCCACCCTCGGCGGCATGATCGGCAACAACGCGTGCGGCCCGCACGCCGTGGCCTACGGCCGCACCGCCGACAACGTCGTCGCGCTCGACGTGGTCGACGGGCACGGCCGCCGGTTCACCGCGGGCCGGGGCGACGCCGGCTTCGCGGCCGTGCCGGGGCTGGCCGAGCTCGTCCGCGAGAACCTGGCGCTGATCCGTACCGAGTTCGGGCGGTTCGGCCGGCAGGTCTCGGGGTACTCCCTGGAGCACCTGCTGCCCGAGAACGGCTCGGACCTGGCGAAGTTCCTCGTCGGGACCGAGGGCACGCTGGTGACGGTCCTCGGCGCGACCCTCGACCTGGTGCCCCTGCCGAACGCGCCGACCCTGGTGGTGCTCGGCTACCCCGACATGCCCTCGGCCGCCGACGACGTCCCCGTGCTGCTCGAGCACGACCCGCTCGCGATCGAGGGGCTGGACGCCCGGCTCGTCGACGTCGTGCGGCGCGCGAAGGGGGCCGGCGCGGTGCCTGAGCTGCCCGAGGGTGCCGGCTGGCTGATGATCGAGGTCGGCGGGGGCAGCGAGAACGAGGTGCGCGAGCTCGCCGAGATGATCGTGGGCGCCTCGTCCGCCGTCGGCGCGGCCGTCTACCCGGCCGGCCCCGAGGCGACCCGCATGTGGCAGATCCGGGCCGACGGCGCGGGACTGGCCGGGCGGACGCCCGCCGGCGAGCAGGCCTGGCCCGGCTGGGAGGACTCGGCCGTGCCGCCGGAGAACCTCGGTGCCTACCTGCGCGACCTCGACGCGCTCATGGCGCGCTACGGGGTCGACGGGCTGCCGTACGGCCACTTCGGCGACGGGTGCCTGCACCTGCGCATCGACATCCCGCTGGAGGCCTCCGGCTCGGTGCTGCGCACGTTCATGACCGAGGCCGCGCAGCTCGTCGCCCGGTACGGCGGGTCGCTGTCCGGCGAGCACGGGGACGGCCGGGCGCGGTCCGAGCTCCTGCCCCTCATCTACTCGCCCGAGGCCGTCGCCCTGATGGAGCAGGTCAAGGCGTTGTTCGACCCGCGCGACGTGCTCAACCCCGGCGTGGTGGTCCGGCCCGCCGCCGTGGACGCCGACCTGCGTCGCCCGGCCGCGTCGCCGGTGCCCTCCACGGGCCCGGTCGGCCGGAACGGGCTGCTCGGCTCGGGCACGCTGCGTGGGATCTCGAGGAAGACCGGCCACGCCGGCTTCAGCTTCACCCACGACCACGACGACCTGACCGCGGCGGTGCACCGCTGCGTCGGGGTGGGCAAGTGCCGCGCGGACAACGAGGCCTCGGGCGGGTTCATGTGCCCCAGCTACCAGGCGACGCGGGACGAGAAGGACGTCACCCGGGGGCGCGCCCGGGTGCTCCAGGAGGCGGTCAACGGGTCGCTGGTGGGCGGGCTCACCGCCCCGGAGGTCCGCGAGTCGCTCGACCTGTGCCTGAGCTGCAAGGCCTGCTCCTCCGACTGCCCCGCCGGCGTCGACATGGCGCAGTACAAGTCCGAGGTGCTGCACCGCACCTACAAGGGCCGGCCGCGTCCCGTGGACCACTACGCCCTGGGGTGGCTGCCCCGCTGGGCGCGGCTGGCGGGCATCGCCCCGCGCACGATCAACCGGCTGCTGTCGGTCGACTGGATCCGCCGGCCGGTCCTGTGGGCCGGTGGGATGGACACCCGGCGTCAGGTGCCCGAGTTCGCCGAGATGTCGTTCCGCCGCTGGTGGCGGCTCGGGTACGCGACCCGGGGCGTCCCCGGCCTGCCCCACCGGCAGGAGCCCGGCAGGCTCGTCGAGTCCGACCGCCCGAAGGTCGTGCTGTGGACGGACTCGTTCAGCGACTCGATGTCCCCGTCGGTGCCGCAGGCCGCCGTGCGGGTCCTGGAGGCCGCGGGATACGAGGTCGTCGTCCCGACCTCGGCGGCGTGCTGCGGGTTGACCTGGATCTCCACCGGGCAGCTCGACGGTGCGCGACGGCGGCTCGACGGGCTGCTGAAGACCCTCGGCCCGTACGCGGTCAACGGCTACCCCATCCTCGGCCTCGAGCCGTCGTGCACGGCCGTGCTGCGCTCGGACCTGCTGGACCTGTTCCCCGACGACCCGCGGGCCCACGCGGTCGCGGGGGCGACACGGACCCTGGCGGAGCTGCTCACCGACCCGGCCACGGCCCCCGCCGAGGACTCCGGGTGGGAGCTGCCGGACCTCAGCGACGTCACCGCCGTCGTGCAGCCGCACTGCCACCAGCACTCCGTCATGGGGTTCGCCGCCGACCGCGCCCTGCTCGCGCAGGCCGGCGCCACCGTCACCGAGCTGGCGGGCTGCTGCGGCCTGGCGGGCAACTTCGGCATGCAGAAGGGCCACTACGACGTGTCGGTGGCCGTGGCGGAGAACGCCCTGCTGCCGGCCCTGCGGGCGCAGGAGGAGGGCGAGGAGTTCATCGCCGACGGGTTCTCCTGCCGCACCCAGGCCGTCCAGCTCGAGGGCGTCGAGGGCAAGGCGCTGGTCGAGGTGCTCGCCGCACGACTCTGAGCGCGACGGTCGGGGCTACGGGGCGCCGGAGACCTCGGCGACGGCCGAGCGGGCCGGCTCCGGCAGCTCCGGGACGAGCACGGACAGGCTGGACAGCAGCAGGTCGCTGAGGTCCTCGCGGCTCGTGGACCCCTCGCCGAGCCACGCCGCCGTCATGGTCTCCGCCAGCGCGACCCAGCCCCGGGCGAGCAGGTCGAGGCGCGCGTCGGCGGTGACGCCGATGTCCGCCAGCGTCGTCAGCCGTCCCACGAGGTCGGCGCGGATGGCGCGCAGGGCGTCCTCCGTGACCGGGTCCCCGGCGAGCACTCCGCGCCAGATGTCCTCCCACACCCGGCGGCGGGCGGTGACGGACCCCAGGAACGCCGACAGCGCCCGGGCCGGGCGCTCGACCAGCGGCCCGTCGTCGGGTGCGAGGTCGGCGGCGAGCCGCTCGATCGCCTCG
Organism: Isoptericola sp. b408; assembly: GCF_030588085.1. Taxonomy (NCBI): domain Bacteria; kingdom Bacillati; phylum Actinomycetota; class Actinomycetes; order Micrococcales; family Promicromonosporaceae; genus Isoptericola; species Isoptericola sp. b408. The sequence goes on from NZ_JAUQYQ010000004.1 coordinate 174,273, forward strand.
AGGGCGACGGCGCGCCGCAGCTGCGCCGTCGTGCCGAAGTAGTGGAACACCAGGCCCTTCGAGGCGCCGGCCTGCGCGGCCACGGCGGCCGGGGTCAGGGTCTCCAGCCCGCCGGCCTCGGCGGCCTCGCAGGCGACGTCGAGGAGCTGTCGCCGACGGTCGGCGGGATCCTGGCGTGTGCGGGAGGTCATAGCACTGTTGTACCCGTCTTGTTGACCGCTGGTCAACAGCAACGCTAGCGTTGTTGACCAATGGTCAACAAGGAGGCGGCGATGCGGATCACCGTGGACGGCGTGCGTGCCGACGGACGGCGCGAGCCGATGCTGACGTCGGTGGGCTTCTCGTGGGCGACCGGCGAGGCGCTGCTCGCCGCTGCGGAGCCCGGTCACGGCCACACGGCGCTGGCGCTGGTCGCGACCGGCCGGTTCGTGCCGTCCGCCGGGACGGTGCGCCTCGACGGCGCCGAGGTCACGCCGGCGAGGCTCCGCCGGATCAGTGCCGTCGTCGACGTGCCGGGGCTCAACGACCCGGACGACGCCCTCACGCTCGCCGACGTGGTCGCCGAGGGCCTGGCCCTCGCCGGTCGCCGGTCCTGGCCCCGGGACGTCGCGCGCTGGCTCGACGCCCACGGGCTGACGCCGGACCGCGGGCGCCGGGTGGACCAGCTGCCGGGCGCGGTGCGGACCGCCGTCCTCGCCGGCCTCGCCGTGGAGGACCCGGAGGTACGGTTCGTCGTCCTCACCCTGCCGGACCGGCACGGCGGCGATCCTGCCGACTGGTGGGACCTGGCCCGCTCGCTGGCCGCCGGCGGCACGGGCGTGCTCGTGCAGTGCACGCGGTCGTCCGCCCGCGACCTCGGCGTCGACCTGCCGGCCGCCGTGGGCGACACGCTCCACGCCCCGCCTCGCGTGGTGCGGCGCGAGGTGCTCCGTCCCTCCGGTCCGGACCCCGAGGTCGAGCCCGAGGGTGACCCCGGGACCCGCCAGGACACCGAGCCCGCCGAGGCCGAGGAGGCCGCCCGATGACCGCCGTCCGCCTGGCCGTGTCCGAGCTGCGTCGGCTGGCCACCGGCACCATGCCGCGTCTGGCCGTCCTCGCGATGGCGCTGGTCCCGACGCTCTACGCCGGGCTGTACCTCTACGCCAACCACGACCCGTACGAGAACCTCGACGAGGTCCCGGCCGCGCTCGTCGTCCAGGACGAGGGGACGACCACCACCGACTCCGTCACGGGGGAGGAGACCGAGCGGGCCTTCGGTGCCGACGTCGCCGACGAGCTCGAGGACGACGGCGGGTTCGGGTGGGTCGAGACCACCCAGCAGGACGCCGAGGTCGGGGTGCGGTCCGGGCGGTTCGACGCCGCGCTGATCATCGGTCCCACCTTCTCCGCGGACCTGGTCTCCGCCGGCGAGTTCGAGCCGGAGCAGGCCAGCCTCACGCTCCTGACGAACGACGCCAACAACTACCTCGCCGGCACCATCGCCGACCAGATCGTCGGGCAGGTGCGCGACTCGATCGCCGAGCAGGTCGGCACCGAGGCCGCCGACCAGTTCCTGCGCGGGTTCGCCTCCATCCACACCAACCTCGCCTACGCCGTGGACGGCGCCGGGCAGCTCCTCGACGGGTCGCGCCGGCTCCGCGACGGCACCGACGACGCGGCGGAGGGCGCGCACGCGCTCGCCGACGGGGCGCGCCGCACGGCCGACGGCGCCGCCACCCTGGACGAGAAGGTCGGGCCGCTCGTCGACGCCGTCGACCGGCTCGACGACGGTGCCGGGAACCTGTCGAGCGGTCTCGACGACCTGCGCGACGCCACCGCGTCGTTGCCCGCGGACACGCGTCGGCTGGCGGACGGCGCGCAGGAGGTGGCCGACGGCGACGCCGAGGTCGCGCGGTACGGGCGCCAGGCCTCCGACGCCGCGCACGACGTGCTGCCGGCCCTCGATGCCGTCCGGGACGGTGTGGACACCGCGCTCGCCGACCGCCTGGACGGTCTCGTGGCCGACGGCACCCTCACCCGGGCCCAGGCCGACGCCCTCGCCGCGGACGTCCGGAACCAGGTGACCCCGGTCGTGGACGAGCAGCGCGCCCAGGTCAGCGACTCCGTCGCACAGGTGGACGACGCGTCGGCACGGCTCGACTCCCTGGCCGAGGGCGCGCAGCAGGTCGCCGACGGCGCCGACTCCCTGGCGGACGCCACCCCCGCCCTGGCCGACGGCATCTCCTCGGCGGCGGACGGCGCCGACCGGCTCGCCGACGGCACCTCCCGGCTCACCGCGTCCACCCCGGCGCTCGCCGACGGGGTCGGGCGGCTGGCCGACGGGACCGCGCGGGTCGCCTCCGGGTCGGCCGACCTCGCCGACGGCACCGACCGCCTCGCGGACGGTTCCGCCGACCTCGCCGAGGGTGCCGACGAGCTCCGCGACGGGCTCGCCCAGGGGCTGGGCCAGGTCCCGGACCTGGACGACGAGACGCGGACCGACACGGCCGACACGATCGGCAACCCGGTCCGGGTGCGCGACGAGTCGCTCTCCTCGGCCGGGACCTACGGGGGCGGGCTCGCCCCGTTCTTCCTGTCGTTGGCCGCCTGGATCGGCGCCTACGTCCTGTTCCTGCTGGTGCGTCCGCTGTCGACGCGCGCGCTGGCCGCCGGCCGCTCGGGCCTGGCCACGGCGCTGGGCGGGTGGGCCGTCCCCGCGGCGATCGGCGTCGTACAGGTCGGGCTGATGTTCACCGTCACGAAGTTCGCGCTCGACATCGACCCGGCCCACGGGCTGCTCACTGCCCTGTTCCTGGTGCTGGTCTCCGGGACGTTCGTCGCGATCCTGCAGGCCCTCAACGCCTGGCTCGGGGCGGCGGGCCAGTTCCTCGGCCTGGTCCTCATGCTGGTCCAGCTCGTGACGGCGGGCGGGACGTTCCCGTGGCAGACCATCCCCGAGCCGCTGCGGTCCCTGCACCGGTTCATGCCCATGACCTACGCGGTGGAGGGTCTGCGCCAGCTGCTCTACGGGGGGAGCCTCGACGCCGCCGGACGCTGCGCCGTCGTCCTGGCGGGAGTGTTCCTCGGGGCGATCGGGGCCACCGCGCTCGCGGCCCGACGCCGACGCGTGTGGACGGTGACGGCGTTGCAGCCCGAGCTGGTGCTCTGACCGGCACGTCCTGGCAGGCTGGGCGCATGGAGTTCCGTGACGTGGTCCGACGGCGGCGCATGGTCCGGCGGTTCGGCCCGGACCCGGTGGACCCGGCGGTGGTGGACCGGCTGCTCGCCCACGCCGTGCGCGCCCCGAGCGCCGGGTTCACCCAGGGCTGGTCGTTCCTGGTCCTGACCACCGACACCGAGCGCGAACGGTTCTGGCGCGCCACCACCCCCACGGACTCCCCGCGGGACATGTCGAGGTGGCTGGCCGGGATGCGCACCGCCCCGGTGCTGGTCGTGGCGCTGGCCTCGAAGGCCGCCTACGTGGGCCGCTACGCCGAGCCGGACAAGGGCTGGACCGACCGCGACGAGGCGCGCTGGCCGGTGCCGTACTGGCACGTGGACGCCGGGATGGCCTCGCTGCTCATGCTCCAGACCGCCGTCGACGAGGGGCTCGGCGCCTGCTTCTTCGGGATCGACGCCGGGAGCCTCGACCGGTTCCGCGAGGCGTTCGGCGTCCCGGCGGAGTGGGCGCCCACCGGGGTGGTCGCCGTCGGGCACCCCGAGAGCGGGGGTGCGAAGGGTTCGCCGTCGCGGCGGCGGCGCAAGCCGCTGGACGAGGTGGTGCACCGCGGGGCGTGGTGAGCGCTCGGCTCAGGTCTCGTACGCCCGGAGCCACCGGGTCAGGACGCCTTCGAGCGCCCTCTGGTCCTCCGCCGAGAGCTGGTTGACCAGGCGACGCTCGTTCGCCATGTGGTCGGTGAACGCCGCGTCGATCCGTTCGACGCCCGCCGGGGTCAGGGCGACGAGGCGCCGGCGCCCGTCGCCCCCCGGGGCGGCACGACGTTCCACCAGGCCGGCGGCGACCAGCCGGTCGATCCGCTTGGTCATCGCGCCGGTGGTGACCATCGTGTGCTCCGCCAGCTCACCCGGGGCGCGTTCGTAGGGGGCTCCGGCGCGGCGGAGGGTGGCGAGCACGTCGAACTCGCCCTCGCCGAGCCCGTGCCGGGCGTAGACGGTGTGCAGCTCGTCGGTGAGGTAGCCGGCCAGGCGGTGCAGGCGCCCGACGACGCCCTGCGGCGAGACGTCGAGGTCGGGCCGCTCGCGCCGCCACTCGGCCTGGATCCGCGCGACGCGGTCGGGGGTGCCGGAGGTGCTGTCCGTGGTCGGGGGCGCGGCCATGGGGGAATAATATCTTCCCTGGAAGACATTATTGCTTCCGTGGAAACTACTTGGCGATGGATGCTCCTCACGGCCGTGGCGCCGGTGGCCTGGGGCTCGACCTACTACGTGACGCGCGAGTTCCTACCGGCCGACGACCCCCTCTGGGGCGCCGCGCTGCGGGCCCTGCCGGCGGGTCTCCTGCTGCTCGTCCTGGCGCGCCGGCTGCCGCGGGGTGCGTGGTGGTGGCGCTCGGCGGTGCTGGGCGTCCTCAACGTCGGCGCGTTCTTCGTCCTCGTCTACGTCGCCTCGACCCGGCTGCCCTCGAGCGTGGCCTCCACCGTCATGGCGACGTCCGCGATCACGCTCATGCTGCTCGCGTGGCCGCTGCTCGGCGAGCGCCCGGCCTGGCGGGGCCTCGCCGGGGCGTCCGCCGGTCTCGTCGGCGTCGTGGTGCTGGTCGTGGAGGGCGGGGCCGCCGTCGACCCGTGGGGCGTCGCCGCGTCCGCGACCGCGATGCTGCTGTCCTCGACGGGGTACGTGCTCACCAAGCGCTGGGCGCCCGCCGAGCCGATGACGGCCGTCACCGCCTGGCAGCTCACGGCCGGCGGGCTGCTGCTCCTGCCCGTTGCCGCCGCCGTGGACGGGGCGCCGCCGGTGCTGGACGCGAGCGCCGTCGCCGGGTTCGCGTACGTCTCCCTCGTGGCCACCGCCGTGGCGTTCGTCGCCTGGTTCACCGGTCTGCGGCACCTGCCGGCGGGTGCGGTCGGCGTCGTCGGGCTGCTCAACCCCGTCACCGGGGTCCTGCTCGGGACGCTGCTCGCCGACGAGTCCTTCGGCCCGCGCCGGGCAGCCGGCACGATGCTCGTGCTCGGCGGGGTCCTGCTGGCGGCCCGCAGCGCCCGTCAGACGCCGAGGCGGGTGCGCACCGGCGCCGGCAGCTCGACGACGTCGTCGATCGTGTCCAGGTCCGCGGCGGTCCCGGCGCGCAGCACGACGGCGCAGTGCAGCCCGTGACGGGTCGCCTCGGCCTCGTGCGCGGCCCGCGAACGGGCGCCGAACCGGAAACGGAGGTCGGCACCGACCGGGACGCCGAGCAGGTTCGTCCCGGTGCCGTGCCGGTCGGTCGCGACGACGACGTCGGCGTGCGCCGACACGACGGCGTCGACGTCCGCATCGCCCAGCAGCGGAAGGTCCGCGTGGACGACCAGCATCCGGCCCGCGTCCGGCCCCGCCGGCGCGGTCGCGGACAGCTCGTCGCGCGCGTGCTCCAGGGCGGCGTTCAGCCCCGGCCGACCGGCCGGCTCGGCGAGCACCTCGACTGCCGGCCCCGGGACGCCGGACAGGACCTCGCGGGCGAACCCGGCGTCCGCGGTGACCACCACGACCCGGTCCACGTGGTCGCTCGCCGCCAGCACGCCCAGGACGTGCCGCGCGAGCGCGACGACGAGCCGACGCCGGGCCGCCGGGTCCAGCGACGTGGACAGCCGGGACTTGCCGCTGACCCCGTCCCGCAGCGGTACGACGGCGGTCACCCCGGCGGGCTGCGGCCGTGCCGTCGCCTCCGGCACGGTCACGAGCCGGCGAGCTCCAGCAGCTCGCGGGCCAGGCGCTCGCGGCCCTCGGGACCGCCCATGACGGTGTCGGTCACCAGGACCTCGAACCCGAGGTCGGCGATCGGGGCGGCCAGCGCCTCGTCGGCGGCGTCGATCACCATGACGTCGACCAGCCCCGTGTAGAGCCGGGCCACGCCGAGCGCCGAGACGTCGTGCCCGAGGGACTCCAGCACCTGGGCGGCGGGGCCCTTCAGCGCGCGGCCGCCGACGATCGGGCTCACGGCCACACGGCGCGGTCCGCCCGCCCGGAGCGCCTCGCGCACCCCGGGCACGCCCAGCACCGGCTCCACCGACAGGAACGGGTTCGACGGCGCCACCACGAGCAGGTCGCCGCCGGTGATCGCGTCCAGGACGCCGGGGCCCGGGCGGGCGGCGTCGATCCCGGCGAAGTCCAGGTCGAGCACGGCGTCCGCGTGCTGCCGCCGCACGAAGTACTCCTGGAACTCCAGCTCGCCGTCCGGGGTCGTGATCCGCGTGCGCACGGCGTCGTCGGTGACGGGCAGCAGGCGGGCATGGACGCCGAGCGAGCGCGTGAGCGCCGCGGTGACCGCGCTGAGCGGTTCCCCGGCGCGCAGCCGGGCGGTGCGCACCACGTGCGTGGCGAGGTCCTTGTCGCCCAGGGTGAACCAGGTGTCCTCGCCGAGGCGGCCGAGCTGGTCGAGCATCGCGTAGGACTCGCCCGTCAGCCCCCAGCCGCGCTCCTCGTCGTTGAGCCCGGCCAGCGTGTACATCACCGTGTCGAGGTCCGGCGAGACGTGCAGCCCGTGCCGCTCCGTGTCGTCACCGACGTTGACCACGCAGGTCAGACCGCCGTGCGCGCCGGGGGCTCCGCCGTCGGGCAGGGCGCGGGCGAAACCGTGCGCGAGGCGTGCGCCGCCGACGCCGCCGGCCAGGAGGGTCACCGAAGTACTCACGCCCCGAGCCTAAAGGCGTCATGATGGCCCCATGGCTGTCTTCGCGTTCTCCGTCGCCCCGCTCGGTGCCGGCGAGTCGGTCACCGACTCCGTCGCCGAGGCCGTCCGCATCGTGCGGGAGTCCGGCCTGCCCAACCGCACCACCTCGATGTTCACCGAGATCGAGGGGGAGTGGGACGAGGTCATGCCGGTCATCCAGCGCGCCACCGAGGCCGTCGGCAACGGCGGCCACCGCGTGTCCCTCGTGCTCAAGGCCGACATCCGCCCCGGCCGCACCGGCCAGCTGGAGGGCAAGGTGGCCCGCGTCGAGGAGGCGCTCGCCGAGGACGAGTCCGCGACCGGACACGCCTGACACGGCACGAGAAGTCCGGCGCGTCCCCCGTGCCGGATCCCGGGGATGTGCCGGTTCTGTGTGGTGAGAGTCGTCACTCACCTGGGGTGTTGTACGACCCCTGAGGGCCCGCCGTAGGCTATGGCGGATCGCGGCCACACGGGCCGCGTGCGGAGCCGGGGGAGTCAGCGCGATGCCACTGTTCGAGGTCGACGCCAGCAGGCCGCTCCTCGTCCAGTCCGGGCAGACCGCGGGGTCGGTCGAACCCGGGCTCCGGACGACGGCGCACCGGGTCGTGGACTCCCACATCGACGGGCTGCTCGGCGAGCAGATCTTCCCCGTCGCCCAGGGGAGCGGTCCCGACGAGCCGCACCTGCTGGCCCTGGACGCCACCGGGTCGCCCGTCGTCGTCGAGCTCGTGGCGAACCTCGACAAGTCCGCCCTGACACGGGCGCTGGACCACGCGGGCTGGGCGGGCCGGCTCACCCGCGGCGAGCTGGCTTCGCGCTACCACGGCGGCCACAGCGCCTTCCAGCGCGACATCGCCACCTTCTACGACTCGGTCCCGATCACCCGGTCGCAGCCGGGCCGCTCCAGCGCGCGCCTCATCGTCATCTGCCAGGAGGCCGGCGAGGACATCCTCAACGCCGTCGACTTCCTGCGGCAGCCCACGATGCCCGTCGAGGTCCTCAAGATGGGCGTCATGCACGGGCAGGACGGCCGCCGGTTCGTCGACGTCTCGCCGCTGGTCATCCACCCGGCGTCCGACTCGACGTCGCCCCGGCTGTCGGGTCCCGGCCGCCCGGGTGGCGAGAACGCGGCGTCCGCTGCGTCGGGGTCCCGGACCGAGGCGGAGCCGGAGTCGTTCGTCGAGGGGGTCAAGGTCGGCCTCGCCCTGACGGGCAAGAGCCCCGCCGTCGCCGTCCCCGCCGGTGGGGACGGCGAGACCGGTGCGCCGGTCCCCGCTCCGCACCCACGTGACGCCGTCGGCGACACCGCCGAGCAGCCGCCCCTGCGCCGGGGCCGTGCGGCGCGACGTGCGGAGGCCGCGGGCGGTGTCCCGGGCCCGAGCAGCCTGTCGGTGCCGCAGGTGCCGACGTCGAAGCAGTCGCCGCCGACGCCGGTGCCCGCGCCCGCGACGGGGCACGGGCCGGTCCCGCCCCCGCCGTCGACGGGGCACGCGCCGGTCCCGCCCGCGCCCGCGACCGGGCACGCGCCGGTCCCGCCCCCGCCGTCCGGGGACGGACCGCAGGTCCCGCGGCGCCGGTCCCGCAGCGACCGCTTCCGCGAGGGTGGCACCACGTCGGACCCCGCACCGCGCCGCCGCCCGGCCTCCGCCGACGACCTCGACCTGGCCGGACTGGCACGTCGCACGACGTCCGCGGCGAGCCCGGACACGCCGTCGGCGCTCGACCTGCCCGTCCCCGGCGCAGGCTCCCGGAACACGGACCCCCTCGACTCGTGGACCCCGTGGTCGGAGACGTCCGAGCGGGACTGGAAGCCGTCCACCCCGGGTGGTTGGACGGACGCCTCGGACGACCTGCCGCGTCTGCAGGTCCCCCCGCTGGAGGCGCCGTCGTACACGCCGCCGCCCGAGCGGCGGATGTACGAGGCGGCCGCCGACGAGGACGAGGTGGACGAGGACCTCGTGGCGCTGGCGAAGATGTTCGGGCGCCCCACGTACCTCGAGTGGTCGCGGCCGCGTCGCCAGCAGCACTTCGAGGCGTTGCTCCACACGGACGGCGTCATCGAGCTGCCCGACGGGTCGCGGTACCAGCACCCGGACCACGCGGCGTCGGCGGCCTGCGGGGCGCCGACGGACGACGGCTGGAACGTCTGGCGCGTCGTGCCGGACGGGGTCACCCTGCTCGAGGCCTACCGGAGCCGCTTCGCCTGACCCCGCCCTGCGTTGTGGGTATGAAAATCGCGGTCGCGCAGCGCTGCGCCCCCGCGCGTGGCAAACCCCCAACCACCGGGGTCAGGGCACGACGACGAGCGTGCCGGGCTGGTCGCCG
>NZ_JAUQYQ010000004.1:183454-356543 GCF_030588085.1 Isoptericola sp. b408
CCGGGCGTCACCGGTGACTCCGCCTCCCTCGCCGGTCAGGCGATGGGGCAGACCTACCTGCACTGGGCAACGACGGGGGTCAGGGCAGGACGACGATCTTGCCGGTCTGCTCGCCGGCGGACATCCGGGCCAGGCCGGTCCCGACGTCGGACAGGGCGATCTCCGAGTCGACGACCGGCCGCACCCCGGTCCGTGCGCAGAACCGCAGCAGCGCGGCGAGGTCCTCGCGCGAACCCATCGTCACGCCCTGCACTCGGAGCTCGTTGAAGAAGACGCGGGTCAGCTCGGCCGGCGGGGCGTCCCCGCTGGTCGCGCCGCACACGACGATCGTCCCCCCGGGGCGCAGGGACCGCACCGAGTGCGCCCAGGTGGCCTTGCCGACCGACTCCATGACGGCGTCGACCCGGGCCGGCAGCCGCTCACCCGGCTCGAGAGCGGCGGTCGCCCCGAGCTCGAGGGCGCGGTCGCGCTTCGCGGCGTCCCGCGAGGTGGCGACGACCTCGAGGCCGGCCGCGGCGCCGAGGACGATGGCGGCGGTGGCGACCCCGCCACCGACGCCCTGGACCAGCACGCGGTCGCCGGGGTGCAGGTCCGCCGCGCGGAACAGCATCCGGTAGGCGGTCAGCCACGCGGTCGGCAGGCACGCCGCCTCGGCGAAGGACAGCTCGGCCGGCTTCGGCACCAGGTTCGCCGTGGGGACGGACACCTTCTCGGCCAGGGTCCCGGGGTACTTCTCGCTGAGCAGCGTGCGCCGCTCCCGCGGCCCGACACCGTGGCCGTCGGCGCCGACGACCCCGTGCACGACCACCTCGGTCCCGTCGGGTGCGACACCGGCCGCGTCCGTGCCGAGGATCATCGGCAGCTGCTCCTCGCGCAGCCCGACCCCGCGCAGCGACCACAGGTCGTGGTGGTTCAGGCTCGCGGCGCGGACCTCGACGGTGGTCCAGTGCTCACGGGGTTCGGGGTCCGGACGGTCGGTGACCTCCAGACCGTCGAGCGGGGAGTCCGGGGCGAAGCGGGCGACGGTGGCAGCAAGCATGCCCCCCAACCTACCCACGGGTGTCCAGCGGAGCGCCGGCACGGCCGTCGGCCGGGTCGGGCCCGATCCCCGCGAGTCAGGCCGTGCCGCGACGGGTCAGGGCCGTCCGCCGCGAGTCAGGCCGTGCCGCGACGAGTCAGGGAGCCGGCTGCGGTTCCTCCGCACCGACGTCGAACAACCAGGCGATGCCGTACCGGTCCGTGAGCTGACCGTAGTAGTCGCCCCACGGCGCCATCTCGAACGGCATGACGTCGGTAGCGCCGTCGGAGAGGCCCGACACGACGCCCCGGACGTACGCCAGGTCCTCCGGGCCTCCGGTCAGCGAGACGGTGATGCCGCGGTTCGGTGCGACGTAGGGGGTCGAGGAGGGGGTGTCGGACGCCATGAGCACCAGTCCGCCGGTGGTGGTCACCGAGCCGTGCATGACGAGGTGTCCCTCGGACGGGTCGTCGATCATGCCGGGGATGGAGTCGAAGGTGTTGATCTCGACCTCGCCGCCGAGCACCGCCCCGTAGAACTCGAGGGCGTCGCGCGCCTCGGTGCGAAAGCTGAGGTAAGGGGTGAGCCGTGCCATCGTGACCTCCACGGTCGGGTGCTCCGCCGGCGGCGGCACGTCCACGGTAGGTCGCTGCCGGGACGCTCGCGCGGCCGACCGGGGTCGAGGTGTGCCGGTCCACCCTGACTCGCGGCGTGCGGCCCTGACTCGCGGCGTGCGGCCCTGACTCGCGGCGTGCGGCCCTGACTCGCGGAGCCGCGTCAGGCGGGGGAGTGCCGGTCGACGTCGGCCAGGAAGCCGCGGACCAGCGGTCCCATCTGGTCGAACTCCAGCAGGAAGCCGTCGTGGCCGAAGTCCGACCTGATGAGGTGGGTGCCGGTCGCGTGCCGCAGCCCCGCGGCGATCCGGTCGGACAGCACGGGCGGGAACAGCCGGTCGGAGTCGACGGCGACGACGAGCGCCCGGGCCTCGACCTGGGCCAGCGCGGCGTCGACGCCGCCGCGGTCGCGTCCGACGTCGTGGGTCATCATCGACTCGGTGAGGCGCAGGTAGGAGTTGGCGTCGAAGCGACGGGCGAGCTTGTCGCCGTGGTGGTCCAGGTAGGACTGCACCGCGAAGCGGCCGTCGGTCTGGGGGTCCTCCCCGCCCTGGGGGATGCGGCCGAACCGTTCGTCGAGCTCCCGCGCGGTGCGGTAGGTGGTGTGCGCGATCTGGCGCGCGATGCCGAGCCCGGCGTGCGGACCCTCGCCGTCGGGGGCGTCGTAGTAGTCGCCGCCGTTCCACCGGGGGTCGGAGCGGATGGCCCCGAGCTGCGGGTGCGCCCACGCGATCTGGTCGCCGGTCGACTGGGCGCCCGTGGCGATCGAGACGATCGAGCGCACCTCGATGCCCGCCTCGGGGCCGAGCAGAGCCCACTCCAGCACCCGCATCCCGCCCATCGATCCGCCGATGACGGTCGCCCACGACCGGATGCCGAGCAGCCGGGCGAGCTCGATCTCGACGGCGACCTGGTCGCGGGTCGTGATGCGCGGGAAGCGGCCTCCCCACGGGAGCCCGTCCGGGGCGGTCGAGGCCGGTCCGGTGGTGCCCTGACAGCCACCGAGCACGTTCGGGACCACGACGAAGTACTCGTCGGTGTCGATCGGCGCCCCCGGCCCGATCATCGGCTCCCACCAGCCGGCAGTCGCCTGCCCCGGACCGGCGGGGCCCCGCACGTGCGCGTCCCCCGTCAGAGCGTGCAGCACGAGGACGGCGTTGGAGCCGTCGGGGGCGAGCCGTCCGTGGGTCTCGTAGGCGACCCGGACGTCAGGGAGCCGGGTCCCGCTCTCCAGGTCGAACGTGCCGACGTCGCGGAAGTGCCGGTCACCCGCCGGATGGCCCTCGCGCCAGGCACCCGACGCCGGGGCCGGACCGGCGGGTCCACGTCGGGCGCCGCGCGGTGACCTCCAGACCGTCTCGGTACCGGTGAGGTGGGTGGTCGTGGGGGTCATCGTCTCTCCAGGCGGCGGTGCCGGTGCGGGCGGCGGGGTGCGGGCGGACGAGCAGCGCACGCGGCGGGTGGGGCTGCACGGCGTGGAGACGCAGGCAGGCGAACGTGCGCGGGGTCTACGGGCACATTCGACGTGTCATGCCGTCGACGGTAACCAACGGATCTGCGCGTGCCCAGCCCGATCTCACGATGCGGGACCACATGTCGAGACGGTCGGGGACGGGTGGCGAGACGTGGCGCACCTCACGCGACGTACGCTGGGCAGATGGGGGAGACGCGCCGTCGCGTCGTCGAGATCGTCGGCATCTACCACGCCGAGGGCAGCCTGCTCGGCGAGGTCCGGTACGCACTGGGCAGGATGCGCGGCACGGCGCACTGCGCGCTCTGCGACATCACGCACGGGGCCCTCCGGCGCAAGCGGTCCTGGGACGCGTACGTCGCCGGCCTGGGCGTGCCCGTCCGGCTCCTCCACCTCGACGAGATGCCCGACGACGTCGCGTCGTCCGTCGCCCGCACGGGCAGTCCCGTCGTCCTCGGGCGCACCCCGGACGACGACCTCGTCACCCTGCTGGACGCCGATGCCCTCGAGGTCCTGCAGGGTGACGTGGACGCCTTCGCCGGGGCGCTCGCACGGGCCCTGGAAGCGGTGGCCCGCTGACCGTCGTCAGGGCCGGAGCAGGACCTTGGTGGCCCGTCGCTCGTCCATGGCGGCATAGGCCTCGGCGACGTCGGCCAGGCGCATCTCGGCGTCGAAGACCCGACCGGGTCGGATCGCCCCGGACAGGACGTCGTCGAGCAGCTCGGCCATGTGCGTGCGGGCCGGGGCCATGCCGCCGCCCACGGTGATGTTCCGCCGGAACAGGGTCCCGATCGGCACCTGGGAGCCGCCGTGCGGCACCCCGACGAACCCGACCCGGCCGCCGCCGCGCACCGACCCGAGCGCCTGGTCCATCGACTGCTCCGTGCCGACGCACTCCAGGGCCGCGTCGGCGAGCTCGCCGCCCAGCAGGTCGCGCAGCGCCGCGACACCCTCGTCGCCCCGCTCGGCGACGACGTCGTCCGCACCGAGCTCGCGCGCGAGCGCGGCCCGGTCCTCGTGGCGCGAGAACGCCACGACGCGGGCGGCGCCGAGCCGCTTGGCCGCGATGACGCCGCACAGTCCCACGGCGCCGTCGCCCACGACCGCCACGGTGTCCCCGGGGCCGACCCCCGCCGAGACGGCGGCGTGGTGGCCCGTCGACATGACGTCGGCCAGCGCCAGCAGGTCCGGCACGAGCCCGGCGGCCTCGAGCTCCTCCTCGCTGCGACCGACCGGGAACAGGGAGTGCTGCGCGAGCGGGATGCGCACGCGCTCGCTCTGCGCGCCGTCGACCGGGTGGCCGTCGCGGTCCGTGGACCCGAAGCCGGTGACGTGGTCGCAGGCGGAGGGGAAGCCGGCGCGGCAGGACTGGCACTCCCCGCAGCTCAGCGAGAACGGCACGACGACGAAGTCCCCGGGGGCCGCGGACGTCACCGCGGCGCCCACCTTCTCGACGACCCCGACCAGCTCGTGGCCGATGGGGTGCGGCTCCCGGGTCCGGGTGACGCCGCGGTAGGGCCACAGGTCGGAACCGCACACGCACGCCGCCACCACGCGCAGCACGGCGTCGTGGTCGGTGTGCAGGACGGGGTCGGGGCGGTTCTCGGCGCGGATGTCGCGCGGGGCGTGGATCATGGTGGCGAGCATGGACCCACCGTAGGCCGACGACGGCGGTGGCACCCGCCGTCGTCGGCCGCGGCCGGAGGTGGCTCCGGTCACCGTCGGTCAGCCGGCGAGCGCCGCCTTGGCGGCCGTGAAGCCGAGCTCGAGGTCCGCGAGGATGTCCTCGACGTCCTCGATGCCCACCGCGAGGCGCACCAGGCCGGGGGTGACCCCGGACAGCGCCTGCTCGGCCTCGGTGAGCTGGCTGTGCGTGGTCGAGGCGGGGTGGATCACCAGCGACCGCACGTCGCCGATGTTGGCCACGTGCGAGTGCAGGCGCAGGGCCGAGACGAACGCCTGCCCGGCGTCCGCGCCGCCGTCGAGCTCGAACGCGAGCACGGCGCCCGACCCGCGCGGGGCGTAGCGCTGCTGGACGGCGTGCCACGGGCTGGACTCGAGGCCGGCGTAGTGGACCGTCCGCACGTCGGCGCGGGCCTCCAACCACTCCGCGACCCGCTGGGCGTTGTCCACGTGCCGCTCCATCCGCAGCGACAGCGTCTCGACGCCCTGGGCGATCTGGAAGGCGTTGAAGGGAGAGACGGCCGCGCCGAGGTCGCGCAGGAGCTGGACCCGGGCCTTGAGGATGTAGGCCAGGTTGGCGCCGAGCGCCCCGCCGACGCCGAGGTCGCGGGCGTAGACGAGCCCGTTGTACGAGGGGTCGGGCGTGTTGAACCCGGGGAACCGCTCGGGGTGGCGGGCGTAGTCGAAGTTCCCCGAGTCCACGACGACGCCGGCCACCGTCGTGCCGTGCCCGCCGAGGTACTTGGTCGCCGAGTGCACGACGACGTCGGCCCCGTGCTCGATCGGGCGCACCAGGTACGGCGTCGCCACGGTGTTGTCGACGATGAGCGGCACCTGCGCCGCGTGCGCGACGTCCGCGACGAGGGCGATGTCGAGGACGTCGTTCTTGGGGTTGGGGATGGTCTCGGCGAAGAACGCCTTCGTGTTGTCCTGCACCGCCGCGCGCCAGGCGTCGGCGTCGTGGGCGTCCTCGACGAACGTCGTGGTGATGCCGAACCGCGGCAGCGTGTGCTTGAACAGGTTGTAGGTGCCGCCGTACAGGCTGGCGCTGGCGACGACGTGGTCGCCGGCCTCGGCGACGTTGAGGATCGCGAAGGTCTCCGCGGCCTGACCGGAGGCGAGCAGCAGCGCGCCGACACCGCCCTCGAGGTCGGCGATGCGGTTCTCGACCGTCTCCTGGGTCGGGTTGGTGATGCGCGTGTAGATCGGGCCGAGCTCGGCCAGCGCGAAGCGGTTCGCCGCGGTCTTCGCGTCGTCGAAGACGTACGACGTGGTCTGGTAGATCGGCAGGGCGCGCGCCCCCGTGGCGGGGTCGGGCGTCTGGCCGGCGTGGATCTGGCGGGTCGCGAACGACCAGCGGGGCGTGTCGGTCATGGGTGGCTCCTGGGTTCCGGCGGGTCGGGAGGACGGGTGGCGCGCACGTGCTCCCACGGCCGGGCCGACACGTTCCGGGCCGAGGGCCGGACGTGGGCAGGCGAACGTGCGCTGGGTCAGCGGCACATTCGACGCGTGGTCATGTGACGACGGTAGGCCGGATATCTCGCTGAGCGGAAGGGGGTGTCCATCCAGCGAGACGCCTGGGCGGAATGGGGTCTTTACGGCCTTCTGGCGTTTCGCTAGGTTCGTCGGACGTGGGTCGACAACCGAGGGAGTGGCCGGCGATGGGGCATGGCGACCGGGGTGTGCGGGGCAGGTTCGCGCGGGTGGCGACGGCGGGGGCGGTGACGATGGGCCTGGCGCTGACCTCGGGCGCGGCCGTGGTCCCGGCAGCCGTCGCGGTGGACGGCGTGACGACGATCGAGCTGGACACCGACCATGCGTGGTTCGGACAGATCGCCGACGTGCCGGTCACCGTGACCGAGGGCGGTGCGCCGGCGGAAGGTCACGTCCAGCTCTTCGTGGATGGATCGCGCCAGGTGCCGCTGATCGAGCTCAGCGGGGGCAGGGCCACGCTGCCGCTGTTCACGGATCTCCAGACCGTCGGCGTGCACGAGCTCGAGGTCCGGCACCTCGACCCGGACGCGACGTCGGAGTGCCGCTGCGCCTCCTCCGCGACGACGTCGGTGGAGATCCTCGAGCCGTCGGCACCGCTCCTCACGCCCGCGTCGTGGATCCATGGCGCCCCGACCACGCTCCGGTTCGACGTCACGGGGACGGACCTGCCCACCCTCGGGTCCGTCGAGCTGCAGCTGCACGACTCGGTCGCTGCGCAGCTCGTGGACGGCGTGGCCGATCTCGAGATCGCCGGCGACGAGGTCACCGGCTCGATGATCGTGCTGGTGCAGCGCCGGGCCGACGGGGAGGTCCTGACGCGCTGGCGGCTGCCGGTCGACGTCCTGCCGGCTCCGGTCACCGTGGAGGCCGAGATCCCCGGGACCTGGCGCCGGGGCGAGATCGTGCGGATCCCGGTCGAGGTGACGTCCGCTTACGGGACGCCCACCGGGGCCGTCTCGGTGGCCCTGATGGACGACGGCGCGGGAGTCCCGTTGACGCGGGAGAGCCTCGTCGACGGGCGGGCGGAGCTCGCGGTCGACGTCGCGGACCTCCCGGGCGGGGAGCAGCAGATCGAGGTGAGCGTCGCGACGGGAGACGGGTTCGAGAGCACCCGGAAGCAGTACACGGTCGACGTCCTGCCCGCAGCGACGCGCACCGTGGTCTCCACCGCCTCTCGCTGGACGTATGGCACGGGTCGAACCGTCACCGTCGACGTCACGTCCCCGGCCGGGACGCCCGAGGGGCGGGTCGTGCTCTACCAGGCGGGGACCAGGATCGCCGGGGCGGACCTGGTGCAGGGCCACGCGTCCGCGGACGTCCGCGGCAAGAAGGTCGAGCCGGGCCGGCGCACGATCGTCGCGAAGTTCGTCCCGGCCACGCCCGACCATGCAGCGTCGCGCACCTCGTGGACGCAGCGGGTCCGCAAGGCGCAGCCGACCGTGCGGCTGCGCATGAAGCGCACCGCCTACCTGGCGTACGCCGACCTCACGGGCGGCAAGCCGGGCCGGATCGTCGTCCGGACGACGGGGGTGCCCGAGGTGGGCAAGCTGGTGCTGCAGACCCGTGACCCCGCCGCGAAGAACGACGGCTGGCGCTCACGGAAGTCGTGGTGGCTCAGCCGGAGCGAGGACGGGGTCCAGCGGATCAAGGTCCCCGGGCGCTACCTCGACAAGGTCGGCGGGCGGACGGGACGGGTCTATCTCCGCATCCGCTACATCCCCGCCGACAGCGAGCACGTCGCGAAGCGCCGGTCGCCGCGGGTGACGATCTACCACCTCTGACCCGGGCCGCGACCCGCCCGGGACGACGAAGGCCCCCACCCGCCGCAGCGGGTGGGGGCCTTCGTCAGGGCGCCGCGTGGCAGCGGACGCCGGGGTCAGTGGTGGTAGCCGGAGTCCTTCGCGCGCTGGATCGAGCGGTTGATCTCGTGCTCGGCGTCCTCGCGGCCGACCCAGTGGGCGCCCTCGACGGACTTGCCCGGCTCGAGGTCCTTGTAGACCTCGAAGAAGTGCTGGATCTCCAGGCGGTGGAAGTCGGAGACGTCGTCGATGTCCTGGCGCCAGGCGGCGCGCTGGTCGCCCGTCGGGACGCACAGCACCTTGTCGTCACCGCCCGCCTCGTCGCGCATGCGGAACATCCCCAGCGCGCGGCACTTGATCAGGCAGCCGGGGAAGGTCGGCTCCTCGAGCAGGACCATGGCGTCCAGCGGGTCACCGTCCTCGCCGAGGGTGCCCTCGATGAACCCGTAGTCGTCCGGGTATCGCGTCGAGGTGAAGAGCATGCGGTCCAGACGGATGCGACCGGTCTCGTGATCCACCTCGTACTTGTTCCGCTGACCCTTGGGGATCTCGATGGTGACGTCGAACTCCACAGTTCCTCCGCTCTGAAATGCCTGTGCGCCTCCCCAAGTGTGCCATGCAGGGGCGCGCGACGAGCGCGTGAGCGGCGGCTCGGCGCGCTCGCGGTGCGACCCGGGCGTGCGACAATGCGGGCTGACCGAGCCTGCGTGTGACCAGGTTCACGACACCGGGGGAGGATCGCATGGGGTGGCGCCTGAGGGTCGGTGCCGCCGTGACGTCGGTCCTCACGCTGTTCGGCGGGTACCTCGTGGCCGACGCCTACGACGTCGTGCCCGGGATGGTCACGTTCGACCCGCCCCACGAGTCGCCCGCCCCGTTCCCCTCCGCGCCGGGTGCCACCACCGGACCCAGCCCCCGGGTCGCCGTGCCGCCGCTGTCGTCCGAGGCGCCCGTCCCGGACGCCGACGCCGTCGGCCGGCTCGTGACCGACCTCGCCGACGACGAGCGGCTCGGGAGACGGGTGGGCGTGCTGGTCACCGACGCCGACTCCGGCGAGACGCTCGGCGCCCACCGGGCGGACCGCTTCATGGTGCCCGCCTCCACGCAGAAGATCCTCACCGCCGTGGCCGCCTACGAGGGGCCCGGCGGTGACGTCACCCTCCCCACCCGCGCCGTGCTGCAGGGGACCTCCCACGTCGTGCTCGTCGGCGGCGGGGACATGATGCTCGCCCCCGACGCCGGGGACCCCGACGCCGTCAACGGGCGGGCGGGCCTCGGCGACCTGGCCGACCAGGTCGTGGCGGAGCTCGGGCTGACCGGCCCGGACGCCGTCACCGTGTCGGTCGACGACACGCTGTTCCGCGGGCCGGCCGTCGCCCCCTCGGTCCGGGAGAGCGACGCCGACGCCGGGTACGTGGCCCCCGTCGCGGCGCTCGCCGTCGACGTCGCACGGCTGGACGACGACAAGTACGCCCCGCGACAGTCCGACCCGGCGATGGCCGCCGCCGAGACGTTCGCGGACGCACTCTCGGAGCGGGGGCTCCGGGTGGACGGCCGCGTCGACCGGCAGAAGGCGCCCTCCTCGGCCCGGGAGATCGGGCGGGTCGAGTCCGCGCCGCTGGGGGAGGTCGTCGACTACTTCCTCGTCGAGTCGGACAACACCCTCACCGAGGTGGTCGGCCGGATCGTGGCCGTCGACGCCGGACTGCCCGGCACGGGCTCGGCCGCGGTCAGCGAGGTGATGGCGGTCGTCGAGCGTCTCGGGGTCGACCTGTCGGGTGCCGAGCTGGCGGACCTGTCCGGCCTCGGCACCGGGTCCCGGATGACGTCCCGCCAGCTCGTCGACACCCTGGACCTCGCCGCCCGGGACCCCGCGCTGCGCGAGACCCTCGTCGGGCTGCCGATCGCGGGGATGCAGGGAACGCTCGCGGACCGGTTCGGGACGGGCAACCCCGGGCGCGGGTACACGCAGGCGAAGACCGGCAGCCTGCCCGACACCCGGGCGCTGTCCGGCACCGTGGTCACCTCCGACGACCGGCTGCTGCTGTTCACCGTGATGGCCGACCGGATCCCGGACGGGCAGTCCTGGGGCGCCAACCTCATCATCGACCGCTTCGTCGGCGAGCTCGCCGCCTGCGGGTGCCGTCCCGGGCGCTGACGGGCCCACGTCCGGCGCACGCCCGGCGGCCCGCCGTTACGGTGGTCCCGTGACCTCCACCAGCACCCTCGTCGACTGGCAGACCGCGGCCCAGATCGCACGGCGCGTCGGGCGCCCCGGCCCGGTGGCGTCCCGCGCGGAGCTGGACGACCTCGTCGAGGGGCTGCGCACCGCCGCGCAGGACGCCGTGCCGCACGTGCTGCGGGTGACGCGCATGCGGCCCGCCGACGCCGACGTGGAGCGCGAGCGGGACTCCTCCGGGCGGTTCACCCGGCGCGTCCGGGTCGAGCACGCCGACCTCGGCGACGTCCGCGTCGTCGACCGCGCCACCTGGGCCCGGGCGAACACGACGTCGATGGCCGCGCTCACCGACCCGGTGCTCGCCGGGCTGGACCTGGCCGCCCGTCCCGTCGAGTCCTCCACCGCCCGCCTGGCCGCCGCCGCCGAGGTCGGCGGGCTGCTCGCCCTGCTGTCCTCCAAGGTGCTCGGTCAGTTCGACCCGTACGGTCCCGGGCGACCGACCCTGCTGCTCGTGGCGCCCAACGTGCTGGCCGCGGAACGGGCCATGCAGCTCGACCCGCAGGACTTCCGCCTCTGGGTCTGCCTGCACGAGCAGACCCACGCCCTGCAGTTCGCCGCCGCGCCCTGGCTCGCCGGGCACCTCGCCGACCGCATGGGTGCGCTGCTGCGGGACGTCACCGCCTCGTCGGTCGCGCTCAGCCACGCGCCGCTGCGCGACAAGGTCGCCCTCGTGGGGCGCACGCTGCTCGACGCGGTCCGGGGCGACCTCACCACGCCCGTCGACCAGGTGCTGGGACCGGACCAGAAGGAGCAGCTCGCCGAGATCACCGCCGTCATGGCCCTGCTCGAGGGGCACGCCGACGTCATGATGGACGCCGTCGGACGGCGTGTGGTGCCGAGCGTGCGCACCATCCGGTCGCGGTTCGAGAAGCGTCGTGACGGCGAGGGTGCGCCGCGGGTCGACGTCGTGCTGCGCCGGGTGCTCGGCATGGACGCCAAGATCGCCCAGTACCGCGACGGGGCCGCGTTCGTGCGGGCCGTCGAGGAGAAGGTCGGCCGGGACGGGTTGAACGCCGTCTGGGCCGAGCCCGGGAACCTCCCGAGCGCGCGCGAGATCTCCGACCCCCGCGCCTGGGTGCGTCGCGTGCACTCCTGAGAGTCCCGTGCCCCGCATCGACCCGGCGCTCGCCGCCGCCCGCACCGCCGTCCGCGCCGACCTCGCCGACCTGGGCCCGGACGACCTGCTGCTGGTCGCCTGCTCGGGCGGCCCCGACTCCCTGGCGCTCGCCGCCGCCGTCGCGCACGAGGCGCGCCGCGTGGGCCGGTCGGTGCGCTCGCGCGGGTACGCCGTGCGAGCGGGCGCCGTCGTCGTCGACCACGGTCTGCAGCCCGGGTCGGACGCCGTCGCCGAACGCGCCGCGCAGCAGTGCCGCGCCCTGGGGCTGGACCCGGTCGTGGTGCGGGAGGCCGCGGTCGTCGGGACGCGCGACGGCGCCGAGGGTGCGGCCCGCGCGGCGCGGTACGCCGCGCTGGAGGCCGTTGCGCAGGAGACGGGCGCGACCGCGGTGCTCCTCGGGCACACCCTCGACGACCAGGCGGAGCAGGTCCTGCTCGGGCTCGCGCGCGGCAGCGGCGCGCGGTCGCTCGGCGGCATGCCGGCGCGCCGGGGACGGTACCGCCGTCCGCTGCTCGGGCTGCGGCGCGCGCAGACCGCCGCGGCGTGCGTCGCGAGCGGTCTCGAGCCGTGGCACGACCCGACGAACGACCCGGACGCCGTCCACGGCGGACCCGTGCCGCTGCGGTCGGCGGTGCGCGGACGGCTGCTGCCGGTCCTGACCGACGTGCTCGGCCCCGGCGCGGTGGAGGCGCTCGCCCGCAGCGCCGACCAGCTCCGGGACGACGCGGCCGTGCTCGACGCCCAGGCCGCCGATCTCCTCACCCGTGCCCTGCCCGACCCCGGCACGGCCGTGGCCGACGAAGGGCCCGACGGTGACGGGGCCGCCCTCGTGCTCGACGTCGCACCGCTGGCCGCCGCACCGGCCGCCCTGCGGCGGCGGGCGCTGCGGGAGGCGGCGCTCCGGGTCGGGTGCCCGCCCGGGACGACGACGGCCCGGCACGTGGACGCGCTCGACGCGTTGGTGGTGCGCTGGCGCGGCCAGGGGGAGGTGCACCTGCCCGCGGACGTCCGGGCCACGCGGGACTGTGGCAGGCTGTTCCTGCGGCCGTCGGTGACGGGACCGCGTCACCATGCCCCGCACCCCGAGGAGTAGCCCCGTGGACAAGTCGGACGTCGCCGGCGACCTCGCCGACATCCTGATCACCGAGGAGCAGATCGGCACCCGCCTGGACGAGATGGCGGCGCAGATCGACGCCGACTACGCCGGCAAGGACGTGCTCCTCGTCGGCGTGCTCAAGGGCGCGGTCATGGTCATGGCCGACCTGTCCCGCCGGCTCCACCACCCGCTGGAGATGGACTGGATGGCGGTGTCGTCCTACGGCTCGGGCACCAAGTCCTCCGGCGTGGTCCGCATCCTCAAGGACCTCGACACGGACCTGACCGGCCGTGACGTCCTCATCGCCGAGGACATCATCGACTCCGGTCTGACCCTGTCGTGGCTCGTGCAGAACCTGCGGTCCCGCGGTCCGGCGTCCGTGGAGATCGCGACGCTGCTGCGCAAGCCCGACGCGGCCAAGGTCGACGTCGACGTCCGCTACGTGGGCTTCGACATCCCCAACGAGTTCGTCGTCGGCTACGGCCTCGACTACGCCGAGAAGTACCGGAACCTGCCGTTCATCGGGACCCTGGCGCCGCACGTCTACTCGTGACGCCTGACGCCCTGGGCGAACAGGCGCGGGAACTTTCCGCGGTCCCGTGTAGTTTCGTAGGTCGAACCATCGCCCGACCGAAGGGAAGCGGGGCACGCCCCCGTCACGGATGAACTTCAAGAAGATCTTCAGCGGACCGCTCATCTGGATCGCGCTCGGCCTCATCCTGGTCGCGCTCGCGTTCTCGGCCTTCTCCGGTGAGCGGATCGAGCGTGTCGAGACGTCGCAGGGCCTGGAGCTGCTGTCCGGCGACACGGTCGACCACGCGCTCATCGTGGACGGCGACCAGCGCGTCGAGCTCGAGCTCAGCGAGCCCTACGTCGTCGACGAGGGGACCGAGGACGAGCGGGACCTGGGCGAGAAGGTCGACTTCTTCTGGGTGGCGCCGCAGGGCGAGGACGTCGTCGCCGCCGTCGAGTCCGCGGATCTGTCCGAGGGCTACGACACCTACGTGCCGCAGCCGTCGTTCCTCGGCTCGATGCTCTCCTTCCTCGTGCCGTTCCTCATCATCCTCGTCGTCTTCTGGTTCGTCCTGTCGCGCATGCAGGGCGGCGGGCGCAACGGTGTCATGGGCTTCGGCAAGTCCCGGGCGAAGATGATCACCAAGGACACCCCGCAGGTGACGTTCGCCGACGTCGCGGGCGTGGACGAGGCCGTCGAGGAGCTGCACGAGATCAAGGAGTTCCTCTCCGAGCCGGAGAAGTTCCAGGCCGTCGGGGCGAAGATCCCCAAGGGTGTGCTGCTGTACGGCCCGCCCGGCACGGGCAAGACGCTCATCGCCCGCGCCGTCGCGGGAGAGGCCGGGGTGCCGTTCTACTCGATCTCCGGCTCGGACTTCGTCGAGATGTTCGTCGGCGTGGGCGCATCGCGCGTGCGGGACCTGTTCGAGCAGGCGAAGAACAACTCGCCCGCGATCATCTTCGTCGACGAGATCGACGCCGTCGGCCGGCACCGCGGCGCCGGCATGGGCGGCGGGCACGACGAGCGCGAGCAGACGCTGAACCAGATGCTCGTCGAGATGGACGGGTTCGACGTCAAGACGAACGTCATCCTCATCGCCGCGACGAACCGCCCCGACATCCTCGACCCCGCGCTGCTGCGCCCGGGCCGCTTCGACCGGCAGGTCGCCGTCGAGGCGCCGGACCTCAAGGGGCGCGAGCACATCCTGCAGGTGCACGCCAAGGGCAAGCCGATGGTCGAGTCCGTCGACCTGGCGGCCGTGGCGCGCCGCACGCCCGGCTTCACCGGCGCCGACCTGGCCAACGTGCTCAACGAGGCCGCGCTGCTCACCGCCCGCTCCGGGGCGCAGCTCATCGACGACCGGGCGCTCGACGAGGCGATCGACCGTGTGCTCGCCGGCCCCCAGAAGCGCACCCGGGTCATGAAGATCAAGGAGCAGAAGATCACGGCGTACCACGAGGGCGGCCACGCCCTGGTGGCGGCCGCGATGCGGTACACCGACCCGGTGACGAAGGTGACGATCCTGCCCCGTGGACGTGCTCTCGGGTACACGATGGTCATGCCCACCGAGGACAAGTACTCGACCACCCGCAACGAGCTCCTGGACCAGCTCGCCTACGCCATGGGTGGGCGCGTGGCCGAGGAGATCGTGTTCCACGACCCCACCACGGGTGCGAGCAACGACATCGAGAAGGCCACCGCCATCGCCCGCAAGATGGTGATGGAGTACGGCATGAGCGAGAAGGTCGGCGCGCTCAAGCTCGGCTCCGCCTCGTCCGAGCCCTTCCTGGGCAAGGACATGGGCCACCAGCGCGACTACTCGGAGGCCGTCGCGGGGACCGTGGACCACGAGGTCCGCAAGCTCGTCGAGGCGGCGCACGACGAGGCGTGGGAGGTGCTGACCCAGTACCGCGACGTCCTGGACGACCTCGTGCTGCAGCTGCTGGAGAGCGAGACCCTGAACCAGGCCGAGCTGGCCGAGGTCTTCGCCCCGGTGAGCAAGCGCCCGGCCCGCGACGTGTGGCTGTCCAGCACCGAGCGCACCGTGCACACCCGCGGTCCGGTGATGACCGAGGGCGAGAAGGCCGCCTACGCCACCAACGGCCACGCCGGCGGGCTGCCGCAGGACGAGGCCGCCGTCGTCGGCAACGTCGAGGCCGAGGCCGCGGCGTCGCGCACCGTCGACGAGCGTGTCGCGCGGCCCTCGGGCGACGACGGCACGACCGCGGAGCGGTCCGACGGCGAGGAGGCCTGAGTGGCCGAGCCGGATCTCCCGCTGTCGCCGGTCTCCCTCGGGATGCGGTCGGCGTCGGAGGTGCCGCCCTACGACCCCGAGCGGGTGGAGGCGGCGATCCGTGAGCTGCTGATCGCCGTCGGGGAGGACCCCGACCGCGAGGGCCTGCGCGACACGCCCGCACGGGTGGCGCGCTCCTACCGGGAGATCTTCGCCGGGCTGCACCGCGAGCCGGAGGACGTGCTGACCACCACCTTCGACCTCGGTCACGAGGAGCTGGTGCTGGTCAAGGACATCGAGGTGTACTCCACCTGCGAGCACCACCTGGTGCCGTTCCACGGCGTCGCCCACATCGGCTACATCCCCAGCGCCGACGGGCGGATCACCGGGTTGTCGAAGCTGGCGCGGCTCGTCGACGTCTACGCCAAGCGTCCCCAGGTCCAGGAGCGCCTGACCACGCAGGTCGCGGACGCGCTGGTGAGCATCCTCGACCCGCGGGGCGTCATCGTCGTCGTCGAGTGCGAGCACCTGTGCATGTCGATGCGGGGCGTCCGCAAGCCCGGCGCCCGGACGGTGACGTCCGCCGTGCGGGGGCAGCTGCAGGCCACCGCGACGCGTGCCGAGGCGATGAGTCTGATCCTGGGGCGCTGACGCATGAGGACGCGCGACGTCGCCGTCGCCGGGCTGCCGGAGCTGTCGGGGACAGGACGCTGCCTGGTGATGGGTGTGGTCAACATCACGCCGGACTCCTTCTCCGACGGCGGGGAATGGTTCGAGCCGGAGGCCGGCGTGCAGCACGGGCTCGACCTGCTCGCCGAGGGCGCCGACGTCCTGGACGTCGGCGGGGAGTCGACCCGTCCCGGGGCGGACCGGGTGACCGAGGCGGAGGAGCTGCGTCGCGTCATCCCGGTGATCGGGCGCCTCACCGCCGCCGGTGCCGTGGTGTCGGTCGACACGACGCGGGCCGCCGTCGCCGAGCGTGCGGTCGCCGCCGGCGCGCGCCTGGTCAACGACGTCTCCGGCGGCCTCGCCGACCCCGAGATGGCCACGGTCGTGGCCGAGACCGGGGTGCCGTACGTGGCGATGCACTGGCGGGGGCACAGCGACGTCATGGACTCGCTGCAGGACTACGACGACGTCGTGGCCGACGTCCGTGACGAGCTCGCCGCGCGCGTCGCCGCGCTGCACGACGCCGGGGTGGCCCCCGAGCAGGTCGTGCTCGACCCGGGCCTGGGTTTCGCCAAGTCCGGTGCGCTGAACTGGCCGCTGCTCGCCCACCTGGACGCGTTGGAGTCGCTGGGGCGACCGCTGCTCGTGGGTGCGTCCCGCAAGCGGTTCCTCGGGCACCTGCTGGCGGGTGTGCACGGCACGGCGGACGACCAGCCGGTACCGCCCGGCGCCCGGGACGACGCCACGGCCGCGATCTCGGCGTTGGCTGCACACGCCGGGGCGTGGTGCGTGCGCGTCCACGCCGCGCGTGCGAGCGTTGACGCCGTACGAGTGGCGGCCGCCTGGAGGCAGGCCGAGACGATGGAGGGCACCGCGTGACATTCGCCGACGCCGTGACGGGGTCGGACGGCCGACCCCTCGACCAGATCAGACTGACGGGCGTGACCGCCACCGGCCACCACGGCGTGCTGCCGGAGGAACGCGCCGAGGGGCAGACGTTCCGCGCCGACGTGGTGCTGCACCTGGACGTGCGGGCCGCTGCCGGTGCCGACGACCTCGCGGCGACGGTCAGCTACGCCGAGGTCGCCGAGGACGTGCACGACGTGCTCTGCGGTCCGCCGGTCGATCTCGTCGAGACGCTGGCCGAACGGGTCGCCGCCGTCGTGCTGGAGCACCCGGCGGTCCAGGCCGTCGACGTGCGGGTGCACAAGCCGGAGGCGCCGATCGCCGTCCCGTTCGACGACGTCGAGATCGTGGTGCGCCGCGACCGGGAGCACCGGCCGTCGGTGCCGGCGCTCCGTGCCGGGTCGCCGGTGCAGGTCTCGTCGTCCGGCCCCGCCCCGGAGCCGGCGGCTCCCGCGGTGCCACCGCCTCCGGCCCCGCCGCAGCCGGTCGCGGGGACACCCGCGTCCGCGCCGGTGCCGGTGCCGTCGGCGGCCGTGCCCGCCCCGGCCCCGTCGCCGTCCGCCGGTTCGGTGCCGTCCGCCTCGTCGGTGCCGACGCCCGCCGTGTCCGTGCCACCGGCGCCCGAGCGTCCCGTCGCGGAAGCACCCGTTCCCGCACCGCGCGCCCCCGAGCCCGCCGTGCCGGAGTCGTCGGCCGCCGAGTCCTCGCCCGTGGCGGAGGTCGCGATCGTGGAACCGGAGCACGTGCCCGCCCCGGCCGTCGACCCCCTGGACGCGGTGCCGGAGGCCCCCGTCGAGGCGGTGATCGCCCTCGGAGCGAACCTGGGTGACGCCCAGGGCACGCTGCGCGAGGCGGTGACCGACATCGACCGGGTCTCGGGGGTGCAGGTGATGGAGGTCTCGCCGCTCGCCCGCACGGTCGCTGTCGGCCCCGAGCAGCCGGACTACCTCAACGCCGTGCTGCTGGTTCGGACCACGCTGCCGGCCCGCGGCCTGCTGGGCGTCTGCCAGGACGTCGAGATGCTGCACGGCCGGGTCCGCGAGGAGCGCTGGGGTCCGCGGACCCTGGACGTCGACCTCATCCAGTACGACGACCTGACGTCGACCGCCGAGGACCTGGAGCTGCCGCACCCCCGCGCGCACGAGCGGGCGTTCGTGCTGGTGCCGTGGGCGGAGGTCGACCCGCAGGCCGTGCTGGGCGGGCTCGGCGGCGGTTCGGTCGCCCAGCTGGCCGCGACGGCCCCCGACCGAACGGGCATCCGGTGGCTCGCGCTGGACTGGTTGACCGGACCGGCCGCCACCGGGACGGTGCCCGCGCAGCCGGAGCCGGAGCCGGAGCCGGAGGCGGACCCGCCTCCGGCCGGGGAGCAGTCCTCGACCTCGGCGCCGGCCACCAGCGCGTTCCCGGCGCAGGCCGCGCCCTCGGCACCGGTCCCGTCCGCGGACCCCTCCGCCGAACCGTGGCGCGAGCCGTCGGGCGAGCTGCCCCGGCGGGAGCCGTCGCCCCGGCTGCCGCAGCGGGACACTCCCGCCGAGCTGCCGCGGCGGGAGCCGTCGACCGAGCTGCCGCAGCGGAGGGAGACCTCCGGCCAGGTGCCGCAGGTCCAGGAGCCACGCGGCTTCGTGGCGGCCGCCGGGATCCACGCCCCGATCCCGCCCGCCCCCGACGCCGAGCACCCGGAGCGCTCCTGACGTGCGGCGTACCCGTGTCCGGACCCTCGCGGCCGTCGCGGTCGGCGTCGCCGCCGTCGGGCTGCTGCTGCTGAGACTGCTCGAGTCCCGGGGGATCTTCGTCCCCGGCGCCGCCTGGGTGGAGGTGGCGGCTCTCGTCCTGCTCGCCGGTCTCGTGCTGTGGGCCGGCTGGGCGGTCCGGTCCTACCTGCGCGGTGACCGCCCCGACCTGGACCCGCTGCGCGCGGCGCGCACGTTCGCCATGGCCAAGGCCGCGGCGTACACGGGGGCCTTGCTGGCCGGCCGGTACGTCGCCTCCGTGCTGCTGGTGCTGCCGCAGCTGGACGTGGAGCCGCGCCGGGAGGTCGCCGTCACGTCGGGGGTGGCCGCGCTGGCCGCCGTGGGGCTCGCGGTCGTGGGGCTCGTCGTCGAGAAGTTCTGCGAGGCGCCGCCTCCCGAGGAGGACGACGGGACCGAGGCGGTCCCGTCCTGAGACGGCGCGGGCCGTCCCGTGCCGCTGTTCTGCGAAGATGGGGACATGACACACCCCGCACCGGGTCCGGCCGACCCGTTCGACCCGCCGGGCGTGACGTGGGACCGGGTGTCGCCCCGGCTGATCCCCGCGCGTCTGGTCGTCGTGGGCATCTGGCTCGGACTGCCGCTCGTCGCCACGGTCCTCCTCGCCGTGCTGGTCACCCCGTGGCTGTGGATCGCGACCGCCGCGCTCGTCGTGCTGCTCGCCTGGGTCGGGGTGCTGGTGCCCCGGCAGGTCCGTGCCATCGGGTACGCCGAGCGTGACGACGACCTGCTGATCCGCAGCGGGATCCTGTTCCGCGAGCTGGTCGTGGTGCCCTACGGACGGATGCAGTTCGTGGACGTCACGGCCGGCCCCCTGGACCGTCGGCTGAACATCGCCAAGGTCCAGCTCCACACGGCCTCGGCCAGCACGGACGCCGAGATCCCGGGGCTGACGCCGGACGAGGCCGAACGTCTGCGTGATCGTCTGACGGCGCGCGGCGAGGCGAGGCTGGCCGGCCTGTGAGCGCTGCGGAACCGACGCCGGACGTCCCCCGGACGGCACCGGCGCGCGAGTGGCGACGGGTGCACCCCATCACGCCGGTCGTGCGCGGCTGGGCCGTCATCGCGGTGCTGCTGTTCGTCGTGGGGCAGCAGCTCGCCGAGGGTGTCGAGTACGCCGACGCCGTGGTCGACGGCGTGGCCCAGGTGTGGTGGATCGTGGTCGTCCTCGTGGTGGTCCTGCTGGCGGTCATCTTCGGCGTCTCGGCGCTGGCCTGGCGCATGACCTCCTACGCGGTGGACGACGACGCCGCGCACCTGCGGCGGGGCATCCTCTTCCGGCAGCAACGCCACGCGCGCCTCGACCGCCTGCAGGCCGTCGACGTCCGCCAGCCGCTGCTGGCGCGGCTGTTCGGGCTGGCGGAGCTGACCCTCGAGGTCGCCGGCGGGTCGGACTCCGGGGTGGTGATCGGGTTCCTGCGGCTCGACGACGCCAAGCAGCTGCGGGCCGAGCTGCTGGCGCGCGCGGCCGGCGTCAAGGCGCGTCGCACCGACGGGCAGACGGTCGGTGCCGGCGACGGCGCGGGAGGGGCGGCGTCGCCCACCGCCTCGTCCCACGACTCGCCACCGGCCGAGGTCGCCGAACCGGCGCAGGAGGCACCCGAGAACCTGGTCTACGAGGTGCCCCCGGGCCGGCTGGTCGTCTCGCTGCTGCGCCTGCCCGCCGTGTGGATCGCGCTGGCCGTGCTGATCGGCCTCGTCGTGTTCGTCGCCGCCACGCAGGCCGTCGGGGTGCTGTTCTCGATGCTGCCGGTCGCCCTCGGCGTCGGGACGTTCCTGTTCAACCGCTTCGCCGGCGAGTTCGGGTTCCGGGCGGCGATCTCCCCGGACGGGATCAGGCTGCGGCACGGGCTGCTGGAGACGCGGGCGCAGACGATCCCTCCCGGGCGGGTCCAGGCGCTGGAGCTCACCCAGGGGCTGTGGTGGCGGGGCAAGGACTGGTGGCGGATCACGGTCAACGTGGCCGGCTACGGCAGCGAGGACCAGAACGGTACGCAGAACGTGCTGCTGCCGGTGGGTCCTCGCTCCGAGGCACTGGCGGCCCTGTGGCTGGTGCTGCCCGACCTCGGGGCCGACGAGCTGACCGAGCTGCTGGACGAGGGCCTGGCGGGCGACAGCCGGACCGACCGGTTCTTCACGACGAGCCCGCGGAGGGCCCGGTTGCTGGACCCGCTCAGCTGGCGGCGCAACGGGTTCGCGGTCGCCGACCGTGCGCTGCTGCTGCGTGGCGGACGCCTGACGCGGCGACTCTCCGTGGTGCCGCACGAGCGGACCCAGTCCCTGGGCCTCGAGCAGGGGCCGTGGCAGCGCGGCCGGGGCCTGGCGACCTTCGCGGTGCACTCCACGCCGGGACCGGTGACGACCCGGTCCCACCACCTCGACGCCCCCGACGCGGTGCACCTGCTGAGCGAGCAGGCGGTCCGCGCGCGCTCGGCCCGGGCGCACCAGGTGCCGGAGCGGTGGATGGAGCGGGTGGCGCCCCTGGCGAGGTCGCGGCCCACCGACGGCGACGCGGAGGAGACCCCGTGACGGCGCCGGAGACGACCCGCCCGGGTCGGCTCGGGGTCGGCGTCGTCGGCGCCGGCCGGGTCGGGGCCGTGCTGGGCAGCGCGCTGCGGTCGGCCGGGCACGCCGTCGTCGGCGCCTCCGGGGTCTCGGACGTCTCGCACGAGCGGATCGAGACGATGCTGCCCGGCGTGCCGCACCTGGAGGTGCCGGAGATCGTCGAGCGGTCCGAGCTGGTGCTGCTGGCGGTGCCCGACGACGCGCTCGCCGACCTCGTGTCCGGTCTGGCCGACGTCGGCGCCTGGCAGCCGGGCCAGATCGTCGTGCACACCTCGGGCCGCTACGGCACGGGGGTGCTGGGGCCCGCGCAGCGGGCGGGTGCGATCCCGCTGGCGATCCATCCCGCGATGACGTTCACCGGGACCTCGCTGGACCTGGCCCGGCTGTCGGGCTGCACCTTCGCCGTCACCGGACCCGGGGCGGTGCTGCCCATCGGGCAGGCGCTCGTGGTCGAGATCGGGGGCGAGCCCGTCGTCGTCGACGAGGCGTCCCGGGGGCTGTACCACGCCGCGCTGGCGCACGGGGCGAACCATCTGGTGGTCCTCGTGGCCCAGGCGGCGCAGGCGCTGGAGGCCGCCGGGATCGAGCACCCGGGCCGGGTGCTGGCCCCGCTGCTGGGCGCCGCGCTCGACGGGGCGACCCGCGCGGCGGACGTGCGCGACGGCGAGGGCCCCGGGGCGATCGCGGCGCTGACCGGCCCGGTCGCCCGGGGGGACGCCGGCACGGTGACCACCCACCTGGAGGTCCTCGGGGACCTCGCGGCCGACACGGGGGCGACGGACGTCCCCGACAGCTACACGGAGCTCGCCCGCGGGGCCGCGCGGCGCGCGCTCGCGAGCCACCGCATCGACGACGCGGCAGCACGGGCGCTGCTGGACGTCCTCGGCGAACCGCCCAAGGGGGACTCATGACCGCACCTGCCGACCGGGCGACGTCGTCGTCCGCCGACACCGACGGGGTCGTCGCACGGACCCGTACCGAGCTGCGGGACGCGCTCGCCGCGTGGACGCTGAGCGGGGCCGACCCGACCGACCGCCGTGCCGTGGTGATGACGATGGGGGCGCTGCACGCGGGGCACCTGGAGCTGGTCCGGCGTGCACGGGCCGAGGTCGGCCCCGGCGGGCAGGTGGTGGTGACGATCTTCGTCAACCCGCTGCAGTTCGGCGAGGGCGAGGATCTGGACGCCTACCCCCGGGACCTGGACGGCGACCTGGAACGGCTCGCCGAGGTGGGGGCGGACGTCGTCTTCGCGCCGACGCCGGACGTCGTCTACCCCGACGGCGACCCGATCGTGCGGGTGTCCGCCGGTCGGATCGGCGAGGTGCTCGAGGGGGCCTTCCGCCCCGGGCACCTCGACGGCGTGCTGACCGTGGTGCTGAAGCTGATCCAGCTCACCCGCCCGGACGTCGCGCTGTTCGGCCAGAAGGACGCCCAGCAGCTCCTCGCCGTCCGCCGCATGGTGCGTGACCTGGACCTGCCGGTCGAGATCGTCGGCGTGCCCACCGTGCGTGACGAGGACGGCCTGGCGCTGTCGTCCCGCAACACGTACCTGTCCGCGGGGGAGCGGGACGCGGCCCTGGCGCTGTCGCGCGCGCTGCGGGGCGGTGCGGTGGAGGCCGAGGCCGGGCACGGCGCCGCGGCGGTGCTCGCGACGGCGTCGGGAATCCTCAACGCGGTCCCCGACGTTGTGGTGGACTACCTGGCACTCGTCGACCCGGATACTGTGGAGGAGGTAGCCGGTGACCACACCGGTCCCGCCCTGCTGCTCGTCGCCGCGCGCGTGGGCACCACACGACTGATCGACAACCAGGCCGTGGATGTCGTCGCGTCCTCCGCGGAGGACGAAACCGCAGGCCAGGAGGCAACCCCGTGACTGACCAGACTGCATCGTCCGTGGGCACGACCCCGGCGGACCGCCGGACCGGTACGCGCCGCCCGGCGTCCCTGCAGCGCCCGATGATGATCGGCAAGATCCACCGCGCGACGGTGACCCAGGCCGACCTGCACTATGTGGGATCCATCACGGTCGACACCGACCTGCTGGACGCCGCGGACCTGATCCCCGGCCAGCAGGTCGACGTCGTGGACGTCGACAACGGCGCCCGCCTGACGACGTACGTCATCCCCGGTGAGCCGGGGTCCGGCCAGATCAGCATCAACGGCGCCGCGGCGCACCTCGTGCACCCCGGCGACAAGGTCATCATCATCGCCTACGGCATGCTCTCGGACGCCGACGCCCGCTCGTTCCTGCCGAACGTCGTGTTCGTCGACGGCGAGAACCGGATCGTGGACGTGGACGACGACCCCGGGCAGGTCCCGGACGGCTACGGGCTCGTCAGCTCGGGTATCCCTCTCGGCGCGCGGTGAGTCCGGACCGGCTCGCCCGTTCCCTCGTCGCGCCCGCCCCGGGCTGGACGACGCGCGCGGACGCGGTCGTCGTCGGCTCGGGGATCGCCGGACTCACGGCGGCGCTCGAGCTGCGGGCCCGGGTGCCGCACGTCCTGCTGGTCACCAAGGGCGCGCTGTCCTCGGGGTCGACCGTGTGGGCGCAGGGCGGGATCGCCGCCGTCCTGCACCCGGACGACACCCCGGAGGCGCACCTGCACGACACGCTCGAGGCCGGCGGTGGCCTGAGCGACCCGGAGGCCGCCGAGGTCCTGGTCACCGAGGGCCCGCAGCGGGTGCACGAGCTGGTGGCTCGTGGGGCCAGCTTCGACCGCGCCGACGACGGCGGGATCGCGCTCACCCGGGAGGGCGGCCACCGGGCCGACCGGATCGCGCACGCGGGCGGTGACGCCACCGGGGCCGAGATCTCGCGCGCGCTGGTGGCGCAGATCGAGGCCGTGCGGCACGACCCGGGGATCGAGGTGATCTCCAACGCACTGGTCCTCGACGTGCTCACCGGGGCGCCGGACGCCGCGGGGGAGCGCCCGGTGGCCGGTGTGACGTTGCACGTGCGCGGCGAGGGGTCGCGCGACGGGGTCGGTGCCGCCCTGGCCCCGGTCGTGGTGCTGGCGACCGGGGGCGTGGGGCAGGTGTTCCGCTCCACGACCAACCCGCCCGGGGCGACCGCGGACGGCATCGCGGCGGCGTTGCGTGCCGGTGCCGTGCTCGGCGACCTGGAGTTCGTGCAGTTCCACCCCACGGTGCTGTGGCTGGGTGCCGGAGCCCGGGGCCAGCTCCCGCTGATCAGCGAGGCGGTGCGTGGCGAGGGTGCGCTGCTGCTCGACGTGAACGGGCACCGTTTCATGCCGGACGTGCACCCCATGGCCGAGCTCGCGCCCCGGGACGTCGTGGCGCACGCCATCGTGCGGCAGATGGCGGCGACCTCCGCCGACCACGTGCTGCTGGACGCCCGCGCTCTGGGGGCCGACTTCCTGCGTCGCCGGTTCCCGGGGATCACCGCCCGGCTGGCCGACCACGGCATCGACTGGACGGAGGAGCCGGTGCCGGTGGCGCCGGCCCAGCACTACCACTCCGGGGGTGTCGTCACCGATCTGCACGGCAGGTCGTCCGTCCCGGGGCTGTACGCGGTGGGGGAGGTCGCGTGCACCGGCGTGCACGGCGCCAACCGACTGGCGTCGAACTCGCTGCTCGAGGGACTCGTGTTCGCCCACCGGGCGGCGGCCGACGTGGTGGCGCGGTTCGAGACCGGGGAGCTGTCCACGGCCCCGGACCCCGTGGAACGGCCCGGCGGCTCGGCGCTCGTCGCCGCGGCCGCACGGTCCCGCATCCAGCGCATGACGTCCGAGGGGGCGGGGCCGATCCGCACGGCGGAGTCCCTGGCCCGCGCGGACACCGCCCTGGCGGGCGTGACGACCTCGGCCCACGGGGACGTCGGCGTGGTGGCGGCCCCGCAGGTGGCCGAGTGGGAGACGACGAACATCCACCAGGTGGCACGCGCCCTGGTCCGGGCCGCCGCGGTGCGGACCGAGAGCCGGGGCGGTCACTTCCGCGCGGACTTCCCCGACCGCGACCCCGCCTGGGAGCGGCGCGTGACGGTGGCGCTGGAGGACGACGGCACCCTCACCGCCGGCTGACCCGCGAGTCAGGCCTGACTCGCGCGGGTCAGGCCTGACTCGCGCCGGGTCAGTGCAGGTCGAGGGCCAGGTCGAGGATCGGCGCCGAGTGCGTCAGGGCCCCCACCGACAGGTAGTCCACCCCGGTGAACGCGACCTCGCGAGCCCGCTCGACCGTGAGGTTGCCCGTCGCCTCGAGCTCGACGTGCGCCGGTACGCCGTCGTGGCCCTGGCGGTCCCGGACCGCCGCGACGGTGTCCGCCAGCACCTCGGTCGGCATGTTGTCGAGCAGCAGGAAGTCCGCACCCGCGTCCAGCGCCTCCAGGGCCTGCGCGGTCGTGTCCGCCTCGACCTGCACCAGCACGTCGGGGAACGCCGTGCGCACCGCGGTGACCGCCGCGCTCACCGATCCCGCCGCGACGACGTGGTTGTCCTTGACCATCGCGACGTCGTACAGACCCATCCGCTTGTTCGTGCCGCCCCCGGCGCGGACCGCGTACTTGTCCAGGGCGCGCAGGCCCGGCGTCGTCTTGCGGGTGTCGAGCACCTGCGCCCCGGTGCCGGCCAGCTCCCGGGCGAACGCCGCCGTGGCGGTCGCCACACCGGAGGCGCGCGAGGCGAGGTTGAGCAGGGTGCGCTCGGCCACCAGCAGCACCTGGGTCCGCCCGGTGAGGCGGGCCAGCACCTGCCCCGGCACGACGGCGTCCCCGTCCTGGGTGTGGAACGTCACGTCCGGGGTCGGCAGACCGAGCCGCGAGGCGGTCTGCCGCAGCGTCTCGGCGACGACGACGAGCCCGGCGACGGTTCCCGCCGCACGGGCCACGAGGTCGGCGGTCCCCGTGGCCGACGGCGGGATCGTGGCCTGCGTGGTCACGTCACGACCAGGGGCGGGACCGAGGTCCTCGTCCAGCGCGGTCTCCACCGTGCGGCGGATCCAGTCGGGATCGAGGCCCGGGTCGACAGCGGACGGCGTGGTGCGGACCGGGAGGGCGTCGGGCGTGCTCACGGCGACACGGTACTGCCCGGGTGTCCGAGGCACGGTGGAAAGGCGTGGGGCGGCTTGGCGGCGGACCGTAGAATCGGACGGTGACCACCCCCGAGAATGCCGACTCCGCCGTGTCCGACGACCTGCCCGAGCAGCTCCGGGTCCGCCGTGAGAAGCGCGACCGGATCATTGCCGAGGGCGGTGAGGCGTACCCGGTCGGCCTGCCGATCACGCACACGATCGCGCAGGTCCGTGGTGCGTACGACCACCTGGAGGCGGGGCAGGAGACCGACGACGTCGTCGGTGTCGCGGGCCGCGTGGTGTTCCTGCGCAACACCGGCAAGCTCTGCTTCGTCGCGCTGCAGGACGGCGAGGGCAACCGCCTGCAGGCGATGCTCAGCCAGAAGGTCGTCGGCGCCGAGTCGCTGAGCGCCTTCAAGGCCGACGTCGACCTCGGCGACCACCTGTTCGTCCACGGCCGGGTGGGTTCCTCGCGCCGGGGGGAGCTGAGCATCTTCGCGGACTCGTGGCAGATGGCCTCCAAGGCGCTGCGGCCGCTGCCGGTGCTGCACAAGGAGCTCTCGGAGGAGGCGCGGGTCCGGCAGCGGTACGTCGACCTCATCGCCCGCCCGGCCGCGCGGGACATGGTCCGGCTGCGCGCCGCCGTCGTGCGCTCGCTGCGCGAGAACTTCCACGCCCGGGACTTCCTCGAGGTCGAGACGCCGATGCTGCAGGTCGTCGCCTCGGGTGCGTCGGCGCGGCCTTTCGCCACGCACATGAATGCCTATGACATGGAGCTGTTCCTGCGTATCGCGCCGGAGCTGTTCCTCAAGGAAGCCGTCGTGGGCGGCGTGGAACGCGTCTTCGAGATCAATCGCAACTTCCGCAACGAAGGTGCGGACTCCTCGCACTCGCCGGAGTTCGCGATGCTCGAGGCCTACGAGGCGTACGGCGACTACGACACGATGGCGGCTCTCACGCAGGATCTCGTGCAGACCGCTGCGCGAGAGGCGCTGGGGACGACCGTGGTGACGCTGCCCGACGGCGAGGAGTACGACCTCGGTGGGGAATGGGCGCACATCACGATGTACGGGTCGCTTTCCGAGGCGATCGGTGAGGAGATCACGCCGGAGACGTCGGTCGAGCATCTCAACGAGCTCGCCGAGAAGGTGGAGATCTCGATCGACCCGAAGCAGATGATCCACGGCAAGCTGGTCGAGGAGCTGTGGGAGCACCATGTCGGCAACGACCTGTACGCGCCGACGTTCGTGCGGGACTTCCCCGTCGAGACCTCCCCGCTGACGCGTGCCCACCGCACCATCCCGGGTGTCGTCGAGAAGTGGGACCTCTACGTGCGCGGCTTCGAGCTCGCCACGGCCTACTCCGAGCTCGTCGACCCGGTCGTGCAGCGCGAGCGTTTCGCCGAGCAGGCACGCCTCGCGGCGGCCGGCGACGACGAGGCGATGGCGCTCGACGAGGACTTCCTCACGGCGATGGAGTACGCCATGCCGCCGGCCGGCGGCATGGGCATGGGGATCGACCGACTTCTCATGGCGCTCACGGGTGCGGGAATTCGCGAGACGATCCTCTTCCCCCTGGTCAAGCCCACGCACTGAGGACGACGATCATGGATACTTTCTGGGCCGTCGTGGCCGGTCTCATCCCTTCGATCGGGGTCGGCCTGCTGTTCTGGTTCGCCATGCGCAAGATCGTGCGTGCGGACCGCAATGAGCGGGCCGCGCAGGAGCGCTACGAGGCGGAAGCGCGTCGCGATGAATCGTCGCCGTTGAATGGTTGACCCGGGTTGCTATTGCATTCCCCTCGTGGCGAGTTGACATTCCATTCTTGATCGGTGCATCCTGAAAAGGTCATTGCATTTCGGTTCCTGAGAAGGGTGGCAACGTGGTCCAGAAGACCCAGGTCGTGCTGTTGGATGACATCGACGGCACCGAAGGTGACGAGACCGTCACTTTTTCGCTGGACGGCGTCTCCTATGAGATCGACCTCACATCGGCACATGCGTCGGAGCTGCGTGAGTCCTTCTCGAAGTGGATCGGGCACGGCCGCAAGGCCGGCCCGAAGGCAGCGGGACGCGCCGCCGGCCCCCGTCGTGGCCGGACCGACCGTGCCCAGCTGCAGAAGATCCGCGAGTGGGCGCGCGAGAACGGCCACGAGGTGAACGACCGCGGCCGCATCCCGGCACGCATCCTGGAAGCGTACGAAGCGGCTCACTGAGCCCGGCATCGGCTGCCCTCGCCCCGATCGGTTCGTTCCGGTCGGGGCGCGGTGCTGTCCGGGGAAGACCGCGCCCGCTCCTGAGGTGCGCGGTGAGCACCGGCCGCGGACGCCTACCCTGGACCCATGACCACTCCGAGCGCCTCCGTGCCGCTGTGGGTCGGCACCTACCCGTCGGCCGGGACGGCGGCAGGCAGCGGAGAAGCGGTGTGGCGCGTCGACCTCGACCGGTCCGACGGCTCGCTCGGTGCGCCGCGCGTCGCCGCCGAGGTCCCGTCGCCGTCGTTCCTGGCCCGGCACCCCTCCGCCCCGGTCGTCTACGCGGTGACCGAGACCCCTCCCGGGAGGCTGACGGCACTGCGCGACGTCGGTGACGGCACGCTCGAGGTCCTCTCGTCCGTCGGCTCCGGCGGGGACGACCCCTGCCACGTCGCCGCCGCGGACCGGACGGCCTGGGTCGCGAACTACGGGGACGCCGTCGCCGCCGCGGTGGGCCTCGCCGAGGACGGCACCCCCGTCGCGGACCACCGCTCCCTGCACGCCGGGTCCGGCACCGGCCCGGTGACGGACCGGCAGGACGGCCCGCACGCGCACCAGGTGACCGTGCTCGACGGCGAGGTGCTCGTCACGGACCTCGGCGCCGACGTGGTCCGGCGCTACCCCCTCGACCCCGCACCGGGCGACGGCGGCGTGCTCGCGGACGACGGCGGCTCCGTCGCCGCGTGGTTGCCCGCCGGGACCGGGCCTCGCCACCTCGTCGTCCTGCCCGGAGGGGCGCTGGTCGTCGCCGGGGAGCTCGACGCCCGGCTCCACGTGCTGCTCCCCGCCGACGGTGCCTGGCACCACGCCGGGAGCGTGCCCGTCTCGCCACGGGCGATCGCGGGGGACGCCTTCCCCGGGCACGTCACGCTCAGCGCCGACGGCCGTCGCCTGCACGTCGGGGTGCGCGGACCGGACCTGCTGGCCGTGCACTCGGTGTCCGGCGACCGCACCCCGGAGATCGCGCACCTGGCCGACGTCCCGCTCGGCGAGGGCTCCTGGCCGCGTCACCACGAGGTCTTCGCCGCGACGGACGGTGCCGAGCTCGCGGTGGTCGCGCTGCAGGGCACGAGCGAGCTGGCCACGGTGCGTCTCGACCCCGCGACCGGGGCGGGTGCGGTCGTCGACCGCGTCGCGTGGGCCACCCCGCCCTCGTGCGTGCTGGAGGCCCGGTGAGCGCGGACCGCGGGGGGCCGCGGGTCGCGATGATCTCCGTGCACACCTCGCCGCTGGACCAGCCCGGCACCGGGGACGCCGGCGGGATGAACGTGTACGTCCTGGAGCTGTCCCGTGCCCTGGCGCGCCGGGGGGCCGAGGTGGAGATCTACACCCGGGCGACGTCGTCGGCCCAGCCCAAGGTGGTCCAGGCGGAACCGGGTATCCGGGTCGTGCACATCGCCGCGGGTCCGTACGAAGGGCTCGACAAGAAGGACCTGCCGGCCCAGCTCTGCTTCTTCAGCGCCGGGGTGCTCCGGGCCGAGGCGCACCGACCGCCCGGCTGGTACGACGTCGTGCACTCCCACTACTGGCTGTCCGGTCAGGTCGGCTGGCTCGCCGCCGACCGGTGGGACGTGCCGCTGGTGCACACCATGCACACGATGGCGCGGGTGAAGAACGCCGCCCTCGCCCCCGGGGACACCCCGGAGCCGCACAGCCGGGTCATCGGCGAGGAGCAGGTCGTCGCGGAGTCCGACGCGCTGGTGGCGTCCACCACGGAGGAGGCCGAGGACCTGGTCCGCCACTACGGCGCCGACCCGGACCGCCTGCACGTGGTGGCGCCGGGCGTCGACCTGGACGCCTTCGCGCCGCTGGAGCCGGCACCGGGGGAGACGGCGGCGCAGGCGCGGCGTGCGCTGCGGGCGCGGCTCGGGCTGCCCGTCGACCGCCCGCTGGTGCTCTTCGCGGGGCGCGTGCAGCTGCTCAAGGGCCCGGACGTGCTGGTGCGCGCCCTCGGGGTCATGGCCGACCACGCGGCGACGGTCGCCGATCCGGACGCCCTGCGGGACGGCGGCGGGTCGCGGGTGCCGACCCTCGCGGTGCTCGGTGGCGCGAGCGGGCGTCCGACGGCGGTGCGCGAGCTCGAGGCGCTGGCGTACCAGATGGGGGTGACCGACCACGTGGTGGTGCGCCCCCCGGTGTCCCGCGAGGAGCTGGCCGACTGGTACCGGGCGGCGGACGTCGTCGCGGTGCCGTCGCACAACGAGTCGTTCGGACTCGTGGCGGCCGAGGCGCAGGCCTGCGGCACGCCGGTCGTCGCGGCGGCCGTGGGCGGGCTGCGGACCGTGGTGGTCGACGACGTCTCCGGGGTGCTCGTGGACGACCACAGCCCGTGGACGTGGGCGGCCGAGCTCGGCGCGCTGCTGGGCGATGACGAACGGCGGGAGCGCCTGGCGGCCGGGGCGCGGCGCGCGAGCGAGCGGTTCTCCTGGGACCGTGCGGCGGCGGCGATGCTGGACGTGTACTCCCAGGCCGCGAAGGTCCGCCGCACCCGCTGAGCCTGGACCGATCTGCGCGGGTCAGGACCCGATCCCGCGAGT
The DNA here is from genome assembly GCF_030588085.1 of Isoptericola sp. b408. Lineage (NCBI taxonomy): Bacteria > Bacillati > Actinomycetota > Actinomycetes > Micrococcales > Promicromonosporaceae > Isoptericola > Isoptericola sp. b408. The sequence goes on from NZ_JAUQYQ010000004.1 coordinate 214,436, forward strand.
CAGGACGGAACTTCGCGGGTCAGGACCCGATCCCGCGAGGCAGAAGAGGTAGCGCTCACGTGCTGACCTGCGCAAGGATCACCGGCACGACGCTCGATGCGGTGGCCGCTCCGGCCCTGACGCGACGACGCGGTGGTCGGCTCACCGTCGTCGTCCTGCTCGTCGTCCTGGTTCTCGGGGTCGCGGGCGGTCGGTGGGGCTCGTCGACGACGCAGTGGGCCGAGGGCCGGGTCCAGCTCGTCGGCGTCGACCCGCCGCGGGACCACCACGTCGTGGTGCTGCACGACGACTGGACCTACGCGTTCGCCCGGGGCACGGTCCGGTGGATCGATCCCCGGGGACCTGGCACGAGGACGGCGACCCGACGTGCGTCGTCCGGCCGGACGGCGGTGGGGTGCGGTTCGCCTGGGAACGTGCCGACGTGGAGGACGTGTCCTGGCGCGTCGTGGTCCTGGTCGACTGCCGCTCCTGACCGCGCCGTCGCACCCGGCGGGAATGCCCACGGACCGCGGGAACGTTGCCGCGGGCATGGCGATCACCGGAGAGTACGTCCCCAGCCCGTCCGAGTTCGTGGCCAACCACGTCGAGACCTACGAGTCCTCGGGCGGCACCGAGGGCACCACGATGCGCGACAAGCCGGTCATCATCCTGACGACCGTCGGCGCGAGGTCCGGCAAGCTGCGCAAGATCCCGCTGATGCGCGTCGAGCACGACGGCGACTACGCCGTCGTCGCCTCGATGGGCGGCGCCCCCCAGCACCCCGTGTGGTTCCACAACATCGTGGCGAACCCGCGCGTGGAGCTGCAGGACGGGCCGGAGAAGCACGCGTACACGGCCCGCGAGGTCACCGGCGAGGAGAAGGCTGTCTGGTGGGAGCGCGCGGTCGAGGCGTGGCCGGACTACGCCGAGTACCAGAAGAAGACCGACCGCGAGATCCCCGTCTTCGTGCTCGAGCGGGACTGACCCGTCGTCCTGCCGAGCCGTCAGCACATCCTGGTCCCCCGGTGTCCGAGATCCGGCCCGGGCTGCAGGCGGACGGCTCGGCAGGGCAGGATGGGGCCATGACCTACACCCTCGTGCTGCTCCGCCACGGCGAGAGCGAGTGGAACGCGAAGAACCTCTTCACCGGCTGGGTCGACGTCCCGCTGTCGGAGAAGGGCACCGAGGAGGCGAAGCGCGGCGGCGAGCTCCTCCAGGAGGCCGGCCTGACGCCCGACGTCCTGCACACCTCGCTGCTGCGCCGTGCGATCTCGACGGCGAACCTCGCCCTCGACGTCGCCGACCGGCACTGGATCCCGGTCAAGCGCAGCTGGCGCCTCAATGAGCGCCACTACGGCGCCCTGCAGGGCAAGGACAAGAAGCAGGTCCGTGACCAGTACGGCGAGGAGCAGTTCATGCTCTGGCGTCGTTCCTACGACGTGCCGCCGCCCGAGATCGAGCTGGGCTCGGAGTACTCCCAGGACGCCGACCCGCGCTACGCCGGCGAGCCGATCCCGCGGACCGAGGCGCTCAAGCAGGTGCTCGACCGGTTCCTGCCGTACTGGGAGTCGGCCATCGTGCCGGACCTCCAGGAGGGCAAGACCGTCCTGGTGGCCGCGCACGGCAACTCCCTGCGCGCGCTGGTCAAGCACCTCGACGGCATCGACGACGAGACGATCGCCGGGCTGAACATCCCGACGGGCATCCCGCTGGTCTACGAGCTGGACGAGGAGACGCTGAAGCCGACCAACCCGGGCGGCACCTACCTCGACCCGGAGGCGGCCAAGGACGCCATCGCGGCCGTGGCCAGCCAGGGCAAGTAACGGCGCCCGACACGACGACGGAGGGGCCCTTCCCGCAGCGGGAAGGGCCCCTCCGTCGTCGGTGCGGCGACGTGTCAGACGTCGGCGGGCGCGTGGATCTCGGCCTCGAAGTCGCCCGTCACCAGGTAGGTGATGCGACGCGCCACCGACACCCCGTGGTCGCCGAACCGCTCGTAGTAGCGGGCCAGCAGGGTGACGTCGATCGTCTCCTGCGCGGTGCCGGTCCAGTCCGGCGACAGCGTCGCGGCGAACGTGTCCTGGTGCAGCCGGTCGATGACGTCGTCGCCGGCCTCGATCTCCGCGGCGAGCGCGACGTCCCGCGTGGAGAGCAGCTCGGAGGTGCGCCGCGCCACGAGTCCGGCGGCCTCGTTGATCGCGACGAACGTCTCGCGGGCGGCGTCCGGCACGGCCAGCGCGGGGTAGCGTCCGCGGGCGACCTCGGCGACGTGCCGGGCGAGGTCACCCATCCGCTCCAGCGTGGAGCTGATGCGCAGCGCGGTGATGACCACGCGCAGGTCGGTGGCGACCGGAGCCTGCTGGGCGAGCACGTGGACGCACCGCTCGTCCAGCTCCCGCTCCAGCCGGTCGATCTCGTGGTCGGAGGCGATCACGTCCTGGGCGAGCTGGTGCTCGCCGTCGAGCAGCGCCGTACCGGCTCGCGTGATCGCCGACTCGACCAGTCGGCTCATCTCGACCAGACCGTCGCCGATGTGCTTCAGCTCGGCATCGAAGATCTCTCGCATGGGTGTCCTCTCGAAGATCGGTGCTGATCAACCCTCACAGGTGCCTCGGACGGCGAAGTGAACGTGACGCGGGCTCCAGGTGAACAGTGGGCGACGCGTCAGGGAGCAATTGCTGCCGTGGCACGGCAACGACCCCTCCGAGACCTAGGCTGGCACTTGTGGAAGGAATCATCCAGGGTGTCACGGCGGTCATCGCCGGTGGTCTCGGCGTCGTCGTCGGGCTCGTCGCTGCCCTCGCCTTCCGCCTCTCCGACCGTGCGCAGCAGCGGGAGGCCGAGTCGGAACCCGGTGCGCTCGACGAGGGCCTGGTCCGCGTGCTGTCGGTGCTGCGCTCCGCCGCGGTCGTGATCGACGACGACGACGACGTCGTCCGGGCCTCCCCGCCGGCGTACGCGCTCGGCGTGGTGCGCAACGACGCCCTCGCCCACGAGACCGTCGTCGAGCTGGTCCACGAGGTGCGGCGCGACGGCGTGATCCGTGAGCGTGAGCTGGAGCTGCCGCGCGGTCCCATCGGCTCCGGCACCGTGCTGCTGCAGGTGCGGGCCGCGCCGCTCGGGATGGACAACATCCTCGTGCTGGCCGAGGACCGCACGGAGGCCCGCCGGGTCGAGGCGATCCGGCGCGACTTCGTCGTCAACGTGTCGCACGAGCTCAAGACGCCGGTCGGTGCGCTCGCGCTGCTGGCCGAGACCGTCCAGGACGCTGCCGACGACCCCGAGGCCGTCCGGCGGTTCACCGAGCGGATGCAGTCCGAGGCGCACCGGCTGTCCGAGCTGGTGCACGAGATCATCGAGCTCTCCCGGCTGCAGGTGGCGGGTGCCCTGCAGCAGATCGAACCCGTCTCGGTGGTCGACGTCGTCGACGAGGCCGTCGACCGCGCCCGGACGAAGGCGCAGGGCAAGAACATCGCGATCACCGTGGGCGGGACGTCGGAGAGCATCGTGTTCGGCGACCGCAACCTGCTGGTCACCGCGGTCCGCAACCTGCTGGACAACGCGGTCTCCTACTCCGGGGAGAACACCCGCGTGGGGGTCGGCGTGCACGAGCGCGACGGCCTGGTGGAGATCGACGTCGTCGACCAGGGCGTCGGGATCTCCACCGAGGAGCAGCAGCGCGTCTTCGAGCGCTTCTACCGCGTGGACCCGGCCAGGTCCCGGGACACCGGCGGGACGGGACTCGGACTGAGCATCGTCAAGCACGTGGCCGCCGACCACGGCGGTGACGTGCGGGTCTGGTCGGAGCCGGGCAAGGGCTCCACCTTCACCTTGCGCATCCCGGCCGCGGACCTCGCGGCGGGTGCGCTGGACGCGTCGGCCGCCACACCGGACGGCGGGCCGTCCGACGACGGTCCGGCCGGAGCCCCGCCCGACGGCGGGGCGTCCGGCGGCAGCACGGACGGGTCCGACAGCGGCCCGTCGACCGCCCCGGGCAGCTCCGCGGGCGGACCCCATCGGCACGGTGCCGGAGACGGCCCGAGGAACGAGGAGGTAAGCGCGTGATGCGCATCCTGGTGGTCGAGGACGAGGAGTCGTACCGCGACCCGCTGACGTACCAGCTGACCCGCGAGGGCTACGACGTGGTCGCGACGGCTGACGGCAACGACGCGCTCGAGAGGTTCGACGACGGCGGGGCCGACCTGGTGCTGCTCGACCTCATGCTGCCGGGCCTCAGCGGCACCGAGGTCTGCCGTGAGCTCCGGCAGCGCGGCGACGTGCCGATCATCATGCTCACGGCGAAGGACTCCGAGATCGACAAGGTCGTGGGGCTCGAGCTCGGGGCCGACGACTACGTCACGAAGCCGTACTCGTTCCGCGAGCTCCTCGCGCGCATGCGGGCGGTGATGCGGCGGCGCGGCCCGGGGGGCGACGCCGGCGCCACGCCCGACGACGACGGGGAGTCCGTGCTCGAGATGGGTCCGGTGCGCATGGACGTGGAACGGCACACGGTGGCGGTGCGCGGCGAGGCGGTCTCCCTGCCGCTCAAGGAGTTCGACCTGCTGGAGCTGCTGCTGCGCAACGCCGGCCGGGTGCTGACCCGCGGCCAGCTCATCGATCGTGTCTGGGGCGCCGACTACGTGGGCGACACCAAGACCCTCGACGTCCACGTCAAGCGCATCCGGTCCAAGATCGAGATCGACCCGAGCGCGCCGTCCCTGCTCCTCACGGTGCGCGGTCTCGGCTACAAGTTCGCCGACGCCGAGGGCTGAGGCGGAGCGAGCTCGCGAGTGCAGCCGCCGCCCGACCCTCGAGCCCGAGGGCTGAGGCGGAGCGAGCTCGCGAGTGCAGCCGCCGCCCGACCCTCGAGCCCGAGGGCTGAGGCGGAGCCCCGGACGCCCGGTGTCCCAGGGTCCGACGGCTGTTCATCGTTCGTTCATCTGCTCCTGGCCGGCGAGCCACCTCGCCTGCCTAACGTTCCCAACGAACGCCGGCGGCCGCCGGTGCCACCACCGTGTGAACAGGATGGAACGACTCGTGAACCTCAGCCGATTCACCCGTGCCGGATCTGCCGTCGCCGTCGGCGCGCTGGCTCTCAGCCTCGCGGCCTGCGGCTCGGACCCCGAGCCCGCGGGCTCCGCCGGCGACGAGAGCACCGAGACGACGGAAGACTCCGGCGACATGGAGGGCGGCCTGTCCGGCACGCTCTCCGGCGGCGGCGCCTCGTCGCAGGAGGCCGCCATGAACGCCTGGCGCGCCGGGTTCCAGCAGGCGAACCCTGACGCGACGGTGAACTACGACCCCGTCGGTTCCGGCGGCGGCCGCACCGGTTTCGGCGACGGCTCCTACAAGTTCGCCGGCTCGGACGCCGCGCTGGACGACGAGGAGCTCGCCGCCGCCGAGGCGCAGTGCGGTGAGGGTGGCGTCATCGAGTTCCCCGGCTACGTCAGCCCGGTCGCGGTGGCCTTCAACCTCGAGGGCGTCGACTCGCTCAACATGGGCCCGGAGACGATCGCGAACATCTTCCTCGGTGAGATCACCTCCTGGGACGACGAGGCGATCGCCGCGGACAACCCGGACGCCGACCTGCCCAGCACGCCGATCACCGTCGTGCACCGCTCCGACGAGTCGGGCACCACGGAGAACTTCGAGGAGTACCTCTACACGGTGGCCCCCGACATCTGGACGGCCGAGCCCTCCGGCGTGTGGCCGGTCGACGGCCAGGAGTCGGCGCAGGGCACCTCGGGCGTCGTGGGCGCCGCCCAGGCCGGCGAGGGCACCATCACCTACGCCGACGCCTCCCAGGTCGGCGACCTCGGCACCGTCGCGGTCGGTGTCGGTGGTGACTTCGTCGAGTACTCGGCCGAGGCCGCCGCGGAGGTCGTGGCTCAGTCGCCGCGGACCGAGGGCACCAGCGAGTACGTCTACACGATCGACCTCGACCGCGACATCGCGGGCACCTACCCGATCGTCCTGGTGTCGTACAGCCTCGCCTGCACGACCTACGATGACGAGGAGACCGCCGAGCTGGTCAAGGGCTTCCTCGGCTACGTCGCCAGCGAGGAGGGCCAGCAGGCCGCCTCGGACGCCGCCGGGTCCGCCCCGCTGTCCGACACGATCCGCCAGGCCATCATGCCGGGCATCGAGTCGATCTCCGCGGGCTGACCAGGTTCATCGCCTGAACGGCCGCCGGCGGCCGGGTCGGACGCTCGCAGCGTCCCGCCCGGCCGCCGTTCCGGCCGTCCGGCACCCGAGCACGTGACGAGACCAGTGCCCAAGCACCAACGAGGGGTCCCTGTGACGACCACAGTCAGTCCACCGGCCAAGAGCTCCCGGCGCCGCCGCAGCGGCAACACCGACCGGGGCTTCAACCGCGTCTTCCGATGGATCGCCGTCGGAGCCGGCGCCACGATCCTGGCGGTCCTCGCGGCGGTCGCGCTCTTCCTGATCTCCGAGGCCTGGCCCGCGATCACCGCGAGCCCCGAGGAGCTCGCCGCGGGGGTCCCGCGCTACCCGGAGGACACCTCCCTGCTGGCGTACCTCGGACCGCTCGTGTTCGGCACGGTCCTCGCCGCCGTGCTGGCCCTGGTGCTGGCGGTGCCCGTCGCGATGGGGATCGCGCTGTTCATCTCGCACTACGCGCCGCGCCGGCTGTCCCAGGTCCTCGGAGCCCTGGTCGACCTCCTGGCTGCGATCCCCTCGGTCATCTACGGCCTCTGGGGCTTCTTCGTGCTGGCCCCGGTGCTCACGCCGTTCTGGACGTGGCTCAACGAGAACCTCGGCTGGTTCCCCCTGTGGGGCGGCCAGGTCTCGCCGACGGGCCGTTCGATGGCCACGGTCGGGGTCGTCCTGGCGATCATGATCCTGCCGATCATCACGGCGGTGTCGCGGGAGGTCTTCCTGCAGACCCCGAAGCTGCACGAGGAGGCGGCGCTCGCGCTCGGGGCGACCCGGTGGGAGGTCATCCGGACCGCGGTGCTGCCTTTCGGCCGCTCGGGCGTCATCTCCGCGTCGATGCTGGGCCTGGGCCGGGCGCTCGGGGAGACGATGGCCGTGCTGATGATCCTCTCGCCCGGGTTCACGTACACCCTCGACATCCTGGCCGCCGGCCAGCACCAGACCATCGCGGCCTACATCGCCGCCGACTTCCCGGAGTCGACCGGTCTCGGTGTCAACACGCTGATCGCCGCGGGACTCGCCCTGTTCGTGATCACGCTGGCCGTGAACATGACGGCGCGCTGGGTCGTGGCGCGCCGCAAGGACTTCTCGGGAGCCAACTGATGAGCGTCACCACGCAGAACCCCGGACGAGGCAGCTCGGAGACCGCCCGACTGCTCTCCACGGTGGACCCCGGTCGTCGCCGGACCGACCGCGTCATGCAGGTCCTGATCTACACCGCCTTCGGCCTGGCGATGATCCCGCTGGGCTGGCTGATCTTCACCGTCGTGGCCCAGGGCGCCGACCGGATCAGCCTCGACTTCCTGTTCCAGTCGATGCGCAACATCTTCGGCGGGGACCCGCGCGGCGGGATCTACCACGCGATCCTCGGCACGGTCGTGATCACGGCCCTGGCGACCGTGATCTCGGTGCCGATCGGCATCCTGACCGCGATCTACCTGGTCGAGTACGGCAAGGGCTGGCTGGCCCGCTCGGTCACCTTCTTCGTCGACGTCATGACGGGCATCCCCTCGATCGTGGCCGGCCTGTTCGCGTTCTCGCTCTTCGCGCTGATCTTCGGCCCGGCCGTCCGCATCGGCGTCATGGGGGCCGTGGCCCTGTCGGTGCTGATGATCCCGGTCGTGGTGCGCTCCTGCGAGGAGATGCTCAAGCTCGTGCCGAACGAGCTGCGGGAGGCCTCGTACGCGCTCGGCGTCCCGAAGTGGCTGACGATCGTCAAGGTCGTGCTGCGCACCTCCGTCGCCGGGCTGACCACCGGCGTGCTGCTCGCGATCGCCCGGGTCATCGGCGAGACGGCGCCGCTGCTCGTGACCGTCGGCGTCACCGACTCGATCAACGCCAACGCGTTCGACGGGCGCATGATGACCTTGCCGGTGTTCGCCTACCGGCAGTACTCGCAGGGCAACGCCCCGTGCCCCGGTGGGGACACGGCGACGTGCGTCTCGGACATCGCCTCCCAGAACGCCTGGGGCGCGGCACTCGTGCTGATCGCCATGGTCCTGGCACTCAACCTCATCGGCCGCCTGATCACTCGCTGGTTCGCCCCGAAGCTGGGCTGACGCGCAGCCGACGATCAGCCACACTCACGAAGGAAGCTCACGATGGCACAGCGCATCGACACCAAGGACCTGAACATCTACTACGGCGACTTCCGCGCCGTCGAAGACGTCAACATGACGATCGAGCCCAAGTCGGTCACCGCCCTCATCGGGCCGTCCGGCTGCGGGAAGTCGACGTTCCTGCGGACGCTCAACCGGATGCACGAGGTGGTCCCCGGGGCCCGCGTGGAGGGCACCGTCGAGATGGAGGGCGTGGACCTGTACGGCCCGGACGTCGACCCGGTCGCCGTCCGCAAGAACGTCGGCATGGTCTTCCAGCGGCCGAACCCGTTCCCGACGATGTCCATCCGCGACAACGTCCTGGCCGGGGTGAAGCTCAACAACAAGCGCATCTCGAAGTCCGACGCCGACAACCTCGTCGAGTCCTCGCTGCACGGGGCGAACCTGTGGAACGAGGTCAAGGACCGCCTGGACCGGCCGGGCTCCGGACTCTCGGGCGGTCAGCAGCAGCGGCTGTGCATCGCCCGGGCGATCGCGATCAAGCCGCAGGTGCTGCTGATGGACGAGCCCTGCTCGGCTCTCGACCCGATCTCGACGATCGCCATCGAGGACCTCATCGGCGAGCTGAAGCAGGAGTACACGATCGTCATCGTGACGCACAACATGCAGCAGGCGGCTCGCGTGAGCGACCGGACCGGCTTCTTCAACATCGCCGGGACGGGCAAGCCGGGCCGGCTCATCGAGATGGACGACACCGCGACGATCTTCTCCTCCCCGGCCGAGAAGGCGACCGAGGACTACGTCTCGGGCCGCTTCGGCTGATCCGACCCGCCGTGCCGGCCTCGTCGGTACGCACGAAGGCCCCTGCGCTCCCGGAGCGCAGGGGCCTTCGTGCTGCGACGGGGAGCCCGTCGCCGGGGGATCAGGGCAGGTAGTCGGCGTACTCCGGCAGGGTGCCGTCGAAGACCGGCAGGTAGAACGTCTCGCTCTGCCCGGCGACCTCGAGCGTGGCCTCGAGGGTCCCGCCCGGGATGGTGTCGACCGGGCCGAGCAGGGTCTCCTCGCCGTCGGTGCCGAGGTAGACCGTCTCCTCCGCGGGCACCGGCACCGTGACGGGTGCGGCGCCGCTGGCGGTCAGGGTGAACTCGACGTCCTCGTCGCTGTTGTTCGCCAGCGCGCCCAGCAGGTTGCCGTCGCCGCCCTCCTCGGTGGCGATGACCAGCAGGTTGAGGCCGCGGACCTGTGTGTCCTCGAAGTCGACGCGCGTCCCGTCCGACGGCGCGTAGCCCATCTGGGTGGTGATGGGTGCGCAGGCGCCGAGCGCCAGCGCGCCGACGGCGACCCCGGCGGCGAGGGCGGAACGGGCGGTACGGGCGGAGCGGGCCACGTGCTCTCCTTCTGCTGGAGCGGTGCGGCGGGCTCGGGGCCCGCGCACGGGATGTCACTGGGGTGAGGGACGCGACGCGCCCCGCACCATCCTAGTGGGGCGGCGGGGTGGTCACCCACCCGCCCGCTGGCAGCGCCCTGACCTGCGGAAACAGTGGTCCTGTGGATCCTCCGCGCACCCCCCGCGCCACGGGCGCAGGTGCCCACCGTGATAGACTCGGTCACTGGGAAAGGGGACATCTGAAGATGACGTTCACAGTAGGCGAGACGGTTGTCTACCCTCATCACGGCGCCGCGCTGATCGAAGAGGTCAAGACCCGGAAGATCCGTGGCGAAGAGAAGATGTACCTCAAGCTCAAGGTCGCTCAGGGCGACCTGACGATCGAGGTCCCGGCGGACAACGTCGACCTCGTCGGGGTGCGTGACGTGGTGGACCAGGAGGGCCTGGACAAGGTGTTCGACGTGCTGCGCGCGCCGTACACCGAGGAGCCGACCAACTGGTCGCGCCGGTACAAGGCGAACCTGGAGAAGCTGGCGTCCGGCGACGTCATCAAGGTCGGGGAGGTCGTCCGCGACCTGTCCCGCCGCGACTCCGACCGCGGCCTGAGCGCCGGGGAGAAGCGCATGCTGGCCAAGGCGCGCCAGATCCTCGAGTCCGAGGTCGCCCTCGCGGAGGGTGTCGACGAGGAGAAGGCCGGCGCCATCATCGACGAGGTGCTCGCCTCCTGACGACCCTCGCTGTCCTCACCGCGGCCGGTTCCGGCACGCGGCTCGGACGGGAGATCCCCAAGGCGTTCGTGCCGGTCGGTGGCGTGCCGATGATCGCCCTGGCGGCGCGCGGACTCGCCGACTCCGGCGCGGTCGACGCCGTGGTGGTGACCTCCCCGCCGGGTCGTGCGGCCGACATGGTCGCCGCGCTCGGCGCGCTCCCGATCCCGGTCGAGGTCGTCGACGGGGGATCCACCCGGCAGGCCTCGGTCGCCGCCGGGCTCCGCCGTGCCGACGCGAGCACCGACGTCGTCCTCGTGCACGACGCCGCCCGTCCGCTCGCCCCGCCCGCCCTGGTCGCCCGCGTGGTGGCGGCCGTGCGCAGCGGACACCCCGCCGTCGTCCCCGGGCTGCCGGTGACGGACACGATCAAGCGCGTCGCGCCCGACGGCGGCGCCCCGGCCGCACCCGGGGACGACACCGGCCCCGCGGTGGAGCGGGTCGTGGACACGCTCGACCGGACCGTGCTGCGGGCGGTCCAGACGCCGCAGGGTTTCGACCGGGAGCTCCTGCAGCGTGCGCACGCCGAGGGGGCGGCCCGGGCCGCCGCCGAGCACCTGGCCGCGACCGACGACGCCGGGCTGGTCGAGGCGCTCGGCGTCCCGGTGCACCTGGTGCGCGGCGACTCCGCCGCGCTGAAGATCACCACGCCGTACGACCTGGCCGTGGCCGAGCTGTTGCTGGAGGGCCGATGAACCTGCCGCGCACCGGGATCGGCGTGGACGTCCACGCCTTCGCCCCGGAGGGCTCGGACCGTGAGCTCTGGGTCGGCGGGCTGCACTGGCCCGGCGAGCGGGGTCTGGACGGCCACTCGGACGCGGACGTCGCCGCGCACGCCGCCGCGGACGCGCTGTTCTCCGCGGCCGGCATCGGCGGTCTGGGCACGCACTTCGGCACCAGCGAGCCCGAGTGGGCCGGGGCGAGCGGCGTCGTGCTGCTGGCCGAGGCCGCCCGCCGGGTCCGGGCCGCCGGGTTCGAGATCGGGAACGTCGCCGTCCAGGTGGTCGGCAACCGGCCCAAGGTCGAGCCCCGCCGTACCGAGGCCGAGGCCGCGCTGACCGAGGCCGTCGGCGCGCCCGTCTCCGTCAGCGCGACCACGACCGACGGGCTCGGCCTGACCGGCCGCGGCGAGGGCGTCGCCGCGATCGCCACCGCGCTCGTCGCCGCCCGCTGACGGCTCCCCGCCCGCCCCGTCGTTGTGGGCATGAAATCTGCAGCCTTCGACGGGGTCGCGGCGGCAGATTTCATGCCCACAACGACAAGGGGTCGCGGCGGAGGTCAGGCGGGGAGGCCGAGCACCCGGTCGGTGTAGTCGTTGCGCAGCACGCCGTCCGGGTCGACGGCGGCCCGCACCCGCGCGACGTCGTCCAGCGGGTAGTGTGCCGCCAGGTCCGCGGCCGTGCGGGTGTGCAGCTTGCCCCAGTGCGGGCGGCCGCCCGCCGCCACGAAGATCTCCTCCGCCGCGGCGAAGTACCGCTCGCGCGGCATCCGGTGGTACTGGTGCACCGCCACGTAGGCGGTGTCCCGGCGGCGTGCCGTCGACAGCCACACGTCGTCGGCCGCCGCGCAGCGCACCTCGACCGGGAACGGCACCGGCTCGCCGGACGATCGCAACCAGCCCTCCAGCTCGCGCAGCACGTCGGCCAGCCCCGCCCTCGGCAGCGCGTACTCCATCTCGGCGAAGCGCACCCGCCGCCGGCTCACCATCACCCGGTCGGACGGCGCCACGTGGGTCCGGTCCCCGAGCGCGGCGGCGCACACCGCGTTCAGGCGCGGCACGGTCCGCGGAGCGGCGGTCGCCACCTGCATCACACCCCCCAGGACACCGTTGGCCAGCACCTCCTCGTCCAGGACGGACCGGGCGGCGTCACCCAGGGTCCGGGCCGCGCCCAGGACCCCGCGGCGGGACGCGCGGTGGCGGGCCGCCTCGGCCGCCGGGACGCGGTCGTGGCTCCAGGTGAGCATCCGGTCCGTGCCGGGGAACCAGTAGGCGTCGAACCGGTCGTGACCGTCGAACAGGGCGTCGATGCCCTCGACCACCGCGTCCCAGGGGCGGACCTGCTCGGTCGAGCGCAGCAGGTAGGCCGGCGCGACCTCGAGCGTGACGGCGGACAGCACGCCCACGGTGCCCAGCCCGAGGCGGGCGACCTCGAACAGCTCGCGGTCCGGGGAACCGGGGGCGTCGTCGCCCGACACCGACCGCACGGAGCCGTCCGGCAGCACGACGCGCAGCGCGCGCACCTGCGTGGCCAGGCCGCCCAGCAGCGCCCCCGTGCCGTGGGTCCCGGTGGAGATCGCCCCCGCGACCGACTGCCGGTCGATGTCGCCGAGGTTGCGCATCGCCAGTCCCCGCGTCGCGAGCAGCCGGTTGAGCTCGTGCAGGCGGGTGCCGGCACCGATGGTGACCAGGGCGGAGCCGTCGGGCAGCCGCCGCAGCGACTCCAGCCCGCTCAGCCGGTCCAGGCCGATCAGGAGGCCGTCGGTCACGGCGACGTCGGTGAACGAGTGGCCGGCCCCCACCGCACGGATCCGCAGACCGTCGGCCGCGGCACGGGCCACGACGGCACGCAGCTCGGCCTCGTCCCGCGGCTGCGACCACCGCGCCGGGGAGGCCCGGTAGGTGCGGCCCCAGGTGGTGAAGTTCACGTCGCACACTCTGTCACGGGCCTGCGGTGCCATGCCGCGGTGTAGCGTGCCGACATGTCCGCGACCGACCGGCTGAGCAGGGCGACCGCCGGGTCACCCGCGCCGCTCGCCGTCGTCGACCTGGACGTGTTCGACACCAACGCGGCCGACCTGCTCCGGCGGGCCGCCGGCACCCCCGTGCGCGTCGCCACCAAGTCCGTGCGCGTGCGTTCGCTCGTCGGACGGGCTCTGCGGGCCGGGTTCACCGGCGTGATGGCCTACTCCCTCGACGAGGCGCTGTGGCTCGTCGGCACCGGGGTCCGCGACGTCCTGGTCGGCTACCCGACCGTCGACCGCGACGCCCTCGCGCGCTGGGCCGCCGACCCGGCCTCGCGCCGGGAGATCACCCTCATGGTCGACGACGTCGCCCAGGTCGACCGGGTGCGTGCGGCGCTGGATGCCGCGCCGGCGGACGGCGCCGACGGTGCGCTCTGCCTGGACGTGGACAGCTCGCTGCGCCTCGGCCTCGGGCCGTGGCGCGCCCACCTCGGCACCCGCCGCTCCCCGCTGCGCACCCCTGCCCAGGTGGCCGACCTCGCCGCCGCCGTCGAGGCCGTCGACGGGCTGCACGTGCGCGGCCTGATGTTCTACGAGGCCCAGGTCGCGGGCCTGCCCGACACGAGCCCGGCGGTGCGGACCGTGAAGCGGCTGTCCATCCGCGACGTCGAGCGTCGCCGCCGCGCCGTGCTCGCCGCGGTCCGGTCCGCCGTCGGACGGGACGTCGAGCTCGTCAACGCCGGCGGCACGGGTTCGCTGGAGTCCTCCGCCGCCGGCACCGGTGTCACCGAGGTGACCGCCGGGTCGGGGCTGTTCGTCCCCGCGACCTTCGACCGCTACCGGTCCTTCGAGGCCCGGCCGGCGGCGTACTTCGGGCTCGACGTCGTCCGCTCGCCCGGGCCGGGCTGGGCCACCGCGTTCGGGGGCGGGTACGTCGCCTCCGGGCCGGCCGGTCCGTCGCGGCTGCCGCGCCTCGTCACCCCCGGCTGGGCGCTGACGCGACGTGAAGGGGCCGGGGAGGTGCAGACGCCGATGCGTCGCCGGCGCGGTGGGCGCGACCTGCGCGTCGGGGACAGGGTCTGGTTCCGGCACGCCAAGGCCGGTGAGCTGATGGAACGCTTCGCCACCGTGCACCTCGTGCGCGGGGACGAGGTCGTCGAGGAGGTGCCCACCTACCGGGGCGAGGGCCGGGCGTTCGGCTGAGGGCGCGCAGACCGCAGGGTCGCGTACCCGACCGGTACCCTGGACCGGTGACCTTGCAGCTCTTCGACACCGCCACGCGCTCCGTGCGCGAGCTCGTCCCCCGGACACCCGGCAAGGTCGGCATCTACCTGTGCGGCGCCACCGTCCAGTCGGCCCCGCACGTGGGTCACCTGCGTCCCGCGGTCGCCTTCGACGTGCTGCGCCGCTGGCTGACCCGCTCCGGGCTCGACGTGACGCTCATCCGCAACGTCACCGACATCGACGACAAGATCCTCGCCAAGGCCGAGGCGGCGGGCGTCGAGTGGTGGGCGCACGCCGCCACCTACGAGCGGACGTTCACCGCCGCCTACGACGCGCTCGGTGTGCTGCCGCCCACCTACGAGCCGCGGGCCACCGGGCACGTGCCGCAGATGGTCGCGCTCATGCAGCGCCTCGTCGAGCGCGGGCACGCCTACTCCACCGGACCGGGCAACGTCTGGTTCGACGTGCGTTCCTGGCCGCAGTACGGCGAGCTCACCGCGCAGCGCCTCGAGGACCTCAACCCCGAGGGCGGGGACGACGCCGTCACCTCGGAGAAGCGCGACCCGCACGACTTCGCGCTGTGGAAGACGCCGCGGCCGGGCGAGCCCGAGACCGCCGCGTGGGACACGCCGTTCGGGCGCGGCCGACCCGGCTGGCACCTGGAGTGCTCGGCCATGGCGCAGCGCTACCTGGGCGACGCGTTCGACATCCACGGCGGTGGCCTCGACCTGCGGTTCCCGCACCACGAGAACGAGCAGGCGCAGTCGCGCGCCGCCGGGTACCCGTTCGCGGACCGCTGGATGCACTCGGCCTGGGTCACCCAGCAGGGCGTCAAGATGAGCAAGTCGCTCGGGAACGGGCTGCTCATGAGCGAGCTGCTCGCCCAGGTGCCGGCCCCTGTCGTGCGCTACGCCCTGGCCTCCGTCCAGTACCGGTCCATGCTCGAGTGGGGCCCGGACACCCTCGACGAGGCCCGGACCACCTGGGACCGGCTCACCGGGTTCGTCGACCGGGCGACCGAACGTGTCGGCGAGGTCCCGCGCGACGAGGTCCGCACGGCCGGGCTGCCCGCCGGGTTCGTCGCCGCGATGGACGACGACCTCAACGTGCCCGCGGCGCTCGCCGTCGTGCACGAGACGCTCCGGGCCGGGAACACCGCGCTCGCGTCGTCCGACGACGACGGTGCGCGGGCGGCGCTCGTGGCGCTGCGGGGGATGCTCGACGTGCTGGGGCTCGACCCGGCCGACCCGCAGTGGGCCAGCGCCGCGGACACGCGCGTGGCCGACGCGCTGGACTCCGTCGTGCAGGCCGAGCTGGACGCACGGGCCGCGGCGCGAGCCGCGAAGGACTATGCCACGAGCGACGCGATCCGGGACCGCCTGGCCGCGGCCGGCGTCGTCGTGCAGGACTCTCCGGACGGCGCCCGCTGGACGCTGTCCGACGCGAAGGGGGAATGATGGCGGGAAACTCGCAGCGACCCGGTGCCAAGCGCAAGGCGGGCACCAAGAAGGGCGCGCAGGTCGGCAGCGGCGGTCAGCGCCGCAAGGGCCTCCAGGGGAAGGGTCCGACGCCGAAGGCCGAGGAGCGCACCTACCACCCGGCCTACAAGAAGAAGGTCGCCGCCGAGAAGCGGGCGGCCGCGCAGGCGCCCACCGGGGCACGCAAGGGCGTGGCCCGGGGCACCCGCAAGGCGACCGGCGGTGCCGAGGTCGTGGCCGGCCGCAACGCCGTCCTGGAGGCGCTGCGCACGGACGTGCCGGTCACCGCCGTGCACCTGGCCGAGCGCATCGACCACGACGACCGCACCCGGGAGATCCTCGAGCTCGCCTCGATGCACGGCGCCCGCGTGCTGGAGAGCTCGCGCGGGGCGCTGGACCAGCTCACCGAGGGGTCCGTGCACCAGGGGGTCGCCCTGGAGGTGCCGCCGTACGAGTACGCGTCGGTGGACGACCTGTTGGACGCGGCCGCCGAGGCGGGGGAGCCGCCGCTCATCGTCGCGCTCGACTCGGTCACCGACCCGCGCAACCTCGGGGCGGTGCTGCGGTCCGCGGGCGCGTTCGGCGCCCACGGCGTGCTGGTGCCGTCGCGGCGCACGGCGTCGGTCACCGCTTCTGCGTGGAAGGTCTCCGCCGGGGCGGCCGCGCGGGTGCCGGTCGCCAAGGAGACCAACCTGTCGCGGACGCTGACCGACCTGAAGAAGTCGGGGCTGTTCGTCGTCGGGCTCGACGCCGGCGGGGACGTCTCGGTGCGCGACCTGGCGTTCGCCACGGACCCGCTGGTGATCGTCGTCGGCTCCGAGGGCAAGGGCCTCTCGCGACTCGTGCGGGAGACCTGCGACGCCGTGGCCTCGATCCCGATCTCCTCGGACGTCGAGTCGCTGAACGCGGGTGTGGCCGCCGGCATCACGCTTTACGAGGTCGCGCAGGCCCGCTCGGCCTCCTGAGCCGACCGCTCACGCCCGGCCCGCGGGTCAGGGCGGTGCCCGGCGGGTCAGGACGAGGTCCCGCGGGTCAGGGCGGAAGGCGACGGGTCAGGACGAGGTCCCGCGGGTCAGGGCGCGCCCGGCGACCCAGGGTGAGGTCGTGCCGGTCGAGCGATCCTGACTCGCGCACGAGAGTCCTGACTCGCGCAAGAGGGGCCCTGACTCGAGCGGGAGCGTTCTGACTCGCGGGCCGCGCGGATCGTCGGGCAGCGTCAGTCGACGTCGCCCGGCTCGGACGCGGCGTAGTGGAAGTAGTCCGCCTCGGGCCCCTGGGGCTCCTCCTCGGGAGCCATGCCGAGGATCGCCTTCTCGTCCGGCCGGTACCGCAGCACGTTCGTCACGTAGGACTGCACGGCCTCCGGCATCGGCACGTCGTGCCCGGCCTGCTCGGAGATGTACCACCGGTGCTCGAGGACCTCGTGGTACAGCTGCGCGGGCTCGAGCTTGCGGCGCAGCTCGCGCGGGACGGCCCGGACGGTCGGCTGGAAGACGTTCTGCAGCCAGTCGTGGGCGACGAGCTGGGAGTCGTCCTCCTGGCGGTCCGTCGCGGCCTGGTACGAGTCCAGGTCGTTGAGCAGTCGCCGGGCCTGGTTGTCCTGCACGTCCAGGCCGGTGAGCTTGGCCAGACGGCGCGAGTGGTGCCCGGCGTCGACCACCTGGGGCTGGATCCGGACCGTCGTGCCGTCGATGTCGGTGGTGATGTCGAGCTCGCCGACGTCGAACCCGAGGGCGTTGAGCCGTTCGATGCGGGCGGCCACGCGCCAGCGCTCGTCGGAGGCGAACGCCTCCACACCGGTCAGCGCCTCCCACAGCTCGTGGTAGCGGTCCACGAGCGAGTTGCCGAACGCGACCTCGTCGATCTCGCTGTCCAGCAGCTCGCCGGCGGCGAGGTCCATGAGCTCGCCGATGATGTTGACGCGGGCGATCTCCAGGTCGTGCTCCCGCTGGCCACGGGTCAGCTCGCGGTGCAGGGCACCGGTCTCGGCGTCGACCAGGTAGGCGGCGAAGAGCTCGGCGTCACGCCGGAACAACGTGTTGGACAGCGAGACGTCGCCCCAGAAGAACCCGGCGAGGTGCAGCCGGACGATGAGGACGACGAGCGCGTCGATGAGCCGGTTCGCCGTCTCGTCGCGCAGCCACTGGCTGAACACGGACCGGTAGGGCAGGGAGAACGCCAGGTGCTCGGTGACGAGCGCCGCCTCGAGGGGCGTCCCGTCCTCGGCCGTGCGTCCGGTGACGACGCCGATCGGCCGGACCGCGGGGATCTCGAGCTTGCGCAGCTGGCGCAGCATGCCGTACTCGCGGAAGGCGACGTCCTCGCTGATCTCCTTGACGGCCAGGACCCGGCCGTCCAGGCGGACGAAGCGCACGACGTGCCGCGAGATGCCGCGGGGGAGTGCCGCGAGGACCTCGGCGGGCCACTCGATGAGGGGGCGGCGCCAGGGCAGGTCCAGCAGGGCCGAGTTCGGGGTCGCCGAGGTGATCTTCAGCTGCTCCACGGCATCTCCAGGTCTGTTGTGGGCATGAGATCTGCAGGGGCACCCTGCGGCGGACCTGCAGATTTCCTGCCCACAGCGATGGGGGGCAGGTTCAGCGTAGACGACGACGGGGCGGACCCGGCGCCCGGCCGGATCCGCCCCGTCGTCGTCGGGGATGCTCAGTGGCTCAGACGAGCACCCGTGGACGGGGAGAAGACGTGCTCCTGGCCCTGCTTGATGGTGACGTGGATGGTGTCACCCTTCATCGGGACCTCACGCGGGTCGATGCGGACGATGACCTGGTCCGAGGAACCGGAGTGCAGGTCGCCGGCCGAGCCGTCCGCCTGCAGCTCGCCGTAGACGAAGGCGTCGGAGCCGAGCTCCTCGACGAGGTTGACCTTCACCTGGAAGGCGTCCTGCGAGTCGTCGTGCGCGATGTCGAGGGACTCCGGACGGAAGCCCACGACGACCTGGCCGTTGTCGGCGTCGGTGAGCTGGTCGAGCACGTGGCGCTCCAGCGGCACCGCGGCGTGCCCGACGATGGCCTTGCCGTCGCGGACCTCGAACGTGCCGATGTTCATCGCGGGCGAGCCGATGAAGCCGGCCACGAAGGTGTTCGCCGGGGTGTCGTACATCTCGCGCGGCGTGCCGACCTGCTGGAGCAGGCCGTCCTTGAGCACGGCGATGCGGTCACCCATGGTGAGGGCCTCGGTCTGGTCGTGCGTCACGTAGACGGTCGTGACGCCGAGGCGGCGCTGCAGGGAGGCGATCTGCGTACGGGTCTGGACACGCAGCTTGGCGTCGAGGTTCGACAGCGGCTCGTCCATGAGGAACACCTGGGGCTGACGCACGATGGCGCGGCCCATGGCGACACGCTGGCGCTGACCGCCGGAGAGCGCCTTCGGCTTGCGGTCCAGGTACTCGGTGAGGTCGAGGATCTTGGCGGCCTCCTCGACCCGCTGGCGGATCTCCGCCTTCGGGGTGCCGGCGATCTTCAGCGCGAAGCCCATGTTGTCGGCCACGGACATGTGCGGGTACAGCGCGTAGTTCTGGAAGACCATCGCGATGTCGCGGTCCTTGGGCTGCACGTCGGTGACGTCGCGGTCCCCGATGTAGATGTGCCCGCCGTTGACGTCCTCGAGGCCTGCCAGCATGCGCAGCGAGGTGGACTTGCCGCAGCCCGAGGGGCCGACGAGGACGAGGAACTCGCCGTCCTCCACCTGCAGGTTGAGCTGGTCCACGGCCGGGCGCTCGGTGCCCGGGTAGATACGCGTCGCGTGGTCGTAGGTGACCGAAGCCATGATGGTGTCCCTCCACCGGCAGGTACGTGCCGGACGATCCGTTGTGGTCGGGTGTGCTGCGTTCACGACTGGCGTGTCGGCGGCGACACATTCTGTTGTCCGCGCGGCTTCACCGGACCGTTCCGGCGGCGTCGCGCGGATCGATCCTACACGGCCGTGACTCCGATCACCCCCTCGGGCGCAGCCGTCCCGGCACGCCGCACGGGGCAGGTCGGGACGGGTCAGGAGGGCCGCAACGCGGCGCGCAGCCGGTCCAGCACCCCGGCGACGTCGTCCGCACCGGCGACCCGGTGCGCCGCGAGGGTCTCGCCGTGGCCGACCTTCAGTGCCAGGTCGCCGCTGGTCAGCACGGCGAAGGCCTTCTCGTCGGTCGTGTCGTCCCCGGCGTACAGCACCCGCACGCGCTCGGTGCCGACGTCGCGTCCGACGACGGTGCGCAGGCGCCGCAGCGCCTCGCCCTTGGACGTGGGCAGCACCGCGATCTCGACGACGTCCTTGCCGTGCATCGGCTCGAGCCCGAGCCGGTCGGCGGCGGCGTCGGCCGCCTCGACGGCCGCGGCGGAGTCCTCGGGACCGGCGAGCCGGGTGTGCAGGACGGCGGCGCTCGGCTTGTGCTGCACCCAGGCGCCCTCGCGGCCGGCCACCGCCGCCTCGAGGGCGGAGCGCAGCGCTTCCAGGTCCTCACGCTGGGAGTCGCTGAGCTCGAGCGGGACCGTCTCGACCCCGTCCGCCGTGACGTGCCCCGTCTCGGCGCCGTGGCTGCCGACCAGGTACGACCCGACCGGGGGCGCGGCCCGCGTCGCGAGGTCGTCGAGGTCGCGCCCCGAGACGAGCGCCAGCCGCACCCGCGACGCCGGCGCGTCGCCGTCACCGGGCACCGTCAGGGCCCCCAGCTCGTCCACGGCCGTGCGGGCCGCCGGGGTCATGCGCGACGCCGTCGGGTCGTCCACCAGCGGGGCGAGCGTGCCGTCGAAGTCCAGGGCCACCAGCAGCGCGGCGCCGTCGTCGGCGGTGAACTCGTGCAGGGCACCGTCCAGCGCGGGGTCGAGCTGCTCAGACATAGGTGTCGCGGCCGGGCACGGCGGTGAGCACCCCGAGGAACGACTTCGACCACTTGGCGACGTCGTCGCCCATGACCTTGCGCCGCAGGTTGCGCATGCGACGACGCTTCTCCTTGGGGGACATCTCCGCCGCGGCGACGATGATGTCCTTCATGCCGTCGATGTCGTGCGGGTTGCACAGCAGCGGTCCCGGGGCCAGCTGGTCCGCGGCGCCGGTGAACTCGCTGAGCACCAGCACGCCGCCGAGGTCCGAGCGGGCCGCGATGTACTCCTTGGCCACCAGGTTCATCCCGTCCCGCAGCGAGGTGACGAGCATGACGTCCGCCGCCAGGTACAGGGCCGCCATCTCCTCGGGCGGGTAGGAGTGGTGCAGGTAGTGGATCGCCGAGTGGCCGAGCTCGCCGAACTCGCCGTTGACGCGGCCGACGAGGATCTCCACGTGCTGGCGCAGCTCCTGGTAGGCGCCGACGTTCTCCCGGGACGGGCTGGCGACCTGCACGAGCGTGGTGTTCGCGGCGTCGATCCGGCCGTCCTGCAGGATCTCGCCGTAGGCCTTGATCCGGTGCCGGATGCCCTTGGTGTAGTCGAGGCGGTCGACGCCGAGCATCACGACCTCGGGGTCGCCCAGGTCCGTGCGGATCTCCTTGGCGCGGGCCTGGACCTCGGGACGGCGGGCGAGCTCGTCGAAGTACTGGGTGTCGATGGAGATGGGGAACGAGGCCGCACGGACCCGACGGCCCGGCGTCGCGTCGTCGGACCCCATGGAGATGATCGAGCCGCGCGTGGGGTGGTCCGTGAGCCGGCGCACCGCGCGCACGAAGTTCGAGGCGTCGCCGCCGCGCTGGAACCCGATGAGGTCGGCGCCCAGGAGCTCCTCGACGATGGCCTTGCGCCAGGGCAGCTGCTGGAACAGCTCGACGGCGGGGAAGGGGATGTGGTCGAAGAAGCCGATGCGCAGGTCGGGACGCAGCTCGCGCAGCATCTTCGGCACGAGCTGGAGCTGGTAGTCGTGCACCCAGACCACGCCGCCGTGGGCCGCCTGGGCGGCCGCCGCCTCGGCGAACCGTTGGTTGACCTTGCGGTAGGCGTCCCACCACTGCCGGTGGTACGTCGGCGGGGCGATCACGTCGTGGTACAGCGGCCAGAGCGTGTCGTTGGAGAAGCCCTCGTAGTACTTGCTGATCTCGCTGGCGGACAGCGTCACGGGGACCAGCAGCATGCCGTCGGCCTCGAACGGCTCGTGCGCGAGGTCGGGCGCGCCGGACCAGCCGACCCAGGCGCCGTCGTTCTCGCGCATCACCGGCTCGAGGGCGGTGACCAGCCCGCCCGGCGACCGCTTCCAGTCGAGGTTGCCCTCGTCGTCCACCGCGAAGTCGACGGGAAGCCGGTTGGCGACGACGACGAGGTCGTAACCGGTCGACCCGTCGCCGCCGGTCGTGGTGCTGGACGATCCCTGACCTGTCAACGCTGTTCTCTCCCAAGGTTGGTGGACGCCGACCCGATGCACTGGGTAGTGCGGAGTCCTGCGCGCACCATATCGGCGCAGCCCTTCCCCCGCGCGGGGTGAACCCTGGCGAGCCGGGGCGCGCCGTGGAGGGCGCGACGCTACGGTGTGCCCCATGGGTGTGGGTGACGACGCGGAGGTGCTGACGCACGAGACGTCGGCCTCGGGGCCCGAGGGCGGGCTCGAGCCGGGGACCGACGTCGGGGGCTACACCGTGGTCTCCACCCTCGGGCGTGGTGCCATGGGGGCGGTCTACGAGGCACGTGACGGTGCGGGCGAACGGGTCGCGCTCAAGGTGCTGCACGCCCACCTGGACGCCGACCCCGCGGGTCGCCAGCGGTTGCGCCGTGAGGTCGCGGCCCTGCAGCGGCTGCGGCACCCGGCCGTCGCGCAGGTGCTCGACGCGGAGTTCGAGGGTCCGTACGCCTTCGTCGTCACCGAGCTCGTCGAGGGGCTCACCCTCGAGGAGGAGATCGACGCCCGCGGCGCCCTGGACGTGGCCGACCTGTTCTCGCTGGCCGACCAGCTCGCCGACGCCCTGGAGTCCGTCCACGCGGCCGGCGTCGTGCACCGGGACCTCAAGCCCTCGAACGTGATGGTCACCGCCGACGGGCCCAGCCTCATCGACTTCGGGATCTCCCAGAGCACCGGGGACACGCGGACCACGATGACCGGGTTCGTCATGGGGACGCCGGGGTACATCGCCCCCGAGCTGCTCGACGGCGGGGACCCGGTCCCGGAGACGGACTGGTGGAGCTGGGCGGCCCTGCTCGCCTTCGCCGCCACGGGCCGGTCGCCCTTCGGCGTGCGGCCCACCGACGTCGTGCTGCGGCGCTCGCGGCAGGGCCGGGCCGACCTCTACGGCGTCCCCGCCCGCACGGCACGGGCGCTCGCCGGGGCCCTGCAGCCCGACCCGACCCGGCGCTGGGGACCCACGGACGTGGTCCGCGCGATCCGCCGCGACCTGGCCGACGGCGAGAGCACGGCCGCGGAGCAGTCCGAGGACCCGCAGGCCACGCAGCGCATCGTCGTGGCGGCCGGTGCCGCCACCGCGGCCACGGCGGCGGGTCTGGCGGGGAGCGCCGGGACGTCGCCGGACGGCTCGCCCGACGCCGGGTCGCCGGACTCGCCGGCGGGGAGCGCCACGCCCGCGCTCGCCGACACCGCCGTCGTCGGTCCGCCCGCGGTGTCGCCCGAGCCGCCCGGCGGGACGGCGAGCACGATGACCTCCGAGGAGCGGGCGCGGGCCGGTGCGCAGGACGGCGCGACGCGGGCCATCCCCCTCGGGGACGTGCGGTACCGGACGTACGACGAGCTCGCCGACGGCGCGGACGACGTGGAGGAGGAGGCGGCCGGACCCTACGTGCCGCCGGTCCACCCGCGGCGCTGGGGCACGGCGCTCGCGGTCGGGCTGCCGTTCGTGGTGCTCGCGGCCTTCTACCCGCTCGTGGCGTTCGGGGCCTTCGTCGGCCTGACGGTGCTGTGCCGGATCGTCGGGACTTCCGGCCAGCGGTTCCACGAACGCCGCCAGCGCAAGGGGGTGCGGTCCTCGGACGGCTGGGTCGCCGGTCTGCTGCTGCCCTATCACGCGGTGCTCGGCGCGCTCGGTGTCATCCCGGCGGCCGTGGTCGGCGGCTGCGTCGGACTCCTGGCGACGATGGGCGGGTACTGGTTGTTCGGCGACGGCAACCTGATCGTCGCGCCGTTGGGGGACGTCGAGTCCCGGTCGGTGGGCGGTCGGAACGCGCCCTTCGTGTTCTCGGTGGTGCTGGCCGGAGCGATGCTCGTCGCGCTGCTGGCCACCTGGTTCGGCCCGGCCGGTCGCACCGCACGTGACGGGGCCCGGCGGATCCTCAACAACCTCGCCCCCGGGCTGACGGGGGCGGCGATCGTCGTGGCGATCTGCCTGGTGGGGTCCTGGGTGCTGTACTCCCAGCTCGTCACCGACCCCGTCGAGATCGTGTGGTGGCCCATGAACAGCGCGCCGTCATTGTTCTGAGACCGGATTCCCAGGATCTCCCCAGGTTCGCTCCCTAGCGTCGGGGCGCGGGGACGCCCCGCCCTCCGCTCCGGGTGGACCGGCCCACGGGTAGGCTGGCCGCCGGATCGCCCCGCCCGACTCGACCCGAAGGATCCGCACCGAGATGTCCAACAAGCAGAACAAGTCGCAGCGCCGGGACGAAGCCCGTGCCGAGGCGCTCGCCGTCCAGCAGCAGCAGGCCCAGCGCGACCGCCGCAACCGGATGATCGTCTTCGCGGCACTCGGCGTGGCGATCGCGGCACTCGTCGCCGTCGCGGTCTTCATCCTCATGGGCGAGGCGGACAAGAAGAGCGTCGAGGACATCCCGCTGGCCGAGGTGGCGGACGTCCCGTCGACGGCGCTGGAGGGTGGCGGCATCCCGGTCGGGTCCGACCTCGTGGCCGGCGGTGAGAACGAGGGAGCGCCCGTCGTCGACGAGTACCTCGACTACATGTGCCCCGTCTGCGGCCAGTTCGAGGAGATCAACGCCGCCGACGTCGAGACGATGCTGACCGAGGGCGACGCGACCGTCGTCTTCCACCCCGTCTCGATCCTGGACCGCATGTCCCAGGGCACCGACTTCTCGACGCGCTCGGCCTCGGCCGCCTACTGGGTGGCCGACCGCGCGCCGGAGTCCTTCTTCGCCTTCAACGAGGCCCTGTTCGTCAACCAGCCCGCCGAGAACACGGAGGGCCTGAGCGACGAGGAGATGGCGTCGATCGCCGAGGAGGCCGGCGTCCCGGCCGACGTCGCTGCCGGCATCGCCGACGGGACCGCCCGCGGCACGTTCGGCCAGTACGTGTACTCGCTGACCAGCGAGGCGTCCGCGAACCCGGACCTGGCGAACGCCAACGGCGGCTTCGGCACGCCGACCATCCTGGTCGACGGCGAGCGCTTCGAGACCTGGAACCAGCCGGGCGCCCTGCTGAGCGCCGTCCAGGGCGACGGTGCCGCCGGCGCCGACGCCGAGGGCGAGTCCGCCGACGAGTGACCTCGCCGTGGGCGTGAGGCCCGTCGCACCGGCACCGGCGCGGCGGGCCTCACGCCTTCGACGTCCCGGCCGGGTCGTCGTCATCGGTACGATGGTCCCCGCCCGCCGCCTTAGCTCAGCTGGTAGAGCTCCCGTCTTGTAAACGGAAGGTCGTCGGTTCGAACCCGACAGGCGGCTCCACCCGACGGCCCGTCGGTCTGCGACGACGCGGACCGACGGGCCGTCGTCCCGGCGAGCTCATTCCCAGTAGAGCCAGAGCACCCGCCAGCGCACCGGTTCGCCCGTGTCGGGGTCGGTGCCCTCGACGACGTCCCACTTCTCGGGATAGCCGAGCCCCGTGCGGATGGCCTCCCACGCCGCCGTGAAGATCTCGCGCTGCTCGTCGAGCGTGGTTCCCCGCTCGTCGTAGAAGATCACCAGTTCGTCCGACCCATCCCTGCGGGACAGCTTGGCGACGGCACCCGGAGGGGGCGGGTCCCATCCGCCGATGGTCCCGATGATGACGGCGCCGGCTCGGCACAGGTCGTCCATCTGCACCCGGACGTCTTCCTCGGTGGCCTCGGGCAACTTCATGGTCGGTCCAATCCGGGCGCTGCGGCCGTCTGCAGCGCCCTGTCGACGGTGGTGGCCGTCTCTTCACCGTGGACCCCGCCACCGATACTCGCGCGCCGGGAGCTGCCTCCGTGCGGTGAGCACCCGACCCTCCGGCGCGGTCAGCGCTCCGACGGAGGCCACGGCTTCGGCGAGGCCCACTTCGGCGTGCGGCCGTCACCGCTCGACGTGCCCCGGATCCGCCGCTGCACCCACGGCACGACGTGCGCCCGCGCCCACTGGGCGTCCTCGCGGGCCCGCTGGCGCAGCCGCGGCGCCGTGACGGCGGGCATCGGGTCGTCGAAGCGTTCGTCGTCCGGTGCGAGGCCGAGACCCACCAGCGCCGCGTTCGCGACGCGACGGTGCCCCTCGTCGGTGAGGTGGATCCGGTCGTCGGACCACATCCGCAGGTCGAACAGGGACTTCAGGCCCCAGTTGTCCAGCACGTACGCGCCGTGGCGGCGGGCGATCGACCAGATCGTGGCGTTGTACTGACCGACCCGCCCGCTGGTGAAGCTGAGGGTGCCGCCGGCCCGGAACCCGGTGCCCATCAGGACGTCGGTGCCGGAGGCGCGCAGCCGCCTCACCGCGTCCTCCAAGGTCGCCGTCAGGGCGTCGAGGTCGGCCTGGGGGCGCAGGATGTCGTTCCCGCCGCCGACGAGCGAGACGAGGTCCGGCTGCATCTCGAGCGCGACGGGCAGCTGCTCGTCCACGATCTGGCGCAGCTTCTTGCCGCGGATCGCGAGGTTGGCGTACTCGAGGACCTCGTCGCCGCGGCGTTCGGCCAGGTGGTCGGCGAGCCGGTCCGTCCAGCCGCGCTGCACCGCCGTCGTCTCCGTGCCGGCCGGGGCTCGCGTGCCGTCGTCGTACGGGTACGGGTCCCAGAGTCCCTCGGAGAACGAGTCGCCGATCGCGACGTAGCGGGACCACGGGGGGATGCTGTCGTGCGAACTCACGGGGCCATTCTGCACCCCTCGCGGGATCAGTTGCTCAGGGCAGCCGCCAGTCGACCGGCGTCCCTCCCTGCTGCTCGAGAAGGGTGTTGACCCGGGAGAACGGTGCCGACCCGAAGAACCCGCGGTAGGCGGCCAGCGGGCTCGGGTGGGCGGACTCGACGGTGGGCGTGCTGCCCAGCCAGGGCTTCAGCGAGGCGGCGTCACGGCCCCAGAGGATCGCGACGAGCGGTCCGCCGCGTGCCACGAGCGCCTTGATCGCGGCCTCGGTCACCTGCTCCCACCCCTTGCCGCGGTGCGAGGCCGGGCGGCCGGGCTCCACGGTCAGCACCCGGTTGAGCATCATCACACCCTGGTCCGCCCATGGGCTGAGGTCGCCGTTCGTGGGAGCCGCACCGCCGACGTCGGCGGTGAGCTCGGTGAAGATGTTCACCAGCGACTTCGGCAGCGGGCGGACGTGCGGCTGGACGGAGAAGGACAGCCCCATGGGGTGCCCGGGCGTGGGGTAGGGGTCCTGGCCGACGACGAGGACCCGGACGTCCGCGAGCGGGCGCCGGAAGGCCGCGAACACGTCCGCGGGGGCCGGCAGGTACTGGCGCCCGGCCGCCACCTCGGCGCGCAGGAAGTCGCCCATCGCGTGGATCTGCGGTTCGACGTCGGCCAGGGCGGCGGCCCAGTCCGGCGCCATGACCCGGTCCAGCGGCGGCCGGCCGGTCGGCGACGGGGCGTCCGACGGCGGTGCGGCGGCAGGTGCGGACGGGGCGGTGGCGGCAGGGTCCGGCGTCGTCTCCACGACGGCGACGCTAGCAGGGCGACGGCGAGGGGCGACGGCGAGGGGCGACGCGCGGGGCCGGGCTGCCGGAGGTGGCGCCCGGAGTGACCCATACTGGGCCGCATGAGCGAGATGCTGGTCCAGGAGGTCGACACCACGACGCAGGCTCCGGCGTCGGACGCCGCCGAGGCGCTGTCCGACCGCGACCGGGAGATCCTGGCTTTCGAGAAGCAGTGGTGGAAGTACGCCGGCTCGAAGGAGCAGGCCGTGCGCGAGCTGTTCGACATGTCGGCCACGCGGTACTACCAGGTGCTCAACGCGCTCATCGACACCCCGGAGGCGCTGGCCCACGACCCCATGCTGGTCAAGCGGCTGCGGCGGCTCCGTGCGACGCGTCAGCGGGCCCGCAGCTCGCGTCGTCTCGACGGTTCGCGGGGCTGACGCGGTGCGGCTGAACAGGTTTGGCCGCGTGCTGAACAAGCTCTGTACTTCGGCCCATCCCGACCCGCTACCCTGTGCGGCGTGACGAAGAGCCACTACCCGTACCCGCCTGACGAGTTCGACGTCCGCGGTCCCGAGGGGTCGCCCGTCGGCGTCCACCGCGAGCCCCGCAGCGGGTGGAGTTCGGCCTGGCCGTTCCTGCTGGTCGCCGTCGTCTTCGCCGGCCTGGCGGTCGCCGTCGTGGGGTTCCTGTCCGACGACCCGGGGGCCACCGAGAACCCGCCGGCCGCGCAGCAGGAGTCCGCCGCGCCCGAGTCCTCCGCAGAGGGCGAGGCGTCCGAGGATGACGGTTCCGGCGAGGAGTCCGGTGACGGCTCCGGTGAAGAGTCCGGCGAGGAGTCCGGTGACGGCTCCGGTGAAGAGTCCGGCGAGGAGTCCGGTGACGGCTCCGGTGAGGAGTCCGGCGAGGCGACCGAGGAGCCTGCCGAGGGCTCGGAGGAGCTGCCCGGCGATCCCGGTGCTGCCGACCTCTCTGCGCGTGTGGTCGTGTACAACGACGGCGCCGGCAACGGCGAGGCCGGGAATGCGCAGAGCGTCGTCGTGGGCGACGCCGGGTTCGCCGACGTCGCCATCGACAACGCGTCGAACGCACCCGTGGCGCTCGAGGGCGTCTACGGCACCACCACCGTCCTGTACGCCGACGGACGTGCGGACACGGCCTCTGCCGTCGCCGAGTCGCTCGGCGTCACCGGCGCGAACATGGAGCTGTCCGACGACCTGACGAACAGCCCGACCGACGCCGTGTGGGTCGTGCTCAAGGAGCCTGTCGGCTGACGCTGGTTCGCGGGGCCCGTGCTGGAGCCACGGTGCGCTGCCCCTCGGTGCGCTTCGCCCTTCCACGCCGGGGCCCTCGGACTCGTCCCGAGGTCATGAAGCACCCCATCTTGTCTAAAACGGACATACTCTGCCATTCTCCTCGAGAGGGGCGCAGTCGCTGCGCTCTTCGCTCGATCCCGTGCCGACTGTCGGCGTGGGCGGACTGAAGAGGATTCGATGGTGAATGCGTCTAGGCGCCTCATGGCGGCGCTGGTCGCGGCGTTCGTGCTGCTCGCGGGGGGTGTCGCTGTGGCTGCGCCCGCCAGCGCGTACGGCTATACCTGCAACGACCGGATCAACGGCTATGTGCCGGCGTACAACAACGGACTGAGCATCGTGGACGGGGGCTTCGCCACGCAGAGCTGCTATCAGAACTCGGGCCGCTACCGGTACGCCAGCACGGTCGGGATTCAGAAGAGCTTCAACAAGTGCTATGCCGAGAGGTACGGCTGGTCCAAGATCGCGGTCGACGGGATCTACGGGTCGAAGACCACGGCGGCCGTGGCGAAGGTGCAGCGCAAGCACGGCATCACGGACGACGGGAAGTACGGTCCGCAGACGGCGAGCTACTTCCGTTCGTATGTTGTGAACAGCTACTACAACGGCAGCTGCTTCCACTGGACGCCGTGACTCCCATGGGCAACACCGAGGGGACTCGGTCGCGAGACTTCCGGCGAACGTCTGAGGCCTTCATGTGACGCTGGAGCGATGCTCCTGTCGGGGCCGGTGCCCGACGACGCTCGTCGCGTCGCGGGTGCCGGCCTTCGCCGTTGCCGGCAGGGCGTGCGGGCAGGGGGCGTGCCGACGTCGGGCGCCGCTGAGCAGTGCCGTTGTGCGCCGGGGGCGAACATCTTGCACTCTCGGGGTGAGAGTGCCAATAATGTCTTAGCACTCTCGACTGTCGAGTGACAGCCGACCGGAGTGACCCACTCGGTCCATCGGTGAGGCTCGGTCGCGTGCGTGATGTGAACGCACGCGGACGGGTCGTCCGTCGCGGGCACCGGCAGACCACGACACGCCACAGCGGAGGATCAGTCCCCATGGCCAAGATGATTGCGTTCGACGAGGAAGCTCGTCGGAGCATGGAGCGCGGGCTCAACCAGCTCGCCGACACCGTCAAGGTGACGCTCGGCCCCAAGGGCCGCAACGTCGTCCTGGACAAGAAGTGGGGCGCCCCCACGATCACGAACGACGGTGTCTCCATCGCCAAGGAGATCGAGCTCGAGGACGCCTACGAGAAGATCGGCGCCGAGCTCGTCAAGGAAGTCGCCAAGAAGACGGACGACGTCGCGGGTGACGGCACCACCACCGCCACCGTGCTCGCCCAGGCGCTCGTGCGCGAGGGCCTGCGCGTCGTCGCCGCCGGTGCCAACCCGATCGCCGTCAAGCGCGGCATCGAGAAGGCCACCGCCGCGGTGACCGAGCAGCTGCTCAACGCCGCCACCGAGGTCGAGACCAAGGAGCAGATCGCGGCCACGGCCGGCATCTCCGCGGGCGACCCGGCGATCGGCGAGCTCATCGCCGAGGCCCTCGACAAGGTCGGCAAGGAAGGCGTCGTCACCGTCGAGGAGTCGAACACCTTCGGCCTGGAGCTCGAGCTCACCGAGGGCATGCGCTTCGACAAGGGCTTCCTGGCCCGCTACTTCGAGACGGACCCGGAGCGCCAGGAGGCCGTCCTCGAGGACCCGTACGTCCTGATCGTCGAGTCGAAGATCTCGAACGTCAAGGACCTGCTGCCGCTGCTCGACCAGGTCATGAAGACCAACCGGTCGCTGCTGATCATCGCCGAGGACGTCGAGGGCGAGGCCCTGGCGACCCTGGTGCTGAACAAGATCCGCGGCACCTTCAAGTCCGTCGCCGTCAAGGCCCCGGGCTTCGGCGACCGCCGCAAGGCCATGCTGCAGGACATCGCGATCCTCACCGGTGGTCAGGTCATCACCGAGACCGTCGGCCTCAAGCTGGAGAACGCCACCCTCGAGGAGCTCGGCCAGGCGCGCAAGGTCGTCGTCAACAAGGACGAGACCACGATCGTCGAGGGTGCCGGCGACGCCGACCTCATCGAGGGTCGCGTCCAGCAGATCCGCTCCGAGATCGAGAAGTCGGACTCCGACTACGACCGCGAGAAGCTCCAGGAGCGCCTCGCCAAGCTGGCCGGCGGCGTGGCCGTCATCAAGGCCGGTGCGGCCACCGAGGTGGAGCTCAAGGAGCGCAAGCACCGCATCGAGGACGCCGTCCGCAACGCGAAGGCTGCCGTCGAGGAGGGCATCGTCGCCGGTGGCGGCGTGGCCCTGCTGCAGGCCGGTGCCGTGGCGTTCGAGAAGCTCGAGCTGGACGGCGACGAGGCGACCGGTGCGCAGATCGTCAACGCGGCGATCTCGGCCCCGCTGAAGCAGATCGCCATCAATGCCGGCCTCGAGGGCGGCGTCGTGGCGGAGAAGGTCCGCAACCTCCCCTCGGGTCACGGCCTCAACGCCGCGACCGGCGAGTACGAGGACCTGCTGAACGCGGGCGTCAACGACCCCGTCAAGGTCACGCGCTCGGCGCTGCAGAACGCCGCGTCCATCGCCGCGCTGTTCCTCACCACCGAGGCGGTCGTCGCCGACAAGCCGGAGCCGGCCTCGGCCCCGGCCGGTGACGGCGGCATGGGCGACATGGGCGGCATGGGCTTCTGATCCCTGCGCGTCCGGCGCGGTCCTGACCGCGCCTCGCTGCGAACGACGGCGGCCGGTCACCTCTGCGGAGGTGGCCGGCCGCCGTCGTGCGTGGAGCCCCTCGACGTTGTGGGCATGAAATCTGCGCCCTCGGACCACGTCCGGCCCGCAGATTTCATGCCCACAACGATGGGGGAAGGCCGTGGTGTGGGTCAGCGGGTGGCGAACAGACGCGTGGCCTGGTTCTCCGCGTCGGAGTACGTCTGGGACGCCGCCTGCAGCGCGGCGGTGACCGAGTCCAGTGCGGCCTCGACCTGCGTCTGGGCGGACTGCCACTGCGTCATCACCCCGGCGAACGACGTCGCCGCGCTGCCGTGCCAGCTCGCCTGCAGGTCCTGCAGGTGCCGCATCAGGGCGCCGACCTCGGCGCGGATCGCCCCGACGGACCCGTTCACCGCCGCCCCGGCCTGCGCCACCCGATCGCTGTCGACCTCGTATCGCACGTGCTGCTCCTTCGTCGTGGGTCCCGGGAGGGCCGGGCTCGCCACGACGCTAGGTGTGCGGGCGCGCAGCAGGCCGCCGTCGTCCACAGGGTGTGGACGAGCGGCTGACCCGCGCAGGACCGCCCTGACTCGCGGAGGACGGTCCTGACTCGCGCAGGGACCGCCCTGACCCGCGCAGGACCGCCCTGACTCGCGGAGGACGGTCCTGACTCGCGGGAGCAGTGCGTGCGCCGGGCGGCTACTGACGGGCGGGGCCGGCCGGGGTCTGCGCCTCGAGCCGGCGACGCTCCTTGACCAGCCGGTGCATCTCGGCGTCCAGGTTCTGCCGCGCCGGCTCCTCCCAGGTGAGCCCGAGCGGGCTGACGTAGAGCTGGGGCCGTCCGAGGAGCTTGGAGATCACCTTGATGCGGGCGTCGAGGTAGTCCGGCAGCGGGATGTGCGCGTACTCGGCGCGGATCGCGGCGACGTACTCCTTGTAGCGCTGCGGCTCCGCGGCGAGCATGCCGAGGTCGGCGTCGTTGAGGACCGCCGAGTCGAAGTCGCCGGGCAGGGCCTTGTGCCGCGCCATGGACTCGACGAGCTCGGCGACACGGTCGGCCCGCCGCGCGGCCACCCCGAGCTCGACGAGCTGCTCGCGCGCCAGATCGGCGCTCAGGGTGGTCTGCTCACCGCCCCGCGTGGCGTACGCGACCTTGCGGTCGGCGTCGAAGACGGCGCCGTGGTACCAGGCGGCCAGCCGGACCAGGTCGGGCTCGTGCGTCTCGTGCGCGAGCTCGTCGACGCGGTGCAGGACCGCGGCCAGGTGACGCAGGTTGTGGAAGTGCCGGTCCGTCTCCGACCACCGGTCGATGAGCTCGGACCCGACCGCGCGGATCTCTTCCTCCGTGGCGGTGGCGCCGGCGCCGTGACACGTACGGACGAACGCGGAGAGGAACCACTGTGGTGCGTCGGCGTGGAGCACGCCCATCGCTATCAAGACCTTCGTCTAGGGGCCGGATGCTGTGACCAGCCGTAGTTCCAGATTACGCCGCCCCAGCGACGTTGCTGCGCAGGCGAACCGGAACCAGGCCGTCACGCATCGTAGTCCCCGGGGAGCGGAAGGTGAACTCGCACCGTCAGACCACCGCCGGGTGTCTCGTGCACCGAGGACCGGCCGCCGTGGGCGCTCAGGATCGCGGCCACGATCGCGAGCCCCAGACCCGAGCCCCCGGACTCGCGGTTGCGGGAGGAGTCCGCGCGGTAGAAGCGCTCGAAGATCTTGTCCGCCTGGTCCTTCGAGACGCCGGGGCCGTGGTCGCGCACCTCGACGACGGCGTCACCGTCGGGTGTCGTGCCCAGGGCCAGCTCCGCCGGGGAGCCCACCGGCGTGTGCCGTGCGACGTTGCCCACGAGGTTCGTCAGCACCTGCCGCAACCGGTCCCTGTCGCCCGTCACGCGGAGCGACGACGGTGCCGCCTCGCCAGGACCCAGCCCGGTCACGCTGACCACACGCTCCGGGTCCAGGGCGTGCAGGTCCTGGGCGGTGTCCCGGGCCAGCGCGACCAGGTCCACCGACTCCTGGCGCAGGGGCCGGCGCTCGTCCAGGCGGGCGAGCACCAGCAGGTCGTTGACCAGGGACCCCATGCGCCGCGCGGAGTCCTCGATGCGCCCCATGGTGTCCTCGACCTTGTCCGGGCTGTCGAGGGCACCCATCCGGTACAGCTCCCCGTAGCCCTTGACCGTGGCCAGCGGCGTGCGCAGCTCATGGCTGGCGTCCGAGACGAAGCGACGCATCCGCTGCTCGGAGGCCTCCTGGGCGGCGAACGCGGCCTCGACCTGGGTGAGCATCGCGTTCAGCGAGTGGGACAGGGAGCCGACCTCGGTGCTGGCGGGCTGGTCCTCGGGCACGCGGCGGGACAGGTCGCCGTCGGCGATCGCCGCGGCCGTGGACTCGATACGACGCAGGGGCCGGAAGGAGCGGCGCACCAGCCAGAACGCCAGGGCGCCCCCGAGCACCACGATGCCCAGACCGATCCAGAGCAACGCCTTGCCCAGGTACTCGCTCGTCTCCTCGACGTTCGACAGCGGCAGCGCGACGTAGGCGGCGCCCTCGACCTCGGCGCCGCGGAACGGGCTGCAGGGGATGGAGACCACCCGCCACTGCGACGGGTCGCTGCCACCCGTGGAGTCCACGGTGAAGGGGTCGATGCCCCGCGCGACGACGGTCTCGACCGACTCGTCGGGGATCTGCGGCTCGCCGAACCGGTCCAGGGTCTGCGTCCAGCCCACCGGGCCGCCGTCGAGCCCGTTGCAGCTGTGCAGCGTCACCGCGTAGTCGCTCGGGATGCGTTGGGTCGTCTCACCGGGGTTGAGCGTCGTCAGGCGTGCCACGCCCTGGGCCGACTGGGTGAGCTGCTCGTCCAGCTCGTCGATCAGGTAGTTCGACACGACGGTCCGCGCCGTCAGCCCCGCCAGCACGAGACCGGCGCCGAGCAGCAGCACGGTGATCGCCACCAGGCGGACACGCAGGGGCGTGCGGGCGAGCCAGCCCCACCGGCGCGCGCCGTCGGGGTGCGCGTCCGTCATCGCGGCGGCGTCCGCAGCAGGTAGCCCACACCTCGCTTGGTGTGGATCAGCGCGGGCAGCTCGACGTCGGTGCCGTCCGGTCCCGGGACGGTCAGGTGGTCGATCTTGCGTCGCAGGTAGGAGATGTAGGACTCGACGATGTTGGCGTCGCCACCCCAGTCGTACTGCCACACGTGGTCGAGGATCTGCGCCTTGGACAGCACCCGCCCGGCGTTGAGCATCAGGTAGCGCAGCAGCTTGAACTCGGTGGGGGAGAGGTCGACCTCGACGCCGGCGCGGTGCACCTCGTGGGAGTCCTCGTCGAGCTCGAGGTCGCCGACCCGGAGCACGGCGTCGTCCTCCGGCTCACCGCCCGCCGTACGCCGCAGCACCGCCCGGATCCGCGCCACGACCTCCTCGAGGCTGAACGGTTTGGTCACGTAGTCGTCGCCGCCGACCGTCAGCCCCTGGACCTTGTCCTGGGTGTCGTCGCGGGCGGTCAGGAACAGCACGGGGGTGTGCCGGCCCGTCGCGCGCATGCGCCGGGTGACGGTGAAGCCGTCCATGTCGGGCAGCATCACGTCGAGCACCACGAGGTCCGGCTGCGTGTCCGACACCAGCTGCAGGGCGCTCGCGCCGTCGGCGGCCGCATGCACCTCGAAGCCCGCGAATCGCAGGGAGGTGGACAGCAGCTCGCGGATGTTGGGCTCGTCGTCGACGACGACGAGCCGTGCCTCGGGGGCGTCGGCGTCGGTGGTAGCCATGACTCCAGTGTGCGCCGACTTGCTGGACGTTACCTGGACAGGCGCCGTGGACGGCCGACCCGTCCGTCCGGCGGGCCGGGGACGACCTCGGTAGGCTCGGCCCAGCAGTCCCGACCAGGGAGGACGTCCCCGTGACGCAGCACTCGACGCCCGAGCAGCCGGTGCGGTCGTCGCGGGCTCCCGTGGTCCGCCGCTGGGTCGCCGGGGCGATGGTCGTGGTCACCATGCTGCTCGTGGTGGCCTCGTCCCTCGTGGTGTGGGCGCACCGCACCGTGCTGGACACCGACCGGTTCATGGACACCGTGGGGCCCGCCCTGGACGACCCGGCGTTCGCCGACGCGCTCGCGGACCGCGTCTCCGACGAGGTGCTGCTCGCCCTCGACCTGGACGCCCGGGTCGCAGACCGGCTGGCCCAGCTCGACACCGCCCTCGTGGCGGCGCTCGTGGCGCGGGGCGACCTCGCGCCGGGGCCGCTGCTCGACGCGCTCTCCGGGGATGTCGACCGACCGACGCTCGCGGCGATCACGCCGCTGATCGTCGAGCCCCTGGAGCAGCGCATCGACGCGGCCGTGGAGCGGGTGGTGACGTCCGACGCCGTCGCGGACCGGGTGCCGGATCTCGTGGAGCGGGCGCACTCCGGAGTCGTGGCGCTGGCCCGCGCCGACGTCGCGGACCACCCGAACGTCTACCTGACCGACGACGCGGTCATGCTGAACACGCTGCCCCTCGTCGCCGACGCCGTGCGTGAGTCGCTCGGTGGTCTGGAGGACGTGCTCGGCGACATCACGCTCCCGGACGCCGTCTCCGAGAGGGCGCCAGAGGCTCGCGCCCAGCTCTCCGAGGCCCTCGGGGTGGAGCTGCCGGAGGGTATCGGCCAGGTGGAGCTCATGGACCGTGCGACCTTCGACGGGCTCCAGGGCGCCGTGACGACGGCGGACCGGGCCGGGTGGCTGCTGGTCGTGCTGACGCTCGTCGCCGTCGTGGCCACTCTGTGGATCTCGCCCGACCGGCGCCGGGGAGCCGTCCAGCTCGGCATCGGCGTGCTCGTCGGCGTGGTGATCGTGACCGCGCTGATCTCCCGGCTGCGCGGCGTCGTGGTGGACGTGGCGCGGACGCCCGACGGCGAGCGCGTCGCGACCGTGCTGTTCGAGTCCGTGGCCGGCGAGGTCCACGAGATCTTCTGGCTCGTCGCCGTCGTCGCCGCCGTGACGGTGGTCGTCGGCGCGCTGCTGGGCCGGCCGCGGTGGTTGGTGGACGCCGGACGTCGGTGGCCGTGGGTCGCCACGGTCACGGGGCAGGACGGCCGCCTGGGCCGGTGGGTCGCCACGCACGCGGACGTGCTGCGCCTCGCCGTGCTGGCCGTGGCGGTCCTGGTCGTCGTGGCGACCGGGTTCCTGTGGGTGGTGATGGTGCTGACGGTCCTGCTGGCGGCCGCGGCGCTGTGGGCGATCACGGTCACGCGGCGGTCCGCCGGCCTGCCGGGAGAGCGACGCGGCAGCGAGCGTCCGCCGGCCGAGCAACCGCGCGGCTGACGCCCGCCCGGCCGGGGACCGTCAGAGGAAGCGCAGCGGGTCGAACTCCTCGATCGGGATGATCCGCACGCGCGGCAGGGGGCTCGTGAACGCGTTGGCGTCGCCCTCGAGGTCGAAGATCTCCAGGCCGGACTCGGACAGCCCGGCGAGCTGCATGTTGACGAACTCGCGGAACGCCAGCAGGCCGACGCGGCGGTCCTGACCCAGCAGCCGCTCGACCTGCGGCAGGAAGTCGCCGTCGTGGCTGGCGAGCAGCACGTCGGCGTCGCGGTCGGCGATGGCGTCCAGGGTGCGCTGGATACCGACGTCGACGACCTTCTCGTCACCGCTGGCCGCCAGGGGGATCGGCCGGTAGCCCATCGCCAGCAGCGCCTGGACGAACGACATCGGCATCTGGCCGTTCGTGGCGTTGAGGAAGAACAGCGGGACGACGTCCTGGTTCCAGACGCGCTGGGCGAAGCCGGTGATGCGGTCCCAGCGCGGCCGCTCCTCGGGGTTGGGGCGCCGGTTGAGCACGTTCATGCCGAGGGTGGCGTCGATGTTCTCGCCGTCCACCAGCAGGTAGGTGGTGCGCGCGGTCCCGCGCGCGGGAACGGTGGTCGGCTCGGAGAAGGGGGAGGCCATGGGCACAGCGTACGCGGGGGGCCGGTCGACGGGGGGGGGGTGACCGACGGGGGCGTGCGGAGTAGTCTCAGCGCTCGTGTCCGAGATCGAGTTCTCAGCGGTGCCTCGTGTCACCGTGCTGCAGCACAGTTCCGACGTCCCCGTCGACCGGTTCCGCGGGCTGCTCGGCGACCTGCGCGTCGTCCGTCTCTTCGACGGCGACCCCGTGCCGACGCTCGACGAGTGCGGCGACGGCCTCGTGGTGCTGGGCGGTCAGATGAACGCCTACGCCGACGACGCCGCGCCGTGGCTCCCCGCGGTCCGGTCCCTGCTGGCCGACGCCGTCGCCGCCGACCTGCCCACGCTGGCCGTCTGCCTCGGCGCCCAGATGCTGGCGGTCGCCGGCGGGGGCACCGTGGCCGTGGGCGCCCCGCCCGGTCGCGAGGCCGGTGTCCTGCCGGTGTACTGGCGGGCCGAGGCGCTCGAGGACCCGGTGCTCGCCCCGCTCGCCCGGGCGGCGGGTGCCGAGACCGCGGAGGACCTCGACGGCCGGGGCGTCGCGACCTCGTTCGTGCAGATGCACGCCGACGCCGTCATCGAGCCGCCGGAGGGCGCGCAGTGGCTGGCGTGGTCCGAGATGTACCCCTACCAGGCGTTCCGCTGGGGGTCCGCGCTCGGGGTGCAGTTCCACCCGGAGGCGGGGCCGACGACGGCGGTCCGCTGGGCGCTCGGGTACACCGAGGTGGAGACCGCCGCCGTGCACGCGTGCGCGGTCGAGCACGACGACGAGCTGCGCCGGTCCGGCGAGCTGCTCGCCGGCGCGTTCCTCGACCACGTGCGCGCCGCGGTCGCCGCCCGTCGGCAGCGCGAGGAGGCCGCCGTCGTCGCCACCGGCCCGGACGAGCAGGAGGTCGACGGCAGCGCGGAGCTGCCGGAGTCCGTCGAGGCACCCGCGGCCTGAACGCACCGCCGCGCCGTGGGTCAGGGCCTCGACCCGCGAGTCAGGGCCTCGGGCCGTGGATCAGGGCTCGGGTGCGACCGGTCGGCATCCTGACCCGTCGCACCCGAGCCCTGACTCGGCCGGCGCGGTTCTGACTCGGCCGGCGCGGTTCTGACTCGGCCGG
This sequence comes from Isoptericola sp. b408, assembly GCF_030588085.1. Classification (NCBI taxonomy): domain Bacteria; kingdom Bacillati; phylum Actinomycetota; class Actinomycetes; order Micrococcales; family Promicromonosporaceae; genus Isoptericola; species Isoptericola sp. b408. The sequence goes on from NZ_JAUQYQ010000004.1 coordinate 252,903, forward strand.
AGCTGACCCGCGGCGGCGGTCAGGACTCGATCTGGCCCGGCTGCGGCGACCCGGACTTGAGCGCCGCGAGACGGGCCTCCAGCTCCAGGTCCTCCATCGAGCCCTCCAGCTCGGCGAACTGCGAGTCCAGCGACGACGCCGCGATCTCCGCCTGGCCCATCGCGTGCGCCTCCTCGCGCCGCACGGCCTCCTCGAACCGGTTGAGCTCGCTGGTGGGGTCCATGACGTTGATCGAGCTGATGGCGCCCTGGACGGTCTGCTGGGCCTCGGCGGCCTTCTGGCGGGCCACGAGCTGGTCGCGCTTGGACTTGAGGTCGACGAGCTTGTCCTTCATCTGCGCCAGCCCGGTCTTCAGCTTCTCGACCGTGACCCGCTGCTGCTCGATCATCGGCTGGGCGGTCTTGACCTCGCTCTCGGCGTCGAGCTGCTTGCGCAGCGCCACCTTGGCGAGCTGGTCGAACTTGTCGGCGTTGGCCGCGTCACCCGCGGCCCGCCGCTCGTCGGCCTTGCGCGAGGCCGCCAGCGCCTTGGCGCCCCACTCCTGCACGGACTGCACGTCCTCGTGGTAGTCCTGCTCGGCCATGCGCAGGTTGCCGATGGTCTGCGCGATCGCCTGCTCGGCCTCCGCGATGTTGTTCGTGTAGTCGCGGATGAGCTGGTCGAGCATCTTCTGCGGATCCTCGGCGCGGTCCAGCAGCGCGTTGATGTTCGCCTTCGCGAGCTGGCCGATCCGGCCGAGGATGCTCTGCTTCTGGTTCATTGAGGTGCCTTTCTGGTGCCAGGTTGCCCGTCACTAGGTCCGACGTCGGTGGAGGCCTTGGGGTTCCCGCCGGCCGGGTCAGAAACGGCCTCCGGCACCGCCGCGGCCACTGCCGCCGAAGCCACCGCCGAAGCCGCCGCGGCCACCGCCGCCGAAGCCTCCACCGAAGCCGCCGCGGCCACCGCCCCCGAAGCCGCCGAACCCGCCCCGGCGTCCGCGCCGTCGGCCGCCGCGCATCATCGAGTCGATGAGGATCCCCCCGAGGATCATGCCCCCGATGTCGGCGCCGCGGCGCGAGCCGACCGTGCCCTGGCCGGCGTCCCACCCGCCGGTGTCCTGCTGGGCCATCTGCGCGGCCTGCTGGCCGTAGCGCTCGGCCTGCTGCGCCGTGGCCAGCGCCGCCTGGGGGTCGCTCGCCTGCTGCTCGCGGGCCTGGGCGACCAGGCGTTCGGCCTCCGCCAGCCGGGTCCGGGCGTCGGGGCCGACGGCGCCGCGTCGCGTCGTCACGTAGTCCCGGGTGGAGCGCAGGTGGGACTCGGTGCGCCCCAGGACGTCGCGCAGCAGCGCGCGGGCGCGGGCGTCGGCCTCGGAACGGTGCCGCGAGGGAGCCAGCGCGTCGTCGAGGGCGGCCTCGGCGGCGGCGAGTCGGCTCAGGGCGGCGAGGGGGTCGCCGCCGTCCTTGGCGGCACGGGCCTGGTCGACGGCGGCGCGGGCCTCGGCGGCTGCGTCGCGGACCCGGACGTCGTCCGGGGCGAGCCGGTCCGCGTCACCGATGTCGTGGGTGATCGAGGCGATGCCCGTGTCGAGGCTGGATCCCGCTGTCGCCAGGTCGTCGCCGGCGGTCGCCACGGCCTCGAGCAGGGTGACGGCCTGACCGAGCGCGTTCTGCGCGGCCCGGGCGTCGGCGACCGCGACGGCCCGGCGACGCCGGCGCACGGCGGCACGGCCGGACTCGATCATCTCGCGGGCGTTGGCGACCAGGGTCTCGGCCTGGTCGGGGTTGGTGCGGATCGAGGCCAGGGCCGTGTCCGGGTAGGTCGCGGTCAGCCCCGCCAGGGTGTGCCGGGCGAGCTCGACGCGGGCGGTGATCTCGGTGGCGCGCTGCTCGGCCTCGTCGAGGATCTCCGGCGCGCGGGCGCGGATGCGACGCAGCTCGTCGAACGCGTCGGTCTGCGCGTCCAGCGACGCGGCCGCGGTCTCGCACCGGGTGATGATCGCGGCCAGCTCGGCGTGCTCGCCCAGGGCGTTGCCCGGGGTCTCCTCGAGCACCTGCCGTTGGTGGAACGCCTCGGCGACCTCCTGGCGCGCGGTCTCCAGGGCGTCCCGGAACTCGCGGGTCTCCTCGACGCCGAACTCGGCCTCGGCGAACGCGAGCTCCTGCTCGGAGGTCTTCACGGCGTCGTCCACGGCGACGAGGGCGCTGCCGGCACGACGCCGCATCTCCTCCAGACCGAGCCCGGCGAACCGTTCCAGGTCCGGGCCTGCGGACTGGCGGCGACCGGCGGCGCCGACCACACGGCGGGCCCCTTCCGCGGCGCGGCGACGGCGGGCGGCCGCGGCAGCCGCGCCGCGCTCGGCGAGCTCGGCGTCCCGACGGCGTGCCCGGCGCACGAGGACGAACCCACCCACGACGACCACCAGGCCGATCGCGGCCCAGAGCACGACGTCGGGGATCCCCCCGCCGTCGTCCTGCCCGACGCCGGTGCCCGTGGTGGCGCCGGACCCCCCGGTGGTGGCGAGCAGGGCGTCGACGGCGGCGACGGTCGCGCCGGCCCAGTCGTCGTCCCGCAGCCGGTCGACGGCGGCGTCCCGGACGGCGTCGAGCTGGCCGTCGGTGAGGTCGACGTTCTGGTCCCAGCTCATGCCGTACAGCCGGTCCTCGGTCGCGACGGCGAGGAGGAGGTCGTCGGTGCCGAGCCGGGCCCGGTTCGCCGTGGCGTCGGCCCACTCCCGGCCGTCCAGGCCGTCGAAGCGCTCGACGTAGACGACGAACAGCTGGTAGGAGGTGTCGGCGGCGAGCTCGTCGAGCGCGGACTGCACCTCGGCGGTGCCCTCCTCGTCCAGGACACCCGCGACGTCGGTGATGTCCCCGTCGAGCTCGGACAGCGGGGCCTCGGCGGCGACGGGTCCCACCGCGTGCGTCGGACCGGCGGTCAGGGCGACGAAGGCGGCTACCGCGGAGGCGAGGGTGAGGACGGCGACGGCAGCTGAGACCGGACGTCGCCGCGCGGCCGGGAGGGACGGGGTCACGGTCTGCATCGTGGCGCGACCGGGGGTGCGACGCAATCCCGCAGCGGGTGAGGTTTGTGGCGGTTCCCGCCGTGACCCGGACGTGACCTGGGCCTGCTTCGATGCTCGTGGGTCGGGTCAGGGGACCCGCCGACCGACGACGGAATGAGTGGACACGTGCTGAGGACCAGGATCACCGCCCTGCTGACGGCGGGCGCCGTCGGACTGACGCTGTCGGCCTGTGCGGGAGCGGACGACGAGGCCGCCGACCCAGAGGTGTCGGCCGCCGAGGCCGCGGCCACCGCCGAGGAGGCCACCGGCGGGCGCCCCGTGGCGGGCGACGTCGTCGAGCTCTCGGAGCGGATGGCGCAGGCCCAGGAGGGGCACTCCACCGTGCACGTGGAGAGCGGTATCGCGGGTGAGGCGGTCGAGCTCGCGGGGATGGACGGCGTCTACCAGAACGCGGACATCGTCCTGGGTGCCACGCTCGACGAGATGCGGATGCGCATGACCACCGACGCGATGGGGATGACGGTCGAGGCCGTCATCGTCGACTCGACCATGTACATGGACATGAGCGGGTTCAGCGCCGGGGAGGTCGAGTACGTCGCGATCGACCTCGACGAGGCGCAGGAGGAGGCCGGTGTCGCCCAGGCGCTCGACCTCCTGGAGAACGCGGACCCCGCCGCGCAGGCCGAGATGATGGCCGACGCCGTGGAGTCCTTCGAGTACGTCGGGACGGAGCAGGTCGGGGGCACGGAGCTCGACGTCTACGCGGTGACGATCGACGCGGCGGAGGCCTTCGACCCCGCCCTGCTCGGCGTCGACCAGTCGACGCTCGACGAGATGGACGAGACCCCGGTGGACATGGTGTTCCGGCTGGACGGGGACGGCCTGCCGGTGTCCTTCGACATGACGATGACGGTCGAGGGCCAGGAGGTCGTGCTGACGACCACCTACTCCGACTGGGGCAAGGACATCAGCATCGAGGCGCCGCCGGCCGACCAGGTCGCGGACTACGAGGAGATGATGGGCTGACCACGTCGCGAGGCGCCGGGCCGGCGCTTCACGCCAGACCGTCGGCCCGGCGCTCGTCGACGGTGCGCGCGGCCTCCTGGGCGGCACGCAGGTTGCGGGACCGGCGTGACCCCTTCGGCGGCTGCCGGCCCGGGTCGCGCAGCATGTCGGAGTCGACGAGCTCGTGCCGGGTCAGGTAGGTGTTGGCGACGGCCTGGATCGTGGCGGCGATCGGCAGCGACAGGAACGCGCCCAGCGCCCCGAACACGGCGCCGAAGGCGAGCACGACGACGAAGCTGACGGCCGGGTTCATCTCCAGCGCCCGCGCGGAGATCTTGGGCGAGAAGTAGAGGTTCTCGAGCTGCTGGTAGGCGATGATGAACGCCAGCACGGCGACCGCCTGCGGCACCCCCTGCGACGTCAGGGCGACGGCCACCGGCAGCGCCCCGCCGATGTAGGTGCCGATCGTGGGGATGAACTGCGAGACCAGGCCGGTGAACAGGGCCAGGGGCAGGGCGTACGGCGTGCCCAGGATCACCAGGAACACGGCGGTGAACGCGGCGGACAGCGCTGCGAGCACCACCCGGGAGCTGATGAAGTCCGAGACCTTCACCTGCGTGATCTCCCACAGGCGCAGCACCTCGGTCTGCCGGTCCGGGCGGAGCCAGCGGCACACCGCCACCCGGAACCGCGGGCCCGCCGCCAGGAGGTAGTAGGTGACGAGGCCGATCGTCAGGGCGGCGAACACGAACCCGACGATGGTGGTGCCGACGGCGAGGGTGCCGGAGGCGACGTCGGAGCCGTACTCCTGGACGAGCTGCTGCAGCAGGTCGTCGGAGGACGGCAGGTCGACGTCGAGGTTGGCCTGCAGACGTTGCTGGGCCGCCACGTACACGTCGGGCAGGGTGCTGACGAGCTGGACGAGCTGCTGGATGAAGAGGTTGCCGAACAGCGCCAGGATGCCGATCCCGAGGATGACGGAGCCGAAGAACGCGGCGGCGGCCGCGGCTCCCCGTCGCCAGCCGTGCCGCACGAGCCATACGACGACCGGTTCGAGGGCGAGCGCGAGGAACCCCGCGATGAGCAGGTAGACGAGGACGGTGTTGAGCTGCTGGATCGCGCCCCAGACCCAGATGGCGGCGAAGACGGCGACGGCGCCCATGACGAGCACGCGCGGTACCCAGCGCGGGGGTCGGCTCGTGTCGTGCTGGAGCGGACGGTCGGTCCCCTCCCCGGTGCCGTCGTCCGGGGCAGGGGGCGCGGTCTCGCGGTCCGCGGCGGCGTCTTCGGCCATGCTGGCACCGTAGGGCTCCGCCAGACCGTTTGCCCGTTGTCACGCGCTCCCTGCCCGGGCGGCGGGCGGTCTACTTCACCTGGTCGAGGTCCTCGGCGTCGACGATGCGGTAGGCGTACCCCTGCTCGGCGAGGAACCGCTGGCGGTGCGCCGCGAAGTCCTGGTCGACGGTGTCGCGGGCGACGACGGCGTAGAAGTGCGCCGTGCGGCCGTCCTGCTTGGGGCGCATGACCCGGCCCAGGCGCTGGGCCTCCTCCTGCCGGGAGCCGAAGGATCCGGAGACCTGGATCGCCACCGACGCCTCGGGCAGGTCGATGGAGAAGTTCGCGACCTTGCTCACCACGAGCCGGGAGATCTCCCCGGCGCGGAACGCGGCGAACAACTTCTGGCGCTCGCGGACGGTGGTCGACCCGGTGATCAGCGGCGCGTCGAGGTGCGCGGCCAGCTCCTCGAGCTGGTCGATGTACTGGCCGATGACCAGCACCTGGTCGTCGGGGTGGTCGGCCACGATCTGCTCGACGACGCGGTTCTTGCCCGGGGCGCAGGCGGCGAGCCGGTACTTGTCCTCCGGCTCGGCGGTGGCGTAGAGCATGCGCTCGTGCTCGGGCAGGGTGAGCCGCACCTCGACGCAGTCGGCCGGGGCGATGTACCCCTGGGCCTCGATGTCCTTCCACGGGGCGTCGTAGCGCTTGGGGCCGATGAGCGAGAACACCTCGTCCTCGCGGCCGTCCTCGCGCACGAGCGTGGCCGTCAGGCCGAGCCGGCGGCGGGCCTGCAGGTCGGCGGTCATGCGGAAGATCGGGGCGGGCAGCAGGTGCACCTCGTCGTAGACGATGAGGCCCCAGTCGCGGGCGTCCAGCAGCTCCAGGTGGGTGTAGACGCCCTTCCGCTTGGTCGTCAGCACCTGGTAGGTCGCGATGGTGACGGGGCGGATCTCCTTGCGGGAGCCCGAGTACTCGCCGATCTCGTCCTCGGTGAGGGAGGTGCGGCGCACCAGCTCGTCGCGCCACTGCCGCGCGGAGACGGTGTTGGTCACCAGGATCAGCGTGGTCGTCTTCGCCTCGGCCATGGCCCCGGCGCCGACGATCGTCTTGCCGGCGCCGCAGGGCAGCACGACGACGCCGGACCCGCCGTGGAAGAACCCGTCGACCGCCTGCTGCTGGTAGGGCCGCGGCGTCCAGTCGGCGGCCTCCTCGCCCGGGTAGACGGGCGTCGTGGTGGTGCGCAGGTCGATCGCGTGCGCCTCGCCGTCGACGTACCCGGCGAGGTCCTCGGCGGGCCAGCCGAGCTTGACCAGGGCCTGCTTGAGGTTGCCGCGCTCGGAGGGGTGCACGACGACGCTGCTCGGGTCGAGCTTCTCGCCCACGAGGCCGGTGGTCCGCTTGGACTTGAGCACCTCGGCGAGCACGGCGGCGTCGGTGGACTCCAGCACGAGCCCGTGCGTGGGGTGCGAGTGCAGGGTCAGGCGGCCGTAGCGGCCCATCGTCTCGGCCACGTCGACCAGCAGCGAGTGCGGGACGGGGTAGCGCGAGTACTCGATGAGCGTGTCGACGACCTGCTCGGCGTCGTGACCGGCCGCCCGGGCGTTCCACAGCCCCAGGTTGGTCAGCCGGTAGGTGTGCACGTGCTCGGGGGCGCGCTCGAGCTCGGCGAACGGCGCGATGGCGCGGCGCGCCTCCTCGGCGCGCGCGTGGTCGACCTCGAGCAGGATCGACTTGTCGCTCTGGACGATCAGGGGGCCGTCGGGCATGCGTGTCCTTCCGCGGGGCAGGCGTCCAGGATGCCAACGCACCGGCCGCCCGTCGTGTTCCTGCGGGCGGTGAGCGGCGCGAGGGGGCGGATGTCGATTCCGTACCTGTCGGCGGTCCGTGAACCGTGACTGCTGCGTACGCACCAGTCACGGATGGCGTGAGATTCACGCTATCCGTGATCGGCGCGCGCCACGGTGCCGTGGATCCTGCGGAGCGCACAGGCCCCAGATCGAGTGTCGCCCGGAGCCGGGTCGTGCCGAGCTGGTCGTCCCGACCGACCATCGGCGACTCCCACGGCGGACCCGGTCGGCGGACCGAGAGGCTCAGTCGGTCGGCTGCACCGAGGCGATCCGGTGCACGGCGATGGTGAGCTCGGCCTCGCGCACGGGGTCCAGGGCCCGCAGCCGCCCGCCCTCGAGCCGCATCGGCCGCAGCTCGCGCCGCTCCAGCGCCCCGGACCCGCCGACCAGCTCCACCCAGACCGTCCGTCCGTCGCGCAGCGCCTCGCTCAGCTCGGCCTGCACGTCCCCGGGTTCGCGCACCGCCCGCCCGACGCCGACGCCCTCGCCGAACGGCGACGCCGCGTTGCCCCCGCGCCCGGGCCCGGGCACGGACCCGAACCCGGGTTCGGCGCCGGCCGGTGACGCCCCGGCGTCGGGGGAGCCCGCCGACGCCGACGTGCCGCCCCGGCTCGTGCCGCGGATCCGGGCGACGAGCTCGCGCCGCCCGGCGTCGGTCATGCCGCGCACCGACCCGCCGCCGCGTCGTCGCGACCAGGCGTCCCGGTCCAGGCGTGCCCCGCGCCGGACCCGGCCCAGCGGGCGGCCGTCCGGTCCCTCGAGCGCGGAGAGCAGACCGCGTTCGCGCAGCACCTCGTGCAGCTCGGCGGCCGGCACCGACGCCGCCAGCACGGTCGGGGCCAGTCGCACCAGTCCGAGGGAGGCCAGCCGCGGGTCGTCGGCCAGGCCCGCGAGCGTCGCCGGGTCGGCCGTGCGGACGTAGGACTGCGCGGACCCGACCCGGAGCGCCTCGTGCCGGCGGGCGGTGTCCTTGACCAGGTACTCCAGGGGCTGCGGCACCGGGACCGCCGAGCGCTGCGCGATCTCCGCGAGGAGGTCCTCGCCGCTGCGGCCGTGGTCGAGCGCCCGTGTCACGGACCCGGTGGTGAACCGCACGGTGGTGGCGGCCCCGCGGGACTCGACCTCGGCGGCCTGGTCGATCAGCCGGGCCAGCTCGGGCCCCGGGCGACCCGGCACGATGCCGGTCAGGTCACCCTGCAGGAGGAACTCGTGCACCTCCTCGGGGAACACCGTGCGCATGGCCCCGGCGAGGTCCTCCTCGCCGGGGTCGTCGCCCGCGGCGAGCACCGCGCGGCCGGGTGAGGACAGCACCCCCGCCCCGGTGACGCCCAGCAGCGCCGCCTCGCGCAGCAGCCCGGCCACGGCCGCCTCGGGGGGCACGGCCCGCGGTGACCGCCAGCGCAGCACCTCCAGGACGTCGTTCACCCCGAGGGCCACCCCCGGCTGGGCGGCCAGGACGGCGAGCACCTGCTCGCGCAGCCGCGGCACCCACGGCCGCTGCAGGTCCGCGGACAGCGGCGCCCGCACGGTGCCCTTCTCGTCACGGGTCCCCACCTGCCACGGCGTCCGCCGGGACCGGCGCCAGGCCGTCGCCAGCGTCGCCCACCGGTCGGCGTCCTCGGCCTCCTCCCAGCCGTCCGCCCGGGTGGTGGGCACGTACGACGCCGGGGCGTCGCCGTCGTCCGCGACGAGGCCGGCGCTCGCGGCGAGCTCGACGACGGTCGCGGCGGTGGCCTCGTCGGTCTCGAGCAGCCGGGCCGTGCGCCGCAGGTCGCGGACGGCGAGCCCGCCGGCGCGGAGCGTCGACGGCGGGGTGTCGTCCCAGGCGACGACGACGTGGGCCACCTGGCGCACGATCTCCAGCGCGGCGCCGGCGGCCTCGGCGTCGACGGTGGCGTCGGGGACGACCGTGCCCGCGGGTCGGGGCGGGTCGAGGTCGGGGGTGCGGTGCGTGCGGCCGCCGCGCAGCGCCAGTCCGACGTCGCGGGGGAGCAGGACGTGCCGGGTGTCGGAGCGCTCCAGCAGCCCGTCGGTCACGAGACCGTCGACCGCGACGCGCGCCGCCGACCCCTCCGGCGGGACGACACCGACGGGCGGTCCCCAGGTGAGCGCGTCCAGGACCTGCCGGGCTGCGGGGGAGAGTGCCGTGACGTCGACCGTCGGACCGTCGCCGTCCCGGGCGGGGCCGAGTCCGGCGGGGTACGGGCCGAGCACCTCCTCGAGGCCGGGCGAGGGATGCACGCCGTCGTCGTCGTCCCAGACCAGGGCGGCGTCACGGGCGTCGTCGAGCACGCGGGCGACCGGGCCGACGGCGTCCGGCGCGCCGAGTGCGGCGGCGATCCGTGCGGCGCCCACCGGGGGGCCGCCGTCCGACAGCGCGAGCAGCGACTCGAGCACCTGCAGCGTGCCGGCGTCGAGGTGCGCCACGGCGCGTTCGGTGCTGGTGCGGCTGGCGGCGCGGGCGGCCAGGGAGCGCAGCGTGGAGGGGGAGGGGGTGCCGAGGTCGGGTCGGGCGCGCAGCAGCGTCACGAGCTCGTCGTCCGTGCGCGTGCGCACCCACTCGGTGAACGTGACGGCCATCTGTTCGATGCTACGCCGATCGCCGAGCACCGGGACCAGGCCCCCGCGGGTTGTGGGCATGAAATCCACGTGTCGACCAAGGGCAGAGCTGCAGATTTCATGCCCACAGTACGACGTCAGTCGGCGGCCGTGGCCCGGCACACCTCCGGCCACGGGGTGGGGGCGATCCCGAACCGCTCCTGGGCGGCCGTCGAGTCGAGCACGTACGGCCGCTCCCACTGGTAGCGGAGCTCCCGCAGCTCGCGCACCAGCGGGGAGAACCAGGACGCCACCGCGAGGACGGGCCCGCGCAGCGCGCGGACCTTCACGGGGTCCTGCCCGACGGCGGCCAGCGCGTCGGTGACGGCCTGGCGCTGGGTGACGGGCGGGTTCGACGGCACGTGCCACACGCGCCCGTGCGCGTCGGGGTCGGCGGCCGCGGTAACGAGGGTGCGCGCGACGTCGCGCACGTCGGTGAAGGTGTGCGGCTGGTCGACGCGGCCGATCATCCCGACGGCGCGGCCGCGGCGGGCCGCCGGCAGCACGCGGGAGAGGTGCCCGTTGTCCCCGACCCCGGGACCGGCGTAGTCGGAGCCGCGCACCTCGACGGCGCGGAGGCGGCCGGCCCGGTGGGCGGCCAGAGCGTCCGCCCACATCCGGGCGCGCAGGCGGCCCTTGTGGTCCGTGGCGGCGTCGGGCAGCCCCTCGGTCATCGGGCCGTCGACGGGGCCGTAGGGATAGAGGTTGCCGGTGATCGCGTAGGTGGCGCCGAGCCGTTCGGCACTGGTCAGCAGCGAGGCGGCCAGCGGGGGCCAGATCTCGTCCCACCGGGTGTAGTCGGCGGGGTTGGCGCAGTTGTACAGCACGTCGGTCTCCCCGGCGGCGGCGCACAGCGCGTCGGGGTCGGCGGCGTCGACGGCGACGTGCTGGACGCCCGTCAGGCCGGTGTCCCGCCCGGAGCGGGTGGCGACGGTGACCTCCTCGCCGGCGGCGGCGAGCAGGGCGGCGACCTGGTGGCCGACGGCACCGGCCCCCACGACGAGATGACGGGCCATGACCGACCCTCCAATCCGAGAGCGGTGCTCTCCTCGGTGCGCTCAGCGTGGCACGGCCGGGCGCGGCGTGCCCCGGACCGGAGGGGGCGGACACCGTCGTCCACGGATGCGACGGGCCCGGCCCCACGCCGGTACTCTGGGACATTGCCCGGCATCCGTCGGGTCAGAGCAACGACGAGCACGAAGAGGTTCAGGTGCCCACCGGCAAGGTCAAGTGGTACGACGCGGATCGCGGTTTCGGTTTCATCGCCAGCGCCGACGGCGGTGAGGTGTTCCTGCACGCCTCCGCGCTGCCGGCCGACGTGCCGAGCCCGAAGCCCGGTACCCGCGTCGAGTTCGGCGTCGCCGACGGGCGCCGCGGGCCGTCCGCCCTGTCGGTGCGGGTCGTCGACCCGCAGCCGTCCGTGGCGAAGGCGAAGCGCAAGCCGCCGTCGGAGATGGCCGGCATCGTCGAGGACCTCATGCGTGTGCTCGACCGCACGGGAGACCAGCTCAGGCGCGGCAAGTACCCGGAGGGCGAGGCGGGCAAGCGCGTCGCCACGATGCTGCGCGCCGTCGCCGACAACCTCGATTCCTGAGAGCGAGACGAATCATGGCATCCGCCGAGGCGCCCGCGAAGGCACGCCGCGTGAGCTCGCGCGCCCGCAACGACGCCGTCCTGCTGGGCGCCGTCGAGCTGGCGCGCGCCGCGGCGCTGGAGGTCGCGTCCGGACCGGACGACGTCGGCGAGCACCTGGGGACGGTCGCCGAGGGCGAGCGGCTGATGTCCCACCGGTTCGCGGCGGGGATGCGCGGCTACCAGGGCTGGCACTGGACCGTGACGGTGGCCCGCGTCCCGCGCGGCCGCACGGCCACGGTGTGCGAGGTCGAGCTGCTGCCGGGCGACGACGCGATCCTCGCCCCGGCCTGGGTGCCCTGGTCGGAGCGTCTGCGCCCCGGGGACGTGCGCCCGGGCGACAAGCTGCCGTTCCGCGCGGACGACCCGCGCCTGGAGCCGGGCTGGACGCCGACCGGTGACGAGGAGCAGGACGAGGTCGCGATCGAGGAGCTCGCGCTGGCCCGCCAGCGGGTGCTGTCCCCGCAGGGCCGGGACGAGGCCGCCGAGCGCTGGTACCGCGGCTCGCAGGGCCCGACCTCCCGCGGGGCGGTCGCCTCGGACGCCGAGTGCACGACCTGCGGGTTCCTGGTGCCGCTGCAGGGCCCGCTGGGCCAGCTCTTCGGGGTGTGCGCCAACGCGTGGTCGCCCGACGACGGCAAGGTCGTCTCGCTGGACCACGGGTGCGGGGCGCACTCCGAGACGGACGTGAGCCGGCGCCGCAGCGAGTGGCCGGACCCGGACCCGATCATCGACGAGTCCACGGTCGAGCAGGTGGACCTGGGGACGCCGGGTCCGGACGAGCCGGACCGGTCCGACGAGCCGGAAGGTGACGAGCGCGCGTGACGACAGACGTCTTCGGGACCGCCGCGCTGCGGCACGCGGTCACGGAGGCGTGGCTCGGGTCCGCCACACGCTTCCGTGAGGACGCGAACTCGGAGGAGGACCACGCCCGCGGTCACTACCGGGACCGCGTCGTGGTCGAGCTCCTGCAGAACGCCGCCGACGCCGCGGCCCGCGCCGGGGTCCCCGGCCGCGTGGAGATCGCCCTCGACACGAGCACGCGCGTGCTGCGCGTGGCGAACACGGGCCACGCCCTGGATGCCGACGGGGTGGCCTCCCTGGCCTCCCTGCGCGCCTCGGCGAAGGACGGCGCCCCCGGCGAGGTCGGGCGGTTCGGCGTCGGCTTCGCGGCCGTCCGCGGCGTGTCCGACGACGTCACGATCAGCTCGCGCGACGGCGGTGTGCGGTTCGACCTGGACGAGACCCGCACCGCGCTGGCCACGCTGACCTCGGGTGACGTCGGCCCTGACCGGCAGCGGCTCGCGGCTGACGTCGCGGGGCGCGGCGACGACCTGCCGGTGCTGCGCCTGCCGTTCCCGGCGCCCGCGCTGGACGCCGGCTCCGCCGCGGACACCGTGGTCGAGCTGCGGCTGCGCGACACCGCCGCGGTGGAGGCGGTGCGCCGCCAGCTCGCCGAGCTCGACGACGTGCTCCTGCTGGCGTTCCCCGCTGTCGACCACCTCTCCGTCGCGGTGACGACGGCGTCCGGCACCGAGGACGAGCGCACCTGGGACCGCTCGGCCCGCACGGCGGCTCCGCAGCTCGACCGGAGCGGACGGTTCACCGCCGCGGACGTCGCCGACCTGCCCCGCGAGCACCGGCGCCCGGACTGGTCGCTGGTCTGGACCCTGCAGGAGGGGCGGCGCGTGTTGCACGCCCCCACGCCCACGGACGTGGTCATCGACCTGCCGGCCGTGCTGCTCGCGACGTTCCCGGTCGACGCCGGACGCCGTCGCGTGCTGCCCGGCCCGGCCACCGACCGGCTGGCCGCCGAGGCGGGTGCCGCCTACGCCGAGCTGCTCGGCTCGCTGGCCGCGGACCGCGCCACGGACCCGGCCGCTGCGCCGGACCCGCTAGACCTGGTGCCGACCGGCTTGCCGGGCTCCGAGCTGGACGCCGCGGTGCGCGAGTCCGCGACGGCGGCGCTGCGCGGCACCCCGCTGCTCGGCGCGTCCGGCGCGGAGGATGGCGGTGCCGCGCTCGAGGCGCCGCAGGACGCGCTGGTCGTCGCCGGCGACGCCGGCGGTGACGCGGACCTGGTCGCCGCGCTCGCCCCGGTGCTGCCCGGGCTGGTGCGCGTCCCGGCACGCCACCAGGCCACGGTGCGCAGCCTCGGGGCGACCGTCGTCGCGCTGGCGGACCTCGTCGACGACCTGCCGGCGGGGCTGCCCGCCGCCCGGTGGCACGACCTGCTGGACTCGCTGGCGCCGTACGCGAACGAACCCGGGGTACTGGAGTCGCTCGCGGGGGCCCGGGTCCCGCTGGCGGACGGCCGCGTGGCCGGCGTGCGCAGCGCCGTCGTGCTGCCGGAGGGGTCGGTGGACGACGGCGACGAGGCCTCCCTGGCGGCCACGGCCCGGGTGCTGGGCCTGCGCGTCGTCCACCCCGACGTCGCCCACCCGCTGCTGGTGCGCGCCGGTGCGGTGGCGACGGACGCCCACCGGATGCTGCAGGACCCGGAGGTCCGCCGTGCCGCGCTGGACGCCGCCGAGGCGGTCCTGGACGGCGACGGCGACGACGGCGCTCGCGAGGTCGTCGCGTCGGCGCTGGCGCTGGTGCGGCTCACCGGGGGAGCGGACGCCCCGTTCTGGACGGGTGAGCTGCCCGTGCCGACGGCGGACGGCGAGCTGGTCGCGCTGCGCGAGGCCACGCTGCCGGGGACGTGGGCGGCCGAGGTGCTCGACGGTCTCGCACCGGTCGGCGCCGAGTACGTGGCGCGCTACGGCGCCCCCGTGCTGACCGCGGCCGGTGCACGCACCGACCCGGACGTCTACATCGTCCCGGACGTCATCACCCCGGACCCGGACGAGGCCGACGACGACGGCGGTCCGGACGACGCCGCGGGCTGGCTCGGCGGGTGGTCGGACTACCTGCGGCTGCTGACGGCGCGGTTCGGTCCCGGCGTGGCCCTCGGCGACCTGGTGGCGGTGGCCGACCTGGACGCCGTGGCGGACGACGCCTGGCCGCGGGTGCTGGCCCGGCTGGCCGGTGACCCGGACACGCGCCGCGCCCTGCTGACCCCGGTCCGGCGCGGACGGGCCGCGGCGCCCTCGTACTCGGCGTGGTGGCTGCGCGAGCGGTTCGGCGCCCCCTTCGCCCTGCACGACGGCGTCCCGCTGCTGCCGCCCGAGCCGCGTGCGGTGGCTGGGCTCGACGTCGCGGTGCGTCGTGCCCTGGGCGGGGCGGACGCCCTCGGCGATCTCGACCCCACGGACTGGCCGGCCGCGCTGGACCGGCTGCCCGCGGTCGGCTCGCCGCTGCCGCTGCGGGACGCCCTGGTGGTGTGGCGCGGGCTGACGAGTCTGGCGGAGCGGCTGGACGCCGCGGACCGCTCGACGGCGCTGGACCCCCTGCCGGACCGCCTGCCCGTGCTCGACGCGAGCGACGTCGTCGTGCAGCCCGCCGAGGACGTCGTGGTGGCCGGGACCGCCCGCTGGGCGGCGCTCGGCGCCGTGGTGCCCGCACCGGAGAGCGAGGCCGAGGGGCTGGCCGAGCTGCTGGACCTGCCGCTGGCGGGTCAGGACGGGCTGCCGTCCCCGGACCAGCTCGGCACCGAGCAGGAGCTGGACCCGCGTCTCGCGGTGCTGGACCACCGGCTGCCGGCCGTCTGGTTCGAGCACGAGCGGCTGTCGGTGGCGGGCCGCCCGGTGCCGTGGTGGGTGGACGCCCAGGGGCGCGTGCACGCGACGTCGGCTGCCGGGCTGGCCGCCGGGCTCGCGGACGTGCTGGGACGCCCGGACCGGGTGGCGCTGCTCTCGGCGGTACTGCGCGAGCCGGAGCGCGCGGTGGCGCTCTGGGCCACGACCGCCTGGGGCTGATCCGCCGCATGGCGGGGATGTTCGGTTAATTCAGGTGTTCCGTTGGTGACGGAACCGAGGTATTGTCTGAATGTGCAGCGTGGACAAGAGGCACGGCGACCTGGCGGCGACGAGGTAGCCCGCCGTGCACAAGAACTCCTTCGCACTCGACTGCCGTCGAGGTGGGCGCTCACCGAGGCTCCGCTCAAGGGCCTCTCGGCCGACACCTCATGGGAGATTGAATCCCCTGATGGGCGCCGGGCCGGGATCGGTGTCGTCCTGAAACCTGCTCTCGGTGTGCGCGACCTGGTCGACGTCGCAAACCGCGCGACCAGGATCAGGGACCGCTACGACGCCGATGCGGTCGTGGTCGCGGCACGCTATGTCTCGACGCAGGTCGGCGAGGGGCTCGAACGTCAAGGCATCGGATATGTCGACGCGACGGGCAACATGCGTGTCAGTCTGACGCTGCCCGGCTTGTTCGTCGCTGACAAGGGGGCGACCGCCGACCCGTGGCGCGGCCCAGGGCGTCGGCGCGACACCCTCAAGGGAGAGCCGGCAGCACGAGTCGTCCGAACACTTGCTGATCGCGTCGGGCCGTGGCGCATCAGTCGGCTCATCAAGGAGTCGGGAGCGTCAACAGGGTCCGTCTATCGAGTCGTCGAACTCCTCGAGGCCGAGGGGCTCGTCCGGCGCACTTCGGATGGCGAGATCGCGGTCGAAGACTGGCCGAACATGCTTCGGCGCTGGGCCTCCGATTACCAGTTTCTCGAGACCAATGCGATCACGCGGTGGACTGCTCCGCGCGGAGTAGAAAGTGTGCTGCACAAGCTGAGTCAGGGTACAACGGGCGGCTACGCCGTGACGGGTTCCTTTGCTGCGTCTGCGTGGGAAAGCTATGCGCCGGCTCGTTCGTTGTGGATCTATGCAGAGAATCCCGATGGACTGGCAGGAAGCGTAGGTCTTCGGGAGTCGGAGACGGGTGTCAACGTGCTCGTCGCCAGACCCGCCTATCCGGTGGTCATGACTGCGGGTTCCCGAACACTGGACGGGGTGCGTTTGTCGTGTCCGACGCAGGTCGCCGTTGACCTCATGAACGGACCGGGTCGAGCGCCGTCAGAGGCAGAGGCACTCATGACGTGGTTGGAGAGGAACACAGATGAATGGCGAGTCCCCTGATCTCCTGGTCCGTTCAAGGTCGGCGTTGCTCGACGCCGCGGAGGCGTTGGGCACCCAGCGCGGATCTGTCATCGTCATCGGGGCTCAGGCGGTCTACCTGCACACAGGGTCTCTCCGCGTGGCACTGGCCGAGGCGACGAAGGACAGCGATGTCGTCCTCGACCCTCGGCTACTCCACGAGGACCCGCTGATCGAAGACGCCATGAAGGAAGCGGGGTTCGTGCCGACCGATCAGCCTGGCTCGTGGGTCACGTCGGACGGGGTACTTGTCGACCTCATGGTTCCCGAAGCGCTGGCCGGAAGCGGAGGTCGGCCGGGGGCACGGATTCCGCCCCACGGGAACCGGGCAGCCCGTCGGGCAGTCGGCCTCGAGGCAGCGCTCGTCGACAATCATCTGATGTCCGTGAGTGCGCTTGCGGCCGATGACCCGCGTGAGGTCACCTTGAAGGTGGCTGGTCCCGCGGCGCTGATGGTTGCGAAGATGCACAAGATCGCGGAGCGTCTCGGGGGCCCGCGGTCGAGCGACAAGGACGCCCACGACGTCTACCGACTCTTCCGTCAGTTCGAGACGGACGAGCTCACGGACCCGTTCACGCGACTCTTGGCGGACGACGTCAGTGCCGAGGTGACAGAACTGGCCCTGCAGCACGTGGGGAGTCTGCTGGCCACAGGGCCAGAAGCTGAGGCATCGGTGATGGCGGGACGGGCGGAAGCCGGTGTCGGCAACCCGGAGGAGGTGTCGGCCTCCGTGGCATTCCTCGCTGCCGATCTCATGGAGGCGCTGGGGCGCTGACGGTCAGTCGCCGCGGTGGCGGCGGGCCCAGGGCAGGCCGAGCAGCCCGAGCACGATGCCGGCCCCGCAGATGATCACGACGTCGACCGGGACCAGGTCGACCGCGGCGAGCACGCCGGTGACCACCAGGGCCACCACCCAGCACGCGATCCCGAGGAGCGTGACGCGAGACAGGTCGATCGCCGGCGGCCCGGGCGTGGGACGGCGGCGTTCCGGGTGGAGCAGCAGCGTCATGACGGAGGGCACGGTTCGATCGTACGTCGCGGGCCCGGAACGAGGTCGGCGTCACGCCCGAACTGTCCGGACCGTGTCCCGTCGACCGGCACGGCTCTGGCACGATGTGTGCCCATGGCGAACCAGACCAGCGCGCCCACCGAGGGTCTCAGCGCGATCGACCGCTTCTTCCAGATCACCCAGCGAGGGTCGAGCATGGGGGCCGAGGTCCGCGGCGGCCTGGTCACGTTCTTCGCGATGAGCTACATCGTGGTGCTGAACCCGCTGATCATCGGCACCGTGCCGGACGGCACGGGGCAGTTTCTCGGGGGTGGCGACGCGCCGAACCTCGGGATGGTCGCCGCGGCGACGGCGCTGATCGCCGGCATCGTGACGATCGCGATGGGCGTCTTCGCCAACTTCCCGATCGGCCTCGCCGCGGGTCTGGGCCTGAACGCCGTCGTCGCGTACTCGATCGCCGGCCTGCCGGAGATGACCTGGGCGGACGCCATGGGCCTGGTGGTCATCGAGGGCCTGATCATCCTCGTGCTGGTGCTGACCGGGTTCCGGGAGGCCGTGTTCAACGCGGTGCCCGTCGAGCTCAAGACGGCGATCAGCGTCGGCATCGGCCTGTTCATCTCGCTCATCGGTCTGGTCAACGCCGGGTTCGTCGTGCCGGGTGACGGCACCCCGGTGGCGCTCGGCAACCTCGCCACCTGGCCGATGCTGGTGTTCGTCGTCGGGCTCGTGCTGACGATCGTGCTGTGGGTCCGCCGGATCCGCGGAGCCCTGCTCATCGCGATCCTCACGGCGACGGCGCTGGCCGTGGTGCTCGAGAACACGCTGAGCATCGGCGCCAAGGCACCCGACGGCTCGAACCCGACGGGCTTCAACCTCAACGCCCCGGCCTTCTCCGGCGTCGTCGAGGTGCCGGACTTCGGGCTGCTGGGCCAGTTCTCGCTGCTGGGGTCGTTCGACAAGATCGCGGCGGTGTCGGTCGCGCTGCTGGTCTTCTCCCTGCTGCTGGCGGACTTCTTCGACACGATGGGCACGATGGTCGCCGTCGGTGCCGAGGCGAAGCTGCTCGACGAGAAGGGCAACCCGCCGCAGGCCCGCGCGATCCTGGTGGTCGACTCGTTCGGCGCGATCGCCGGTGGTGCGGGCTCGGTGTCCTCGAACACCGCCTACGTGGAGTCGACGACCGGTGTCGGCGAGGGCGCCAAGACCGGGTTCGCCTCGGTGGTCACGGGCGCCGCGTTCCTGCTGGCGACGTTCCTGTCCCCGCTGGTGGCACTCGTGCCTTACGAGGCGGCCGCGCCGGCGCTGGTGCTGGTCGGGTTCCTCATGATGGCGCAGGTGGCGGGCATCAACTGGCGGAACATGGAGATCGCCATCCCGGCGTTCCTGACGATGATCATCATGCCGTTCACGTACTCGATCGCGGACGGCATCGGGGCCGGGTTCATCGCCTTCGTGGTCATCAAGCTGGCGCTGGGCAAGGTGCGGAGAATTCACCCGCTCATGTGGGTGTCCTCGCTGCTCTTCGTCGTGTACTTCCTGCTGGAGCCGATCCAGGACGCTCTGTCCTGACTCGGTTGTGACCTCCTTGTGACCGGGGGTGTACAGAAGCGTTCCCACGGCAGATAACATGTGCCCCGGCTGACGATCCGAGGGCTGAGAGCGGGAGAACGATGCGGGCACGACGGGCGGGGTGGTGGACGACCGCCCGGAAAGCTGCCTGGCACCTGCGGCACGGCGGACCGCAGCAGGTCCGGATGTTCCTGCGCCGCCGGCGCATCCTCGGTGACCACACTCCGCGCGGTGCCCGGATGACCAAGAAAGGCCTCGTCCACGAGCCGTGGACGACGGTGGAGCGTCCGTCCGCCCGCCCCCTGCGTGTGGGTGTGGTCCTGGACGACTTCTCGCGGCTCGCCTTCGGGGACGAGTGGGACCAGGTGCTGCTCAAGCCGTCCACGTGGACCGAACAGCTCGACGGCCTGGACCTGGTGTTCGTCGAGTCGGCCTGGGCCGGCAACGGGGGCGCCTGGACGTACCACCTCACCGGGCCGACGGCGCCGCGCCCGGCCGTGACCGAGATGCTCGCGGCGTGCCGCGAGCGAGGCATCCCCACGGTCTTCTGGAACAAGGAGGACCCGGCGCACTTCGAGGACTTCCTCGACACCGCGCGGCTCTTCGACCGGGTGTACACGACGGACGTGAACCGCCTGCCCGCCTACCGCGAGGCGCTGGGGCACGACCGCGTGGGCGTCCTGGCGTTCGGTGCCCAGCCGGCGATCCACAACCCGATCCGCACCCACGGCGCCGGACCGGAACGGGACGTCGCGTTCGCAGGGACGTGGTTCGCGCACAAGTACCCGGAGCGGCGCGATCAGATGCACCTGCTGCTCGGCGGTGCGCTGGACGCGTCGCCCACGATGGACCTCGGTCTGGAGATCTACTCCCGGTTCGCGGGCAAGGACGACCGGTACGAGTTCCCCGAGCCGTACGCCTCCCGGGTGGTGGGATCGCTTCCTTACGAGCAGATGCTGACGGCGTACCGGGACCACAAGGTGTTCCTCAACGTGAACTCCGTGGTCGACTCGCCGAGCATGTGCGCGCGGCGGATCTTCGAGATCACCGCGTGCGGCACGCCGGTCGTCACCACGCCGAGTGCTGCCACGGGGGAGTTCTTCCCCGGCGACGAGGTCTTCGACGTCGCGACGCGGGACGAGGCCGCCGCGACCGTGCGCGCCCTGGTCCGCTCGCCCGAGCTGCGGGACCGTGCGGTGCACCGGGGGCAGCGGCGCATCTGGCGTGAGCACACCTACGGTGCGCGGGTGCAGCGGGTGCTCCACGATGCCGGTCTGGCGGACTCCGCCGTCGTGCCCCGGCCGCGGGTGACGGCCCTGGTGTCGACGAACCGGCCGCACCAGCTCGACCACGTACTGCGCTCGGTCGGGTCGCAGGAGGACGTGGACGTCCAGCTCGCCCTGCTCACGCACGGTTTCACCGAGGACGAGGACGCGCTGCGGCTCCGCGCCACGGAGGCCGGGGTCGAGGACCTGGTGCTCCTGCAGGCCGACCAGGACGTGCCGTTGGGCGCCTGCCTCAACCGGCTGGTCGACGTCGCCGACGGCGACGTCGTCGCCAAGATGGATGACGACGACCTGTACGGTCCGCAGTACCTCAGCGACCAGCTCTACGCCCTCGACTACGCGGCGGCCGACGTGGTCGGTAAGCAGGCGCACTACATGTACCTGGAGTCCCAGGACGCGACGCTGCTGCGGTTCGCGGACCGGGAGCACCGGTACACGGACTTCGTCATGGGGCCGACGATCGTGGCGCGCCGTGACCTGGCGGCGCGCGCTCGCTTCGCCGAGACCTCGACGGGCGAGGACACCGGGTTCCTGCGGGCTGTCGCGGACGCCGGGGTGCGGATCTACTCCGCCGACCGCTACAACTTCGTCCAGATGCGGTCCGGGGTGGGCCGCCACACCTGGACGGTGACCGACGCCGAGCTGCTCGCGGGCGGCACGGTGACCACCTACGGACGTGCCGAGCGGCACGTCCTCGTCTGAGGGTGCACATGGAGATCAACACCGTCGGCGTGATCGGGCTGGGCTATATCGGGCTCCCGACCGCCGCCATCCTGGCCTCGAAGGACGTGAAGGTGACTGGCGTGGACGTCCGTCCGTCCACCGTCGAAGCCGTCAACCGCGGCGACGTGCCGTTCGTCGAGCCGGACCTCGCGACCTATGTCAGCGGTGCCGTGCAACAGGGCACCCTGCGCGCGACGACGACGCCTGAACCGGCCGATGCCTTCATCCTGGCCGTTCCGACACCGTTCGCCGACGACCACGAGCCGGACCTCTCCTACATCGAGGCAGCGATGAGAGCGGTCGCTCCGGTGCTGCGGGGTGGTGAGCTGGTGATCCTCGAGTCCACGTCTCCGCCCGAGGCCACCCGCAAGATGGCGCAGTGGCTCCTCGACGAGCGGCCGGACCTGTCGTTGGACGGTGCGGACGGCCGGCCTGTCGTCCACGTGGCGCACTGCCCGGAGCGCGTGCTGCCGGGCCGCGTGATGATCGAGCTTGTCACCAACGACCGCGTCGTCGGCGGGCTGACGCCCGAGGCCGCAGAGCACGCCAAGGCTCTGTACGAGGTGTTCTGCCAGGGCGAGATCCTGACGACGGACGCGACGACCGCCGAGATGGTCAAGCTCGCCGAGAACTCGTTCCGTGACGTCAACATCGCCTTCGCGAACGAGCTCTCGCTCATCGCCGACAAGGTCGGGGTCGACGTCTGGGAGCTCATCCAGCTCGCCAACCGGCACCCGCGGGTGAACATCCTGCAGCCGGGGCCGGGTGTGGGCGGACACTGCATCGCCGTGGACCCGTGGTTCCTCGTGGACGCCGCGCCGGACCAGGCACGTCTCATCCGGTCTGCGCGTGAGGTCAACGACAGCAAGCCCGAGTGGGTCGTCCAGAAGGTGCTCGACGCCGTCGAGGGCATCGAGAACCCCACGATCGCCGCGCTGGGACTCAGCTTCAAGAAGGACATCGACGACCTGCGGGAATCGCCGGCGGTCGAGATCGTGGCCAAGATCGCCGATCACTGCCCCAGTGGTGCGGTGCTTGCCGTGGAGCCGCACATCGACGCGTTGCCGCCAGTGCTGGCGAACCGACGCAACGTCACGTTGCGCACCATCGACGCCGCCCTCGGGGAGGCTGATGTCACCGTGGCGCTCGTCGATCACAGCTCCTTCCGCTCCGGCCTCGCCAACGTTGCCGTTGGGCACAGCGTCATCGACACCCGGGGCATCCTCGGATGAATCGCTTCGTGACGGCCGCGCGATCGCGGCGAGGGATCTTCGCGCTAGCGGCGGTCGGCATGGCGGTAGTTTCCGGGGTTCTGGCGGCCGCCGCCGTGGCGAGCCCCCGCCCCTGGCTGGTCTTCGCCGCCGTCGTGGGGTTCATCGTGGCCACGGGACTGAGCACGGCGGTCGTGGGCACCTGGCTCATCGCGCGATCCGAGCGACGTATCACCCGGCGGATCGACCGCGTCGAGTCCAGCGTCGAGGGAAGCCGTGCCAAGGCCTCCCGTCACGAGTACCACCAGGAGCAGTCTCTGGAGCGACTCGAGAGGAAGACGCGTGAGGTAGCGGCGACGACGGCAGGACTCGCATGGTTCGCGCCGCGTTCGGAACCTGACAAGACCCAGTCGTCAACGGCGCCTCACGTGCTGTTCGTGACGAGCAACGGCGGCGGGATGGGCCACATCGCGCGCTGCTCTGCGGTCCTCCGACACTCGGGCGAACAGCTCACCGGGCGGATCCTCACACTGTCGACTGCCGGGCGAACGGTTCGGGACGCGGGATTCGATGTCGACAGCTTTCCCAGCCCCACCGCCTCAGGCGAATCACTACCTCGTTGGCGTCGGCAGTTCATGCGCAGGCTTCTGCACGAACTGTCGGAACGCCCGGCCGACGTGGTCGTGTTCGACGGGACCTGGGTCTTCCCGGTGCTCACCGACGTCGCCGAGTACGTAGATGTGCCGCTCGTGTGGCTGCGCCGTGGGCTCTGGCGTCAGGATGCCGATCTGACGCAGGTCGAAGAGTGGCGGGAGCACGTCGACGCGGTGGTCGTTCCGGGTGATCTGGCAGAGACCCGGGAGACGGCACTGGCCCCCTTCCGTGACGCGACCTGGACCGACCCGGTTTCTCTGGCGCCGGGCGAGCGGACCTCGCGCGACTCCGCCTTGACCGCCCTGGGTCTGGAGCCCTCCAAGAAGTACGCGCTGGTACAGCTCTCCGGAGGGAACAGCGATGGATCGGCGACCACGTCCGCGGTCGAGGCGATCAAGGCGGCCGGCGACGTGGTACCCGTCGTGGTCCGGTCACCCCTGCTGAGCCCATCCGTCGCCACTGAAGCAGTGAGCATCGAGAGTCGGTTCCCTCTGGTCGATCTCTCGGCGGCCTGGGAATTCACTGTCACACAGGCGGGGTACAACTCGGTGCACGAGAACCTGCACACAGCGACCCCCGGAATCTATCTGCCGAGTGCATCGACTTTGATGGACGATCAGCACCGACGCGCACGCGGCGTCGCCCAGGCTGGCCTCGGCCTGATTGCCGATGGAGAGAACGACCTCGGCCGCGTTGTCGCGGACCTGGCAGATCGCAGCCGTGCCGACGACATTCGCGGAGCGATCCGCGAACGAAACCTCCCTCAGGGAGCCCCTGCTGCGGCGCGTGCGATTGCCAACGTGCTCGCCGCTCGCTGAACGGCGACCCACCCAGTACTCCCGAACGAAACACCCCTTTGGACCGCGAAGTTAGGAACTTGAACCTGATGACCGACCGCACGAACTCTCACGTCGCGCACGATCACGATGCCGGTCGGCCGCGCGTCTCGGTGCTGGTTCCCACGTTCAACGTGGAGCCGTACCTCGAAGCCGCGCTCGACAGTCTGATCAACCAGACGATGGAAGACCTCGAGATCGTCTGTGTCGATGACGGCTCCACCGACTCGAGCCCGGAGATCCTCGCCAGGTACGCAGAGGCCCACAGCGACCGTCTGAAGGTCGTCACCCAGTCGAATGCTGGATACGGCGTGGCGATGAATGTCGCACTGCGGCACGCGACAGGTGAGTACATCGGCATCCTCGAACCGGATGACGTCGTCCGCCCCGGGATGTTCGAAACGCTCTGGCAGGCCGGGCACGACCACGACCTCGACATCGTCAAGGCGGACTACCTGCGGTTCCGGGGCAGGGGGGAGTCCCGCACCGAGGTGATCGTGCCGTGCGCGAACAACTCTTCTGCGTACGGGGAGGTCATCGACCCCTCCGAGCGGCTCGCCATCTTCCGGTACCCGATGAACACCTGGTGCGGGGTGTACCGCCGCCAGTTCCTGATCGACAACGACATCTGGCACCACGAGACTCCCGGAGCCTCTTACCAGGACAACGGCTTCTTCTTCCAGACCATGTGCCAGGCGCGACGCGTCATGTACATCAACGAGGTCTTCTACGAGAACCGCCGTGACAACCCGAACTCGTCGGTGAAGTCCACTGGCAAGGCGGACGTTGCCCTCCAGGAGTACGACTGGATCCGGGAGTGGCTCCTGGAGCACCCCTCGCTCGCTGAGAAGTTCACCGGGGTGTACGGCCTGAAGCGCTGGCACAACATCGACTTCACGATGAAGAGGCTTGCCCCTGGTATCCGGCGCGAGTTCTGCCGGATGGTGTCCGACGTGCTGAAGAAGGACGCCGAGCGCGGAGTCCTGGTGCAGTCGGCCTTCGGAGTCGGCGAGTGGAACCGTGTGCAGTGGATCATGCGGGACCCCGACGAGTACTACTACCAGCACGAAGCTGCGCGCGTGAAGGTCTCCGTCGTCATGCCGGTCTACAACGGCATGCCGCACCTGGAGGAGTGCCTGGCGTCGTTGCGAGACCAGTCGCTCCGCGACTTCGAGGTGATTCTGGTCGACGACGGATCGACCGATGGTTCGTACGAGGTCCTTCGGGACTTCGCTGAGTCCGATGCCTACGATCGCGTGATCCTCCTCAGCCAGGAGCATCAAGGTGCCGGGGCCGCGCGCAACCTCGGCCTCGAGCAGGCACAGGGCGAGTACGTGGCGTTCCTGGACGCAGACGACGTGTTCGACAAGGGGATGCTCGGCCGCGCGTATGGCAAGGCCAAGGCCGACCGCGCCAACATCTGCGTCTTCAGGTCCCGCAACCTGGACTCGATGACCGGCAAGACCAGCCCGATCAAGCATGCCGTCAAGATCGACAAGCTGCCGAAGGCTCGCCCCTTCGCCGGCATGCACATCAACGACAACCCGTTCTTCAACTTCGTCGGATGGCCGTGGGACAAGCTGTTCCTGCGTACATACCTGCTGAACACCGGGCTGCGGTTCCAGCCACTGACGTCGACGAACGACGCGTACTTCGTGTACTCGGCCCTTCTCCTCTGTGACCGGATCACGATTCTGGATGAGGAACTGATCTCGCACCGCAGGAACGTGGCGACATCGATCTCCAACTCGACGTCCAAGTCTCCCGACAATGCCTACCGGGCGCTGCTCGCCATCCGAGACCAGCTGGAACTGAGCGGAATCTATCCTCAGCTGCAGCGCAAGTTCGTCAACTACGCTCTGCACCTGCTCCTGTGGCATCTCAACAACCTGCCAGAGGAAGCGCGTGAGGACTTCTACTCCACTCTGCAGTCGGAGTGGTTCCCCGAGCTCGGCGTCTCTGACAAGCCGCTGGACTTCTTCACCCAGCCGAAGGAGCGGGCGACCCTGGGCATGATGCGGTACTCGCAGGAGCACGGTAGCGGCTCGTACTGGGACATCGCCTTCTTGCAGACCGGCCCCGGCCGAGCAGCCCAGGCCGAACGCGACCGGTCGGCGTGGGACGACGCGAACACGGAGTCCGAGGCTGCCGAGACCATCCGGCGGCTGGAGCGTGTCGTCGCTCAGCGCGACGCGAAGATCGAACAGATCCGCAACTCCGAGTCATGGCGCGTCGGCCATGCGATCGTCGCTGCTCCGCGGTCGATCCTGAACATCTTCGGACGCCAGGGAGGGCAGTCGAATGGACGTTGATCTCGTCGTCGTAGGTTCGGGCTTCTATGGGCTCACGGTGGCCGAGAGGGTCGCCAAGCAGCATGGTCGGAAGGTGCTCGTCATCGACCGTCGTCCCCACATCGGGGGCAACGCATACAGCGAGAACGAGAAGACGACCGGCATCGAGGTCCATCGGTATGGTGCTCACTTGTTCCACACCTCGAACGAGCGTGTGTGGTCGTATGTCAACGAGTTCACCGCCTTCACGGACTATGTGCACCGTGTGTACACCACGCACAAGGGCGAGGTGTTCCCGATGCCGATCAATCTCGGCACGATCAACCAGTTCTTCCGTTCGGCCTACGGCCCGGATGAGGCACGGGCGCTGATCCGCCAGCAGGCAGCCGAGCTCGGGGACAAGCAGCCTGCGAACCTCGACGAGCAGGGTGTCTCTCTGATTGGCCGGCCGCTCTATGAAGCGTTCATTCGCAACTACACGGCGAAGCAGTGGCAGACGGACCCGACCGAGCTCCCGGCGTCGATCATCTCCCGGCTGCCGGTGCGGTACACGTACGACAACCGGTACTTCAACGACAAGTACGAGGGCTTGCCCGTCGACGGGTACACCGCTTGGCTCGAGCGGATGGCCGATCACCCCAACATCGAGGTCCAGTTGAACGTGGACTTCTTCGATGCCTCGCAGCCGGTGAACAAGGGCAACGTCGTTGGCAACGTTCCCGTGGTCTACACCGGACCAGTGGACCGGTACTTCGACTACGCCGAGGGTGAGTTGTCCTGGAGAACGCTCGACTTCGAGGAGGACGTCCTTCCGACTGGGGACTTCCAGGGCACCTCGGTGATGAATTACGCAGACATGGACGTGCCATATACGCGCATTCATGAGTTCCGACACTTCCACCCTGAACGTGACTATCCGGATGACCAGACCGTTATCATGCGAGAGTACTCACGCTTCGCGGAACGCGGGGACGAGCCGTATTATCCGATCAACACCGCCGAGGACCGGAAACGCCTGCTCAAGTACAGGTCTCTGGCGGGCTCTGAGCGCGATGTGACTTTTGGTGGAAGGCTGGGTACCTACAAGTACCTGGATATGCATATGGCGATTGGAGCTGCGCTATCAACGGTCGATAATGAGATCGCACCAATTTTCGGTCGGGTTGGCTCGACATCGATCGTTGGCGGGGAGTGAAGTGTTGGGGACTAAAGACGATGAAGTCTCGTCCACAGGCATTGTTGATCCGAACGGTGCAGGCGTTGGGCTCACCATCGGAATTACGACCTATGAGCGCCCAGAAGGGCTTGCCCGAGCTTTGGAGTCGATCTTTTCTCAGAGACTAGATGGCGATCACCGTGTCGAGGTGATCGTCGTTGATGATGGATCGAAATCCGAGAAGTTCCACGACTACTGGGATTTGCTATCGAACCGAGAGGTCGATTGCAGATTCAGTCTGATCATGTTGCGCAACCCTGTACAAAGTGGCGGGCCGTCTGCTGGACGAAATCTTGTCATTGATAAAGCGACATCTGACTACATTCTCTTCATGGACGACGACGATCGCCTTGCAGAGGATTCACTGGGGCCTCTCTGTGATTACTTGCTTCAGAGTGACGCTCAGCGAATTTCGCTCCGTTACCGGCGAGGGTCGCGTTCTTCATACTTGCGCCCCGACGTTCGTCACGAGCGGCTCGACATCGTTGAGTCGCTTTGGACGATGCTACCTGGTTCTGTGTATCGAACCGCTGATGTCCGACATAGCGGCAGTCGGTTCCCAGAAGGGGTTCACTACGGCGAAGACAGCGAGTTCGTTCTTCATTTCTCGACGCGTTCGGAAAACTTTGCTGCACTATGTGATCGAGACTACATCATCATGGGCGACCCGCTACCTGGCGAATCGGGCCACCTTTCGCAGGGTCGCGGCTCTTGGGAGGACTTCCTAAGGAATCTCCTAGCGCACATCGGCAGGTTTAGCAGGATCATTGAAGCGTCGAGCCTTCCGCTGTACGTGCGGGACCAGTTGGCTATCAAGGCACTGGTGCATCGACCGGTCTTGTCATATCAGATCATCAGGCGTATTAGTGATCACGGCGACGACGACTTCGCGACAGAACTCTTGACTGAGTATTCCATGGTGATCAAGCAGAGGCTGCCGCGCGGCATCATACTGCGAGAGTCGGAGAAGTTGGGAATTAGGCCCGAGATGACTTGCGTGCTCGACGTTGACCTGAAGAATCTACGGAAAATTCGACAGGAGAAGGGGGATCAATAGCCTCCCCTGAGTTGAGTCCCCGACAGTGGTGTAGCGCGGTCGCCGGGATCATCGTCGACGAGACGTAGTGCGGCCACCGCGTGATCCTTCGAGTGAACCCTTCACAGCACCCTCGAACGGAGCATCACGATGACCGCAGCTCACACTGTCGACCCTGCCGGCCTGGTTGGCGAGGCCTTCGCGGAGGCGTCCCCGGACCTGATGCGCAACCTGCTGTAGACGGTGATCAACGCCCTGCTGTCCGCGGACGCCGATGCGGTCGTGGGCGCGGAGTGGGGCCAACGGTCCGCGTCCCGGACGGCGCAGCGCAGCGGCTACCGGCACCGCGACCTGGACACTCGGGCCGGCACGACCGCCGTCGCGGTCCCGAAGCTGCGCTCGGGGACCTACTTCCCCGAGTGGCTGCTCGAGCGCAGGAAGCGGGCCGAATCGGCGCTGATCACGGTGGTGGCGGACTGCTACCTCGCCGGGGTCTCGACCCGGCGGATGGACAAGTTTGTCAAGACCTCGGCATCAACCGCCTCTCGAAGTCGCAGGTGAGCAGGATGGCCACCGACCTGGACGAACAGGTCGAAGCGTTCCGCCACCGTCCCCTGGACGAGACAGGCCCGTTCACATTAGTGACCGCCGACGCCCTGACGATGAAGGTCCGCGAAGCGGGCCGCGTCATCAACGCCGTCGTCCTCGTGGCGATCGGGGTCAACGGTGACGGGCACCGGGAGGTCCTGGGCATGCGGGTCGCCACGAGTGAGACCGGGCCCGCGTGGGACGAGCTCTTCGCCGATCTGGTCGCCCGCGCCCTCGCCGGAGTCAAGCTCGTCACCAGCAATGCGCACGCCGACCTCGTCGAGGCCGTGGCCGCGAACCTGCCCGGCGCGGTCTGGCAGCGATCCGCACGCACTACGCGGCCAACCGGATGAGCATCTGCCCCAAGAGTATGTGGCCCGCCGTGAAGGCGATGCTGCACTCGGTCTACGACCAGCCCGACGCCACCGCGGTGAACGCCCAGTTCGACCGGCTGCTCGACTACGTCGGCGACAAGCTGCCCGAGGTCGCCGAGCATCTGGACGCCGCTCGCGCCGACATCCTCGCGATCACCGGCTGCCCGAAGGACGTGTGGTCCCAGATCTGGTCGAACAACCCGACCGAACGACTCAACCGCGAGACCCGCCGCCGCACCGACTCGGTCGGCATCTTCCCGGACCGCGACGAGATCGTCCGTCTCGTGGGAGCCGTGCGGGCCGAACAGACCGACGAGGGGGCCGAAGGACGCCGCTATCTCGGCCTCGAAGTCCTGGCCCGATGCCGCCTGAGCCCGGTCACGAACACCTCGACGGAGGTGAACACCGACCGGATGCTCGAACTCAGCGCCTAACCCAAGAAGGATCACCGAGCGCTATACCACGCCCAGGGGCTTGACCCTCCCCTGAGCGATGCCCGGAATGTAAAACATCGATCGTCGGGGTATCGTAGCCGACTTCGATGCGAGGGTTCCGATGTCCCGCTGCACAGACCGAGTGGCGTTCACTCGATACCCGTAGTGATACCGCCCTGGAGACAGTCGATGGGCCGATTTGGCGCCGCTCAATTCAGCCATTGCTGCATCGGGCGTTGAGACAAATCCTCTGCTGACCGCAAACCAAGTCGGAGGACGGGTCCTAATAGACGGGCCCTCACGCGGCAGTTCAGGGCACGTCAGCCTGATTGGCCCTTCTACGCGAGTCGGGGAACGTACTTGGCGGAGCCGCGATTCCGTCAAGTACGTCCCCGACCACGAGAGAAGCTCGGGACAAGACAGGACCTGTCGGGCGATCCGATGAAGTTCTGAACTCGGAGCCCTCAATCTACCTTCTGTCTAGCGCGCGACTCTGGACATCATGCAAAGACAAAGACACTGAGCGCGCATGACCGGCCTGCGCGCCACCAGAATAGATCGACGTGTCCATTGCACATCAGCATGAGACGCGCTCTCGAAATCGACTCGCGATTGACTGCGGCCAGGCATTTTCTCAATGTTGAGGCGAACTTCCTAGTGCAAACTACTGGATGGGAGCCAACTGATAGTCCAGCATATGGTCTAGGGCGGCAGCGCGATCAAGTGAACTGATATTGGCCCCATAGTCTCGGACCAGGTGTGCCATCGTGGATCGGTCCGGGAAATTTGCGTGGCCCTCTCCCCAGTTCCGGGTGTACACAGTGAGTCCCCGCGAACGATCCACATACGCGCGGTCTTCGTGAATGTGCCACTGGCCGTTGATCATTAAGGGCTCGAGATGAGCCTGGACGTGCCAATCGCTTGCGTTCTGTGCGATCAGGAAATCGTCCTTGGACCAGGAACCATTCGTGATGTCGTGTGCCAAGCCCAGATCGTTGAGGATCTGTTCTGCCTCTTCCGCGGTCTCGGCCTTCGTGGGGCGACCAGTAGCGGCGCTGAGGTAATCGTTCACGTGGCCGAGTGCGTATCGCGACACAGACGTTTGCGGGTTCAGTACTATCCCAGATACGCCCCTTCGCATGTACTGCGCGATGTTGAGGCAGGCGAAGCCTCCGCCTGATCCGCCCATCAGGAGAATCTCGACGCCAAACCGTTCTGAAATGACGTCCATGAGTTCTGCGATTTCTTGGGGCACGGTGTTCCGATACTTGTGGCCCAAGTACCAGCCAATCGAAACGTCTGATCCAAGCGCGAGCGAGGGGTCAGATATGCTGACAGTTGGAAGTCCCGTTAGACGCGCAGTCTCTCGGCCGGAGAAGAACGGGCCCTTGAGTTGTCTTCGCTGTCCCACTAGACCGCCGAGAACGACGAGCAGGGTTCTGCCAGCACGCTCGTCGTGCAGTGCCTCTGCGTTCGATACTAGTAGATCGATAGGGGCTGACTGATCTCCAAGCCGATATAGGCCGTCTTGGTCGATGCTAAGCGGTCCAAGATCGCCGCTGCTCCCTCCGAAGCACTTGCCAAACTGGGAGTAGTCATAATCAGCTTCCCTAGCCAAGGTCGGGATACCGTTGGGTAGGACAATCTCCCGCGACGCGACCGTTGAGCCTTGTTCGGGGTCGTCCTCGAGATCCTCTCTTGCAGACTCAATACTCGAGGCGATGCGCTTGATGAAACCATCGTCAACGATCTTGTGGGGGATCTGTTCTCGGAGGAGTGAGACGCGGTGCCTGTCGGTGATTGCACGGTTGATTGGCGTCTGCCGCACCCGAAGCCTTTCGGTGAAACTGTCGAATGCCTCCTTGTCGCGCGGGAAGAACTGAACCTCGATCTCGTCCTCATCTGAGACGAGATCGAATGCGTAGATTACGCCGTCATGCTTAAACTCATGGACGGACGCGGGCCCGCCCTGCCAGATCCAGTGGCGATGCCACTGCCCAGGAAGCAGTCGGTGCAGACCTAGATTGACGGCCTTTAGCTGATTAGCTGCCAGTGCTGATGATTCTGGATCGATCGAAGTCTCTGGCGAGGATTGCCGAATGTTGAGACTGTCGGGAGTGGACTTCGTTTCGACGCCCGTCGCTTTCTCAACTTGCTCAGCATTGCCTGAAAGGCTTTCGTGCTCGAAATTTTCTGAGGGGCCCTGGGGGTCGAACCCGATGAGCTGTGTGGTAGCTTCTCGGTAGACGGAGTCAGAGTAGTGGAAAGGCGCCTCGCCCCATGGGTGACTATTTGACGAGGATACTTGAGAAATGGGGACTCGAATTAGTTTTGCTGCGAGCGCGTCGGCAGCGAAGGCAGCGTACTGCGGGAAGATCTGGTTCGCTTCGTGCGCGGTGACTCCGAAGCTCGCGGTGCTTGGCTGACCATCATCGGTGTATTCGGCCCATGGAATGTCTAGAAGAGCGACGCCTGCCTTCGGGGCTGCTTCGAGTAGCATGTTGCCGACAGACTGGATTGCTGCAGACCAGTACTCAAAGTGCTTTTCGGTTCCGAATGGGATGTGAATCGATCCTGCCGGCAGGGAATGCTCGGCCCCGGACTGTATAAGTTCTATCGAGCGTGTGACAACGGATCCGTCCGGCAGTACATAGATGCCTAGGCGCTCGTCAATAAGGTCGACGACAAACAGATCAATGTGACTGCCCCATTTGTTCATCTGTGAGCGCAGGTCTGATTGGAAATCTCCGCGCACCATGCGACTCTGAAAATCAGACTCTAAGTCGGGCGGCAGGATTATATCCACAGGCTTGGCGTATGCGCTGATGGCGGACTGTCGCGCGACATAATGCAGTAGTTGGAAGTGTTCTGCTGGGAAGCGTTCGAAGGTGTCGCGCGAGACGCACGATCCGTAGATAAACACGTTGGTCTTACTCATACCTTGCCTTCTGTCCACTGATCTGCTCGCGGGCCGATCCCCAGGAGATGTGCGATCGCCATGACCGCGCGCCTCGCGCCGCCGCCGTCGCCGTAGGGGTTGATGACGTTGGCCATGGCTTCGTACTGCTCGCGGGAGTCTAGAAGACCGCTCACCGCATCCACCAAGTGGTCCTCGTCCGTCCCGACCAGGCGCACAGTACCTGCGTCGACGGCCTCGGGCCGCTCGGTGTTGTCGCGCATGACGAGCACAGGTATTCCGAGGCTCGGCGCCTCTTCCTGGATGCCTCCCGAATCGGTGACGATGATGTCCGCTGCGTTGAGCAGCCGGGTGAACTGCCCGTACGGCAGGGGCTCCGTCACGGTGATGTTCTTGGCCCCGGCCAAGTGAGGTAGCACCGCTTCGCGGACGACAGGATTACGGTGGGCGGGGAGGATCACTTCGGCGTCGGGGTACGTGTCCGCCACGCGGCGCAGCGCGCGGCCGACCCCATGCATGGCCGACCCCCAGTTCTCCCTGCGGTGCGTCGTGACGAGCACGATACGGCGGCCGGATCGGGCGATGTGGACGAGGGCCGGGTCGTCGAAGTCGGGAGCCTGATGAACCGTAGCCAGCAAGGCGTCGATGACTGTATTGCCCGTGACCACGACCGTATCGGGAACGACGCCTTCTGCAAGAAGGTTG
Source organism: Isoptericola sp. b408 (assembly GCF_030588085.1). NCBI lineage: Bacteria > Bacillati > Actinomycetota > Actinomycetes > Micrococcales > Promicromonosporaceae > Isoptericola > Isoptericola sp. b408. The sequence continues at coordinate 286,149 of NZ_JAUQYQ010000004.1, forward strand.
TCCCGGCTCTTCGTAGTTGGTGCCAGATGCAGTGCCGCGATCTGAGTCGTCAGTTTGCGATTCGCCTCTTCGGGGAACGGGGAGCTGATGTCACCGCTGCGGAGGCCCGCTTCCAGGTGGACGACGGGGATCCCGCGGTAGAACGCTGCGAGTGCCGCGGCAGTCGACGTCGATGTGTCGCCCTGGACGAGAACCGCCGACGGGCTCTCCATCTCCAGGACCTTGTCCACCCCTTCGAGGACGCGGCTGAAGATCTGCGCCAGCGATTGTCGGTGGCTCATGATGTTCAGGTCATGATCAGGCGTGATCCCGAAGACCATGTTCACCTGGTCCAACATCTCGCGGTGCTGGCCGGTGACGACGGTGACGGAGTCGAGAGTCTCGCTTGCCTCCAGGGCCCGGACCACTGGGGCGACCTTGATCGCCTCGGGTCGTGTGCCGTAGACGGTCATGATGCGTGGCCGTGCTGGCACCCTTACTCCTTCTCGTCGCGGGCGGGAACGCCGCGTGGACGGCGGTGCCGGGGATTGTAGAGACGTGGCTTCACGGCGTCCTCGACCTGGACATAGGTCTGCTCCCGCTCGGCGAAGGCGTTTTCGATGATCTTCCTCGCCTCGTCGGGTTTGTCCTTTGCCACGGCCCACGCCCACTTGCGGTAGCGCAACGCGACGTCCTCCGCCGTACCGTCGAGGACGAGTCGGCCGTGGTTGAGCCAGATCGCGCGGGTGCAGCTCTCCTCGATGGTTTGCGCCGCGTGGCTGACGAGGAACACGGTGCCGGCGCTCTGGCGGAGGCGCTGCATGCGTGCCTCGCTGCGCTCCTTGAACGCCGCGTCACCGGTGGCGAGGGCCTCGTCGATGAGCAGGATGTGCGGATTGGCCGCCGTCGCGATGGCGAATCGCAGCCGGGCACCCATGCCGGAGGAGTACGTCTTCATCGGCAGGTAGATGGACTTGCCCAGGCCCGCGAGCTGCTTGACGTCCGGCACGGCCTCCTCGGCCTGCTCCGGGGTGAGCCCCATGGCGAGACACCCGAGCCGGATGTTGTGCTCACCCGAGAGGTCCGGCACGAGGGCGGCGTTCACACCGATCAGCACTGGCGTGCTCTCCGCGAGGACACGGCCCTTGGCGGGGTTCTCCAGGCCGGCGATGATGCGCAGCAGCGTGCTCTTGCCGGAGCCGTTCTGGCCCACCAGTCCGATCTGTTCTCCGGACTTCGCGACGAAGGAGATGCCGGACAGCGCGCGGACGAGCACCTTGGGGTCGTTGCCGAGCACCGTGCGTGCCGCCCGCCGGACGAAGTTCGCTCCGCGGCGGCGCTCGGCGGCGTCGGTCGACGGGACGCGGTAGCGGACGTGCACGTCCTGGACCGCCACCGTCGCATGGGAGAAGGGGTTGTCCTCACGCCTGGCCATAGGACTCCTCCCCCTGCCAGAAGAAGAGGAACCCGAGGACGAGCGCGCCGACCGACCAGGCCCCGAGCCCGATCCAGGTGCCGGCGTCTGGCACCGTGGCGTAGAGCAGGCAGTCCCGGGCGGCGTCCAGGACCATGTACATCGGGTTGGCTTCCATGATCCCGACGATCGACGGGAACTCCTTGAACCGGTCCACCGAGAAGAACACGGCCGACGCGTAGAGCCAGATGCGCATGCCGACACCGATGAGCTGGCCGATGTCCGGCAGCACGGTGGTCATGCGGGCGAAGAGGAGTGCGAGCCCTGTCGCGAGCAGCACCTGAAGGACAAGGACGGCGGGGAAGAGGAGTGCCGCCGGCGACCAGCTCTCGGCCGGCGGGAGCAGGACGATGATGAGGAGCATCGCCGCGATCGTCGGGATGAGGTTGAGGATGCTCCGCAGCACCACCGAGATCGGCAGCGAGGCGCGGGGGAACGTGAACGCGCGGATGAGGTTGCGCCCGCTCTGGATCGACTTCGCGCCGTTGGTCACGCACTGCGTGGTGAACTGAAAGAGGAAGACCCCGATGACGAGGTACCCGAGGAAGTTCTCGATGCCGCGGCTCGTGTTGAGGATCAGGCCGAAGATCAGGTAGTAGGCGAGTCCGTTGAGGATGGGGTTGAGGACGAGCCATGCCTGGCCGAGCAGCGTCTCCCGGGTCCCGCTGGTGACCTTGGCCCGGGCTTCCGCCCAGAGGAAGTACCGACGGCCCCAGAGCTGGCCCAGGTACGTCGAGATCGGTGGGCGCGCTCCGACCTGCGTCAGCCGGTCGGTCGAGACGACCTCGAGAGCCTTCTGCTGCCCCGTGAAGATCTCCTTGTAGAGATCCGCGACATCGGCCGACGTCGCGGACGACGCCGACTGCTGCGCGGGGACCTGAGCACTCATCGCGTGCATCCTAGAGGGTTTCTTTGCTGTACCTTCGTCGGCGACGACGAGGAAGGGGTGCGCGAGCGTGAAGATCTCTGTGATTGGTCTGGGCTACCTGGGGGCGGTCCACGCGGCGAGCATGGCGAGTCTGGGCCATGAGGTGGTCGGCGTCGACGTCGACCCGGCGAAGGTCGAGGCGCTGTCGGCCGGCAAGGCGCCGTTCTACGAGCCGGGATTCGAGGCGCTCCTCGAGGAGGTGGCGCAGACGGGTCGCCTCACCGTCACGAGCGACCTCGCCGCCGTCGCGGGCTCGAGCGTCCATTTCGTCTGCGTCGGCACGCCGCAGCGCAGTGATGGCTACGCGGCCGATCTCACCTATGTCGACGCAGCGATCCGCAGCCTCAGCAGTCACCTCTCGCCGGGTGAAATCGTCGTGGGGAAGTCCACTGTGCCCGTCGGGACCGCCGCTCGCCTCGCGGAGATCGTGTCGAAGGCGGAGCCGGGTGCCGTCCTGGCCTGGAACCCGGAGTTCCTTCGGGAGGGCTTCGCGGTGAAGGACACGCTTCACCCGGACCGCATCGTCTACGGCGTGCCCGAAGGCGAGTCCGGCCGGCGGGCAGCGCAGGTCCTCGACGAGGTCTACGCCGTGCCGCTGACCGACGGCATGCCGCGCATCGTGACGGACTACCCGACGGCCGAGCTCGTGAAGGTCGCGGCGAACTCCTTCCTGGCGACCAAGATCTCCTTCATCAACGCGATGGCGGAGCTGTGCGAGGTCGCGGGTGGCGACGTCACCCAGCTCGCGGACGCCATCGGTCATGACGCCCGGATCGGTCGGCGCTTCCTCAACGCCGGTCTGGGGTTCGGCGGTGGCTGCCTCCCGAAGGACATCCGTGCCTTCATGGCCCGCGCCGACGAGCTCGGCGCGGGTGAAGCGGTGGCGTTCCTCAGCGAGGTCGACGAGATCAACCACCGGCGCCGCGTGCGCATGGTCGACCTGGCGTCGGACGTGCTTGGCGGCACCGTCGAGGGCGCTCGCATCACGGTTCTCGGCGCTGCGTTCAAGCCTGACAGCGACGACGTCCGAGACTCGCCGGCTCTGGACGTCGCCGTGAGGCTGCACGAGAACGGAGCCCACGTGGTCGTCCACGACCCGGAAGCCGTCGAGAACGCTCGCCTCAAGCAGCCCTCTCTGTCCTACGAGCCCGAGGTGTACGCGGCACTCGACGGGGCGGAGGCCGTGCTCGTCCTGACCGAGTGGCGGCAGTACCGCGACCTCGACCCGGACAAGGTCGCGGAATACGTCGCTCAGCGGAACGTCGTCGACGGCCGCAACGCTCTCGACCGAGATGCCTGGAAGACTGCCGGTTGGCACTACCGCGCTCTGGGGCGTCACTGACCAGGTGAGAGCCGGCGATCCGTGGGGGAATGAGTCATGCGGGTACTCGTCACCGGCGGCGCCGGCTTCATCGGCGCGAACTTCACCCTGCAGACCCTCCGGGACCGCCCGGACGCGCAGGTGACGGTGCTCGACGCCCTGACCTACGCGGGCGACCGGAGGTCGCTGGGGCCGGTCGCCGCGCAGATCGAGTTCGTGCACGGCTCCGTCACCGACGCCGACCTCGTCGACGAGCTCGTCGGCCGGGCCGACGTCGTCGTCCACTTCGCCGCGGAGTCGCACAACGACAACTCCCTGGACGACCCGACGCCGTTCGTGCAGACCAACCTCTTGGGGACGTTCACCCTGCTCGAGGCCGTGCGCCGGCACGGCGTGCGGTTCCACCACGTCTCGACCGACGAGGTCTACGGCGACCTCGCGCTGGACGACCCGGCGAGGTTCACGCCGGACACGCCGTACGACCCGTCGAGCCCGTACTCGGCGACCAAGGCCGGCTCCGACCATCTCGTGCGCGCATGGGTGCGGTCGTTCGGCGTGCAGGCCACCCTCTCGAACTGCTCGAACAACTACGGGCCGTACCAGCACGTCGAGAAGTTCATCCCGCGTCAGATCACGAACCTCCTCGACGGGGTGCGGCCCCGCTTGTACGGCGCGGGCCTGAACGTGCGCGACTGGATCCACGTCGAGGACCACAACACGGCCGTGTGGGCGATCATCGACCGGGGTCGCATCGGCGAGACCTATCTGATCGGTGCGGACGGCGAGAGGAACAACGTCGAGGTCGTGCAGACGCTGCTGGAGATCTTCGGCCGCGACGCCGACGACTTCGACCACGTCCCGGACCGTCTCGGCCACGACCTGCGGTACGCGATCGACGCGACGAAGCTGCGCGACGAGCTCGGCTGGACGCCCCGGTACACCGACTTCCGCTCCGGCCTGGAGGCGACCGTCGACTGGTACCGGGAGAACGAGGCGTGGTGGCGCCCGGCCAAGGCCGCCGTCGAGGCGAAGTACGCCCGGACCGGCCAGTGAGTGCTCAGCGGCGCCGCAGCGTCGCCACGTAGTCCTCGACGACCTCGACGGCGGGCAGCAGACCCTGCGCCTCGGCCTCGGCCAGCGTCGGAGCCGCCGCGTCCTTCTCCGAGAGCTGCGGGGTGATCGGCGACCCGTCGCGGGCCGTCGTCGGCCACTCGATCCCGATCGCCGGGTCCAGGGGATGCACCCCGTGGTCCGCCGCGGGGTCGTAGCCTGCTGAGCACAGGTACATCACCGTCGAGCCGTCCTCCAGGGACAGGAAGGCGTGGCCCAGGCCCTCGCCGATGTAGACGGCCCGCCGGTCGACGTCGTCGAGCAGCACGGAGTCCCAGCGGCCGAACGTCGGCGACCCGACCCGGAGGTCGACGACGACGTCGAGCACCGCGCCGCGGGGGCACGTGACGTACTTGGCCTGGCCGGGCGGGACGTCGGTGACGTGGATGCCGCGCAGCACGCCGGCCGCCGAGACCGAGCAGTTCGCCTGCTGCAGGTCCAGCTCGTGGCCCAGGTGATCGGCGAACGTCGACGCCTTGAACCACTCCAGGAAGACGCCCCGCGGGTCGCCGTGCTGGCGGGGGGTGATCTCGTACGCGCCGGACACTCCCAGCTCACTGAACTGCACGGACGGCCTCCCGGTGTCGATGGTCCCGCCCCTAGGATGCTACGCATGGCTCCCGTCGATCGGGCCCAGCGTTGGGCCGTCCTGGGTGCGGGCGGCATGCTCGGCCGCGACCTCGTCGACGTCCTCACGGACGCCGGCGCCTCGGTGCGGGCGTTCACGCACGCCGAGCTGGACATCACCGAGGCCGACGCCACCCGACGGGCGGTCGCCGGGGCCGACGTCGTGGTCAACGCCGCCGCCTGGACCGACGTCGACACGGCCGAGACGCACGCGGCCGAGGCGATGGCCGTCAACGCCGTCGGTGCCGCCCACGTCGCCCGGGCCGCCCGGTTGGCCGGTGCGCGGCTGGTCCACCTGTCCACCGACTACGTGTTCGACGGCCACCACGCCAGCCCGTACCCGGAGAACGCCGCGACGGCCCCGGAGTCCGTCTACGGGCGCTCCAAGGTCGCGGGGGAGCTGGCTGTGCGCGACGAGGCCTTCGACCACCTGGTCGTGCGGACTGCCTGGCTCTACGGTGCCCACGGACGCTGCTTCCCCCGGACGATCGCCCGCCTGGCGACCGAGCGCGACCGTCTCGCGGTGGTGCACGACCAGGTCGGCCAGCCCACCTGGTCGCGCGACCTGGCCGACCTCATCGTGCGGCTGGTCGCCGCCCGGGCACCGGCGGGCACCTACCACGGCACGGCGTCCGGCCGGACGTCGTGGCACGGGTTCGCACGACGTGTCCTGGCCGCTGCCGGGTCGTCGGTCCCGGTCGACCGGGTCCCGAGCGCGGCGTTCCCGCGGCCGGCGCGGCGCCCCCAGTTCTCCGTGCTCGGCCACGACGCGCTGCGCCGTGCCGGGGTGGAACCGATCGGCGACTGGGCGGATCGTTGGGACGTCGCCGCGCCGTCGGTCCTGGCGGGGATCGTCGACGTGCGAGGGGTCCGGGAGGTCGGCTATCCGTCGAGCAGCGTGAGCAGGTAGGTGCCGTAGCCGGACTTCACGAGAGGCTCGGCCCGGGCGCGCAGCTCGTCGTCGGACAAGAACCCGCGGCGCCACGCCACCTCCTCCGGAGCGCAGATCTTGAGGCCCTGGCGCTGCTCCACCGTCCGCACGAAGTCGCTGGCGTCGATGAGCGAGTCGAACGTGCCGGTGTCCAGCCACGCGGTGCCCCGGGGCAGCACCTCGACGTGCAGGCGCCCCTGGTCCAGGTAGTGCCGGTTGATGTCGGTGATCTCGTACTCGCCGCGGGCCGACGGCGTGAGGCCCTTGGCGACCTCGACCACCTCGGAGTCGTAGAAGTACAGACCCGGCACCGCGTACCGCGACCGTGGCCGGGCGGGCTTCTCCTCGATGGACCGGGCGATCCCGTCGTCGTCGAACTCGATGACGCCGTACGCCGTCGGGTCGGCCACGCGGTAGGCGAAGATCGAACCGCCGTCGACGTCGGTGAAGCGCTGGAGCTGGTCGCCGAGGCCCTGGCCGTAGAAGATGTTGTCGCCCAGCACGAGCGCGGCCGGCCCGCCGGCGAGGAACTCCTCGCCGAGCACGAACGCCTGCGCCAGGCCGTTCGGCTCCTCCTGCACGGTGTACTCGAGCGAGATGCCGAACTGCGAACCGTCCCCGAGCAGCCGCCGGAACTGCTCGGCGTCGTGCGGGGTGGTGATGACGAGGATGTCCCGGATCCCCGCGAGCAGCAGCGTCGACAGCGGGTAGTAGATCATCGGCTTGTCGTAGACGGGCACGAGCTGCTTGCTCACCCCGAGCGTGATCGGGTGCAGCCGCGTGCCGGACCCGCCGGCCAGGATGATGCCGCGCATGGTGCCGATCGTGCCACGGTGGTAGCCAGATCGACCCTCCGAATCGGCAGGTTCCGAAGGGGTGGTCCAGCCTTTGGAGAGGTTAGGGTCGGTCGCGAAGCTTCTCGACCTCGTCCAAGGAGATCACGCGCATCTTGCGACGAGGCCGCCCGGGGCCCCTCCGTCTAGCGGTCGGTTCGGAGCCCGTGTGGCCAAGTGCCGTGAGAAGAGGACGAGCGTGCTGCTCACAGAGGTCGGCAGTAGCAGGTTCGCGGCCTTCCTCGATGATCGTGAAGGTCTTCGCGCGGACGTTCCGCCGCTTGCAGACGTCGCAGATCTTGACGGTTACCTCGGCCAATGCTGAATGTCCCCTCACCTTATGACCTGCTTGTGCGGCAACTTGAACATGGTGTGACCCGTATCCTATCGTCACTTGCCTATTGGAATGCATGGGCCGGTATCGACGGAGGCAGTGGTGGCAGCTCCCAGCAAGATTCAGAACGTGGGCGAAGCGATCCAGTGGATCGAGTCGGGATGGACTTATCAGGAGATCGTCGACGAGTATCGCCGCAAGTACAACATCGAGACGACGTTGTCGATGTGGTCGAACTTTCGCCATCGTCGGGGGCTTGCCCGTCGGATCAACCGCGATGACGAACTCATCCCCTGGGCCGTGGACCCGCGTCACCGCAACAGCTACCACCTGGCCATGCTCCGCGTGGAGAGTCGTCGAAGGAACGGCTGGGAGCTTCGGGAAGTAGACGCGTCTCGCCTCGCGTCGTGGAAGCGCGACGTTGTTGCCCTAGACGCCGTCGTGCACTACGACCCGCGGACACCCGACGGCTTCCATCTCATCCCGCGCGAGTCTCAGGATCACGACTTGATCCGGCAGCCCACGGCTGGTCGCACGAAGCGCCATCGCGCCGAATGAGGGGACCGTGCCTACGCGCGTTCGAGGTGGATGGCCTCGGCCAGCTCCTCTATCGCCCGTGAGACCGCCGACCACTCTTCCTGGAGGGCGGCCAGGGGCAGCCTGTCGGAGAGCGTGTCGACGGAGCCCTGCTTGAGCGGGACGCCGAAGATCTCCGCCAACCGCGCCGGGAACGTCAGCAGGTCCGCCGTCGGGATCCCGGCCTTCACCGCCTGCTGGTGCAGCCAGCCCGGGTAGGCGGTGCCGTCGGTGTCCAGGACGAGCACGGTGAACGGCGCTCCGCCACGGGGGTTGAGCACCTTGACCACCACGCTGGAGCTCAGCCGGTCCTGCACCACGAACCGCGGGTCGGCGTCGAACTGCCCCAGGGCACGTCGCACGAACTCGACGGTCGACGGCGGCACCCGCCGCGCCATCGCGCTGAGCACCTCCTCGCGGCTCAGCCGGCTGCGGGACGCGGGGGAGTCGTCCTGCGGCACGGTCACCGACACGTCGACGTTCGCCTGGGGTGCGACGTCGACCCGCACCACGGCCCGCACGACCTCGCGGGTCTGCGCCACGACGGACGGCACGGCGACCCGCAGGCCCCGGGCGGCATCCTCGAAGAGCGCCAGCTCGACCAGGGCGAGCCGGTAGTGCAGCTGCGGGGTGTGCTGCAGGTAGTCGGCCATCGCCTCGACGTCCTCGCGGATGCCGTCACCGACGACCAGCAGCAGCATCCGCCCGTCACGCAGGTTCTTCGCGACGGAGTCGACGAACCGGCGCTCGTCGTCGGCGCCCGCCGCCCAGGCGAGCTCCCACAGCGTTTGCCCGGACCGGGCGCGGCAGACGGTGTCGAGGTCCTCGTACGACCAAGTGGCCAGGGCGCTCGCGTAGTGGACCACCTGCCCCAGGACCTCGCGGCGAGCCTCCGGGTTCCGCCACAGCTTCGCCTCGACCACCGTCAGGCCCCCGTGCGGCGAGACGTACAGCGCGTCGATTGGTCCGGCGGCGGTGCCGACCTCGCGGCCGATCGGGACCGGGGGAGCGAACTCCTCGTCGAGGTCCGCGACCGGGAGCACCTCGGGGTGCTCGAACACCAGCCGTTGGACCGCATCCTCCGAGACCGTCGTCCGTTCGAGCCGGGCGGGTTCGTCGTCGAACAGCACCACCGGTTCGCCGGTGTTCGCGCGCATCGGCCACCTCCTCGTCGGTGGCCACACCCTATGGCGGGGGAGGTCTGGACGCCCTCGCACCGGCCCCGCTAGCGTGACGCCCACCACAACCGAAAACGGCCCGTGCCAGAGGCGGCAACCTCTGACCGGGCCTGACCAACGAGAGTGAGCAAGCACTCTGATGGCTACGGCCGACGATATCAGCGCGCCCCCGCCACCCCCGGTGCGCCTCAACGCCCACGCGCCCCTGTGGCGCCTCGTCGACGCCCTGGCCGCCGCCGGCTGGGGCGACCTGCGCGACGCCCCGCAGAGCGTGCGCAGCTACCTGCCCGCCCTGGCCCGCCTCGCCGACCCGCGCTCCGCCGTCGCCGAGACCACCGATGCCCAGGCCGCCGAACGCGCGGGCGTCTCCGTGCGGACCGTCATCCGGGCCCGCACCTGGCTCCAGCACCGCGGCGTCGTGGTGATGCTGCGGCGCGGCGCCCGCCAGGGTCTGCGCGGGGTGCCGTCCCTGCTGCGCGTGACCAAGCGGGCGCTGGTCGCGCTGCTGCCCGCCGCCCGGCGTGCCAAGGACGCCCGTGCCCGACGTCGGGCCGCCCGGCCGGGCGGAGCACCCGGTCTGCGCGTCCCCAACCTGACACGGTGGCAGGCCTTCCCCTCCTGGCGGAGGAAGACGGCGCCGCCCGCCGCGCCGCCGTCGTCGGGCGCCCGCCGACGGCCGTCGCCTGTCCAGGAACGCCTGCGCGCCGAGGCCGCGGCGGCCTGCGCGCACCCGCCGCGCGCCGCGACGATCGCCGCCGCCCGGGCGGCGGTGCGCTCCCTGTCGGTGGCTGCCGAAAGGGTGAGCGTGTGACCCCGAGTAGCGAGGCTGGTCACGCCGCAGCCTGCTCTCCATGCGCAGGGCCGCAGAGTTCTGGCCGACCGAGACTGAATGTGTGCACCAGGTTGGTGCACCATTGCCCTTCCCCGCGCCCCATGGTGGGGGTCAGGGGCCGAGCATCCTGACGGGGATCACGTGCACTCCGTCCTCACGGCGACGGTAGGCGATGCCGCCGTTCGTGATCACGGCGGCGAAGGCCGGCTCACCGCTGCGTGAGGTGTCGACCTTGTCGCGCAACGTCGTGAGGCCGTGGGCGGCCCGGTCGATCGTCTCCGGGCGGGAGCCGAGCTTGACCTCGATGGCCGCCCACCGACCGTCCGGCAGCTCGACCACCACGTCGGCCTCCAGGCCGCGCTCGTCGCGATAGTGCAGCACGCGTCCACCGAGCGGCTGGGCGTAGACACGGAGGTCTCGGGTGACCAGAGACTCGAAGAGGAACCCCAGGGTCTGCAGGTCCTCCGTGAGCGGCCCGGCATGGATACCCAGGGCGGCTGCTGCCAGGGCGGGGTCGACGAAGTGCCGCTTCGACCGTGACGCAACACGTGTGCGCGACCGGAGGTGCGGGGACCATGCAGGCTGGTCCTCGACGATCCTGAGCCGCCGCATGGCGTCGAGGTGCTCGGTGGCGGTCGCCCGGTGGGTCGCGTCGGCGCCCGAGTCCGGGTCGCCCTCGCGGACGTCCCTGGCGATCGTGGCGTCCCCGGCGAGAGTGGCCACGTTCCGGGCGAGAGAGCGCATGACACGCCACGCCTTGTCCGGATCGCGGCGGACGCGCGACACCTGGGGGATGTCGTAGTTCCGGATGATGTCCAGGTAGTCGCGATTGGCGCGTGCTGCGGCACGAACCGGCTTGTCGACGTTGGTGGGCCATCCGCCCCCGACGACCCGTTCGGCGATCTCGTGGACGGCGTCGGTCGGGTTCCAGGCGCTGTCGTACCCGTCGGCATCCGCGCCGTCGAACAGGCCTGCCAGCGACACCTCACCGCTGGAGTGGCCGCTCTCGGCGAGGGCCATCGGCCGCATCTCGATGATGGTGAAGCGTCCGGCACCGCTGTGACGGCGGATGTCGTCGTCGGGCGTCGAGGACCCTGTGAGGATGAACTGCCCCGGGTGCTCCCGCCGGTCGACCTCACGGCGGACCAAGTTCCACAGGTCGGGCGCCAGCTGCCACTCGTCCAGGAGGACGGGGGTCTCGCCCCGCAGCAGCAGCGACGGATCCACCTCGAGGGCGGCGGTGATCCGCGGATCGGCCACGTCGTCGAGGTGGACACGCGTCCCCGCGACCCGGTGGGCCGACGACGTCTTGCCGCAGGCCTTCGGCCCCTCGACGAGCACGGCTCCAGCGGTCTGCAGGCCGTCGGAGATCTCCTCGTCGACGACGCGCGGTCGGTACATGTTGCGCCTCCCATCAGCGATCCTGGCCTCAATGTACACCTGTCGCAGCCTAGTGATAAGCACTTTACGCAGGTTTCCGGTGGGCAGCTGTCGCAGGCGACACCGTCGTCCGCCTGCCACAATGACGCTGTGACGCGAGACACGCCGTCGGCCGAGCGTGCCTACCGCCGCACCCTCGCCCTGCTGACCCTCGTCGTCGCCCTGTGGTCGGTGGCCTGGGCGGTGCTCACCCCCGGCTTCCGGTCGCCCGACGAGCAGAACCATCTCAACAGCGCCGTGCGCATCGCCTACGGCGGTGGCTGGCCGGCGCCGGGGGAGGCGCGCTTCGCGCCGGTGACCGAGCAGGCCGTCGAGGAGGCCGCGTACCCGGCCGACCTGCCCGGACGCTGGCGCTACCGCCCCGACGAGACCCAGTTCGTCGATCTCACGCCCGTCCCCGCCGACGAGCGCGTCCGCATCGACGCCGGCAACGCGCTGCCCCCGCCCGGCAGCACCGCCACCGTCGACCAGATGACGCAGCACCCGCCCGCCTACTACGTGCTCGGGGCCGGCGTCCTGCACCTCACCGGGACGGTCGACGCCCGCTGGGACGTCGCCCTGCTCGCGCTGCGCCTGCTCGACGTCGCCCTGCTCACCGCGACGGTGCCGCTCGCCGCCGCGACCACCCGCCGGCTGACGGGGTCCCGCTCCGCCGCGCTGCTCGCCGCCCCGTTCCCGCTGCTGATCCCGCAGGTCGGGCACATCCTGGGCGCCGCGAACAACGACGCCCTCGTGGTGCTCACCGGCGCCGGCGTCACCTACCTGTCCGCCCGCGTCGTCACCGGGGACCAACGCTGGCGCACCGCCGTCGGCCTGGGGCTCGTGCTCGGGGTCGGCCTGCTGACCAAGGTGATGCTCGCGTTCGCGATCCCGACCGTCGTGGCCGCCTACCTGCTCGCCCCGGGGCCGCGATCCCGCCCGCGGGCCGGCCCGTCGGTGCTCGCCCGCAGCGGGCGGGGCCTCGTCGCCCTGGCGGTCGCCTTCGTCGTCGGGGGTTGGTGGTGGGCCCGCAACTGGATCGTCGACGGCGCCGTGCAGCCCGTCGGGCTGCCGCGCGACTACGACGGCATGACCCGGGTGCCGGCGGACCAGGTGCTGGAGGAGGCGGTCGGCCGCACCGCCCAGGCGTTCTTCGGCAACCTGTCCTGGCTGGAGATCCACCTGCCCGGCACCTTCGTCGCGGTCGGCTCGACGGTGCTGGTCGTGGCGCCACTGGTCGCGGTCGCGCTGCCCGGGGCGCGCCGCGGGGCCGTGACCGTCGCGCTGCTGCCGCTCGCGCTGGCCGTGGGCGTCGTCGGCAACGCCCTGCAGGGCTGGTCGGAGACCGGCGTGCTCGTCGCCCTGCAGGGCCGCTACGTGTTCGGCGGGCTAGCCGCGCTGGCGACGCTGCTGGCCGTCGCCCTGTGGCAGCTGTGCCTGCGCCGCGAACGCTGGACCGCCGTCGTCGTCCCTGGGTTCACGACGCTCGCCGCCGTGGCCGGTGCCGCGGGACTGGTGTGGGCGTTCGGGGCGATGTACCGGGGGCCGGGGGAGTCCGCGGCACAGGCGTGGGAGCGCTGGGCCGCGTGGAGCCCGCTGAGCGGCACCGTGATCGCCGTCGCGCTCGTGGTCGTCGTCCTCGGGTTCGTCGCCGGGCTGGTCGCCGCGTGGCGGTGGTACCCCGCCGCGCGGGACCCGCGTGGCTAGACTCGCGCACGTCAGCGCCCCGGCGCTGCCCACCGCCGTCGGACCGGAGAGGGCTCGATGAAGCTCGTCGTGCAGATTCCCTGCCTCAACGAGGCCGACACCCTCCCGCTCGTGCTGGCCACCCTGCCGCGCGAGGTCGACGGGTTCGACGAGGTGGAGTGGCTCGTCATCGACGACGGCTCCACCGACGGCACCGCCGACGTCGCGCGCAACCTCGGCGTCGACCACGTGCTGCGGCACACCGCCACGATGGGGCTGGCCCGCTCCTTCCGCGACGGCGTCGACTTCGCCCTGGCCCACGGCGCCGACGTGGTGGTCAACACCGACGGCGACAACCAGTACCCCTCGAACCGGGTCGGGGACCTCGCCGCGCCGATCCTCGCCGGCGAGGCCGACATCGTGGTCGCCGACCGCCAGACCGCCACCATCGAGCACTTCAGCCCGTTCAAGAAGCGCATGCAGCGCCTCGGGTCGCGGGTGGTCAGCGCCGCCGCGAACACCTCGCTGCCCGACGCCGCCAGCGGGTTCCGCGCCTACTCGCGCGCCGCGCTGCTGCGCCTGAACGTCATCACGCAGTTCAGCTACACCATGGAGACGATCATCCAGGCGGGCAACAAGCACCTGCGGATCGTCTCGGTGCCGGTGGTCACCAACGCCAAGACCCGCGAGTCGCGGCTGTTCCGCAACATCTGGCAGCACATGGGGCGGTCCGCCCGGGCGATCGTGCGCAGCTCGATCATGTTCCGCCCCCACCTGGTGTTCCTGACCCTGGCGGCGCTGTTCTTCCTCGCCTCCGCGGTACCGGCCGTCCGGTTCCTCGTGTTCTTCGCCCAGGGGGAGGGCGACGGGCACGTGCAGTCCCTCATCTTTGCCGCCGCGATGCTGGTGGGCACCCTGCTGTGCCTCGCGCTGCTGGTGCTGGCGGACCTGCAGCGCACCAACCGCATCCTCGTCGAGGACACCCTGGAGCGGGTCAAGAACCTGCAGTACGGGCGCGACCGGCTCGGGCGCGACGCGTGATCGTCGCGTTCGGCACGTACGACGCCGCCCGGCACCCCCGCGCCGGCGTCCTGGTCGCCGGGCTGCGCGCGCACGGCCACCGCGTCGACGAGCTGAACCGTCCCCTCGGGTTCTCCACCGCCGAGCGGGTCCGGATGCTGCGCCAGCCCTGGCGGCTGCCGCTGCTGGTGGTGCGCCTGCTGACCTGCTGGCTCGCCCTCGTGCGCGACGACGTCGCCCACCGGCGTGCGCACGGCGCCCCGGACGCGGTCCTCGTCGGCTACCTCGGCCACTTCGACGTCGTCCTGGCCCGCCTGCTGCACCCGCGCACACCGGTGATCCTCGACCACCTCGTCTTCGCTGCCGACACCGCGACCGACCGCGGCGCCCGCGGCCTGCGCGTGCGGCTGCTGCACGGGCTGGACCGGCTCGCGCTGGCCTGCGCCGACGTCGTCGTCGTCGACACCGACGAGCACCGCGCGATGCTGCCCGGGAGCCTGTTCGCGCCGGCCGTCCGAACCCGCTCCCGCCGGACGCGTCAGGCTGTCGTCGTGCCGGTCGGGGCCCCCGAGGCGTGGTTCGCGCCCGTGCGCGACGGCGGTACTCCGGACGAGGGCACGTCCGACGACGGCACCCGGGACGACGCCGGACCCCTGCGGGTCGTCTTCTTCGGCCTGTTCACCCCGCTGCAGGGGGCCGTGGTCATCGCCGAGGCGCTCGCCGACGCTTTGCCCCGCGCCGCCGCCACGGGCCGCCCCATCAGCGCCACCCTCGCGGGCACCGGCCAGGACCACGCCGCCGCCCGTGCCGCGCTCGCCGGCGTCCCGGGCGTCACCTGGCACGACTGGGTCGAACCCGGCGACCTGCCCGGGCTCGTCGCCGACCACGACGTCTGCCTCGGCATCCTCGGGGCCACCCCCAAGGCGCTCCGCGTCGTGCCCAACAAGGTCTTCCAGGGCCTCGCCGCCGGCTGCGTGGTCGTGACCTCCGACACCCCGCCCCAGCGCCGCCTGCTCGGCGACCACCTCGAGCTCGTCCCTGCCGGGGACGCCGCGGCCCTGGCCGACCGGCTCGTCGCGCTGACCGACCCGGCCGAGCTGGCCGCCGCCCGGATGCGCGCCCTCGCCGGGCGGGACGCCGTCCGGCCCGCCGCCGTCGTCGGCCCGCTCCTCGACGCCCTTGCCGCCCGCGGGGTGCGGCCGTGACCGGCACGCCTGCCAGCCGCACGGACGCCGGGGGTGCCGGACGCCCCGGCACCGTCGCCCGTCTGCTCGCCGTGCTGCGCTCGCCGTGGGTGCGCTGGGGGTTCCTCGTCCTGGCGCTGGCGCTCGCGGTGTACGCCGTGGTCTCCGTGCGGGACGAGCTGGCCGACGCCGCCACCGCGCTGTCCGCCGGCCGGCTCGCCGCGGCCGCGCTGCTCGCGGTGCTGTTCGTCGGCTGCACGCTGCTGTCCTGGCGGGCCGTGCTGGCCGACCTCGGCTCCCCGCTCGGGCTGCGCACCGCGGTCGCCGTGTTCGGCATCAGCCAGCTCGGCAAGTACGTGCCCGGCGGGGTGTGGAACGTCGTCGCCGCGGCCGAGGTCGGCGCCGACCACGGCGTCCCGCGCCGCCGCACGGTGACAGCCACCGCCGTCGCCACCGGTGTCGGGCTCGTCTCCGGGGCGGTCGTCGGCGTCGTGGCGCTGCCGTTCCTCGCCGTCGAGACCCTGCAGGGCTGGAGCTGGGTGCTCTGGCTGCTGCCCGCCGCCGTCGTGCTGCTCCTGCCGCCCGTGCTGAACCGGCTGCTCGACGCGGCGTTGCGCCTGGCCCGTCGCCTCCCGCTGGAGCACCCGCTGTCCTGGCGGGGCCTGGGGGCCGCCGCCGGCTGGGCCGTGGCCGGGTGGCTGCTCGCCGGCGGCCAGGTGTGGCTGCTCGCCACCGGTCTCGGCATGGCGAGCGACGTGCGCACCGCGGCGCTCGCCGTGGGCGGGTACGCGCTGGCCTGGATGGTCGGGTTCCTCGTCGTCGTGGTGCCCGCCGGTGCTGGGGCCCGGGAGCTCGTGCTGCTCGCCGTCCTCGCCGGGGCGCTGCCGCACGCCGCGGTGCTGCTCGTCGTGCTGGTCAGCCGGGTCCTGGTCACCCTCGCCGACCTGCTGTTCGCGGGCCTCGGGGCGCTCGGGCGCCGGCCCGCCGGGGTGCGGTTCGCCCCGCTGGCGCCGCGGGCCTGGCTGCGCTGGGACGTCGTGCGGCGCCTGCTGCCGGCCACCCGGTCCACGGTGCTGGAGATCGGCTGCGGGCAGGGCGGGGTCGGCATGCGGATCGCCGTGCGCCACGACTACACCGCCGTGGAGCTCGACGGCGACTCGTGGCGCATCGCGTGCGAGCGCGTGGCGGCCGTCGACCCGGACGCCCGGGTGCTGCACGGGGACCTGACGGTGCTGCCGCCCGAGGAGCGGTTCGACGTCGTGTGCGCGTTCGAGGTGATCGAGCACGTCGAGGACGACGCCGCGGCGCTGGTCGAGTGGGCCGCCCGGGTGCGCCCCGGCGGGATGCTGCTGCTGTCCACCCCCGCCGACCCCGACCGGTTCGGCCCGTGGGACGAGATGGCCGGCCACTACCGCCGCTACGACCCGGACGACCTGCGGGAACTCCTGAGCGCTGCCGGGCTGGCCGACGTCGTCGTGCGCCGCTACGACGCCCCGCTGGGGTACCTGCTCGAGGCCGTGCGCGACCGGCTCGCCCGGCGTCAGCCGGTCCGTGCCGGCGCGCAGGCACCGGCCGGCGCGTCGGCGTCGGACCCCGGCCTCGCCGCCCGCACCGCCGACTCCGGGCGCCGGCTGCAGCCGCGGGCCCGGCTCACCGGGATCGCGACGGCGGTCGGCACCTGGCCGTTCCGGCTGCTGCAGCGGGCCCTGCCGCACGCCGGGACCGGGCTCGTCGCCGTCGGCACCCGCCCGCCGGACCCCGAGCACAGGAGTGACCCGTGAGCACGAACCTGCCGCCCCTGACCCTGTTCGGCGCGCTGCGCTGGGACGTGGTCCGTCGTCGGCTGCCCGCCTCCGGTGTGCGCGTCCTGGAGGTCGGGTGCGGTCAGGGCGCCGTGGGGGTGCGCCTCGCCGCCGCCGGGTACGACTACACCGGCGTCGAGATCGACCGTGCGAGCGCCGAGGTCGCCGACGCCCGGCTGGCCGGCGCCGGACTGCCGGGACGCGTCGTGCACGGGTCGGTGGAGTCGGCGGGGCTGGCCGGCGGGTTCGACGTGCTGTGCGCCTTCGAGGTGCTCGAACACCTCGAGGACGACGCCGGGGCGCTGGCCTCGTGGCTGCCGCTGCTGCGCCCGGGAGGGCTCGTCCTCGTCTCGACCCCCGCCTGGCAGGACCGGTTCGGCCCGATGGACACCGCCGTCGGGCACCACCGCCGTTACGACCCGCCGCAGATGCGCGAGCTGCTGCGCGGCTCCGGACTCACCGACGTCGGCGGCCGGCTCTACGGGATGCCGCTCGGTTACGCGCTCGAGGCGGTGCGCAACCGGGTCGCACGGCGGCGGCTGACGGCCGACGGGACGACGACCGCGGAACGCACCGCGCGTTCCGGGCGGCTGTTCCAGCCGTCGACCGCCGCGACGGGGGCGGCGATCACGGCGGCCACCTGGCCGTTCCGCCTCGCGCAGCGGGCGTTCCCTCGGACGGGTCCGGCGCTGGTGGCCTGGGGCCGCCGTCCCTGACCCCCGTGGCGCTGTGGGCATGAAATCTGCAGCTCCGCAGGGGGCCAGACCTGCAGATTTCATGCCCACAACGGGCGGACGGGCCGGTGTGCGCAACGGGCGGACGGGCCGGGGTGCGCAACGGGCCGACGGGTGAATCCCGCTGCGAGGTCCGCTCTCCGGTTGCCGGTCGGCGGGACGCTGATTACAGACGTCTCATGCCGAGTGTGCCCCGAGCAATCACGCTGGTGAGCCCCGAGGGCGCGACCCTCGGCCATGCTCTCGCGGCCGCGCTGGCCAGCCGTGGCTGGACCGTCCTGATGCGGCGTACCGAGGGTGTCCTGCCGGACCTCGGCGGACAGGACGTCGTGGTCCTGGTCGAGGACGACCACGGCAACTGGACCTGCCGGCGGCCCCTCGCGGTCGGTCGGTCGTGGATCTGCATCGGATCGGTGCGGTCGCTGCCCGGCCTGCTGGCGATGCAGCGGCGTGGAGCCGTCGTGCTCAACCAGTCGGCCCCGATGCTGACACTGGTGTGCCACGTCGAGACGGCCGTCACCCGGGCGGCGCCCGCCGACCTCGCCGTGGCCGCGCTGACGCTGCGGCGCCGGTTGGCGGAGCGGGACGGGCTCAACCTCCTCACGAGCACCGAGGACGCGATCCTGCGGGCGATGCTCGCGGGAGCCAGCGCCGCGCAGATCGGTCTCCATCGGCACGCCTCGGTGAACACCGTCCGGACCCACATCAAGGCCGTGCTCGCCAAGCTCGGCGTCCGGTCCCAGCTCGAGGCCGTCGCCGTCGCGCACCGTGCGGGGTGCATGGAGTGGTTGTTCGACGCGATGGTGAAGTTCACCAATTCTGGTGACGACGACCTCGTGTGCGGCGGTCGACAGTGAAAGGGACAGCGACCTTCGTCGGATCGCGCAACCCCTCCGGCACCGGTCGACCATCCCGCACACCGGAGGACTGCCGTGCGACAGGACGTGAAGAACCCCTCGTCGACCCTGCTGAACACCACCGTGGTGGGCCAGCCCTGGGCGGACGCCTACCAGGTCGGTGCCGGCGTCGACGCCGTGACCGGCCAGCTGCGCAGCTCGGCGATCGAGAAGCCGACGCTGACCCCGAGCAAGAACCAGCGCACCGAGTACAGCTACGCCCTCATGGAGTCCCAGAAGGACCTCGAGCAGCTCGTCGAGACCTCCCTCAAGGGCTCCTACAACATCGAGGGGGTCAAGACCTCGGCGAGCACGTCCTTCCTGGAGAAGGTCGTCGTCTCCGAGCTCGCGGTCACGATCGTCGCGGCGATCTCCGTCGAGGACAGCGAGTACTCGCTCGCCCCCGACTACGTCCTGGCCGTCACGCCGGGCCCGGACTTCCGAGAGCGGCACGGCGACTACTTCGTGGCCGGCTACCGGGCGGGATCCTCCCTGTACGCGGTCTACCAGTGCCGGTTCTCGTCCACGGAGAAGCGGCAGGAGTTCGCCGCCGCGCTCTCCGCCGAGGTGCCGGACGTCCTCAGCGCCGAGGGCAGTGTGGCCTTCCAGAAGGTCGCCAGCTCGCACGAGGCTCGCGTCAACGTCGACGTCGTCGTCGACGGGGTCCGGGGCACTCTGCCGCCCCCGAAGGACGGGTGGACCCCGGGGACGATCATCTCCGAGGTGATCCCCTGGTTCATCGAGAACCTGGTGCCGGTGCCGCTGGAGAGCTACCTCGAGCACTACCGGATGATCGACCCGGAGATCTCCGGCGAGGTCCCGATCGCCCCGTCCGTGTTCGCGGACCTCAGCTATCTCTACTCCGCCTTCTGGGTGGCGCGGTCGCGCGAGCGAACCTGTCCCGCGTTCGGCAAGGGACTCGTCTCCGGACCCTTCGAGCGGCTGCGCATCGACCTCGAGGCGCACCAGGCCTCGCTCGCCACCGACCCGGAGTCGGTCCGCAAGTACACGGGTGACGTCGAGGACCTGCTGGGCACCCTCGACGAGATCGACAACCGGCAGGCCTTCTACTCCCAGGTCGTCAAGGCCGCCGCCACCGAACCGGCGAAGGGGCACCGCATCGACGCCGACAAGGGCACCGTCCGGTGGGGGTACGGCTTCCAGGCCGGCACGCGCCCCGGCGTGGACGTCAGGAGCGAGAAGTTCGACTACAAGGCGGATGCCAAGGCCTTCGGCTGGCAGGATCACGGGTTCACCTACCGGAACACCTCCCGCGTCGTCGTGGGCTGGGACGTCGTGTGCCAGTGGAACGACTTCGGCGGCGACTGGGAGAAGCGCAGCGACCGGATCATCGGTCGCGACGGCGGCACCGTCTGGGTCAAGAGCGACTACTGGCGCAGCTGCTACTGGTCCGTGACGTTCCACACGGTCGATGCCTCGCTCTACCCGGTCGGTCCCTGGACCGCCGACGCGGTGCACTCCTCGGGGTTCACGATGCACGAGGCCCCCCAGGTGACGCCGGTCGAGGAGTACTGGACCGCCGAGCGGATGCGCGCCGCGACACCCGTCGACCGCTCGACGGCCCACGAGGGTGCCCCGGCCGTTGCTGTGCGTCCTCAGGACGTGGGGCCCAGCGAGACCGTGACGGCCGAGGCGACCACGACGCCGGTCGCCGCATTCGGGGAGTACCCGGCCCGGACCGTGGGCAAGCTGTTCTTCGTCATGGGCGACCAGGACTGCGTGGCCTCGGGTGTCGTGGTGCACCGGAGCGGGATCATGACCGCGGCCCACTGCCTGGTCATGGACCACGAGGCGCACAGCCTGGTCTTCGTGCCGGCCTATATCGACGGCGAGGCGCCGTACGGCCGCTGGCCCGTCCCGACCGTCGCGTGGCCCGACGCGTGGCGGCAGGGACGGTCCACCGCCGACGACCTGGGTTTCGGCCGGGTCGCGACAGCCCCCGACGGGACAGAGATCGGGGACGTGGTGGGATGGGTCGGCATCACCACGCGGCCCGACGTGCGCCGGTGGGACGACGTCGGCTACCCCGCTCAGGCGATCGCGCAGTTCCCGTTCGACGGGCAGCGGCCCTGGCAGAGCTCGGGTGCCCGGCTCACCTCGGACGAGGAGCGCATCGTGGCCAAGGCGGACGACCTCACCGCCGGCGGCAGCGGCGGGCCGTGGTTCGCGTCCGACGACCCGACGGCGGTCAACGGAGTGTTCAGCACGTACAACACCTCGGAGCACATCGTGTGGAGCCCCGAGTTCGCGGAGTGGGTGCTGACCTTCTACCGGCACTGCTTCGGCTGACGGGACCGAGGAGTCCCTGGTCCCCGGTGCCGCGGGCGGACCGTCCGCGGCACCAGGGATCAGGGCGCGTAGTCGGTGCCGTACTCCGCGACGTACTCGTCCATCGTGTCGGTGCGCAGCGCCTCGCCGAGGGCCGCCGTCTGCGCCTCGTCCACGAGGTTCACCGACGCCCCGTCCACCGTGCCGAACCCGGTGATCGGCACCATCAGGCCCACCACGTCGTCGCGGGTCAACGACGCGGCCAGCGGGACCAGGTCCACGAACTCCTCCACGCCGAGGTCACCGGTGACCTTGACGTTGTTGAACATCAGGGCCACCAGCTCGGCCGCCTCGGTCGGGTCGTCGGACGTCTCGGCGATCCGGTCCATCATCCCGATCACCGCCGCCCGCTGCCGCTCCGTGCGGTCGAGGTCGCCCAGCGGCAGCCGCTTGCGCTCGCGCACGTAGATGAGGCCGTCGGTGTTCTCCAGCGTGATCCGGCCCTCGGGGAAGTCGACCACGCGCCCGGTCGAGAGCACCTCCACCGTCGAGCGGTGCTTGTTGTCGACCTCGAACCCGTCCAGGGCGCGCGTCAGGTTGATGAACCCGGTGAAGTTGGTCTGCATCGCGCCGTCGATCTCGACGCCGCCGAGCAGCCCCGAGGCCGTGTCCATCAGCGTCTGCGTGCCGCCGCGGGCGAACGCCGAGTTCATCTTGCCCTCGCCGAGCCCCGGGATGTCCACCCACATGTCCCGGGTGAACGACACCAGGTACAGCGCCGACAGGTCCGCGGGGACGTGCGCGAGCATCATCGTGTCCGCGTTGCCGGACAGCGAGGACGCGTCGCGCGAGTCGGTGCCGATGAGCATGATGTCGTGCGCCCCCTCGCCGAGCGGGTCCTTCCGCTCCGGGGCGGGCACCGACTGCTTGGGGGCCGTGCTCGGCTCGGGGCGCACGGTCTCGGTGGGGGCCGGCTCCGCGGTCGTCGAGGCGTCGGTGCACCCGGCGAGCAGGAGCACCCCCGCGGTCGCCAGGGCGGTCAGACGCGCCAGGCGCGATCGGGGAGTCATCCGAGGTCCTTCCGGTTCGAGGTGGCGGCGCCCGCCGCCGCGGCGTACGCCAGGTCGTAGCGCGCCACCAGCTCGCGCCAGGTCCGCCCGGCCGCCACCGACCGACCCGCCGTCACCTGCGCGGCCCGGGCGTCGTCGTCGGTGAGCAGGTGCTCGACGGCGCCCGCCCAGGCCGCCTCGTCGTCGGGCGTCACGAGCAGTGCCGCCGGGTCGCCGCCGTCGACGGGGGAGCAGACCTCCCGCAGCGCCGGCAGGTCGCTGGCGACCACCGGACGGCCCAGGGCCATCGCCTCCACCGGCTTCAGCGGCGTCACCAGGCGGGTGACCCGGTCCGGTCGCCGCGGCACCAGGACCACGTCGAGCGCCGCCAGGTAGGTGTGCGCGACGTCCCGCGGCACGCGGCCCGGCATCGTGGTGTGCTCGGCGATCCCCAGCTCGGCCGCGAGCCGCAGCAGACCCGGGCGTGCCACGCCGTCGCCGACCACGAGCGCGCCGGCGTCGACCCCGGCGTCCCGCAGCCCGGCGACCGTGCGCAGGATCGTGTCGATGCCCTCGTAGCCCACCACCGAGCTCACCGTGCCGAGCAGGTACCGGGGGCCGGTCAGCCCGAGGCGCTCGCGGGCCGCGCGCGGGTCGAGCGGGTCGGCGTCGAGCAGCGCTTCGTCGACGGCGTTCGGCACGACGGTGATCCGGTCGGCCGGGACCCCCCGGGCCGCCAGCTCGTCGCGCATCGTGCCGCTGAGCGTGACCACGTGGTCGGCGGTCCGGGCCAGCTCGGTCTCCTTGGCGCGGATCAGGGCGAACCGCTCGGACGCGGTCGCCGCCTCGCGGGCCTCCGCGGTCGGGTGCGACGCCGCCCACGTCTCCTCGGGCAGGCCGCGCACCTCGTAGACCCACGGCAGGCCGACCCGGCGGGCGGCCTCGCGGGCCGCGGCTCCCGTGGTCCACGGCGTCGTCGCGTGCACGACGTCGGCCCCGGACCCTCGCACGGCCTCGACCAGCAGCGCGGTCGCGTCCTCGGCACGGCGGGCCGGGTCCGACGGCAGCGAGCGCGGGACCAGCCGGGAGTACGGCACGCCGTCGACGACGTCGGTCCCGCGGGCGCCCAGCGCCCCGATCGTCAGCGGGTATCCCGCCCGGGTGGTCGCCGTGACCCGGTGGCCGGCGGCGCGCTGGGCCGTGAGGATCGCGTGCGTGCGCAGCGTGTAGCCGCTCTGGGTGTGCGGCAGCGAGTTGGTCAGGTGGTGGTGCACGGCCACCGGGTGCTGCGGCGCGCGGGGCGTCGTGACGCCGGCGGGTGCCTCGGCGGCCGGGTCCGGGGCGAGCGTGGCGGCCTGCCCGAGCAGGGACCGGCGCACCCGTCGCGCCGTGCGACCCTGCGGTTCCGCGTCGCGGATCGCGGTGACGTCGCCGGCCGCCCAGGCGGCGCGCAGCCGGCCGGCCGGCCCGGAGGTGCCGTCCCCGACGACACGCTCGACGCGGGGGACGACGACGGCGCTGAGCCGGGCGGGCAGGCGGCGGCTCGCCTGGAGCACCAGCCAGGCGGGGTCGGTGACCAGGGCCCCGAGGACGAACGAGGCCGTGAACCGCAGGTTGCGCGCGAGCTCGGCCGCGCGGCTCACCGCGCGGTCCTCGGCCGCAGCTCCCCCTCGGGGGCCGGCCGTGACGGGGACGGCAGCGTGGCGCGCGGCGACACCGAGCGCGTGACCAGCACCTCGGGCCCTGCCGACGGGGCCGCGGGCGCGGTGCAGGCCTGGCACGGGCCGCGGCGGTCGGCGGCCGCGTGGTGCGCGGCTGCGTCCGTCAGGTGGTCGACGAGCTGGACGTAGTGCGCACCGAGCACGTCGTCGTCGGCGTTGGCCCGGACCCAGCGTGCCGCGGCCGCCGAGGCGGTCGGGGCCGCGCCGTCGTCCACCCAGGTGCCCCACAGGTCCGCCAGGCCGTCGACGTCGCCCGGCATGACGACGGCGCCGGCGCCGGTGGTGGCGACCAGGTCGGCCGCCTCACCGGCGACGCAGGCGGTGGCGAGACGCCCCGAGGCCATGACCTCGTACAGCTTCGACGGGACCGTCCACTCGAGCGGCTCCCAGTCGCGCAGCGACACCAGCACCGTGTCCGCCCAGGCGTAGAGGTCGCGGATCTGCTCGTGGGGGACGGGGTCGCCCAGCACGACGGGAGCCTCCAGCTGGTCGACCAGGCGGCGGACGGTCCCGAGCTCGGCGCCGGTGCCGACGATCCGGACCTCGACGGCTCGGCCGCGGTCGCGCAGCCGGGCGGCGGCCCGCACGACCGTCTCGAGGTCCTGGGCCCGTCCGATCGTGCCGGCGTAGGCGGCGCGCAGGGGGCGGTGGTGCAGCGGGTGCGTGCTCACCGGGCTCTCCGGGGAGGCGGTGGGCTCCGCGGACCCGGTGCGCACCGGGTCGAACGACGTGCCGTTGCGCACGACGGCCACGCGTCGCACGCCCCGTGACCGCAGCACGTCGGCGAAGGTCTCGGTCGTGGTGACGACCGCGTCGGCCCGGCTCTGCAGGCGGCTGACCGTGCGGTGCACGACGGCGCGGGCGGCGCCCAGCACCCGGGCCTTGAGCGAGCGCCGGGCCCGGAACAGACCGGCCGGCTCGATGAGGTCCGGCCAGGCATCGCGCATCTCCACCACGAACCGGGCGCGCAGCAGGCGTGCCACGATCCAGGCGGCGAACATCGACGGGATGCCCGGGACGGTGCCCACCACGACGTCGGGGCGCCGGGTCGGGTGACGGAACAGGCGCAGCCCGAGCACGACCGTGCTCCACGCCGCCACCGCCTGGTCGACGGAGCGGGAACGGAGCCGGTTCGTGTGCTCGCGGAACCGGGTGCGCACGATCCGCTCCCCGTGCACCCCGCGGCTGACGCGGCCGGGGCGGTACTCCGGCAGGTCCGCGAACAGGCGACCGCTGGGGTAGTGCGGGGGAGGGGTCAGGACGGACACGTCCACGCCGGCCTCGATGAGCCGGGGGGTCAACGAGCCCCACCGTCGTTGGGGTGCGCCGTGCTCGGGAGCGTAGTGATGGGTGACCAGCAGCAGATGTCGCCGCGACCGTGTCGTCGTGGAGCTCATCCGTCACTTTCGTCTCGTGGTCCGGGCCGGGCGGGTGCCGCACGAGGTGCGGTCGCCCCCGGTAGATGATAGAGGCAACCGGACACACTTTCATCACCCCGTCTTTGCACGTCCGGGCGTCGCCGTCGGATGCCGGGGCCTATCATCTCCGCTGTGACGCATCCCCCGCGCGAGCCGTTGGTCCCTGGAGTCCCCGACGACCCCCCGCCGCAGCGGCACGCCAAGCGACGACCGGGGATGAGCACCACGAGTCGGTCCCTGGTCGTGGTCGGCGTCCTGGTCGCCGTGCTGGCCGGGGCGGCCTTCGGCGGCATGTGGTGGTTCCAGCAGCGCCTCGACGAGAACGTCGAGAAGCTGGGCGACCCGTTCGCCGCCGTGAGCGAGCGGCCGGAGCCGGCCCAGCCGGAGAGCGCCGAGGAGCTCACCGACGTGAACTTCCTGGTCCTGGGATCGGACTCGCGCATCTCGGCCGGCGACCCCTCGCAGTGGGAGGCGGGCGCCCAGCGCACCGACGCCATCATGCTCGTCCACCTTCCCGCCTCCCGGGAGAACGCCGTCGTCGTCTCCATCCCGCGTGACTCCTGGGTCGACATCCCCGGCCACGGGCAGGCGAAGATCAACGCGGCGTTCTCCTACGGCGGGCCGTCGCTGATGATCCAGACCGTCGAGAACCTCACCGACGTGCGGATCAACCACTTCGTGGTGACGGACTTCGACTCGTTCGTGAGCATGACCGACGCGCTGGACGGCGTCCGGATCCGCGTCCCCGAGGACATCGGCGACGGCGACGAGGTCTTCTTCTCCGCCGGCGTGCACATGATGAGCGGCGAGGAGGCCCTGGCCTACACCCGCCAGCGGTACGGGCTGTCGAACGGCGACTTCGGGCGGGTGCAGCGTCAGCAGAACTGGATGCGGGCCATCCTCGGCAAGGTCAACAACAACCGCCGCGACCCCGTGAAGATGACCCGGTTCTTCGAGACCGTCAGCGAGTCGGTGGCTGCGGACGACGAGCTGACGATCGACCGCATGCAGGAGCTCTTCGACCAGGCCTCGGAGATCTCCACCAACGACGTCGTGTTCATGACCGTGCCGTACGAGGGGGTCGGTCGCTCCGCGGACGGTCAGTCGATCGTCGTCCTCGACGAGGACCCGATGACGAAGCTGATGACGGCGATCGGAGACGGCGAGGCGATGTCGTTCATCGAGGAGCACGGCGAGGAGCTCGAGCTGCTGCCCGCGACCGTCAAGTAGGCCGTCCGGCCGGCGGCCCCGCCCGCTCCGCGCGTCCCCCCGCTGTGGGCAGGAAAGATGCCGCCTCGCACCGGTGCGAGGCGGCATCTTTCCTGCCCACAGCCCCGAGCGGGGCGGAGCGGGCGGGCCGGGTGGTTCAGGCCGCGGTGTCGACCGCGACCTGCCCGTCGGCGAAGGTCATGTTGGTGACCGTGGTGCCCGGGTAGCGGTGCGCCACGAGACGCTGCACGTCCAGCGCGATGCGCGCGTCCGGGCGGATCTCCACCGAGCCGGGCGGCAGGCCCTTGGCGGCCAGCACCGACTCGATCCGGCTCTTGGCCAGGCCGAGCAGCTTGTGGGCGGGCAGCCCGCCCGCGGAGGCGTCGACGCTCAGCACCGCGACGCCGCCGTCGAACTCCTCGACGCGCAGTCGCGTCCGCACGGCCGGGACCAGCCGCGTCGCCATCTTGAGGGGGCCCGGGAGGTTGTTCACCGCACGGGCGTCGGCGACGACCTCGAGGACGTCGCCCCGGCCGCCGACGTCGGTGACGAAGCGGGGCAGGGTCGTGCCGCCGAGGAGGCCGAGGGTGTGAAGGGTGTCTGCAAGAGTCATTTCGGTGCGCACCCGCGACAGGGTAATGGAACGGACGAACCGGACTGAACCCCCGGGGGAATACATCTCGCCGTGCGATGGTTGACCCGGGCGCTGATGAGTGCCACCTTCTCCTCCCTCCGCTACCCGAACTACCGCCTGTGGTTCGGCGCTGCCCTCGTCGCCAACATCGGCACCTGGATGCAGCGCATCGCCCAGGACTGGCTGGTGCTCACCGACCTCACCGACGACTCCGGCGTCGCCGTCGGCATCACCACCGCCCTGCAGTTCCTGCCGTTCCTGCTGATCGGCCCCTGGACCGGGCTGCTCGCCGACCGGCTGCCCCGCCGGCAGCTCCTCATGGCCACGCAGGGCGCGATGGGCGTCCTGGCCCTCGGCCTCGGCGTGCTCGTGCTGTCCGGCGCGGCCGAGCTCTGGCACGTGTACGCCTTCGCGCTCGGCCTCGGGGTCGCGACCGCCTTCGACAACCCCGTGCGCCAGGCCTTCGTCGCCGAGCTCGTGCCCCCGGAGCGGCTGTCCAACGCCGTCGGCCTCAACAGCGCGTCCTTCAACGCCGCCCGACTGGTCGGACCGGGCGCCGCCGGCCTGCTCATCGCCGCCGTCGGCTCCGGCTGGGTGTTCGTCATCAACGGCCTGACCTTCGCCGCCACGATCGCGGCCGTGGCGCTCATGCGCCCCGCCGCCATGTGGGTCAAGGACCGGGCACCGCGCGGCAAGGGGCAGATCCTCGAGGGTCTGCGGTACGTGCGGGGACGCTCCGACATCGTCGTGATCATGGTGGTCATGGCCGTCGTGTCCACCTTCGGCCTCAACTTCCAGCTCACCAGCGCGATGATGGCGCGGGTCGAGTTCGACCGCGGCGCCGGCGAGTTCGGGCTGCTCGGCTCCGTGCTGGCGATCGGGTCGCTGACCGGCGCGCTGCTCGCCGCCCGGCGCGAGCGCCCGCGGGTGCGGCTCGTCATCGGTGCGGCCTTCGCCTTCGCGGTCGCGACGGCGGTCAACGCCCTCATGCCGACCTACTGGCTCTACGTCGTCACGACCATCCCGGTCGGCCTGTCCGCGCTGACGATGATGACCGCGGCCAACTCCACCATCCAGACCTCGATCGACCCGGTGATGCGCGGGCGGGTCATGGCCCTCTACATGATGGTGTTCCTCGGCTCCACGCCGATCGGCTCACCCGTCGTCGGCTGGATCGGCGAGGCGTTCGGGCCGCGCTGGTCGATCCTCGTCGGGTCGATCACCACCCTCGCCGTGGCGCTCGCGGCCACCGTCTGGGCGATGCGGTCCTGGCGCGTCACGGTGCGCTACCGGCTGCTGCGCCGACCGCACCTCGAGGTCGTCTATCTCGACCCGCCGGTCCCGGCCGGGGACGAGCCGGTCCCGGCGGAGCAGGCCCGGCCGGCCTGACGTCGGGCGCGCCGGCCGCGCTCGCCGTCCCCGTCAGCCTCGTCAGCCGAGCCGGTCGACCACGTAGGTGATGCACTCCGTGAGCGCCGCGACGTCGTCCGGGTCCACCGCGGGGAACATGCCGACGCGCAGCTGGTTGCGGCCCAGCTTGCGGTAGGGGAAGACGTCGAGGATCCCGTGGTCGCGGAGCAGCCCGACGACGGCCCCCGCGTCGACCGACGGGTCCAGGTCGATCGTGCCCACCACCGGGGAGCGCTCCGCCGGGTCGGTGACGAAGGGTGTCGCCCACGGCGTCGCCGCCGCCCAGCCGTACAGGACCTGCGCCGAGCGCTCGCAGCGGCGCACGGACCAGTCCAGCCCGCCGTGCTCGAGCAGCCACTCGACCTGGTCGGCCAGCATGACCAGCGTCCCGACGGCGGGGGTGTTCAGCGTCTGGTCCTGGCGGGAGTTCTCCAGCGCCGTGGTCAGCGACAGGAACTCCGGCACCCACCGGCCGTCGCCGGACGACTCCACCTCCCGGGCGCGCTCCACGGCCGCCGGGGAGCACAGCGCCAGCCACAGGCCGCCGTCGGCGGCGAAGGCCTTCTGCGGGCCGAAGTAGTAGACGTCGGTCTCGTGCAGGTCGACCGGCAGCGCGCCCGCACCCGAGGTCGCGTCGGTCAGCAGGAGCTGGTCGGGGCCGCCCGGGCGGCGCACGGGGGCGACCGCCCCGGTCGAGGTCTCGTTGTGCGGGGTGGCGTAGACGTCCACGGCGTCCGACGGCGTCAGGTGGGCCACCGTCCCGGGTGCGGCCTCGACCACCTCGGGGTCGTCGAGGAAGGGTGCCCGGGCGGTGGCGGCGGCGAACTTGGCCCCGAACTCCCCGAACACGGCATGCTGGGCCCGCCGTCGGACGAGGGACGCCGTGGCGACCTCCCAGAAGGCGGTCGACCCGCCGTTGCCGAGGGCCACCTCGTACCCCGCGGGCAGGTCGAACAACTCGGTCAGGCCCGTGCGCACCCGGTGCACCAGATCCTTGACCGGCGCCTGCCGGTGCGACGTGCCGAGCACCGGGCGTGCCGGGTCGCCGGCCGCGACGAGGGCCTCGACCTGGCCCGTGCGCACCTTGGAGGGGCCGGAGCCGAAGCGGCCGTCGGAGGGCAGCATCGACGCGGGGATCTGGAGGGTCATGCGAATAGACTAGGCCCGGGCCTCAAGACGGGAGCGGACGTGACGGACCTGATCGACACCACCGAGATGTACCTGAAGACGATCTACGAGCTGGGTGAGGAAGGCATCACGCCGCTGCGCGCCCGGATCGCGGAACGTCTGGGGCACTCGGGCCCGACCGTCTCCCAGACGGTCGCGCGGATGGAGCGGGACGGTCTGGTCGTCGTCACCGGTGACCGGCACCTCGAGCTGACCGCCGACGGTCAGGAGAAGGCCGTGCGGGTCATGCGCAAGCACCGTCTGGCCGAGCGTCTGCTCACCGACGTCATCAAGCTCGACTGGCCGCAGGTGCACAACGAGGCCTGCCGGTGGGAGCACGTCATGAGCGACCTCGTCGAGCGTCGGCTGGTGACCCTGCTCGACCACCCGCACCACGACCCGTACGGCAACCCGATCCCGGGGCTGTCGGAGCTGGGGGAGCAGTACGAGGAGCTGCCGTTCCTCGAGGGCGTGCAGTCCCTGCCGCTGTACCTGGAGTCCGGGGCCGACGCCTCCGCGACGGTCGTGCTGCGCCGCATCGCCGAGCCGGTCCAGGTCGACGACGAGTTCCTCCTGCGGCTGTCCGACGCGGGCCTCTTCCCGGGCGCGAGCATCGAGGTGGAGCGCGCCGGCGACGACTTCGTCGTCCGTCTGGTCGACGGTGACGGTGCCCTGGAGCTGCCGGAGGAGCTGGCCAAGCACCTCTTCGTCGCAGCCCGCTGAGATCTCGACGCGACGCATCGGACGCGAGACGTGACCGGAGCGTGACATCGGCGGGGAGGTTCCGGTACGGTCAGACTCGCTCGCGCGGGTGTCTCGCGCGAGTACCGGGACGGGCGCCTAACCCTGTCACCGTCCTGGTTCCCACGGATGACCGCACGACAGGGGCGGGGGACCCACGATTCGGGCACCGGTGACGGTGTCCTCGGGGTGAAGTCCCACGGTTCGTACGGACCGCGGGGCCGGGTGTTTTCTCCCACCCGAACCCGACAGCTGACCTCGTAGGCGAACGGAGAGGTTGAACGTGACTGCTCGCAGCATGCGCGGTAAGCACCGCGCCGCACGCCGCCCCATGATGGCGGCCCCCTCCGCGGCCGCAGGCCGTCGGGCTGCTGTGGTGGCGACCGCCGGTGGTCTCCTGGTTTCCACGATCGGTGGCGCGAGCGCCGCCCACGCGGCGCCGGTGGACGCGGACGCGGCCAAGAAGCTGAGCACCGTGGACCTGGGTGCGCTGACCGACCAGGCGCGCCAGGCGCTCGAGGCGGCCCCGGTGGTCACCGTCGACGCCGAGGCCAAGGTCCAGGTCGAGCGCGTGACGCCCACGATCGTCGAGCGGGCGGACATCAAGGCCGCGCCGGAGCCCGAGCCGGAGCCCGTGCGCGAGGCGGCGCCGTCGCGCTCCTCCGAGCGCGAGTCGCTCTCGAGCTCGTCCTCCTCCTCCTCGACGACGACGTCCTCCTCGGCCACCACGGCCGTGCCGGACTCCGCCGTCGGGTCGACGATCGTCTCCATCGCCTCGCGCTACGTGGGCGTCCCGTACGTCTCCGGTGGCACCACGCCGTCCGGCTTCGACTGCTCCGGGTTCACCCAGTACGTGTACGCCCAGGCCGGTATCTCGCTGCCGCGGTCGTCCTCGGACCAGCGCTACGCCGGCAGCGTGGTCTCCCGCTCCGCCGCGCAGCCGGGCGACCTCATCTGGACCCCGGGCCACATCTCCATCTACGCGGGTGGCAACACGCAGATCGACGCCCCGCGTCCGGGCAAGACGATCCAGTTCCGGAACATCTGGCAGTCCAACCCGACCTTCATCCGAGTCGGCTGAGACGCCGGCACCTCGTGCCGAGGGCCCTGTCGCGCGCAGAGCGCGGCAGGGCCCTCTGTCGTGCCGCGAGGTGCTCCCGGGGGTCCCGGACGCCGGACACCCCTCGAGGGACTCAGCGGGGGGCGCAGTGCCCTCTGCGGGCCCCTCGGACGTGTATCGCCGCAGATCGTGATCGAAACGTGACATCGGGGCGTGTATCAGATACCGTTCTCGCGTCCGGTGGAGCAGTCTGCCGGACCTCGACCGGACGCCGAGCCCTGCCGCCGGTCGGGAACCGAGACCCTAGGCAGGGGCGGGGGACCCACTCTCGGGCACCGGACACGGTGTCCTCGGGGTGAAGTCCCACGGTTCGTCCGAACCGTGGGGCCGGGTGATTTCTCCCACCCGAACCCGACAGCTGACTTCGTAGGCGGACAGGAGAGGGAAGACGTGAACGCACGCACCACGACGCGCGGTCGGCACCTGGCCGCCCGCCGCCCCATCACCGCACCATCTGCAGCCGCGAGCCGTCGTGCTGCCGTGATGGCCACCGCCGGCGGTCTGCTGGTCTCCACGATCGGTGGCGCCACCGCCGCGCACGCCGCGCCCGTGGACTCGGACGCGGCCAAGAAGCTGAGCACCGTGGACCTCGGTTCGCTGACCGACCAGGCCCGCGAGGCCCTGGAGTCCGCGCCCGTGGTCACCGTCGACTCCGGTGCCAAGGTCCAGGTCGAGCGCGTGACGCCGAAGATCGCCGAGAAGGCGGACATCAAGGCGGCCCCCGAGCCCGAGCCCGAGCCGGAGCCCGTGCGCGAGACGACCACCTCGCGCTCCGCCGAGCGGGAGCCCACGTCGACGTCGAGCTCGTCCTCGTCGTCGTCCTCGTCCTCGTCGAGCTCGACCGAGAGCTCCAGCTCCAGCTCCTCGACGCCGACGGCCGACAGCTCGCGGGGTTCGCAGGTCGTGTCCATCGCGGCCCGCTACCTCGGCACGCCGTACGTCGTCGGCGGCGCCTCGCCGTCCGGGTTCGACTGCTCGGGCCTGGTGACCTACGTGTACGCGCAGGTCGGCGTCTCGCTGCCGCACTCCTCGAGCGCGATCCTCAGCGCGTCCAACACGACGCAGATCTCGCAGTCGTCGGCGCAGCCGGGCGACCTCATCTGGTCCCCGGGGCACATCTCGATCTACATCGGCAACGGCCAGCAGATCGAGGCCACGCGCCCCGGCGGCTGGACCGTCCGCCAGTCCAGCCTCTGGCAGTCCAGCCCGACCTTCCTGCGGGTCACCGGCTGACCGACGCCTCGACCGTCCGCCCCGACGCCCCGGCACTCCTCGTGAGTGCCGGGGCGTCGTGCGTCCGGGCACGGCCCGGCCCCCGAGCGCGCCACGCGGTGTCGCCGGGCGGCCTTTGCTGCGTCTTGCGGGGCGCTTTCGTTAGGCTTGAACCAGGCGGATGCCGGACGGCGAGGTCCGGACGCAGACGGGAGGCGCGAGATGACACGTCCTGAGGTCGTCCTGGTGGGGGTCGACGGTTCCGACGCGAGCATGCACGCCCTGGACTGGGCCGCGGCGTACGCGGCACGTGTCGGGTGGAGCCTGCACGTCGTGTGCAGCTACTCGTTGCCGTCCTTCACGGCCGCCTCCCTGGACGGCGGCTACGCGGCCCTCGACGACACCGCGATCGCCGAGGGGGCCAAGGCGGTGCTGTCCGAGGCCACGGCAAGGGTCGAGGGGATCGGCGTCCCGGTCACGGGGACGGTCGCCACCGGGGACGCCGCCGGGGTGCTCGTCGAGATGTCCGCGGAGGCGTGCCTGGCCGTCGTGGGGACGCGCGGGCGCGGCGGATTCACGGAGCGTCTGCTGGGGACGGTGTCCTCGGCGCTGCCGGCCCACGCGCACTGCCCGACGGTGGTCGTGCCCTACCGGCAGGAGGTCGCCGAGACCGACGACCCGGAGCGGCGCGACGGCGACCGGATCCACGACGTGCGGCGGATCGTCGTCGGGGTCGACGGGTCGCCGACCGCGGAGATCGCGTTGCGGCACGCCGTCGAGCAGGCCGAGACCTGGGACGCCGAGCTCGTCGCCGTGGCCGGGGTCCCGCTGGGCAGCGGGGCCGGCGTGCTGGCGTGGCTGCCGTCCCAGATCGACCACGAGCAGATCCTCGACGACGTCAAGGCAGGTCTGGACGTCATCGTCGACCGGGTCGCGGCCGAGCACCCGGGGCTGACGATCAAGCGCCACGTCCTGGACGGGTCCGGTGCCGAGCTCCTGACGGAGTTCTCGGGCGCGGCGGACCTCGTCGTGGTCGGTTCGCGGGGGCGGGGCGGGTTCCGCGGGCTGCTGCTCGGGTCGACGAGCCAGGCCGTGCTGCACCACTCCAAGTGCCCGGTGCTCGTGGTCACCCGCCGGTGCGACGAGGAGCTGCAGGCCGACTCGGCCGCCTGACCGCCTGTTGTGGGCATGAAATCGGCAGCCCGACACGGGTCCGCGCCTGCAGATTCCACGCCCACAACGCGGGGTTGTGGATGACGGGCCCGCGGCGGGGCATGGCTCTGCCACGGTCGTGGCGTGCTGCGAACCACGGCGGAGGGACCCACCCGTGAACCGTTCCGCGTCGCCGACGCGCTCGCTCAGGGGGCGGACCCCGCCGCGCTGCGCCGGGTCGACCTCGACGCGCCGTTCCACGGCGTCCGCGCCCCTGCCGCGTCCGTCTCCGACCTGGAGGGACGGTGCCGGGCACTGATGGCCGTGCTGGACGACGGTGTCGTCTTCAGCCACGTCACGGCGCTGCGGCTGCTCGGGGTCGACGTGCCGTGGACCCTGCGGCACGAGGCGGGCGACGACGCGCCGCCGCACGTCGTCACCTCGCGCGAGGCGGACCGGCCGCAGCGTCAGGACGTGGTCGCCCACCGGTCACGGCAGGAGTTCCTGGACACCATGGTGGTCCGAGGGCTCCCGGTCACCACGCCGGCGCAGACGTTCGTGCATGTCGCGGCAGGCCTCCGGGTGCCGGACGACGTCGTCGTGCTCGGTGACGCGATGATGCGGCACCGGCGCGAGCTCGTGCTGCCCGCGCAACTGGCCGACGTCGCCGGACGGACGCGGAAGGTCAAGGGGATCGCCCAGGTCCGCGCCCAGGTCCCGCGGGTCCGACCCGGCACCGACTCGGTGATGGAGACGCGGACCCGCCTGCGGCTCACCGACGCCGGCCTGCCGGAACCGCTGGTCAACGCCACCCTCCGGCTGGCCGACGGGACCTACGTCAAACGCTGCGACCTGCTGTATCCGGACCACCGCGTGATCGTCGAGTACGACGGCGACCAGCACCGCAGCGACCGCGCGCAGTGGCGCGACGACGTGAGGCGACGGCGGTGGACGGAGCGGCTCGGGTACACGGTCGTCGTGGTGGTCGGTGACGACTTCGTCGAGGCGCTCACGGCAGGGGCGGGGTCCGCCGTCGACCGCGTGCGTGCTCTGCTCGCCGGGCCGGTGCCGCCGCTGCCGCCCCGAGCGCCCCGGACCGTGGCCGTCCCGTACGTGCCCTCCGCGCCACCCGCCACCCCGTTGTGGGTATGAGATCTGCCGGTCGACCGGGCGTGTCGGCTGCAGATTCCATGCCCACAACTGGCAGGGGTCAGCGGCGGTTCCGGTACAGGTACATGGTGATCGGCGCGAAGATCGCCGTCATCACCACGGCCGAGACGAGCACCGTCACGATGTCGCCGGTCACGGGGACGCCGGCCATGAGGCCACGGATCGCCGTCACCAGGTGGGACACCGGGTTGACGTCCACGAACGCCTGCAGGCCCGACGGCATCGTCGAGGGGTCGACGAAGATGTTCGAGGCGAACGTCAGCGGCATCAGCACCATCATCGACACGCCCATCACGGCGTTCGGGGTGCGCAGCAGCAGGCCCAGGATGGTGAAGATCCAGCTCAGCGCGAACGCGAAGACGAGCAGCAGCGCGACGCCCGCGACCACGCCCAGGACGCCGCCGGCCGGCCGGAACCCGATGAGCAGCCCGAGCCCGATGCACATGATCGACGCGATCGTGTACCGCACCTGGTCCCCGAGCAGCGCCCCGACGATCGGGGCGGGCCGCCAGATCGGCAGGGACCGGAACCGGTCGAAGACTCCCTTGGTGATGTCGGTGTTCAGGGTGTAGCCGGTGTACACCGTGACGATGATGATCGTCTGCACCAGGATCCCCGGCAGCAGGAACTGGATGTAGGCGTCCGTGGACCCGGCCAGCGCCCCGCCGAACAGGTACGTGAACATCAGCGTGAAGATCACCGGGGAGACGAGCACGTCGAAGAGCTGTTCCGGCACGTGCTTGATCTTCAGCAGGGCACGCCACCCGAAGGTCAGGGAGGTCGAGACCGCGGAGGGCCGCGCCGGTCGCTCCTCCAGCGCGACGGCCTCCCGCAGCGTCGTGGTGCTCAGCTCGGTCGCGGTCATCGGGACATCTCCTGCTCCATCGCGGGTTCGTCGGAACCCTGGTCGTCCTCCGGCAGGGGCCGGCCGGTGAGCGTCAGGAACACCTCGTCCAGGCTGGGCTGCCCGAGGGAGAACTCCGGCACCTCGATCCCGGCCTCCCCGAGCGCCGGCAGGACCTGCGCGACGTGGTGGGTGCCGTCGTCGGGCACCCGGGCCGTGAGGGCGTAGGGGTCGGTGGGCAGCGTCGGCTCCGTGCCGAGCACCCGGTGCACGATCCCGGCCGCCTCGGCGCGCCGGGAGGCGTCGGCCAGGCGCAGGGCGACCGCCCCCTGGCCCACGGAGTGCTTGAGCTCGCTGGACGTGCCCTCGGCGATGAGCCGGCCGTGGTCGATGACCCCGATGCGGTCCGCGAGCTGGTCGGCCTCCTCGAGGTACTGGGTGGTGAGCAGAACCGTGGCGCCGTCCTCCACGAGCACCCGCACGATGTCCCACACCTGGTTGCGCGACCGCGGGTCCAGGCCCGTCGTGGGCTCGTCGAGGAACAGCACGCGGGGTGACAGCACGAGCGACGCCGCGAGGTCGATCCGGCGCCGCATGCCTCCGGAGTAGGTCTTGACCTGGCGCCCTCCGGCGTCGGTCAGGCCGAAGGCGGCGAGCAGGTCGTCGACCCGGCGTCGCGCGGCCGGGCCCCGGAACCCGTACAGCCTGGCCAGCATCAGCAGGTTCTCGGTGCCGGTGAGGTCCTCGTCCACGGACGCGTACTGGCCGGTCAGCCCGACCGCGGCCCGGACCGCGTCGGCCTCGGCGACGACGTCGTGCCCGAGGACCTTCGCGGTGCCGGCGTCCGGCCGCAGCAGGGTGGCGAGCATGCGGACGACCGTCGTCTTGCCCGCCCCGTTGGGTCCGAGCAGGCCGTACACGCTGCCGGTCGGGATGGACAGGTCGACCCCGTCGACCGCCTTGGTGGTCTTCTTGCCGGAGGTGAAGTGCCGGACGAGTCCGGCGGCCTCGACGGCGAGCTGAGGCGATGCGGTCATGGGGTCTCCTCGATGGTCCTGACGTCAATCTAGAACGTAGGACGAGGGACCGACAGAGGATTCATCGCCGGCCGACACCGGATCCCGGGGTCGCTAGGGTTTCGCCATGATCTCCCGCACCTCGCCCCGGGCGCGCGTCGGCGCGACCGCCGACCGCCTGAACGTCGCCTACCTGGCCGACTGGGTCGCCACGCAGGCGGGACTGGCCCGGCTGCCGGGCGTGCAGTACGCGGTGAGCGTCGACGGCGACCTCGTGCTCGACGGTGCGTGGGGCGTCACCGACCTCACCTCCGGCACACCGCTGCGGACCGACCACGTCTTCCGGGTCGCCTCGCACTCGAAGACGTTCACCGCCACTGCGGTCGCCCGGCTCGTCGACGCCGGCCGGTTGCGGATGGACGACCCGCTGTCCCGGCACGTCGCCGAGCTCGGCGGTACCGACGTCGGGCAGGTGACGGTCCGCGAGGCCCTCGGGCACACCGGCGGGATGCTGCGCGACGGTCGCGACGCCGACTACTGGCAGCTCGCGACCCCGTTCCCGGACCGCGCGACCCTGCTCGACGAGGTCCTGAACCACGGCCAGGTGTACGGCCGCGGCGAGCACTTCAAGTACTCGAACCTCGCCTACGGCCTGCTCGGCATGGTGATCGAGGAGGTCACCGGCGCGTCGTACGCGGACCACGTCCGGGCGGACCTGCTCGAGCCCCTGGGCCTGGCCGACACCTCGCCCGAGCTGGACGACGACGTCGCCCGCCGCGCCGTCGTCGGCCACAGCGCCCGCGCTCTCGCCGCCCCGGGCCTGGCCACGACGTTCGCGGACGGCAGGCTGCCGGTCGCTGCGGTGACGACGGGAGCGCTGGCCGCGGCCACCGGCTTCTGCTCCACGGCACGCGACCTGGTGCGCTGGGCCGACGCGCACGCGGGCGGGGCGACGCTGGTCCGCCCCGAGACCCGCCGGCTGCTGCAGCGGGACGAGTCGGTGATCGACCGTCCGCACAGCGCCCGGCGCGGCTACGGCCTGGGCTTCGAGAGCCGCGTGGTGGACGGACGGCGGCTGGTCGGGCACTCGGGTGGCTTCCCGGGGCAGATCACGCGGACCTGGTTCGACCCGGAGGAGCGGATCGCCGTCGCGGTGCTGACGAACGCGATCGACGGCCCGGCCGACGTGCTCGCGCTGGGGATGCTCGGGCTGGTCGGTGCGGCGCTGGACGCGACGGACCCCGAGCACGGGAAGAACCCGGATGCCGGGGACGACGCTCCGGACGACGCCGCCGCCGCGCACCCGTTGGACCGGTGGACCGGCCGGTTCGCGAACCTGTGGGGGATGACCGACCTGGCCCGGCTGGGCGACCGGGTGTGGGCGATCGACCCGCGACGTGCGGACCCGTTGGACGGTGCCGAGCGGCTCACGGTCGACGGCGACGTGCTGCGGCCGGAGCCGCACGCCGGGTTCGGCCCCGTGGGCGAGCCGATCCAGGTGCTGCGCGACGCGGCGGGTCTGCCGAGCGCCGTCGTCGTCGGCGGGATGACGTCGTGGCCGGCGGACGCGTTCGAGCGGCAGCGGCGGGCGCACGCCGCGGGCTAGGTGCCGCCGGCCCGACCGGTCACAGGTGCAGGGGGTCCAGGTGCGGGGGCGGCAGCGGGCTGGGGTCCTCGAGGGTCTCCGCGCCGACGGACTCCGGGGCGAGGAGTCGCATCACGGCGTCGTCCAGGTTCGCCCGGATCGCCGCCTCCAGCCCGTCGGCGTCACGGGCCTCGAGCCGCTCCACGAGCGGCGCGTGCGCCTCGGCCGCGTCCTTGCGCACGACGTACACCTCGCTGACGGTGAAGCTGGCGATGCGTACCTCGACGATGAGGGTGCTCATCCACCCCATCAGCCAGGCGTTGCCGCTCGCCGCCACCAGCTGCCAGTGCAGGTTGAGGTCTGCGGCGCCGACGCGCAGCGCGTCGTGGGTCGCGTCGGCGCGGGCCAGCTCCTCGTGCGCCGTGCGGACGGCGGCGATCTGCTGGTCGGTGGCCTGGTCGACGGCGATCCGGGCCGCCGAGGTCTCCACCGTCGCGCGCGCCGCGTAGAGCTGGCGGACCTGGTCGCGGCCGATCTGCCGCACCGACAGGCCGCGCCCCGGTGTGGCGACGACGAGACCCTCCGACACCAGCCGTTGCGCCGCCTCGCGGAACGGGCCCCGGCTGACACCGAGCTGCCGGGCCACCTCGATCTCCCGGATCGGCGACCCCACCCGCAGCGCGCCGGTGTAGATCGCGTTGCGCAGCTCGACGGTGATGAGGTCGACCGTGGACGGCCGGGTGACGCGCGAGAGGGTCGGTGCGGCACCGGGTGCGGGACGGTGTGACGGGGGCATGGAGCTCCTTCCGAGGTCACGACACGACAACGATCCGGGGCCGTGGATGTTGCCAGCAGGTATCGCCGGGTGACTTCCGCCGTGCCGAGCGGCGTGATCACGCCGATTCTGCGATTGTAGGACAATCAGACGCAACGACACGCCCATTGTCGGATCGTTCAGAACGCGGCTACCGTAACGAATTGTCCACACATCCAGCCCCGCAGCGTCACGCGTCCGGGGCGACGGAAGGAGACTCCCGTGCAGTCCATCAGGACCACGCATCGCCGCCGGGCCCTGGCCGCGGCCGGCTCTGCTCTCGCTCTGACCGCCCTCGCTGCGTGCTCGAGCGTCGACGACGGCTCGGACAGCGGCGACAGCGGCGGTGACAGCGGCGACGGCGAGTCGATGTCCACGCTCGCCGACCTGCAGGAGGCCGGCTCCATCAACGTCGGGTTCTTCGGCGAGGTGCCCTACAGCTACGAGGAGGACGGCGAGCTCACCGGTGCCACCATCGAGCTGGGCCGTGCCATCTACGGCGAGCTCGGCATCGACGAGGTCACCGGCACCCAGGTCGAGTGGGGCGCCCTCATCCCGGGCGTCAACGCCGACCGTTTCGACGCCGTCAGCGCCGGCATGTCGATCCTTCCCGAGCGCTGCGAGCAGGTGGCGTTCGCGGAGCCGACGATCATGTACACCACGGCCTTCCTCGTGCCCGAGGGCAACCCGGAGGGACTGACCGACTGGCAGTCCGTCGAGGGCAGCGGCCTCAAGCTCGCGGTGACGTCGGGTGCCATCGAGGCCGGCTACGCCAGCGAGACCGACGTCGACGCCATGGAGGTCCCGGACCGCCAGGCCGGCCTGGACGCCGTCGTGTCCGGTCGTGCCGACGCCTACGCGCTGACCGGCATCTCCCTGCGTGCCCTCGCCGAGGAGACCGACCAGCCGGTCGAGGCCACCGAGGCGTTCGTCGCGACGATCAACGGTGAGCCGCAGATCGGTGCCGGTGCGGAGGTCTTCCGCCAGGACGACACCGAACTCCTCGCCGCGTACAACGACGGCCTCTCCACCTACCTGGAGGACGAGGCCGCCTGGCTCGAGGTCATGGAGCCCTTCGGCTTCAGCGAGACGGAGTTCCCGCCGTCCGGCCTGACCGCCGAGCAGCTCTGCGACCCGGAGCAGGACCTGTCGGACCTCGCCGACGAGCTGGGCATGGACTACTGAACGCATGAGCGATGACATCCAGGAACTCGTCGAGAGGCTCCCACTTCTCGGAGACGCAGTTCTTGTCACGTTGCAGATGACACTGGGCGGGGCTCTCCTCGCCATCGTCATCGCCGTGCTGCTCGGGTTCGGCTCGCGCACCCGGTCCCTCTGGGTGCGCGGGCCGTCCCGCGTCGTCGTCGAGTTCTTCCGCGGCACGTCGCTGGTGGTCCAGCTCTTCTGGCTCTTCTACGTGCTGCCGGTGTTCGGCTTCAAGATGGAGGCGCTCGCCGTGGCCGTCGTGGCCCTCGGCCTCAACTACGGCGCCTACGCCTCCGAGGTCGTGCGCGGCTCGATCGCGTCCGTCCCGCCGGGCCAGTGGGAAGCCGCCACCGCGCTGAACATGACGTGGTTCCACAAGGTGCGCCGCGTCATCTTCCCGCAGGCGTGGGCCCTCATGATCCCGATGCTGGCGAACCTGCTGATCCAGCTGGTCAAGGGCTCGGCGCTGGCGTACTACATCACGCTCCAGGACGTGAACTTCTGGACCGTCGAGCTGCGCCGCGCCACGGCCGACACGTTCTTCAGCTACACCGCCGGTCTGCTCGTCTACTTCATCATCGCGTACCTGCTGACCTGGGGGATGAACATCCTGGAGGAGCGTGCCAAGCGTCGGCTCGGCCGGGGTACCCGACCGAGCCTCCGCGAGACGCTCGGGCTCAAGCCCCGGGGCCTGTACACCCCGAAGGTCCCTGAGCCGACGGGGGGTGCCCGATGAACGACAGCATCTGGGACTGGGACCGCGCCTGGGAGGTTCTCCCCCTCCTCCTCGAAGGGCTCTCGGTCACGATCCAGATCACCGTGCTCGGCATGCTCATCGCGTCGATCCTGGGTCTCTTCATCGCGCTGGCGATGCGCACGCCGAGCCGGTGGGTGACGGCGCCGTTGAA
The DNA here is from genome assembly GCF_030588085.1 of Isoptericola sp. b408. NCBI lineage: Bacteria > Bacillati > Actinomycetota > Actinomycetes > Micrococcales > Promicromonosporaceae > Isoptericola > Isoptericola sp. b408. The sequence goes on from NZ_JAUQYQ010000004.1 coordinate 327,678, forward strand.
GTTCCTCGTGGACTTCATCCGCATGACGCCTCTGCTCGTGCAGCTCGTGTTCGTCTACCTGCTGCTCACCTGGGTGCCCGGCTACGTGGTCGGCTTCGTCGTGCTCGGCGTGCACTACGCGACGTACATGTCCGAGGTGTACCGCGCCGGCATCGAGGCCGTGCCGAAGGGTCAGTGGGAAGCCGCCACGGCCCTGAACATGGCCAAGGGGCGCACCTGGCGTGCCGTCATCCTGCCGCAGGCGATCCGCAACACCCTGCCCGGTCTGGGCAACTACGCGATCTCCATGTTCAAGGAGACGCCGTTCCTCTTCGCCATCTCCGTCAACGAGATGTACAAGGCGGGGCAGGACTACGGTGCCAACACGTTCTCGTACATCGAGGCGCTGACGATGGTCGGTCTGCTCTTCCTCGCGGTGAGCTACCCGACCTCGCTGCTGGTGCGCAGGATGGAGATCCGCCTTGCCTGACCCGACCAACTCCGCAGAGAGCCAGACCATGACCAACACCTCGGGCGACGTGCCCGCCATCGAGTTCCGGGACGTCGTGAAGCGTTTCGGCGACAACGTCGTGCTCGACGGGCTGAACTTCTCGGTCCCGCAGGGTCAGCGCATCACGCTGATCGGCCCGTCAGGGTCGGGCAAGACGACGATCCTGCGCCTGCTGATGACCCTCGAGGAGCTCAGCGGCGGCCTGATCCTCATCGACGGTGACCCGTACACCCACGAGTACAAGGGTGACAAGTGGGTCGCCGTGCCGGAGAAGCGTCGCCGCGTGGTGCGCAACCGGGTCGGGATGGTCTTCCAGCAGTTCAACCTGTTCCCGAACATGACGGTCCTCGGGAACATCATCGAGTCGCCGATCCACGTGCTCGGCAAGTCCAAGGCCGAGGCCGTCGCCGACGCCGAACGGCTGCTCGAGAAGGTCGGCATGTCCGAGAAGCGGGACTTCAACACCAACGAGCTGTCGGGCGGTCAGCAGCAGCGCGTGGCGATCGCCCGCGCGCTGGCGATGGACCCGGAGATCCTGCTGCTCGACGAGGTCACCTCGGCGCTCGACCCGGAGATCGTGGCCGACGTCCTCGACGTGCTCCGCGAGATCGCGGAGACCACGGACATCACGATGCTGCTGGTGACGCACGAGATGCAGTTCGCCCGCGAGGTGTCGGACCGCGTGCTGATGTTCGACAAGGGGCAGATCGTCGAGGAGGCCGACCCCGAGACGATGTTCACCAACCCGACGCACGACCGGACCAAGGAGTTCCTCAAGGCCGTCCTCGGCGGCTGAGCTCCGCGCGGCGCACCACCCGCGTGACGTGCACGAACGGCCCGGGGTGTCCAGTTCTTCTGGACACCCCGGGTCGTTCGTCGTCCGGGCCGGGTGGACCGTCGGCCCACCCGGTCGCCGTCGGTCTGCCCCCGATCGTGGTCGGTCAGCCCGCGGTGCCGTCCGCTCCGGAGCCGTCCGTGCTCGACCCGACGTCGGTTCCGGGCTCGGTCCCGGACGAGGCCCCGCCGTCGCCGGGCGACGCGGGGTCGGTGGGTTCGGCCGGGTCGGTCGGCTCGACCGGATCTGTCGGATCGACAGGGTCGGTGGGTTCGGCCGGGTCGGTCGGCTCGACCGGCTCGGTCGTTCCGGGGCTCGGCGTCGGCGTGGCGGTCGAGCCGTCCTCGGTCTCCGTGGCCGAGCCGTCCGTGGAACCGTCCGTCGTCGTGCCGTCCTCCGGGCCGGAGTCCTCCGTGCCGGAGGCCGGTCCGGACTCCTCGTCGTCCGTGATCCTGTTGCCCGAGCCGATGGTCTCGGCGGCGTCCCGGTCCACCGTGCGGCTCAGGCTCGTCCCGGACCCCTCGACCCCCTGGACGGCGGCCGACAGGGGCTTGCCGAGGACGAGCTCGGTGACGAGCACGACCCCCATGACGACGACGAACAGGACCCCGGCCGAGGCGGCGAGGACCCGGACCGTGCCGTGACGGTCGATCAGCCGGAGCCACGCGTTGCGAGGCGTGCCCGCGGCGGGTGCCTCGTCGGCCGGTCGGGCGGCGTCGTGCGGGCCGGCCGTGTCGGTCCCCTCGGCGGGCAGCGCCATGGCGTTCGGCCCGGTGCCGGCGGTCGGCCCGGTGCCGTCCGGAGGGGTGCCGTCGTCGGCGGGCCCGGTGACGACGGTCCCGGCCGCGGTGGACACGGCGCTGACGGCGCGCGTCCCCGGCCGGGTCCGCGCCATCTGGCCCATGACCGGCTTGAGCTGGGCGTGCGTGCGCTCGATGGATCGCGTGTAGAGGAAGTTGGCGACCACCGTCAGCACGCTGGCGACGCCGGCACCGATGATCGTGCCGGCGATGCCGAAGAAGGAGAGCATCACGGTGGTGCTGACGGCGGCGAGCGCGCTGGCCACGATCTGGGTGATCGAGAGCTTCGTGGCCGTGGACTCGGACGGCTTCTCCGGGCCCTCGGTGCGGGCCGGGCGCTCGTCGGTCGGGGGAGGGCTGGTCGCGGTCACGGGCGCCTCCTGGGTGCGAAGGGACGGCGGAGCCCGCGCCACCCGTCGGCTGACCTGCCGTGCGTTGCTGCGGTTCCGGCGTCGGCCGCGGGCGTTCACCCGCAGCCTAGGTCGGCGGCTGTGCCGCCCGCGGTGAGGAGCCGGGGAGGTTCCGTGCTGTGACGGACGCCTCACGACCCTGCACACGCTTGTGGGCACGAAATCTGCGGTCGTCGGCGACGACGAACCGCAGATTTCATGCCCACAGCGAGGGTGCGGATCAGGCGGAGGCTGCCTCCGCGGCGGCCAGCAGCATGCAGGTCGCGACGCCGTCCATGGCGACGCGGACCTCCTCCAGCGGCGGCATCGACGGGGCGAGACGGATGTTCGCGTTCCGCGGGTCCTCGCCGTACGGGAACGTCGCGCCGGCCGGGGTCAGCTTGATCCCGGCCTCCTGCGCGAGCTGCACCACCCGCGACGCCGTGCCCGGCACGACGTCCACGGAGACGAAGTAGCCGCCGGCCGGCTCCGTCCAGGTCGCCACGCCCGTGTCCCCGAGACGGTCGGCGAGGATCTCGACGACGGCACGGAACTTCGGCGCGAGGATCTCTCGGTGCTTCGCCATGTGCGCCCGCACGCCGTCGGCGTCCCCGAAGAACGCCGCGTGGCGGAGCTGGTTGACCTTGTCCGGGCCGATCGAGCGGAACGCCAGGTGCTGCTTGAACCAGGCCACGTTGGCCGGCGACGACGCGAAGAACGACACCCCGGCCCCGGCGAACGTGACCTTGGAGGTCGAGGCGAACATCAGCACGCGGTCCGGGTTGCCGGCCTCGACGGCCAGGCCGACCGCGTCCGCCGTCGGCGTCTCGTGCTCGGTCAGGTGGTGCACCGCGTAGGCGTTGTCCCAGAAGATGCGGAAGTCGGGCGCGGCGGTCGGCATCGACACCAGGCGGCGGGCGACGTCCTCGGTGATCACCGACCCGTCCGGGTTGGCGTACGTCGGCACCGCCCACATGCCCTTGACGGACGGGTCGTGCGCGACGAGCTCGGCGACGGCGTCGACGTCCGGGCCCTCCGGCGTCATCGGCACCGTCACCATGCGGATGCCGAGCTCCTCGCAGATCGCGAAGTGGCGGTCGTAGCCGGGCACCGGGCACACGAACGTGATCTCGCCCTGCTGCGACCACGGACCCTCGCCGCCCGGGACGCCGAACAGCATCGCCTGCACGACGGAGTCGTACATGAGGCGCAGCGACGCGTTGTCCTGGGCGAGCAGCTGGTCGACGGGCACGCCGAGCAGCTCGGCGAAGATCTCGCGCAGCTCCGGCAGCCCGTCGAGGCCACCGTAGTTGCGCACGTCGGTGCCGGCGGCGGAGGTGTGTCGTCCCTCGCCGGGCAGCGCCAGCAGCGGCTCGGACAGGTCGAGCTGTTCGGCGGACGGCTTGCCCCGCGTCAGGTCCAGGGACAGGTCCCGGGCCTGGAGGGCTGCGTACTGCTCGCGCAGCTCCGGCAGGCGTGCGGCGAGCGCGGGGTCGACGGCGGCTTGGTCGGCTGGTGAGGTACTCACGCCTCCGAGCCTACGCGCCGGTGGTGCCGCGGTCGTCGTCGGGAACGGCCACATTCCGGCGCCGAAAACTGCGGCGACGTCCACGTGTCGGTGCCTGGGGACCCTCGATCAGGTCGGCCGGGGGCTGCTCGATCACCGGGGGGAACCGGCCGGGCGGGACGCCGAACGCACTGCGTGACTGCGCGACGACGCCGTGCCCCAGGGCACGGCCGCCGGCGAAGCCGACGACGGCACCGACGCCGAACGGGATCATCCGGCCCAGGGCCAGCGTGCCCTGCTTGGCGAGCTGGCGGCGCAGGAACCGGTGGGTGAGCACGCGGTTGACCCGCTTCAGGGTGGACTGCGGCATCGAGGTCAGGAGCACCTTGCCCCAGGCCATCTGGGACCCGGCCGCGGCCTTCTCGACGTCACGGGCGCCGGCCTCGCCGAGCACGGTGGCCAGCAGCAGGGCGCGGCGGCGGGCGACGTCCTCGATCGCGATGCCGTGCACGCTGGCGACACCCAGGGAGAAGACGGCCGACGACGCGAAGAACGTCGCGATGTCGCTCGTCGTCAGCACGGCAGCCGCGCTCGTGCCGACCGCGGGGGCCGCCGCCACCGCGCCGACCGCGCCGCCCGCCGTCGCGACGAGCGTCAGGTACTCCTTCTCCAGGATCCGGATGACTTCGGCAGGGTCCGCCTGGGGGTTGCGGCGGCGCACGGAGTCGACGTGCCGGTGGATCGCTGCCGAGGGGATGGTGACGGCCTTGGTCAGCAGCGCGTCCAGCACCGGCGTCGGCCGGTACCGGGTCCAGGACTCCAGCTCCTGCGGGGGCTGTGCGTCGTGCGGCGTGGTCATCTCCGCGACTTTACCGACGTCGCTGCAGAAGGCGACTCAGACGGAAGAGCGACGCGTGCATCATGCCGCGCAGGAACAGTCCCACCAGCACCTCGTTGGCGCGGCGCGGCCAGGGTCCCGCCAGGTAGGCCTCCTCCCACCAGACGATCCGGGTGCGGTCCAGGTCCACGGGGACGACGTCGAACCCGGCCACACCCCGCAGGTACGGACCCTCCTTGCGCACCGCGCTGCGTCCGATGGTCCCGGCCCGCGTGGACGGCCGCTGCTCGGCGGTGATGGTCATGCGGTCCGGGAACCCCGGCAGGCCGCGCCTGATCCCCGGACCGCTCACCATCGTGAACGTGTCCCCAGGGCCCAGCGGGGCCGTCGGTTCGGGGGAGAGGTGCGTCAGCGGGATGAACCGGGGGTGGGTGCGCGGGTCGGCGACCCAGGCGAACGCGACGTTCGCCGGCACGGGGACGACGCGGGAGACCTCGACGCGGTGCGAGTGCATGGTTCCTCGGCTCAGTCCTGGGGCGGGAGGAACTCGGCGGGCGGCACCTCGGCGCCGGCCTTGAGCGTGCGGCCCACGGTGCAGGCCCGGTCGATGGAGCGCTGGGCGAGCAGCAGCGTCTTGGCGCGCGTCTTCTCGTCGAGGCCGGACAGGTCGATCTCGAAGATCTCGCTCAGCACCGGGTAGCGGTCGTCCTCCATGTCCTTTCCGTTCTCGACCCGGATGGTGGTCTCGTAGTCGTCGCCGAGCACGCGGGAGAACTTCGTGTCGCTGGACATGCCCGCGCAGGCGGCCAGGGCGATCTTCAGCAGCTCGCCGGGGGTGAAGACGGCTCCCTCGGACGACGGGCCGATCTCCACGGTCGCGCCGCGTGCGCTGAACCCGCGGTAGGTGCGGGTGCCGGTGCGCTCGACCCACAGCGGGTCGGTCGGCGACGGGGTGACGGCGGCCGGGGCGTCCTCAACAGTCTGATCGGTCATGGGTCGATCCTCGCACCTTCTCGCGGGGTGCCGATGTCAGCGCGCGAGCAGCTGCTGGGTCCGCGCGACGGCGGCCTCCCGGTGCGCCGCCGTCGGCCAGGCGCGTTCCTCGTGCGACGTCGGGACGAGCTGCAGCCGTGCCGCCGGGTCGCGGACGGTCAGCGCGGTCAGCTCCCGGCGGCCGGGCCGCACGGTGCCGGCGGCGACCGGGGCCGGCAGCGTCACCCACCAGCGCGGGGCGTCGTCGCCGCGGACCCACAGCTCGACCCGGTCGGGCAGGAACGCGTAGACGACGTGCTCCCGGTCGGGGCAGTCGGGCGGCAGGCCGCGCGTCCCCGCACGCAGGGACCGCGCCTCGGCCGTCAGTGCCGTCGTCGGGCGTCCCACCACCAGCGGCGCTCCCGGGCGGTGACGGGCCACGTGGCGCACCTGGCCGCGCACCCGTGCCGCGACGAAACCGAACCAGGCCAGCACGCCGAGGACCGCCACGGCTGCGGCCACGCCGATCATCAGCCACACCCCGGGCTCGTCCAGCCGGCGGCCGATCCGGGCCATGACCAGCAGCACGACCAGGACCGAGACCAGCCCGGCCAGTCCGCCCGTGGTGAGTCCCCGGCCGGGCAGCGTGCGACGCGGCATCCCGTCCCCCTCCGTGAGCGATGCGTCCGTAGACTCTCGCACATGAGCGGAGCCCCGGCGTCGAGCATCCCCACCCCGTACGAGGACCTGCTGCGTGACGTCCTCGCGACCGGCACCCCCAAGGGTGACCGCACCGGGACCGGCACCCGCAGCGTGTTCGGGCGCCAGCTCCGCTACGACCTGTCCGCCGGGTTCCCGCTGATCACCACCAAGCGGGTGCACCTGAGGTCGATCGCCTACGAGCTGCTGTGGTTCCTGCGCGGCGACTCGAACGTGCGCTGGCTGCAGGAGCGCGGCGTGACCATCTGGGACGAGTGGGCCGACGACGACGGCGAGCTCGGCCCCGTCTACGGCGTCCAGTGGCGCTCGTGGCCCACCCCGGACGGACGCCACCTCGACCAGATCGCGGCCGTCGTCGAGCAGATCCGCACCAACCCCGACTCCCGCCGGCACGTCGTCACCGCGTGGAACCCGGCCGAGATCGAGGACATGGCCCTGCCGCCGTGCCACGTGATGTTCCAGTTCTACGTCGCCGACGGCCGGCTGAGCTGCCAGCTCTACCAGCGCTCGGCCGACCTGTTCCTCGGGGTCCCGTTCAACATCGCCTCCTACGCGCTGCTGACCCACATGGTCGCGGCGCAGACCGGGCTCGAGGTCGGGGACTTCGTGTGGACCGGCGGCGACTGCCACATCTACGACAACCACGTCGAGCAGGTGCGGACCCAGCTCGCCCGCGAGCCCTACCCGTACCCCGAGCTGCGGCTCGCACCGCGCGAGTCGATCTTCGACTACACCTTCGAGGACATCGAGGTCCTCGGGTACCAGCACCACCCGGGCATCAAGGCCCCGGTCGCGGTCTGAGCGTGATCGGACTCATCTGGGCCCAGGCACGCGACGCCGCCGGGCGGCCCGTCATCGGGGCCGACGGCGGCATCCCGTGGCACGTGCCCGAGGACTTCGCGCACTTCCAGCGCACGACGTCGGGGCACCCCGTCGTCATGGGACGGCTCACCTGGCAGTCCCTGCCGGACCGGGTGCGGCCGCTGCCCCGTCGGACGAACGTCGTCGTCACCCGCGGTGCTCCTGCGGATGTCGTGGCGCTCGCGGTGGTGGAGCGGCGCGCGGACCTGACGGTGGCGGGGTCGGTCGAGGAGGCGCTCGCCGCGGCCGCCGCGGCACCCGGCGGCGACGAGGTCTGGGTGATGGGTGGGTCCCGGGTGTACAGGGACGCGCTGGCGCTCGCGGACCGGCTCGTGGTCACCGAGATCGACCTGGAGGTCGCGGGGGACGCCTTCGCCCCCGACGTCGACCCGGACGCCTGGGAGCTCGTGGCCGAACCCGCGGATACCGGGGCCGACGACGGCGGCTGGGTCGCGTCGTCGGGCGCGGACGGGCTGCGGTACCGGATCCGCACCTACCGCCGCCGCGCGGTCGTACCGTCCGTCACGGGGTCGCACCCGCGGGGTACGACCGCCTGACGGGAGGTACGACCTCGGCCGCACGTGCGACCGCGCGGCGACGGAACGCTGCGTCGTCGGTCAGGATCGTGGGTCAGACGAGGTCCCGGACCGCGGCGTACTGCTCACGGACCTCCGGCCGCGGGTCGGCCTCGAGCGTGGTGGCCACCGCTGCCGACCACGCCGGCGCCTGCGCACCCCGTGACGCCGCCGCCGCGAGCACCCAGGCCGCCTGGCGCGCGGCGCCGTCGGCGACATACTCACCAGGCTCCGGGATGGAGATCGGGAGCCCGAAGACCTGCGTCGCGACCGTCTGCACGGCCGGCGACTGCGCCGCGCCGCCGATGAGCAGGACCCGCTCGACCGGCACGTCCTGGGCGCGCAGCGCGTCCAGGCCGTCGGCGAGCCCGCAGAGCATCCCTTCGACGTAGGCACGCGCCAGGTGCTCGCGGGTGGAGGTCGCCAGCCGGATGCCGTGCAGGGTGCCGGTGGCATCGGGCCGGTTGGGGGTGCGCTCGCCCTCGAGGTAGGGCACGAGGACGAGGCCGTCGGCGCCGGCGGGGGCGGCGAGGGCGAGGTCGGAGAGCTCGTCGAACCCCGCGCCGAGCACGCTGCGGGCGGCGTCGAGCACGCGGGCGGCGTTGAGCGTCACGGCGAGCATCAGGGCGTTGCCGGTGGCGTCGGCGAACCCGTTGATGGCCCCGGACCCGTCGGCGGTGCGCCGCGGCGCCACGGCGGAGACGACGCCGGAGGTCCCCAGCGAGATCGCGATGTCGCCGGGCTGCATCCCCAGGCCCAGCGCCGCGCCCGCGTTGTCGCCGGTGCCCGGGCCGAGCAGTGCGCCGCCGTCGACGTCGGCGCCGGCCACGCTCGGGTGGGCGATCCCGCCGGACGCGGACGGGGCGAGGATGCGGGGGAGCGCGACGTCGTCGCGATCGAACGCGAGACGCAGCAGATCGCGGCGGTACGCACCGGTGGTGCCGTCGTCGTCCCCGGGGGCCTCGGCGTCGTAGTAGCCGGTGCCCGAAGCGTCGGAACGGTCGGTGAACAGGGCGCCGAAGTCAGGCCCGAGCGGGGAGTCGTCGGCCGGCCCGTAGCCGGCGATGCGCCAGCTCAGCCAGTCGTGGGGGAGGGCGACGGCGGCGACCCGGGCGGCGTTCTCGGGTTCGGCATCCCGCAGCCAGCGCAGCTTCGTGATCGTCAGGGACGCCACGAGGACGGAACCCGTGGCGTCGGCCCAGCGCTGGGCGCCCGTGGCGCGGTCCCCGTCGCCGAGCTCGGTAACGAGGTCTTCGGCGGCCGGGGCGGAGCGGGTGTCGTTCCAGAGGAGGGCCTCGCGGACCACCCGACCCTCGGCGTCGAGGGCGACCAGCCCGTGCTGCTGACCGCCGACGGCGATCGCGGCGACGTCGTCGAGGCCGTCGGCGTCCCGTGCCGCCTCGCGGAAAGCGTCCCACCAGCGGTCGGGATGGATCTCGGTGCCGTCGGGGTGCTTCGCCGAGCCGCTGCGCACGAGGGCGCCGCTGTCGGCGTCACGGACGACGATCTTGCAGGACTGCGTGGAGGTGTCCACGCCGGCCACGAGGGGCATCGTTGCTCCGAGGGAATCGAGGTCCTCCCCCCAGGACCGATGGCTACGGATTGCTGCAGACAGCGCCGCCTACTGCAGCAATCCGTAGCCGTCGGCCCCGGGTGGAGAGGACGGACGGTGGTGGTCAGCCGATGAGGTGCTGCAGCGCGAGCTGGTGCAGCTTCACCAGGCCGTAGTCGCGCTCGGCGGCGTCGTCGACGTCGAGCCCGTCGACGGACTCGTCGGCCAGGAACGCGTCGAAGGACTCGCCCTCGGCCAGCGTGGACTGCCCGAGGTCGAAGATCCCGGCGTGCTCGAACGCCGCCTGGACCGCGGGGTCCTGCCGGTACGCGGCGGCCTTGGCGGCGAGCATGTCGTAGGTCTCCATGTTCGCCTTCGCCGACTCCCACACGCCGTCGAGGTACTCGGTGCGCGAGGGCTTGTAGTCGAAGTGGCGCGGGCCCTCGTAGCGCGGCCCGCCGTTCGGGAACCCGTTCTCCAGCAGGTCCACGGTGAAGAACGCGTTGAGCAGGTCGCCGTGGCCGAACACGAGGTCCTGGTCGTACTTCGGGCCGTGCTGGCCGTTGAGGTCGATGTGGAACAGCTTGCCGCAGTACAGCGCCAGCGCCAGGCCGTGCGTGTAGTTGAGGCCGGCCATCTGCTCGTGCCCGGTCTCGGGGTTGAGGCCGACGATGTCGCCGTTGTCGAGGGTGTCGATCAGGGCGATGGCGTGACCGATGGTCGGCAGGAAGATGTCACCGCGGGGTTCGTTCGGCTTCGGCTCGAGCCCGATGCGCAGGTCGTAGCCCTTCGACTTGATGTAGGCGGCGACGGTGTCGATGCCCTCGGCGTAGCGGGCGTGCGCGGCGTGGAGGTCCTTGGAGTTGTCGTACTCCGTGCCCTCGCGGCCGCCCCACATGACGAACGTCGAGGCGCCCATCTCGGCGGCGTTGTCGACGCTGCGCAGCACCTTCTTCAGGCCGAAGCGGCGCACGTCCCGGTTGTTCGACGTGAACGCCCCGTCCTTGAAGACCGGGTGGCTGAAGGTGTTGGTGGTCACCATCTCGCAGACCATGCCGGTCTCCTGGGCGGCCTTCTTCACGGCGTCGATGCCGGCCTGGCGCTCGGACTCCGAGGCGCCGAAGGGGAACACGTCGTTGTCGTGGTACGTGAAGCCCCAGGCGCCGAGGTCCGCCAGCTTGCGGACGGAGTCGGCCGGGTCCAGGTCGGGGCGGGTCGCGGCGCCGAACGGGTCGTTCGCGGGCCAGCCGACGGTCCACAGGCCGAAGGAGTACTTGATGTCGCTCACGGGTTTCTCCTCGTCGAGTCGGTCGCCGGGCGACGACGGCCACGGCGTTTGTTCTATGAATGAACTATTACCCGTCGCTGGGCTAGAGTCAAGACGTGACCGAGCCGACGACGCGTAGCCCGGGTGCCGCTGACGACGCGAGTGCATCCCGCCAGCACACGCTGCGCGAACGCAACCTGCGACTCGTGGCCCGCGCCATCTACGACGCCGCGGCGGCCCCCGGGCCGCCCGACCTCGTCCCGCCGTCCCGCGCCGACGTCGCCACCGCCACCGGGCTGACCCGTGCGACGGTGTCCACCCTCGTCGACCGGCTCCTCGCGGCACGCCTCGTCACCGAGCTCGCTCCCGTCCCCGCGCAGCGTGCCGGACGCCCCGCCGTGCCGCTGGTCCCGGCGCGGCGCACCGTCGTCGGAGTCGGCCTCGAGGTCAATGTCGACTACCTGGGCGTGCGCGTCCTCGACCTCGCCGGGGACGTGGTGGCCGAGCGGGTCGAGACCGGAAGCTTCCACGACTCCGACCCCGCCGCCGTGCTCGCCCGTCTCGGGGCCCTCGCATCGGACGTCGTCGCGGGCGTCCGGGCCGACGGGATGCAGGTGGCGGGCGCCCGGCTCGCGCTGCCCGGCCTCGTCGACGCCCGCACCGGCGAGCTCGAGGTCGCCCCGAACCTCGGCTGGTCCTCTCTCGACCCGGTGCCGCCGCTCGGCCTCGGCGAGCTGCCCGTCGTCGTCGCCAACGAGGCCAAGCTCGCCGCGCTCGCCGAGCTCGCCGGCGATGTGCCGCCATCGTTCCTCTACGTCTCCGGCGACGTCGGCATCGGTGGCGGGATCGTCGTCGACGGTGCGCTCTTCCTCGCCGAACGGGGGTGGAACGGCGAGATCGGGCACGTCGTCGTCGACCCCGCCGGGCCGCGCTGCACCTGCGGCGCCCACGGCTGCCTGGAGCAGTACGCCGGCAAGGAGGCGATTCTGCGGGCCGCCGGGCTGGCGGCCGACGCGCCGCTGGATTCGCTGGTCGCGCTGCTGAGGGCCGACGGCGGTGCTCCTGCCGGGCAGGCGCGTGCTGCCGTGGTGCGGGCAGGGCAGGCGCTCGGCTCGGCGCTCGCCGACTTCGTGAACCTCACCGGCGTCTCGACTGTCGTGCTCGGCGGCGTGTACACGGACCTGGAGGAGTGGCTGCGTCCCGAGGTCGAGGCAGGGCTGGCCGACCGGGTGCTGGCGGCGCCGTTCGCGCCGGTCGTGGTGCGGGCCGCGGTGGCCGGCGAGCACGCGGCGCTGACCGGGGGAGCGCGGGAGGTGCTGCGCGAGGTCGTGGCCGACCCGGCGGCGTGGGGCTGATTCCTGCTCCGGCGGGCTCGGGCGCTAGGCTGTGGGCGTCGCCGGGGCTCCGGCTGTGGCGGCGCGTCGTCATCGAGGCGGCGAGCGCCCGTAGCTCAGGGGATAGAGCACGCGCCTCCTAAGCGCGGTGTCGCGCGTTCGAATCGCGCCGGGCGCACACCTGTTCGACTCAATGTCGGTGCCTCCTGGCAGGCTGACCAGCGATGACCCGGCACACGACCTTCCGCTTCAGCCTCGACCCGACGGTCGAGCAGCGGGGCGTGCTCGAGCGGCACGCCGGGGCGTCGCGGTTCGCGTTCAACCAGTGCCTGCGCTTCGTCTTCGACGCCCGCCGAGCCCGGGAAAGTGGCGAGGACGTCACGGTCCCCCGCACCGGCTACGACCTCATCACCACGTTCAACGCGTGGAAGAAGTCCGAAGCGGCGGGGCGCGTCTTCACCGTCGCCCCGGACGGGGCCGCGCAGATCACCGACCTGGGCCTCGTGTGGCGACGGGAGGTCTACCAGCAGGTCTTCGAGGAGGCCGCCGTCGACCTGGGGCGCGGGCTGGCCGCATGGTCGGCCTCCCGGCGGGGCGAGCGTGCGGGCCGGAAGGTCGGGCACCCGGGCTTCCGGAAGAAGGCCACCGCTCGGCAGTCCTTCCGCATCCGCAACCAGTTCCCGCGGCGCGGCAAGCCCGCGATACGGGTCGGGGAGGCCACGCCGCGGTCGGTCCTCCTGCCCGGAGTCGGGACGCTGCGGGTCCGCGAGGACACGCGTCGCCTGCGGCGCATGCTCGCGAAGGACCGGGCGCGGATCCTCTTCGCCACCGTCTCGCGCGGTCAGGGTCGTTGGTGGGTGTCCCTCAACGTCGAGGCGGCGGACCTGCACCCGGCCCAGCGGCATCCGGGCCGGGGAGTCGACGCGGCGGAGGCGGACGCGCGGTGGGTCGGCGTCGACCTCGGGCTGACTTCCCTGGCGGTCGCTGCCCGCAGCGACGGCACCGAGGTGGACCGCATCGACGCCTGGCCGCGGCTGCTGCGCTCCACCGCGCGCCGCCGTCGGGCACTGCATCGCGCCGTGACCCGCAAGCGGCAGGGCTCCCGCCGTCGTCGGCGGGCTGTCGCCCGGCTCGCCCGCTACTACGCCTGGACGGCGCGTCGGCGCCGTCACCACGCGCACCTGATCTCGAACCGGCTGGTCAAGACCCACGACCGGCTCGTCCTCGAGCATCTCGACGTGCGGGGCATGCTCGCGCGCAACCCCACCCTGGCCGAGTCGACCCACGACGTCGGCTGGTACCAGCTCACCCGGCAGATCGCCTACAAGCAGGCGTGGCGCGGTGGGGAGCTGGTCCGGGCCGACCGGTGGTACCGCTCGTCCCAGACCTGCTCGGCCTGCCGGTCCGTGCAGGACATGGGTGGGGTGGCCGTGCGCCGTTTCGACTGCCGCACGTGCGGGCTGTCCCTGGACCGCGACCTCAACGCCGCGGCCAACCTCGCCGCCTGGGCCGAGCTGCACCACGGTGCAGACGTCTGGGCCCGGGACCTTCCAGCAGAGGGCCCGGTCATCAACGCCCACCGACGGGAACGCTCTGGCCGCCGCCTCCGCGGCGGCGAAACGGGCCCGGAGGACGTGGGAACCGGGGCTCGGGCGTCGGCCTGACCTCCGGACGCCCGAGGAGGGCGGTGCTCTGCCGACCGCAGGCATGCTGCAAAGACGGGGTCGGTGACGAGCACGCTGCAAGCGAAAGGTTGCCGGCGGCCGCGCCGTACCCTGCCCGCATGCCGCTCTCCGACGTCGAACCCCGCCTCGACTCCACCGACCCGGCCGCCCAGTTCGTGGCCTATCTCGACTACTACCGAGCCGCCGTCGCGCGGAAGCTCGGCGGCCTCACGGGCGCCCAGCTCACCACCAGCGTGCTGCCGTCCGGGTGGACGCCCGCCGACCTGCTGATCCACCTGGTGCACATGGAGCGCCGCTGGTTCGTCTGGGGCTTCCTCGGCGAGCAGGTCGACGATCCGTGGGGCGACTCGGGCGGCGACCCCGAGGGTCTCTGGCAGGTGCCCGACGGCGTCACCGTGGCGGCGCTGCTCGAGGAGCTGCACGCCGGGGGTGAGCGCACCCGGGCCGTGCTGGCCGAGCACGAGCTCGCCGAGCGTGCCGCCGTCGGCGGGCGCTTCGCCGAGGACCCGCCGACTCTGCTGTGGATCTGCTTCCACGTGCTCCAGGAATACGCGCGGCACGCCGGCCACCTCGACGTCGCGCGGGGGCTGATCGACGGATCGACGGGGGAGTAGGCCGCCCGGCTGCCGGCCCGCCACCGCCCTACCGCTGTGGGCATGAAATCCACGGCTCCGCACCGCCGCCGGGCTGCAGATTTCATGCCCGCAGCAACACGGGGTCAGGGGGCCTCGGTGTGCGCGATGTGCGCGAGCTGGCGCCACACGAGCGCCAGCGTCAGCCCGGCGCCGACGAACGCGAACCAGAACGGGGCCGTGATCCCCCACCACTCGGCGAGCAGCCCGCCGAGGAAGTTGCCGACGACGATCCCGCCGAACAGCCCCAGCAGGTACACGGACCCGACGCGGCCCTGGTACGCCGTGGGCACGGCGCGCTGACGCACCGTGTTCGACACGGTGCCCCACACGAACGTGTAGAGCCCGAACGCGAACAGCGCGAGCATGGCGACCCAGCCGGTCGTGGTGAGCGCCAGGACCAGGTGGAAGGCGACCTCGGCCGAGAGGCACACCTTCATGAGGGTGGCCAGCGTGAACCGCCGCTCCAGGCGGCCGTACAGCACGGTGGCGACGACCCCGCCGACGGCGGAGGACGTGATGAGCAGGCCGTAGCCCACCGGCCCCATCTGCACCTGGTCGCGCGCGTAGAGGACCAGCACGCCCCAGGGGGCGGCCCAGGTGAGGTTGAAGGTGAAGATGACCAGCGCGAGGGTCCGCACGGGCGGGTGGTTCCACAGCCAGCGCAGCCCGTCGCGGATCTCGCCGCGGGTGCCGGACGTCGTCGGAGGCGGGACGGCCGGCAGCACGACCCGGCTCACCAGCACGATCGCGAGGGCGAGGGTGACGACCTGCACGACGAACGGCCAGGCGTGCCCCGCGGCGAACAGCGCCGCGCCGACGGGCGGTCCGACGAGCTGGTTGCCGGTGAGGAACCCGGCCTGCAGGCGGGCGTTGCCCGTGCCGAGGTCGCGCGAGTCCACGAGCATCGGCAGCAGCGTCTGGGCCGTGGTGTCGGCGAACACCTCCGCGACGCCCATGAGCAGCATCGCCACGAGCACGACGGTGATGTTGACGTGGTCGGTGAGGATGAACGCGCACAGCACCGCCACGACGACGGTGCGCAGGACGTTCGAGACGATGACCAGCCGGCGCCGGTCGAGCCGGTCGGCGAGCGCCCCGGCCCACAGCCCGAGCACGACCCAGGGCAGGCGTTGCAGCAGCGCGGCGAGCGCCACGAGGAACGCCGAGTCGGTCTGGGAGGCGACGAGCAGCGGTCCGGCGGCCAGCGCGATGCCGTCGCCGATGTTGCTGGTCCAGCTCGCCGACACGAGCCAGCGAAAGCTGCGTCCCAGCCGGGCAGGGACGATCGCCTCGAGCATCTTTCGCACCGACCGATGGTAGGCCTCCGACCAGGCGTGATGCCACGTCATTACTTGCTGGACGGTCGTGCGAATCGTTTCGAGGTGCGCACCGTGTATTGACGTGTTAGCGACATCACCGGCACACTCTCGGGTGGCAGCGCGCACCGCCCGCCCCCTGCGCGGTGCGCGCTGTCTTCATCCGGACTCGTGCCGGACGGCGCCTCCTCGGCCCCCACCGAGGGGGCGTTCGTGATTCCCCGGTGGCCCGGCGTGCCCGCCACCATCCGGGAGGGAGGTCGGACTACCGTGCTGGCGTGAGAGTGTTGCGCCGATCCACCGCCGCGACCGGGGCCCAGCCCGCGGCCGGACCGCACGACGCCACGGGACAGGCTGACCGGTCGGGCGACGGCGCCGCGCCGGAGCCGTCGCGGACCGACGCCACCTCCGACGACGACACCGCCCGCAGCGCCTCCTCCGCCGCGGGACCGACGACCACGACCCCGCTCGTCGACGCCGTGCGCCGGTGGCGCGCCGGGCTCGTCGAGACCGCCGGCGGCGCCGGTGTGGCCGACGTCGGGCTCCTCGGTGAGGCCGTCGTCGACCTGTCCGCCGCGCACCCCTCGGGCGTCGCGCAGCTGTTCGCCGGGCGGGCCACCCGCTTGTCGAACCTGGTCCGCGAGGGCGACTCCTTCCCCACGGCACGACGCCGGGCCCGGGCCGTCATGGTGCGGTCGGCCGAGCACGCCGCCCGCTACGGCATGGCCCCCACCTACCTCGCGATCGGCGTGGCCACGTGGACCGAGACCGTCGACGCCGACGGCGAGCCCACCGCCGAGCGCCGCGGGAAGCTGACGGCGCTCGCCGAGGTGGCGGCGTCGGGCACCAGCGCCGCGTCCGCCGCGAGCGCCTCCTCCCCGCCCGAGGCCGTCACGACCTCCATCCCCGTGGTCAGCGTCGCCGCACGCGAGCCCGAGGCGCGAGGCGTGCCGTCCGGCGAGGACGGCGCCGGCGGCACCCGGACCGTGCACGCCCCGGTGCTGCTGCGCCCGGTCCTGCTCGCCCCACGCGGCGAGGGGGAGACCGACTACGAGCTCACGCTCGAGCCGACGGTCGAGGTCAACCCCCAGCTGGTCCGCACGCTGCGGGCACGCGGTGCCCGGCTGGACGCGGCCGGGCTCGCCGGCGCGACCTTCACGGCGGCCGGTTTCGACCCTGACGACGTGCTGGAGCGCCTCGCCGACATCGCCGCCGAGCACCTCGACGACTTCAGCTGGGAGCACCGCGTGCTGGCCGGCACGTTCGTGCACCCCGCTCAGGCGCTGGTGGACGACCTCGACGAGCTCGCGCCGGCGCTGGGCCGTCACGAGCTGGTCGCCGCGCTCGCCGGTGCCGAGCCGGCGCGCGAGCGCGTCGCCGGCGTCGAGCTGCCGGAGCCCCGGCGCACGGACCCCGACCCGGCGCGGGAGCGGGGCGTGGGCGACCTGGACCCGGACCAGCGGCAGGTGGTCGAGGCGGCCGCGACCGGTCACCACCTCTTCGTCGACGCCCCGGTGGGCGCCGACGTCGCCGGGACCGTCGCCGCCGTGGTGGCGGAGGCGGCCGCCGCCGGCCGGTCGGTGCTGTACGTCACGGGGCACCGCCGCGCGGCGGACAGCCTGGCCCAGCGGCTCGACGAGCTCGGCCTGGGCGGCCTCTCGCTCGACGTCACCCCCCGGCCGACCTGGCGCGACGACATGGCCCGGCGGCTGCTCGCGGCGATGGCCAGCGAACCGGAGGACCTGGACACGACCGGGCCGGCCGAGGTCCGCGACGCCCTCATCGGGGCGCGGGCCCAGCTGACCGGCTACATCGACGCCCTGCACGCGCGGCGCTCGCCGTGGGGCGTCTCCGCCTACGACGCGCTGCAGGAGCTGGCGCGCCTCACCTCGGAGCGGCCGTCGCCGTCGACCCGCGTCCGGCTGGACCCGACGACGGCGCTGGCCCTGGACACCGAGCGACGGCACCGGCTCGCGGCCGACCTGGAGCGCGCCGCGACGCTGGGGGCCTTCACGCTGCGCCCGTCCGGCACGCCCTGGTTCGGGGCCGACCTGCTGACGATGGACGCCGCGCGGGACGCGCTGGCCCGGGTGCGACGCCTCAAGGACGCGACGCTGCCGCAGCTGCGGCGCCAGATCGCCTACACCGGCGAGGTCACCGGTCTGGAGGTGCCTCGTACCACCCGCGCCTGGGGCGAGCAGCTCCGCATGCTCGCCGGGATGCGCAGCACGCTGGACGTCTTCCACCCGATGGTGTTCGAACGCACCGCCACCGACCTGGTGCAGGCGACCGCCCCGCGCGCCTGGCGTCGGGAGCGGGGGATCGAGATGGGGTGGTTCACCCGTCGTCGGCTGCGCAAGCGCGCCCGCGACATGGTGCGCCCCGGGGTGCGGGTCACCGACCTGCACGGCGCGCTGCAAGAGGTCTCCGCGCAGCGCGACCTGTGGGCGGAGCACTCGGCGCGCGGTGGCTGGCCGACGCTGCCCGAGGGGCTGGCCACCATCGAGGACACCTACGAGGCGGTGCGGATCGACCTCACCGAGCTCGAGCCGGTCCTGGCCCCCACGACGGCGGGCGGGCGTCTGCTCGACCTCGACCTGGACGCGCTGGCCCAGCGGCTGCACCAGCTCGCGGGGGACCCGAAGGCCCTCGAGACGCTGCCGGAGCGCACGGCGCTGCTGCGCCGTGCCCGTGAGGCGGGGATCGGCGCGCTCGTGGACGACCTGACGACGCGGCGCGTGGCCGGTGACCGGGTCTGCGCGGAGCTGGACCTGGCCTGGTGGTCGACCGTGTTCGAGCAGGTCCTCGCCGAGGACCCGGTGCTGGCCGGGCAGGACGGTGCCGGGCTCGACGCCCTGGCCCGGCGCTTCCGGGACCTGGACACGCGCCACCTGGCGGCGCTGTCGCAGCCGGTGCGGGTGGCGACCCGGTCGCACCTGGGCACGGCGATGCGTGCGGACCGGCAGGGCGCCGAGGACCTGTTCGCCGAGCTCATCGGGGGACGCCTGACCTCCCTGCGCGACCTGGTGGAGCGGTACGGGGACCTCGCGCGGCGGCTGCGGCCGGTGGTGCTCGCGACGCCCACGCTCGTGCCGCACCTGATGCCGGCGCACCGTACCGCGGACCTCGTGGTGATCGACGCCGTCCAGCACGTGCCGACGGAGGTGGTGCTCCCTGCGCTGGCGCGCGGGCGCCAGGTGCTCGTCGTCGGCGACCCGCGGTCGGCCTCGGGCACGAGCGTCGCCGACCTGTCGGAGCTGCTGCCGACCCTGACGCTGCAGCCGCGGGAGAACCGTCGCGACCCGGCCCTGACCCGCCTCCTGGCGGCCCACGGGTACGACGAGCTGCTGCGGCCCGCCCCGGTGCCGCGGTCCGAGGAGCTGATCCGCTTCGACCTCGTCGACGGCAGCGGGATGCCCGACCAGTCCAGCGGCTCGGTGCAGAGCACGCGGGCCGAGGTGGACCGGGTCATCGAGGCGTCCATCGAGCACGCGATGACGCGGCCGGAGGAGACCCTCGGCATCGTCACGATCACGGCGACCCACGCCGACCGGATCCGCGAGGCCCTGCTCGCCGAGGTGCGCGCGAACCCCGCCCTCGCCCCCTTCTTCTCCGGCCGGCGCCCCGAGCCCGTGGTCGTCGCCGACATCACCGGGGTCGCCGGGCTGTCGCGCGACACCATCCTGCTGTCCGTCGGCTTCGGCCGGACGCCGCACGGCCGGGTGCTGCACCGGTTCGGCGTGCTCGGGGAGGACGGCGGCGAGGCCATGCTGCTCGGCGCGCTCGGCGCCACGCGGCGCCGCCTGCACGTGGTGAGCTCCTTCGACGCCGCGGCCCTGGATCCCGACCGGTTGCGCGGTGCCGGTCCGCGGCTGCTGCGCGAGGTGCTGGAGACGGCCGAGCGGCGTTCGGGCGTCGCCGACCAGGTCGAGCTGGGCAACGGCGTCGACGTGGGCCGCGTCCCGGACCGGCTGGTCACGGACCTGGGTGAGCGCCTGTGGCGGCTCGGGTACCTCGTCGAGACCGACTACGGCACCGTCGACGGCGATCACGTCCCCCTGGTGGTCGGGCACCCGGACCTGCCCGGCGAGCTGCTGGTCGCCGTGCTCACCGACGACGAGGACTACGTGGCCGAGCCGTCGGTGCGGCTGCGTGACCGGCAGCTCGCGCAGCGGCTCGAACGTCTCGGCTGGACCGTCACGCAGGTGTGGTCGGCGGCCGTGTTCCTCGACCCCGACGGTGAGGCGGACCGGGTGCGCCGGCTGGTGCAGCGGGTCCGCGACGAGCGCGTCGGCACCCCGGGCGGTGTGCCCGTGCCGCCGGAGATCGTCGTGCCGGTGCTGGACGACGAGGGCGAGCCGGACGACTCCCCGGTCGGGCCGGTCGCGGACCGGGACCAGGTCGACTGATCCTCGACCGCGGGGCGGGCAGAATGGTCCCGTGAGCGAGAACGCCGAGCCCCCCGTCGACCCCGTCGACCCGGCCGGGACCCCGGAGGCGCCCGC
Source organism: Isoptericola sp. b408 (assembly GCF_030588085.1). Classification (NCBI taxonomy): domain Bacteria; kingdom Bacillati; phylum Actinomycetota; class Actinomycetes; order Micrococcales; family Promicromonosporaceae; genus Isoptericola; species Isoptericola sp. b408. Next base: position 347,959 of record NZ_JAUQYQ010000004.1, read on the forward strand.
CGCGCCGGCGGGCGCACGCCGACGCGGGCCCCGCCGGGCCGTGCGCCGGGGGAGCGAGAAGGAGACCCACTGGGGCGTCAGCACGGACGAGTCTGGCGGTCACGGGTCCAACGACGACCGGCTGCGCGGGGACGTGCCCCCGCACTGGTGACCCCGGCGCCGGCCCCGCAGGTCGGTTCCGGTCGGGCGGTCGCCCGACCGGTGGTGCTCGGGCGTCAGGCGCGGCGCTCGGCGAGGAGGTCGCGGATCTCGGTCAGCAGCACGACGTCCGGGGAGGGCACGGGCTCCGGCTCCGGCTCCTGACCGCGGGCGCGCCGCTCGGCCAGCCTGTTCATCGGCAGCACCACGACGGCGTAGAGGGCGGCCGCCACGAGCAGGAACCGGAGCACGGCGTCCAGGAACAGCCCGATCGAGAACTGGGCGCCGTTGAGCGTGAAGTTCCCGACCCCGGCCAGGCTGGCCTCGCCGAAGACGGCCGCGATCAGCGGGGTGAGCAGGCCGTCGGTCAGCGCGCTGACGACCCCGGCGAACGCGCCGCCGATGACGATGCCGACCGCGAGGTCGACGACGTTGCCTCGCATGATGAACTGCTTGAACCCGGACAGCATGCCTGTCATCTGACGGCGTCCCTTCGGAGTGCGGATCGCGGCGGTTCGCCGCGCGCGACGGTCGACCGGCATCCGATCAGCCCGGGAGCCGTCGCGCAAGGCAACGCACCGTCGCCGGCGCGACGCACCGTCGCCGGCGGGGCGGCTCCCGGGCGCACGGGTCGTCGGCCCGGCCGTCACGGCACGAGGACCGGGGCGATCGCGCCCCACCCGGAGGAGGCCGACACCGCGGGGGCCTCCTCGGGCGAGACGGCGACCAACGTCACGCCGGTGGAGTCGCCGGCGCCCGGGACGCCGAGCAGGCCGGCGCCCGGCTCGTCGACGGCGCTGGATCCGGGATCCTCCGCGGCCGGCGGCAGCACCTGGGCGCGCCGCGCCAGTCGTGTCCCGCCGTCGTCGGTGGCGACGAGGTCGATGCGGTCCCCGGGGCGCAGCCAGCCGGACTCGGTGAGGCGCACCGCGACGACGACGGTCCCGGGCGGAGCGGACCCTGCCGGCCCGCCCGGCCGGACCACCGAGGCGGACAGCGGGGTGCCGGCCGCCAGGTCGACGACCGTCGTCCGCCCGAGGGCCTCGTCGGGGTCGCGCAGCAGCGTCGCCGGGGCCAGCGCGGCCGGGACCGGCACGGTGGTCACGTCGTCGGACGTCAGGGTGTGGCCGGTGGTGACGTCGTGCGCGGTGACGAGGACGTCCAGGGTCGGGGGCGGCGCGGGTCGGACGGCCGCGACGACCGCCCAGGCGGCGAGCCCGCAGCAGCAGGCGGCCACGACGAAGCGTGACCGCCACACGACCAGGCGCAGGTACGCACCGACCTGACGGTTCGCACTGAGGTCCATGCCGGGGAACGCTAGGCCGGCGGTGCGGGGTCGCGGCGCAGGCGGGCACCCGTCTGTGGACACCTGCGCCGGTGGGTGGGCGGGGCCCCTGAAGTCAGGCGGAGGCGGCTTGCGAGGACCCGCCGGAGGAGGAGCTCGAGGAGGAACCGCCCGAGGAGCCGGAGGAGCCGGAGGAGGACCCGCCCGAGGACGAGGTCCCGCCCGAGGAGGAGGAACCCGAGCTCTTGCCCCCGCCGGCGCGCGAGTCCGTGCGGTAGAAGCCGGACCCCTTGAAGGTCACCCCGATGGAGCCGTACTGCTTGCGCAGCCGCCCGGCGCACTCGGGGCAGACGGTGAGCGCGTCGTCGCTGAACGCCTGGCGGATGTCGAAGGCGTGGCCGCAGTCGGCGCACCGGTAGGCGTACGTGGGCACGGTCTCTCCTCAGATGGCTGGCACTCGGATCCTGCGAGTGCCAATCATACTCGGGCGGTAGTCTCGCCTGCGTGTCTGCGAGCACCGACCCCGTCACGCACGAATCCGACCCGCCCCGCTCGGGCGACGAACCGCCCGAGGACGACGCCGCCCCGCCCCGACGGTCGCGGCTGCGCCGCACCGCCGTCGGCATCGCCGTGCTCGTCGTGCTGGCCGTCGTCGCGACCGTCACGTTCACGGTGGTCACCGCCCGGCGGCCGCTGCCCGACCACGCCGCGACCGAGCAGGTGCCCGGTCTGAGCGGCGAGGTGACGGTGCAGCGCGACGCCCAGGGCGTCCCGCACGTCTACGCCTCGACCGCGGAGGACCTGTTCGCCGCCCAGGGCTTCCTGCACGCCCAGGACCGCTTCTTCGAGATGGACTACCGGCGGCACGTCACCTCCGGCCGGCTCGCCGAGCTGGTCGGGGACGTCCCCGCCGCCATCGACGCCGACAAGGTCATCCGGACCTTCGGGTGGCGCGACGTCGCCGAGGAGGAGTGGAACCTCATCTCCCCGGAGTCCCGCTCCTACCTGCAGGCCTATGCCCAGGGCGTCAACGCCTACCTGGCCGACCGTGCCCCGGAGGACCTCGCCGTGGAGTACACGGTGCTGGGCGTCACCGTGGACGTCGCGGACCCGGACCCCTGGGACCCGGTCGACTCGCTGGCCTGGCTCAAGGCGATGGCGTGGGACCTGCGCGGCAACTACGACGACGAGCTGGCCCGCGCCAAGGCCTACAGCACGCTGGAGGACGTCGAGCTGGTCGACGAGCTCTTCCCCGCCTACGCGGCGGCCGGCAACACGCCGATCCTCGCCGAGGAGGACCTCAGGGCCTCCGACGCCGACACGGTTGCCCGGACCTCCACCGAGCTGCCGTGGGGCACCGAGGCCCTCGACGCGGCCATCGAGTCCGCCACGGCCGCGCTGGACTCCGTCCCGGTGCTCGTCGGGCGGGGGGAGGCCTCCGGGTCGAACTCCTGGGTCGTCTCGGGGGACCTGACGGCCTCGGGCGAACCCCTGCTGGCGAACGACCCGCACCTGTCCCTGGGCGCGCCCGGGATCTGGTCCCAGGTCTCGTTGCACTGCGAGCAGGTCGACGGCTCGTGCCCGTTCGACGTCAGCGGGTTCTCCTTCGCGGGCTTCCCGGGGGTGATCATCGGCCACAACGGCGACCTGGCCTGGGGCCTGACGAACCTGGGTGCCGACGTCACCGACTTCTTCGTCGAACGCGTCCGCAACGACACCTGGCTGCGCGACGCCGACGCCGAGGAGTGGGTCGACATGGAGTCGCGCACCGAGACCATCCGCGTCAACGGAGGTGACCCCGTCGAGCTGCCGGTACGGTCCACGGAGCACGGGCCGGTGGTCTCGGACGTGCTCGACGTCGGCGCGGTCGTAGGGTCGCCCACGGAGGACGGAACGGAGTTCGGCGAGTACGCCGTCTCGCTGGCCTGGACCGCCCTCGAACCCGGGCGGACGGCCGATGCCGTGTTCGCGCTGGGTGTCGCGAGCGACGCCGCCGACGTGACCGAGGCGGCCGCGCTCTTCGACGTGCCGGCGCAGAACATCGTCTTCGCCACCACGGACGGGCACATCGGCTACCAGGCGCCCGGGCGGGTGCCGATGCGTCGGGACGTCGACGGGCCCGTGCCGTCGGACGGCACCTGGCCTCGACCCGGCTGGGACCCCCGGTTCGACTGGACGGGGTACGTCGACCCGGCCGACATGCCGCGCGCGCTCGATCCCGAGGAGGGGTTCATCGTCGCGGCGAACCAGGCCGTGCTGCCCGACGGCGTCGGACCCGAGCTGGGGAAGGACTGGGACCACGGGTTCCGGTCCGAACGGATCCGCACCCTGCTCACCGAGCAGATCAGCGCGGGCCGGCAGTTCACCGTCGAGGACATGAACGAGATCATGCTCGACGACTGGTCGCCGTTCGCCGCGGCCCTCGTGCCGGTGCTGCTGGAGATGGAGATCGACGACCCCTACGACGCGGCGGGGCAGGAGCTCCTGGCCGGGTGGGACTACCGCACGGACGCCGACTCGGCGGCCGCCGCGTACTTCAACGCCGTGTGGCGCAACCTGCTCTCGGCCACCTTCTGGGACGACCTGCCCGCCGACGCCCTGCCCTCGGGCGGCTCCCGCTGGCTCGTCGTGGTGCGGGACATGCTCGAGCGGCCCGACGACCCGTTCTGGGACGACCGCTCCACGCTGAACGTGCTCGAGACGCGTGACGAGCTGCTCACCCGGGCGCTGGTCACGGCGCGTCACGACCTCACGGTCGAGCTCTCGAAGGACCCCGGCGACTGGAGCTGGGGAGCGCTGCACGAGCTCTCCCTGGAGCACCCGGTCCTCGGAGGTCCGGACGTCCCCGGCGTGGTGCGCGACTACGTCAACCCCGGAGCGGTGGAGATGGCGGGCGGCAGCTCGATCGTCAACGCCACCGGGTGGGACGCCTCCACCGGGAGCTTCGCGGTGCAGACCGGACCCTCGATGCGGATGGTCGTCGACCTCGCCGACCTGGACGCGTCGACCTGGGTGACGGTGACGGGGACGTCGGGCCACCCGGCCTCGCCGCACTACGACGACCAGCTCTCCGCCTGGGCGGCGGGGGAGACGTTCGCCTGGCCGTTCTCGCGCGAGGCCGTCGAGGAGAGCGCCGAGGACACCGCGACCCTGGTGCCCTGACCCGCTGCCCGCCCCGTCAGCGGGCGGGCAGCGGCTGCCAGCCCTCGGGGGTGGCCACGGCGTGGACCGGCACGTCGTGGTCCTCCACGGGGAGCGGGCGCTCGGTGGCGTCGTAGAACTCTTCCGGGAACACCATCGCGACCACCGGCACGCCGGGGCGGGCCCGCTTCAGCGACCGGTCGTACCAGCCGCCGCCCTGCCCGAGGCGTACGCCCTGGGTGTCCACGGCCAGTGCCGGGGCGATGACGACGTCGGCGTCGGCGATCGCGTCCCCGCCCAGCGTGCGGCCCCCCGGTTCGGGCGGCCGCCCCGGGGCGCGCTCCAGCAGGTCCTCCGGCCCGGTGTACTCGGCCCAGTCCCGCGCGAGACCCGCGCCGAGGACGGGCAGCAGCACCCGGGCGCCGCGGCCGGCGAGCTGTTCGAGCAGTGCCGCGGTGCCGGGTTCGGTGGGCCGTGAGGCGTAGGTGGCCACGACGGCGGCCTCGGTGACCGAGGGGAGCGTGGCCAGCACCTCGGCGAACGCGGCCGCCGCCTCCTCGCGCAGCCGCGGCGAGCGCTCCTGGCGCTGGTGGCGGATCGCGCGGCGCAGCTCGTCCTTGGCGTCGCCCGTCTCCATGCCGTCGACGATCGGGTACGGCTGCGGGGTGGTCAGAGGCCTGCGGTCGCCGTGCATGCCCTCATTGTGGCAGGGTCCGGGAGTCGAGGGGCCCGGCATGCCGGGCGTGGACGGGGGTCGGATGAGCGACACGAGAGGGTGGGCGGTGACCAAGCCCTGGCCGGTCACGCTGCGCGAGGACATGCCCTCGGGTGGTGCGGTGGTGCTGCGGCCGCTGCGCCGACGCGACGGCGCCGCGTGGATGCGGCTGCGGCGTGCGAACGCGGACTGGCTGGACCGCTGGGAGGCCACGACGCCGGGGGACCGGCCCGGCACGTCGTCGTTCGGCGAGTACGTCCGGGCCCTGAGCGCGCAGGCCCGTGCGGGGACGGCGCTGCCCTTCGCCGTCGAGCTGGACGGTGAGCTGGTCGGCCAGCTCACCGTGTCGTCGATCCAGTACGGGTCGTTGTGCTCGGCGAGCATCGGCTACTGGATCTCCCGGGAGCAGGCGGGCCGGGGCATCACCCCGACCGCGGTGGCCATGGTGACCGACTACTGCTTCCAGGTGGTCGGGCTGCACCGGGTGGAGATCAACATCCGCCCGGAGAACGCCGCCAGCCTGCGGGTGGTGGCCAAGCTCGGGTTCCGCGACGAGGGCGTGCGCGAGCGGTACCTGCACATCCAGGGGGACTGGCGGGACCATCGCACGTTCGCGCTCACCACCGAGGAGGTCCCCGGGGGGCTGCTGAGCCGCTGGCAGCGGACCCGCGACGAGGCCTGAACGCTCGCGCGCCGTCCAGGTCGCGGACACGCCGCCCCGTGGTGCGGCCCGGGCGTGCCCGCCTCGCCTACCGTCAGGTCATGGAAACGTCGCCGGCCGGGCTCGCAGTCATCGCACTGTTCGTGCTCTGGCTCGGCTACTGGGTGCCGCTTCAGCTGCGCCGACGGACCGAGCTCGCCGCGGCCAGGGTCGACGACCGGTTCTCCGGCGGCCTGCGGATGCTGACGGTGGCGGACGGAGCAGGAAAGGGACGAGTGATGCCCACGAACCGCGCGGCGGGGCACGGGCCCACGACGGGCAGCACGCCTCGCGTGTCCGCGCACACCTCCGGCCCGGCGTCGGGCATGACGCCGCAGGTGCGGGCGTCACGGCTCGCCGTGCTGGAGCGCCGGGCGGCCCGTGCGCGCCGCCGGCTCGCGCTGAGCGTCGTGCTGGCGCTCGTGACGGCGGCCGGGTGGACGCTCGTGGCCCTCGGGTCCGTGCCGTGGCCGGTCGCCGCGGTGCCGTCCGTGCTGCTGGCGGTGGTGCTGGTGCTGGGCCGGCTGGCGGTGATGACTTCGCGCCGGTCGGACACCCGCTGGCGCGCCGAGCGTCGTGCCGAGCAGCAGCGTGCGACCCAGCGCCGCACGCTGGCGCACGGCGGGCCGTACGCGCCGCGCAACCGTGCCCGGGTGACCGGGTACGCGGTGCACCCCTCGGACACGAACACCCAGATGATCCCGCGCGTCCAGCCGCCGCCGTCGGCCACGTCGGCCCGGGACCGGCGGGAGACCGTGGCCCCTTCCTCCGACCGGCCGGCCGAGCCCGCCGAGGAGGACGAACCGAGGTCCTCTCCGCAGGCTCCGACGTCCGACGACGTCAGCGAGCGCTCCGCAGGCGAGCGCCCGGGGTCGCCGGACGGCACGGACGGGACAGCGTGGCGCGTCGGCGGTGCTCCCTGGGACCCGGTCCCGGTCCCGCTGCCGACCTACGTGACCAAGCCGGAGGCTCCGCCGCGCGGTTCCACGACGGCCGGGCTGCTGGCCTCGCTCGCCGGCTCGACCCACGGCGAGGGCGGCCCGGTCCGCAGCGAGCGGTGGACCGTGGAGGACCGTGCCGGCCGACGGTCGACGGCGGACGGACCGGCTGCGACGACGCCGGAGCCGTCGGCCGGTGACGACCCGCGCCCGCGGTCGGAGACGCTGGGCCTGCCGCTGGACCAGATCCTGGCGCGGCGGCGCGCGGCGGGCTGAGGTCGCCGTCGGTCGCTGCGACGCACGTCACGTCGTCGGGGCCGCCCCGATTTGGTCGGAAGCGGTGGCCAGGTGCTAATCTGACTACCGCTTCACGGGGCTATGGCGCAGTTGGTAGCGCGTCTCGTTCGCAATGAGAAGGTCGGGGGTTCGAATCCCCCTAGCTCCACCCGGCACGAAGGCCCGGAACCCTTGCGGTTCCGGGCCTTCGTCGTCTCTCCGGCCCGTTCCTGCACGTCGATGCGGGTGGACGCTCCCCGCGCCGTGCCCTGGCGCGCGACGGTCCTGCCGGCGTCGTGGGGTTCGCCCCCGAGAGGTGTACCAGTGGTGCCTCGCAGGTTCTCGGGGCCCGTTCTAGCGTGGACGGCGTCGCACGAACCGAAGGAGCGATCCACCATGATGCTGAACGAGACGTACACCCTGTCCAACGACGTGACCGTCCCCCGGATCGGCCTGGGGACCTGGTTCATCAAGGACGACGTGGTGGCCCAGGCCGTGCGCGACGCCGTCGCGATCGGGTACCGGAACATCGACACGGCGCAGGCCTACGGCAACGAGCGCGGGGTCGGTGAGGGTGTCCGCACCGCCGGCGTGCCCCGCGAGGACCTGTTCGTGTCGACGAAGCTGGCCGCCGAGGTCAAGTCCTACGACGAGGCGGTCGCGTCGATCGACGCGTCGCTGGAGACGATGGGCCTGGACTACGTCGACCTGATGCTGATCCACAGCCCGCAGCCCTGGGACGACTTCCGGGGCGGGGACTACGCCGACGGCAACCGCGAGGCCTGGCGCGCGCTCGAGGACGCCTACCAGGCCGGCAAGCTGCGGTCGATCGGGGTGTCCAACTTCGAGCAGAAGGACCTGGAGAACCTGCTCGAGGGCAGCACGGTCACGCCCCACGTGAACCAGCTGCTCGTGCACGTCGGCAACACCCCGTTCGACCTTCTCGACTTCTGCGAGAGCAACGGGATCCTCGTGGAGGCTTACTCGCCCATCGCGCACGGCGAGATCCTGAAGGACCCGGACGTCGTGGCGATGGCGGAGAAGTACGGCGTGACCGTCCCGCAGCTGTGCATCCGGTACACGCTGCAGCTCGGCACGCTCCCGGTGCCCAAGACCGCCAACCCCGACCACATGCGCAGCAACGCCGACGTCGACTTCGAGATCTCGGACGAGGACATGGACACGCTGTTCCGGGTGCAGTTCACGGACTACGGCAAGAGCGCCGTCTTCCCCGTCTACAGCGGCGCGTGATCCCGGCCGGTCCGGTCGCCGCCTCCGCGCGGACCTGACCGGCCGACGGTCCTGTCGGGGGCCCCCCGCGCGCGGGGGGGGGGCCCCCCGGGGGTGCGGGGGCGGGGGGGCCCCCCGTGCCCGGGGGGTGTCCCCCCGGGG
>NZ_JAUQYQ010000004.1:356553-438887 GCF_030588085.1 Isoptericola sp. b408
GGGGCCCCTCCGAGCGCTCGGAGGGGCCCCGACGTGTGTCCGGGTGCGGTGTCGCCGAGGTTCCCGGGGTGGTTCCGGCCGGGTGCTGCGCACCAGGTCGTCGGGGCTGCTCAGGGGCAGTAGGGTCGAGAGTGACGCATACCCCGGGGGGTGTGACTTGAATACCCTAGGGGGTATGCGTCAGACTGGGGTCAACGCATTGCGGAACCGACCTCAAGGAGACACTTCCCATGCTGCTCGAACGGATCTACGACGAGGACCTCGCCCAGGCGAGCTACTTCATCGGGTGCCAGGCCAAGGGCGAGGCGGTCGTCGTCGACGCCCGTCGCGACGTCGCCGAGTACCTCGACCTCGCCCAGCGGCACGGCATGCAGATCGTGGCCGTGACCGAGACGCACATCCACGCCGACTACCTCTCCGGCACGCGGGAGCTGGCGGCCACCACCGGTGCCGACATCTACGTCTCCGGCGAGGGCGGCCAGGACTGGCAGTACGGCTTCGAGGCCAACCGCCTGTACCACGGCGACACCATCAGGATCGGCAACATCACCATCGAGGCGCGCCACACGCCGGGCCACACCCCCGAGCACCTCGCGATGCTCGTGACCGACGGTGCCTTCAGCGACGCCCCCGGCTACGCGCTCACCGGCGACTTCGTCTTCGCCGGCGACCTCGGCCGTCCCGACCTGCTCGACGAGGCCGCGGGCGGCGTCGACACCCGGTTCGAGGGTGCTCGCCAGCTCTTCGCCTCGCTGCGCGACGAGTTCCTGACCCTGGGCGACCACGTCCAGGTCTTCCCGGCCCACGGTGCCGGCAGCGCCTGCGGCAAGGCCCTCGGCGCCCTGCCCTCCACCACGGTCGGCTACGAGCGCCTGAACGCCTGGTGGGCGCCGTACCTGCGCGACAACGACGAGCAGGGCTTCATCGACGAGCTGCTGGACGGGCAGCCCGACGCCCACGCCTACTTCGGGCGGATGAAGCGCGAGAACAAGGACGGTCCGGCGCTGCTCGGCCCCCTGGCCCCGCTCGGCCGGATGGCCAACGACGACCTCGCCCGCCGTCTCGAGGCGGACGAGGTGATCTTCGTCGACACCCGCGACCAGCACGCCGTGCACGCCGGGACCGTCGCCCGCAGCCTCAACGTCCCCGGGATCGCCAAGGCGGCCAGCTACGGCGCCTGGGTCTACGACCCGGAGAAGGAGAACCGGCCGCTGATCCTGCTGGCCGAGGACCAGGCGTACGCCGAGGAGATGCGTGACCACCTGGTCCGCGTCGGCATCGACACCGTGGCCGGGTTCACCCCCGAGCTCGACGGCCTGCCGATGACCACGCCGCGGACGATCTCCCCGGCCGAGCTGGAGTCCTTCGACGCCACGCTGGTGCTCGACGTCCGCAACAAGACCGAGCACGCCGACGGCCACATCCCGGGCTCGAAGCAGCTCAGCGGCGGCCGTGTGCTGTGGAACCTCGACCAGCTGCCCGACGAGGGCACGATCGTCACGTACTGCCAGTCCGGCGTGCGCAACGCCGTGACCGCGAGCGCGCTGCGCCGTGCCGGCTACGACGTGGTCGAGCTCGAGGGCAGCTACGCGGGCTGGACCGCCTGGCGCGGCTCCCAGCGCGTCGCGCAGCCCGCGTGACCGCCCCGGCGACCCACGCCCCGTCCTCGACGCACGTCCCCCACCCCCTGACGAAAGGCACCACCTCACCGATGGCTTCCACCGCCACCGTCACCACGATCGAGCCCGGCGAGCTGAAGCAGCGCCTGGCCGACGACGAGCTGACCATCATCGACGTCCGCACCCCGGCCGAGTTCGAGACCGTGCACATCCGCGGCTCGTACAACGTGCCGCTGCCGCTGCTGTCCGAGCACACCCACGACCTCGCCGACCGCCTCGGCGGCCGCGTGGTGCTGGTGTGCCAGTCCGGCGTCCGTGCCGGGCAGGCGCAGGACCGGCTCTCCGCGGTCGGCCTGGCCAGCGCCGAGGTGCTGGCCGGCGGGATCTCCGCGTTCGAGTCCGCCGGCGGCGCCGTGGTGCGCGGCACCCAGCGCTGGGCCATGGACCGCCAGGTCCGGATGGTCGCGGGCTCGCTCGTGCTCGCCGGGTTCGTCGGCAGCAAGCTGATCCACCCGCGCGTCGGCTTCCTCGCCGGCGCGATCGGTGCCGGGCTGACGTACTCGGCCCTGTCCGACTCCTGCGCGATGGCCGCGGCGCTGTCCAAGGCGCCGTGGAACCGCACCGAGGTCAGCCCGACGGTCGAGAACACCATCCGGTCCATCCCGGTGGCGCCGCAGGCCGTCTCGGCCCGGGCCGCCTGAGCGGCGGGGGACGATCGTGGACATCACGACAGTGGCCGTGCTCCTGCTGGCGGTCGTGGTGGGCATCTCCCTCGGCCTGCTGGGCGGGGGAGGCTCCATCCTCACCGTCCCGCTGCTGACCTACGTCGCCGGCTTCCCGCCCAAGGAGGCCATCGCCGCCTCGTTGCTGGTGGTCGGTGTGACGTCGGTGACCAGCATGCTGGCCCACGCCCGCCGCGGCAACGTCCAGTGGCGCACCGGCCTGCTGTTCGGTGCGGCCGGGATGGCGGGTGCCTTCGCCGGCGGTCTCGTCGGCGGGCACGTCCCCGGCACGATCCTCATGATCGCCTTCGCGGCCATGATGATCGCGACGGCGGCCGCCATGATCCGCGGTCGCCGCAACGGCCGGGCGCCCGAGCACGACGGCACGCTGAAGGTCGGCCGGACCATCGTCGACGGGCTCGTCGTCGGGCTCGTCACGGGTCTGGTCGGGGCCGGGGGCGGCTTCCTGGTCGTCCCCGCGCTCGTCCTCCTCGGCGGGCTGCCGATGTCGGTGGCGGTCGGGACCTCCCTGCTGGTCATCGGGATGAAGTCGTTCGCCGGCCTGGCGGGCTACCTCACCTCGGTGTCCCTGGACTGGGGTCTCGTCGCGGCCGTCACGGTCGCGGCCGTGGTCGGCTCCCTCGTCGGAGCCCGGCTGAGCAGCCGGGTGCCCGAGGCGGCGCTGCGCCGCGGGTTCGGATACTTCGTCCTCGTGATGGGTGTGTTCGTCCTGGTGCAGGAGCTGCCGGGCGTCGGGGGCCTCGTGGTCGCCGTCGTCGCCGGCGTGGTCGCGGTCGCCGCGGTGGCGTGCCGCCTGGCGGGCACCCGGTGCCCCGTGCGCAGCCGGGTCGCGGCGCACTGACGCCACCCGGCCGCCACCCGCCCCGTCCCGGCCCGTCCGGGACGGGGCCTCCCGGAACGCCCCGGGGTGGACGTATCCTGACGTCCGCCCCGGGGCGTCCTCGTGTCCGGCGGCACCCGTCGACCAGGAGCGAACCGTCCGATGATCACTGCCGACCCGCAGACCCAGCGCCGCATCCTCAACCGCCTCAAGCGTGCCCGGGGCCAGCTCGACGGCGTCATCTCCGCCGTCGAGGACGGCGGCAGCTGCCGCGACGTGGTCACCCAGCTCGCCGCCGTCTCGACCGCGCTCGACCGGGCGGGCTTCGTCATCGTCTCCACGGCGATGCGCGAGTGCGTCAACGACCCGGACGGCACGGCCGAGGCCGAGGACGGGCTCACCGCCGAGGAGCTCGAGAAGCTGTTCCTCACCCTGGCCTGACCGCCGGCGGACGCCGCGTCGGGGCCGGCGGACGACGAGCCGCCACCTGACCGGTGGATGAACGACGGTGAACACTGCCGGAAGACTCAGCGACCTCGCCCCCGCCGCGCCTCCGCGGCTGCGATGCTCACGATCGTGCACGACGAGATCACAGAGGTCGCCCGCCACCGACAGGTCCGGGGCGGTGCCCGGCTGGCCGGCATCGTCGCCGACCTCGCCCGGCCCGTCACCGTGGTCGGCTCCTCGATGCCCGTGGGGCAGCTCGAGGTCATGTTCCGCAGTCCCGAGGTGACGTGCGTCGCCGTGCAGGACGACGACGGCGGGTCCCGCACGGGGCTCGTGGTGCGAGCCGGTCTGACGGCGGCGCTGACGGGCCGGCTGGGCTACGGCCGGGCCGTGCTGGAGCGACGCCCCGTCGCGTCCGTGACCGACTGGTCCCCGATGACGGTCTCGCCCGAGGACTCCGTCTCGACGGTCGCCACCCGCGCGATGGAACGCGACGAGGCGCACCGGTACGACGACGTCCTGGTGGCCGGGTCGCACTGGGCCACCGCCGCGACGGCGGACCTCATGCGAGCCCTCGTCGCGGCGCTGGCCGACCGGTCCACGCAGGACCCCCACACCCGGCTGCCCACCCGCGGTGCGACGTACCACTCGTTGTCACGGCGCTGCGAGCTGGTCCGGGGGTCGGCCCTGCGCGTGGCGCTCGTGCTCGTCGACGTGCGCGGCATGGGGGGCCTCAACGCCCTGCACGGGCTGCAGGTCGGCGACGACGTGCTGACGGCGCTCGCGCAGCGGCTGCGCACCGGGCTGCCCCGCGGGTGCGAGCCCGGCCGCGTCGACGGCGACCGCTTCGCCGTGCTCGCCACCCTCCCGGCGATGGACGACGTGCACGCCGCGGCCTCGGCGGACCAGCTGCGTCGGCTCGTGCTGGCACGGCTGACCGAGCCCGGCGACGACCTGCCGGTCCGGCCGGACCTGCGGTCGGCGGTGGTCTGGTCCGTCGCGGGCGCCGGGTCGCCGGACGAGCTCGTCGTCGAGGCGGAGTCGCGGCTCGCGCGGGACCTGGGGTCGCGCGACGGCGTCCCCGCCGTGCCGGACGGCCCGGGGTCGCCGTCACCCGCCCCGACCACGACGTCGTCGGGTGCGCCCGCGGTGACGCCGCCGACCCCCTCGGCGGCGCCTTCGCTCCTCCCGCGTCGCGAGCGGCGGGCCGGCGCCGCGAGCACGTCCGCGCCGCCGCTGGTCTGAGCCGATCCACCGGGTGCTGTCGACCCGGGGGCGCCGGATACGCGAAGATGTTCTGGTGCCTGCACGGAAAGCCCGATTCGTCCTGTCGACCCTGACCGTCGTGCTGCTCGCCGGTGCGTGCGGGGACGAGGTGAGCCCGCAGCCGTCCGACGGCCCGGCGGTGCGGACCGTGGTCCGCGAGCCGGCCTCGACGGTGCTGCTCGACTCGCCCGACCCGGCGGAGCTCGCGCTGACGGCGAGCCAGCAGATCTTCGAGCGGTCGCCGGTCGCCGTCGTGGCCGGGTCCGGGGCGGACCTGCCGGACGGGGCCGTCCGGGCCCTGCACGCCGCGGCCGCCGAGAGTCTCGGTGCCCCGGCGCTGCTCGTCGGGGGAGCGGTGTCCGACCGCGGGGTGTCCGACGAGCTGGACCGCCTGGGCGCCCGGGTCGCCGTCGTGGTCCGTCCGGGCGCCGACCCGGGGGAGGCGGAGAGCGCCTCGCCCGAGCCGCTGGCGGCGGAGGCGGCCCGAGCGGCCGGTGTCGAGGTGGTCACCCTGGAGACCCCCGCGCTGCTGCCGGGGAGCGACCCCGGCGTCGAGCCGCTGTCCGAGGACGAGGAGCAGGAGCTGCGTGACCGTGTCGACGCGGCGCTGGCGGACGGTCGGCCGTCCCCCGCGTCCTCACCCGCCGCGCGCCTGACCGAGGTGCTCGCCCTGACCGACCCGCGTCCCGGCCAGGAGGCCGCGATCGCCACCCTGCGCGCCGCGGGCGCCGTCGACCACGAGGTGCCGGGCGGGGACATCGCCGGTGCCCCGGAGGTCATCGAGCACGTGGACTCCGTCCAGGCGCTGGCCGTCGTCGGGGTGGGGCCGACCTTCGGCAGCGCGGAGGAGTTCGCGTGGCGGGTGGCCGCGGCCGAACGCGGCGAGCTGCTGCCGACCGGGACGCAGCAGCTGCTGCCGGCGCGGTACGTGAGCGTCGAGGGCGGTCGGCGTGACGAGCCGGCGGCGGTGGTCGACGCGGCGGCGGCCGCGGCCGACACCTACGCCGGCCTGGAGGGCGGGCCGGTCGTCCCGACGGTCGTCGTGCAGGCCAGCGCGGCGGCCGGCCACGAGGGGGAGGACGGCGACTGGGTGGCCGAGGAGCCGCCGGCCGAGCTGGAACCCCTGGTGGACGCGGCCCGGGACGCCGGCCAGTTCGTCCTGCTCGACGTGGGGGCCGGCATGTCCACCCTGCGTGAGGAGGTCGAGCCGCTGGAGGACCTGCTCGCGAGGCCGGGGGTGGGGGTGATGCTGCACCCGGAGGACCGGCGTTCCGACGGCGAGCAGCCTCCCGGACAGGTGTCGGCGGCCGAGGTGGAGGACGTGGTCCGCTATATTGAAGGGGTGGTAACTAATCACGGTCTACCCCCGACGATGGTGGTCCTGCACCAGACGCGACCGGAGTCCGTCGTCGACCGTGACCAGCTCGGCCGGACGGCCGCCGGCACCGAGGCGGTCGAGCTCGTCGTCGCCGCCGACCGGACCGGTGGTCTCACCACGACCGAGTGGGTGTGGGGGCGCGTGACCGACGGCCTGCCCGACGGGGTGCACGCCGGCTGGGCGGGCCCGGAGCCCGAGTACTACCGCTCCGTGGAGCTCGTGCCGACGGACCCCGCCCCGTTGCTCGTGACCGGTTCCTGACCGGCCGGGCCCGACTGGAGACCCATGCTGCTGCCCCTCATCCCGTGGCCCACCGACGTCGCCGGGACCGGTGACGACCCCGTCGCCGTCCCCGCGATCCGCGTCGACACCCCCGACCCCGCCGTGGCCGCGCTGGTCGCCGAGCAGGTCGAGGCCGCCGGCGTCCCGGTGTCCGACGACCCGGCGGAGGGACGTGCCGTGCCCTTCACGCTGCAGGTCGACCCGGCCGCCGGTCCGGACGGCTCGGACGCCGAGGAGCGGTACACGCTGCGGGTCGGCGAGGGCGAGATCCGTGCCACCGCCGCCGCGCCCGTCGGCCTCCTGCACGCCGCCCGCACGCTGCGCCAGCTCGTGACGCACCCCGCCACGGGCGGCGCACCCGTCGTGGCCCCCGTCGTCGTGCACGACGCACCGCGCTACGCCTGGCGCGGCCTGAGCCTGGACGTCGTGCGCCACTGGTTCGGCCCCGACGACCTCCGCGCCGTCGTCGACCTCGTCGCCTCGTTCAAGCTGCGCGTGCTGCACCTGCACCTGACCGACGACCAGGGCTGGCGCATCGAGATCCCCTCCCGTCCGGAGCTGGAGAGGGCCGCCGACCACCAGGTCGGCGGCGGCCCGGCCGGCCGCCTGACCGTGGACGACTACCAGGCGCTGCAGGAGTACGCCGCGGCGCGCCACGTGACGATCGTGCCCGAGTTCGACATGCCCGGGCACGTCAACGCCGCCACCCACGTCTACGGCGCGCTGACGTCCGACGGGGTGCCGACCGACGCCTACGACGGCATCGAGGTCGGGTTCTCGCGCCTGTGGTTCGACAACCCCGCCACCGAACCGTTCCTGCGCGACGTCATCGGTGACCTGGCGCGCATGACCCGCGGGCCGTGGGTGCACGTCGGCGGTGACGAGGTGCTGACCATGGAGGTCGCGGAGTTCGCGCGGTTCGTCGAGCTCGCCGCACGGATCGTGCGCGAGCACGGCAAGACGCCGATCTTCTGGCAGGAGGGGGCGCGCGGCCCGGTCGAGCCCGGCATGCTGCTGCAGTACTGGGAGCCCCGGGGCGAGGACCTCGACCGGTTCGTCGCGGCGGCCGAGGCGGGGGCCCGCTTCGTCATGTCACCGGGCGACCACGCCTACCTGGACATGAAGTACACCGCCGAGCACCCCCTCGGGCTGGAGTGGGCCGGCCACGTGGAGCTGCGCGACGCCTACGAGTGGGAGCCCACCGCGGTGATCGACGGGCTGCCGGCGTCCGCCGTCGAGGGTGTGTCGGCCGCGATCTGGACCGAGACCCTCACCACCCGGGACGAGCTGTTCTCCATGCTGCTGCCGCGGCTGGGCGCCGTCGCCGAGGTCGCCTGGACGGCCCCGGAGCGGAAGGACTTCGACGGGTTCACGGCCCGCACGGCCGCGTCGGCGCCGTCCTGGACGGCTGCGGGCTGGGCGTTCCACCCCACCCCGCAGGTCGCCTGGTAGGACCCGGAGCGACCTCGGGTCAGATCCAGTTCTGGAAGCGGATGATCTCGCGCCAGTAGTCGTACGGCACCGCCATCGCCGACCAGAACGGGTAGAACGCGACCGACACCAGGGTGATGAGCAGCACCACGACCGCGATCAACGCGGCGGTGCCGCCCTTGCCCTGACGCCATCGGGTGCGTTCGAGCGCGACGACCATCGGGTAGACCAGCGTCATGACGACGAACGGCGTGAAGACGATCGTGTAGAAGGTGAAGATCGTGCGGTCCGCGTACAGGAACCACGGCAGCCAGCCGGCGATCGTCCCGGAGATCACCGCCAGCGCACGCCAGTCGCGCAGCCAGATCCCCAGGGCGACCGTGACCACCAGCGCGATCGCGGCCAGGTACCAGAGCAGCGGGTTGCCCAGCGCCGTGACCGCGACCGCGCAGCCGCCGTCCGTGCCCGCCGGGCAGGCGCCGTCGCCCGCACCGAGCCGGTCCCAGTAGAAGGACGTCGGACGCCACTGCACGATCCAGCCCAGCGGGCCCGCCGCGTAGGCGTGCTCCGCGTCCAGCGTGGTGTGGAACTGGAACACCTGCTGGTGGTAGTGCCACAGGCTCGCCATCCAGTCGGGCAGCCAGGAGACGGCCTGTTCGGGGTTCTCCGCGGCCCAGTCGCGGTAGTAGCCCTCCGAGCCGGCGATCCACCGCCACCACGAGGCCACGTAGGTCAGCGCCGCGACCGGGACGATCTGCAGGAACGCCGGGACGGCGTCGGCGAGCGCCGAGTCCTCGAGCCATCGACCGATCCCGGCCCGACGTCGGGCCGTGACGTCCCACAGGACGGTGAGCAGCCCGAACGCCGCGACGAACCACAGCCCCGACCACTTCACGCCGCACGCCAGGCCCAGCGAGACGCCGGCCGCCAGCCGCCACCAGCGCATCCCGAGCCGCGGCCCGTACTTGTCCACCGTGCCGCCGGCGTCCAGGACGGCCGCCACCCGTGTCGCCAGGCGGCGGCGGGCCCACTCCCGGTCCAGCAGCAGGCAGCCGAAGGCGACGAGCACCCAGAACATGAGGAACTGGTCGAGCAGGGCGGTGCGCGAGTGCACGATCGCCTGCCCGTCGATCGCCAGCAGGAACCCGGCGACCAGGCCCATCGTCGTCGAGGCGAACAGCCGCCGTGCGATCCGGACGAGCAGCAGCACCGCCAGGATGCCGACGACGGCCGAGGCCAGACGCCACGCGAAGGGGTTCGCCGCCCCGCCGCCGGCCTCCATGCCCAGCCACATCATCCACTTGCCCACCGGCGGGTGGACGACGTAGGCGGCCTGGTCCAGGTAGGTGTCGACGTCGCCGGCCTCGAAGGCGGCGTTCGGGTCGTCCGGCCACTGCCGCTCGGTGCCCGAGCTGCCCAGGGTGTAGGCGTCCTTGACGTAGTACGTCTCGTCGAAGACCAGCGCGCCGGGCCGTCCGAGCTCCCACAGCCGGGCGACCGCGGCCACGAGGGTGACCAGGACGGCCCCCACCCAGCCGTGGAGACGGGCCGACCACGTCGCGCCGAGGCCCAGGCGCCGTTCGCCCAGCAGCCGGACGAGGAGAGCCCGCTCCGTGCCGCTCTCGGCACCGTCCGTCGTGCCCTGCGCGGCGTCGTCCGGGTGGTCGTCCCGGGCCGGGTCGGCCGTCGCCGACACCGTGGTGACGGTCGCGACCGCGGCTGCCGCGCGGCTCTCGGCGGCCGGCGTCATGCCGGTCTCGGGCCGGCGGGCCGGAGGGTCGGCGGGCGCGGACGCCGCGGCGTCGGGCGCGGACGTGGCCCGCCCCTCGCCGTTGACCGCGGGCGTGGACCCGGTCAGCGCCCGGAGTGCTCCCGTCACCGCGGGGATGCCGCGGGTGTTGGTGCGGCGGTCGTGCCCGTGGATCTCGCGACGGGACGGGTACTGGCGGTTCGGCGACCCCGTCGGGTCTTCCTCCGGCGGCACTCCGGTGTGGGCGGGGGCGTCGGGATCGTGGGCGCTCACCTCGGTCACTCTAGGGGGTCGACGACGCCCCGTGGGACAGTTGTCCCCATGAGTCGTGTCCCCGAGGCCGGGTCCGTCGTGCTGGCCGCCACCCCGATCGGCAACGTCGAGGACGCCTCACCGCGACTGCTGCGCCTGCTCTCCGAGGCCGACGTCGTCGCCGCCGAGGACACGCGGCGCCTGCACGCCCTGGCCGGTCGGCTCGGCGTCGAGGTCGGCGGGCGCGTCGTGTCGTACCACGAGCACAACGAGCGCGAGCGTGCCGACGACCTGCTCGACGTCGTCGCCGACGGCGGCACCGTCCTGGTCGTCACGGACGCCGGGATGCCGGCGGTGTCCGACCCCGGATTCCGGTTGGTCGCCCGGGCCGTCGAGCGGGGACTGGCCGTCACGTCGGCGCCCGGTGCCTCCGCCGTGCTCACCGCGCTGGCGCTGTCCGGGCTGCCCACGGACCGTTTCACGTTCGACGGCTTCGTCCCGCGCAAGACCGGTGACCGGTCGCGCTGGCTCGGCGACCTGGCCGGCGAGCGACGCACGATGGTGTTCTTCGAGTCGCCGCACCGCATCGTCGACACCCTGGCCGCCATGGCGGACGCCTTCGGCGCCGAGCGTCCGGGGGCCGTCTGCCGCGAGCTGACGAAGGTCTACGAGGAGGTGCTGCGCGGGCCGCTCGGGGAGCTGGCGGCGCTCGCGGCGGAGCGGGCCGCGGCCGGACAGGGGCTGCGCGGCGAGATCTGCGTCGTCGTCGGCGGGGCGCCGGCGCCGGAGGCTCCCGGCCTCGACGTGCTCGTGCCGCGCGTCCAGGAGCGGGTCGACGCCGGGGAACGGCTCAAGAGCGTCGTGTCCGAGGTCGCGGCGGCCGCCGGGGTCTCCAAGCGCGACCTCTACGAGGCCGCGCTGGCGGCTCGGCCCGCCCGCTGACCCCTCCGGCGGGTCAGGGCATCCCGGCGCGACTCAGGGCGACCCGGCGCGACTCAGGACGGGGCGCCGCGGGTCAGTCCCGTTCGACCCAGCGGTCGATCGCCCACACGACGGCCAGCGCCAGCCCGACGTCCACGCCGTCCACGACGTCGAGGGTGTAGGCGTCGCGGATGGTCACCCACTTCTGGGTGATCTGCACGACGTGCCGACCGCCGACGGTGACCGAGTAGTTCTTCTCGATGAACGACCCCTCGAGGCTCCAGGGCTCGCTCCCGGGCACCTCCATGGACATGCGGTCCTTGATGGGCGAGAACATCTTGGCGTGCAGCGAGGCGATCTCGGTGCCGTCGGCCCCGGAGATCGTCATGTGCTTGGGGATGCCGAACATCTTGCCGGTGACGGTGTACACCACCTGGCCGTCGCCGTCCTGGATGTCTGCCCGCGGCCGCATGCCGACCTTGCCGTCGACGAACCAGGACTGCTCGCCGGTGTCCGGGTCGAGGACGGCGAAGTCGCGGCCCACGCCGAACCTGCTCTTGAGGAGGTAGCGGGCCCAACCGGCAGGGGGCGGGGGCAGCGGCATCGGGACCTCCGGAGTCGACGTCTTCGCAACGTAGCGCGACGGGAGTGCCGGGGCACGCCGGAGGACGGGCACGCGCCCGGGGCCCTGACTCGCGGCGGGTCGCCCTGACTCGCGGCGGGTCGCCCTGACCCGCGGGTCGTGACCCTTGTCCCGGGGTCAGCGGGTCGAGGGCGTCAGCTCCACCCCGGCGGCCGCCAGCTCCCGGCGCGCCTGCTCGCCCAGCTCCGTCGAGACCGGCGCGGTGAGGTCGGTCAGCACGGTGGTGGCGAACCCCGACCGGACGGCGTCCAGCGCGGTGTGCTTCACGCAGTGCGACTCGGCCAGGCCGACGACGTCGACGGCGTCGACGTCCGCCTCGCGCAGCACCCGCTCCAGGGAGCGCCCGTCGGCGTCGGTCCCGTCGAAGCCGGAGTAGCCGTGGTGGTACTGGCCCTTGGTGATCGTCACGTCGGCGTCGAGGTCGGCGAGGGCCGGGTGCAGCCGGGCGTTCTCCGACTCCGCGACACCGTGCACCGGCCAGGAGTTCACGAAGTCCGGGTCGTCGCTGAAGTGCTCGCCGGGGTCGATGTGCCAGTCCTGCGTGGTGACGACCAGGTCGTAGCGGTCACGGTGGGCGGCGACGTAGGAGGCCACGTCCTGCGCGACGCGGTGGCCCCCGTCGACCGGGAGCTCGCCGCCCTCGCAGAACGTCGGCTGGACGTCGACGACGAGGAGTGCTCGCGTGCTCATGTCTCCACTCTGCCACCGTTCGCAACCCGTGAGGCCGTCCCGACGGGCGGGCGGCCGGTGAGACGCGACGGCCTCCGGGCGGCCCGGCCAGTAGGATTCGGGCCATGACCCACATCCTCTCGGCCGTGGCATGGCCCTATGCCAACGGTCCGCGGCACATCGGCCACGTCGCCGGCTTCGGCGTTCCCTCCGACGTCTTCAGCCGGCACATGCGGATGGCGGGTCACGACGTGCTGATGGTGTCCGGCACGGACGAGCACGGCACCCCGATCCTGGTCCAGGCCGAGCAGGAGGGCGTGACCCCGCAAGAGCTTGCCGACCGGTACAACCGCGTGATCGTCGAGGACCTGACCTCGCTCGGCCTCAGCTACGACCTGTTCACCCGCACCACGACGCGCAACCACTACGCCGTCGTGCAGGAGATGTTCCGCACCGTCCACCAGAACGGCTACATGGTCGAGAAGTCGACGATGGGTGCCATCTCGCCGTCGACCGGCCGCACGCTGCCCGACCGTTTCATCGAGGGCACCTGCCCGATCTGCGGCTACGACGGGGCGCGCGGCGACCAGTGCGACAACTGCGGCAACCAGCTCGACCCGATCGACCTGAAGAACCCCCGCAGCCGCATCAACGGCGAGACGCCGAAGTTCGTCGAGTCGAACCACTTCTTCCTCGACCTGCCGGCCTTCGTCGACGCGCTCGCCTCCTGGCTCGAGACGCGCACCGGGTGGCGGCAGAACGTGCTGAACTTCAGCCGCAACCTGCTCGACGACGTCCGCCCGCGCGCCATGACGCGCGACATCGACTGGGGCATCCCCGTGCCGCTCGACGGGTGGCAGGACAACCCGAACAAGCGCCTGTACGTCTGGTTCGACGCCGTCATCGGCTACCTGTCCAGCTCCATCGAGTGGGCCCGCCGCCGGGGCACGCCCGAGGCCTGGCGTGACTGGTGGACCAACCCGGACGCCCGGTCGTACTACTTCATGGGCAAGGACAACATCACCTTCCACTCGCAGATCTGGCCGGCCGAGCTGCTCGGGTACGACGGCGGCGGCTCGCACGGGGGGTCGCCCGGCCCGTACGGGTCCCTCCAGCTGCCCACCGAGGTCGTCTCCAGCGAGTTCCTCAACGTCGAGGGCCAGAAGTTCTCCTCCTCGCGCGGCGTGGTCATCTACGTGCGCGACATGCTGGCGCGCTACCAGCCCGACGCGTTCCGCTACTACGTGGCCGCCGCCGGCCCGGAGAACCAGGACGTCGACTTCACCTGGGACGGGTTCCTGCGCCGCACCAACGACGAGCTGGTCGCCGGCTGGGGGAACCTGGTCAACCGCACCGCGTCGATGGTGCACAAGAACTTCGGGGAGATCCCGGCCGCCGGCGAGCAGGCCGACGTCGACCGGGAGGTGCTCGCCACCACCGGTCAGGCGTTCGGCAAGATCGGTTCCCTCATCGAGTCCAACCGGCAGCGTGCCGCGATCGCGGAGGCGATGCGGGTCGTGGGCGAGGTCAACCGGTACGTCTCGGAGACCCAGCCGTGGAAGCTCAAGACGGACCCGGACCGGCTGTCCACCGTGCTGCACACCACCACCCAGGCGGTCAGCGACTGCAACACGCTGCTCGCACCGTTCCTGCCGCACTCGGCCCAGTCCGTGCACGAGGTGCTGGGCGGGACCGGCGAGTTCGCGCCGCAGCCGTCGCTCCAGGAGGTCACCGACCTCGACGACGACACGCGCCACTACCCGGTCATCACCGGCAACCACGACGGCGCCTACCGGTTCCCCGCCTGGGAGTCCGTGCCGGTGCGGCCCGGCACCCCGATCGGCAAGCCCACCCCGGTGTTCACCAAGCTCGACGACTCCATCGTCGAGGAGGAGCTGGAACGCCTGCGCGAGAAGGCCTGATGGGACGCAAGCGCGAACGGGGCTTCCCGCCGGACCCGGAGGCCCTGCCCGTCGCCGTGGTCGACAACCACACCCACCTCGACGCCATCGAGGACGTGCTCGACGAGCGCGCCCTCGACGGCGGCCCGGTCCCCACCGTCGCCGACCATCTCGAGCGTGCCGCGGCGGTCGGTGTCGACCGGCTGGTGCAGGTCGGCTGCGAGCTGCCGTCGATCGCGTGGACCGACGCCCTGCTGCGCGACCCGGAGCACGGGTCGCGGCTGCTGGGGGCCGTGGCGATCCACCCCAACGAGGCCGTGCTGCACGCCGGGGTCCGCGAGGTCGGTCCCGACGGGCTGGAGCCGTCGCCCCGGCCGCACCACGCGACGTCGCTCGACGACGCCGTGGCCCGGGTGGCCGAGGTCGCGCGGGCCAACCCGCGCGTGCGGGCGGTCGGCGAGACCGGGATGGACCTGTTCCGCACGGGCCCGCAGGGCGAGGTCGCCCAGCGGGAGTCCTTCCGCGCGCACGTCGCGCTGGCCAAGGAGCTGGGGCTCGCGCTGCAGATCCACGACCGGGACGCCCACGAGCAGGTGATCGAGGTCCTGCTCGCCGACGGCGCCCCGGACCGCACGGTCTTCCACTGCTACTCCGGCGACGAGCAGATGGCGGCGCTGGCCGCCGAGCACGGGTGGTACCTCTCGTTCGCCGGGCCGGTGACCTACCCGAGGAACGACCACCTGCGCGAGGCCCTGCGCACCGTGCCGCTCGAGCTCGTCCTGGTCGAGACCGACGCGCCCTACCTGCCGCCGCACCCGTACCGCGGCCGCCCCAACGCGCCCTACGTCGCCGGGCACACGGTGCGGGCGATGGCGGAGGTCCTCGACCGGCCGCTGGAGGAGCTCTGCCGCGCCCTGTCCGAGAACTCCGAGCGGGTGTACGGATCCTGGTGACCGCTTCCGTGCCCGGCGGGCGGTCCACTACTGTGCGGTGACAGTGGCGACGAACAGGACGAATCGACGGGCAGAGCCCCGTCGTCGGCGTACCCGGGCACCCTTCGTGGGGCGGCGTGGCCCGCTGCCCGCCGCCGCAGGCCTCGTCACGCGTGGCGTCGTCGTGGCCGCGGTCGCCGTCGGGACGGCCGGCGTCGTGGACGCCCACGCGGAGATCACCCTGGACGTCGACGGTCAGGTCCGCACGGTCGACGGCTACGGTGACACGGTCGCCGACGTCCTGGCGTTCCACGGGATCACGCCCGGACCGGACGACCTGGTCCAGCCCGCGCTGTCGGCCTCGGCGCCGGACGACGGCGAGGTCGTGGTGCGCACCAGCAGGGACGTCACGATGGAGATCGACGGAGAGACGGTGACGTTCCCGACGACGGCCCACACCGTGGGAGAGCTCCTCGCCGCCCTCGGTCCCCGCGGCGAGGGGGCGGTCACGACGGCGTCGCGCAGCGACCTGCTGGGGCGCTCGCCGGTCCGGGTCTCGACGCTCAAGACCGTCCACGTCTCCGTCGACGGCGCCGTGCTCCCGCTGCGCACCACGCAGGCCACCGTGCGCGAGGTGCTCGACGAGGTGGGGATCACGCTCGCCGCCCAGGACGGCACGTCGGTGCCCCTCGGGGCCGCGGCCGTCGACGGCATGGTGGTGGTGGTGCACCGGGGCCAGTCGGCCTCGGACGTCGTCACCGAGGTGGTCCCGTTCGAGACGGAGACCGTCGAGTCCGACGAGCTGCCTCGGGGGCGCGAGATCGTGCAGACCCGCGGTGTGCCGGGGGAGCGTGTGACGACCTACGAGGTGCGCACGATCGACGGGACCGAGGTGGAGCGCACCGTCGTGGAGCGCACGGTCACGGTGGAGCCCGTGACGGAGGTCGTGCTGGTGGGCACCCTCGACATCGCCGACATGCAGGTCGACCCCTCCTCGGCGAAGGCCGTCGCGCGGTCGCTCGTGGCCGAGCGCGGTTGGGGCGACGACCAGTTCATCTGCCTGGACCAGCTCTGGGAGAAGGAGTCCGGCTGGCGCTGGAACGCCGAGAACCCGTCCAGCGGGGCGTACGGCATCCCGCAGGCGCTGCCCGGTTCGAAGATGCAGTCGGCGGGGTCGGACTGGCAGACGAATCCCACCACGCAGATCATCTGGGGCCTGGACTACATCACCGGCCGCTACGGCACCCCGTGCGAGGCCTGGGACCACTCGATGACCGTCGGCTGGTACTGAACCGTGTGACATCGGTAACACCCGGGGGCGGAATTTTTCGGTCATAGGCGTCCGCAACCGGCCATTCTTACCATGAGCACGGTTGGTCGAAGATCACGATGCGGTTACGGTCGTCGCGATCGCCGGACCGACCCGGACCCGACCGCTCGCGCCGGGGTAACCGTCGTCGAACCCGGACCGCACGACGTCTGGACCGCCATGCAGGCCTCTCCTTTCGACTCCGTGACTCCCTCGACCGAGCCGGTTGCCGTTCACTCCTCGTCCGCCGGCAGCGGTGGCGAGCCGCCCGCCGATGCGGCGGCCACCCGTCGTCGACGCCGCCGGTGGCCGCTCGTGGCCGTCGTGGCGACGCTCAGCCTGGTCGTGGCCGGCGGGGTCTCCGCGGCCGTGGTCGAGCAGCTGCGCAAGGACGTCACCATCGACGTCGACGGCCGCCTCACCACCGTCACGACCTACGCCGACACCGTCGACGACGTGCTGGCGGAAGAGGGCGTCCGCGTCGGCGACAACGACGAGGTGACCCCCGCCGTCGACGACGAGCTGCGTGACGGCACCGTCGTCGAGGTCCGGTACGGCCGCGAGCTGACGGTCGAGGCCGACGGCGAGCGGGAGGACGTCTGGGTCGCCGCCCTCGACGCCGACGAGGCGCTGGAGGAGCTCGCCGACCGTGCCGAGCAGATCCGGCTGCTGCCGTCGCGCTCCGCGGAGCGCGCCGTGCTGCCGATCCGCCTCGACGCCGACCAGCCCGTGACGCTCGTCGTCGGCGGCAAGTCGTCGGTGGTCGACGACGGTGCGGTCACCCTGGCCGAGCTGCTCGCCGCCGAGGGCGTCGAGATCGACGCCGACGACCGCGTGCACGTCGAGCAGGTCGACCCGCCGCGCGCCGGCGAACCGTCCGTGCGGGTCGTCGTGCAGATCGTCGACACCGAGAAGGTCGTGCGGACCAAGAAGATCGACTTCGACACCGTCACGAAGACCGACCCCGACCGCTACGCCGACCAGGGCTCGACCGTGGCCACGCAGGGCCGGCCGGGCGAGCGCACCATCACCTGGCGGGTCACCCGGGTCGACGGCGAGGTGACGAAGCGCGAGAAGGTGTCGAACAAGGTCACGACGAAGCCGGTGGATCGCGTCGTCGTCAAGGGCACCAAGGAGCGTCCCGCTCCCGAACCTGCTCCGCAGCCGACCGAGTCCAGCAGCTCGTCGTCCTCCTCGTCCGGTTCCACCTCGTCCTCCTCGTCGTCCGGTTCCACGTCCGGCGGGTCCGCGCCCTCCGGCTCCGTGTGGGCCGCGCTCGCGGAGTGCGAGTCCGGCGGTGACCCGACGACGAACACCGGCAACGGGTACTACGGGATGTACCAGTTCTCGCTGTCCACCTGGCAGGCGGTGGGCGGTACCGGGCTGCCGTCCGACGCGTCGGCCGCCGAGCAGACGAAGCGGGCGCAGATCCTGCAGTCGCGGGCCGGGTGGGGCCAGTGGCCGCACTGCGCCGCGAAGCTCGGTCTGCTCTGACCGGTTGAGCCGCGGCCGGCAGGCCCGGACCACGTCGCGTTCACGCGCCCCAGGGGGCGCTCCACTTCGGGGATGACGACGCGGTCCGGGCCTGCCGGCCGCTTCGCCGCGTCCTCCGTCCCCGCAGCCGGGCCGGTTCGACCCTCGTGCCCGTCTCCGGGCGGTCCCGTCTCGGCGGTCACCCGGGAGATGACGGAGCCTCGGATCTGACGGTGGGGGAACGGGGGTGTGCGGGGCGTGTGAAAGCCGTGTGCCCGCTGCCCCGATGTGACCTACGTCCTCTTGCCACGGATCACGGAATGGTTACGGTGGCCGCCGCGTCGTTCCGACCGGGCGAGTCCACGCCGTCAGGACCGACCGTCCAGAGCTGTCGACATGCACGGCCCGCAGGGGGCCGGCCCCACGCACTCACCTTGGAGCTGTATGACCTCCGTGCCCGAGAACATCGAGCCGCAGCCGACCACGGCTGAGACCCGAGCCGTGACCCGGACGCACCGCGTCCGTCGTCGGCGCACCCTCATCGCCTCGTTCACCGTCGGCGCCCTCGCCCTCGGTGTCGGTTCCGCCGTGGGCGTCTCGCAGGCCCACAAGACCGTGACGCTGGACGTCGACGGGGAGACCCGTTCGGTCGGCACCTTCGCCGGCGACGTCGACGGACTGCTCGACGAGCAGGGTGTCGACCTCGGCGAGCGCGACGTCGTGGCGCCGTCCACCGCCGCGGCGCTGCGCGACGGGAGCGACATCGTCGTGCGCACCGGCAAGCAGGTGGACGTCGAGGTCGACGGCAAGGAGTCGTCCACCTGGATCAACGCCGCCGACGCCAACGAGGCCCTGAACCTGCTGAGCCAGCGTGGCAGCGAGGTCCGCCTCGTCGCCTCGCGCTCCGCTGACCGTGCGGCGCTGCCGCTGGACGTGCACGCCGGCGAGGACGTCGCCGTCGTGGCCGACGACGAGATCGAGGTCGTGGACGGTTCCGACGAGCTGGACGCCGTGCTCGGCGCCGCCGACGTCGAGATCGACTCCGACGACATCGTCACCGTCACCGACGCCGCGACCGCCGGCGTCAAGGCCAAGAAGCTGCCCGAGGGCGTCGAGATGCCCGACGTGGCCGCCGTCGTCGAGCGCCTCGAGGTCGAGCGGGTCGAGAAGACCAAGAAGATCGAGCGGGACGTCAAGGTCGTCCAGGACGACGGCCGGTACGAGGACCTCGACCGCAAGGTCAAGAAGAAGGGCCGCGACGGGGTGCGCACCATCGTCCGCGAGGTCACCACGATCGACGGCGAGAAGGTCTCGAGCGAGAAGATCAGCTCCGAGGTCACCAAGAAGCCGAAGACCCGCGTGCTGGTCCAGGGCACCAAGGAGCGTCCGGAGCCGGAGCCCGAGCCCGCGCCGGAGCCCGCGACGTCGTCGAGCTCCAGCTCGTCGAGCTCGGGTTCGTCGAGCTCGGGATCGTCCTACTCCGGGTCGAACCGGTCGATCGGTCAGCAGATGGCCGCCGAGCGCGGCTGGACCGGCTCGCAGTGGACCTGCCTGGAGTCGCTGTGGACCAAGGAGTCCAACTGGTCGCACACCGCGTCCAACCCGTCCTCGGGTGCCTACGGCATCCCGCAGGCGCTGCCCGGCGGCAAGATGTCCTCGCACGGCGGCGACTGGCAGACCAACCCGGCCACCCAGATCGCCTGGGGCCTGGACTACATCGCCGGCCGCTACGGCACGCCGTGCGGTGCCTGGAGCCACTCCCAGGCGAACAACTGGTACTGAGCCGACTGGTACCGACACCCCTGGTCGGGCGATACTGCCGCCCATGACCAACACCCCTGGCGCCCTGCTCGGCCCTGCGGAGATCCGCGAGCTGGCAGGGCGCCTCGGCGTCCGGCCGACCAAGACGCTGGGGCAGAACTTCGTCCACGACGGCGGCACGGTGCGCAAGATCGTCCGTGCCGCCGACGTGCGACCCGGTGACCGCGTCGTCGAGGTCGGTCCGGGGCTCGGATCCCTGACCCTGGGGCTCCTCGAGGCCGGCGCCTCGGTCGTGGCCGTCGAGATCGACCCGGTGCTCGCCGGCCAGATCACCGACACGGTGCGGCACCACGCCCCCGACGCGGACCTCGAGGTCGTGACCGCCGACGCGCTCGACGTCACCACGCTGCCGGGCGAGCCGCCGACCGCCCTCGTGGCGAACCTCCCGTACAACGTCGCCGTGCCGGTGCTGCTGACGTTCCTCGAGCGTTTCGACTCGCTCCGTTCGGTGCTGGTGATGGTGCAGGCCGAGGTCGCCGACCGTCTGGCCGCGCCGCCCGGGTCCCGGACGTACGGCGTGCCGTCGGCGAAGGCCGCCTGGTACGGCGCCGCCCGTCGGTCGCTCAACATCTCCCGGCACGTGTTCTGGCCGGAGCCCAACGTCGACTCCGCGCTGGTGGCGATCGAACGCCACGACCCGCCGGAGACCACCGCCACGCGACGGCAGGTGTTCACCGTCGTGGACGCGGCGTTCGCCCAGCGGCGCAAGACCCTGCGCGCCGCGCTGTCGGGGCTGTTCGGCTCCGGCGCCGCGGCCGAGGACGCGCTGCGTGCCGCGGGCGTCGACCCGCGGCTGCGCGGCGAGCGACTCTCGATCACGGATTTCGCGCGGATCGCCGAGCACCTTCCCGTCACGGCTGGCACGGTGGACGAGTGACACTTGCTGCCGCCCCGTCGCCGTCCGTCCGCGTCCGCGCGCCGGGCAAGGTCAACCTCTCGCTGCGTGTCGGTCCGGTCGAGGAGGACGGCTACCACCCGCTGGTGACCGTGTTCCAGGCCGTGGCCCTGGTCGAGGAGGTGACGGCCACCGAGGTCGCCGACGGCGCGGGGATCTCCGTGACCGTCGAGGGGCCGCAGGCCGACCGGGTCCCGCTGGACGCCACCAACCTCGCCTGGCGGGCGGCCGAGCTGCTCGCCGAGCACGTCGGCATCTCCCCGGACGTCGCGCTGCACCTGGCCAAGGGTGTCCCCGTCGCCGGCGGGATGGCGGGCGGGTCCGCCGACGCCGCGGCCACGCTGGTCGCCTGCGACGCGCTGTGGGGCACCGGGCTGTCCCGTGGTGAGCTCTCCACGTTGGCCGCGGTCCTCGGGTCCGACGTGCCGTTCGCCCTGCTGGGCCACACGGCCGTCGGGACCGGTCGCGGCCACCTGCTGACGCCGGCGATGTCCCGCGGGGAGTTCCACTGGGCGTTCGCGACCCGCGACGAGGGTCTGTCGACACCGGCGGTGTACCGACGGTTCGACGAGCTGTGCGGCCCGACCGCCCCGCCGGTGGACCTCGTCGACGACAACCCCCTCATGCAGGCGCTGCGCGCGGGCGACCCGTCGGCCCTCGGGGCGGCGCTGCACAACGACCTCGAGCCCGCCGCGCTGGACCTGCGGCCCGAGCTGGAGCGGACGCTCGAGATCGCCCGGAACGGCGGGGCGCTCGGGGCGATGGTGTCGGGGTCCGGACCCACGGTCGCCGCGCTGGCGCGGTCGCGCCAGCACGCACTGGCGATCGCGGCGACCTGGACCGCCGAGGACGCCGCGGACTCGGTGTGGTGCACGACGGCGCCCGCCGCGGGGGCCCGCGTCCTCTGACGGGCCGCGGAGCCCGCGGGTCAGGGCGGGATCTGCCCGATCAGGGCCGACCCCCGCGAGTCAGGGCGGAACCCGCCGGGTCAGGGCCGACCCCGGCGAGTCAGGGCGGAACCCGCCGGGTCGGGACGGCAGGGCAGGGCTCGAGGTCCGTGACCTCGAGTGCTCATGACGAGGGTCGCGGCTCAGACCTGCTTGCGCAGGAACGCGAGCGTCGGCGCGAAACGGTACTGCTGACCGCCCTCGTGCCCGTTGTACGGGTAGACGTCGATCTCCCGGTCGGTGCCGCCCCAGGCGTTGTACGCGGCGTAGACGGTGGACGGCGGGCAGACCTGGTCCATGAGCGCGACGGAGAACAGCCCGGCGGCCCGCGCGCGGCGGGCGAAGGAGACGCCGTCGACGTAGGAGAGCGTGCGCCACACGGCGTCGGCGTGCTCGCGGTGGACCGACAGGTACCGCGTGATCTCCGCGTACGGGTCGGCGTCCGTGATCTCCACGGCGCGGCGGAAGTGGCTCAGGAACGGCACGTTCGGTGCCGCGGCGGCGACGTCGGGCAGCATGCCGGCCACGGCGATCGCGATGCCGCCACCCTGGGAGGTCCCGGCGACGGCGACCCGGGCCGGGTCGATCCCGTCGAGCCCGCGCACGGCGTCCACGGCCCGCACCCCGTCGGTGTACACGCGGCGGTAGTAGTGCTCGGCCGGGTCGAGGATGCCGCGGGTCAGGAACCCCGGGGAGGCGGGGCCGTGCCCCACCGGGTCGGGGGTGTCGCCGCCGGACCCCCAGCCGGACCCCTGACCCCGGGTGTCGACCACGAGGTGGGCGAATCCGGCAGCCGCGTAGCCGAGGTGCTCGTGGGGCAGACCGCGTCCGCCGCCGTACCCGATGTACTCCACGACCGCCGGCAGCGGCCCGTCGACCCGTGCCGGCCGGACCAGCCACGCCTTGATCGGGTGCCCGCCGAACCCGGGGAACGTCACGTCGTCCACCGTGAGCTCCGTCAGTCCGGCGTCGACCCGCTCCACCCGCACGTCGCCGCCGTGACCGCGGGCCTCGGCGACGGTACCGGTCCAGAACGTGTCGAAGTCCTCCGGCTCTGGGATCGTCGGGCGGTACTCCTCGAGCTCGGCCGGGGACAGGTCGAACTGGGCCATCGGGCTCTCCTCACGCGGTGTCGGCGACGGTCCGAGGCTAGCGGTCCCGGCACCGTCGTCCGGACCGGGGGTGCAGCCGTGGCGACTACCCTGTTGCGGTGGCACATCTCCTCGGCGCGGACAGCATCTCGCTGACCATCGGCACCCGCACCCTGCTCGACGACGTCTCCCTCGGGCTCGACGACGGCGACCGGATCGGCGTCGTCGGCCCCAACGGCGCCGGCAAGTCCACCCTGCTGCGGATGCTCGCCGGGACCGCCGTGCCCGACGCCGGCCGCATCACCCGCGTGGGCGGCTCCCGGCTCGGGATGCTCGACCAGCGCGACGACGTCCCCGAGGGCGCCACGGTGCTCGACCTCGTGCACGGCGACGACGAGACCCACGAGTGGGCCTCGGACCCGCGGGTCCGTGCCGTGCACGCCGGGCTGCTGGCGGACCTCGACCTCGACAAGCCGGCCACGACCCTCTCGGGCGGCCAGCGCCGCCGCGTGGCGCTCGCCCACCTGCTCGTCGAGGACCCGGACGTGCTGCTGCTCGACGAGCCCACCAACCACCTGGAC
This sequence comes from Isoptericola sp. b408, assembly GCF_030588085.1. Taxonomy (NCBI): domain Bacteria; kingdom Bacillati; phylum Actinomycetota; class Actinomycetes; order Micrococcales; family Promicromonosporaceae; genus Isoptericola; species Isoptericola sp. b408. The sequence continues at coordinate 379,725 of NZ_JAUQYQ010000004.1, forward strand.
GTCGAGGGCGTGGCCTGGCTGGCCGAGCACCTGAGGAACCGCTACGGCCGCCCCGGTGCGACCGGTGCGCTGGTGGTCGTCACCCACGACCGCTGGTTCCTCGACGCCGTCTGCTCGCGCATGTGGGAGGTCCGGGGCGACGGCTCCGGCGCCGTCGACGGCTACGAGGGCGGGTACGCCGCCTACATCCTGGCCCGGGCCGAGCGGTCCCGTCAGGCCGCCGCGGCCGCCGAGAAGCGCAACAACCTGCTGCGCAAGGAGCTCGCCTGGCTCAAGCGGGGCGCCCCGGCGCGCACCTCGAAGCCGAAGTTCCGCGTCGAGGCCGCCCAGACGCTCATCGCCGACGAGCCGCCGCCGCGCGACCGGCTCGAGCTGACGCAGATGGCGACCAAGCGGCTCGGCAAGGATGTCCTGGACCTGGAGGACGTCACGGTGCGCGTCCCCCTGCCCGACGGCGGGGAGCGCACCCTGCTCGACGACGTCACGTGGCGCCTCGGGCCCGGCGACCGGTACGGCGTCGTCGGCGTCAACGGTGCGGGCAAGACGACCCTGCTCGCGCTGCTGGCCGGCCGCCGCACCCCGGAGGAGGGGCGCGTGCGACGGGGCAAGACCGTCGAGGTCGCCGAGCTCACCCAGGACGTCACCGAGCTGGACGACGTCGCGCACCTGACCGCCGTGCAGGTCGTGGACCGGGAGAAGCGGACCGTCGTCGTGGACGGCAAGGAGCTCACCGCGGGCCAGCTGACCGAGCGGCTCGGCTTCACCCGCGAGCGGGCGCACACCATCGTGCGCGACCTGTCCGGCGGGGAGCGGCGCCGGCTGCAGCTGCTGCGCCTGCTCGTCTCCGAGCCGAACGTCCTGCTGCTGGACGAGCCCACCAACGACCTCGACACCGACACCCTCGCCGCCGTGGAGGACCTGCTCGACGGCTGGCCCGGCACCCTGATCGTGGTCTCCCACGACCGCTACCTGCTGGAGCGGGTCTGCGACCGGCAGTGGGCGCTGCTCGGCGACGGGGCGCTGCGTGACCTGCCGGGCGGCGTCGAGCAGTACCTGGAGCTGCGGCGTGCGGCGACGTCCGGCCGGGCGCCGGCCCCGGGCGCCTCGTCCGCCGCCACGGCGCCCGAGGCCTCGGGCCCGGCCGCGTCGTCGGACGACCGGAAGGCCCCGGTGGCCTCGGCGGCCGAGCAGCGTCAGGCGAAGAAGACGGTGCAGCGCCTGGAGAAGCAGCTCGCCCGGCTCGCCGACGAGGAGACGCGCCTGCACGAGCAGATGGCGGCCGACCCGACCGACTTCGAGGCGACGGCGCGGCTCGACGCGCGGCTGCGCGCGCTGCAGGCCGAGAAGGACGAGCTCGAGATGGAGTGGCTGGAGGCCGCCGAGCTCGTCGAGTGACCCGTAGGCGAGGGGCGGCCCCGGGAGGACCGCCCCTCACGACAGGTCACGGCACGCGGTAGCCCGCGGCGCGGAACATCTCGTACCACTCGGCGCGGGTCAGCGGGATGTCCGAGCCCTGCGCGGCACCGGCGACGCGCTCCGGCGTCGTCGTGCCCAGCACGACCTGCATCCCGGCCGGGTGGCGGGTGATCCAGGCCGTGGCGATCGCGATGGCCGGCACGTCGTACTTCGCGGCGAGCCGGTCGATGACGGCGTTGAGCTCCGGGTAGTCCTCCGACCCGAGGAACACGCCGTTGAAGAACCCCGCCTGGAACGGCGACCAGGCCTGCACGGTGATGTCGTGCAGGCGGCAGTAGTCCAGCAGCCCGTTGTCGAGGCTGATCGACTGCTCCAGGCCGGCCATGTTGGCGGCCACGCCCTGGGCCACGACCGGCGAGTGGGTGATCGAGAGCTGCACCTGGTTCGCCACCAGCGGCTGACGGACGGACTTCTTCAGCAGCTCGATCTGCCCGGGCGTGTGGTTGGAGACGCCGAAGGAGCGGACCTTGCCGGTCGACTCCAGGTGGTCGAAGGCGCGGGCGACCTCGTCCGGCTCCACCAGCGCGTCGGGACGGTGCAGCAGCAGCACGTCCAGGTAGTCGGTGTCGAGGGCCTTCAGCGACTCCTCGACCGAGGTGACCAGGTGGTCGTAGGAGAAGTCGAAGTACGGGCCCTCGCGGACGATGCCCGCCTTGGACTGGATGGTCAGCTCCTCGCGCTGCGAGGGCGTGAGCTGCATGGCCTCGGCGAACCGGCGCTCGCAGCCGTGCAGGGGGTCGCCGTAGATGTCGGCGTGGTCGACGAAGTCGATGCCGGCGTCGCGGGCGGTGCGCACGAGCTCGCGGACGGCGTCGTCGTCCATCTGCTGGATGCGCATGAGGCCGAGGACGACGTTGGGGACCTGGCGGCCGCTGGTGCCGAGGGGGACGGTCTTCATGGGTGGATCCTCCGGGTGGTTCAGTGGTCGGAGAGCTCGGCGAGCTCGTCGGTGGTGAGCTCGAGGCCGACGGCGCCGGCCGAGTCCTGGATGCTCGTCGGTCGCGAGGCGCCGGGGATCGGCACGACGACCGGGGCGAGGGACAGCTCCCAGGCGAGCGTGACCTGCTGCGGGCTGACGCCGTGGCGCTCGGCCACGCGGCCGAACGCCGCGTGCGCCGTGCCGACCTCCGCGGCCCGGGCGATGCCGCCGAGCGGCGACCAGGGCAGGAAGGCCACGCCGAGCTCGGCGCAGTGCTGCAGCTCGCCCAGGCTGGAGCGGAACGCGGGGGAGAACTGGTTCTGCACGGACGCGAGGCGTCCGCCGAGCACCGCGTTCGCCTCGTCGATCTGCGCGACGTTCGCGTTGGAGATGCCGGCCTGCTGGATCACGCCCTCGTCGAGCAGCTCGACCAGGGCGCCGACCGACTCGGCGTAGGGCACCGACGGGTCGGGCCGGTGGAACTGGTACAGGCCGATCGCCTCGACGCCGAGCCGCTGTGCGGAGGCCTTGGCCGCCGCCTTGAGGTGCTCGGGGCGGCCGTCCTGGGTCCAGGAGCCGTCGCCGGGGCGCAGGTGCCCGCCCTTGGTGGCGACGAGCACCGAGGAGGTGTCGCCGCCCCAGGAGCGCAGGGCTTCGGCGATCAGCTCCTCGTTGTGCCCGACCTCCCCGGCGTCGCGGTGGTAGGCGTCAGCGGTGTCGATCAGCGTGACACCGGCGTCGAGCGCCGCATGGACGGTGGCGATCGAGCGCTCCCGGTCGGGGCGTCCCTCGATGGACAGGGGCATGCCGCCGAGCCCGATCGCGCTGACGGAGCGGTCTCCGATGGTGCGTGATTCCACGGTTCTCCTTGTCTCGACTGTGCTGTCGACGATAAGAAGTGAGCGATGATGAGTCCAACGACTTGAACTCATACCGTTCAGAACTGGGAGTGATCAATGGAGCTGCGGCAGATGGAGTACCTGGTCGCGGTGGCCGAGGAGGGGCACTTCACCCGTGCCGCGGCGCTGTGCGGGGTGACCCAGTCCGGGCTGTCCGCGGCGATCCGGAACCTCGAGAAGGAGCTGGGCGCGTCGCTGTTCTCCCGGACCACCCGCCAGGTCTCCCTCACCGACGCCGGGCGGGCCCTGCTGCCGTTCGCGCGGCGCATGCTCGCCCAGGCCTCCGCCGGGCGGGACGCCGTGGCGCGCGCCAGCCAGCAGCTCTCGGGACGGCTGCGGCTCGGGTCCGAGCAGTGCCTCGGCGTCATCGACGTCGGGCCGCTGCTCGAACGGTTCCGGCTGCGGTACCCGCTGGTGGACGTGCAGTTCACCCAGGCCGGGTCCGCCGAGCTCGCCACCCAGGTGCGGGCGGGCGACCTCGACGTCGCGTTCCTGGCGACCACCGAGCACCTCGGCTCCCTGCGGCGTCTGGAGCTCGGCCGCCGACCCGTCGTCGCGCTCGCCCACCCGACCGACGACCTCGCCCGGTCGCCGCAGGTCTCGTGGGAGGACCTGGCCGCCCGGGACTTCGTCGACTTCCGCGAGCCGTGGGCGATCCGTCGGCTCGTCGACGACGCCTTCGCCGACCGGCACCTCGAGCGGAGGGTGCGGATGAGCGTCGACGACGTCCACACGCTGCTGGACTTCGTCCAGCGCGGGCTCGGGGTCGCCGTCGTGCCCCAGCACGTCGCCGCCAAGCCGCAGGCCGCCGGTCTCGCGATCCTGGAGCTGCCCGCCGGCGGCGCCCCGGAGTGGGTGGTCTCGGCCGTCTCGGGGGCCTCGGCCGCGCCGACGGCGGTCCGTCTGCTCGAGCTGCTCGGAGAGGCGAACCTGGCGGTCGCGCAGCCGGCGTGAGCCGTCGCCGGGGCGGCTACTCGTCGAACTGGGCGCCGAGGGTGCGCAGCAGCGCGGCGAGGCGGGGGCGTTCCTCGGCGGGCAGGGCGTCGAGGACCTGGGCCTCGACGTCCAGCAGGTCGCTCATCGCCGCGTCGACACGTGAGCGCCCGGCGCCGGTGAGCCGGACCAGCACGCCGCGCCGGTCCTCGGGGGAGCGGTGGCGCTCGACGAGGCCGCGCTCGGCGAGCCGGTCGATGCGGTTGGTCATGGTGCCGCTGGTGACCAGGGTCTGGGCGACGAGGCGTCCGGGGGAGAGGCGGTACGGCTCGCCGGCGCGCCGCAGGGCGGACAGGACGTCGAACTCCCACGTCTCGAGGTCGTGCCGGGCGAAGGCTCCGCGACGGGCACGGTCGAGGTGCCGCGCGAGCCGGCTGATCCGGGAGAAGACGGTCAGCGGCTCGACGTCGAGGTCGGGGCGTTCGCGCTGCCAGGCGGTGACGATGCGGTCGACCTCGTCGCCGGGGTGCGTGCTCTCCATCCTCCGAGCCTAGCGCGGGTCTCTCGATATCAAGAATCTTGATATCGGCCTGTCGACGGCGGGGTCAGCGCTCGATGAGCCCCGGCTTGCGCTCCATGCCGGACAGCCCGTTCCAGGCCAGGTTGACGAGGTGCGCGGCGACGTCGGCCTTCTTCGGCCGCCGGGCGTCGAGCCAGTACTGACCGGTCAGCGCCACCATGCCCACCAGCATCTGTGCGTACAGCGGGGCGACCTTGGGGTCCAGCCCATTGCTGCGGAACTCCTCGGCCAGGATGTGCTCGACCTGCGTGGCCACGTCCCCGATCAGGGACGAGAAGGTCCCGGTCGCCTGGGCGACGGGGGAGTCGCGCACCAGGATGCGGAACCCGTCCTCGGAGGACTCGATGTAGTCGAGCAGCGCCAGCGCCGTCCGCTCGAGCAGCACCTTGGGGTGGCCGCCCTCGGCCAGCGCCCCCGTCAGGGCGCCCGTCAGGGCCTGCACCTCGCGGTCGACGATGACGGCGTAGATGCCCTCCTTGCCGCCGAAGTGCTCGTACACCACGGGTTTGGAGACCTCCGCCGTGCTGGCGATCTCCTCGACGCTCGTGCCGTCGAACCCCTTCGCCGCGAACAGTCCGCGGCTCACGGCCACCAGCTGCTCGCGGCGCTGGCTCGCGGTCATGCGCGCACGCGGCGGGCGTTTCGTCTCCCGGGGTGCAGCAGCCATGACCTCCATTCTGCCTGGTGCGCGGCCCGGCGGGGTGCGTGGTCCGTCCCGGCGGTGCCCCCGGTCGGCGTGGCGCCGCGCGAGCCCCGGTGTGGTGCGCCCCACGGTGCCGGCCGGTGCGCCCGGGCGGGATGTGTGCGAGCCACCCGCGGCGACCTGGCAGACTGAGGCCTGGATGTGCGGCGCCCGGGGCCCCGGAGGTCGCCGGCCCGACGGCGGAGCCGGGCGTGGTCCGGTACGACGTCGCGCACGATCCGCCTTGGTGTAATCGGCAGCACAAGGGTTTTTGGTGCCCTTGGTCCAGGTTCGAATCCTGGGGGCGGAGCTCGCGCCAGACCCCCGACAGAGACGGAGCAGTGGTGGTTCCCACGGTCCCCCAGGGCGAGCAGCACCCGACCGACCCGACGGCGGCACGACCCGCCGCCGTCGTGGTCCTGGCAGCCGGGCAGGGCACCCGGATGAAGTCCGCGACCCCCAAGGTGCTGCACGGCATCGGCGGCCGCACGATGCTCGGGCACGCGATGACCGCGGCACGGGAGCTGACGCCGGAGCACGTCGCCGTCGTCGTGCGCCACGAGCGCGAGCAGGTCGCGGCCGCGGCGCGGGAGATCGACGCGTCGGCGCTCGTCGTCGACCAGGACGAGATCCCCGGCACCGGGCGCGCCGTGCAGTGCGCACTGGACGCCCTCGACGCCCGGGCGCACGCCGTCCGCGCGGCCGACCTGGTGCACAGCGCCGACGAGGTCCACGACGCCGACGGCGAGCACCCGCTCGGCGACGGCCTCGAAGGTGCCGTCGTCGTGCTCGCCGGCGACATCCCGCTGCTCGACGGCGCCACGCTCGCCGAGCTCCTCGCCGCCCACCACGCCGACGGCAACGCCGTGACGGTCCTGACGACCGAGCTGGAGGACGCCACCGGCTACGGGCGGATCGTGCGCGAGGCCGGCACCGGCGACGTCACCGCGATCGTCGAGCACGCCGACGCCACGCCCGAGCAGCGCGAGATCCGGGAGATCAACTCCTCGGTCTACGTCTTCGACGCCGCCGTGCTGCGACGCGGCCTGGGCGGTCTCGGCGACGACAACGCCCAGGGCGAGGTCTACCTCACCGACGTCATCGCCTCCGCCCGCGAGGCCGGCGGCGCCGTGCGCGCGCTGCTGTCCGACGACCCGATGCTCGTCGAGGGCGTCAACGACCGGCTGGCGCTGGCCACGCTCGGTGCCGAGCTGAACCGCCGCACCCTGGAGCGCTGGATGCGCGAGGGCGTGACCGTCGTCGACCCCGCCAGCACCTGGGTGGACGTCGACGTCGAGCTCGCCCGCGACGTCACCCTCCTCCCGGGCACCCAGCTGCACGGGGCGACCACGGTCGCCGAGGGTGCCACGGTCGGCCCCGACACCACGCTGACCGACGTCGAGGTCGGCGAGCGGGCCAGCGTCGTGCGCACGCACGGTTCGCTCGCGGTGATCGGCGCCGACGCCTCGGTCGGGCCGTTCGCCTACCTGCGGCCGAACACGGTGCTCGGCGCCCGCGGCAAGATCGGCACCTTCGTCGAGACGAAGAACAGCCAGATCGGCGAGGGCTCGAAGATCCCGCACCTGTCCTACATCGGGGACGCCACGATCGGCGACGAGAGCAACGTCGGCGCGGCCTCCGTGACGGTCAACTATGACGGCGTGCACAAGCACCGCACGGTCATCGGCTCGCACGCGCGCACCGGGGCGGACAACATGTTCGTCGCCCCCGTGACCATCGGTGACGGCGCGTACACCGGCGCCGGCAGCGTCGTCACCCGGGACGTCCCCGCGGGCGCGCTCGGCGTCAGCCGTGCCCAGCAGCAGAACATCGAGGGGTGGGTGGAGCGCCGTCGCGCCGGCACGCCGGCCGCGGAGGCCGCCGCCCGCACCCGGGACGGGGCGGCCGAGGACGGTGGCGGCCTCGGCCCGCAGGCGAAGCTGGAGCTGGCCGAGCACAATGCCCTGACAGGAGCGATCCCGAAGGTGTCGCACACCGACGACGCCGGGGACCCGGCCTCCTCCGAGTCCGCCTGAGACCGAGCCGCACGTAGCGAAGGAATCTCCTACTGATGAACACCTCCATCCCGGGTACCGGAGAGCGGACCCTCGTCGTCGCGGCCGGTCGCGCACATCCGGCCCTCGCCGAGGACGTCGCCGACGAGCTGGGCATCAACCTGCTGCCGACCTCCGCGTACGACTTCGCCAACAGCGAGACGTACGTCCGGTTCGGCGAGTCGGTCCGCGGCACGGACATCTTCCTGCTGCAGAGCCACACGGCACCGGTCAACCAGTGGTTGATGGAGCACCTGCTCATGGTCGACGCGGCCAAGCGTGCCTCGGCCCGGACGATCACGGTGGTCGCCCCGTTCTACGCCTACGCCCGGCAGGACAAGAAGTCCCGCGGTCGCGAGCCGATCTCCGCGCGGCTGGTCGCGGACATGCTGCACACCGCCGGTGCGGACCGGATCATGAGCGTGGACCTGCACACCGCGCAGATCCAGGGCTTCTTCGACGGTCCGGTCGACCACCTGTGGGCGATGCCGGTGCTGACGGACTACGTCCGCACCCGTGTCGACACCTCGAACGTCACGGTCGTGTCCCCGGACGCCGGCCGGATCCGCGTGGCCGAGCAGTGGGCCGCCAAGCTCGGCGGCGGCCCGCTGGCGTTCGTGCACAAGACGCGTGACGTGACCCGCCCCAACCAGGCGGTGGCGAACCGGGTCGTCGGTGACGTCGAGGGGCGCGACTGCGTGCTCGTCGACGACCTCATCGACACCGGCGGCACGATCTCCGAGGCGGCCAAGGTCTGCATGGAGGCCGGTGCGAAGTCCGTGATCGTGGCCGCCACCCACGGCGTGCTGTCGGACCCCGCCCCGCAGCGGCTGTCCGAGTCCGGTGCCGTCGAGGTCGTCGTGACCGACACGCTGCCGATCCCGCCCGAGAAGCGCTTCGACGGGCTGACCGTGCTGTCGATCGCGCCGCTGGTCGCCCGCGCGATCCGCGAGGTGTTCGACGACGGCTCGGTGACGTCGCTCTTCGACGGCAACCCCTGATCCCCGCCGGGGCGTGCGCCGGCGTGAGCCGGTGCACGCCCGCGGATGTTTCCTCGACGTCCGCGGACCGGGTACAGTAGACCGGTTGCCTCGGCGAGGGACGTCTGACGGGCAGCGGATCCGACCGGGTCGTGCTGCTCGACGCAGGGACTGCGTCGGACCTCCGTGATCGACTGGGCGGCTGCCGGTGCGGTGACGTCGTCCCGCCCGTGCGGCGTCCCGCGGTCGTGTCCGTCACGTGCCCCACGCCGACGCAGCCGCCCCGTCCGCACCGGCTTCGGTCGCGGGCAGCCGGTGGTCCTGTTCCGTCCGCCGGCACGCACAGTCTTCCCAGGAGTGATCCCCATGGCCGAGATCAAGCTCGCCTCCGAGGTCCGCACCGAGTTCGGCAAGGGCGCTGCCCGTCGTATCCGCCGTGCGAACAACATCCCCGCCGTCCTGTACGGCCACGGCACGGACCCGGTCCACGTCACGCTGCCGGGCCACGCCACGATGCTGGCCGTGCGCCACACCAACGCCCTCATCGAGCTCACCTTCGACAACGGCACCGAGCTCGCCGTCGTCAAGGACATCCAGCGCCACCCCGTGACCTGGAACATCGAGCACATCGACCTGCTGCTGGTGAAGAAGGGCGAGAAGATCGCCGTGGACGTCTGGATCCAGGTCGACGGCGAGTCCGCCCCCGGCACGATCCACTTCGTCGAGTCGCAGACCGTGTCCGTCGAGACCGACGCCACGAGCATCCCCGAGTACATCCACGTCTCGATCGAGGGTCGCGAGTCCGGCGACAACATCCACGCGGGCGACCTCGAGATGCCGAAGGGCGTCACGCTGCTGACCGACCCGGAGCACGCGGTCGTGACGATCACCGAGCCGCGCGGCGAGGAGTCGGCCGAGGAGGCCGAGGAGGAGTCCGCCGCGTCGGCCGAGCCGACCGAGGGCGAGTCCTCCGCGGAGTGATCCCGGCCTGAGCGGACCGTCCGGCCACGGCCGGGCGCCGCACCGCGCCGCGACATCGCGCCAGGGCCCGACGGCGGACCACACGTCCCGCCGTCGGGCCCTTCGTCGTCCGGCTAGAGTCGGCGCTGACCCGCACCGGGGCGCCCCCGACCCGACCGACCGATGGGAGACGAGCATGGCTGACGGACCCTGGCTGGTGGTGGGCCTCGGCAACCCCGGGCCCCGCTACGCCGGCAACCGCCACAACGTCGGTCACATGGTGCTCGACGTCCTGGCGGAGCGCACCGGCAGCCGGTTCGCCAAGCACCCCCGTGCCCAGGCGGCCGTCGCCGAGGCGCGGCTCGGGGTCCTGCCCGGCGGCGCCCCCGGGCCCCGCGTCGTGCTGGCCAAGCCCACGACCTACATGAACACCTCCGGCGGCCCGACGTCGGCGCTGGCCTCCTACTACGGCATCGGGGCCGACCGTGTGCTGGTCGTGCACGACGAGGTCGACATCCCCTTCGACTCCCTCAAGCTGAAGACCGGCGGGGGCGAGGGCGGCCACAACGGCCTGCGGGACATCTCCAAGGCGCTGGGGACCCGCGACTACACCCGGGTGCGCGTCGGCGTCGGCCGCCCGCCGGGACGGATGGACACCGCGGACTACGTGCTCAAGGACTTCTCCGGGTCCGAGCGCAAGGAGCTGCCGATGCTGCTCGTCGACGCGGCCGACGCCGTCGAGATGGTCGCCACCGAGGGCCTGCTCGCGGCGCAGGGCCGGTACCACGCCCGAGCCTGACCGGGCGGGGCCCCGCCGGGCCCGCGCCACCCGCCGTATCCTGAGGACGCCAGCCCGCACGCCCCGCACCGGGGCGAGGTGGGCCCGTCGCCGTGCGCACGAAGGACTCTCATGAACCTCACCGGCATCGTCCCTGCTCTGCTCGCCGACCCCGGCGCTGCCGCTGCGCTCGACGCGGTCCCCGAGGGCGGCGAGGTCGACGTCGTCGGTCCGCGGGGCGTCCGCGCGCCGCTGCTCGCCGCCGCCGCCGAGAAGCGCCCCCTCGTGGTCGTCACGGCGACCGGCCGGGACGCCGACGAGCTGGCCGCCGCGTTGCGCGCGTACCTGCCGGACGACCGGTCCGACGGCATCGCCGTACTGCCCTCGTGGGAGACGCTGCCGCACGAACGGCTGTCGCCCCGCGCCGACACCGTGGCCCGCCGCCTCGCGGTCTTCCGGCGGCTCGCCCACCCCGACGAGGCAGGCCCGACCGGCCCCGTCGACGTCCTGGTGATGCCGGTGCGGGCTCTGCTGCAGCCCGTGGTGGACGGCCTCGGCGAGCTGGAGCCCGTGGCGCTGCGCACCGGGCAGGAGGCGGACCTCACCGCCGTGGGCGACGCCCTCGTGGCCGCCGCCTACACCCGCGTCGACATGGTCGAGCGCCGGGGGGAGTTCGCCGTGCGCGGCGGCATCCTCGACGTCTTCCCGCCGACGGAGGACCACCCGCTGCGCATCGAGTTCTGGGGCGACGAGATCACCGAGATCCGGTGGTTCGCCGTGGCCGACCAGCGGTCCCTGGAGATCGCCGACCACGGGCTGTGGGCACCGCCGTGCCGCGAGATCCTGCTCACCGACGCCGTGCGCGCCCGGGCCGCGGACCTGGTGCAGCAGCTCCCGGGCGCCACCGACATGCTGGACAAGCTCGCCGCGGGCGTCGCGGTCGAGGGCATGGAGTCCCTCGCCCCGGTGCTCGTGGAGCGCATGGTGCCGGTGCTCGACCTGGTCCGCGACGACGCGCTGCTGGTCCTGGACGAGCCGGAGCGGGTGCGGCGTCGCGCCCACGACCTCGTGGCCACGACCGAGGAGTTCCTCGCCGCGGCCTGGACCGGCGCCGTCGCCGGTGCCGACGCACCGATCGACCTGTCCGCCGCGTCGTTCGCGACGTTCGCCGAGACCCGCGAGGTCGCCGCCCGCCGGGGCCTGGGCTGGTGGACGCTGTCCGCGTTCTCCCTGGAGGGGGCCGAGACCGCCGACGAGGACGCGCCGCCCGTCGCGACGGGGGAGGACGGCGCGACCACCGTCACGATCGCCGCCCGCGATGTGGAGTCCTACCGCGGGGACGTCGCCCGTGCGCTGGACGACGTGCGGGGGCTGCAGAAGGCGGGCTGGCGCCTCGTGCTCACCACGGAGGGCCCCGGACCGGCCAAGCGCATGGTCGAGCAGCTCGGCGCGTCCGACACCGCGGCCCGGCTGTCCACGGACCTGGCCACCGAACCCGAGGGCGGCGTCGTGCACGTCGTCCCGGCGCTGGTCGGCAAGGGGTTCGTCGTCCCCGAGCTGCGGCTCGCGGTCTTCAGCGAGGCCGACCTCACCGGTCGGCAGGGTTCGACCACCCGCGACATGCGCAAGATGCCCTCCCGGCGCCGCAACGTCGTCGACCCGCTGCAGCTCCAGGCCGGCGACTTCGTGGTCCACGAGCAGCACGGGGTCGGACGGTTCGTCGAGATGGTGCAGCGCACCCTCGGCGCCGGGGCGAGCGCGGCCACCCGCGAGTACCTGGTGATCGAGTACGCGTCCTCCAAGCGCGGGCACCCCGGCGACCGCCTGTTCGTGCCGATGGACCAGCTCGACCAGGTCACCAAGTACACCGGCGGGGAGTCGCCCAGCCTGAACAAGATGGGCGGCGCCGACTGGAAGAACACCAAGGCGCGCGCCCGCAAGCACGTCCGGGAGATCGCGAGCGAGCTCATCCGGCTGTACTCGGCGCGCATGGCCACCGAGGGCTACGCCTTCGGGCCGGACACCCCGTGGCAGCGGGAGCTCGAGGACGCCTTCGCCTACGTCGAGACGCCCGACCAGCTCGTCACCATCGACGAGGTCAAGGCCGACATGGAGAAGACCGTCCCCATGGACCGGCTGATCTGCGGTGACGTCGGCTACGGCAAGACCGAGATCGCGATCCGGGCGGCGTTCAAGGCCGTCCAGGACGGCAAGCAGGTGGCCGTGCTCGTGCCCACCACGCTGCTGGTTCAGCAGCACTTCGACACGTTCTCCGAACGGTACGCGGGGTTCCCGGTGAACGTCCGCGCCCTGTCGCGGTTCCAGAGCGCCAAGGAGTCCGAAGAGACGATCGCCGGCCTCAAGGACGGCTCGGTCGACATCGTCATCGGCACCCACCGGCTCATCACGGGCTCGGTGCACTTCAAGAGCCTCGGCCTGGTGATCGTCGACGAGGAGCAGCGCTTCGGCGTCGAGCACAAGGAGACGCTCAAGCAGCTGCGCACCAACGTCGACGTGCTGGCGATGTCGGCGACGCCGATCCCGCGCACGCTGGAGATGGCGGTCACCGGCATCCGGGAGATGTCGACGCTCGCCACGCCCCCGGAGGAGCGCCACCCGGTGCTCACCTACGTCGGTGCGTACGAGGAGAGGCAGATCGCCGCGGCGGTGCGCCGTGAGCTGCTGCGCGAGGGGCAGGTCTTCTACATCCACAACAAGGTCGAGTCCATCGACCGGACGGCGGCGAAGATCCGTGAGCTCGTGCCGGAGGCCCGCGTGGGTGTCGCGCACGGCAAGATGAGCGAGAACCAGCTCGACCAGGTCATCCGGGCCTTCTGGGAGCGGGAGGTCGACGTCCTGGTGTGCACCACGATCGTCGAGACCGGCCTGGACATCTCCAACGCCAACACCCTGATCCTCGAGCGCGCCGACACCTTCGGGCTGTCGCAGCTCCACCAGCTGCGCGGTCGCGTGGGCCGTGGTCGCGAACGTGCCTACGCCTACTTCCTGTACCCCCCGGAGCGGCCGCTCACCGAGACGGCCCACGACCGGCTGGCGACGATGGCCGCGAACACCGACCTCGGGGCGGGCATGCAGATCGCGATGAAGGACCTCGAGATCCGTGGGGCGGGCAACCTGCTCGGCGGCGAGCAGTCCGGCCACATCGCCGGTGTCGGGTTCGACCTGTACGTGCGGATGGTCGGCGAGGCCGTCCGCGCGTTCAAGGGCGAGGGGGACGCCGAGGAACCCGAGGTCACCATCGAGCTCCCGGTCGACGCGCACCTGCCCGAGTCGTACATCGCGACGGAGCGCCTGCGCCTCGAGGCGTACAAGAAGATCGCGGCCGCGCAGGACTCCGCGGCGCTGGCCGAGGTCCGCGCCGAGCTGACCGACCGGTACGGGGCGCTCCCGGAGCCGACCGAGTCGCTGTTCTGGGTGGCGGAGTTCCGCAACCACGTGCGGCGGGCCGGGCTCACCGACATCACCGCGCAGGGCAAGTACATCCGCTTCGCGCCGGTGGACCTCCCCGAGTCGGCCCAGATGCGGCTCAAGCGGCTGTACCCCGGCACGGTCCTCAAGCCCGGCATCCGCGCGTTCCTGGTGCCGTTCCCGACCACGGCGCGGATCGGCGGCAAACTGCTGCGCGGCGCGGCACTGCTGGACTGGGCGCGGCAGCTGGTGGACGCCGTCGTCCTGGGGGAGGTGTCCGCCGCCGCGGCGGCCGGGACCGCCGCGCGCTGACGACGCGCCGGTCCCAACCGGCGTGACGACGGTCCCCGGGCCTAGCCTGGGCGCATGATCACCTCCGAGCGGGTCGTCATCCACGTCGTCGCGGACTCGACCGGTGACACCGGTGCGCGGGTGGGCCGAGCGGTCCAGGCGCAGTACCCCGAGCTCGAGGTCGTCGTCGTGCGGCACCCGCGCCTGCACAGCCAGGAGGGGCTCGACGACGTCGTGGAGCAGCTGCGCGCCGACCCGGACCTGGCCGTCGTGTTCTGCACCGTCGTGGACGAGGTGCTGCACGGGCAGGTCATCGACCGGTGCGCCGAGCTGGACATCCCGTGCGCCGACCTGCTCACCCCGGCCCTGGACGCCGTCACCGCCCGGACGGGGGCCGAACCCGCCCGGCTCGTCCAGCCGGTCGGTCTGGCGGCGGACTACTTCGAGCGCATCCACGCGATGGAGTTCGCGATCGCCAACGACGACGGTCACGTCACGCCGGACGGGCTCCAGGAGGCGCAGATCGTCCTGGTCGGCGCCTCGCGCACCGGCAAGACGCCGCTGTCGATGTACCTCGGCTACCTGGGCTACCGGACCGCGAACATCCCCCTCGTCGCCGGCGTCCCGCCGCCGCCGGAGCTGTTCCGGGTCGACTCCTGGAAGATCGTCGGGCTGACCATCGACCCGGAGCGCCTGGTGTCGATCCGCCGGCGCCGGGTGGACCTCATGGGGGCCGCGCGGCAGGGCTCCGGGAGCCTCGGCGGGTACGCCGACCTGGCGCGCATCGTCGACGAGCTCGACGACGTCGCGCAGGTGCAGCGCCGGCTCGGCTGCCCGGTGCTGGACACCACCACGCTGGCCCTGGAGGAGGCCGCGGGGCGGATCATCGATCTTGTGACAGCGCGGCGCCGCACCCGTACAGTCCTGCCCACAAGCGCCGACGGGCGGAGCGATCCTTCCGCCCGGAGCTGAGAGGAAGGCAAGGGAGCCATGACCGACCAGTCCGAGCACGCCCGCACCGACCAGACCGTCGTCGAGGACCGGAGCCGACGGCTCGTCTACGACCTGGGCGAGGGAACCGCGGAGATGAAGCCGCTGCTCGGCGGCAAGGGCGCCGGGGTGGCGGAGATGATCCGCATCGGCGTCCCCGTGCCCGACGGCTTCACCGTCACCACCGAGGCCTGCGTCGCGACGATGGAGTCCGGCGGCACCTGGCCGGACGGCCTGTGGGAGGAGATCCTCGCGCACCTGGACGCGCTCGAGCAGCGCACGGGCCGGCGTCTGGGCGCCGCGGAGCGGCCGCTGCTGGTCTCCGTCCGGTCGGGCGCGGTGATGTCGATGCCCGGCATGATGGACACCATCCTCAACCTCGGGATCTCGGACGAGTCCGTCGTCGGGCTGGCCGAGGAGTCCGGCAACCCCCGGTTCGCCTGGGACTGCTACCGCCGCTTCCTGCAGATGTACGGCGAGGTCGTCGAGGGGGTGCCCGGGCACGCGTTCGAGGACGAGATCTCGGCGCTGAAGGCCCGCCGGGGCGTCGAGCTCGACAACGAGCTGACGGTCGAGGACCTCCAGGAGCTGGTCGACACCTTCCGCACCGTGGCACTGCGCCACACCGGCCAGGGGCTGCCCACGGACCCGCGCGAGCAGCTCCGCCGGTCCGTGCAGGCCGTGTTCTCCTCGTGGGACACCCCGCGGGCGAACGTCTACCGCCGGGCGCACGACATCCCCGACGACCTCGGCACGGCGGTCAACGTCATGCAGATGGTGTTCGGCAACCGCGGCGACACGTCCGCCACCGGCGTGTGCTTCACGCGGAACCCCGCCACCGGGGCCAAGGAGCTCTACGGCGAGTTCCTGGTCGACGCCCAGGGGGAGGACGTCGTCGCGGGCATCCGGACCCCGCGCGCCCTCGCCGAGATGGAGGAGGTCCTGCCGGACGCCTACCGCGAGCTGCTGGACACCATGGCCCGGCTCGAGCAGCACTACGGCGACATGCAGGACATCGAGTTCACCGTCGACGACGGCAAGCTCTACCTGCTGCAGACCCGTACCGGGAAGCGCACCGCCGCCGCGGCGCTGAAGGTCGCCCGCGACCTCGTCGCCGAGGGCGTCATCGACCGCAGCACGGCGTTGCGGCGGATCGAGCCCGCCCAGCTCGACCAGCTCCTGCACCCGGGCCTCGACCCCGAGCACGGGGAGAAGCCGCTGACCCGCGGCCTGAACGCCTCGCCGGGTGCCGGCGTCGGCACCGTCGTGTTCGACGCCGACACCGCCGCCGAGCGCGGGGACGCCGGCGAGTCCGTGGTGCTCGTGCGGTGGGAGACGACACCGGACGACATCCACGGCGTCATCGCGGCCCAGGGTGTGCTCACCACCCACGGCGGCATGACCTCGCACGCCGCCGTCGTCGCCCGGGGCATGGGCAAGCCGTGCGTCGCCGGTGCGGGCGAGCTGCAGATCGACGTCGAGGCCCGCACGGTCACCGTGGGGGACACGGTGCTCTCCGAGGGGGACACCATCACCATCGACGGCACCACGGGCGACGTGTACGCCGGCGCGCTGACGCTGGTGCCGCCGCGGATCACCGAGGACTTCACCGCGGTGCTGGCCTGGGCCGACGACGTGCGACGCCTGGGTGTGCGCGCCAACGCGGACACCGGCCCGGACGCGGCCAAGGCCCGTGAGCTCGGTGCCGAGGGCATCGGCCTGTGCCGCACGGAACACATGTTCATGGACGCCGAGCGGCTGCCCGTCGTGCAGTCGATGATCCTCGCCGAGACCACCGAGGAGCGGGCCGCGGCGCTGGAGCGGCTGCTGCCGATGCAGCAGGCGGACTTCGAGGAGATCCTCACCGCGATGAGCGGGCTGCCGGTCACGATCCGGCTCATCGACCCGCCGCTGCACGAGTTCCTGCCGGACCTCGTCGAGCAGTCCGTGCACGTCCAGCGGCTCGAGGACGCGGGCACCACCGGCCCCGAGCTGGACGACGCCCGCGAGCTGCTGGCCCACGTCAAGCGGCTCAGCGAGATGAACCCGATGCTCGGCACCCGGGGCGTGCGGCTCGCGCTGCTCTACCCGGAGATCGCGCGGATGCAGGTGCGGGCGATCGCCCGCGCGGCCCGCGCCGTCCGCGAGCGGGGCCAGGACCCGCACGTCGAGATCATGGTGCCGCTGGTCGGGTTCGACGAGGAGCTGCGCCGCATGCGCGAGGTCGTCGAGGAGACCTGGGCCGAGGAGGTGCCCGGGGACGACGTGCCGCACTCGGTCGGCACGATGATCGAGCTGCCGCGGGCCGCGCTCGTGGCCGACGCGATCGCCGCGCACGCCGACTTCTTCTCGTTCGGCACCAACGACCTGACCCAGACCACGGTCGGTATCTCGCGCGACGACGCGGAGGGCTCCTTCCTCAACGCCTACGTCGAGGCCGGCATCCTGCCGGGCAACCCGTTCGCGAGCATCGACGTCGACGGCGTGGGCGAGCTGGTCCGCACCGGCGTCCGGAAGGGTCGCGACACGGTCCCGGACCTCAAGACCGGCGTCTGCGGGGAGCACGGCGGCGACCCGGCGTCGATCGCCCTGTTCGACGAGATCGGTCTGGACTACGTCTCGTGCTCGCCGTACCGCGTCCCGATCGCGCGGCTCGCGGCGGCGCAGGTGTCCCTCGGCACGAGCTGAGCGCCCTGACGAGCACGCCCTGACGGCCCGTCCCGGTCCCGGGACGGGCCGTCAGGGCGTCGTGTCCCCGCGGTCCGACGAGTCGTGGGCGGTGGCGCCCAGCTCGCCCGCGATCCGCTGCTCGATGGCGGCGGTGGCGGCGTCGGGCAGCACGACGATGCCCTCGAGCTCCTTCATGGCCCGGCGGTAGGCGGACTGCCGCTCGGCCGGGGAGGCGCCGTCGTCGTCGGCCAGGGCCAGCAGCTTCTTCGCCCGGTCCAGCGCCCGCCGCTCCTCCGCCGAGAAGTCGGAGGCCCGACGCCGCTTCGCCTCGCGCTCGGCGACGTCGAACGTGAGCTGGTACTCGCGCACCGCTGCGCCGTAGCGGTCCAGCCGCCGACGGTCGCGCAGGTCGGCCGGGTCCTCCGGCCGCAGCGCCTCGGCCTCCCGGCGTGCGCGGTGGTAGTCGACGGTGACCTGCTCGCGCATGTCGGTCATGACCGGGAAGTCGAGGGTCTTGACGGCGTCCAGCTCGTACTCGAGCCAGCGGCGCTCGGTCTCCTCGTGCGTCGCGATCGTGCGCTCGATCTCGTCGGTCAGCGACTCCTCCGCCTCCGCGGCGGCGACGCGGTCCGCGTGCTGGAGCCGGTAGAGCTCGATCTTGTCCCGGCGTCGGCGTTCGTCCCACCGGCGGACGCCACCGGCCCACCCGCCGATGATCCCGCTCAGCGGGAACACCAGCCACCAGTAGGAGCCGACGAAGTCCCAGAAGCCCTCCACCCTCGTCACGATAGTGCGGCCGCCCCGCGGTGCGCGGGTGAGTTCCGGACAGCGGGTGCTCGCCTGCCGGGCAGGACGGCGGGCCCGCCACGTGAGGGCTACCCTGGGGGCGTCAACCCTCCAACGTCGTGGGCGTCGGCTGCCACGGGACGTCAGAGCGTCCGGGCCTGGCCCCGACCGCCCACGAGCCCTGCAGAAGGAGCATCCGTGGCAAGCATCGAAGCCGTTGGCGCACGCGAGATCCTGGACTCTCGTGGCAACCCCACCGTCGAGGTCGAGATCGCCCTCGACGACGGCACGTTCGCCCGTGCCGCGGTCCCGTCGGGCGCCTCCACGGGCGCCTTCGAGGCCGTCGAGCGCCGGGACGCCGACAAGAACCGCTACCTGGGCAAGGGCGTCGAGGGCGCGGTCAACGCCGTCATCGACGACATCGCTCCCGAGCTCATCGGCTACGACGCCGAGGAGCAGCGCCTGATCGACCAGACGCTGATCGAGCTGGACGGCACCGCGAACAAGGGCAAGCTGGGCGCGAACGCGATCCTCGGCGTCTCGCTCGCCGTGGCGAAGGCCGCGGCCAAGAGCGCGGGCCTGGACCTGTTCCGCTACGTCGGCGGCCCGAACGCGCACGTCCTGCCCGTGCCGATGATGAACATCCTCAACGGCGGGTCCCACGCGGACTCCAACGTCGACATCCAGGAGTTCATGATCGCGCCGGTCGGTGCGGAGTCCTTCAAGGAAGCCCTGCGCATGGGCGCCGAGGTCTACCACGCCCTCAAGGGCGTGCTGAAGGCCGAGGGCCTGGCGACCGGTCTCGGCGACGAGGGCGGTTTCGCCCCGAACCTGTCGAGCAACCGTGCCGCGCTCGACCTGATCATCACCGCGATCGAGAAGGCCGGCTACAAGCCCGGCGACGACGTCGCGCTCGCGCTGGACGTGGCCTCGACCGAGTTCTTCTCGGACGACAAGTACTCCTTCGAGGGCAAGAGCCTGCAGGCCGCCGAGATGACCGAGTACTACGAGCAGCTCGTGGAGGACTACCCGCTGGTCTCCATCGAGGACCCGCTGGCCGAGGACGACTGGGAGGGCTGGAGCACCCTGGTCGCGCGCATCGGCGACAAGGTCCAGATCGTGGGCGACGACCTCTTCGTCACCAACCCGGAGCGTCTGACCAAGGGCATCGAGCTCAAGGCGGCGAACTCCCTGCTGGTCAAGCTCAACCAGATCGGCACCCTCACCGAGACGCTCGACGCCGTGACGCTCGCGCAGCGCAACGGCTTCACCACGATGACCTCGCACCGTTCCGGCGAGACGGAGGACACCATCATCGCGGACCTGTCCGTGGCCACGAACGCCGGTCAGATCAAGACCGGTGCGCCGGCTCGCGGCGAGCGCGTCAACAAGTACAACCAGCTGCTGCGCATCGAGGATGCGCTGGACGACGCCGGGCGCTACGCCGGCAAGTCGGCCTTCCCGCGCTACCAGGGCTGACGTCGACGCCCGACCGGGTCGCGGGTCAGGACCGACTCGCGCGAGTCAGGACTGATCCGCACGGGTCAGGATGACGAGCCCGTACGACCGACGGCCGGTCGCCCCTCCGCGAGGGGCGACCGGCCGTCGTCGTTCCTGGGACGGGCCCCATCGTCCTGACTCGCGCTCGATCTTTCTGACTCGCGCCGGGCCGTTCTGACTCGCGCTCGATCCTTCTGACTCGCGGTCTGTGAACCTGACTCGCGCCCGGTCGTCCTGACCCGCGCAGTCGGCCCGGACGCGGGCACGCCGGGCGGGGTGAGCCGCTCGCGTCCCGTGGACCGGCAGAATCGGGACGTGTCCTCCCGTCGACCGACCACGCCCCGACCCCGCCGGGGTCCGACGCGCCCGACCGGCCACCCCGGGCCGCGGCCGTCCTCACGCTCCACCGGCGGTCGGACCCGCACGACGTCGTCGGCGTCCGCCACCGCCGGCGCCTCGCGCCGCCCGGCCGGGCCGTCGCGGGACGAACGGCGCCGCAGCCGGTTCGGGCTGGTCCTGCCCGAGGTGCTCACCGTCCGGCTCATCGTGCTCTCGGTCGTGGTGCTCCTCGCGTTCGTCCTGCTCCTGCCGACGGTGCGCGGCGCGGTGCAGCAGCAGGCCGAGATCGATCGCCTGCGGGCGGAGCTGACCGCCAACCAGGCCGAGCGGGACCAGCTCGAGAACGAGCTGGCGCGCTGGGACGACCGGACCTACGTCATCCAGCAGGCCCGGAGCCGGCTGAACTACGTGCTGCCCGGGGACACCGCCTGGCGTGTCGTCGACGCCGAGGAGATCGAGCAGGACGACGAGCCGGTCACGGGGGCCGACCCGACACCGGACGTCGGGGCGGGCACCACGGGCGCCCCCTGGTACCAGGCGATGTGGGAGTCCGTGCAGGCCGCGGACCGCGCGGTGGTGGACCCCGGGTCGGGCCTGGACCCGGCCGACGTGGAGACCCCCGGCCCCGGCGAGGGACAATGACCGGGTGAGTCCCGAACCCTCGTCCCCGTCCACCGCGCCGGCACCCGGCGACGACCCGACCGTCGCGACCCCCCACGACCTCGAGGTGATGGCCGAGCAGCTCGGCCGGACGCCCCGGGGCGTCGTCGGCGTCGCCGCACGGTGCGTGTGCGGGCGCCCGCTGGTGGCGCGCACCGCGCCGCGGTTGCCGGACGGCACGCCCTTCCCGACGACGTACTACCTGACCCACCCCGGCGCCGTCGCCGCGGCCTCCCGCCTCGAGGCCGAGGGCGTGATGAAGGAGATGACCGACCGGCTCGCCGTCGACGACGAGCTCGCCGCCGCCTACCGGGCCGCCCACGAGCACTACCTGGCGCGTCGGGCGGAGCTCGGCCAGGTGGAGGAGATCGAGGGCATCTCGGCCGGCGGGATGCCGACCCGGGTCAAGTGCCTGCACGTGCTCGTCGCGCACAGCCTCGCCGCCGGCCCCGGGGTCAACCCGCTGGGTGACGAGGCGCTGGCGATGGTCCGGGACCAGTGGCGCCCGGACCGGTGCTCGTGCTGACGTCGCACGTGTCGGTCCGGGGTGAGAGGGTGCGTCCGTGATGAGCAGCACCCGTGTGGCCGCCGTGGACTGCGGCACGAACTCCATCCGCCTCCTGGTGGCCGACGTCGCCGCCGACGGCACCCTGACCGAGCTGGACCGGAGGATGCAGATCGTGCGGCTCGGCCAGGGCGTCGACCGCACCGGTGAGCTGGCGCCCGAGGCGCTCGAGCGCACGCTCGCCGCCTCGCGGGAGTACGCGAAGGTCGCCGCCGAGCTGGGGGCGACGCGGGTCCGGTTCGTGGCGACGTCCGCCACCCGCGACGCCCGGAACCGGGACGAGTTCGCCGCGGGCGTGCGCGCCGCGCTCGGCGTGGACCCGGAGGTGATCACCGGCCAGGAGGAGGCCGAGCTGTCCTTCCGCGGTGCGACGAGCGGCGAGGCCGCGGGCCACCCGGGCCCCTACCTCGTGGTCGACCTCGGCGGCGGCTCCACCGAGCTGGTGCTGGGTACGACGACGCCGGACGCGGCCGTGTCGATGGACGTCGGCTCGGTGCGCCTCACCGAGCGTCACCTGCCGTCCGACCCGCCGACGGCCGACGAGGTCGCCGCGGCACGGGCCGACGTCGACGCGGCCCTCGACGAGGCCGCCCGGGTCGTGCCGCTGGGGCGCACCGCCACCCTCGTGGGGCTCGCGGGCTCCGTGACGTCGGTGACGGCGCACGCCCTGCGGCTGCCGAGCTATCAGCGGGACGCCATCAACGGCACCGTGCTCGGCGTCGACGACGTGCTGACGGCCTGCGACGACCTGCTGCGGCGTACTCGCGAGGAGCGGCTCGCGCTGGGGTTCATGCACCCGGGCCGGGCCGACGTGATCGGTGCGGGTGCGCTGATCTGGTCGCAGATCGTGGCCCGGGTGCGCGACGACGTCGCCGCGGCGGGTGGTGGTCTCACCGAGGTCGTCACGAGCGAGAGCGACATCCTCGACGGCATCGCGCTGTCCCTCGTCTGACCGACCGATCACATCGTGGACACCTTCGGGGTGTCCGTTCTGTCGATCCTGTGCCGTGATGTCGGCGCAAACGCCTGGTCACAGCGGTCCGGGGCGGTGACCGTGAGCACAGGCCGTCACCTCCCGTGCGATCCGAGGTGAGGCAGTCGTAGACTGGTGGTCATGCCTCAGAACGTTCTGTCGACGGACAACCCTGCCCAGGACGCGCCCGCGCCCGCACCGCGCCCCCGCAAGGTGCCTCGCATCGTCGTGCTCGGCGGTGGCTCCGTCGGGCTGTACGTGGCGCGCCGGCTGCGCAAGAAGCTCGGCAAGCGCGAGGCGGCGATCGTCGTCGTGGACCCGCGCCCCTACATGACGTACGCGCCCTTCCTGCCGGAGGCCGGCGCCGGTTCGATCGACGCGCGCGACGTGGTCGCCCCGCACCGGATCGCCCTCAAGGGCATCGACGTGCTGCAGGGCAAGGTCACCAACATCGCCCACGGCGACAAGAAGGTCACGATCTCGCCCGAGGAGGGCATGGACTACGAGGTCTCCTACGACCACCTCGTCGTCGGCCTCGGCTCGGTCTCGCGCACGCTGCCCATCCCGGGCCTGGCGGAGAACGCCATCGGCTTCAAGAACGTCGAGGAAGCCATCGCGGTGCGCAACCACGTGCTCAACCGCATGGACGTCGCCTCGTCCACGTGGGACGCCGACCTGCGCGAGCGGATGCTGACCTTCACCTTCGTCGGCGGCGGCTTCGCGGGGATCGAGGCGCTCGCCGAGATCGAGGACATGGCGCGCTACGCGACCCGCAACTACCCGACCATCGAGGAGTCGGACCTGCGGTTCGTCATGATCGAGGGCGCCGGCCGCATCCTGCCGGAGGTCTCCGAGCCCATGGGCGAGTGGGCGCTCGAGGAGATGAAGAAGCGCGGCATCGAGTTCCACCTCAACACGTTCCTGTCCTCCTGCGAGGACGGCCACGTCGTGACCTCCACGGGTGTCGAGTTCGACACCGAGACGATCGTGTGGACGGCCGGGGTCAAGGCGAACCCGGTCATCAAGGACAGCTCCGACCTGCCCAGCGACAAGATGGGTCGCGTCACGGTGCTGCCGACGCTGCAGGTCGCGCGGACGAACGAGGACGGCACCGAGGGCGAGGTCGTCCCTGACGCCTGGGCCGCCGGTGACTGCGCCGCGGTGCCGGACCTGCTCAACCCCGGCTCGTTCTGCCCGCCGAACGCGCAGCACGCGATCCGCGAGGCCACCCAGCTCGCGGACAACCTGATCGCCCAGCTCAAGGGCGAGTCGCTGGTGGAGTACAAGCACAAGAACATCGGCGTGGTCGCCTCCCTCGGCCTGTACAAGGGCGTGGCGGAGCTGTTCGGCTTCGTCAAGCTCAAGGGCCCCCTCGCCTGGCTCGCCCACCGCAGCTACCACGTCATGGCGATGCCGACGGGCAACCGGAAGTTCCGCATCCTCATCGGCTGGATCGGCCAGTTCCTCATGGGCCGCGAGATCGTCTCCCTCGGTTCGCTGCACGACCCGCGCGACGAGTTCCGCAAGGCCTCGGTGCCGCCGAAGCAGCAGGGTGAGAAGGTCGAGCAGAAGGCGGAGGCCTCCGCGGCCAAGGCGGAGCACGGCGGCTGACGTCCCGGCGAGCACGCATCGGGCGGTCCCGGTCGACGCTCCCGTCCCGTTCGGTATCTTGAGCTGCCGATCGCGACCGGAGCTGTCGATCGAGGCCGCCCGATCGTCGTCCCGCACGCCCCCGTAGCCCAACTGGCAGAGGCAGCCGGCTTAAACCCGGTCCAGTCCCGGTTCGAACCCGGGCGGGGGCACGGACCGCGGCGTCAGCCCGCGTGGGCCACGGGCCCGGCGTGGTCACGCCGACGTCGAACCGTCGCGGGGCCGGCGGCCCTCGACGCCGTGACGCCGGGCCGTGTCCGCGGCGGCGGCGGTGAGGCTGTCCAGCACGTGTCGGACGGCCCGGCGTCGGGCGCGGTCGGGTCGCATCACCGCGGAGAGGTGACGCACGGCCGGTACGCCGGTCAGCGGACGGAGCGTGAGCCCGTCATCGACCGGCGTGGTGAACCGGGGCAGCGCCGCCAGCCGTGAGCTGGTCGCGACCAGGGCCTCCACCAGCCGGTTGTCGAGCAGGCGCTGGCGCACGTCCAGCTGCGCCCCCGTGGCCTGCTCGATGGTGCGCAGCACGGTGTCGAACGGGAACCCCCGGGGCACACCCACCCAGACCTCGTCGACGACGTCGGCCGGCGACACGGTGCCGTGGGCCGCGAGACGGTGGTGCGTGGCCATCGCGACGTCGATCGGTTCGTCGACGACGGGCACGACGACGAGACCGTCGGTCCCGGGCGGCCGCACGCTGGTCATGCTGTGCGCGACGACGACGTCGTGGTCGGCGGTCATGGCCCCGTACTCCGCCTCGGCGAGATCGAGCTCGGTCAGTCGCAGCTCGACGCCGCTCGCGGCCAGGTCCCGCTCCAGCGCGGGGAAGAGGTAGGTGGCGGCGCTCGGCAGGGCGGCCACGGAGACCGTGCCCGCGGGCGCGTCGCGGAACGCGTCCCAGCGCGCCTGGACGGCGGACAGCGCGACGGCGACCTCCACCGCACCGTCCGCGAGCAGCCGGCCCGCGTCGGTCAGCCGGACCCCGCGCCCGTGCGGCTCCACCAACGCGGCACCGAGCTCGCGCTGCGCCGTGCGCAGCTGCTGGGACACGGCGGAGGGCGTGCGATGCGTGGCTGCGGCGACGGCAGAGATGCTGCCCCGGTCCGCCAGCTCGCGCAGCAGCTCGAGGTGCCGGACTTCCATGAAGTCAGCCTACGTCGTCGATGAAGAAAGTTTCGCTTGTCCTTCATCCTCGGACAGGTCGAGCATGAGGACGTGCCGACCCGTCATCGTCTCCTCGCCGCCCTCGTGGCGTTGCTGTGGGGCCTGAACTTCCTGGCCATCGACGCCTCGTTGCAGCACTACCCGCCGCTGTTCCTGGTGGCGCTGCGGTTCGCCGTCCTGGCGGTGCCGACCGTCCTGCTCGTGCCGTGGCCCGGGGTGCCGGTGCGCTGGCTGATCGGCTACGGCCTCGGCTTCGGCGTGCTGCAGTTCACGTTCCTGTACTGGGGGATGGCGGCGGGGATGCCGGCCGGGCTCGCCTCCCTCGTCCTGCAGGCGTCGGGGCCCTTCACCGTCGTGCTGGGTGCGACGTTCCTGCGCGAGCGCTTCAGCGGCCGCCAGCTCGTGGGCATCCTCGTCGCGGTGGCGGGACTCGCGGTCGTCGGGTGGCAACGGGCCGAGCACGCCGCTGTGCTGCCCTTCCTGCTGACGCTGGCCGGTGCCTTCGGCTGGGCCATCGGGAACGTGTGCAACCGGCAGGCCAGGCCGCGCAACCCGCTGCACCTGGCCCTGTGGATGTCGGTGGTGCCGCCCCTGCCGATGCTGGCGGTCTCGCTCCTCGTCGAGGGGCCGGACCGCATCCGGACCTCGCTGGTCTCCTACGACGACCCGGGCGCCGTCGGTGCCGTCGTCGGCCTCGCGTACACGGTGCTGCTCGGCACCGTGGCGGGGTCGGGTCTGTGGACCTGGCTGATGTCGCGCCACCCGGCGGGCGTGGTCGCGCCGTTCTCGATGCTGGTGCCCGTCGTGGGCATGACCGCGGCGTGGCTCGTGCTGGGGGAGACGGCGACCCCGGGGGAGCTCGCCGGCGGTGTGCTCGTGATCCTCGGCGTTCTCCTGGGTAGTCGGCTGCCGCGACCCGGGAGCCGACCGGCGTCGGGGAGGCGTGCGGGGCCGCGGGGCACGTCGGAGCAGCGTGCCGCGAGCCCCGCAGCGTCCTACGGCCGCCAGCTCTCCTCGTAGTCCGGGTGGTCCGCGTAGACGGTCCCGAGGGCGGCGACCGTGAGGCAGGGCCATCGCGCACCGGGGTCGGACTCGTTCCCGTGGCCGCAGCGGTAGCAGAGCGTCTCACCGAGATCGCCGATGATGAAGGGTTCGTGCAGCTCCACGATCCGGCGTTTCGCCTCGACCTCCGCCAGCACACGGGAGGGGTCGAGGCGGGTGAGGTAGTCGGTCAGCAGCCCGTCGTCGGCCACGACGGGCCAGCGGCCGGACGGAACCTCCCGGGCCGAGATCTCGTCCTCGCCGAGTCGCTCTGCCAGGAACTCGAACAGCGTCATGGGCGCATCCTTGCGTCTCCGGCGGCCTTTCGGCTACCTCCAGGACGACGGGGCGCTTGGCGCGCTAGCATTCGAACATGAGTTCGACACGGCGTGGGGAGGGCGACCGCGGCATCGAGCGTGTGCCGCTGCGTGACGTCGCCACCGAGGTCCCGCCCGAGGCGCGCCGGGAGCCGCCGACCCGCCCTCCGGAGCCGTTGCCGGTGACCGCGTGGGTGACGGACGGCCGGGGGAGGACCTTCCAGGCGGACGGCGAGGCCCTCGCCTGGACCCCGCGTGCCGTGTACGTGCGGTACGTCGACCCTGTCGGCCGCGAGGGGTTCGCCTGGCTGTGGGCCTCGGCGGTGAGCAGGCGCTGAGGGCGCCCGGGGGTCAGCCGAGCGGGTCGCCGTGACCCGCGGCGTCGGTGCCGGCGGGTCGTGACGGCCCGTCGTCAGGGACGACCGGGAAGGCGTTGAAGTGGATCTGCACGGGCCGGGACCGCGGGTCGGGTTCCTGGCTCGTGAGCCGGCTGATCTCGGCGGTGATCGTCGCCTGGACGGCCTCGACCAGTCCGAGGAGCTGTTCGGGCGTCGCGTGCGCATTGGCGGTCATGAGGGTGATCGCCTCCTCCCAGCCGGCGGAGTCCGGGATCTGCGCGGGGTCTTCGTTCATCAGGTCGAGGAGTCGCCAGATCTTCTCCTGGCGGGCCTGCTCGAAGCCGGCGCGGACGAGCGAGCGGGTGGTGCGGACGCCCGCGTCGTCGGCCGCCGCCGGCCCGATGACGAGACCCCCCGGCGTCGCTTCCCACCAGCGTTCGCGGGCGGTGCCCTTGCCCTCGACCTCCCGGACGAACTGGTGCTTGGCGAGCTGGCGCAGGTGGTAGCTGGTGGATCCGCTGGACTCGCCGACGAGCTCGGCCAGGCGGCTGGCGGTGAGGGACCCGTGCACCTGGAGCAGGTCGAGGATCCGGACGCGGAGCGGGTGCGACAGTCCCCGCAGCCGGGCCGCGTCGACCGGGGCGGGCGGCCGGGGGGCGTCCGGTGCCGGCGTGGAGGGGTCCGTCATGTCACGACCGTACTGTGCCGAGACCTCAGCGGAGACCCAGCGGGTTGATCTGCGCGGTGTTGTCGCGCGTCCGCTCGACGGCGAGGTGCTGGTGTCGGCCCCGGGCGCGGCGGTCCCGGGCGTGCGCGTCACGGTGCTTCGCACGGCTGGCGCGGTGCTCCGCGCGGGCGGTGAGGGTGTCGCCCAGGTGGGTGCCGGCGTCGACCAGCAGCCGTGCGACGCGGCCGCCGACGCGGTCGACGACGGTCGGGCGCGGTGCGGTGGCGGTGAGCATCATGGCGTCTCCTGCGGTGAGGTCTGGCGGATGGTCCAAACATAGCGCTGCAAAGACATCTTTGCCAACAGATGTTTGGAATGCGTTTCCCGCGGTTTCGACACGGGACGCCTCCCGGGTCGACGACCCGTCCCGGGAGGGCGTTCGGCGTGACGTGCGCCACGGTGCGGTGGACCACCCCCGGGAACTTCGTATGCTGAGGATCCGTTGTGCTCCCGTACGACCGTCGCTGATCGTCCACGCCCTGGAGTGAGTGTGTTCCGCCTTGCCCGCCTGTCCCTGGCGAACCGCGCCGTGGTCGCCCTGGTGACCGTCGCGATCTTCGTCTTCGGCACCCTGAGCCTGACCTCGCTGAAGCAGGAGCTCATCCCCTCCCTCCAGTTCCCCGCCGGCGTCGTCCTGGCGACGTACCCCGGCGCCTCGCCGCAGGTCGTCGAGGAGAACGTCACCGAGCAGGTCGAGGCCGCGGTGCAGGCCGTCGACGGCATCGAGTCCATCAGCTCGACCGCCTCCACGGGGACGTCGACCACGACTGTCGAGTTCGCCTACGGCACCGACATGGACGCCGCCACGCAGCGGCTGACCACCGCCATGACGCAGATCCAGTCCGCCCTGCCGGAGGACGTCGAGCCCCAGGTCATCACCGGGTCCCTCGACGACCTGCCCGTCATCCAGCTCGCCGCGGCCGGTGCGGGCGACGACCTCGCCGAGCTGGCCGACCAGATCGACGCCGTGCTGGTGCCGGACCTGGAGGACATCGAGGACGTCCGCTCCGTGACGGTCAGCGGCGCGGTCGACGACCAGATCCTCATCGACGTCGACCCCGGCGACCTCGCCGACGAGGGACTCGACGTCGCGCAGGTCACCCGGGTGCTCACCGACTACGGCACCGTCGTCCCGGCCGGGACGGTCACCGAGGAGGGCGACACCTACTCCCTGCAGGCCGGTACCCGCCTCGGCAGCCTCGAGGAGCTGCGGGAGATCCCCCTCGTGCCGACGGTGTCCGCCGCCGCGCCTACCGACGGGGGCGCCGCGGGAGCGACGGACGACCCCGCGGCCGCCGCGGCAGGTGCGCAGGGTGCCGTGCCGCCGTCCGGGACCGACGGCGCCGCCGGGGCACCGGCCGACGGCAGCGCCGGCACGGAGCCCGAGGGGCTGCCCGACGCCAACGCACCCCCCGCCCCGCCCGAGCCCGTCCTGCTCGGCGACGTCGCCGACATCTCCGTCGCCCCGTCCGAGCAGACCTCCTTCTCGCGCCTCGACGGCGAGCCCTCGCTGGGCATCGCCATCATCAAGACGCCGCAGGGCAACACCGTCGACGTCTCGCACGCCGTCCAGGAGGCCATCGACGCCAACGCCGCCGAGCTCGACGAGGCCGGCATCACCACGGCCGTCGTGTTCGACCAGGCGCCCTTCATCGAGGAGTCCATCGAGGGGCTCGCGACCGAGGGCGGGCTCGGTCTCGTCTTCGCGGTCCTGATCATCCTCGTCTTCCTGCTGTCGATGCGCGCCACGCTCGTCTCGGCGGTGTCCATCCCGCTGTCGCTGGCCACGGCGTTCCTCGTCATGGACGTCACCGGCTACACCCTGAACATCCTCACGCTGGCCGCCCTCACGATCTCCATCGGCCGCGTGGTCGACGACGCGATCGTCGTCATCGAGAACATCAAGCGACACCTGTCGTACGGCGAGGACAAGAAGAGCGCCATCCTCACCGCGACCGGTGAGGTCGCCGGCGCCATCGCGGCCTCGACCATCTGCACCGTCGCCGTCTTCCTGCCCCTCGGCCTCGTCTCCGGCATGACCGGGGAGCTGTTCCGCCCGTTCGCGTTCACCGTGGCCATCGCGATGCTCGCCTCGCTGCTCGTGGCCCTGACGATCGTGCCGGTCCTGGCGTACTGGTTCGTCAAGGCGCCGAAGGGTTCCGAGGAGGCCACCGACGGCGGCCGGGCGATCCGCGAGGCGGCCGAGGCCAAGGAGCGCCGGGGCCTGTGGCAGCGGGCGTACGTGCCCAGCCTGGCCGCCTCGCTGCGCCACCCGTGGATCTCGCTGCTGCTGGCCGTCGGCATCCTCGGCGGGACGCTCGCCCTGGTGCCCCGCCTGGAGACGAACTTCATCGGCGACTCCGGGCAGGACACGCTCGCGGTGACCCAGACGTTCGAGAACACCGCCTCCCTCGCGGCGCAGGACGACGCCGCGCGCGAGATGGAGCAGGCGATCGCCGGCGTCGACGGCGTCGAGACGGTGCAGACCTCCGTCGGAGCCGGCGACTCGCCCGAGGCGGCGTTCTTCGGCGGGGGCGCCGCGCCCAGCGCGAGCTTCTCCGTGACCCTCGACGAGGACGCCGACGGCGTCGCGGTGCAGGACGAGGTCCGCACCGCGGTCGAGGGTCTCGCCGACGACGGCCCCACGACGGAGATCAGCGTCTCCACCGGGGACTCCGGGTTCGGGGGAGCCGACACGATCGACCTGGTCGTCCGGGCGACGGACCTCGACGACCTCGGGACGGCGTCCCGGACGGTGCAGGACGCCGTCGCCGACCTCGACGGCGTCGCCGAGGTGACCAACAACCTCGCGACCGCCCAGACGGTCCTCCAGGTGGACGTCGACCGGGAGGCCGCGGCCGAGGCCGGGCTCAGCGAGACGCAGGTCGCCGCCGTCGTCTCCGGCGAGATGACCCCGGAGCAGACCGTGGGCGAGGTCGACCTGGGCGACGGGCCCCTGGAGACCCTGGTCGTGACCGGTGAGGCGCCCGAGACGGTCGGCAAGATCGAGAGGATCAAGATCCCGACCGCCTCCGGGACGGTGCGCCTGAACGACGTGGCCGTCGTGGAGGAGGTGGAGACGCCCGCCTCGATCAGCCGCGCCGACGGGCAGCGGTCCGCCACGGTCTCCGTGACCCCGGGCGCCCAGGACCTCGGCACCTTGAGCGCCGAGGTGTCCGCCGCCATCGAGGGGCTCGACCTGCCGGCCGGGGCGACCGTCGAGGTCGGGGGTGTGACCGCGGACCAGGAGGAGGCGTTCGCCGACCTCGGCCTGGCCCTGCTGGCGGCGATCGCGCTGGTCTACGTGATCATGGTCGCGACCTTCAAGTCGCTGATCCAGCCGCTCATCCTGCTGGTCTCGGTGCCGCTGTCCGCCACCGGTGCGCTGGTCGCGCTGCTGGTCACCGACACCCCGCTCGGGGTCGCGGCGCTCATCGGCGTGCTGATGCTGGTCGGCATCGTGGTGTCCAACGCCATCGTGCTCATCGACCTCATCAACCAGTACCGCCGACGCGGCCGCACCCTGGAGGACGCGGTGCGCGAGGGCGCCCGCAAGCGACTGCGGCCGATCGTCATGACGGCGCTGGCGACGATCTTCGCGCTGACCCCCATGGCCTTCGGGCTGACCGGTGGCGGGGCGTTCATCTCCCAGCCGCTGGCCCTGGTCGTGATCGGTGGTCTGATCTCCTCGACGCTGCTGACGCTGCTCATCGTCCCGGTGCTGTACACGCTGGTCGAGGGCCGCACGGAGCGCCGTGCCGCACGCCGGCGTCGGCGGGCCGAGAAGAAGGAGGGCCCGGTCGTCGAGCCCACGGACCGCGAGACGACCGCCGCGGGGGCGGCCGGCTGAGCCGGGCGGTGGCCGCGACGCCGGCCGGGGGTTCCCCGGTCAGGCGTCGCGGCGCCGCCACGCGACGCCTGCCGCGACCAGCAGCGCGACCGTGTACCCCGCCAGGACGCCGTACCCGACCCACGGCTCCAGCAGCGTGGGCGGGGTGACACCGGTCGAGATGATCCGCTCCCCGGCGACCGAGGGCAGCAGCTTGTTGACCCATTCGGCCCAGACGGCGTCCGACGCCGAGACCACGATCTGGAAGATGATCGGCAGCACGAAGAACAGCGCCACGAGAGTGAAGATCGCTCCGGCCGTGTGCCGCAGCAGCGCGCCGACGGCCAGGGAGAACGCCGCCACCGTGGCGAGGTAGAGGACGCAGCCCACCAGCG
Source organism: Isoptericola sp. b408 (assembly GCF_030588085.1). Lineage (NCBI taxonomy): Bacteria > Bacillati > Actinomycetota > Actinomycetes > Micrococcales > Promicromonosporaceae > Isoptericola > Isoptericola sp. b408. The sequence goes on from NZ_JAUQYQ010000004.1 coordinate 411,647, forward strand.
CACGGACCTGGTCCGCATCGGACAGGTCGACCGGGAGCCCCGCGGAGTCCAGGATCGGCATCGTGACCAGCACGGCCACGCCCAGGGCGAGCGAGATCACGACGACGGTCGCCGAGACGACCACCACGAGCTTGGCCCACAGCGCGGGCAACCGGTGCGGCACGGCGGAGAACGTCGCGCGGATCATCCCGGTCGAGTACTCGTTCGTGACGGTCAGCGCGGCCAGCACCGCCACGGCGAGCTGGGCGAACGAGTAGCCGAGCGTGACCGCCGTCGTCCCCGTCAGGCCCAGGGCCTGCAGCCCCGGGTCGGAGGACATGCCCTCCTGCATCTCGGGTTCGGTCGAGGCGGTGTTCAGCAGGGACGCCATCATCAGGGCGAACCCCACCATGAGCAGGGCCGTGATCAGCACCGTCCAGACCGTCGAGCGCAGCGACCTGAACTTGATCCATTCCGAGCGCAGCGCACCGACGAACGAGACGGGCCGCACGGGCACCCGGGAGGTCGGTGCGGCGGGGGAGGCGGCGGTCGCGGTCATCAGGAGACCTCCTCGGCGTGGTACTCGACGGCGTCCGAGGTCAGCGACAGGTAGGCGTCCTCCAGCGTGGAGGAGACCGGCGTCAGCTCGTGCAGCACGAATCCTTCGGCGGCGGCGAGCTCGCCGATGCGTGCGGCCTCCGTCCCGGCGACGTCCAGTCCGCCGTCCTCGGACGCCGTGACCTGGGCGCCCGCCCGGCGCAACGCCTCCGCCAGGGCCGTGGGCTCCGGGGTGCGTACCCGGACGCGGCGACGGGCGGCGTCGTCCAGCAGCTCGGCGACGGACGTGTCGGCGAGGATCCGGCCCCGTCCGATGACCAGGACGTGGTCGGCCGTCTGGGCGACCTCGCTCATCAGGTGGCTGGACAGGAAGACCGTGCGTCCCTCCGCGGCGAGCCGGCGCGCGAGGTGGCGCACCCACAGCACGCCCTCCGGGTCCAGCCCGTTGACGGGCTCGTCGAGGATGAGCGTGCGGGGGTCGCCGAGCAGCGCCGCCGCGATGCCGAGCCGCTGCCCCATCCCGAGCGAGAACCCGCCGACCCGCTTGCGCGCGACGTCCGTCAGGCCGGTGAGGTCGATCACCTCGTCGACGCGGGAGTCCGGGATGGCGTGCGTCGCGGCCAGCGCCTGCAGGTGACGCCGTGCGGTGCGTCCCGGGTGCACGGCCTTGGCCTCCAGCAGGGCGCCGACCTCCGCCAGGGGGCGTGCGTGGTCGGCGTAGGGGCGTCCGTTGACGGTCACCGTGCCCGCGGTCGGTCGGTCCAGGCCCATGACCAGCCGCATCGTCGTCGACTTGCCGGCACCGTTCGGGCCGAGGAACCCGGTGACGACGCCGGGGCGCACGGTGAAGGAGATGTCGTCGACGGCGAGCTTGTCGCCGTACCTCTTCGAGAGGCCTCGTGCCTCGATCATGGGCGCCACTCCTTCGTCGGACGCTGCACGCCGCTGGTCCCGAGCCTAGCGCCGGGACGCCGCCGAGGGCGGGAACGTGTGACAGGGTCCGCGCGTTGCCTAGGATGAGTGTCACGGCCAGCGACCCGGCACTGCGCGCGACAACCCGTCGTGCGCATCCGGCAGCCGCGACCAGGAGGAGTTCATGAGCAACCCCGTCTTCTCGAACAGCGACGTCTTCGGCGAGCCGCGCCGCACCGGGCGTGGCGGAGCCGCCACGGCCGCACGCCCGGCGCAGTACGGCGCCTACGGCGCACAGGCCGCCGACGCCGCGTCCCTGCAGAACATGTACGAGGCGCCGTCCGCGACCCCCGTGGACACGCAGCGCCTGACCTACACCGACGTCATCATGAAGACCGGCGGGCTGCTCGCGCTGCTGGTCGTCGTGGCGGCGGCGACCTGGTCGATCGCGCCCGAACTGTGGATCGGCGGCATGATCGTCGGTCTCGTGCTCGGCCTGGTCAACGCCTTCAAGAAGAACCCGAGCCCCGTGCTCATCACGCTGTACGCCGCCGCGCAGGGTGTGTTCCTGGGCGGGATCTCGAAGTTCTACGAGTCGTGGCAGGACGGCGTGGTCCTCCAGGCGGTGCTGGCGACGCTGTCGGTGTTCGCCGTGGCGCTGTTCCTGTACAGCTCCGGCAAGGTGCGCGTCACCCCGAAGTTCACGCGCTTCCTGCTCATCGGCATGGTGGGCTACCTCGTGTTCTCCCTGGTCAACGTGGTCCTGGTCTGGACCGGCGTCCTCGAGGGCTGGGGCATGCGGGGCGGCACGATGGGCATCGTCGTCGGCATCATCGCCGTGGTCCTGGCCTCGATGTCGCTGATCATGGACTTCGACTTCATCAAGCGCGGTGTCGAGCAGGGCGTCCCGGCGAAGTTCGCCTGGTCGGCGGCCTTCGGCCTCATCGTCACGCTCGTCTGGCTGTACCTGGAGCTGCTGCGCCTGCTGGCGATCTTCAACAGCGGCGACTGACGACTCCTCGCCGGCCCGCACCGGCGCGCTGAACGTCCGACGGCCGGGCACCCTGCACAGGGTGCCCGGCCGTCGTCGTCCCACCTCCGCGAGTCAGTACGGATCGGGCCGGGTCAGTACGGATCGGGCCGAGTCAGTACGGATCGGGCCGAGTCAGGACGCGGGTCCGGGCGCGAACCCGTCGCTCGGCGGGTTGACTCGCCGCAGACCGCCCTGACCCGCGGGAGATCGTCCTGACCCGCGGGGGATCGGCCTGACTCGCCGGGGATCGTCCTGACCCGCGTCAGGCGCGGCTGGGGGTGCGGAACGCCCGGTGGTCGCCCGGGTCGTCCTCCGCGCGGATCACGTGCATGACAGCGTTGATCAGGGCCAGGTGCGTGAACGCCTGCGGGAAGTTACCCAGGTGCCGTCCCGTGCGCGGGTCGAGCTCCTCCGCGTACAGGTTCAGCGACGACCCGAAGGACAGCAGCCGTTCGCACAGCGTGCGGGCCTCGTCGATCTCGCCGATCTCGCACAGGGCCGAGACCAGCCAGAACGAGCAGATCGTGAAGGTGCCCTCGTCGCCGTCCATGCCGTCATCGGTGTCGTCGGTGCGGTAGCGCAGGACCAGTCCGTCCTCGGTGAGCTCCTCGGCGATCGCGCGCACGGTGGCGCGGACACGCTCGTCGTCCGGGGGCAGGAAGCGCAGCAGCGGCACCAGCAGCAGCGAGGCGTCCAGCGAGTCGTCGCCGTAGCGCTGGGTGAACACGCCGCGCTCGTCCACCCCCTTGGAGCAGATGTCGGCGTGGATCTCGTCGGCCAGCTTCTGCCACTGCTCGGCGAAGTCCGGCTCGTCGTACAGCCGGGCCAGGCGGGCACCGCGGTCGAGGGCCACCCAGCACATGAGCTTGGAGGAGGTGAAGTGCTGCGGCTGGCCGCGCACCTCCCAGATCCCTCGGTCGGGCAGGTGCCAGTGCTTGGCGGCCTCCTCGACCTGCCGCTTGAGCACCGGCCACAACGCCTCCGGCAGCTGCTCCCGGTTGCGGGTGTGCAGGTAGACCGAGTCCAGCACGGCGCCCCAGACGTCGTGCTGGCTCTGGTCGTACGCGGCGTTGCCCACCCGGACGGGTTGCGCCCCCTCGTATCCCGTCAGGTGGGTGAGCTCGGTCTCCTTGAGCTCCTCCTCGCCGTCGACGCCGTACATGATCTGGAGCTGCTTGTTGTCCTGACAGGCGTCCTGGATGAAGGCGAAGAAGTCGTTCGCCTCCCGGTCGAGCCCGAGCGTGTACAGGCCCCACAGGGCGAACGTCGAGTCGCGGATCCAGGCGTACCGGTAGTCCCAGTTGCGCTCGCCGCCGGGGGTCTCCGGCAGGGACGTCGTCGCGGCGGCCAGCAGCGCGCCGGAGGGGGCGTAGGTCAGACCCTTGAGAGTGAGTGCCGAGCGCTGCAGGTAGATGCGCCAGGGATGGTCGGGGAAGAAGCCCTGGGTGATCCAGTCGCGCCAGAACTGCTCGGTCCGCCACATCTTCTCGGCGGCCTCGTCGAACGACGTGGGCGCCGGCAGCGGTGACCAGGCCAGAGCGACGAAGTGGGTGTCGCCCTCCTCCATCCGGGTGCGTGCCTGGGCACGACGGCCCTCGAGCCCGAACCGCAGGCTGGAGCTGAGGCGCAGGTCCGGGTTCGCGTCGCCGGTCCGGGCGGTGACGGAGGAGTAGCCCTCGTCGACGTACTCCCAGTCCGGCTCGTAGCGCGCGTAGTCCGACATCGGCGAGCACACGACCTCGAGGTCGACCTTGCCGGAGACGCACTTCACGGTGCGCAGCAGCACGTGCTCGGCGTCGTGGTCGGTCGGCGTGCGCCGGTGCGTCTGCGACCGCTCGTGCAGGTTGTGCCACGGTCCCATGACCATCGCGTCGCGCACGACCAGCCAGCCGGTGCTCGTCTGCCACGTGGTCTCGAGGATCAGGGTGCCGGGGATGTAGCGGCGCGCCACGGGGACGCGCACCCCGTGCGGCCCGACCCGGAAGTGGCCGGCCCCGCGGTCGAGCAGGGAGGTGAAGACGCTGGGGGAGTCGGGGCGTGGAACACACATCCACTCGACCGCTCCGCTCGGCGCCACGAGGGCGTTCGTCTCGCAGTCGGACAGGAAGGCGTACTCCGCGATCGCGGGGAACGTGCTGCGTCCGTCTGTCGGCGGTGGTGCCTGGGCATCGAGCGTCATGGACCCAGAGTGCGTCGCCCCGGGGGCGGTGCGCCACTTCCCCCTGTGCTGGAGCGAGAAGATTCACACAGTTGTGACGTGTCGGAAAGACGTTTCCGGCGGGCTCCCGGAGCCCGGAGTCTGCGGAACCAGGCCCGTGAACTGCGGCGATGCGGCGCGATCGGAAGAATCGTCGCCGATCTGCCGTGCCGTGTCGATCCTGGGGTGTCCCGTTCGACCTGGGGGGTGAGAAGGTCTCGGACAAGAGGCCCGGACATCGGAGGAGATGAGGGACATGACCAAGTACATGCTGATCATGCGCGGCACCGACGAAGGTCGGGCGGACTTCGAGGAGATGGACTTCTCGGAGGTCATCGCCGCCATGGGGCGCTACAACGAGTCGATGATGGACGCCGGTGTGCTCGTCGCCGGCGAGGGGCTCGCCGACGCCTCCGAGGGTGCCGTCGTCGACTTCTCCACCGAGACCCCCGTCGTCACCGACGGCCCGTACGGGGAGACCAAGGAGCTGTTCAACGGCTTCTGGATCCTCGACGTCGCGGACGTCGCCGAGGCGGTCGAGTGGGCCAAGCGGGCCCCGCTGAGCGGCCCGGGCACGAAGCTCGAGGTCCGTCGGGTGACCGGCGAGGAGGACTTCCCGGCCGACGACGAGTGGATCCAGAAGGAGAAGGAGTGGCGTCGCCGGCTCGGGACGAAGTGAGCCGTCCGCTCGGGGACGAGGGCGGTGCTCCGGTGCCCGACGACGGTCCTCCGGACGCGCGCCGCGGTGTCGGGGCCGACGGGGGTCCCGACACCGCGCGGCGCGCCGTCGAGGCGACGTGGCGCATCGACGCGCCACGGATCGTCGGTGCCCTGGCCCGGTACACGGGTGACTTCGCGCTCGCCGAGGACGTCGCCCAGGAGGCGCTCGCCGAGGCCCTGGTCGCCTGGCCGCGCGACGGCCGCCCCCGCGACCCCACGGCGTGGCTGCTCACCACCGCTCGTCGCCGTGCGATCGACGCGTTCCGCCGTCGTGCCGGGCGTGACGAGCGGTACGCCGTGCTCGGGCACGAGCTCGGCGAGGGGGAGGCGCACGCCGGGGCCGCGCCGTCGGGCGACGAGGAGCCGGACCTGCTGTGGGACCCGGACCGGATCGAGGACGACCGGCTCGCGCTGATCTTCACGGCCTGCCACCCGGTGCTGTCCACGGAGGCGCGCGTGGCGCTGACCCTGCGCGTCGTCGGCGGACTGTCCAGCGACGAGATCGCCCGGGCGTTCCTGCTGCCCCGGGCGACGGTCCAGGCGCGCATCACCCGGGCCAAGAAGACGCTGGCGGCGGCCCGGGTGCCCTTCGAGGTGCCGCCCGCCGCGGACCGCACCGAGCGCCTGGGCTCCGTGCTCAGCGTGGTGTACCTGATCTTCACCGAAGGCTCCACGGCGTCGGCCGGGGAGGACTGGATCCGCACCGACCTCGCCCGCGAGGCGATCCGGCTCGCCCGGGTCCTGGAACGTCTGGTCCCCGACGAGCCCGAGGCGTCCGGGCTGCTGGCCCTGCTCGAGCTGACGGCCGCGCGGTTCCCGGCCCGCACCGGCCCGGGCGGGGAGCCGGTGCTGCTGGCCGACCAGGACCGTCGTCGCTGGGACGCCGGGGCGATCCGGCGCGGCCGGGCCGCACTGGTCCGGGCGGCCGGAGCCGGGCGGGGTCTGGGTCCCTACGGTCTGCAGGCCGCGATCGCGGAGCAGCACGACACGGCGCCGTCCGTCGACGCCACCGACTGGGACCGCATCGTCGTCCTCTACGAGGCCCTGGGCCGCGTGGCGCCCTCCCCGGTCGTCGAGCTCAACCGGGCCGTGGCGGTGTCGATGGCGTCCGGGCCGGCCGCCGCGCTGGAGATCGTGGACGACCTCGCCGCCCGCGAGGTGCTCACCGGGACCTACCTGCTGCCCAGCGTCCGCGGCGAGCTGCTGACGCGCCTCGGCCGGCGGGCGGAGGCGCGGGCCGAGCTGGAGCTGGCCGCCCGGCTGTGCGGCAACGATCGCGAACGGGGAGTGCTGGAGGCCAAGGCCGCGGCGTTGGACGGGCCGTCGTAGGCTGAACCGTGACTCGCCGACCGGCGCACCGCCGTCGGCTCCCCTGCACCCGACCGTGAGGTACCACCATGACCACGCTGCCCACCGCCACCGGTTCCTTCGGCGACAAGCCGCAGATCACCTTCCCCGAGGGCGACGCCCCCGCCGGCCTGCAGGTCCAGGTGCTCGAGGAGGGCTCCGGCCCCGTCGTCGACGGCGGCCGCACCATCGTCGTCAACTACTACGGCCAGACCTGGGGCGGGGAGATGTTCGACAACTCCTGGGACCGCGGGCAGACCATCGACTTCCCGATCGGCGTCGGCGCCGTCATCGGCGGCTGGGACAAGGGCCTCGTCGGCCGCAACGTCGGCGACCGCGTCCTGCTGTCCATCCCGTCCGAGCACGGCTACGGCCAGCGCGGCGTGCCGCAGGCCGGCATCCCCGGCGGCGCGACCCTGGTGTTCGTCGTGGACGTCGTCGACGTCAAGTGAGCTGATTCCTGCGGTGCGGGGAGGCCCGTGCCCGGTCGCGTTCACGGTCGCTGCGCGACCTCCACTTCGGGTGTGACGACCGGGCACGGGCCTCCCCGCACCACCGTGCGACGACAGAGCGCGGGGTCGCGCCTCAGGGCTTGCGGGAGCGGGTGACCGTGAAGCGCGGGTCCTGGGCGACGTGGTCCGTGGGGCCGACCGCGCGCCCGATGGACCCGCGGTAGCGCAGCCGCGTGTTGTACACGCACCACAGCTCCCCGCCCGGACGCAGGATCCGGCCCGCCGTGGCGAACATGCGGTACGCCGCCTCCGTGCTCATCGCGGCACGGTCGTGGAAGGGCGGGTTGAGCAGCACGACGTCGGCGCTCTCGTCCGGCAGGCCGGCCCCGGCGTCGTCCCGGGTGACCACGCCCGTCACGCCGTTGGCCGCCAGGGTCTCGCGCGCCGACGACACCGCGGCGGCCGACCGGTCGGTCGCCACGACCCGCGCCTGCGGGTAGCGGTGGGCGAGCACCACCGACAGCAGCCCGGTACCGCACCCGAGGTCGACCGCGTCGTGCACGCGCGCGGCGGCGGGCCAGTACCCGGCGGTGCTCAGCAGGAACCGGCTGCCGTGGTCCAGGGCCGCCCCCGCGAAGGTGCCGCCGTGCGCCACGACCTCGATCCGGTCGGGGGCCGCGCCGCCGTCGGTCGGGGACGCCGCCGCGAGCAGCTCGGGGTCGGTCAGGCTCTCGTGGACCGGGTACAGCGGGTCGGCCGTCCGGGCCTCCGGGCGCGGGCGGGACGCCACCAGGGCGCGGGACTTGCTGCGCGCCAGGGTGGCGCGGACCTCGGTGAACCGGTCGCCGAGCACGTCGTTCATCGCGCGGGTCATGTGCTTCAGCCGCCCGCCGGCCAGCAGCGTGGCGTCGTCGGCACCGTGGCGTGCGACGGCCTCGACGGTCTCGGTGAGCTCGGCCAGGCCCTTCGGCAGCTGCAGCAGCACGATCCGGGCGCCGGCCAGCAGCGCGGTGCCCAGGGTGTCGTGGATCGTGACCCGGTCTCGGACCTCGGCCGGCTCCAGGTCGAGGTGGTGCCGCACCGCCTGCTCGGCGTCGAGGGCGTCGGTGTGCACCCGGACGTCCGGGGCTCCCAGGGCCAGGGCCCCCAGGGTGAGGGCGCCGAACCGGTCCCCGACGACGACCACGTCCCCCGGCCCGGCCCGGCCGATCGACTCCGCGGCCTCGGCGAGCAGCAGCCGGTCGGTGGCGTCCACCGCGACCGGGCCGTCGGCGCGGGTGCCGTCGTCGGGCCAGGGCACGAGGCGGTCGAGCACGGCGGTCACGGTCGGGGGCAGGTCGGCGGGGGATGTCACGGCACCGACCGTAGTCTGGGCGCATGACCGAAGCCACGTCGTCGGACGCCCGCGTGACCATCACCTACTGCACGCAGTGCCGGTGGTTGATGCGCGCGGCGTGGGTCGCCCAGGAGCTGCTGCAGACGTTCCGCACCGGGCTCGGGGAGGTCGCGCTGGTGCCGGGCACGGACGGCGTGTTCCGCGTGGAGCTGGTCCGGTCACCGGGCGAGGAGCCGATGCTGCTGTGGGACCGCAAGGCCGAGGGCGGTTTCCCGGAGATCCCGCCGCTGAAGAAGGCGGTGCGGGACGCCGTCGCGCCGGACATGGCGCTGGGGCACACCGACCGGGTCACCTCCCGCGACTGATCAGGACTCGCGCTTGCGCTCCGCGGCGACCCGCTCCTCCTCGGCGCGGACCTTCGCGGCGGTCTCGCGCTCCTGGACCAGCCACGCCGGCGGGTCCTCGCGCAGCTCGTCGATCTGCTCGGTGGTCAGCGGCTCGGTGATGCCGCCGCGCGCCAGCCCGCCGATGGAGATGCCGAGGCGGCCGGCCACGACCGGGCGCGGGTGCGGACCGTTGCGGCGCAGCTCCTCGAGCCACTCCGGCGGGTTCTGCTCGAGCTGTTCCAGCTCGGCGCGGGTGATGCCCTTCTCCTGGAACTCCGCCGGCGTGGCGGGCAGGTAGACGCCGAGGCGCTTCGCGGCGTTCGTCGGCTTGAGGACCTGCTGGGAGAAGGGTGTTCCGGCCATGCGCCCAGGGTAGTCGGGCGGGCCGCGTGCCGCCGCACGGTAACCTGGCCACGTGAGCGAGGACACCCGGCCCGAACGGCCCGACGACGCCGACCCCAGCGTGGACCCGGGCCCGCGGTTCCGCCTGGGGTTCGTCCCGGGTGCGACCCCGGGCAAGTGGGCCCGCACGTGGGAGCAGCGTCTGCCGCGCGTGCCGTTGGATCTCGTCCCGGTGGAGTCGGCCGACGCCACGACGGCGCTGCGCGAACGGACGGTGGAGGCCGCGATCGCCCGGCTGCCTGTCGACAAGGACGAGTTCCACGCCATGGCGCTGTACGACGAGGTGCCGATGGTGGTGGTCGCCCGGGACCACCTGCTGGCCGCCACCGAGGAGTCCGAGCACGTCACGCCCGCGGACCTCGCCGAGGACGTGCTCTGGGTGCCGGACGACGACGTGCTCTTCACCGGGGACGAGCCCCGGCCCGGCCGGGCGCCCGAGCCGTACGACGACGGCACCGGGACCCTGGTGACGCCGGCACCGGCCACGACGGCGGAAGCGATCGCCTGGGCCGCCACCGGCAGCGGCGTGGTGGTCGTGCCCATGTCCCTGGCGCGGCTGCACCGGCGCAAGGACGTCGTGCACCGGGTGCTCGACGAGGGGCCCGAGGCGCCGGTCGGCCTGGTCTGGCTGCGTGACGGACTGTCCGAGGAGACCGGGGAGCTCGTCGAGGAGATGGTGGGCATCGTGCGCGGCCGCACCGCCAACAGCTCGCGCGGCCGGGCGGGCGAGTCCGCGCGGGCGTCGACGAAGGCCGCTAGCGGCAAGAAGGCCTCGGCCGGGGCCGCGAAGACCTCCGGGCAGTCCGGGAGACGCGGGGGAGCGCCGGGCGCTCGCCGTGGAGCGCCCCCAGGCGGCCGCCGCGGCCGTGCCGGCGGGTCCAAGGGGCGGGGCAAGCGGCGCTGAGCCTCAGTCCTCCGGCGTCTCGGAGCCCGTGAGCAGCGCGCGCACCGCGTCGATCGTGTCGGCCTCGGCAGCGGTTTTGTCGTCGCGGTAGCGCACCACCCGGGCGAAGCGCAGGGCGACGCCGCCGGGGTAGCGGGTGGAGCGCTGGACGCCGTCGAACGCGATCTCGACGACCTGCTCGGGACGCACCTGCACGACGTACCCGTCGGTCGGCCCCTCGGCGAGCTCCGTGAAGCGCTCGGTCTGCCAGGCGAGCATCTCGTCGGTCATACCCTTGAACGTCTTGCCGAGCATGACGAACCCGCCGCTCTCCGGGTCGCGCGCCCCGAGGTGGATGTTCGACAGCCAGCCCTGACGGCGCCCCGACCCCTGCTCGACGGCGAGCACCACCAGGTCGAGGGTGTGCCGGGGCTTGACCTTGACCCAGGCGGCCCCGCGCTTGCCGGCGGCGTACGGGGCATCGAGGTCCTTGACGACGAGGCCTTCGTGGCCGGCGCCCACGACCTCGTCGAAGAACTCCTGCAGTGCCCCGGCGTCGGCGTCGACGACCCGGGGGACGACGGCGTCGGCCGGGACGGCGCGGTCGAGCGCGGCCAGGCGCTCGCGGGCCGGGGCGTCGACCAGGTCGGTCCCGTCCAGGTGCAGCAGGTCGAAGAACCGGACGGTCAGCGGCAGGCTCGACGCCGGGTCGGCCTCGTGGGTCCCGGTGCGTGACGCCGTCTCCTGGAACGGGCGGGGGCGGCCGGCCTCGTCGAGGGCGAGTGCCTCGCCGTCGAGCACGGCGGCCTCCACGTCGAGGGACCGTGCCAGGGTGACGACCTCGGGCAGCCGGTCGGTGATGTCGTCGAGCGAGCGGGTGAACACGGCGACGTCGTCGCCGGTGACGTGGACCTGGACGCGGATGCCGTCGAGCTTCACGTCCGCCGCCACGGCGGTGCCGGCGAAGCGCTCGGCGGCCGCGCCGACGTCGGGCGCTGACGACGCCAACATCGGGCGGACGGGCCGCCCGACCTGCAGCCGGAAGCTCTCCAACGCCGACGCACCTCCGGTCAACGCGGCGCGGGCGATCGGTCCGGACACCGCGGAGAACATCGCCGCGCGACGGACGGCCTTGACGGGCACGTCGGCCGCCGCGGCGATGGCGTCGAGGAGGAGCGAGTCCAGGGCGCCCTGACGGAGCTCGCCGCGCAGCAGGCCGGACAGGAACCGCTGCTCGTCGGCGGTGGCGCGGGAGAACAGCTCGGTGAAGGCCTGCGAGCGCGTCGTGTGGGAGCCCGCGCCCTCGAGGGCCTGCATCGCGGACAGGGCGGCGTCGACCTCGGCGGGGGTCAGCGTGGCGACGTCCGTCGCAGGCGGCAGGTCGGCGAGGGTCCGCCAGCCGATGCCGGTACGGCGCTGTCGTGGGCGGCCGGACAGGTAGGCGGCGACGATCTCGATCTCGTCGGCGTCGTCACCCTCCGGCGCGGTCGCGGGCGGGGGAGCGGCGTCGCGCAGGGCCGCGGCCAGCAGCTCGCGCTTGCGCAGACGGGAGCGCGTCGCGGCGACCGCGGCGTGGGTGCGGACGAGCTCGTCGAGCAGCACAGGTCGATCGTCGCAGCCGGCACCGACAGGCGCGCGGCACGACGGCCCGCCCCCTCGCCGGAGGGGACGAGCCGTCGTGGTGGTGGTCTCAGGCGGCGTCCGGGAACGGCACCCCGGTCGTCGCGTGGCAGCGGTAGCCGTGCGGGTTCTTCGCCGGGGACAGGTACTGCTGATGGTAGTCCTCGGCGTAGTAGAACGGCCCCGCCTCGGCGGCGGGCCGCATCTCGGTGGTGATCGGGTCGTAGCCCCGCGCGGCCAGCACCTCGGCGTAGCGCTCCGCCGTGGACCGGACCGCGTCGGCCTGCTCCGGCGTCGTCCAGTAGATCGCCGAGCGGTACTCGGTGCCCACGTCGTTGCCCTGGCGGTAGCCCTGCGTCGGGTCGTGCCGCTCCCAGAAGATCCGCAGCAGCTCCTCCTCGGACACCTTCGTCGGGTCGTAGGCGACCATCGTGGTCTCGGTGTGGCCGGTCCGCGCGGTGCAGACCTCCTCGTAGACGGGGTTCGGCGTCGTGCCGCCCATGTAGCCGACGGCGGTGCTCACGACCCCGGGGACCTGCCAGTAGATCTCCTCGGACCCCCAGAAACAGCCCATCGCGACGTACAGCACGCGGGTGCCGGGCTCCCACGGGCCGACGATCGAGGTGCCGAGCACGGTGTGCGGACGCGGCGCGGCCAGCACCGGCGCCTCCCGCCCGGGCAGCGCGTCCTCCGGGGCGACCATCGTCGTCTTGCCGGCGCCGAACAGGTACTCGAAGATCATGGTTCCTCCTGACTCGGGCGGGTCACTCCGCCCGATGGCGACAACGCCGGACCCGCCGTCGCTGTTCCGCCCGCTGCGGGCATGGAATCTGCAGCTCTGGACCGGTCCACGACGGCAGATCTCATGCCCACGACGCCGGGGCTCGGGGTCAGTCGAGGTCGCGCACCGCACGTGCCTCGACGTCGGCGAGCACCTCGTCCGCCACCTCGGGGCTGACCAGACCCTCGTTGCGTGCGCGGACGCAGACGTCGCGCTCCACCTCCACGGCGTCGTGCAGCAGCGCGTCGACCTGCTCGCCGTAGCGTTCCGTGCCGTCGCCCTGGGCCCGCGCCCGGGCCAGCGCCCGCTGCGCGGTCAGGTACCCCTCGTACTGCAGCGCGACCGCCTCCCTGACCGGCGCGGGGACGTCGGACCGGACGCGGACGGCCTCCAGCGCCGCCACCGTCGCGTCCTCGCGCAGCCGGGCGACCTCCGCCGCCTCGTCACCCGTGCGGCCCACGCCGAGGCGCCGGACCACCGGTGCCAGCGTGAGCCCCTGCAGCACGAGGGTCGCCAGCACCACGACCAGCCCGACGAACACCACCGTGTCCCGCATCGGGAAGTCCCCTCCGGAGTCCACGACGTGCGGCAGCGCGAGGGCGGTGGCCACCGTGACGACGCCGCGCATCCCCGCCCAGGAGACGACCGTCGTCTCCCGACGGGTGAAGGCGCCGACGCCCGCGACGTCCGCGGGTGCTCCCTTCGCCCGCGCCCGTGCCTCCATCCCGCGCTCCAGCCACAGCAGGGCGGGGAACATCCAGGCGAACCGCACCACGACCAGGACGGCCACCACCGCGAGCGCCAGCGGCAGCGCGGTCGACCAGACCGGGTCGCCGTCCAGCACGGACGTCAGCTCGAAGCCGATGAGCACGAACACGACCCCGGTGATCAGGTAGTCGGCGTAGTCCCACACGGCCCGACCGAGCAGCCAGCCCCCTGAGGTCACCGACGCGTGGGACACGGACCGCAGCACGAGCCCGAGCGTGAGGACCGCCAGCACACCCGACCCCAGCAGCTCCTCGGCCACCAGGTAGGCGGCGAACGGCAGGGCGATGGTCACGGTCGTCTCGGCGGCGGGCACGTGCAGGCGGCCGAGCACCAGGTGCCCCAGCCAGCCGCCGGCCAGTCCCACCGCGACCCCCACGACGACGGCGAGGAGCAGGTCGAGCCCGACCTCCCCGGCCGTCACGGAACCGGCCACGACGGCGGCCACGGCGACGTGGTACATCACCAGGGCGGTGGCGTCGTTGAACATGCCCTCGCCCTCGAGCACGGTCACGACCCGGCCGGGCAGGCGCAGCCGCCGGGCCACGGCGGTCGCCGCCACCGGGTCAGGCGGCGCGACGATCGCCCCCAGCACCCACGCGACCGGCCAGGGGACACCGGCGGCGTGGGCGACCACGGCGACGACGCCCGCCGAGGCGATGGTCAGCCCCACCGCGGTCAGGAGGATCGGCCGGGACTGACTGCGGAACTCCCGCACCGTCGAACGCTGCGTGGCAGCGAACAGCAGCGGCGGCAGCACCACCGGCAGGATGAGGTCGGGGGAGAGCCGCAGGGCCGGCACGGCCGGGAACAGGGGCAGCGCGAGGCCGAACAGCGTGAGCAGCACGGGCAGCGGGACGCGGACCCGGTCGGCGAGCGGGGTCAGCACGACGACCCCGGCCACGATGACTCCCCACAGGGCGACCGACGACATCTGGTGTCTCCCGGGTCGGCGACGACGGACGTGGACAGTCTGCCCGTCGCGGGACTCCGGCGCGCGAGGGCCCGCCGCCCGCGAACGCCGACGCGTCGGTACCGTGGCATCCATGGCCACCGAGCCCAGCGACCCGCTGCTCCTGCCGGACGCCGCCGCGTGGCGGGCCTGGCTCGACGCCCACGAGGACGACACCCCCGAGGGCGTCTGGGTCGTGCTCGCCCGCAAGGCCCGTCCGGCCCCCACCTCGCTGACGCGTGACGAGGCGCTCGAGGAGGCGCTGTGCAGCGGTTGGATCGACGCCCAGGCCCGCTCGCGCGACACCGACACGTCCCTGCAGCGCTACTGTCCCCGCCGTCGGCGCAGCAGCTGGTCCGCGCGCAACCGGGAGATCGTCGACCGGCTGGTCGCCCAGGGGCGGATGCGTCCCCGGGGTCAGGCGGAGGTCGACCGGGCGCGTGAGGACGGTCGGTGGGAGGCGGCGTACGGTGGTGCCGCCACCCTGGAGGTCCCGCCGGTGTGGAGCCGGGCGCTGGCGGCGAGCCCCCGGGCGACGGCCGCCTGGGAGCTCCTCACGGCGCAGAACCGCTCCGCGATCCTGCACCGGCTGGCCACGGTGGTCCGGGACGAGACCCGGGAACGCCACGCCGCTCGGTTCGTGGCCATGCTGGAGCGGGGCGAGACGCCCCACCCGCAGCGGCGAGGGACGCTCCCCGCGGAGTGACGACGGCCACCCCGACCTGCAGGGGGACGCCGGGGCGATCGCCGGGCGGTCGCGCCGGGAGCGGCCTAGGGTTGAGGCCGTGACGAGCCCGGGCGGAATCGAGAGCAGGGACGGCGACGCCGTCCCCGCCAGCGTGCGGGTCGCGGCGGCCTGGTCCTGGCGGCTGCTGCTGATCGCGGCCGCCGTCGCCGGGCTCGTCTGGCTGCTGGCGCAGCTCAAGACCATCGCCGTGCCCGTGGCCGTGGCTCTGCTCGTGACGATCCTGCTGCGGCCCATGCGTCGGATGCTCGAGAACATCGGGGTCCCGCGCGGAGCGGCCACCGCGCTGTCGATCCTGTCGTTCATCGCCTTCGTCGTCGGCCTGGTCGTGCTCGCCGGCTCCCAGATCGTCACCGGGTTCCAGGACCTGTGGGACCAGGCGACGCAGGGCTTCCAGGAGTTCCTCGACTGGCTGTCCACCGGGCCGCTCGGCATCGACTCCCAGCAGCTGTCCGACTACACCAACCAGGTGCAGGACCTCTTCGCGAGCCAGAGCTCCAACCTCATCTCCGGGGCGCTGGGGGCCGCGAGCACCGTGGGCCACGTGCTGGTCGGCTTCATCATCGCGATCTTCTGCACGATCTTCTTCCTGCAGGACGGGCGGTCCATCTGGGCCTGGATCGTCAACCTGCTGCCCCTGCCCGCCCGGGAGAACGTCCACCAGGCCGGCCGGCGCGGCCTGGTGACGCTGTCGTCCTACGTGCGCACCCAGATCCTCGTCGCCCTCGTCGACGGCATCGGCATCGGCATCGGCGCCGCCTTCTTCGTGCCCTCGCTCGCGCTGCCGATCGGCACCCTGGTGTTCGTCGGCTCGTTCATCCCGATCCTCGGCGCCATCGTCACGGGTGCGATCGCGACCGCCGTGGTGCTCGTCGCGCAGGGATGGGTGGCCGCCCTCATCATGCTCGGCATCGTGCTGCTCGTGCAGCAGCTCGAGAGCCACATCCTGCTGCCGCTGCTCATGGGCCACGCCGTCTCGCTCCACCCCGTGGCCGTGATCATCGTCGTGGCGTCGGGGACCCTCGTCGCCGGGCTCATCGGTGCGCTCTTCGCGGTCCCCCTGGCCGCCGTGCTCAACACCGTCGTGCAGTACCTGCACGGCCACGACAAGTTCCCCGAGCTCGGCACCGAGGACCACGTGCCCCTGCTGAGACGGGAGGCCCTCGCCGAGCTGCCCGGCACGCTGCTGTGGTCCAACCGGGGCAACCGGGACACCTCCGAGGATCGCGACGACGCGGGCCCCGGACCGGGTGCCGCCGGCCCCTGACGTGACCTGCGACGTCGTGGATCACCCCGTGGTCGTCGCATACTGGGGCACGTGAATTCACCGACCCCCCTGGACCGAGTGACCCTCGCCGACGTCAAGGCAGCCGCCGAGCTGCTCGACGGGGTGGTGACGCGAACCCCGGTACACCCCTTCCGGGCGCTGACCCAGCTCGCGGGCGCCGACGTCGTCCTCAAGTGCGAGAACCTGCAACGCGCCGGATCGTTCAAGATCCGCGGCGCCTACACCCGGCTCAGCCGGCTGACCCCCGAGGAGCAGCGCGCCGGTGTCGTCGCGGCCTCCGCCGGCAACCACGCCCAGGGCGTCGCGCTCGCCGCGCAGATGCTGGGCATCCCGGCGGTCGTGTACATGCCCGTCGGCGCGTCCGTCCCGAAGCTGGAGGCGACGCGCGGCTACGGCGCCGAGGTGCGCCAGCTCGGCGAGTCCGTCGACGAGGCGCTCGAGGCGGCCCGCGAGGAGTCCGCCCGCACCGGCAAGGTCCTCATCCACCCCTTCGACCACGCCGACGTCGTCGCCGGGCAGGGCACCGTCGCCCTGGAGATCCTCGAGCAGGTGCCCGACGTCGGCACGGTCGTCGTGCCGCTCGGGGGCGGCGGGCTCGTCGCCGGTATCGCCACGGTGCTGGCCGAGGTGGCCCCGCACGTGCGGGTCGTCGGCGTGCAGGCGGCCACGGCGGCCGCCTACCCCGCGTCCCTGGCGGCCGGCCGGCCGATCGCCGGCCACCTGGAGTCGACGATGGCGGACGGGATCGCCGTCGGGATGCCCGGCGAGGTGCCGTTCGAGGTGCTGCACCGGCTCGGCGTCGAGGTGCGCACGGTCACCGAGGCCGAGATGTCCCGCGCGCTGCTGCTGGTGGCCGAGCGCGGCAAGCTCGTCGTCGAGCCGGCGGCCGCTGCCGCCGTCGCCGCGGTCGCGGCCTCGCCGGGCGCCTTCACCGGGACGGTGGTGCCGGTGCTCTCCGGCGGGAACATCGACCCCCTGCTGCTGCAGCGCGTCGTCCAGCACGGGCTCGTGGCGGCCGGTCGCTACCTGCAGATCTCGGTGCGGCTCGACGACGAGCCGGGCGCGCTGGCGTCCCTGCTGGAGACCGTGGCGGCCGCCGAGGGCAACATCGTGCGGGTCGACCACCGGCGCACCGACACCACGCTCGAGGTGTCCGAGGTGCTCGTGACCCTGCAGCTGGAGACCACCGGCCCCGAGCACTGTGCCGCGGTGCTCGACCGGCTGCGCCGGGACGGCTACCAGCTCACCTGACGACGCCGGCCGCCCGGGCACCGGGCGGCCCGCCGTCGCACGAGAACGACCCCCGCGGTCCGGGCCGACTCACCGGAGTCGGTCGCGGACCACGGGGGTCGTCCACGTGGAGCGGGGGTCAGCCGGCGGCGGACTCCGGCTCGGTGATCAGCGGGTACACGCCGTCCGCGTCGTGCACCTCGCGGCCGGTGACCGGCGGGTTGAACACGCACACGCACGTGATGTCGGTCTTCGGCCGCACCTTGTGCTTGTCGTGGTCGTTGAGCAGGTACAGCGTGCCCGGCTTGAGCTCGTGGATCTCACCGGTGGCGAGGTCCTCGATCTCGCCCTCACCCGAGGTGATGAAGACCGCCTCGTAGTGGTTGGCGTACCAGAAGTAGTTGTCCGTCCCCGCGTACAGCGTGGTCTCGTGGACGGAGAACCCGACACCCTCCTTGGCCAGGATGATGCGCTTGGAACGCCAGTTCTCGGTCTTGATGTCGGCGTCGGTGTCGGTGATCTCGTCGAGCGTGCGAACGAGCATGGAGCCTCCTCGAAGATGTGGTCGGTGGTCGGACGACGGGGCCGGGCGGCTCAGGCGCCCAGGGCCTCCGTGATGGCCTCGTCCAGGATCGTCAGACCCTTGCGCAGCTCGTCCTCGGTGATGGTCAGCGGCGGCAGGAGCTTGACCACCTCGTCGTCGGGACCGGAGGTCTCGACGAGCATGTGGCGCTCGAACGCGCCGGTGGTCACCTTGTCGGCCGTCTCGCCGTCGGGGAACTGCAGACCGCGGGCCAGGCCGCGACCCTTGCTGACCAGGTCCAGCTTCGGGTAGCGGGCGACGATCTCGTCGAAGAAGCCCTCGATGATCTTGCCCTTGGCCAGCACGTCCTTCTCCAGGGCGTCGTCCGACCAGTAGGTGCGCAGGGCCTCGGAGGCCGTGGCGAACGCCGGGGCGAAACCACGGAACGTGCCGTTGTGCTCACCCGGCTCGAAGATGTCGAGCTCGGGACGCACGAGCGTGATCGCCAGCGGCAGGCCGTAGCCGGAGATCGACTTCGACAGCGTGATGATGTCGGGGACGATGCCGGCCTCCTCGAAGGAGAAGAAGCCGCCGGTGCGCCCGCAGCCCATCTGGATGTCGTCCAGGATGAGCAGGATGCCGTGACGCTTGCAGAGCTCGGACAGGGCGCGCAGCCACTCGGCGCGAGCCGCGTTGATGCCGCCCTCGCCCTGCACCGACTCGACGATGATCGCCGCCGGCTCGTTGAGACCGCTGCCGGAGTCGCCGAGCAGGCGCTCCAGGTAGGCGAAGTCGTCCTCGGCGCCGCTGAGGTAGTCGTCGTACGGCATCGGGGTCGCGTGCACCAGGGGGATGCCGGCGCCGCCGCGCTTCATCGAGTTACCGGTCACCGAGAGGGCGCCCAGCGTCATGCCGTGGAAGGCGTTGGTGAAGTTGATGACGGACTCGCGGCCGGTCACCTTGCGGGCGAGCTTGAGCGCCGCCTCGACGGCGTTGGCGCCACCCGGGCCGGGGAAGATGACCTTGTGGTCCAGACCGCGCGGCTCGAGGACGTGGGAGTTGAAGGTCTCCAGGAACTCACGACGCGCCGTGGTGAACATGTCCAGCGAGTGGACCATGCGGTCGTCGGCGAGGTAGTCGATCAGGACCTTCTTCAGCACCGGGTTGTTGTGCCCGTAGTTCAGCGAGCCGGCGCCCGCGAAGAAGTCCAGGTAGGCCGTGCCGTCTTCGGCAAAGACCGTCGCGCCGGTCGCGCGGTCGAACACCACGGGCCAGGCACGGGAGTAGCTGCGGACCTCGGACTCGAGGGCCGAGAAACCCGTGGGGTCGTCGTGGGAGGACGCGTCGGGGGTCGGTGCGGACAGGGTTGTCACGGAGGACACTCCTTCGATGATGCGCGCCGGTGCGGTGAAAGAAGGGACAGGACTGCGTCGTCACCTGCGCGCCGAACCGGCGCAGTCCGAAGTGGTGGGTCAGCGGAAGCCGTCGATCACCAGCAGGGGCTCGGCCTCGTGGCCGTCCGGGAAGTGGTGCGCCTCGAACCCGGTGACCTCGCGCAGGGTCCCGCCCCGCTGCTCGGCCCACCGCTGGAAGACGCGGCGGGAGGACTGGTTGTCCTCGGTCACGGTGGTCGTCAGGGAGGTCACCTCGGGGTGGGCGTCGATCACGGCGTCGATGAGGCGGCCGGCCAGGCGGTGGCCTCGGGCCCGCTCGTCGACCGCGACCTGCCACAGGAAGTAGCGGGTCGGGTCGGCCGGCAGCCGGTACCCGCTGACGAAGCCGACGACGTCGTCACCCATGAGGGCGATGCGACAGGTGTCGCCGAAGTGGTCGGCCAGCAGCAGGTAGGCGTAGGAGGAGTTGAGATCGAGCTCCCCGGAGTCCCGCGCGACGCGCCACATGGCGCCGCCGTCGGAGACGTCGGGGCGTCGGATCGTCAGGGTGGGCTCGTCAGCCCGCGAGGCCGTGTCGGCGGTCGCGGGTGCGTTCGGTCCTGTCTCTGGGATCGTCATACCGTACTCAACCATAGACAGATCATCGGCAAAATCTCACGCCCGTCCCACCGGACGATGAGTCCGGAACCCGAGGTCAGGGCGCGACGGCGCTGGTCGGGGCTGCACCGGGCGCACATGTGTGGATACGGTGAGAGGTCGGCCGGACGGTGGCGACGACGTCGATCGACGCCGTCGCCACCGTCCCGCCGGGTGGCGTCAGCCCGAGAACGGCGTGGCGGAGACGATCCGCACGGGGATGTCGCGGCCGTTCGGCGCGGTGTACGTCGCGTCGTCGCCGACCTTCTTGCCGTCGATGGCGGCACCCAGCGGCGAGGTGGGGGAGTACACGTCGAGGTCGGTGGTGTCCGCGATCTCGCGGGAGCCGAGCAGGAACGTCATCTCGTCCCCGGCGACCTCGGCGGTCACGACCATGCCGGCCTCGACGGTGCCGTCGTCGGCGGGCCGGCTCACGGCGACGTGGCGCAGCTTCTCGGTGAGCTCGCGGATGCGCGCCTCGTTCTTCGCCTGCTCCTCGCGGGCGGCGTGGTAGCCGCCGTTCTCCTTGAGGTCACCCTCGTCACGGGCCGCGGCGATCCGCTCGGCGATGGCGGTGCGCGCCGGGCCGGAGAGGTGTTCCAGCTCCGCCGTCAACCGGTCGTGAGCTTCCTGGGTGAGCCAGGTGACGTTGGTCTCGGTCACGTGGACTCTCCTTTCTGGTGCTCGTCGGTGCCCGGCGCGCGCCGCGCGTTCGTCCGGCCGACGGACGTCGGCACGCGCGTCGGCTCGTGCTGGACTTCGTGTGAAACGTCCAGGATACCGGACGTCGGCGTCCGGCGGGTGGCGCGACGCGGCCCCGGAGGGTTCAGCCGCCGGTCGCCGTGCACCCCGCGACCACGGCGGACGTCGCCTCCTGGAAGGTGCCCACGGTGACCTCGTACGCGCTGGTCCGGGTCTCCGCCGGGCCGACCGGGACGTCGAGCGTGCCGACCTGGGCGTAGCTGGGTGCCAGGGCCTCCACGGTGCAGGTCGCGGTGGTCCCGACGGGCATGTGCACCTGGAAGGTGACGGCGACCTCCTCGGGTCCGAGCACGTCGAACCCGACGACGTCGTGGGCGACCGGGTCGCTGCGCTGCTGCAGCATCGCGAACCAGGCCGTCAGGGCCACCGCCGCCGCGAGGGCCACCGCGATCGCGACCCGGGCGCCACGACCGAGGGCGCCGCCACGGGGTGCCGGGACGCCGGCCGGGCGCGCCGACCCGTACCGGTCGGTGGGGACGGCAGGTTGCTGCGGCTCGCTCATGCCACCATTGTCCCTGACGACCGCGGACGCCCCGCACCACCCTGGGAGGACTCTTGACCGGCGAGCCACTGCGCCTGATGGCGGTGCACGCGCACCCTGACGACGAGTCGAGCAAGGGGGCCGCGACCACGGCCCGCTACGCCGCTGAGGGTGTCGAGGTGCTGATCGTCACCTGCACCGGCGGTGAGCGCGGCGACGTGCTGAACCCCTCCTTCGAGGCTCCCGAGGGGCACGAGTTCGATTCCGTCGAGGGTCGCCTCGCCGTGCGCCGGCTGGAGATGGCGGCCGCCGCCGAGGCGCTCGGCGTCCGGCAGCACTGGCTGGGGTTCGTCGACTCCGGCCTGCCCGAGGGCGACCCGAGGCCCCCGCTGCCCGAGGGCTGCTTCGCCCTGGTCCCGCTCGAGGAGGCGGCGGCACCGCTGGTGGAGCTCGTGCGCGAGTTCCGGCCGCACGTGATGACGACCTACGACCCCTCGGGTGGCTACCCGCACCCGGACCACATCAAGTGCCACGAGGTGTCGGTCGAGGCCTACCGCGCCGCCGGTGACGCCGACCGGTACGCGGTCGAGGGCGGTGCCGAGGCCTGGGCGCCCGCCAAGCTCTACTACAACCACGGGTTCTCCCTGGACCGTCTGCGCGCCGTGCACGAGGCGATGGAGGGCGCCGGGCTGGAGTCGCCGTTCGGCGACTGGATCGAGTCCCGGGCCGCCCGCGAGATCCCGGAGCGGGAGGTGACCACGCGCATCGAGGTCGCCCCGTACTTCGCCCGGCGTGACGCCGCGCTCACCGCGCACGCCTCGCAGATCGACCCCGACGGCTTCTTCTTCGCGGTGCCGCGGGACATCGAGGCGGACGTGTGGCCCACCGAGGAGTTCGAGCTCGCCGACTCCCGGGTGCCCACCGAGCTGCCGGAGACCGACCTGTTCGCCGGCCTGCGCGAGGAGTCCGCATGACGACGAGCCTGATGACCATCGTGCTGGCCGACGTCACCCCGGGCCCGTCCCCGAGCCCGACGGCCCGGGTGCTGGAGGACTGGGAGGTGACCCCCGGGCTGGAGGGGTTCCTGGCGACCTTCGCGGTCGCCGTCGCCGCCGTCCTGCTCTTCCTCTCGCTGAGCCGGCACCTGCGCAAGGCGGACACGTACGCGCGCGACCACGGCATCGAGGTCCCGGAGCGACGCAGCATCGGCATCCGTCGTGGCGCGGTGGACGACGGCGGGTCGTCCGCGGTCACCCCCACCTCGCCCGACGTCGGACCCGCGCCCGGGCAGCGGGGCGACGACCCCGGCGAGCCGGGGACGAGCGGGTCGCCGGACGGCGGCCGGGAGCCGCGATGACGGTCCGCGTCACGGTCGCGCAGGTCACGGTCGCTGACGACCACGAGGCCAACCGCTACCTCGTGGCCGACGCCTTCGCGCAGGCCGCGAAGGTCGACGCCGACCTGCTGCTGCTGCCCGAGTACTCCTCCGGCTACCACCGGTCCGGGGTGGGCATCGAGCACGCCGAGGAGCTGGACGGTCCGTACGTGACGCTCCTGCGCCGGCGGGCTGCGGAGACCGGGGTGGCCGTGATCGCCGGGACGACGCTGCCGGGTGACGACCCCGCGCCGGACGGCGGACCCCGCAAGGGTGTCAACGCACTCGTCGCCGTCGACGGTGCCGGCGAGCTGGTGGGGGTGTACCGCAAGGTGCACCTGTACGACGCGTTCGGCACCCGCGAGTCGGACCGGCTGCAGCCGGGGCCCGTGGACGCCGAGCCGTTGACGATCCGCCTCGGCGACCTGACCTTCGGCGCCATCACCTGCTACGACCTGCGGTTCCCCGAGTCCGCGCGCCGGGTGGTCGACGCCGGTGCCGACGTGCTCGTGGTGCCCGCCGCCTGGGTGGCGGGACCGCTGAAGGCCGAGCACTGGCGCACGCTGCTCACCGCCCGCGCGATCGAGAACACGGTCGTCGCGATCGGGGTCGGCATGGCGGGCAAGGGGGTCACGGGGCGGTCGGTCCTCGTCGGCCCGGACGGTGTCGTCGGGCTCGAGCTGGACGAGACGCCGCAGCTGCGCACCGTGGACCTCGACGCCGACGAGCTGGCGAAGGCCCGTGCGGCCAACCCCTCGCTGGCGAACCGGCGCTACACCGTCGTCCCCCGCGAGGACCGCGGGTCCTCGCGGGAGGGGTGAGTCGTCTCAGACGGCGAGCGAGGCGAGGAAGATCGCCACGGTGTGGCAGGTGAACCCGACCACCGTCAGCACGTGGAAGATCTCGTGGAACCCGAACCAGCGCGGCGACGGGTCGGGGAACTTCGTGCCGTAGACGACCGCCCCGAGCGTGTAGGCCAGACCCCCGCCGGCGACCAGCCAGACGACGGCCGGCCCGCCCGCGGCGCCGAACTGGCCGAGGTAGGCGACCGCCACCCAGCCCAGCGCGACGTAGACCGGCACGTAGAGCCAGCGGGGCGAGTTCATCCACAGCACCCGGGTCAGGAGGCCGGCGATGGCGCCGCTCCACACGATGGTGAGCAGGACGGTGGCGTCGCGCGGGTCCAGGAGGGCGACCGCGAGCGGGGTGTAGGTGCCCGCGATGATGAGGAAGATGTTCGCGTGGTCCATCCGGCGCAGCGCCGCCTCGACCGGCGGTGACCAGTTGCCCCGGTGGTAGACCGCGCTGGTGCCGAACAGCAGCAGGGCGCTCAGGCCGAAGACCGCCGCGGCGACCTTGCCCGCCACGGGCTCGGCCAGCACGACCAGCACGATGCTGGCGGCCAGCGCGAACGGGGCGGTGACGGCATGGATCCAGCCCCGCAGCTTCGGCTTGAGACGGCGCGCCTGGGTGGTGGCACCGGTCGCGACGGTCTGCACGACGTCGGAGACGGTCTGACGCGCGTCGTGCGCGGCGCCCTTGGCCGCTGACCCGACGTCGGCGGGGTCCGGGACGGTGATGCGCCGCTCGTGCGGGGCGGATCCGGTCACGAGTCCTCCTTGCTGGGACGACAACCTACGGTTCCGTAGGTTACGCCAGCGTAGGGGTGCTCCGCCATGATCCCGACCGAGAGTCTGTGAAGATCGTGCGACGACTCCGCGCGTGCTTCCCGCCCGCCTCGATCCGTTGCTTCCGGCGACGTCCGGCGGCGGTACCGTTGTCCCGGTTCGTCCACCCCCGAGCACCCGTGAGGATCTGCGTGCGTCTGCCCCATCCGCTGTACCGGCTGTACGAGCGTCGGCTCTCGGCGTCGCTGCCGCCCGCGCAGATGCCGCGGCACGTCGGCGTCATCCTCGACGGCAACCGCCGGTGGGCGAAGTCCTTCGGGGAGACCGCGGCCACCGGGCACCGGCGCGGCGCCGACAAGATCGCCGAGTTCCTGGGCTGGGCCGAGGAGCTCGGCATCGAGGTCGTCACCCTCTGGATGCTGTCCACCGACAACCTGGCCCGGTCCGAGGGCGAGCTGGCCGACCTGCTGGACATCATCTCCGACGCCGTGCGCGACCTGGCCGAGACCGGGCGGTGGCGGCTGCGCATCGTGGGCCGGCTCGACCTGCTGCCCGAACGTCTCGTGCGCACCCTGCGCGCGGCCGCCGCGGCGACCGCCGACGTCGAGGGGCTGCACGTCAACGTCGCCGTCGGGTACGGGGGCCGCCACGAGATCGCCGACGCCGTCCGGTCCTACCTGCGGCTCGAGCAGGAACGCGGCACGACCCTGGCGGAGCTGGCCGAGCGGCTCGACGTCGAGGACATCGCCGCCCACCTGTACACCAAGGGGCAGCCCGACCCCGAGCTCGTCATCCGCACGTCGGGCGAGCTGCGCGTCGGCGGTTTCCTCATGTGGCAGAGCGCGCACAGCGAGCTGTCGTTCTGCGAGGCCTACTGGCCCGACTTCCGCCGGGTGGATTTCCTGCGTGCGCTGCGCGACTTCTCCCGCCGTGAGCGCAGACTGGGGCGGTGAGGACGCGAACCGGCCCCGGCGCCGGGACTGGAGGTCGGACACGATGACGACGTACGCGGTGCCCGGGTCGGCCCGGCGGGCGGCGGAGACCTGGGAGGCGCTGTTCCGTGCCCAGGTCACCCTGATGCGGCGGTTCCAGGCCGACGAGGTCTGGGTCGAGCTCTCGCTGCGCGAGTACGACGTCCTGTTCACCCTGTCCCGCTCGGACGACGGCACGATGCGCCTGCGGCAGCTCAACGAGAACGTGCTGCTGGCCCAGTCGTCCCTGTCGCGGATGGTCGAGCGGCTCGAGGCCCGGGGGCTGCTGTGCCGGTCGGTGCCCGAGGACGACGCGCGCGGGACGCTGGTCGGGCTCACGGACGCGGGCCGCCGGCTGCAGCGCCGGGTGGGTGCGCGGCACGTGCGGGCGATGGACCAGTACGTCGGAGGTGCCCTGGACGCGGAGGAGCAGGCCGAGCTCGTGCGGTTGCTGACGAAGCTGCGGACCGCGCAGGCCGACATCCCCGACTGGACGCCTCACGGTTGACCAGGGTCGATATTCTCGCCGGGTGACACCGTCGACACCCGCCGACCCGCTCCCTCCCGCCGAGCGACCGCACGTGGTGCTGGCGCCCGACGCGTTCAAGGGGACCCTGGACGCCACCGAGGTCGCCGTGGCCCTGCGGGACGGCGTGCTGGCCGCGGCTCCGGAAGCCAGGGTGACCTCGCTCGCCATGGCCGACGGCGGGGAGGGCACGCTGGACGCCCTCGTGGCCTCCTGGCAGTCGGCCGTGCGCACGGTGGAGACCGTCGACGCGATCGGTCGCCCCACCGTGGCGCGGTGGACCGTCTCCCCGGACGGGCTGATCGGGGTGGTCGAGCTGGCCGAGGCCAGCGGGCTGCCCCGGGTGAGCGACGAGCCGCTCCAGCCCCTGCACGCGAGCACGCGCGGGACGGGTGACGTCGCCGCGGCCGTCCTGGACGCCGGGGTGCACGAGGTGCTCGTGTGCCTGGGTGGTTCCGCCTCGACCGACGGCGGCGCCGGGATCCTGACCGGGCTGGGCGCCCGGCTGCTCGACGGCGAGGGGCGGGTGGTCCCCGACGGCGGCGAGGGCCTGGCCCGGGCGGCCGCGATCGACCTGTCCGGGCTGCACCCGCGCGCCCGCGAGGTGCGCTGGCGGCTGGCCGTGGACGTCACGAACCCGCTGCTGGGCGAGCACGGTGCCGCGGCGGTCTTCGCCCCGCAGAAGGGGGCGGGCCCGGGTGAGGTGGCCTTCCTCGACGAGGCGCTGACCCGGTGGGCGAACCTCCTCGAGCGGGAGACCGCCGTCCGCGTCCACGAGCTGCCCGGGGCCGGGGCCGCCGGGGGCGTCCCGGCGGGGCTGGCCGCCGTCCTGGGCGCCGCGCTGGAGCCGGGGGCGCTGCTCGTCGCCGAGGCGGTGGGCCTGCCGGCCGCGCTGTCCGACGCCGCGCTCGTGATCACCGGGGAGGGCTCGTTCGACTCCCAGTCCGTGCGCGGCAAGGTGGCCGACGGCGTGGCGCGCCTGGCCGCCGTGTCCCCGGCCCGCCCGCCCGTGGTCGTCGTCGCGGGTCAGGTGCTGCTGCCGGCCGAGCAGACCCGGGCCGCCGGGATCGCGGCGGCCTTCTCGGTCGCTCCCGGTCCCGTCGACCTGGAGCACCTGATCCCGCGGACGGCGACGAGGCTGTCCGAGGTCGCGGCCTCCGTCACGAACCTGCTGCAGGTGGCCGCGTGGCGCTCCGGCGGGTCGTCGGTCGGGACGTGACGGCGGCGGGGGGCGCGGCCCCCCCCCCCCCCCCCCCCCCCCCAAGGCCGAGGAGGCCCTCGGCATGGTGGGCCTCGGAGGCTGGGGCGCGTCCATGCCCAGCCAGCTCTCGGGCGGCATGCGCCAGCGCGTCGGCCTGG
>NZ_JAUQYQ010000005.1:0-219351 GCF_030588085.1 Isoptericola sp. b408
AACCCGGAAGCTCAGCCCTTCAGCGCCGATGGTACTGCCCTGGAGACGGGGTGGGAGAGTAGGACGCCGCCGGACACCCTTCACAGCAGGCCCCCCACCACAGGTGGGGGGCCTGCTGCTGTGTGGGCGACTCCACACGCGCCCACCGCAGCCCGCGGGGGGCCGGTTCGCGGGCCGGCCGACGGACATGGGAGAATCGGGCGTTGCCCAGTCACGAGAGGACCACAGTGAACGACACGCCGCGCGGCACCCCGGATTCCGGCGACGGACACGACCCGCGCCGGGGAGCGCCACGCGGAGGTTCGCGCGGGGGAGCCCCTCGGGGCCGCCCGTCGCGGGACGGTCGTCCCGGACGTGGCGACCAGCCCCGCCGCGACGGTCAGCCCCGCCGCGACGGTCAGCCCCGCCGGGGGAACGACTCGCGTCGTCGCGACGGAGGCCACCCGCACGGCGGTCACCGGGACCGCGCGGACGACCAGCACCGTGGCAACCGCGGTGCGCCCCGCGGCGATCGACCCTCCGCCCCGGCCGACCGTGGCCCCCGTGACCCGCAGCTCCCCGAGGACGTGCACATGCGTGACCTCGACAAGGAGGCACGTGCCCGGCTGCGCGGACTGAGCAAGGAGAACGCCGAGCGGGTGGGCGCCCATCTGGTCATGGCCGGTCGCCTGCTCGACAGCGACCCGGAGCTCGCCTACGCCCACGCCCAGGCGGCGGTCCGCCGTGCCGGGCGCATCGACGTCGTGCGCGAGGCCGCGGGGATCGCCGCCTACCGCACCGGACGCTACGCCGAGGCGCTGCGCGAGCTGCGCACGGTGCGGCGGCTGAACGGCTCCTCGGAGCACCTGCCGTTGATGGCCGACGCGGAACGCGGGCTCGGGCGCCCGGAGCGCGCGATCGCGCTGGCCGGGTCCGAGGAGGCGCGCACGCTCGACGCCGCGGCGCGGACGGAGCTGGCCATCGTCGTCAGCGGCGCCCGCACCGACCTCGGCGAGCACGACGCCGCACTGGTGGTGCTTGACCGCATCCCCGCGTCGGAGCGACGTGGTGACCTCGGTCTGCGCGTCCTGCAGGCGCGGGCCGTCGCTCTGGAGGCTGCGGGACGGTCCGACGAGGCCGCGACGGTCCTGGCAGGTGTCGACCCGGTGGCGCTCGAGCGGGCCATCGGTGCCGCCGCGACGCCCGACGAGGACGTCGTCGTGTTCGACGCCTACGACGAGTCGGCCGACGAGGGGAACGAGGCGGAGGACGACCGGTGAGCGCCGGTCTCGAGGCCTGCGACATCCCGCTCGCCGAGGCCTACGACCTCGCTCTCGTCGACCTCGACGGGGTGGCCTACCAGGGTCACCTGCCGATCGACCACGCGGCCGCGAGCCTGGGCTCGGCGCGTGCCACCGGCCTGCAGCTGCTCTTCGTGACCAACAACGCCTCGCGTGAGCCCGAGGAGGTGTCCGGCCAGCTGAGCGACCTCGACATCCCCACGTCACCGGACGAGGTCATGACGGCTGCGCAGGCCTGCGCCAGCCTCCTCTCCTCGCGCCTCGCGCCGGGGGCCCGCGTGCTGGTCGTCGGCGGACGGGGACTGGTCACCGCGGTGCGCGAGGCGGGTTTCGAGGTCGTCGGCAGCGCCGACGACGCGCCGGACGCCGTGGCGCAGGGATTCGCCCCGGAGCTGGCGTGGGCCGACCTGGCCGAGGCGGCCTACGCGGTCGCCGGCGGCGCCTGGCACGTCGCGAGCAACCGCGACATGTCCCTGCCGACCGCCCGGGGCTTCGCGCCCGGCAACGGTGCGCTCGTCGCGGCCGTCGTCGCCGCGACCGGGATCGAGCCGGACAGCGCGGGCAAGCCCTCGCCGACGATGTACCGCCTGGCCGTCGACCGCGTCGGTGCCGAACGACCCCTGGTGATCGGGGACCGGCTGGACACCGACCTGGCCGGTGCCCGGGCCGCCGGCTACGCCGGCCTGCACGTCCTGACCGGGGTCTCCTCGGCCCGGGACGCGGTGCTGGCCGAGCCGGGCCTGCGCCCGCACTTCGTGGGGGCGGACCTGCGGTCCCTCCTCGTGCCGCACGAGGCACCGTCCCGCGAGGGCGGCTGGTGGCGGTGCGGTGACCGGGCGGCCCGCGTCGTCGACGGCCGGCTCGAGCTCGACGACCAGGGCCCCGCCGGCATCGACGTCGTGCGGGCAGCCTGTGCCGCCGCATGGAGCGCCGCCGACGACGGCGAGCAGGTCGCCGCGGACAGCGTGCCGGAACTGACCGCCTGAGGGCTCCTGTGCGTCGGGACGGCCGGACGGGCCCGACCAGGTAGCGTTGAGCAGGATCGATCGAGGGGAGTGCCATGTCGGACGACGCGACCGCCGTCGGCGACCAGCCGACCGACCGCACCACCTCTCTCGCCCCGCTGGACGGGCTCGACGACCTGCCGACGACCGAGCACCCGGCGCGTTTCGAGGCCGTGCACGAGCACCTGCGGGCGCGTCTGGACGACCCCGAGGGCTCGAGGACGGACGGAGCGGAGGCCTGATGCCCAGCCGTGCCGACAGCGAGCTCGTGCGGCGCGGACTGGCCCGGTCCCGTCGCCAGGCCACCGCGTTCGTCGCCGAGGGGCGGGTCCTGGTCGACGGGACCGTCGTCACCAAGGCGTCCGCACCCGTCGGCGACGACGACCGTCTGACCGTCACCCCCGACCCGGACGATCCCGGCTACGCCTCGCGTGCCGGCGGCAAGCTCGCCGGGGCATTGGACGCCCTGTCGCGGCAGCCGGCGGGTCGTGCCCTGACGGACCGGCTCGCCGGCGCCCGCTGCCTGGACCTGGGCGCCTCCACCGGCGGGTTCACCGACGTGCTGCTGCGTCGTGGGGCGTCGCACGTCGTCGCGATGGACGTCGGGCACGACCAGCTCGTCGACGCGCTGCGCAGCGACCCTCGCGTCACCGTCGTGGAAGGGTTCAACGTCCGCGACCTCACGCCCGACGACCTGCCCGTGCCGCCCGACGTCGTCGTCGGTGACCTGTCGTTCATCTCCCTGCGGCTCGTGCTGGGTCCGGTGGCCGCGTCCGTCCCGCCGGGGGCCGACCTGCTGCTCCTGGTCAAGCCGCAGTTCGAGGTGGGGAGGGACCGTCTCGGCAGCGGGGGCGTCGTCCGCGACCCGTCGCTGCACGCCGCGGCGGTGACGGACGTCGTCACGGCAGCCGCCGGCCACGGGCTCGTGCCACGGGCCGTCGTGCCCAGCCCGGTGCCCGGGCCCAGCGGCAACCGGGAGTTCTTCGTCTGGCTGCGTCGTTCGGCCGAGGTCGCCACGGCCGACGACGGCGCCGTGCGGCAGGCGGCGGACCGGTCCGCCGCCTGGGAGCCCGACGGCCAGCTGCCGCCGGTGATCGCCGTGGCCCGGCCCGGCACGGGAGGCGAGAGATGACGCGCCGCGTCCTGATCGTGACCCACGCGGGCCGTCCACGCGCCGTCGCCGCGATGTCCGAGGCGGTCGAGGAGCTCGAGGCGGCCGGCTTCGAGGTCACGCTGCACGACGACGACCTCGCCGAGACCTTCGGCGACCGGATCTCCTCGGTCCGGCTGCGCGAGGGCGTCGCCGAGTCCGAGGTCGTCATGGTGCTCGGCGGGGACGGCACCATCCTGCGCGCCGCGGAGCTGACGCACGGCACGGACGTGCCCCTGCTCGGGGTCAACCTGGGCCACGTCGGCTTCCTCGCCGAGTCCGAGCGCGAGAACCTGCACGACGCCGTGCGCCGGCTGGCGGCCCACGACTACGTCGTCGAGGAGCGGCGCGTGGTCGACGTCGTCGTGCACCGGCCGGACCAGGACGAGCCCGTCACGGGCTGGGCGCTGAACGAGGCCACGATCGAGAAGGGTGACCGCGAGCGCATGCTCGAGGTCGGGATCGCCGTCGACGGTCGTCCGCTGAGCTCCTTCGGGTGCGACGGCGTGCTGGTCTCGACCGCGACCGGCTCCACGGCGCACGCCTTCTCCGCCGGGGGACCGGTGATGTGGCCGGACGTCGACGCCGTCCTGCTGGTGCCCCTGTCCGCCCACGCGTTGTTCTCCCGGCCTCTGGTGATCAGCCCGCGCTCGGAGTACGTCGTGGAGGTCCTGGAGCGCAGTCCCGTCCCCGGCGTGCTGACGTGCGACGGCCGGCGCAGCATCGAGCTGCCCGCCGGCTCCCGCGTGCACGTCCGCAGCGGCGCGATCCCGCTCCGGTTCGCCCGCCTGATGCCGGCCCCGTTCACGGACCGGCTCGTGTCCAAGTTCAACCTGCCCGTCATCGGCTGGCGGCAGGCCGCCGACGGGTCGGCGCGGCGGTCCGTGCCCACCGACCAGGGCCAGAAGGAGGCGTGAGGGTGCTCGAGGAGATCGCGATCGAGGACCTCGGGGTCATTCGCTCGGCACGGGTCCCGCTGTCCGCGGGCCTGACCGTGATCACCGGTGAGACCGGTGCGGGCAAGACCATGGTGCTGACCGGGCTCGGGCTGCTCATGGGTGGCAAGGCCGACCCGGGCGGCATCCGGCCCGGTGCCGAGCGGGCCGTCGTGGAGGGCCGGATCGACCTGACCCGTCACCCCGAGGTCGTCGGACGGGTCGACGACGCCGGGGGCAGCGTGGACGACGACGGCTCGGTCGTGGTCGTGCGCACGGTCGCCGCGGGCCGGTCCCGCGCCCACCTCGGCGGACGCGGAGTGCCCCAGGGGGTCCTGGCCGAGGTCGCCGACGAGCTCGTGACGGTCCACGGGCAGTCCGACCAGCTGCGGCTGCGGACGCCGGCCAAGCAGCGCGAGGCTCTCGACCGGTTCGCCGGGTCCGAGCACGCGGAGGTGCTGTCCGCCTACCGCACGGCGTGGACCGAACGGGCCGGGCTGCGGGCCGAGATCGACGACCTGACGTCGCGCGCCGCCGAACGCGCCCGCGAGGCGGAGCTGCTGCGGCTCGGGCTGGCCGAGGTCGAGCGCATCGACCCGCAGCCCGGCGAGGACGCGGAGCTGACCGCCCTCACGTCGCGGCTCGGCAACGCCGAGGAGCTGCGGCAGGCCGCCCAGCGGGCGCACGACGCCGTCGTCGGCCTCGACATGGAGACCGAGGGGTCGGCCGTGCACGCGCTCGAGCAGGCCCGTCGCTCCCTGGAGGCCGTCGCGGAGGCGGACCCGGCGCTCGGCGAGCAGGCCGGGCGGCTCGCGGAGGCGACCTACCTCGTCAACGACGTGGCGACCGAGCTGTCCGGCTACGTGGCCGACCTGCAGGCCGACCCGGCCGCGCTGGAGACGGCGCACCAGCGACTCGCGGAGCTCGGCACGCTGACCCGCAGCTACGGCGACACCGTCGACGAGGTGCTGCGCTGGGCCTCCGACGCCGGGCTGAGGCTCCTCGACCTGGACGACGGGGACGACCGCGTCACCGCGATGCGCGACCGGGTCGTCGAGCTGGACGACCGCCTCGCCGAGCTCGCCACGCGGGTCACGGCGGGGCGTCGGGCCGCCTCCGACCGGCTCGCCGAGGCGGTCACCGCCGAGCTGTCGGGCCTCGCGATGTCCGGGGCGCGCCTCGAGGTCGAGGTGCGCGGGACCGACCCCGGGCCCTCGGGTGCGGACCAGGTCGCCTTCCTGCTCGAACCGCACCCCGGGGCCCCCGCCCGCCCGTTGGGCAAGGGAGCCTCCGGCGGTGAGCTCTCGCGCGTCATGCTGGCGGTCGAGGTCGCCCTGGCCACGGCCGGCGACGA
This sequence comes from Isoptericola sp. b408, assembly GCF_030588085.1. Classification (NCBI taxonomy): domain Bacteria; kingdom Bacillati; phylum Actinomycetota; class Actinomycetes; order Micrococcales; family Promicromonosporaceae; genus Isoptericola; species Isoptericola sp. b408. The sequence continues at coordinate 5,724 of NZ_JAUQYQ010000005.1, forward strand.
GCCCGTGCTGCCCACCTTCGTGTTCGACGAGGTCGACGCCGGGGTCGGGGGCCGCGCCGCCGTGGAGGTCGGCCGCCGCCTGGCGCAGCTGGCCCGTCGCACCCAGGTGGTGGTGGTCACGCACCTGGCGCAGGTGGCCGCGTTCGCGGACGCCCACCTGGTCGTGACGAAGGCGACCGAGGGCGACGACGTCACCGTCACCGGGGTCCAGCAGGTCGCCGAGGACGACCGGGTCCGCGAGCTGGCGCGGATGCTGTCCGGCCAGGAGGACTCCGCGACGGCACGTCAGCATGCCCTCGAACTTCTCGAGTCCTCGGCCGTGGGACGATAGGCGGCGATGAAAATGATCCTGCGCCGGGCCGACCGCAGCCCCGACACCAGCGACGACGCCGACGGCGGGGGCACGGCGCGCGTCGGCGCGCGGACCAAGGACCTCACCAAGCGGCTGCGTCCGGGCGACGTCGCCGTCATCGACCACGCCGACATCGACCGGGTCGCCGCCGAGGCGCTGGTGGCCGCCGGCCCGTGCGCGGTGCTCAACGCCGCGCCGTCGACGACCGGCCGCTACCCGAACGCGGGTCCCGACATCCTGCTGCAGGCGGGCATCATCCTGGTCGACGACCTCGGTCCGGAGATCATGACCGTGCACGACGGCGCGCGGGTGACCGTCGAGGGCGGCGCCGTGCTCGTGGACGGTCAGCGCTTCGCGACGGGCACCCGGCAGACGCCCGAGACCGTGGAGCGGGACCTCGCCGCCGCGCGCGAGGGGCTCTCCGACGAGATCGAGCGGTTCGCCGAGAACACGCTGTCGTACCTGCGGCGTGAGCGCGACCTGCTGCTCGACGGCGTGGGCGTGCCGGACGTGCGCACCGAGATCGACGGCCGGCACGTGCTGATCGTCGTGCGCGGGTACCACTACCGCGAGGACCTCGCGATGCTGCGCTCGTACATCGCGGAGAACCGGCCCGTGCTGGTCGGTGTCGACGGCGGGGCGGACGCCATCCTGGACGCCGGGTACCGGCCGGACATGATCGTCGGGGACATGGACTCGGTCTCGGACCGTGCACTGTCCTGCGGCGCCGAGATCGTCGTGCACGCCTACCGCGACGGCAACGCCCCGGGACTGGAGCGCGTGCGGGCGCTGGGGGTCGACCCCGTCGTGTTCCCGGCCACCGGCACCAGCGAGGACATCGCGATGCTGCTCGCCGACGACAAGGGCGCCAAGCTGATCGTCGCGGTCGGCACCCACGCCACCCTGGTGGAGTTCCTCGACAAGGGCCGCGCCGGCATGGCGAGCACCTTCCTGACCCGGCTGCGGGTGGGCGGCAAGCTGGTCGACGCCAAGGGTGTCTCCCGGCTGTACCGCACCAGGATCTCCAACCTGCAGCTGACACTGCTGTCGCTCGCCGGCGTGGCGGCGGTCCTGGCCGCCCTGTGGTCGACGGCAGCCGGGCAGACCGCGTTCGGGCTCGTCGGAGCCCAGATCGACGACCTCGTGTCGTGGATCGGTAGCCTCTTCGGCGGCTGAGCCGCCCGCGATCCCCTCGACCTAGGAGCACCCCGACCCCGTGATCGACTTCCGTTACCACCTCGTCTCGCTGATCAGCGTCTTCCTGGCGCTCGCGGTCGGCATCATCCTGGGCGCCGGCCCCCTGCAGAACGCCATCGGGGACCAGCTCACGGACCAGGTGGAGGCGCTGCGCGTGGAGCGCACCGCCCTGCGCGACAGCCTCACCGCGACCGAGGCGGAGCTCGCCGACCTGCAGGCGTACGCCCTGGGGGCCGGTGCCGAGCTGGTCGACGGCTCGCTCGAGGACGTCAACGTGGCCGTCGTGGACGTCGACGGCATCTCCGAGACCCTGGAGCTCGACGTCGTGAACCAGCTCGAGGCCGCCGGGGCCCGGGTGGTGGCCCAGTCCTCGATGACCGAGTCCTGGGACGCCGTCGACGACTCGGTGCTCCGCGACACGGTCGCGGACGGCCAGCGGGGCCGTCTCGAGGACATGGTCGCCGAGGACGCCACCACGTCCCAGGTGCTCGGCACGGTGCTGGGCGTGGCCCTGACCGAGGCCGACGAGCAGACGCCGGGACAGCGCAGCGACCGCGCCGTCGAGCTCTACCAGCTGCTCACCCAGGTCGGCCTCGTCGACTCCCGGTTCGCGCCGTCGGCGCCCGCGGACGCGGTGCTGCTGCTCACCGCGGGTGCGGCCGAGGACGACGGTGCACCCGGCTCGGAGTCGCCGGAGGTGGACGAGGACGTCGACGTGCCGAGCACCGTGGTGACGCTGCAGTCGGTGGCGGGCACGGTCGTCGTGGCCGGCCCGACCGCGGTCGACGGCGACCTGCTCACCGAGCTGCGGGCGACCGAGGAGGTCGTGGCGTCCACGAGCACGGTCAGCGGGATCGAGCAGGAGACCATGCGGATGAACGTCCCGCTGGCGATCGCCGCGCAGGCGGCCGACGAGGTCGGGCAGTACGGGTTCGAGGAGGACGCCGAGGCCGTGCCCCCGGTGGTCCGGGCCCCCGACGGGGAGGACGCCGCGCAGGAGTCCGGTGGCACGGCCGGTGACGAGGCGTCTACCGGGGACACCGGGACGACCGGCGAGGACTCCTGATGCGGTCGCTCCGTCTGCTGGCGGCCGGGCTGTCCGCCGCCGTGGCGACCGCTGTCGCGCGCCGGGTGCTGGAGTCCGCACCACCCGGCGGGCGCGAGCGGTGGACGCGGACGAACCATCGCGACGAACCCGTCTCCATGCTGGAGGGCCCGGCGGCGGCCGCCGGGCTCGTCGTGGGAGCGGTCGTGGGCGGTGCCGACACCAGGACGCGTGCGGCGCTGGTGACGGCGACCACGGGCGCCGCGGCGTTCGGCGTGGTGGACGACCTCGCCGAGGACACCACCACCCGCACCAAGGGGCTGCGGGGTCACCTGGGCGCGCTGTCGCGCGGCGAGGTCACGACCGGCGGCCTGAAGGTCCTGGGTATCGGGACGACGGCGCTCCTCGCCGCGGCGGTCGGGACACCTCGTCGGGGCGGTGCGGCCGGGCACCTGGCGGACGTCGTCGTCAACGGCGCGCTGATCGCCGGCACCGCGAACCTCGTGAACCTGCTCGACCTGCGCCCGGGCAGGGCGCTGAAGGCCTCCGCGGCGCTGTCCGCGGGGGTGCTCGCCGCACCGGGCGGCGGGACCACGGGTGCGGTGCTGGGTGTCGCGGCGGCGTCCGCGCCCGCCGACCTGGCCGAGCGCGACATGCTCGGCGACGGTGGGGCGAACGCTCTGGGTGCCTTCGTGGGGGCGCAGTGGGCGGTCTCCGCGTCCCGCCCGGTCCGGGTCGGGGCGCTGGCCGCCGTGGTGGGGCTGACGCTCGCGTCGGAGCGGGTCAGCTTCTCCACCGTCATCGACCGCACGCCGTGGCTGCGGCGCCTCGACCGGCTCGGTCGGCGCCCCGCGGCACCCGCGGCGGTCGCGGGCCGGGCGCCCGACGCCGGGGGCGCGGCCGGGTGAGCGCGTCGGGCGCTCGGCGGATCGGCTCAGCGGTCGCCGGCGCGGCGGCACTGATCACCGTCGTCACGCTGGCGAGCCGGGTCGTCGGGTTCGGGCGCTGGCTGGCGCAGGCCCGGTTCGTGGGAACCGACGGGGTCGACGCCCCCCTCAACGCCGCGAACCTGCTGCCGAACGTCCTGTTCGAGATCGCGGCCGGCGGCGCCCTGACGGGTGCCGTCGTCCCGCTGCTGTCCGGGTTCCTCGTGCGCGGGGACCGGCAGAACGCCTCGCGGACCGCCTCGGCGCTGCTGGGCTGGACCGTCGTGGTCCTCGTCCCGGTCGCCGGTCTCATGGCGCTGCTCGCCGACCCCCTGGCCGAGCACGTCCTGCGGCTGCACGACCCGGTCAACGTGGCCGTCGCGGCGGACTTCCTGCGGGTCTTCGCCGTGCAGGTGCCGCTGTACGGCCTGGCCGTCGTCCTCGGCGGCATCCTGCAGGCCCACAACCGCTTCTTCTGGCCGGCGTTCGCGCCGCTGGTCTCCAGCCTCGTCGTCATCGGGGTCTACGCCCGCTTCGGGCAGCTGGCCGAGGGCAACCAGCAGGACGTCGCCGAGCTCACGTCCCAGGCCCTCGGCTGGCTCGCCTGGGGCATGACGGCGGGGGTGGCGTTCCTCGCGCTGCCGCTGGTCGTGCCCGTCGCGCGGACGGGCCTGCGGCTGCGCCCCACCCTGCGCTTCCCGGACGGCGAGGGCCGGCGGGCCGCACGGCTGGCCTCGGCGGGCATCGGCGCGCTGGTCGCGCAGCAGCTCGCGCTGCTGGCCACGATGGCGTCCGCCAACGAGGCCGGGGGTGACGGGACCTGGACGATCTTCCTGTACGCCCAGAACGTCTACTTCCTGCCGTACGCGGTCCTGGCCTTCCCGATCGCGACGAGCGCCTTCCCGCGGTTCTCCGAGCTGGCCTCCCAGGGACGCGGCGACGACCTCGCGCGGCTGGTGTCGTCGACCACGCGGGTCCTCGTGGTCGTCTCGGCGGCCGGTGCCGCCGCGCTCGTCGCCGCGGCGCCGCTGGTCGAGAACGTCTTCGGCGTGGTGGCGGACGGGGACGCCGACGGGCTCGCCGCCGCGCTGGCCTGGATGGCACCCGGCCTGCTCGGCTACGCCCTGATCCTGCAGCTCTCGCGCCTGCTGTACGCGGTCGGCGCCCCCCGGGCCGCGGTCGTGGCGACGGCGTCCGGCTGGGTCGTCGTCGCCGTCGGCGTCGGGCTCGCGGTCCCGGTCTTCGCCGGGGGAGCGGACGCCGAGCAGGCCGTGCTGGCCTGGTTGGGCGGGGCCACCACGGTCGGCATGACCGTCGCCGGTGCCGCCCTGCTGCTGGCGGTGCGGCGCCGGGTCGGGGCACCCGCCCTGCGCGGCGTGGTGCGCACCGGTGGTGTCGCGGTGCTCGCCGGCGCGCTCGGCGCGGTCGCCGGGCGCTGGGGGGTGCCGGTCGTGGATCGTGCCACGGACGACCTCGAGGCCGCCTGGATCGCCGCCGACGTCGGCTGGGGGCTGCTCGCGGGGCTGCTCGCGGCGCTCGTGGTCCTGCTCGCGGCGGCGGTGGCCGACCGGGACGTGCGGTCGCGGGCCCTCGGCACGGGGCGACGGCTGCTGCGACGCCGGTGACCCGCTGTGCCGCACGGCACGCTCCCGACCCCCGTGTCCCGCACGCCGAGCGGGCGGGGTTCGGTTAGCATGGAGTTCCGTGGCTGACACCGTGAACCGAACCTCCCGTTCCTCGAGCCGCGCCGGTGCCACGCACCCGACGCGCCACATCTTCGTGACGGGCGGCGTCGCCTCGTCTCTCGGCAAGGGGCTGACGGCCTCCTCCCTCGGACGCCTGCTGCGGTCCCGCGGCCTGCGGGTCACGATGCAGAAGCTCGACCCGTACCTCAACGTGGACCCGGGCACCATGAACCCGTTCCAGCACGGCGAGGTGTTCGTCACCGAGGACGGCGCCGAGACCGACCTGGACATCGGGCACTACGAGCGCTTCCTCGACGTCGAGCTCCCGGCCTCGTCCAACGTGACCACCGGCCAGGTCTACTCCCGCGTCATCGCCAAGGAGCGCCGCGGGGAGTACCTCGGCGACACGGTGCAGGTCATCCCGCACATCACCGACGAGATCAAGCTGCGGATGCGGGACCAGGCGGGCCCCGACGTCGACGTGATCATCACCGAGATCGGCGGCACCGTCGGAGACATCGAGTCGCTGCCGTTCCTCGAGGCGGCCCGCCAGGTGCGCCACGAGCTCGGCCGCGACGACTGCTTCTTCCTGCACGTGTCCCTCGTGCCGTACATCGGGCCCTCCGGCGAGCTGAAGACGAAGCCGACCCAGCACTCGGTCGCCGCGCTGCGCTCGATCGGCATCCAGCCGGACGCCATCGTGCTGCGGTCCGACCGGACCGTGCCGACCCCCATCAAGCACAAGATCGCGATGATGTGCGACGTGGAGAACGAGGCGGTCGTCAACGCGGCGGACGCGCCGAGCATCTACGACATCCCGCGCGTCGTGCACTCCGAGGGGTTGGACGCCTACGTGGTGCGCCGGCTCGACCTGCCGTTCCACGACGTCGAGTGGGGCGGCTGGAACCGTGTCCTGGAGCGGGTGCACGCCCCCGAGCACAACGTCGAGATCGCGTTGGTCGGCAAGTACATCGACCTGCCCGACGCCTACCTGTCGGTCACCGAGGCCCTGCGCGCCGGCGGGTTCGACAACGACACGCGGGTCGGGATCCGCTGGGTCGCGGCGGACGACTGCGCCACGCGCGCGGGGGCCCAGGAGGCCCTGGCCGGTGTGGACGCCGTCCTCGTGCCCGGCGGCTTCGGGGTGCGCGGCATCGACGGCAAGGTCGGGGCGCTGCGCTGGGCGCGTGAGAACCTCGTACCCACCCTGGGCATCTGCCTCGGGCTGCAGTCCATGGTCATCGAGTACGCACGCAACGTGCTGGGGCTGACGGAGGCGTCCTCGACGGAGTTCGACCCGGACTCCGCCGACCCCGTCATCGCGACCATGGCCGAGCAGCTCGCCATCGTCGGCGGCGACGGGGACCTGGGTGGCACGATGCGTCTCGGTGCCTACCCGGCGGCCCTGGCCGAGGGATCCGTGGCGGCCAAGACCTACGGCACCACGGAGGTCTCCGAGCGGCACCGGCACCGGTACGAGGTGAACAACCTGTACCGCGACCGGCTGGAGGAGGCCGGGCTGCGGATCAGCGGCACCTCGCCCGACGGTGACCTCGTGGAGTTCGTCGAGCTCCCCGCCGACGTGCACCCGTACTACATCAGCACGCAGGCGCACCCGGAGTTCAAGTCCCGGCCGACGGGCTCGCACCCGCTGTTCTCCGGCCTCGTCGCCGCGGCCCTGGAGCGCCAGGGCGCGACCGCATGAGCGGCCGGACGTCGGAGGTCGTCGCGGGCCGGGACGAGGTCGCCCCGCGGCCCGTCGTCGGCCGGACCACGGTGCATGCCGGCACGGTCTTCGACCTGGTGCGCGACGACATCGACCTCGGCGACGCCGGCGTCGTGACGCGTGAGTACCTGGACCACCCCGGAGCCGTCGCGATCGTCGTCCTGGACCCGCAGGACCGGGTCCTGCTGCTGCGCCAGTACCGGCACCCGGTGCGCACCGTCATGTGGGAGGTGCCGGCCGGGTTGCTCGACGTCGACGGCGAACCCGCCGTCGAGGCGGCGGCGCGCGAGCTCGCCGAGGAGGCCGACGTCGTCGCGGACCGCTGGGACGTGCTGGCCGACTACGCGACGACGCCCGGTTTCAGCAACGAGTCCGTGCGGATCTTCCTGGCGCGGGACGTGCACGAGGTGCCGGAGGCCGAACGCCACGAACGGCACGGCGAGGAGGCCGAGATCGTCACGGCGTGGGTGCCGCTGGACGAGGCGGTCGCCCACGTCCTCGCCGGTGAGCTGCACAACCCGTCCGCCGTGACGGGCATCCTGGCCGCGGCGGCGAGCCGCGCCGGCGGCTGGGCCTCGCTGCGACCTGTGGAGGCGGAGTGGCCCCACCGCCGGGGAGTGCTGCCCGACTGACCGCGGGCGTGGTGGGTCAGGCGCGGGTGCGCAGCCGCAGGACGGCGTTCGCCGTCGCCCACACGAGCAGACCCGCGCCCAGCATGTGCAGGGCGACGAGGATCTCGGGCAACCCGGTGAAGTACTGGACGTAGCCGACCGCGCCCTGTGCCAGGGTCACGGCGAGCAGGAGCCACGCGCCGGCCCGCGCGCGGCGCACGAGCGGGTCCTCGGCAGCGTCAGGGGTCCGGTGCAGCAGGACCAGCAGCACCGTGAGCACCCCGACGAACAACCACACCGAGGCCGAGTGGGCGCGTGTCATGAGCAGCGGGTCGACGGCCAGGCGGTAGCCGACCTCCGCGTCCCCGGAGTGCGGTCCGGCGGCGGTGACGGCGACGCCGAGCAGCACGACGGGCACCACGAGCAGCGCCAGGGCACGCCCGGCGAGGGTGACGGTGCGGGGTCCGACCGGGGTCGGGGCCCCGTCGCCCTCGCAGTGCCGGTGCAACAGGTACGCGGCGAGCCACACCAGCGCCGCCGAGACGACGAAGTGCAGCGAAACCCACGCCGGGTGGAGGTCGAGCAGGACGACGACGCCGCCGATGACGGCCTGGGCGACGACGCCGGCCAGCGGGACGACGCCGAGCCACCGGTAGGCACGCGACCGGCGGCGGTCGGTGAGGACCAGGAGCAGCACGAGCACCGCGATCGCCGCCAGGACGAACGTCAGGAGCCGGTTGCCGAACTCGATGTACGGGTGGATCCCGACCTCGGCGTGGAAGACGGGGGTGAAGCTCCCGGGCTCGCACTGCGGCCACGTGGAGCATCCCAGCCCGGACCCGGTGAGCCGCACGGCGCCCCCGGTGACGATGATGCCGATCTGGGCGATCACGTTGGCGATCAGCACGCCCCGGGTCCAGCCGCGGAACCGGGCGAGCCGGTCACGGCGTGCGGGGGTACGGGAGGCCTCGGCGGGTGCGGACGTGCTCACAGCACCACGGTAGCCGCTGCGGCGGGCCGTTCTCGCCCGTCGTCGGGGTCATGGGTGTGATGTCGGTCAGTGCCAGCGGAAGAGCCGTCCGGCGCCGGCACCGAAGGCCGCCGTCCAGGCCACGAGCACCACGACGCTCAGCGCGGGCACGCCGTCGCCCAGCAGGGCGCCGCGCAGTCCTTCGCCGAGGGCCCCCGAGGGCAGGAACGCCGCGACGTGGGCCAGCGGCCCGGGCAGCTCCGCCGGGGGCACGATGAGCCCGCCGCCGACGACGAGCAGCACCAGCACGAGGTTGGCCACCGCGAGGACCCCTTCCGCGCGCAGGGTCCCGGCCAGGAGCAGGGCGAGGGCGGTGAAGGCCGCGGTGCCGAGCAGCAGCAGACCTGCGGCGGGCAGCAGCCCCGTCGGCTCGGGCCGCCACCCGAGGGCGAGGGCGACGGTGCCGATCACGACGACCTGGACCGCCTCGACGGCGAGCACCCCGAGGACCTTCCCCGCCAGCAGCCCGCCGCGTCCCAGGGGCGTGGTGGCCAGGAGGCGCAGCACGCCGTTGCGCCGGTCGAAGGCGGTGGCGATGGACTGCGAGGTGAAGGCCGTGGTGACACAGGCCAGGGCGAGGACGCCCGGGGTGACGAAGTCGATGCGGGTCGCGCCGGCGGTGTCCAGCTCGACGACGGAGGTCCGCACCAGGCCCACGAGCAGGAGCACGGGCACCACGATGGTCACGAGGAGCTGTTCGCCGTTGCGCAGGATCGCCCGGGTCTCGAACCCGGCCTGGGCCGCGACGCGCCGGGCGGGAGAAGCCGCGCCGGCGTGCACCGCGGGGGTGGTCGAGGGGCTCATCGCAGGTGCCGTCCCGTCAGGTCGAGGAAGACGTCTTCGAGGGTGCGCCGTCCGACGGTGACCCGACGTGCCAGCACGTCCTGCTCGGCGAGCCACGCGGTGAGCGTCGCGAGCGCGGCCGGTCCGGCGTCGCCGGTCACGGTGTACACCCCGGGGGACGGCTCGGCGGCCGTCCAGGCGTCGCCGTCGTCCTCGGCGAGGAGGGTCGCGAGCGCGGCCACGTCGAGGCCGGGCCGAGCCTCCAGACGGATCGTGGGCGAGGACCCGGGACCGGCCGCCACGAGCTCGGGCACGCTCCCGGAGGCGATGACGCGTCCGTGGTCGACGACGTGGACGAGGTCCGCCAGGTCCTCGGCCTCGGCCATCAGGTGCGTGGTCAGCACGACGGCGACCCCCTCGTCGCGCAGCTCGCGGACGAGGTCCCACACGGCGTGCCGGGACTGCGGGTCCAGCCCGGCGCTCGGCTCGTCGAGGAACACGACCTCGGGGCGCCCGACCACGGCGGCCGCCAGCGCGAGCCGCTGGCGCTGGCCCCCGGAGAGGCGGCGGACGGTGGTCCGGGCGAAGGCGTCCAGACCGAGCCGCGCGGAGAGCTCGTGCAGGTCACGGGGCGCCGCGTACATGGCCGCCACGTGGCGGAGCATCTCCGCGGCCCGCACGCCGGTCGGCAGGCCGCCGTCCTGGAGCATCACCCCGACGCGGGGTCGCAGGCGGGCGGCGTCGGCGACGGGGTCCAGGCCGAGGACGCGGACGGTGCCTCCGTCGGGGGAGCGCAGGCCCTCGCAGCACTCGACGGTGGTGGTCTTGCCGGCGCCGTTCGGGCCGAGCACCGCGGTCACCGCTCCGGCGGTAGCCTGCAGATCGAGCCCGTCGACGACGTCGCGGCCGGCGTAGGTCTTGCGCAGGCCGCGCACGACGACGGCGGCGCCGGGTGGCGCATCGGTGGTGGGCACCCGAGGATTCTACGAGGCGACGGAACCCAGGGAGCGACGATGTCCTTCTACACCTTCACCCCGCCGGCCGACCTGGCGCAGATCGCGCGACGGATCTGGTATTGGCCGGTCGTCCGCGGCGTCCTGGCCGTGGTCTTCGGCCTGCTGGCCATGGTGCTCCCGCGCGACGTCCCGGACCTGCTCGTGCAGGTCTTCGGCGCGTTCGTGCTCGTGGACGGCCTGGTCTCGCTCGTGGACGGCCTGCGTCGCCGCGGGACCCCGGCGGGTTCGGGCAACCTCGGCATCGGCGTGGTGGCCGTGGCGTTCGGCGCCGCGCTGCTGTTCCTGCCCGGGGTGTTCCTGACGATCGCCGTCGTGCTGGTCGGGATCTGGGCGATGATCTTCGGCCTGCTCCAGATCGTGGGGGCGTTCGCGGTGCGTGGCAGGGGAGGGGCCTCGTGGCTGCTCAGCCTGCTCTCCGGGGTCCTCTTCGTCGCGCTGGCGGTGGTCTGCTTCGCCAACCCCGGCACGGCGATCACCGCGATGGCCGTCGTGGTGGGCGTCTTCGCCGTCGTGATCGGTGCGGCGCTCATCGCCCTGGGGGTCAAGCTCCGCTCGATCGGCCGGCAGCCCGGTCCGGCCGGGTCCGGTCACGACGTCATCGAGGGCGAGATCGTCGAGGAGTGATCGACGGTCACGCCGGGCGAGGTGAACCGCCGGTGAAACCTCTGTGACGTCGGTCCCGACGCCCGCACGAACGTGCCGGTCGCGGGGTTCGGTGAGGCATGCCTTGCTTGACATTCGCAATTTCGCAACAAGGATGTTCTCTATATCGACGTCAGGTCCGGGCCGAACGATGCCCCGGACGACCCCGGGAGGTGAGCACGTTGACGACGACCCCGACACCGGTCGGCACCGTGCCGCACGCCGGAGCGGACACCGACGGCACGCGCCGCCGGGTCCTCGCACTGGTCGCCAGCGACGGACCGGTCACCGCCGGTGACCTGGCCCGCACCCTGCGCCTCACCTCCGCCGCCGTGCGCCGTCATCTCGCCTGCCTCGAGCAGGACGGCACCATCGCGGTGCACGACGCCGGGCCCGCGGGCGGTCAGGCCCGCCGGGGCCGTCCCGCACGGCGCTACGTGGTGAGCACCGCGGGACAGGCCGAGCTCGGGGGCGAGGACGTCGAGCTCGCGACGCAGGTGATGCGTTACCTGCGCCGCACGGCCGGGGACCAGGCGGTGGCGGAGTTCGCCGCCGAACGCAACGACGCCGTCGTGCGTCGCTACGCCCCGCGCCTGACCGGCACCGACCCGCACGAGCGGGCCGCCCAGCTCGCGGACCTGCTCGCCGCCGACGGCTACGCCGCCTCGGTGCGGCCGGTCGCCGGCCCCCGGGTTCCCACGGTCCAGCTGTGCCAGGGCCACTGCCCGGTCCAGCACGCGGCCGAGGACTTCCCCGAGCTGTGCGAGGCGGAGGCCGACGCCTTCGCCCGGCTGCTCGGGACCCACGTCCAACGTCTGGCCACGCTCGCGGGCGGCGCGCACGCCTGCGTGACCAACGTCCCGCTTGCTCCCACCACCCCCGCCGGCCGCTCCCGCGGTACGCAGGAAGGAACACGATGAGCGCCCCCACCCAGGACGCCGCCCAGGCGGCACCGGAGCAGCGCACCGACGAGGAGATCATCAACTCCATCGGTGCCTACGAGTACGGCTGGCACGACGACGACGCGGCCGGCCAGACGGCCGAGCGCGGCCTGAACGAGGCCGTCGTGCGCAACATCTCGGACCTGAAGGACGAGCCCGAGTGGATGCGCAAGCGTCGGCTCAAGGCGCTGCGCCTGTTCGAGAAGAAGCCGATGCCGAACTGGGGCGCCGACCTCACGGGCATCGACTTCGACCGCATCAAGTACTTCGTCCGCTCCACGGAGAAGCAGGCCACCAGCTGGGAGGACCTGCCCGAGGACATCAAGGCGACGTACGACAAGCTGGGGATCCCCGAGGCCGAGAAGCAGCGCCTCGTGGCCGGCGTCGCGGCGCAGTACGAGTCCGAGGTCGTCTACCACCAGATCCGTGAGGACCTGGAGGCCCAGGGCGTCATCTTCGTCGACACCGACACCGGCCTGCGCGAGCACCCGGAGCTCTTCGAGGAGTACTTCGGCACGGTCATCCCGGCCGGCGACAACAAGTTCTCCGCGCTCAACTCGGCCGTCTGGTCGGGCGGCTCGTTCATCTACGTGCCGCCGGGCGTGCACGTCGACATCCCGCTGCAGGCCTACTTCCGGATCAACACCGAGAACATGGGCCAGTTCGAGCGGACGCTGATCATCGCCGACGAGGGCTCCTACGTGCACTACGTCGAGGGCTGCACGGCGCCGATCTACTCCACCGACTCGCTGCACTCCGCGGTCGTGGAGATCGTCGTCAAGAAGAACGCCCGCGTGCGCTACACGACCATCCAGAACTGGTCGAACAACGTCTACAACCTGGTGACCAAGCGCGCCACGGCCGAGGCCGGCGCCACCATGGAGTGGGTCGACGGCAACATCGGCTCCAAGGTCACCATGAAGTACCCGGCGATCTACCTGCTGGGCGAGCGCGCCCGCGGCGAGACGCTGTCCATCGCCTTCGCCGGCGAGGGCCAGCACCAGGACGCCGGTGCCAAGATGGTGCACGCCGCCCCGCACACGTCGAGCTCGATCGTCTCGAAGTCCGTGGCCCGTGGCGGCGGCCGCACCTCCTACCGCGGTCTGGTGCAGGTGCTCGAGGGTGCCGAGGCGTCGGCGTCGAACGTCCTGTGCGACGCGCTGCTCGTCGACCAGATCTCCCGGTCCGACACCTACCCGTACGTCGACGTCCGCGAGGACGACGTGTCCATGGGGCACGAGGCGACGGTGTCCAAGGTGAGCGAGGACCAGCTGTTCTACCTCATGTCCCGAGGCATGGAGGAGACCGAGGCCATGGCCATGATCGTGCGCGGGTTCGTCGAGCCCATCGCGCGGGAGCTGCCCATGGAGTACGCCCTCGAGCTCAACCGCCTCATCGAGCTGCAGATGGAAGGGTCCGTCGGCTGAAATGACTCTCACTACCGATCACTCCCGCGCGACCGCCGACGGCGCCCACTCCCACGGTGTGGTGCCCGCCGGTTCGCGCGCCGAGCGCAAGACCTCCTTCGACCTCGCGGACATCCCGGTGCCCACCGGCCGCGAGGAGGAGTGGCGCTTCTCGCCGGTGGCGCGGCTCCAGCCGCTGTTCTCCGACGAGCTGACCGGTGACGGCGTCGCCGTGACCGTCGAGGCGGCCCCCGAGGTCACCGTCGAGACGGTCGGACGCGACGACGAGCGCCTCGGCCGCACCGGCAAGCCCGGCGACCGCGCCGCCGTCACCGCGTGGAACGCCGTGCGCGAGGCCACCGTGGTGACCGTCCCGGCCGACACCGTGGCCTCCGGCCCGACCTCCGTGCGGATCGACGGCACCTCGAAGGACGCCACCGCGTCGCACCTGCTGGTGCACGCCGAGCGGCACTCCGAGGCCGTCGTGGTCATCGACCACCGCGGGGACGCGCTGCTGAACCAGACCGTCGAGGTCCTCGTCGAGGACGGCGCCCAGCTGACCGTCGTGTCCGTCCAGGACTGGGAAGACGGTGCGGTGCACGCCTCCTCGCACCGTGCGAGCATCGGCCGTGACGCCAAGCTCAAGCACGTCGTGGTGACCTTCGGCGGCGACGTCGTGCGCGTCACGCCGGACGCGACCTTCACCGCCGAGGGCGGCGAGGTCGAGATGGTCGGGCTGTACTTCGCCGACGCCGACCAGCACCAGGAGCACCGGCTCTTCGTCGACCACGCCGTGCCGCGGTGCCGCTCGCGCGTCACCTACAAGGGCGCGCTCCAGGGTGCCTCCGCGCACACCGTGTGGGTGGGCGACGTGCTCATCCGCGCCGAGGCCGAGGCGACGGACACCTACGAGCTGAACCGCAACCTCGTGCTGACCGACGGCGCGCGGGCGGACTCGGTGCCGAACCTCGAGATCGAGACCGGTGAGATCGACGGGGCGGGCCACGCCTCGGCGACCGGCCGGTTCGACGACGAGCAGCTCTTCTACCTCATGGCGCGCGGCATCCCCGAGATCGACGCCCGTCGTCTCGTCGTGCGCGGCTTCTTCGCCGAGCTGATCGACGAGATCGGCGTCGAGTCGGTCGAGGAGCGGCTGCTCGCCTCCATCGAGGCCGAGCTGGAGAAGTCGATGAGCGTCATCACCGGCGCTCCGGCGCAGTGAGCACGTCGTGACCGCACAGATCGCCTGCGCCACCGCCGACCTCGGCCCGGAGGAGAGCCTGCTCGTCGAGCTCACCGCCGCCGACGGCGCCTCCGTGCCGGTCGCGGTCGTCCGCGACGAGGACGGCGACTTCCACGCCATCAGCGACATCTGCTCGCACGGTGCGGTGTCGTTGTCCGACGGCGAGGTCGAGGGCTGCCGCGTGGAGTGCTGGTTGCACGGTTCGCAGTTCGACCTGCGCACCGGCAAGCCGCTCCAGCTGCCGGCGACCCGGCCCGTACCCGTCTACCCGGTGACGGTGGACGGCGACAAGGTGCTCGTCGACATCGACGCACCGCTCGCCGCCGCGTCCTGACCAGCCTTTTCGAGAACAAGACCTGGAGAACCATCTGATGTCCACCCTGGAGATCCGCGACCTGCACGTCAGCGTCGACACCAAGGAAGGCGCCAAGCCGATCCTGCGCGGTGTCGACCTGACCATCAAGTCCGGCGAGACGCACGCCATCATGGGCCCCAACGGCTCCGGCAAGTCCACCCTCGCCTCGGCGCTGGCCGGGCACCCCAAGTACGAGGTGACCTCCGGCACCGTGACGCTCGACGGCGAGGACGTCCTGGCCATGAGCGTCGACGAGCGCGCCCGCGCCGGCCTGTTCCTCGCGATGCAGTACCCGGTCGAGGTGCCGGGTGTGTCGGTCGCGAACTTCCTGCGGACGGCCAAGACCGCGATCGACGGCGACGCCCCGTCCCTGCGCCACTGGGCCAAGGAGGTCCGCGGCGCCATGGAGAACCTGCGCATCGACTCCTCCTTCGCGGAGCGCTCGGTGAACGAGGGCTTCTCCGGCGGTGAGAAGAAGCGGCACGAGATCCTGCAGATGGAGCTCTTCAAGCCGCACTTCGCGATCCTCGACGAGACCGACTCCGGTCTCGACGTCGACGCCCTGCGCGTCGTCTCCGAGGGCGTCAACCGCGCCAAGGAGTCCACCGACGTCGGCGTGCTGCTCATCACGCACTACACGCGCATCCTGCGCTACATCAAGCCGGACTTCGTGCACGTGTTCGTCGACGGCCGCATCGCGGAGGAGGGCGGCCCCGAGCTGGCCGAGCGCCTCGAGGAAGAGGGTTACGACCGCTTCCTGCCCGCGGGCACGACGGCCTCGGCCTGACGGAGGATCGCATGACCGCCACCGACGCCGTGCGTCCGGACGACGCGATGGGCTCGCGCGAGCTCGCCGCCGTGCGGGCCGACTTCCCGTTGCTCGGACGCACGGTGCGGGGCGGGCAGCCGCTGGTCTACCTGGACTCGGCGGCGACGTCGCAGAAGCCGAACGTCGTGCTCGAGGCCGAGGTCGACTTCTACGAGCAGCGCAACGCGGCCGTGCACCGCGGCGCGCACCAGCTGGCCGAGGAGGCCACCGAGGCCTTCGAGGGCGCCCGGTCCGCCGTGGCGTCCTTCGTGGGCGCCGACGACGACGAGATCGTGTGGACCTCGGGCGCGACGGCGGCCATCAACCTCGTGACCTACGCGCTGTCCAACGCGACGGCCGGGCGCGGGGGAGAGGCAGCCGCGCGGTTCCGGCTCGGCGCGGGCGACGAGATCGTGGTCACCGAGGCCGAGCACCACGCCAACCTCGTGCCGTGGCAGGAGCTGTGCGCGCGCACCGGCGCGACCCTGCGCTGGTTCGGTGTGACCGACGACGGCCGGCTCGACCTGTCGGACGTCGACGCGGTCATCACCGACCGCACCAAGGTCGTGGCCTTCGGGCACGTCTCCAACGTGACCGGCGCCGTGGCCCCGGTGGCCGAGATCGTCGCGGCCGCCCGCCGGGTCGGTGCGCTGACCGTGCTGGACGCGTGCCAGTCCGTGCCGCACCTGCCGGTCGACCTGCACGCCCTGGGCGTCGACTTCGCGGCGTTCAGCGCCCACAAGATGCTCGGCCCCACGGGTGTCGGTGCGCTGTACGGGCGGCGGGAGCTGCTCGAGGCGATGCCGCCGGTGACGACGGGCGGGTCGATGGTCGAGGTCGTGACCATGACCGAGACGACGTACATGCCGCCGCCGCAGCGGTTCGAGGCGGGCACGCAGATGGTCGCCCAGGCCGTCGGCATGGGGGTGGCCGCGCAGTGGCTCGGCGACCTCGGCATGGACCGCGTGGCGGCGCACGAACGGCGCCTCGCCGCGGAGCTGCTGCGGGTCACCGAGATCCCCGGCGTCCGCGTGATCGGTCCGACCGACACCACGGACCGGGTCGCGGTGGTGTCGTTCGTCGTCGACGGCGTGCACTCCCACGACGTCAACCAGGTCCTGGACGACCAGGGCATCGCGATCCGGGTCGGGCACCACTGCGCCCAGCCGCTGCACCGCCGGTTCGGGCTGGCCGCCACGGCGCGTGCCTCGGCCTCGGTGTACACAGGAGTCGAGGACGCCGCCGCCCTGCGGGAAGCCCTGGCGGGGGTCCGGACGTTCTTCGGGGTGGAGTGAGGAGACCCGCATGAGCTCGCTGCAGGACCTGTACCAGCAGGTCATCCTGGACCACGCCAAGCACCCGCACGGCCACGGCCTGGTCGAGGTGGCCGACGGCCACCTGGGCGGGGAGTCCCACCAGGTCAACACGACCTGCGGGGACGAGATCACCCTGAGGGTGGACGTCCGGTCCGTCGACGGCGACCCGACGCTCGAGCGCGTGTCCTGGGAGGGGCAGGGCTGCTCGATCTCGCAGGCGTCCGCGTCGGTGATGACCGAGCTGGTGACCGGCCAGGACCTGGCGGAGGTCGAGCGGCTCGACGCCGCCTTCCGCGACCTCATGGGCTCGCGGGGCAAGGGCCTGGACGACGAGGACACGCTGGACGCCCTCGGCGACGGCACCGCCTTCACCGGGGTCTCCCAGTACCCCGCCCGCATCAAGTGCGCGCTGCTCGGCTGGGCAGCGTTGAAGGACTCGCTGGCGCGCAGCGGCGCGCTGGCCGACCGACCCGGAGGATCGGATGACTGACAACCCGACCGACACCGCTCCCGAGCAGGCGCCTGCGGCGCCGGGCGCCACCACGGCGGCCGACGTCGAGGAGGCGATGCGCGACGTCATCGACCCCGAGCTCGGCATCAACGTCGTCGACCTCGGCCTCGTCTACGGCGTCGAGGTGGACCAGAACAACCACGCCACCATCGACATGACGCTCACCTCGGCGGCCTGCCCGCTGACGGACGTCATCGAGGACCAGTCCGCCCAGGCGCTCGAGGGCATCGTGACCGGGCACCGGATCAACTGGGTCTGGATGCCGCCGTGGGGCCCCGAGAAGATCACCGACGACGGCCGCGAGCAGCTGCGGATGCTCGGCTTCAACGTCTGAGACGTTCCCGACCACGCGGGCCGCGGGCACCTTCTACCGGTGTCCGCGGCCCGCGTCGTCGTCGCGCGACCGCGGTCAGTAGGCGTCCGGGGTCTCCACCGACTCCCAGTGCCACGGCTCCGGCAGGCGCCCGGTCGGCCCGGCCCAGTCCGGGTGGGTCCAGCCGTACTCCTCGGCGTGCTCCGTCAGCCAGGCGAACCGTGACCCGCTGAACCCCTCCGGCCCGACGCTGAGATCGACGGCGGTCCCCAGGCCGTGGTTCGAGCAGCCGGGCGGTGCGGCCAAGGGGTTCGGGTTCGCGGGGGTGTAGACCGCGGTCTGGTCCTCCATGCTGCGGTAGGCGGAGTTCACGGTGAGGTGCTCGCCGAACGCCGCGAGATAGGCCTCGTCGAGCGCCACCAGCCCGTCCAGGAGGTCCGCCCGGATCGAGTGCTCCGGCGCCCACGGGATCGGGGCGAGCCGGTCGGCGGCGATCCGCCCGCCCTCGGGGAACCAGACCTGGTCGGGGAACGGGCACACGACGGCGTCCTGGGCCGACATGAGGTCGGCGGTCGCCTCCCCGACGGCGTCGTGACGGGCCAAGAGCGCGGGAGCGACCTGCTCGAGGTCGGAGAGCGGCAACGCCGCGAGGCGGTCCGGGTCGGCCAGGGTGACCGTGTCGTCGGCGGCGCCGAGGGCGTCGCGGACCGCAGCCCGGCTGGCCTCCCCGGCGTCCTGGCCCGCCGCGGCGAGCTCGTCGGCCGCGTCCAGCACGGTCTCGGCGCGGCGCCGGGCCGGCGCCAGCTCCTCGCGGGCGGCGGTCGCCTGGTCGGTCGCGAACTCGCGTCGGGACTCCCGCACCACGGCGACGGCCCGCTCGAGGTCGGTGACCGCTGCCGGGGCGTCTCCCGGCAACCGCTGCAGGACCGGGGTGGCCTCGAGCACGGACTCGCCCTGGCCGAGCGCCTTGCCGAGCTGCTCCCGGACGGCGTCGTCGGTCACCTTGTCCGCGGACGTGTCCAGCTCGCGCTGCGCCGTGGCGACCTGAGCGCTCAGCGCGTCGGCCTCGTCGTCCACGACCCCGACGAGGAGGACGCCGCCGGCGGTGAGGAGAGCGAGGACGGTGAGCGGCGCGACGACGGACGCGACACGGCGGCCGCGCCGCGTCGAGCCGCTGCCCGACGGCTGGGCGGAGCGATGGGTGACGGCGGCCAGGACGGCCGCACCGAGGCAGGCCCCGATCGCGTTCCAGGCGAGGTCCACGACGCCGAAGGGCGTGCCGAGCACGAGCCGGGCGAGCAGGAACCGGTCGAGCAGCGCGTCGGCGACGGGGGTGAGGTGCAGGGTCTCGACCGCCGCGCACACCGCGAACGCGACCGAGGCTGCGACGGCCAGGGGAGTGCGGGGGAACGCCAGCGCGAGGAGACCGACCACGGTCACGGCGGCGAGGGCGTCGGCGAGCGGGTCCCCGACCGGCGGGGGGAGCAGCGCCCGTCCGGCCGGCCCGACGGTGATCGCGGCGGCGGCGAGCAGTGCGGACGCGGCACGGGGGACCCGCGGTGCCGGAGCGTCCACCGTCGTCCGGGGAAGGGCGTCGGTCCAGGTCACGGGCGCGACTCTACCGCCCTGAGGACGTGGCGGGAGACAGCCTCCTAGGCGTCGGTCGCCGCACCGGCTCCCTGCTGGCGCAGGTAGCGCCGGTCGTCGTTGGCGAAGGCGTAGTAGTAGCCGATGAGCAGTCCGCCGCCGAGGAAGTTCCCGGCGAGCACGATCGCCAGGTTGCCGAGGGCGAGCCCGACGTCGATGCCGTGGTTCAGCCCGACCATGAGGAACAGCGCCGTGTTCGCGACCGAGTGCTCGAAGCCGACGAACGCGAAGATGAACACGCTGACGACCATCACGAGCGCCTTGGTGATGTCGTTCGTCACGAAGCCGTTGTAGACGAGCAGCATCCCGACGTTGATCATGAAGTTGCACAGGATCGCCCGGACGAACAGGTCCGACCAGCCGGCGAGACCCTCGCCGAGATAGGCCAGCTTGTGGTCCACCGAGTGCTGCATCTGCTCGCCCACGGCGCCGTCGCCGAGCGACGAGGAGACCACGGCCAGCGCCACGGCCAGGCCGCCGAGGATGTTGCCCGCGTAGCAGAGCAGCAGGACGCGCAGGCCCCGCCACGCGGTGATCTTCCGGTAGTACCGCCCGACCGAGACGATCATCATGTTCGACGTCAGCAGCTCGGACTTGCTGAAGTAGATGAACACGAGCGCGAAGCCGAACACGAGCGCGCCGACCATGCTCCCGAGTCCCGTCAGGTCGCCGTCCCCGATCCCCGCGAACGTCGCGATCACCGAGTAGTAGGTGATGTACATGATCCCGATGAGCACGCCGGCCATGGCGGCTCGCATGAGATAGATGTGGGCCAGGCCGCCGCTCATCGTGCTCTTCGTCTGGAGGGCGTCCAGGACGGTCGAGATGAACTGCTTGCCAGGGAACAGCTTGCCCTGATCGGTCATGGTCACACGGTACTCAGGTCGGGTGCCGCAGGTCCGCAGCGCGACGGGTCCGGAGGGGTGACCTGCGTCGCTGTCGGCGCGGACGGCGGGCCGTAGACTGGCGCACGACCCCGCACTCTTTCGAAGGACACCCCTGCCTTGATCACGGCCCACGGCGTCGAGCTGCGCTTCGGCGCGCGCACCCTGCTGCACGAGGCCACGTTCCGCGTGGCCCCGGGCGACCGCGTCGGCCTGGTCGGTCGCAACGGTGCCGGCAAGACCACGCTCACCAAGACCCTGGCGGGCGAGACGCTGCCGGCGGGTGGGACGATCACGCGCGGGAACGAGATCGGCTATCTGCCGCAGGACCCGCGTACCGGTGATCTCGACGTCGTGGCGATGGACCGGGTGCTCAGCGCTCGCGGCCTCGACGTCATCGTGACGAGGATGCGCCAGACCGAGAAGGAGATGGCCAGCGAGGACCCGCAGGTCCAGGCCGCGGCGCTGGAGCGGTACCCGAAGCTGGAGACGCGTTTCCTCGCGGCGGGCGGGTACTCGGCCGAGTCCGAGGCGCACCGCATCACGAGCAACCTGGCGCTCGACGACCGGATCCTCGCCCAGCCGCTGCACACGCTCTCCGGCGGCCAGCGTCGCCGGGTCGAGCTGGCGAGGATCCTGTTCTCCGGCGTGGACACGTTGCTGCTCGACGAGCCCACCAACCACCTCGACGCCGACTCCATCGTGTGGCTGCGCGAGTACCTGCGGTCCTACTCCGGGGGGTTCATCGTGATCTCCCACGACGTCGAGCTGCTGCGCGCGTGCGTGAACAAGGTCTTCCACCTCGACGCGAACCGCGGCGAGCTCGACCAGTACAACCTCGGCTGGGACAAGTACCTGGAGCAGCGCGAGCAGGACGAGCGCCGTCGTCGGCGCGAACGCGCCAACGCCGAGAAGAAGGCCGAGACCCTCATCGCCCAGGCGAACAAGATGCGCGCCAAGGCCACCAAGGCGACCGCCGCGCAGAACATGCTCAAGCGGGCCGAGCGTATGCTCGCCGGCACCGAGGGCGAGCGGCAGACGGACAAGGTGGCCGCGCTGCGGTTCCCGAAGCCGTCGCCCTGCGGCAAGACGCCGCTGATGGCACGGGAGCTGTCCAAGAGCTACGGCTCGCTGGAGGTCTTCACGGGTGTCGACCTGGCGATCGACCGGGGGTCACGGGTCGTCATCCTCGGACTGAACGGTGCGGGCAAGACGACGATGCTGCGGCTGCTCGCCGGTGTGGAGACGCCGGACACGGGCGAGATCCTGCCGGGCCACGGGCTGAAGATGGGCTACTACGCCCAGGAGCACGACATGCTCGACATGGACGCCACCGTCGTGGAGAACCTGCGGCACGCCGCCCCCGACCTGACCGACACCCAGGTGCGCACCACGCTGGGGTCGTTCCTGTTCAGCGGCGACGACGCCGACAAGCCCGCGCACGTGCTCTCCGGCGGGGAGAAGACCCGCCTGGCGCTGGCCACGCTGGTCGTGTCGAGCGCGAACGTGCTGCTGCTCGACGAGCCGACGAACAACCTGGACCCGGCCTCGCGCCGGGAGATCCTCGGGGCGCTGAACACCTACGAAGGTGCCGTCATCATGGTCACCCACGACGACGGTGCGGTCGACGCGCTGAACCCGGAGCGGGTGCTGCTGCTGCCCGACGGCGACGAGGACCTGTGGTCGGACGACTACGCCGAGCTGGTGTCCCTGGCCTGATGCTGGGCGGCGTCCACCAGGGCGTCCTCGTAGTCCTCGTCGACGCGGCGCCGGCGCTCGCGGCGGGGGCGTGAGGTCCCGCCCGGGTCGTCGGCGGCCAGCAGCTCGCCCGCGGTGACGGTCGCGGCACGCGTCTCGCGGCGCCACAGCAGCACGTAGCCACCCACGGCGCCGAGCGCGAAGATCGCCCACTGGAACGTGTAGCTCAGGTGCGAGCCGGGGTCGGTGTCCGGGCGGGGGAGCGCGACCGGGGTCTCGGCGGCCGCCGGGTCCTCGTCCCGCAGCTGCCCGTAGGCGCCGACCGTCGTGCCGTCCGCCCAGGCCCCGCCCTCGGGGCCCTGGTCCAGCACCTGGTCGGTGTTGATCCGCACCACGGTGCCCGACGGCGCGCCCCGGTCGGAGGCCGGCTCGTCGGCGCGCAGCGTCACGGTCACGGTGACCTCGCCGGACGGCGGCTCCGGGACGAGGGCAGGCTCGGTGGCGTCCGCCCCGAGCGGGACGAAACCGCGGTCGACCACCAGTACCGTCTCCTGCCCGTCCAGCTCCGTGCGCAGCGGGACCAGCAGGTGGAACCCGGGCGTGCCGCCGACCGGCCGGTTGCGCAGCAGCACGGTGCTCTCCGGGACGTACTCGCCCGTGACCTCGGCCGGCCGCCACACGTCCTCAGGAGCGAGGGTGTCCCCGGGGCCGGTCACGAACGCCGACAGCGGCTCCGGCGCGGCGGTGTAGTTGGTCTCGACGAGGTCGATCTGCGCCTGGCGGTCGGTGTACCGGTGCCACTGCCAGAAGGCGGCCAGGACGCACAGGGACGCCAGCAGCACGGCGGCCAGACCGAGCGTGACCCACTGACGGCGGGTCCGCTTCACGCACGCTCCAGCTCGTCGACCCCGACGGTCTGCTTCCAGAAGCTGCGGGCGCCGAGGAACTGCTCGAGGTGGTCGCGGTGGTCGTCGCAGGCGAGCCACACCTTGCGCCGTTCGGGCGTGTGCAGCCGAGGGTTGTTCCACAGCAGACCCCAGCGCGCGTCCGCGTGGCAGCCCTTGGCGGAGCAGACCAGGGCGTCGTCGGCGACGGGGTCGGCCCCCAGGCCGAGCACGTCCATCAGTCGTCCTTCCGGTCGGGGTCGTCGGTCTGCTCGACGATGCGGATCTCCTCCTGCGGGGCCGAGGCGCTCGCGGGCAGCTCGGGCGGCATCGCCGGCGGGACGGCCTCGACGTCCCGGGCCGACCGGTCGCGACCCGCGTTCGCGAAGAGCACGGCCGTGTACGGCAGGATCACGGCACCGGCGACGAACACCCACAGCAACCAGCCGTCGACGAACAGCGCCGCGGTGATGATGAGCACGACGCGCAGACCCATCTGGATGAGGTACGTGCGCATGCGCCGGTGCTGGTCGTCCGTCAGGTTCGTCGGGACGGCCGTGATCGAGTGCACCTCGGACGGGCTGGACGTACTCACCCGGTCAGTCTACGGCGGCTCGGCGATGGTCCGGATTTTGGAGGGTTCCCACAACGCCGGGGCGTGACATGTGGCGCGCCGTCAGCGCGGCCGGGGGGCGCCGACCGGGTACGGTCGCTGCGGCGTACGTCGTGCGTCCGGGCCCGGCCCGTCGTCGAGAGGAGCATCCCGTGGCAGAGCAGGCAGCAACCGGTGGTCGCACCGTGGTCGTGACCGGGGCCGCGCGCGGCATCGGGCGGGCGATCGCGGAGCGCTTCGTCGCCGCCGGCGACACCGTCGCGACGATCTACCGCGGGGGAGACCTGCCCGAGGGGGTGCACGGGTTCGTCGCCGACGTCACCGACAGCGCCGCCGTCGACGCCGCGTTCACCGAGATCGAGCAGCAGCTCGGCGCGCCGACCGTCCTCGTGGCCAACGCCGGCGTGACGCGCGACCAGCTCCTGATGCGCATGAGCGACGAGGAGTTCGAGCAGGTCGTCGACGTCAACCTCACCGGGACCTTCCGGTGCGTGCGGCGCGCCTCCAAGGGCATGATCCGTGCGCGTGCCGGACGGATCGTCCTCATCGGCTCCGTCGTCGGCCTCTACGGCGGCGCCGGGCAGGTCAACTACTCCTCGACCAAGGCCGCCCTGGTGGGCATGGCCCGGTCGATCACCCGCGAGCTCGGCGGACGCGGGATCACCGCCAACGTCGTCGCCCCGGGGTTCGTGGAGACCGACATGACCGCGGCCCTGCCGGAGGACACCCAGAAGAAGTACAAGTCCTCCATCCCGGCCGGACGGTTCGCCGACCCCGCCGAGATCGCCGGGGTGGTCGAGTTCCTCGCCTCCGACGCCGCCGCCTACGTCTCCGGCGCCGTCGTGCCCGTCGACGGCGGCCTCGGCATGGGGCACTGACTGTCCCTCGGGCATCCCCACCCAGTACGCTCCGGAAAGAACTTCACCGAAAGGTCACCATGGCTCTGCTCGACGGCAAGAAGCTGCTCGTCACGGGCGTCCTCACGGACAGCTCCATCGCCTTCCACGCCGCACGCCTCGCCCAGCAGGAGGGCGCCGAGGTCGTCCTGACGTCCTTCGGGCGTCAGATGAAGCTCACCCAGGCCTTCGCCAAGCGCCTGCCGGTCACCGCGCCCGTCGTCGAGCTCGACGTCACCAGCGGCGAGGACCTGGCGGCGCTCGCGGAGCGCGTCGGGGAGCACACCGACCGGATCGACGGGGTCGTGCACTCCATCGGGTTCGCGCCCCAGAGCGTCATGGGCGGCAACTTCCTGTCGGCCGAGTGGGACGACGTCGCCACCGCCGTCCAGATCTCGACCTTCTCCTACAAGTCGCTCATCACCGCGGCCCGGCCGCTGATGACCGACGGGGGGTCGTACGTCGGCCTGACCTTCGACGCCCAGTTCGCCTGGCCCGTCTACGACTGGATGGGTGTGGCCAAGGCCGGTCTGGAGTCCGCCAACCGGTACGTCGCCCGCGACCTGGGCCCGGAGGGCATCCGGGCCAACCTCGTCTCGGCCGGCCCGATCCGCACCACCGCCGCGAAGTCCATCCCGGGCTTCGAGACCATGGAGGACGCCTGGCCGAAGCGCGCCCCGCTGGGGTGGGACCAGACGACCGCCGAGCCGGCCGCACGAGCGGTCGTGGCGCTGCTGTCCGACTGGTTCCCCGCCACGACCGGCGAGATCGTGCACGTCGACGGCGGCCTGCACGCGATGGGACAGTGATCTCGGCCCGATGAACGTGTCGTCGACGCACACGCCGGACGTCCCGCGCGAGGGGCGCCGTCTCGTGCTGCTGCGGCATGCCAAGGCCGAACCGGGCAGCGACCCCGTCCCGGACGCCGACCGACCGCTCGCCCTCCGGGGGCGCAAGCAGGCCGGTCGGGTCGGGTCGGCCCTCACCGCGGCCCACCTCGTCCCCGACCTGGCGCTCGTCTCCTCGGCGCTGCGCACCCGCCAGACCTGGGAGCTGGCCGCCGCGCACCTGCCGTCGCGCGAGTCGATCACGGTGGACGTGCGCGACGAGCTGTACGCCGCCAGCGTCAAGGACGTGCTCGAGCTCGTCCGCGGTGCCGCCGACGACGTGACGACGGTTCTCGTCGTCGGGCACGAGCCGACCATGGCCGCCACGGCGGCCTACCTGGCGGCCCCGGGTTCGGACGACGCCGCGCTCGCCCAGGTGCGGGTCGGGGTGCCGACGGCGACCTACTCCGTCCTGCACGCCGAGGACCTGCCCTGGTCGCGGTGGGGGAAGAACAGCGCGACCCTGGTGCGGGTGGGTCGGCCCTCCTGAGACGAGCCGACCCGTCGCCTCAGGACGGGTGCGTGTCCGCGGCGGTCCGCCGTCCGTCGACCGTGTCGACGATCCGCAGCACCGCGTCCAGGCGCGGTCCGTCGAGGCTGTAGGGCGCCCGCGCCCGCACGGCGGGCTTCGCCGCGAAGGCGATCCCGATCCCGGCCGCGTCGATCATGTCCAGGTCGTTCGCGCCGTCCCCGACCGCCACGGTGTCCGCCATCGACAGCCCGAGCTCGGCGGCCCACTGCCGCAGCGTGGCCTCCTTGAGCGCGCGGTCCACGACCGGCCCGGTCGTGCGACCGGTCAGCACGCCGTCGACCGCCTCGAGACGGTTGGCCCGCCAGCGCGTGATCCCCAGCGACGTCGCCAGCGGCTCGAGGACCTCGGCGAAACCGCCGGAGACGAGGCCGAACTCCCACCCGCGACGTCGCACCTCGGCCACGAGCTCCTCCGCGCCCGGCGTGAGCACAACGGCCTCGCGGACGGCGTCCAGGGCGCTCACCGGCACCCCGGCGAGCGTGGCGACCCGCTCGCGCAGGGAGTCGGCGAAGTCGAGCTCGCCGCGCATCGCCCGCTCGGTCACCGCGGCGACCTGCTCGCGGGTGCCGGCGTGCTCGGCGATGAGCTCGATGACCTCCTGGGTCAGGAACGTCGAGTCGACGTCGGTCACGACCAGCCGCCCCGGGCGGGGCCGTGCGGTGGAGTGCTCGGGCAGGCGCGTCGGGGCGCTGTCAGGCAACGTGAGTACCCTTCGGGACGACGGTGATCCCCGAGTCGGTGACGGTGAACCCGCGGGCCCGGTCCTCCTCGTGGTCGACGCCGATCCGGGCCCGCTCGTCCACCACCACGTTCTTGTCGAGGATGGCGCGGTGGACCTGGGCGTGCCGGTGCACCTGGACGCCGTCCATCACGACCGAGTCGGTGAGCGTCGCCCAGGAGTGCAGGTGCACGCCCGGGGACAGGATGGACCCCGCGACGGTCGCGCCGGAGACGAGGACACCAGGTGAGACGATCGAGTCGGCGGCGTGCCCCAGCCGGCCGGGCCCGGCGTGGACGAACTTCGCCGGCGGCAGTCCCGTGTACCCCGTGTACAGCGGCCAGTCCTCGTTGTAGAGGTTGAACACCGGCTGGACGGCGATGAGGTCCTTGTTCGCCTCGAAATACGCGTCGATCGTGCCGACGTCGCGCCAGTAGTACCGGTCACGGTCGGTGGCCCCGGGCACGTCGTTGCGGATCATGTCGTAGACGCCGGCCGTGCCCTCGTCGACGAAGGCCGGGATGATGTCGCCGCCCATGTCGTGCCGTGAGTCCGGGTTCGCCGCGTCCTTGGTGACGGCCTCGACCAGCGCGTCGGCGTCGAAGACGTAGTTGCCCATCGAGGCCAGCACCTCGGTGGGGGAGTCCGGCAGGCCCACCGGGTTGACGGGCTTCTCGAGGAACTCCCGGATGCGCGTCGGGTCCTGCGGGTCGACGTCGATGACGCCGAACTGGTCGGCCAGGGCGATGGGCTGGCGGATCGCCGAGACGGTCGCCCGGGCGCCGGACTCGACGTGCGCCTCGACCATCTGGGAGAAGTCCATGCGGTAGACGTGGTCGGCCCCCACCACGACGACGATGTCGGGACGCTCGTCCTCGATGATGTTGAGCGACTGGTGGATCGCGTCGGCCGAACCGAGGTACCAGTGCTTGCCGACGCGCTGCTGGGCCGGGACCGAGGAGACGAAGTTGCCCAGCAGGGGCGACATGCGCCAGGTCTTGGAGATGTGCCGGTCCAGCGAGTGCGACTTGTACTGCGTCAGCACCACCACGTGCAGGTACTGCGAGTTGATGATGTTCGACAGGGCGAAGTCGACCAGCCGGTAGATCCCGCCGAACGGCACCGCGGGTTTCGCGCGCTGTGCCGTCAACGGCATGAGTCGTTTGCCCTCGCCGCCTGCGAGAACGATGGCCAGGACCCGGGGATGTGACGACGCCATGGGTCGACCCTAGAACCTCGGCGGCGTGCATGCCGCACGACGCGGCGGGCGACGCTATGTTGAACGGGTGAGCACCCGACCCACCATCGACCTGTTGACCCGCGAGTACCCCCCGCACGTCTACGGTGGCGCCGGCGTGCACGTGGCCGAGCTCTCGGCCGTGCTGCGCGACCACGCCGAGGTGCGCGTGCGCTGCTTCGACGGCCCGCGACCGGGTGCCGACGACGTGACCGGCTACGACGTGCCCGGCACGCTGACCGCGGCCAACGCCTCCCTGCGCACGCTCGGCGTCGACCTCGCGATGGCCGAGGACGTCGCCGGGGCCGACGTCGTGCACTCCCACACGTGGTACGCCAACATGGCCGGCCATCTCGGCGGGCTGCTGCACGACGTCCCGCACGTGGTGACCGCCCACTCGCTGGAGCCGTTGCGGCCCTGGAAGGCCGAGCAGCTCGGCGGCGGGTACGCCGTGTCCAGATGGGCCGAGCGGACCGCGTACCTCGGCGCGGCCGGCGTCATCGCGGTCTCCGCCGGGATGCGGGCCGACATCCTGCGCTGCTACCCCGAGCTCGACCCCGACCGGGTGCACGTGGTGCACAACGGCATCGACCTGGACGGCTGGGTCCGCCCGCACCGGGACGCCGTGGCCCGGGTCGCCGCAGCCCGCGGGATCGACCTCGACCGGCCCGCCGTCGTCTTCGTCGGGCGGATCACCCGGCAGAAGGGGCTGCCGCACTTCCTGCGCGCCGCCGCCCAGCTGCCCCCCGAGGTGCAGGTGATCCTGTGCGCGGGCGCCCCGGACACCGAGGAGATCATGGCCGAGGTGCGCGGGCTGGTCGACGAGCTGCGCGACGCCCGCGGCGGCGGACCCGAGGCGGGGGTCGTCTGGATCGAGGAGATGCTGCCGCGCGACGAGCTGTGCGCCGTCCTGGCGGCGTCGACCGTCTTCGTCTGCCCCTCGGTGTACGAACCCCTCGGCATCGTCAACCTGGAGGCCATGGCCGTCGGGCTCCCCGTGGTCGGGACGGCCACCGGCGGCATCCCCGAGGTCGTCGACGACGGTGTGACGGGCACCCTGGTCCCGATCGAGCAGTCCGACGACGGCACCGGGACGCCGCTCGACCCGGAGCGGTTCGAACGGGACCTGGCGGCAGCGCTGACCGACCTGGCCGGCGACCCCGCCCGGGCCGCCGAGATGGGGGCTGCCGGCCGGCGTCGTGCCCAGGAGCACTTCGCCTGGTCCGCGATCGCCGAGCGCACCATGGACGTGTACCGGCGCGTGCTGGCGACGTGAGCCCGGCGCGTCGTCGCCGCCAGGGGCTCTGGGAGGATGTCCGCGTGCGCGCCCTGAGCCCGGAGGAGAAGGTCCGCCCGGCGGCCTTCCTGCGGGCGGGTACGGGGGACGCGGCGACGTTGCTCGTGCTGCGTGCGATGCGCCGTGCGGTCTGGCCGCTGATGGTGCTCGGTCTCGCGGTGGCCCTGTCGAGCGGGGACCTGACGGCCGAGGAGCTGGACCAGCTGACGAACCCGGTCGAGCTGACCGACCCCTCCCGGCTGTGGGCGCTCGTCCTGTCCCCCCTGGTCGTGCTCGCCGCCGGGCTGGCGCTGCGTCTCGTCGTCAACCTCACCGCTCTGGTCGTCTCGGCGCCGCTGGCACGGGGCGCCTGGGTCGCCGGGACGGAGGCGACCTCCCGCTGGCGGCGGCTGATGGACCTGACCCACCTGTCCGCGGGGTACCGGTCGGTGCGCTGGTCGTACGCGGTCCAGCGCGAGGCCGTGGCCCGCTGCGGGCTCCTGGGACGCCAGCTCGCGCTGGCCGAGACGTTCGGGCGCATCGCGCTGCCCGTGTCGGTCGCCGTCCTGCTCTGGGTGCTGTTCCAGGGCGTGCCGGACGCGGTGGGCACCCTGCAGGGTTGAGCAGGGCGCGTGGCGTCATCCCACCGCCGCGTAGGTCGCCGCCCCCAGGGCCCGCCGGGCGGTGCGGTCGACCTCCCGCAGCGCGGTGGAACGCTGGTCGGCCTGCCAGAGGTTCACGGCGCCGCCGTCGTCGGCCGTCGCGAGCTCGACGATCTGCAGCAGGCGCCAGGCGAGCTGCAGCACCCGCGCCCGGCGTCCCTCCAGCTCGGGGACGGGCCAGCCGGCCGTCGTCGAGTGCCGCAGCCGCTCGATGGCATCGGCGGCGTCGTCACGCCAGCGCGCGACGTCCAGGGAGTCCAGGGCTTCGGTGGCCACGACGAGGCTGCTGCGCAGCTCCCGCTCGGCGTCCGCGAGGGAGCCGACCGTCCCGGCCACCAGTGTCGACCACGGCGGCACCGTGATGACCTCCCACGACACCAGGTGCCCGGGCTCGAGCGCGCTGCCGAACGCGGTCACGCGTGGCACCAGGGCCCACGAGCCCGCCGGGGTGGCGACGAGCACGCACTCGCCGGACTCCACGGCGTCGTGGGCGGCAGGGGCCGGCACTCCCGACGGGTCGCCGGGCGCGGGCAGCAGGGCGCAGACCTCCCGGGGGCCGGCCGTGAAGGCGGCGACCAGCTCGGTCAGCGTGCCCGGGTTCGTGCCGGCGCCCGGCAGCCCGACCACCGTGTGGGGCTCGTCGTCGTCGGTGACCGACCGCACGGCGACACCGTGCGAGGCGCCGACGGCCTGGAGCCACAGCGCCAGGACCACGCTGCGCGGCAGGAGGTTCGTCGCTTCCACCCCAGCACGATAGACGCCCGCGACGCCGGTACGCTCGCAGCGGCACCTGCTGGTCGGCGGTCCGCGGGCGGGGCGGGCTCCGGTAGGGTCGGACACCATGAGCGCGGTACTCGACCTGCAGGGCGTCACCGTCCGACGCGGCACCTCGACCATCGTCGACTCGATCGACTGGACCGTGTCCGAGGGGGAGCGCTGGATCGTCCTCGGGCCCAACGGGGCCGGCAAGACGACCCTGCTGCAGATCCTCGCCGCGCGGTCGCACCCGACGTCGGGGACGGCCACCCTGCTCGGCGAGCGGCTGGGCGCGACGGACATCTTCGAGCTGCGCCCGCGGATCGGGTTCTCCTCGGCGGCGCTCGCG
Organism: Isoptericola sp. b408; assembly: GCF_030588085.1. Taxonomy (NCBI): domain Bacteria; kingdom Bacillati; phylum Actinomycetota; class Actinomycetes; order Micrococcales; family Promicromonosporaceae; genus Isoptericola; species Isoptericola sp. b408. Next base: position 36,669 of record NZ_JAUQYQ010000005.1, read on the forward strand.
GACAAGATCCCGGCCGACGAGACGGTGCGCGACGTCGTGCTGACGGCGGCGTACGGCGTCACCGGCCGCTGGCACGAGGAGTACGAGGAGCTCGACGAGCAGCAGGCCCGGGCCCTGCTGGCCGCCTTCGACGTGGACGACCTGGTCGACCGCCGTTACGGCACCCTGTCCGAGGGTGAGCGCAAGCGGGTGCAGATCGCGCGGTCGCTGATGACCGACCCCGAGGTGCTGCTGCTCGACGAGCCGGCCGCCGGGCTCGACCTGGCCGGCCGCGAGGAGCTCGTCGGCGCGCTCGCCGAGCTCGCGGGCGACCCCGCCTCGCCGGTGCTGGTGCTGGTCACCCACCACGTCGAGGAGATCCCGCCCGGGTTCACCCACCTGCTGCTCATGGGCGACGGGACCGTGGAGGCCGCGGGACCGATCGAGGAGGTCCTCACGGCCGAGAACCTCTCCAAGGCCTTCGGGATGGAGCTGCTGGTCGCGCACGGCGGGGGCCGGTGGCTCGCGCGTGCCGCGCGCCCGGCCGGTCGCTGAGACCCCCGGCGCGACACTCTCGCCGGCCTCTGTCCGGGAACGCTCCCGTTTGGTAAATTCGGAGCAAAGCAGACGGAGAGGTCGGAGGCGTGATGGACGGCTGGTTGTGGTGGATCGCCGGGGCGCTCGTCCTGGCGGTCGTCGAGATGATCTCCCTCGACCTGGTCTTCATCATGCTGGCCGGTGGCGCGGTCGCCGGCGGCCTCACGGCGGCGGGAGGTGGACCCGTGTGGCTCCAGATCATCGTGGCCTGCGTGGTGGCGGTGCTGCTGCTGGCGGTGCTGCGCCCCTGGCTCCTGCAGAACCTGCGTCAGCGCACGGACCTCGTCGAGACCAACGCTGCCGCCCAGGTGGGCCGGACCGCGGTCGTGCTCGCGGAGGTCACCGAGACCGGCGGCCGCGTCAAGCTCTCCGGTGAGGTCTGGTCGGCCCGGCTGCCGGACGACGGCGTCCCCAACAGCACCGACCGGATCCCGGCGGGCGTGGAGGTCCGGGTCGTCGCCATCGACGGCGCGACCGCCGTCGTGACGCCCGCGTCCTCGCCGAGCGCACCGACCACCGACGACGGCGGACGGCTCGCCTGATCGTCTCGCTCCACCCACAACGGAAGAGAGTGTTTCGTGGAACTCGCCACCATCATCGGCTGGGTCGTCCTGCTCGCGTTCGTGATCTTCGTGGTCACGGCGCTGTTCAAGATGGTCCGTGTCGTCCCCCAGGCCACCGCGCTGATCATCGAGCGTCTGGGCCGCTACCAGAAGACCTTCGACCCCGGCCTGCACTGGCTCGTGCCCTTCATCGACAAGGTGCGCGCCGGCGTCGACCTGCGCGAGCAGGTCGTGTCGTTCCCCCCGCAGCCCGTCATCACCTCCGACAACCTCGTGGTGGAGATCGACACCGTCATCTACTTCCAGGTCACCGAGCCCAAGGCGGCGGTCTACGAGATCTCGAACTACATCAAGGGCATCGAGCAGCTCACCGTCACCACCCTGCGCAACGTCGTCGGGTCGATGGACCTCGAGCAGACGCTCACCAGCCGTGACCAGATCAACGGCCAGCTGCGCGGCGTCCTGGACGAGGCGACGGGCCGCTGGGGCGTGCGCGTCAACCGGGTCGAGCTGAAGTCCATCGACCCGCCGGCCTCGGTGCAGGGCGCGATGGAGCAGCAGATGCGTGCCGAGCGCGACCGCCGCGCCGCCATCCTCACCGCCGAAGGTGTCAAGCAGTCCCAGATCCTCACCGCCGAGGGCGAGAAGCAGTCCCAGATCCTGCGGGCCGAGGGCAACGCGCAGTCCGCGATCCTGCAGGCCGAGGGTGAGGCCCGCGCCATCCTCCAGGTCTTCGAGGCGATCCACCAGGGCAACCCGGACCCGAAGCTGCTGGCCTACCAGTACCTGCAGATGCTGCCGCAGATCGCCAACGGCACCGCGTCCAAGATGTGGGTCGTGCCGACCGAGTTCACCGCGGCCCTCAGCTCGGTCGCCAAGGGCTTCGGCGGGACGCCGGGCACCCCCGGCATCCCCACCGAACCCGGCGACGACGAGGACGGCGGAGGTGCGGGCGCCCTGGCCTCGGCCCTGGGCCAGGCCGGGCTGCAGGACCCGGGCGAGGCGCTCGCCGAGGCCCGCCGCCAGGCCGAGGCGGCCACCGCCGACGCCACGAGCTCGGGCACCCGGTCGGGCGCGCCGTTCGACCCGTCGGTCGAGCGGGGCCAGCGTCCGGCGGGGGAGCAGCCGCCCGCCGCGCCGCCGTCGCCCCGGCCCCGTCCGCTCGGCGACGAGGAGCCGCCGCAGCAGTGACGTGACCCGTGCCGTCCTCACGGCACGCCCGGCGGGCCCCGCCGTCCAGCGGTGGACGGCGGGGCCCGCCGCGTCCAGGCTGAGGGTGCACCGCCCGACACGGACCCAGGAGCCGCGATGCTCGTCGCGCTGATCCGGCGCTACCTGCGCCCCTACCTCGGCGCCGTCTTCGTGCTCCTGGTGCTGCAGCTCGTCCAGACGCTCGCGACGCTGTACCTGCCGTCGCTGAACGCCGACATCGTCGACCAGGGTGTCGTCCAGGGGGACACCGGCTACATCCTGCGGGTCGGCGGCTGGATGCTGGTCGTCTCCCTGGGCCAGGTCGTCTGCGCGGTCGGGGCGATCTTCCTGGGCGCCCGGGCGGCCACCGCGTTCGGCCGCGACCTGCGCCGCGACCTGTTCGACGCCGTCCAGGGGTTCTCCGCGCGCGAGCTCGGGCAGTTCGGGGCGCCGTCGCTGATCACCCGGACCACCAACGACGTCCAGCAGGTCATGATGATGGTCCTGCTGACGTTCACCATCATGGTCGTGGCGCCGATCATGATGATCGGCGGCGTCGTGATGGCCCTGCGCGAGGACGGCAGCCTGTCGCTGCTGCTGCTGGTCGTGGTGCCCGTCCTCGGCGTCACCCTCGGGCTGCTGCTGTGGCGCATGGTGCCCTACTTCCGGGCCATGCAGGCACGCATCGACGCGATCAACGGCGTGCTGCGCGAGCAGATCACCGGGCTGCGCGTGGTGCGCGCGTTCGTGCGCGAGCGGGCCGAGGCGGAACGTTTCGCCGCGGCCAACACCCGGCTCTACGACGTCTCGCTGGGGGCCGGCAAGCTGATGGCGCTGGCCTTCCCGACGGTCATGCTCATCATGAACCTGTCCCAGGTGGCGGTGCTCTGGTTCGGGGCTGGGGAGGTCGCCGACGGGTCGCTGCAGGTGGGCTCCCTCATCGCGTTCCTCAGCTACATCATGTTCATCCTCATGGCGGTGATGATGTCCACGATGATGTTCATGATGGTGCCGCGGGCGTCCGTCGCCGCGGGACGCATCAGCGAGGTCCTCGCCACGGAGTCCTCCGTGGTCGAGCCGGCCGCCCCGGTCGCCCTCGCCCGCCTGTCCGACGGCGCCGGGCCGCGGGGCCGGGTGACCTTCGACGGCGTGCGGTTCGGCTACCCCGGGGCGGACGCCCCGGTGCTGCAGGACCTCACCTTCACCGCCGAGCCCGGCCGCACGACCGCGATCATCGGGTCCACCGGGTCCGGCAAGACGACGCTGCTGAACCTGGTGCCGCGCCTCTACGACCCGACGGGTGGCCAGGTCCGCCTCGACGGCGTCGACGTGCGCGACCTGTCCCTCGCGGACCTGGGCTCCGTGCTGGGTCTGGTGCCCCAGCAGGCCTACCTGTTCTCCGGCACGATCGCCGACAACCTGCGCTACGGCCGGCCCGAGGCCACCGAGGACGAGATGTGGGAGGCCCTGGACGTGGCCCAGGCCCGCGACGTCGTCGAGGCGCTGCCCGAGGGTCTGCAGGCCCCGGTGTCCCAGGGCGGGACCACCTTCTCCGGCGGGCAGCGCCAGCGCCTCGCCATCGCCCGCGCGGTGATCCGGCGGCCGCTGGTCTACCTGTTCGACGACTCGTTCTCCGCCCTGGACTACGCCACCGACGCCCGCCTGCGCGCGGCGCTGCGACCCCGGACCGCCGAGGCCACGGTGCTCGTCGTCGCCCAGCGCGTCGCCACCATCCGCGACGCCGACCAGATCCTCGTGCTCGACCACGGCCGCATCGTCGGCCGCGGCACGCACACCGAGCTGCTCGCCTCGAACGAGACCTACGCCGAGATCGTCACCTCGCAGATGTCCCTGGAGGAGGCACGATGAGCGGGCCGGCGGCGCACCGCCCGCCGCCCCGACCGCCCGGGCCGCCCGCCGGGGCGCACGGGCCCCGGGCCGTCGCCGGCATGCCCACGGCCAAGCCGCTGGACTTCACCGGCTCGCTGCGCCGGTTCGCCGCCGTCATGCGGCCCGAGCGCGTCCGCGTCACCGTGCTGCTGCTGTGCGGCACCGCCTCGGTCGTGCTCACGGTGCTGGGGCCCAAGCTCCTCGGGGACGCGACCGACGTCATCTTCGCCGGCGTGGTCGGCCGGATGCTGGGGCGCGCCATGCCGCCGGGCACCACCACCGCCGAGGCCGTCGAGCAGCTGAGGGCCGCCGGCGACGTCAACCAGGCCGACATGGTCGCCGCCATGAACGGCGTCGTGCCCGGGGTGGGCATCGACGTCACCCAGCTCACCCAGATCCTCACGACGGTCGCGGCGGTCTACGCGGGGGCCTTCCTGTTCGGGTGGTGGCAGGCACGGCTGATGACCGTCGCCGTGCAGAACACCGTGCGGCGGCTGCGTGACGAGGTCGAGGCCAAGCTGCACCGGATCCCGCTCAGCTACGTCGACCGCCAGGCGCGCGGCGACATCCTGTCCCGCGTCACCAACGACATCGACAACGTCGCCCAGACGACCACGCAGACCCTGGCCCAGCTCGTCACCGCCGTGCTGACCGTGGTCGGCGTGCTGACCATGATGTTCTGGATCTCCTGGGTGCTGGCACTGGTCGCCCTGGTGACCGTGCCGGTCTCGATCCTGCTGACCATGGCGATCGCACGGCGCTCCCAGCCGCAGTTCGTCGAGCAGTGGGCCGCCACCGGCCGGCTCAACGCGCACGTGGAGGAGATGTTCACCGGTCACGCGCTGGTCAAGGTCTACGGGCGCCAGGCCGACGCCGCCGAGACCTTCGCCCGGGAGAACGAGGCCGTCCACGACGCGACGCGGCGCTCGCAGTTCATCTCCGGCACCATCCAGCCCTCCATGGGCTTCCTGGCCAACCTCAACTACGTGCTGGTCGCGGTCATCGGCGGGCTGCGCGTCGCGGGTGGTCAGCTCTCGATCGGGGACGTGCAGGCGTTCATCCAGTACTCGCGCCAGTTCACGCAGCCGTTGAGCCAGATCGCCTCGATGATGAACCTGCTCCAGTCCGGGGTGGCCTCGGCCGAGCGGGTCTTCGAGCTGCTGGACGCCCCGGAGCAGGAGCCCGACCCGGACCCGGCGCGGGACCCGGCGACGGTGCGCGGGCGGGTCGAGTTCGACGACGTGTCCTTCTCCTACGTGCCCGACGAGCCCCTCATCGAGCACCTCGACCTCGTGGCCGAGCCCGGCCGCACGATCGCGATCGTGGGGCCGACGGGGGCCGGCAAGACGACGCTGGTCAACCTCGTCATGCGCTTCTACGAGGTCGACGGCGGCCGGATCCTGCTCGACGGCGTCGACACGCGCGAGATGACCCGCGACGGGCTGCGGTCCCGGATCGGGATGGTGCTGCAGGACACCTGGCTGTTCGGCGGCACGATCGCGGAGAACATCCGGTACGGCGTGCGCGAGGGCCGCGACGTGTCCGACGAGGAGTTCCTGGCGGCCACCCGGGCGACGTCGGTCGACCCGTTCGTGCGCACCCTGCCCGACGGCTACGACACGGTCCTCGACGAGGGCGGCGCCGCGCTGTCGACCGGCGAGAAGCAGCTGCTGACGATCGCGCGGGCCTTCCTCGCCGACCCCGACATCCTCATCCTCGACGAGGCGACGAGCTCGGTCGACACCCGCACCGAGGTGCTCGTGCAGGAGGCGATGAACGCCCTGCGTTCCGGGCGCACCTCGTTCGTCATCGCCCACCGGCTGTCCACCATCCGCGAGGCCGACCTCATCGTGGTCATGGAGCACGGCCGCATCGTCGAGCAGGGCGACCACGACGGTCTGCTCGCGGCGGGCGGCGCCTACGCCCGGCTCTACGCGAGCCAGTTCGCCGCTCCGATGACGGACGAGCCCGACGGCGGTTCCGGTGCGTGAGACGCCGCCGCGCGTGCCACAGTGGAGCGCGTGACCGCACCCGACACCCGTCCCGACCAGGAGCCGACGTCCGCGGCCACGGTCGGGCCGGGCCGCCCCTCGCGTGGCGGCGGACTCGCCGTCGGCGTGCTCCTGGCCGTCGCCCTGCCGCTGGCGGTCCTGTCGTCCGGCGCCCTGGTTCCCGGCACCCCCTGGTGGGGGCACGTCGGGGTGGCGGTGTCTCCCTGGGCGGTGTGGTTCGTGGCGGCGGGGATCGTCGTGGTCGTGCTGGGGACGATCGCGCTGCTGCGCCGGGCGTCGGTGGCGCGGGTCCTGGTGCTCGCGGCCGGCGTCGTCACCACGGTGTGCGCGTTCGTCGTCGTGACCCAGCAGCTGCTCGTCGCCCAGCACCACGACGTCGCCGTCCGGATCGGCGAGCTGTTCGCCGTGTCCCGGGGTGACGTGTCCGCCGACCTGCACGCCACCTACGGGCAGCAGGACGGCGAGGCGCAGGAGCTGTCCGTCTGGCTGCCCCGCACCGGCGGGGACGACGCCCCGGCGCCCGTGGTCGTGCTCGTGCACGGCGGCGGGTGGGCCACCGAGAACCGCCTGCAGCCGACCACGGCCTCGCACGCCGCCTGGTTCGCGCAGCAGGGCTTCCTGGCCGTCAGCGTCGACTACCCGCTCTCGGACGACGAGCACCACCGCTGGGACGTCGTCGAGCCGCAGGTGGCGTGTGCGCTGGTATGGGTGGGCCGGCACGCCGCCGAGCACGGCGGCGACGGCACCGCGGTCCACCTCGCCGGGGACTCCGCCGGTGGCAACGTCGCGCTGGACGTGGCCTACCGCGCCACCACCGGGGAGATCGACCCCGCCTGCACCGGCGACCTGCCCCGCGTCGCCGCCGTCAGCACGCTCTATCCCGTGGCCGACCCGGTGGCCTTCCACGACAACACCGACCCGGTCGTCGGGAGCAGGGCACGGGTGCTGTCCGAGCGGTACACGGGCGGGACCCCCGCCGAGGTGCCCGAGCGCTACGCCGCGGTGACGCCGGCCGAGCACGTCGCCGCCGGGGCGCCGGCGACCCTGATGATGCTCGGGACGGCGGACCGTCTCGTCCCGCCGGCCGGCGCGCAGGACCTCGCCGACGAGCTCGCCCGGCACGGGGTGGAGCACGAGCTGGTCGAGCTGCCGCGGGCCGGGCACGCCTTCGACGTCGCCCCCGGGGGAGTGGGGACGCAGACCTGGCGCGAGCTGACGCTGCGGTGGTTCTCGGGGTCCTGAGGCGGTGGGCTCCGCCGACGGCGGCTCGACGAGCCGACGGCGTCGACGGGTTCGGGAGTACGGGAGAATCGGCGGATGCCGCTCGTCCACGTCACCGACCCCGCCGACGCGCGCCTGCGCGACTACACCGACCTCACCGACGTCAAGCTGCGCACGGCCCGCGAGCCCGCCGAGGGGCTGTTCATGGCCGAGTCGTCCAACGTCATCCGCCGGGCGCTGGCCGCCGGGCACCGGCCGCGGTCGTTCCTCATGGCCGACAAGTGGCTCGACTCGATGTCCGACGTGCTCGCCGCGCACCCCGACGTGCCCGTCTTCGTCGCCGACGAGGTCGTGCTGCGCGAGATCACCGGGTTCCACCTGCACCGCGGGGCGCTCGCGGCCATGCACCGCCCCGCGCTGCCGGCCGTCGCCGAGCTGCTCTCGCGCGGCGGGGCGGCCGGGGGAGCGCGCCGGGTGGCGGTGCTGGAGGACATCGTCGACCACACGAACGTCGGGGCGGTCTTCCGCTCCGCGGCGGGGCTGGGCGTGGACGCGGTGCTGGTGACCCCGCGGTGCGCGGACCCGCTGTACCGGCGCAGCGTGCGGGTCTCGATGGGCACGGTGTTCCAGGTGCCGTGGACGCGGCTCGACGCGTGGCCCGCCGACGTGGGCGTCTTGCAGGACCTCGGGTTCACGGTCGCCGCCCTGGCGCTCAGCGACGACGCCGTCACCCTCGACGAGCTGGCGGCCGAGGCCCCGGACCGGCTCGCGCTCGTGCTCGGGACGGAGGGCGACGGGCTGTCGCGCGGTGCGGTGGCCGCCGCCGACCGGGTCGTGCGCATCCCGATGGCCGGCGCCGTCGACTCGCTCAACGTCGCCGCGGCCTCGGCGGTCGCCTTCTGGGCGACGCGCGTCCGCTAGGTCGACTTCTCCGGGGGCCGGCCGGTCAGTCCGTCGGCTGAGCCTCCTGCGGCGCCGCGGCACCGGGGGCGGCGCACGCGTCTCCCTCGCACAGCGCCGCCCCGGGGTCACCGAGGACGACGAACGGTCCGGTGGGGGTGCCGTCGTCGGAGGGCCGGTCGGCGGGGCGGTCCGGGGTGCTCACGCGGCGTCCTCGGCGGCGGCCTGCCGGAGCGCGTCGACGAAGACCTCCACCGGCTGCGCGCCGGAGACCGCGAACCGTGAGTCCAGGACGAAGAACGGCACGCCCCGGATGCCGAGGGAGGCGGCCTGGGCGACGTCCTGGTCGACCGCGGCGCCGAACGAGCCGTCGGCGAGGACTCCCAGCGCCTCCTCGCGGTCCAGCCCGACCTCGGCGGCCAGGTCGGCGAGCTCGTCGTGGCGACCGACGTGCCGTCCCTCGGTGAAGTAGGCCGCGAGCAGGCGCTCCTTGAGCTGGGCCTGACGTCCGTGGGCCAGGGCGTGGTGCAGCAGACGGTGCGCGGCCCGGGTGTTGGCCGGGTGGACCTGCTCGTAGTCGAAGGCGAGGCCTGCGCGGGCGGCGAGCTCTGTGGTGCGCCGCTCCATCTGGTGCGCCTGGTCGACGTCCACGCCCATCTTCGCGGCCAGCATCTCGGCGTGGCTGCCGGTGGTGTCCACGGGGAGGTCCGGGGAGAGCTCGAACGAGTGGTAGACGATCTCTGCCGGGACGTCGGCGACCTCGACGGCCGCCTCCAGGTTGCGCTTGCCGATGTAGCAGAACGGGCAGGCGATGTCGGACCAGACGTCGACACGGATCGGGGTGGCAGGCATGCGGGCGTCGCTCTCCTCGGGATGCGGTACGGGCCGCGGGGTCGGCCCGCCGTCGCCAACCGACCGTCCGGCACCGTTGTTCCGACCGAGGCGGCGCCCGGTGTGTGGTGCGGGTCACTCTTGCCGGAGCCTGGTCAGGTGAGGTTAGGCTGGCCTACGTGACCGAAGCCGTGACCGACTCCCGCACCGAGACCTCCGTCGCGCCCCGCCCCTGGCGCATGTTCGACGTCGAGGTCCTGCGCGTCACGCGGCTGTGCCCGTCCTTCGTACGGATCACCTTCACCGGTGAGGACCTGCACGAGTTCGCCGACAACGGCCGCGACCAGCGGATCAAGTTCCTGCTGCCCGCGCCGTGCGGCGGCTGGGAGTACCTGGACCGGCAGAACCCGGACTGGTTCACCTCCTGGCGTGCCCTGCCCGAGGAGCGTCGCAACCCGCTGCGCACCTACACCGTGCGCGCCGTGCGGCCCGCGCGGCGCGAGGTGGACGTCGACATCGTCCTGCACGGGGACACCGGGCCCGCCTCGCGGTGGGCGAACGGGGCCCGGCCGGGCTCGCCCCTGGTCATCCTGGGGCCGAACGCGGCCTACGACGGCGGCCCGCACGGCGGGCGCGAGTTCGCCCCGCCGTCCTCGAGCCACGCCCTGCTGCTGGCCGGCGACGAGACCGCCGTGCCGGCCATCGCGTCGATCTGCGAGTCGCTGCCCGCGGACGCCGTCGGGGAGGTCTTCCTCGAGGTGCCGCACGCCGAGGACCGCTGGACGCTCGCCGCCCCGGCGGGCGTGCGGGTCACCTGGTTGCCACGCGACGGCGCGGAGCACGGCGACGTCCTCGTCCCGGCCGTGCAGGACGCCGCCGACCGCCTGCTGGCGATGGGCGTGCGCCCGACGGCGGACGGCGCGGCCGCGACGCCGTCCGCCGAGCTGGCCGACGTCGACGTCGACACCGACCTGCTGTGGGAGGTCCCGGTCGACGCCGACGGGCGCCCCCTGGCGCAGGACACGGTGCTGTACGCCTGGCTGGCCGGCGAGGCCGGCGTCATCAAGACGTTGCGCCGCTACCTGGTGCGCACCAAGGGCGTGGACCGCCGGTCCGTGGCCTTCATGGGCTACTGGCGGCGCGGCCGCTCCGAGTGCTGATCAGTCCCGCACCACACCCAGGTCGTCGACGACCTCGACGCCCGGCGCGGCGCACAGCAGGTCGCCGGGCATGAGCAGCTTCGAGGACCGCAGCCCGGAGCCCATCAGGGCCGGGGCCGCGGCGTCGTCGAAGCGGCCGTCCACCAGGACCCGCCACGCGGCCGGCACCCCGATCGGGGTGATGCCGCCGTAGGCCATGCCGGACTCGCGCGTGGCGCGGTCCATCGGCAGGAAGGACGCCTTGCGGGCGTCGAGCAGCTTGCGCACCCGGGTGTTGACGTCGGCGAACGTCGTGGCGGGCACGACGCAGGCCGCGACGCGCTCGACCTCGCCGCGCCGGCCGGCCACCACGACGCAGTTCGCCGACGCCTCGGGCGGGAGCCCGTGGACCTTGTTGAGCGTCGCCGTGTCGGCGTGGTCCGGGTCGATCTCGGCGACGGCCACCTGTCGCGCGACCCGGGCGTCCGTGGCGGCCCAGTCGCGCAGCGCCGCGGCGACGGGCGCCGCCAGCAGGTCGGGCCGCTGCAGGGCGGGCTCCCACCCCAGGTCGCCCAGCGTGGGCAGGCCCGCCCCGGCCGTCTCGCTCATCGGCGATAGGTCCCGGTCAGCGTGGCGCGGGCGATGACGTGGAAGTACACGTTGAACGCGGCGTGCACGTTCGTGTTCTCGGTGGTCAGGCCGAGGGTGTCCACGTCGAGGGCGTGCACCGCGAAGACGTAGCGGTGGGCGTGGTCGCCGGGCGGCGGCCCGGCGCCCTCGAAGCCGATCTGCCCGCCGTCCGAGGTGAGCTGGAAGGCGCCGGCGGGCAGCCCGTCGCCGTCGGGCGACCCGGCGCCGCGCGGCAGCGAGGTCACCGAGGCCGGGACGTCCAGGACGTGCCAGTGCCAGTAGCCCGACGGCGTGGGCGCGTCCGGGTCGAAGCAGCTGACGACGAACGACTTCGTCTCGGGCGGGAACCCGGACCAGGCCAGCGCCGGGGAGGTGTTGCCGCCGTCGGCGGCGTGGTCGGCGGACATCGGGTCGCCCTCGGTGACGTCGGCGCTCGTGAGCTCGAACGTCGCCGGGACGGGCAGCAGCGAGTAGGGGTCCGGTGGGGTCGGCCGTGTGAAGTCCATGCCCCCACCCTGGTACGCGCCCCCGGCGGCGGCAACGGCACACGCGGGCGTGCGCACCCGGTGCGCCCTACGATCGCGGCATGACCGTGCCCACGTCGTGGCTGCTCGACGCCGACCCGGCGCTGCGGTGGCAGGTGGAGCGCGACCTGCTCGGGCTCGACGAGAGCGTCTGGCGTGCCACGCGCGCCCGGGTGGCGTCCGAGGGGTTCGGTGCCCGGCTGCTGGCGCTGCAGGACGACGACGGGCGGTGGGCCGGCGGCGCGTTCTTCCCGGGCGGGCAGGCGTACTTCGCCGTGCAGCGCGCCGAGGTCGATCCGCCCCAGCCCTGGACGGCGACCACCTGGTCGCTCAACGCGCTGCGCGAGTGGGGCCTGGACGCCGCGGTGCTGCGCGCCCGCGACACCCCCGGCCGCCTCGCCCGGGGCTGCCGGTGGGAGTACGACGACCTGCCCTACTGGGGCGGGGAGGTCGACTGCTGCATCAACGCCTTCACCCTCGCCAACGGCGCCTGGCTCGGGGTGGACGTCGAGCCGGTGCTGGACCGTCTTCTCGAGGTGCGCCGGGCCGACGGCGGGTGGAACTGCGACTGGGTGGACGGGGCCACGGTCTCCTCGGTCACCTCGACGCTGAACGTGGTCGCCGGGCTGCTGGACTACGAGCAGCGCGTCGGCGGCGACGAGCGCGCCCGCGAGGCGCGCCGCACGGGCCAGGAGTACCTGCTGCGGCGCCGCCTGATGTACCGGCTGTCCACCGGCGAGCTCGTCGGCCCGTGGGTGCTGCCGGCCGAGTACCCGTACCGCGGCCGCTACAGCGTGCTGCGCGCGGCCGACCACGTCCGGCGCGCCGCGGCGTACGACGGCCTCGCCCCGGACGAGCGGCTGGCGGACGCGGTCGAGGTCGTGCGGGCGGCCCGCCGCGAGGACGGCACCTGGGTGCGCGACCGCCACCACCCGGGCGAGGAGTGGTTCGAGGTGGACGTCCCGGCCGGTGAGCCCTCGCGGTGGCTCACGCTGGCCGGGACGCTCCTGCTGCGGTGGTGGGACGGCGCGTGAGCGGCCGTCAGTCCTTGGGGCCGCCCGCGACGTACAGCACCTGACCGTTGGTGTACCCGGCCTCGGGCGAGCAGAAGAACGACACGGCCGCGGCGATGTCCTCGGGCCGCCCGACGCGGCCGGCCGGGACGTCCTTCGCGATGCCGGCCAGGAACTCCTCCAGCGGCACGCCGACCCGCTGGGCGGTCTCGGCGATCATGTCGGTCTCGATGACCCCGGGGGCCACGGCGTTGGCCGTGACGCCGAACTTGCCGAGCTCGACGGCGAGGGTCTTGGTGAACCCCTGCATGCCGGCCTTGGCCGCGGAGTAGTTCGCCTGGCCGCGGTGCCCCTGGGCCGAGGTGCTGGACAGGTTGACGACGCGGCCCCACCCGGCGTCGACCATGTACCGCTGCACGGCACGGGTCATGAGGAACGCGCCGCGCAGGTGCACCCCGAGCACGGCGTCCCAGTCGTCGGCGGACATCTTGAACAGCAGGTTGTCGCGCAGGATGCCGGCGTTGTTGACCAGCACGGTGGGGGCGCCGAGCTCGGCGACCACGCGCTCGACGGCGTCGGTCACGGACTGCTCGTCGGCGACGTCGACGCCGACGCCGAGCGCGCGGTGCCCGTCCGCGACGAGGGTGGCGGCGGTCTCGGCCGCGGCCTCCTCGCGCAGGTCGAGCAGCGCCACGGCGTGGCCGTCCGCGGCGAGCCGGGCGGCGGTGGCGGCGCCGATGCCGCGGGCGGCGCCGGTGACGATCGCGACGCGGTCAGTGGTGGGGGTCATCGAGGGTCCTCTCGTCGACGGTGACGGTCGGGGGCGGGGTTCTCCCGCGCGCCCGGTCCAGTGTGCCAGGCCTCGGCGACCCGGTTGACACCCGGCGCCGCGGCGCGTGTACTAGAGACATGTTCGAACAGATGTTCGAACAGGGGTCGACGGTCCGTCGGCCGCCGCATCACCGGGGGAGGGGGCGTGTGACCGTCGTCCCCGAGGCGCCCGCCCGCAGCGACCACGCCGCACGGCACGCGCGGGCGCTCGCCGCCCTGCGGTCCGCGGAGCGTGCGGTCCCCGCGCGGCCGCGGCCGACCCCGGTCGGCGTGCCCGGTCCCGGCGACGACGCACCGCCCGCCGCCGGGCCGCCCCGGACCGCCCCGCCCCGCGGCGGCCGCGCCGTGCACCCGGACCTCGCGCCGCTGCTGCCCGGCGGGGTGCTGCCCACCGGCGGCGTCCTGGCGGTGCAGGGGTCGACGAGCCTGCTGCTCGGGCTGCTGGCCGCGCCCTCGCGCGCCGGCGCCTGGACCGTCCTGGTCGGGGCGCCGGCCGTCGGGCTGCTGGCCGCCGCCGACGCCGGGATCGACCTGGCGCGCACCGTCGTCGTGCCGGCCCCCGGCCCGGACGCCCCCGCGGTGGTGGCCGCGCTGCTGGACGGCATGGACGTCGTCGTGGTCGGTCCGCAGGCCCCGCTGGCGGACGCCGACCGGCGCCGCCTCGCCGCCCGGGCCCGCCAGCGCGAGGCCGTCCTGGTCGCGACCGGCCGCTGGGCCGGTGCCCACGTCACGCTCGACGCCCGCGGCGGGACCTGGACCGGCGTGGACGCCGGGGCGGGCTGGCTGCGCCGACGCACCCTGCGCGTGCTGCGCACCGGGCGCGGGGCGTCCGCCCGCCCGGTGGAGATCGACGTCGAGGTGCCGCTCGGCGGCGAGCCGCCCCTTGCCGCCTCCCCGGCGGACACCGTCGCGCAGGACCTGCCCGGCCTGCCCGACGACCGGCACCTGAGGGTCGCATGAGCACGCCCGGCCCCCACGGGACCTGGCACGCCCCCACCCGCACCGCGGCGCTGTGGGTCCCGGACTGGCCGGTGGTGGCGGCCCTGGCCGCCGCCGGGCTGGACGCGCACGTGCCGGCCGCCGTCCTCGGTGCCCGCGCCGGCGGGGGGACGACCGCCGGGCGCAGCGTCGTGGCGACCTCCGCCGTCGCGCGCAGCGCCGGGGTGCGGCGCGGCATGCGGCGCCGTCAGGCCCAGGAGGCGTGCCCCGACCTGGTGCTGCTGGAGGTCGACGACGAGCGCGACGCGCGCACCTTCGAACCCGTGGCCGCGGCCGCCGAGACCGTCGTGGCCGGTCTGGAGATCGCCCGCCCCGGCCTGCTGCTGCTGCCCGCCGACGGCGCCGCGCGCTACCACGGCTCCGAGCCGGCGCTGGCCGAGGCCCTGGCCGCCGCGGTGGCCGCGGCGGGCCACGAGTGCCAGGTCGGGGTCGCCGACGGGCTGCTGGCCGCGGTGCTCGCCGCCCGCTCCGACGCCGTCGTGCCGCCCGGCGGGTCGGCGGCGGCGCTGGCCGCCCGGCCCGTGGGCGAGCTCGTGCACGCCGTGTGCGACCCCGGTGTGGTGGCGGCCGTGCGCGACGCCGTGGGGCTGTGGTGGCGCCTCGGGCTGCACACCCTGGGGGACCTCGCCGCCCTGCCCGCGGCGAGCGTGGCCGCCCGGTTCGGCGACCTCGGCGCCTGGGCGCACCGCCTGGCTCGCGGCGAGGACGAGCGCCCGCCCGCCCGCCGCCGCCTCGAGGCCGACCTGGCCGTGGAGACCGCGCTGGACCCGCCCGCCGACCGGGTCGACGTCGCCGCGTTCGCCGCCCGCCGCCTCGCCGAGGAGCTGCACGCGCTGCTCGTGGCCCACGGCGTGGCCTGCGGCCGGCTGCGCATCACCGCCCGCACGACCGAGGGCGAGCTGGAGCGCTGCTGGCGCACCGACACCGCCGCCGGCGGGCTGTCCGCCGCCCGGATCACCGACCGGGTGCGCTGGCAGCTCGAGGGCTGGCTGACCGACGCCGCCCGGCGGCGCACCGGCACCGCGGGCTCGCCCGAGGTCGCCCCCGTGGTCCACCTCGCCCTCGCCGCCGAGGACGTCGCCCCCGCCGGCACCCACCAGCCCGCCCTGTGGGGCGCCGACGCCGGGCAGGACGAGCGCGCCCGCCAGGCGCTGGACCGGGTGCAGGGGCTGCTCGGCGGGGACGCCGTGCTCACCGTGCGCCGCGCCGGCGGCCGCGACCCGCGCCACCGGGTCCGGCTCGTGCCCTACGGTGAGGAGGCCGTCGTCGACCGCCCGCCCGACCGGCCCTGGCCCGGGGCGCTGCCCAGCCCGGCCCCGGCCACGCTGCTGCCCGAACCCGCCCCCGCCCGGCTGCTCGACGCCGCCGGCACCGACGTCGTGGTCGACGCCCGCCTCGGGCGCAGCGGCGACCCGCACCGGGTGCGCTGGGACGACCAGGAGCACCGCGTCGTCGGCTGGGCCGGCCCGTGGCCGCTGGCCGAACGCTGGTGGGCGCCCGACGGCGGCACCCGGCGGGTGCACCTGCAGGCGGTGCTCGACGACGGGCGCGGGCTGCTGCTCGCCCAGACCGCGGGCGCCTGGACCGTGGAGGCGCTCTATGACTGAGCCCCGCCCGGCATCCCGGTACGCCGAGCTGCACGCCCACTCGGCGTTCAGCTTCCTCGACGGCGCCAGCCACCCCGCCGAGCTCGCCGCCGAGGCCGCCCGGCTCGGCCTGGAGGCCCTGGCCCTGACCGACCACGACGGCCTGTACGGGGTGGTCCGGTTCGCCGAGGCCGCCCGCGCCGTCGGGCTGCCCACCGTGTTCGGCGCCGAGCTGCACCTGCCCGCTCCCGTGCCCGGCGGCGCGCCGGTGCTCGACGAGCCCACCGGCGTGCCCGACCCGCGCGCCACGCACCTGCTCGTGCTCGCCCGCGGACCGGACGGCTACCGGAACCTGTCGCGCGCGATCGCCACCGCCCACCTGGAGGCCGGCGTCAAGGGCAGGGCCCGCTACGACCTCGACCGGCTCGGGGCCGAGGCCGACGGCCAGTGGCTGGTGCTCACCGGCTGCCGCAAGGGGGCCGTGCGGCAGGCGCTCGAGCAGGGCCCGCCCGGCACGGACCCGCTGCGCGCCGCCCGCCGCGAGCTCGACCGGCTCACCGCCGTCTTCGGCCGCGACAACGTGGCCGTGGAGCTCACCGCCACCGGCGACCCCCGCGACGCCGACCGGCACCAGGCGCTCGCCGCGCTGTCGCAGGACGCCGGGCTGCCGCTGGTGGCCACCACCGCCGCCCACTACGCCCGCCCCCGCGACGCCGACCTGGCCGGGGCGCTCGCGGCCGTGCGCGCCCGCTCCTCCCTGGACGACCAGGACGGCTGGCTGCCCGGCGCCCCCACGGCGCACCTGCGCTCGGGCGCCGAGATGGCCCGGCTGCACCACCGGCACCCGGCCGCCGTGCCGACGGCCGCCGACCTGGCCGCCGAGTGCGCGTTCGACCTGCACCTGGTGGCGCCGGACCTGCCGCCGTACCCGGTGCCGGACGGCCACGACGAGGCGAGCTGGCTGCGCGAGCTCACCCACCGGGGCGCCGCCGAGCGCTACGGCCCGCGCCCCGGGCCCGGTGTCGCCGAGCGGGAGCCCGGGGCGTGGGCGCAGATCGACCACGAGCTGCGCGTCATCGACCAGCTCGGCTTCCCGGGGTACTTCCTCGTGGTCTACGACCTGGTCGAGTTCTGCCGCCGCGAGGGCATCCTGTGCCAGGGTCGCGGCAGCGCCGCCAACTCCGCGGTCTGCTACGCCCTGGGCATCACCGCCGTCGACGCCGTGCACCACGGCCTGCTGTTCGAACGCTTCCTGGCCCCCGAGCGCGACGGACCCCCCGACATCGACATCGACATCGAGTCCGGACGGCGCGAGGAGGTCATCCAGCACGTCTACGCCCGGTTCGGGCGCACGCACGCCGCCCAGGTCGCCAACGTCATCTCCTACCGGCCGCGCTCGGCGGTGCGCGACGCCGCCCGCGCGCTCGGGTACGACGTCGGCCAGCAGGACGCCTGGAGCAAGTCCATCGAACGCTGGGGGTCGCTGCGCGGCCCGGACCCGGCGAGCCCCGCGGCGGACCGCGCCACCGGGGACGACCGCGCCGCCGCCGGGGCCCCGGTCACCCGGCGCGACGAGCGCCGCGCCGAGGTCGCCGCCCGGTGGCGGCACGGCACCCCGCCGCGGCCGGACGCCCCCGTGGTCGACCCGCTCGCCGTCGACGGCGGGCTGCGCCGGGCCGACGACCCGCACGACGTCGTGCCCGCCCAGCCGCCGCCGTCGGCCGAGCAGGAGGGCCACATCCCCGCGACGGTGCTGGACCTCGCCGAACGGTTCCTGCGCCTGCCCCGGCACCTGGGCATCCACTCCGGGGGCATGGTGATGTGCGACCGGCCCGTCATCGAGGTCTGCCCGGTCGAGTGGGCCCGGATGGAGGGACGCACCGTGCTGCAGTGGGACAAGGAGGACTGCGCCGACGCCGGGCTGGTCAAGTTCGACCTGCTGGGGCTCGGGATGCTCACCGCGATCCGGTACGCCTTCACCTCCGTCCGCGAGGCCACCGGGCAGACCCTCGCGCTGCACACCCTGCCGGCCGAGGACCCGCGCGTGTACGACCTGCTGTGCGCCGCCGACACCGTCGGGGTGTTCCAGGTGGAGTCCCGCGCCCAGATGGCCACCCTGCCGCGGCTGCAGCCCCGGACCTTCTACGACATCGTCGTCGAGGTCGCCCTCATCCGGCCCGGCCCGATCCAGGGCCGCTCGGTGCACCCCTACATCGAACGCTCCCGGGGCCGCGAGGAGGTCACCTACCTGCACCCCCTGCTGGAGCCGTCGCTGCGGCGCACCCTGGGGGTGCCGCTGTTCCAGGAGCAGCTCATGCAGATGGCGATCGACGTCGCCGGGTTCACCCCCGCCGAGTCCGACCGGCTGCGCCGGGCCATGGGCTCCAAACGCTCCGTGGAACGCATGGAGGCGCTGCGCGGGCGCCTGTTCGCCGGCATGACCGAGCGCGGCGTGCCGCCGGACGTCCAGGAGGAGATCTACGACAAGCTGCGGGCCTTCGCCGACTTCGGGTTCCCCGAGTCGCACGCCTACTCGTTCGCCTTCCTGGTCTACGCCAGCTCCTGGCTCAAGGTGCACCACCCCGAGGCGTTCTACGCCGGGCTGCTCGCCGCCCAGCCGATGGGGTTCTACTCCCCGGCGTCCCTGGTCGCCGACGCCCGCCGGCACGGGGTGCGCGTGCTACGCCCGGACGTCAACGCCTCGGCGGCGCTCGCGGGCGTCGAGGCGCAGACGCACGACCCTGTCGCCGGCCCGGTCGAGCATGCCCGGGGGGCCCGTCCGGAGAGCGGGACGGGCCCCCCGGGCATGCTCGACGAGGGCGTCGTCGGCAGCGGCGGGGTGCCGCTCGACGTCGACGAGGCGCTGGCCGTCCGGCTCGGCCTCGGCGCCGTGCGGGGGCTGGGCGCCGACGTCGCCGAGCAGATGGTCGCCGAGCGGGCCGCGCGCGGGCCGTTCACCGACCTGCGCGACCTCGTGCGCCGCGTCGAGCTGTCCACCGCGCGCCTGGAGGCCCTGGCCACCGCCGGGGCGCTGGCCTCGCTCGGGGTGACCCGCCGCGAGGGGCTGTGGGCCGCGGGCGCGCTCGGGCAGGAGGGGCCCGCCACGCTCGAGGGGGTCAGCGTGGGGGTGTCCGCCCCGGCGCTGCCCGGCATGGACCCCCTGGAGATCGACGTCGCCGACGCCTGGGCCACCGGCATCACCCCGGACTCCACCTCACCGCTGGAGCACGTGCGCGCCGGGCTGGACCGCCAGGGCGTGCTCACGGTGGCCGCGGCCACGGCGACGGAGCCGGGACGCCGCGTCGCGGTCGGCGGGGTGGTCACCCACCGGCAGCGGCCGGGCACCGCCGGCGGGGTGACGTTCCTGTCCCTGGAGGACGAGACCGGGCTGCTCAACGTCATCTGCACCCCCGGGCTGTGGCGCCGGTTCCGCACCGTGGCGCGCGGCGCCCCGGCGCTCGTGGTACGCGGACAGGTGGAGCAGGCCGACGGCGCGGTCAACCTGCTCGCCGAGCACCTGGCGCCGCTGCGCCTGCCGGTCACGACCCGGTCGCGCGACTTCCGCTGACAGCGCTCGGCGCCGGTCCGCCCGCCGCCTCAGGCGAGCGGCACCACGACGCAGACCTCGAAGGTGCCCCGGGCCCGCCGCAGCAGGTAGCGCACCCGCCGGCTGGAGCGTTCCGCGGCCAGCTCGTCGCGCAGGCTCCAGCGCACCTCGACCCACAGCAGCGCCCAGCCCAGCTCGGCGGAGTCGGTGACCTGGGGCACCAGCGCGACGGCGTCCCCCGGGTCCGGCGCCCCGGCGTGCTCGCGCAGCATGTCGTGCACCCGCTCCGGGGTCGACAGCGCCACCGTCTCCTCGGCGAGCACCAGCACGGCGGTCGCGTCGAACCGGTCGGCGACCGCCTCCAGGTCGCCGGAACCCAGTGCCAGGCCCTGCTCGACGAAGTAGGTGCGCAGCGCCTCGTGGTCGTAGTCGCCGGTGTCGGTCGCCATCTGCCCACGGTAGGCCGGGTGCCGGGTCCACACGAGCCGACCGCCACGGCACGGCCCGGCGGCCGACCTTTTGACACGACCGGTCCGGTCACGTACTGACTGGAGGGTGCGCGTGCTCGCCCCGTCGGCCCTGACGGCGCGGGCACGCTGCGTGCATGAGACGCCACGATCCCGGGACGACCCGGGAGAAGGGAGACCCATGACCGCCATGGTCGAGACCACGACCGACCTCTACCCGAGCCGTCTGGCCCAGCCCGGCGCGTTCGTCGAGCGTCAGCACCCCACGGTGTGGGGCACGGCCGAGGACGGCCCGTTCGACGCCGACACCCTCGCGGCGCACGAGCAGCGGGGCTTCACCGTCCTCGAGGACTTCATCACCCCCGACGAGGTGACCCGGTACAGCGCGGAGCTGAGCCGGCTGTCCTCGGACGATTCGCTGCGGGGCGACCCGCGGGTCGTCACCGAGAAGAGCTCCGGCGAGGTCCGCTCCGTCTTCGAGGTCACGAGGCTCAGCCAGCAGATCGACGCGCTCGCCCGGGACCCGCGGCTGCTCGACCGTGCCCGCCAGCTGCTCGGCTCGGACGTGTACCTGCACCAGACGCGCGTCAACTACATGCCCGGCTACAAGGGCGCCGGCTTCTACTGGCACTCGGACTTCGAGACCTGGCACGCCGAGGACGGCATGCCGGCCCCGCGCGCCGTGAGCTGCTCGATCGCGCTGACGCCCAACTACCCGTACAACGGCGGCCTGATGGTCATGCCGGGCTCGCACGGCACCTACGTGCCGTGCGTAGGCGAGACCCCGGAGAACTACCACCAGGACTCCCTCAAGGAGCAGCGGATCGGCGTGCCCTCCGAGGACGCCATCACCGAGCTCGCCCGGAGGTACGGCATCGACCAGTTCACCGGTGCGGCCGGCTCGGCGCTCTGGTTCGACGCGAACATCATGCACGGGTCCGGCAACAACATCACGCCGTTCCCGCGGTCGAACATCTTCCTGGTGTTCAACAGCGTCGAGAACGCGCTCACCGAGCCGTACAGCGCGCCCGCGCCGCGGCCCGAGCACATCGGCAGCCGCGACACCACGCCGCTGCGGTAGTCCGGGAGCCGGGCTGGGCCGGGCAACACGGTGCCCGGCCCAGGTCGGCCGCCGGTCTGCCGGCCCGAGCGCCGGTGCGCTCGCAGCGCACCGGCGCCCGGTGCCGTCACCAGGCCTGCGCCAGCAGGTCGGCGAACACCTCGTCGGCGTCCACCGCGAGCCCGCGCGCGGCGAACCAGCGGCAGACCGTGCGGCAGTCGCGGTGCAGCAGCTCGGGGCCCGCAGGGTTGGCCACGAGGTCCACGACCTGGGGCACGTCGATGACGACGATGCGCCCGGCGTCGACCAGCACGTTGTACGGCGACAGGTCCCCGTGCGCCCAGCCGAGCCGGGCCAGCACGCTCATCGTGGCCAGCAGCTGCTCGAACCAGTCGGCGAGCTCGTCCGGGGCCGGTCGGCTGCGGTCCAGCCGCGGCGCCGCGACCGCCGTGCCGTCGTCGTCGACCGTGCCGACGAACTCCATGAGCACCTCGGTGCCGTCGACCTGCACCGGGTAGGGCACGGCCGCCCCCGCGTCCCACAGCCTGCTCAGCGTGGTGAACTCGGCGTCGGCCCACTGGGTCGCGCGCACGGCGCGCCCCCACGCCGAGCGGCGGTCCTCGACGGCGCGCTGGTCGCGCGTGCGGCGCACGCGGCGTCCGTCGGTGTAGGTGCTGTCGCGGTGGAACTGGCGGTGCTCGGGGGTGCGGTACCGCTTGGCGGCCAGGAGCGAGGCCTGGCCGGGGTCGGCGGGCACGGCACGTTCGACGAGGAAGACGTCGGCCTCCTTGCCGGTCTTGAGGACGCCGAGCTCGGTGTCCAGGGCGGCGGCCGCGGTGACGACCCAGTCGGGTCGTGGCGCCGGGCCGCGCTGACCCTTGGCGACGGTCGGCCAGGTCGACCAGCGCTGGTCCGGGCCGGGGCCGTCGTGGTCGGCGGTGGTCAGGGAGAGGGAGAGGTTCGGGGGCACGGAAGGATCCTTCGGGTGGTGAGGGCACGAACGGTCCGGTGGGTCAGGGTCATCGCTCGGCCTCCTTCCGTGTCGGCCCGCGCAGGTCGCGGGTGCGTGCTCTGGCGCGTGCGGTGCCAGTCTGGGCCCGCCGGCGCGCGGGACGCACGGGATTTTCCGCGGCCTAGACTTGCACGGTGCGTCTGCTGTTTGCCGGAACCCCCGAACCCGCCGTGCCCGCCCTGCGGGCCCTGATCGACTCCGACCACGAGGTCGTCGCCGTGCTGACCCGCGCCGACGCCCGCGCCGGCCGCGGTCGCCGGCTGGTGCCCAGCCCCGTGCGCGTCGCCGCGGAGGAGGCCGGCATCGAGGTCATCACCGACGTCCCGCGCGGGGAGGAGTTCGTCGCCCGGCTGCGCGCCCTCGAGGTGGACGCCGCCCCCGTGGTCGCCTACGGCCACCTGCTGCGCCCCGACGTGCTCGCCGTGCCCCGGCTGGGCTGGGTCAACCTGCACTTCTCCGTGCTGCCCGCCTGGCGCGGTGCCGCCCCCGTCCAGCACGCGGTGCTGGCCGGCGACGACGTCACCGGCGCCACCACGTTCCTGCTCGACGACGGCATGGACACCGGCCCGGTGCTGGGCACCTCCACCGAGACGATCCGACCCAGCGACACCTCCGGCGACCTGCTCGGGCGTCTGGCCACCTCCGGCGCGGGGCTGCTCGTGGCCACCCTGGACGCCCTGGAGGCCGGCACCCTGTCCCCGCAGCCGCAGAGCCCCGACGGCGCCTCCTACGCCCCCAAGATCACCGCCGAGGACGCCCTGGTGCGCTGGGACGACCCGGCGCTCGCGGTCGACCGGCGCGTGCGGGCGGTCACCCCCGCGCCGGGGGCGTGGACGACGCTGCCCGCGTCCGAGGAGGGCACGCCGGGTGCCCGGCTCGGCCTGGGCCCGGTGCGCCCGCGACCCGACGTGGTCGACCTCGCCCCCGGCCAGGTGCGGGCCGGCAAGTCCGAGGTGCTGGTGGGCACCGCCACCCATGCCGTCGAGCTGGGCGAGGTGCGGCCCGTGGGCAAGAAGCCCATGGGCGCGGCCGACTGGGCGCGCGGCGCCGGACGGGACGTCGTCGAGTCCGGCGCCCCGCTGGGTGGTGCCCGATGAGCGAGGACCGTCGCGACGAGCGCCGCAACCCCCGGGGACGTCAGCGGGGGGCCGCCCGCTCCCGCGGGCAGGGCCACCGCAGCGCCCAGGCGCCCTCCGAGCGCCGCCGACGCACCGACCCGGCGCGCACCGCCGCCTACGACGTGCTGCGCGAGGTCGACACCTCCGACGCCTACGCCAACCTCGTGCTGCCCCCGCTGCTGCGCGAGCGCGGCCTGAGCGGGCGCGACGCCGGGTTCGCCACCGAGCTCGCCTACGGCACCCTGCGCCTGCGCGGGCGCTACGACGCGATCCTGGCGCGCTGCGTCAGCCGCCCGCTGGACCGCCTCGACACCGAGGTGCTCGACGTGCTGCGCCTGGGCGCCCACCAGCTGCTCGGCATGCGGGTGCCCGCCCACGCCGCGGTCTCCGAGACGGTCGCCCTGTGCCGCGACCGGGTCGGCGCCGGACCCGCCCAGATGGTCAACGCCGTGCTGCGTGCCGTGGGTCGCCGCCCGCTGGACGAGTGGCTCGACGAGCTGCGCGCCGACGCTCCCGACGCCGTCACGGCCCTGGCGCAGGTCGGCTCGCACCCGGTGTGGGTCACCCGCGCCCTGCGCGAGGCCCTGCACGGGTCCGGGCGCGACGTCGGCGAGATCGGCGACCTGCTCGACGCGGACAACACGCCCCCGCGGGTGACCCTCGTCGCCCGGCCCGGGCTCGTGGACGCCGACGCCCTGGCCGACGGCGCCGGGCACGACGTGCGCCTCGAGGCGGGCCGCTGGGCCCCCACCGCGCGGGTGCTCGGCGCCGGCACCGACCCCGCCGACGTGCCCGCCGTCGCCGACGGGCGGGCCGGCGTCCAGGACGAGGGCAGCCAGCTCGTCACCCTCGCCCTGGCGGCCGCCCCCCTGGAGGGGCCCGACGCGCGCTGGCTCGACCTGTGCGCCGGCCCCGGGGGCAAGGCGGCCCTGCTGGCCGCGCTCGCCGCGCAGCGCGACGCCCGCCTGGTCGCCAACGAGGTCCAGCCGCACCGGGCGCGCCTGGTGCGCCGCGGGCTGCGGGCCGTGCCCGAGGGGGTCGTGGAGCAGGTGCGCACCGGGGACGGACGCGAGATGGGCTCCGAGGAGCCCGGCGCCTACGACCGCGTGCTCGTCGACGCCCCCTGCACCGGCCTGGGGGCGCTGCGCCGGCGTCCCGAGTCGCGCTGGCGACGCACCCCCGCCGACCTCGGGGTGCTCACCCGGCTGCAGGGCGAGCTGCTCGACTCCGCCGTGGACGCCGTCCGGCCCGGGGGAGTGGTCGCCTACGTGACCTGCTCGCCGCACCTGGCCGAGACGCGGCTCGTGGTCGACGACGTGCTGCGCCGCCGCGACGACGTCACCCGCCTGGACGCCCGCGCCGCCGTGCGTGACGTGCTCGTCCCGGGGGCGCAGATCGACCTCGGGCCCGACGACGGCGGCGCGGGCGGGCTCGACGTCCAGCTGTGGCCGCACGTGCACGGCACGGACGCGATGCACCTGACGCTGCTGCGCCGGACCGGCTGACCGGGACCGGCGTCAGCCGTCGACGGGCGTTCGTCGACGTCGTACCAGGCCGGTGACGGCAGCCGGGACGAGGATGGCCGTCACCACGAGGCCGGTCGCCGCCAGGACGGCCGCGGACCGCTCGGACGTCCCCCACACGCCCGCGCCGGCCTGGGCGACCAGGGAGGGGTCCTCGGGGTCGACGACCACGTCCAGGATCTCGTCCCGGGCCGGTACGCCGTGCCAGTGGCTCAGCATCGCCCGCTCGTACCCCTCGACGTCCACGACGAGCCGGTGGCCGACCGGTCCCGCCCAGTCGGCGTGGACGACCGTCGCGTGGGCGGGAACACCCTGCAGCTCCAGAGTGCGCGACCGCTCCCACGTGGCCACCACGAACCCTGTCGCCGCCACGGTGACGTCAGCGGAACGACGAGCAACGCGATCACGGTGCGCGTGACGGGGGCGTGCTGGGCGTGACGGGCGATGTGCCCCAGCACGTCGGTACGCCACCAGCCACGGCGTCGGCATGACCAGAGCACCGAGACGCCGTACCCGGAGGGGAACCAGAGGATCAGCGCCAGCACGTCGAGGGCCGTGACGAGGAGGATCTCCGCGTCCACCAGGGGCTCGTCCACGGCGATCGCCCGGGCGGGGTCGTCGGGGTCGTAGACGACGTCGAGGACCGATCCTTCCCGCTTCCCTCCGGGCGGGTGCGCGATGCGCACGGTTCCGCCGGTACCGTGGAGCAGCTCGACCGTCACGGCCCCGACGAGGTCCCGGCGCCCGCCCTCCACGTGCACGACGCGTGCCCGGGACTCGACACCGTCCTGCGCGAGCGCGATCCGCGTACCGACGTGGTCGACGGACAGACCTGCCAGCACGAGCGAGAAGATGGTCATGAGGGCCAGGACCAGGGCGATGTGCCCCGTGGAGCTCGCCTCGACCCTGCGGAACGCCTGCTGCCACCGGGCCGGCGGGGGATGATGACCGGCGTGGTTCATCGGATTCTTCCGGGGCTGCCAGTCGGGATGTGTCCTGCGTGCCAACGGTCCGCCTCCCCGGAGTGTGTCGCCGCAAGGTAGCGCAGACGCGGCCCAAGACGCCAGGTATTCCTTGCACAGCGAGGGATGTCGGGATACTCTGACAGAAAGGTCCGTCAGAGAAACCTGACATCGGAGGCGACATGACCACCACCGACCGCTGGACCCGCGCCCGCGGCGCCCGTGACCTCGGTCGCTTCGTGCAGCAGGCCCGCAAACGCCGCGGACTCAGCCAGGCTGCGCTCGCGGACGAGCTCGGCCTGACGCGCCAGTACGTCTCCGAGGTCGAGTCGGGTGTCGGGAACCTCTACATCACCCGGCTGTTCGAGATGTTCGACGAGCTCGGCATCGACGTCCGGCTCGAGGAGCGGGGCACGGATGACCGCGTCTGAGCTCGACGCCTGGCTCTACGGCAGCCGCGTCGGCCGGTTCTCCGCGCGGGACACCGGCCGGGGCGCCCTGCGCGTGGAGCTGGAGTGGGACGCCGCGGCGATCGACCGCTGGGGATACGGGTCGCGCGTGCTGTCCCACCTGCTGCCCATGGACGCCGACGCCCCGCCCGCACCGGCCCGTGTGAACGCCTGGCTCGACGGACTGATGCCCGAGGGTCGCGTCCGTGACCACATGGCGATGGACGTCGGTGTCGACCCGGACGATCCGGTCGGCTTCTTCGGCGCCTACGGCGGGGACACCGTCGGGGCGCTCCAGTTCGTCGCCGTGGGCGCGGACCTCCGCAGCGTCGACGGTGATCCCGTACCGCTGGACGAGTCCGGTGTCGCCGACCTGCTGCGCGCGAGCATCGCCCGCGCGGGCGGGACGGCGCGCAGCCAGCGGCTGACGAGCTCGCTGCCGGGCATGGAGCCGAAGATCGGTCTCGTCCGGGACGCCGGCACCTGGTGGCGCGCCGCCCCGGACCGGCCGACCACCCACATCCTCAAGGTCGCCCGGGACGCCGACTCGCCGACTGCGGACCTCGTCGACACCGAGGCGGCGGCGATCGAGCTCGCACGGCGTATCGGCCTCACCACGATCCAGGCGCACGTGGAGACCTTCGAGGACGTGCGCTGCCTCGTGGTGTCCCGGTACGACCGTGTCCCCGACGCCGAGGCACCGGGCGGGCTGCGGCGGATCCACCAGGAGGACGCCGCCCAGGCGCTGGGCATCAACACCCGCGACCCGGAGCGCAAGTTCCAGCACGGACGGACCATCCCGTCGCTGCGGGCGATCGCCCAGGTGCTGCGCGACGACGGCTCCCGCCCGGACCGCCTCCTGGCGCTGACGACGCTCAACCTGGCCCTCGGCAACACCGATGCACACGCCAAGAACATCTCGATGCTGCGCCGCGCGGACGGGACGGTGTCCCTCGCCCCGGCCTACGACATCTCCATGCACCTGCACCACGAGCACGCCTCGCGCGTCTTCGCCATGGACGTGGCGGGCACGCGGGACATGGATGCGATCACCGGCACCGACCTCGTGGACGAGGGGGTCGCGTGGGGGCTGCCGCGTCGCCGGGCGGAGCGGGTCGTCACGACCACGCTGGACGGCCTGCGCACGGCGCTGGGGGAGGTCGACCGCGACGCCCACCCCGGCGTCGGCGAGGCGGCGTGGCGCACCGTCGAGGCCTGCACCGACCGTCTGCGCGCTGACCTGCGCTGACCGATCAGTGCAGCGTGCGCTGCATCAGCATCGTGCTGACGTCGCGTCCGTGCTTGCGCCCGACGTCGCGCAGCACCCCGACGACCTCGAACCCGAGGCGACGGTGCAGGGGCACCGACCCGGCACCCGCCGGGTCGTCGGCGACGACCGCGACCACCTGGCGGATGCCGGCCACCGTGCAGGCGTCCAGCAGCGCCGACAGCAGGCGGGTCCCCACGCTGCGCCCCTGCGCGGCCGGTGCCAGGTAGATCGTGTCCTCGACGGTGTGGCGGTAGGCCGCCCGCGGACGCCAGGGTGTCACGTAGGCGTACCCGACGACCGCGCCGTCGAGCTCGGCGACGAGGAAGGGGAGTCCGCCCGCGTCCGCGTCCTCCAGCCGGTCGGACCAGTCGGCGGCGCTCGGCGGGTCCTCCGCGAACGTCACCGCCGTACCGGTCACGTACGGCGCGAAGATCGCGGCGACCGCCGGGAGGTCGGCCGGGACCGCGCGCCGGATCCGGGGACGGTCCACCGCACCGGGCGGCCCGTCGCCGGGGGAGGGGAGTGGTGCCACGGGGCGAGCGTAGACCGACCGCGGCCTAGGCTGAGGCCATGCCTGCACTGATCAACCCGAGCATCCTGTCCGCCGACTTCGCCAACCTCGAGCGTGACCTGCATGCCATCGCGACGGCGGACGCCGCCCACGTCGACGTCATGGACTACCACTTCGTGCCGAACCTGACGCTCGGCCTGCCGGTGTTCGAGCGGCTGGTGCAGGTCTCGCCGGTGCCCGTCGACGGCCACCTGATGATCGCGGACCCCGACCGGTGGGCGCCCGCCTACGCCGAGGCCGGCGCGGCGTCGGTCACCTTCCACGCCGAGGCGGCACAGGCCCCGGTGCGGCTGGCGCGCGAGCTGCGACGCCTGGGAGCCCGCGCCGGGGTGGCGCTGCGCCCGGCGACGCCGGTGGAGCCGTACCTCGACCTGCTCGCCGAGGTGGACATGATCCTCGTCATGACCGTCGAACCGGGCTTCGGCGGCCAGTCCTTCATCGAGGGCACGCTGCCCAAGATCCGCCGCGCGCGGCGCGCGATCAGCGAGCAGGACCTCGATGTGCACATCCAGGTCGACGGGGGAGTGTCCCGCGACACGATCGAGCGGGCGGCCGAGGCGGGGGCGAACGTCTTCGTGGCGGGCTCCGCGGTGTACGGCGCCGAGGACGTCCCGGGGGAGATCGAGACCTTGCGGGCGATGGCCGAGCGCCACGTGCACTGAGCGGCACGGAGCCGGGGCGGCGAGCGAGGTCGGCGCCGTCATCGCTCCCACAAAAATAGTGTGCCAAGCACCGAACGGTGATCAGATCGACGTCCGCACCACGGACCCCAGCAGCGAGGACGCGAGGGTCTCCGTCTACGCTGGGGATCGTGAAGACCTTCGACTCCCTGTTCGCCGAGCTGTCCGCCAAGGCCGAGTCCCGTCCCGCCGGGTCGGGGACCGTCGCGCAGCTGGACGCCGGCGTCCATGCGATCGGCAAGAAGATCGTGGAGGAGGCCGCCGAGGTGTGGATGGCCGCCGAGCACGAGTCGGACGAGGCGGCCGCCGAGGAGATCTCCCAGCTGCTCTACCACCTGCAGGTCCTGATGCTGGCCAAGGGGCTCACGCTGGAGGACGTCTACGACCATCTCTGAGCGCTCGGTCGTTCCCGGCCCGGCGCGCTCCGACGTCTCCACCGATCCAGACCAGAACGAGGTAACCCGTTGCTCCGCATCGCCGTCCCCAACAAGGGGTCACTGTCCACACCCGCCACCGACATGCTGCGCGAGGCCGGGTACCGCCAGCGTCGCGACGGCCGTGAGCTCGTGCTCACCGACGCCGACAACGACGTCGAGTTCTTCTTCCTGCGCCCGCGGGACGTCGCCGTCTACGTCGGCGCCGGCACCGTCGACGTCGGTATCACCGGCCGCGACCTGCTGCTCGACTCGGGCGCCGCGGCGGTCGAGCACCTTCCGCTCGGCTTCGCAGGGTCGACGTTCCGCTACGCCGCACCGGCCGGGACCATCACACAGGTGGAGGACATCGCCGGCAAGCGCGTCGCCTCGTCCTACACCCGGTTGGTCGCCGACCACCTGGCACGCAAGGGTGTCGAGCCCTCGGCGATCGTGCACCTCGACGGTGCGGTGGAGAGCTCGGTCCGGCTCGGCGTCGCGGACGTCATCGCCGACGTCGTCGAGACCGGGACGACGCTGCGCGCCGCCGGCATGGAGGTGTTCGGCGAGCCGATCCTGCGGTCCGAGGCCGTGATGATCCGCCACGCCGACGCATCGGAGCCCGCCGGGCTCGACGTCCTCACACGACGCCTCCAGGGCGTGATCACCGCCCGGGAGTACGTCCTGCTGGACTACGACGTGCCGATGGAGCTCCTCGACGCCGCGGTGGCGGTGACCCCGGGCTTCGAGTCGCCCACGGTGTCCCCGCTGCACAACGGCCAGTCGGCCGCCGTGCGGTCGATGGTCCGCCGGGCGGACACCAACCGCGTCATGGACGTGCTCTACGAGGTGGGGGCGCGCGGCATCCTCGTCACGTCCATCCACGCCTGCCGCCTCTAGACGATGGTCGACGACGGCACCGGTCGGGAGTTCCGCACGTTCCGCCCGCTCTGGGCGAGGGTGGCGGTCGTCGTGACCGGTGCCGTCGCGGCGGGCGGCAGCCTGCTCGTCGGGCTCTTCGCCCCCACGGGCGTGCTGCTGGGCGACGGGACCAGGCTGTCCTTCGTCGTCTTCGCCGCGTTCGTCGTGTGGCTGCTGTGGCGCCTGGGAGGCGTGCACGCCCGTCCGGACGACGACGGCCTCACGGTGCGCAACGTCGTGCGGACCCGACGGGTCACCTGGCCCGAGATCGTCGCGGTGCGGATGACGACGAACGACTCCTGGGTGGTGCTCGACCTGGCCGACGGCGGCACCCTCGCCGTCATGGCGATCCAGCGCGCCGACGGCGAGCGGGGGATGGCCGAGGCCCGTCGGCTGCAGTCTCTCGTGCAGCGCCTGGGCGAGGCGCCCGACGTCGACTGACGCCGGGCGCCCCGTGCTCAGGCGGTGTGGGCGGGGTGCCGCTCGCTGCGCGGGGCACGACCCTGCGGTGCGCCCTTGTCCGGGGCGATGCGCAGCTGGCGGCCGGCGACGTTGGCCCGGCCGATCTTGTTCATGGCCGCGTCGTCGAGCGGCTTGGTGATGTCGACGAGCGAGAAGCTGCCGAAGATGTCGATCTTGCCGATGTCCGCGCCGCGCAGACCGCCCTCGTTGGTCAGCGCCCCGACGATGCCGCGGGGCTGGGCGCCGTGCGCGTGGCCGACCGCGACCCGGTACCGGGTGCCCTCGGCGGGGCGCCGGATGCCGCGGGACCGGTCCTCACGACGGTCGGCCCGGGGGTGGCGGTGCGTGCGGTCGCCGTCACGGTCCGACCGCTCGGCACGCTTCGTCTCCCGCGTGCGTCCGCCGCGGACCTCGGCGCGCTCCTTCTCGTGCTCGGCCTGAGCGGCCAGGTGCTGCGGCCCGTCGTCTCCCACCGCGAGCGCCAGCAGGGCTGCGGCGACCTGGGTGGGGTCGGGGGTGGTGCCGTCCTCGCCGGGGGTGAGGTGCTGGGTGAGCAGCTCGGTGTACAGGTCGAGGCGGCCGGCCTCGAGCCGGGTGGGCACCGTGGACAGGATGGTGCCGGCCCGGTGGGCGGAGACGTCGCGGGGCGAGGGGATCTCGGCCTCGGTGAGCCTGGTGCGGATGGTGCGCTCGATGTGCTTGAGCTTGCCGCGCTCGTGGGGGGTGACGAAGGACAGGGCCTTGCCGGTGCGGCCGGCGCGACCGGTGCGGCCGATGCGGTGCACGTAGGCCTCGGCCTCGCGGGGCAGGTCGAAGTTGACGACGAGTCCGATGCGGTCGACGTCCAGGCCACGGGCGGCGACGTCGGTGGCGACGAGCACGTCGAGGGAGCCGTTGCGCAGGCGCTCGACGATCTTCTCGCGCTCCTTCTGGGCGACGTCGCCGGAGATGGTGGCGGCGGAGACGCCGCGCTCGACGAGGGCGACGCCGACCTCCTCGGCGGCGGCGCGGGTGCGGGTGAAGACGATGGTGGCGTCGGCGTCGGAGGTGGCCAGGACGCGGACCAGCGAGCCGACCTTGTGCCGGAAGGGCACGACGGCGTAGGTCTGCTCGACGGTGGTGACGGTGCTGGACTGCCGGCTGACGGCGATCTGCACCGGGTCGGTCATGTGGGTGTCGGCGACGTGGCGGATCGCGGCCGGCATGGTGGCGGAGAACAGGGCCACCTGCCGCTCGGCGGGCGCCTGGCCGAAGATCTTCTCGACGTCCTCCGCGAAGCCCATGCGCAGCATCTCGTCGGCCTCGTCGAGGACGAGGAACTTCACGTCCTCGAGGGTGAGAGCGGAACGCTCCATGTGGTCCATGACGCGCCCGGGGGTGCCGACGACGACGTGCACGCCGTCGCGCAGGGCGCGCTGCTGCGGCTGGTAGGGGGCGCCGCCGTAGACGGGCAGGACGTGGACGCCGGGCAGGTGGGCGGCGAAGGACTCGACGGCCTCGGCGACCTGCATGGCGAGCTCGCGGGTGGGGGCGAGCACGAGCGCCTGGACGCGGCCCCGGGCGACGTCGGCCGCGGGGTCGAGCGCGGCGAGCAGCGGCAGGCCGAAGGCGGCGGTCTTGCCGGTACCGGTCTGGGCGACACCGGTGATGTCGCGTCCGGCCAGCAGGGCGGGGATGGCCTCGGCCTGGATGGGGGAGGGCGTGGTGAAGCCGAGGTCGTCGACGGCGCGCTGGAGCGGGTCGGGCAGGCCGAGCTCGCTGAACGCGGGCTGCACGTCGGTGGGCAGGGTGGAGTCAGGGGTGCTCATGGGGTTTGACCATTCGTCGGGTGCGGGGGAGTCCTGCGTCGCCGTGGCGGCGAGGCGGTCGCTCTGTCCCGTACACACACCTGCCCCGCCGCTGGTGGCGGGGCCCTTGAACACGCGGGAGGACGACGAACTCCGAGGGAATGCCCCCATGCTACGGGGCGTGCGGTCACCGGGGGAGGGCGGGGCCCGGTGAGTTTGCCCACTACGTCGTGGACGGGCCGCGGGTGCGTAGGATGTGCGAGGTAGCAGCCCGGTGGACGCAGGCGGTGAACGTGCAGGCAGGTGGGCAGGCCGACTCGGCGGTCTGGACGGTCCCGAACGTCGTCAGCATGCTTCGTCTGGCGCTGGTGCCCGTGTTCGCCGT
This sequence comes from Isoptericola sp. b408, assembly GCF_030588085.1. Taxonomy (NCBI): domain Bacteria; kingdom Bacillati; phylum Actinomycetota; class Actinomycetes; order Micrococcales; family Promicromonosporaceae; genus Isoptericola; species Isoptericola sp. b408. Next base: position 69,202 of record NZ_JAUQYQ010000005.1, read on the forward strand.
CCTGATCGTCGTGGGCGAGGACGTGTGGGCGCTGGTGGTCCTCGCCGTGTCGGGCGCGACGGACTGGCTGGACGGCGTCCTGGCGCGACGGCTGAACCAGGTCACCAAGCTGGGCCAGATGCTGGACCCCGCGGCGGACCGGTTGTTCATCCTCGTGACGCTGATCGGCCTGACCTGGCGCGGCGTCATCCCGTGGTGGGTGCTGGCGGTCATCGTGGCGCGCGACGTGATGCTCGCGTTCCTGGTGCGCCCGCTGGCCCGGCGTGGGTACGGTCCGGTGCCGGTCACGTTCGTCGGCAAGGCCGGCACGTTCGCGCTGCTGTACGCCTTCCCGCTGCTGCTCCTGGCGGCGATGCCGGGCGGCGTCGGTGCGGTGGCGCACGTGATCGGCTGGGCGTTCGCCTGGTGGGGCATCGGGCTGTACTGGCTGGCCGGCTTCCAGTACGTGCGGCACGTGCGCCGACTGGTGACCGACGACCGTGGTGAGGCGCAGACGGAAGGTGCGGCATGAACGTGGCGACGGGTCGGCGCCCGGACGAGTCGATGACGCTCCTGGTCGAGGTGATGGAGAGCCCGCTGGACGCGGGGTACGCCCAGGCGGCACGTCGCCGCGCGGCGGGGGAGCGGAGGCACCGGTCCACGCTGGCGCTGCTCGGGCTGCTGGCGGTGCTGCTCGGGCTGATGACGGTCGCTGCCGCCCAGCAGCTGCGAGCGCCCGTGGAGGGTGTCTCGGCGCGCGAGGTGCTCCAGGAGGAGATCCTCGCGCGGCAGGCGACCGCCGAGGACCTGCGGGAGCGCTCGGCGGCGCTGTCGGCGGAGATCACCGCACTGAACGAGGAGACGTTGGCCGCCCAGGACTCGGAGCTCGTGGACCGGCTGCGCCTGGACGGGGTGACCACCGGGTCGGTGGCGGTCTCGGGGCCGGGACTCGTGGTGACCCTGAGCGACGGCGCGGTGGGGACCGCCCAGGACGGTTCGGCGACGTCGGCGCCGGTGCAGGCGATCGACCTGCAGCGGGTCGTCAACGCGCTGTGGGCGTCCGGCGCGGAGGCGATCAGCGTCGGCGGGGAGCGGCTGACGTCGGTGTCGGCGATCCGGCACGCCGGCCAGGCGATCATGGTGGATCTCGTGCCGCTGCCCGGGCCGAGCTACGCGGTCGAGGCGATCGGTGACCCGGAGGCGATGCAGACCGCGTACGCTCGGACCGACGCGCCGGCGTACACGCAGCTCCTGTCGTCGCAGTACGGCATCGGGTCCTCGCTGGAGACCGCCGACTCGTTGGAGCTCGCCGGGGTGGGCAGCCAGCTGTTGCGGTATGCGGAGCCGGTGGAGGCGGACGTGAGTCCGGACGAAGACCAGGAGGGGAACCCATGATCGCCGTCGTCGGGCTCGTGATCGGCGTGGCCGCCGGTCTGCTGCTGGAGCCGACCGTGCCCGTGGCGCTGCAGCCGTACCTGCCCATCGCGGTGGTGGCGGCGCTGGACGCGTTGTTCGGTGGCCTGCGCGCGAAGCTGGACGGGCTGTTCGACGACAAGGTCTTCGTGGTGTCGTTCCTGTCCAACGTGCTGGTCGCGGCGTTCATCGTGTTCCTGGGCGATCAGCTCGGTGTCGGTTCGCAGCTGTCGACGGCCGTGGTGGTCGTGCTGGGCATCCGCATCTTCTCCAACGCGGCCTCGATCCGCCGGCACCTGTTCAAGGCATGAGGATGAACGACGACGAGCGCACGGACTCCCCGGACCGGACGCCGGGCGAGGACGACACCGCACCGCTGACGCCGCCGGACGCGGCCGCGGAGCCGCCCGCGCCGGGGGGCGGGGACGTCGAGCCGACGCCGGTCGCCGAGCACCCCGACGAGCCGGTCGGGGAGACGGCACCGCTCGAGGAAGCGACCCCGCTCGGCGAGGGCCTCGACGAGCCGACGCCGCTCGAGGAACCGGCACACCCGGACCTGCCCACGGACGCCTCCGGGGAGTCCGCGAGCGGCCACGGGGCGCGCGTCGCGGCGGACCCCCTGGACCTGTCGGTCCCCGTCGAGCAGCTCGACACCGGCGACGAGCCGGTGCCGGGCCACGGGGCGGCCGCGGCCGAGGACCCCGCCCCGGGGACGGGCGAGACCGACGACGGCGCGCACCGGACGCCGGAGCCGGTGCACACCGGCCCGTTCCCCCCGACGGGTGCCCAGGCCCTCCCCAGCCGTGCCGACGACGAACCGGCCGGCTCCGCCCCGAAGGGCACCGGTGCGCACGAACCGCCCCCGGCGACCGGCTGGCGGGCGCTGGGTCAGATGCTGCGCCCGCGGGGCACCCGCTCGCAGCTGCTGGTCGCGCTGCTGCTCGCCGCGCTCGGGTTCGCGCTCGTGGTCCAGGTGCAGCAGTCCGCCCAGGACCCGCTGTCCTCGGCGCGCCAGGACGACCTGGTGCGTCTGCTGGACGAGGTGACCCAGCGCTCGGAGCAGCTCGGCGACGAGGTGCGCGAGCTGACGGAGACCCGGGACGAGCTCGCCTCCGGTTCCGGGCAGGCGCAGGCGGCGCTCGAGCTGGCGGAGGAGCGGGCGACGTCCGAGGGCATCCTGTCCGGCAGGCTCCCCGCGGTGGGGCCCGGTCTGGAGATCGTCATCAGCGACCCCGACCGGGTGCTGGCGGCCTCGAAGATGTTCAACATGCTCGAGGAGCTGCGCAACGCCGGGGCGGAGGTCATCGCGGTCAACGACGTCCGCCTGGTGACCTCGACCTGGTTCCTGGACGGCGCGAGCGGCATCATCGTCGACGACCAGCTCATCGAGCCGCCGTACCGCTGGCAGGTCATCGGTGACCCCGCCACCCTGACACCCGCGCTGGAGATCCCCGGCGGCGCCCTCGCCGCGGTGCGCAACGACGGGGCCGACGCCCGCACGGAGGAACGGGACGAGGTCCTGATCGACGCCGTCCGCGTGCCCAGCGAACCCGAGTACGCCACCCCGAGGCGCCCCGCGGAGTAGACCGCGGTCGGAACCTCACGAAGGCTGCTTCCCGACGCAGGTGGTGAGAAGGTAGGTTGAGCGGACGACGGCGCACGTCGCCCGCGTGATTCAGCAGGAGGACGAATGACGGACCCGCGCTCCACGCCGCGCCACGAGGCCGGCGCGGACACCACCGCGCATCTCGGTCGGATCGGTGGTTCCACCGAGGAGCAGACCCCGCGCGTCCCGCTGACCGCGGAGGAGTCGGCCGCCGTGTCCGCGCTGCCGCGACACTCCGCCCTGCTCGTGGTCCAGTACGGGTCGGGTGCCGTCGGCGAACGGTTCCTGCTGGACACCGACCGCGCCGTGGCCGGACGCAGCGAGCACGCCGACATCTTCCTCGACGACGTCACCGTGTCGCGCAAGCACGCGGAGTTCGTCCGCGAGGGCGACCGCTTCGTGGTGCGCGACATCGGCTCGCTCAACGGCACGTACCTCAACCGCGAGCGCATCGACGCGGCGGTCCTGACCACGGGCGACGAGGTCCAGATCGGCAAGTTCCGGATGTCCTTCCACGCCAGCCCGCAGGCGCCGCGGGACCTGCAGGCGCCGGCATCGTGACGGCCGGTTCCGGGGCGGCCTCGGCTTCGGAGCCCGACGCGCCGGAACCCTGGCCGCGGGGGATCTCCCGCCACGCGGGCATGCGGATCTCCGACGTGCTCAACCACCTGCGGGGCGACTTCCCGCACGTGTCCCACTCCAAGCTGCGGTTCCTGGAGGACCAGGGCCTGATCACCCCGGTGCGGACACCGGCGGGCTACCGCCAGTACAGCCCCGCGGACGTCGAGCGGCTGCGGTTCGTGCTGTCGGAGCAGCGGGACTCCTACCTGCCGCTGAAGGTCATCAAGGAACGCCTGGCCGCGATGGACGCGGGGGAGCCCGCGCCCGGTCCGTCGCCGCGCCCGGCACCGGACGGTCCGGGCGAGGACTCGCGGCGACGCTGGACCGTGGAGTCGGTCGCCGGCACGACGGGCACGAGCGTCGAGTTCGTCGAGTCCCTGGTCACGGCCGGGGTGCTGCAGCCCAGCGGCGACACCCTGGACGGGTCGGCGGCCGAGGTGGTGCGCATCGTGCAGCGCCTGACCGAGCACGGCATCGAGCCGCGGCACCTGCGTCCGCTGCGTGCCTCCGCCGCCCGCCACGTGGCGCTCGTCGACCAGGCGGTGGCCCCGTACCGCAGCCACCAGAACGGCAACGGCGGCACGGTCGCCGGGGAGCTCGCCGCCGAGCTGGGCGACCTGCTGGCCCGGCTGCACACCACCTGGATCCGCCAGGGCACCGACGGCACCGTCTAGCCGGCCCGGCACGCGCGGGTGGGCCCACGTCGTCGTACCGTGGACAAGGTGGGAAGAGACGAGGGCGCCGAGGCGCCCATGGTGCCCGTCGAGGTGCTCGGGGTGCGTCAGCAGCAGAACGACCAGGAGATCGTCGTGCTGCTGCTGGACACCTCCGCGGAGCTCGCCGTCCCGATCGTCATCGGTGCCCGCGAGGCGTCCGCCATCGCCATGGCGCAGGCGGGGGTCGCCACGCCGCGCCCCATGACGCACGACCTGCTGCGCGACCTGCTCACCGCCGTGGGGGTCGAGCTCGAGCGGGTGGAGATCGTCGCCCTGGACGGCGGCATCTTCTTCGCCGAGCTGGTGCTGTCCAACGGCACCCGCCTGGACTCGCGGGCCTCGGACGCGATCGCCCTGGCCGTGCGCACCGGCAGCCCCGTGCTGTGCTCGGCCGAGGTGGTCGCCGCGGCCGGCGTCGAGATCGTCGACCTCGCTCAGCAGCGCGAGGTGGAGAAGTTCCGCGACTTCCTCGACCACGTGAACCCGGAGGACTTCACCAACCCCGAGTCGGGCGACGACGTCGAGGACGGCGGCAGCCCCGACACGCCCCCTTGACCCTCACCTCGACGGTGAGGGTTCGCGCGTATCCTCGACAGCACCCGTCGGCCGCGACCGCAGGTCGCGGCTCGGCACCGCCCCGCGACACGCCACGTCCCGCGAAGGCGACGTCGTTGACGATCCCCCGGGGCCGCCATAGCGTGGAAGCGACAACTCAGGAGGCACAGTGGACAGCAGCAGCGAGGCCAGCGCTTCGGTCGGTGTCACCCCGGCGGGCGCCCAGGGCCTCCTGTTCGGCGCGAACCTCACGGAGCAGGACGCCGGGACCGGGTACCGGGGGACGACGGCGTGCCGCGTCGTCGGGATCACCTACCGGCAGCTGGACTACTGGGCCCGCACCGGTCTGGTGGAGCCGTCGATCCGCGCCGCCACCGGGTCCGGCACGCACCGTCTCTACAGCTTCCGCGACGTGCTCGTGCTCAAGATCGTCAAGCGGCTGCTCGACACCGGCGTCTCCCTGCAGCAGATCCGCAGCGCGGTGACGCACCTGCGGGAGCGCGGGGTGGAGGATCTCGCGCAGATCACCCTGATGAGCGACGGCGCGTCCGTCTACGAGTGCACCTCGCCGGACGAGGTCGTCGACCTCGTCCAGGGCGGTCAGGGCGTGTTCGGCATCGCGGTCGGCCGCGTGTGGCGCGAGATCGAGGGCACCCTGTCCCAGATGCCGACGGAGTCCCTCGAGGACCACGACCCGGAGGGCGTGCACGCCGACGACGAGCTCGCCGCCCGACGCCGGGCCCGCACCGCGGGCTGAGACATCGACCGGCGGGACCGCCGGCAGGGTCCGGCCGGGGCGAGCGGCGCGGCTCAGAGCAGGGGCTCGAGCGGCTCCAGGGCGCGCTCGGCGACCTTGTTGACGAAGGAACGGCCCAACCACTCCTCGTAGGTCAGCTCGCGCGCGTTGGACTCGTCCATCCGGAAGATGTCCTCGAGCCGGCCCGCCAGGCCCCGGTCGACGATGTCGAGGTTGATCTCGTAGTTGCCCGTGAGGCTCAGCCGGTCGATGTTGGCCGTGCCGACCGTGGCCCACCGTCCGTCGATCGTGGCCGTCTTGGCGTGCACCATCGCACCCTGGTAGAGCATGATCCGCACGCCGCCGCGCAGCAGCTTGGTGTAGCGGCCCCGGGCCAGCCAGTCCGCGAGCGCGTGGTTGGACCGTTCGGGCACCAGCACGCGCACGTCGACGCCGCGGGCGGCGGCGGCGAGCAGCGCGCGCAGGATGTCGCGGTCCGGGATGAAGTAGGCCTGGGTGATGTAGATGTGGCTGGTGGCGCGGTCGATGGCGTCGAGGTAGATGCCCCGGATGGGGAACACGAGGTCGCTGGGGGCGTTGCGGGCGGCGCGCAGGGCGGGCTGCCAGTGCTCGGCGCCGACGTCCTGCAGCACGGGGTGCTTCGGGCCGCGCCACCGGTTCCAGAAGTCGACGAAGGCGTTGCGCAGCTCCCACACGGCCGGGCCGTCGATGCGCACGTGGGTGTCGCGCCACTGGGTGGCGTACACGTCACCGATGTTGTAGCCGCCGACGAACCCGACCCGGTCGTCCACGACGAGGATCTTGCGGTGGTCCCGCCCGGACTTGCGGATGTTGAGCGTGAGCAGCCCGGCCCGCACGACCGGGAAGCGCAGCACGTGCACCTGCGGCGGGAACACGTAGAAGGAGGGGGGCACGACGAGGTTCGCGAAGCCGTCGTAGATGACGTAGACCTCCACGCCGCGTTCGCACGCGTCGGCGATGGCCTGCTTGAAACGTTCGCCGATCCGGTCGCCCTTCCAGATGTAGGACTCCAGCAGGACCGTGTGCTCGGCCGACTCGATGGCCTCGAGCATCGCGTCGTACAGGTCGGCGCCGTAGGTGTACAGCGTGGCGTGCGACCCCTCGACGTCCGTCGTCGTCGGTTCCGCGGTGGGGAACTTGGCGTCCAGCGGATGGCGTTGACCGCGGATCTTGTCGATCGTCATCACGGCCGCGCCCGCGGTCAGCGGGATCGCGGCGGCGACGGCCGCGGCACGGCCGGCCAGGCGCAGGACCCTGCGCCAGTCGACGTGGACGTCGATGGGGAGCGTGGAACGGAAGGAACCATCGGGCACAGGGTCACCGTAGCGACGACTCCGGCGATCTGCGCGGCGAGCCGCTCGCCGCGGTCGGCGGTGTGCCCTGCAACGACGTCGCCAGGGGGTGGGTGCGCAGGGCGGCGGCGAGCTCGCCGTCGATGCGGTCGAGGTAGACGTCGGTGGTCGCGATCGAGGAGTGGCCGAGCAGCTCGGCGACGACCTTGACGTCCCACCCGTCGGCCACGAGGAGCGTCGCGGTGGTGTGGCGCAGGGCGTGCGGGGTCGTGGGTCGCCGGTAGGGCTCGGGCATCCGGGCCACGGCGCGCGCCAGCAGGGCCCGCACCGCCTGGGTGTCCAGCCGTCGGCCGCGCCAGGACAGCAGCAGGGCGCCCTGGGCGTCGGCGTCGTCGGGGCGGCGGGCGGCCAGCCGGGGGCGCAGGGTGCCCAGGTAGGTCTCCAGGGCGTCGGCCAGCGGCGGGCTGAGCGCGACCGTGCGGGTGCTGCCGCCCTTGCCGAGGATGCGCCAGCTCGTCTGGTCGGGTTCGCGCACGAAGTCCGCGACGTCGGCGCGCACCAGCTCCGAGACGCGGGGGCCGAGCACGATCAGCAGCGCCACGACGAGCCGGTCACGGTCGGCGAGCGCCTGGTCGGCCCGCGTCGGCGGTGCGGTGGTGGCGGCGTCCGGGTGGACGGTGCCGAGCAGGGCCTGGGCGGCGGACGCGGACAGGGCGGTGCGCTGGACGCGCAGGCGTTCGCGGACCTTGGCCGGGGGAGCGGCCCACTGCATCGGGTCGGCCTGGACCCAGCACTGCCGGGTGGCGTGGGAGAAGAAGCGGGTCACGGACTGGCGGAACCGGTTGACGGTGGCGGTGGAGCGGCCGGGGCCGGCCTTGCGGGCGGGGTCGGTGTACCGGCCGTCGGGGCCGGCCTGGTAGCGCACCAGGGCGTCGTCGACGTCCTCTCCGGTGACGTCGTCCAGGACCCGGTCCGGGCCGAGCAGCTCGACGAGCTCGCGCACGTCGCGACGGTAGGAGCGTTCGGTGGCGGCGGAGAGCACGCCCCGCACCGTCTCCACACGGACGGCGGCGAGGTAGCGGTCGCCGGCGTCGGCGACGGTGACCCGTTCGGGGCGGGGTGGGGCGACCACGGCTGCAGAGGATCCTTTCGCTGCGTGACCTGCGACGACCCCGTGAGACTAGTGCCGGGCTCCGACACCGCCACGGGTGTCCCGCGCGGGGGCGGACGTGCTTGGATGCCCGTGATGCCCCACATGTCGGTGAAAGCCCGGTTGATCACTCTTCTCGTGGCTGTGGTGGCCCTCGCCGTCACCTTGTCGTCGCCCGGGCACCCCGGGCCGGTCCCGTACGCCGAGGGGTTGGTCGAGCGTGTCGACGTGGGCGACGTCCAACCGTGGCCGGACTCGGTGCAGGGCGCGCCGGTGGACGTCGCCGACGCGGTGGTGGTCGGGAGGTTCACCGCGCAGGTGCTGCTGGTCGGATTCTTCGACCAGCGCGAGCTCGCCGACGTGGCCGACGAGCTCGTCGCCGTCGAGCGTGTCGCGCTGTTCCTGAACCGTCCGGTGTTCACCGAGCGCTCCGGCTGGGCCGTCAGCCTGGACTGGAGCCTGCTGGGGGAGGTGTCCGCGGACGAGGCGGTGACGTGGCCGGTGCTGGACGCGGCGCGCGCGGCGGAGGAGGAGCGCCGCGACGGGGAGGCGCTCCCGCCCCAGCGGCAGGGCAGGACGCCGGGGAGCCTCCCGGTCGACGTGTTCACGCTGGAGGATCTGCGCTCCGGAGCCGGGTGAGGGGTTCGACGTCAGGACGGTCGACGGTCGCGCATCTCGGCACAGACCACTGTGTTGCCCTATACACAATGGTTTGGGCCTCATGTCCGTTTCATGATAGCGCGGACGGCCCGGTGGTGCCCGACGTCACTGGGCCGGCGGCGCGCGGGGGTGTCCGGGGGTGACGCCCGGTGCTAGCGTCCGGCGCAGAGTCCGCGACCAGGACTCCCGGACGAGGGGTGCCGTACCCGGAGCGCGACAAGACGGCATCGGGGAGTGGTGGTCATGTCCTGGATCCTGCTGGTGGTCTCCGGCGTGCTGGAGGCCGTGTGGGCGACCGCGCTGGAGCGCTCCGAGGGCTTCTCGCGCCCGGTGCCGTCGATCGTCTTCGCCGTCTCGCTGACCGCCAGCATGGCGGGCCTGGCGTTCGCGCTGCGTGAGCTGCCGGTCGGCACGGCCTACGCCGTCTGGGTCGGCATCGGCGCCACGCTGACCGCCGGGTACGCGATGTTCACCGGCGCCGAGCCGGTCACCGTCGTGCGCGTCCTGCTGATCCTGGGGATCGTCGGCTGCGTCGCCGGCCTGAAGTTCGCCGGCCACTGACGTCGGTGACAGAACGCCGGCAGGAGGGGACCGGCTCCCGTGCCGCGGGCCGGCTCCCTTCGCTCAAAATGACATAATGTACATTATCGGCCCCTTACCGGATCGGCCGGACGACCGCTGCGAGCCCCCGAGATCCGCGCCTCTCGTGCTGGCTAGCCTGGTGCGCGTGACCCTCCGCCCACGTCGGGACGCCGACCTGCCCGAGCTCGTCGAGCGGCTCGACGAGACCCACCGGCTCGACCGGTACCCGGTGCGCCCCGCCAGCGTCCGCGTCGGCTGGCTCACCGCGCACGACGGGCCCGCGTTCGTGGCGCTCGTGGCCGGACGCCCGGTCGGCCACGTCGCCGTCCATGGCCACGGTCCGTGCGAGATCGTGCGCTTCTTCGTCGCGCCGACGGCACGAGGCCGTGGTCTGGCGGGTGCGCTGCTCGACCGTGCCGTCACCGCGGCGCGGCTGCGGTGCGACGACGTCGTGCTGCAGGTCATGGAGCACAGCACCGCCGCGATCGCGTTCTACGAACGGCACGGCTGGCGACGCACCGGTGCGTCCACCATGGACTGGGACGACGCAGGCCGGTCCTGCCACTGGTACACGGCGCCGTGACCGGCTCCCGGCCGCGGCCGGCCGGGCGGGGGTGACACGTGCCCCTGCCGGCCCCGGCGCCGATCTTTCATGACACGGCGTCCTCTCCCCCGGGATCCGGACAGAAATTCTGTGAATTCTCCCAATTGACGCTCAATTTACGTGAGATTGATGCGCAGGAAGCATTCACCTGATATTCAGGTTCTGCAGTCCGTCCAGCACGATGACGTCGTCGGAGGTAGCAGAATGCCAGGCAAACGGATCATCAGCGGGGCCGCGGCGGCCGCGCTCGTCGGAGGGCTCCTCGTCGGAGGGGCTTCAGTGGCCGGGGCGCACCCCGGCCACGACTTCACCGGAGACAGCAAGCCGCTCAAGGAGCGCTACTTCGACAACGGCGTCGTCGGCGACGTCAGCCCCGGCGGGGTGCCCATGGAGGCGATGTCGGGCGAACGGTGCGAGGACGGCATGGCGGCCGACCTCTTCCCCTGCCAGAAGGTCGACCTCGCCTCGTTCACCCCGTTGCAGGACCTCGGCGCGACCCACCTCAACGACATCTGGGGCTGGGAGGACGACGAGACCGGCATGCAGGTGGCCATCGTCGGCACCTTCGAGGGCACCGCGTTCGTCGACGTGACCGACGGGGAGAACCCGGTCCTGCTCGGCACGCTGGGAGCCGTGAACCCGGACGACTCCGGGAACATCTGGGGTGACGTGCGGGTGTTCGAGGACACCGCCTACATCGTCACCGAGTCGTTCGACATCAGCACCTACGACCGTGCCACGGGCTACCTGGAGGGCAACGGCATCCAGATCGTCGACCTGACCCAGTTCCGTGGTGCGACCGGCGAGATGGAGGTCGTCGAGGAACCGCGGATCACCGACTTCACGCAGAGCCACAACGTCTCGATCAACACCGACACGGGCCGGCTCTACGTGGTCGGCGCGGTCTACTCGGTGAAGAACGAGTGCGCCGTCGATCCCCCGGCCGGGTACCCGGCCGTGTACAGCGGCAGCGGTGGCGCGATCGTCTACGACCTCAACGGCGACCCGACCTCCCCGACCCTGGTCGGCTGCCTCAACGACGACGGGTACTCCCACGACATCCAGTGCGTGGTCTACCACGGCCCCGACGAGGACTACCAGGGCCGTGAGGTCTGCATCGGCTCCAACGAGGACACCGTCACGCTGTACGACGTCACGGACATCGACGACCCCGTCGTGCTGTCCCGCCTGCCCTACGACGCCGCGGCCTACACCCACCAGGGCTGGCTCAGCGAGGACCACCGGTTCTTCTTCCTCGGCGACGAGATCGACGAGCTGGCGGGCACCGTCAGCGAGCGCACCACCTACATCTGGGACTTCACCGACCTGGACGACGCCGAGCTCATCGGCATGCACAGCGACGGCAACACCTCGATCGACCACAACATGTTCGTCAAGGACGGGCTGCTGTACCAGTCGAACTACACCTCGGGCCTGTGGATCTACGACGCCTGGAAGGCCGAGCAGGGCCGGGTGACGTCGCGCGGCTTCTTCGACGTCTTCCCCTCGGACGACCGCACCGACTTCTTCGGCACCTGGGGCAACTACCCCTACTTCGGTGACGGGAAGGTCGTCGTGACCAGCAGCGACGAGGGTCTCTTCGTCCTGCAGTCGCGGGCGAAGAGCTCCTCGCAGAACAACGGCATGAAGCCTGCGATGTAGCAGGCACGCTGAACGAGCGTCGCGCGGGTCGGACCGGTCACGGTCCGGCCCGCGCGGTCGTTCCACCCGCACCTCTCCCCCGGCGGCCGCGACGGCGAAAGGTCGGATCCCGGACCAAGGTCCCGGCCGGGAGGGACGAACGCGGGTACCGCTGCATGCGCCGCACTCCTAGCGTGGACGGTGTCCGTCGGGGCGCCTCCACGAGGAGGCGCCCGGCGGGCACGGGACCGGGGAGAGCCACATGCGTACCGTCGTCGTCACGGGGTCCGCGTCCGGGATCGGGCGCGCGACCAGAGATCTGCTGCAGTCGCGCGGGCACCGGGTGATCGGGGTGGACGTGCACGACGCGGACGTCGTCGCCGACCTGTCGACCACGGACGGTCGCGCGCGGCTGGTCGAGGGCGTCCGCGAGCTGGGCGACGGACGCCTCGACGCCGTCGTCGCCAACGCGGGCCTGGCCCACGAGTCCCCGGCGACCGTGGCGGTCGACTTCTTCGGTGCCGTGGCGACGCTGGACGGGCTGCGCGACCTGCTGACGGGTTCCACGGCGCCGCGCGCCGCCGCCACCGCCTCGATGGCGGGGCTGCTCGGCGCGGACGACGAGCTCGTCGAGCGGTGCCTCGCCGGCGACGAACCCGCGGCGCTGGAGCGAGCCGAGCATCTCGTGACGTCCGGGCGGGGCGGCATGCTCTACCCGAGCGCCAAGAGGGCGCTGTGCCGGTGGGTCCGGCGGCACGCCGCGACGCCCGAGTGGGCCGGCGCCGGCATCCCGCTGAACGCCATCGCCCCGGGCATCGTGCGGACGCCGATGGTCGCGGACCTCATCGCGACGCCGGAGCAGCGTGACGCGATGGCGCAGGCGGTCCCCATGCCGTTGAACGGCTACATGGACCCCGAGGTCCCGGCACGACTGCTGGCCTGGCTCGTCGACGAGGAGAACTCGCACCTGTGCGGACAGGTCGTCTTCGTCGACGGTGGCTCCGACGTCGTCCTGCGCGGCGACACCACCTGGTAGCGAGAGAGGGCATCACCATGACCAAGGACGACAGCACGGGCGCCGTCACGCCGGCGTCGGACAACCCGGCGGCCGCCACGGTACGCCGCACCTGGGAGGACATGACCCGGGACCTCGGTGCGCTGTGGCCCGCACGGTGGGACTGGCCGTTCGGCGAGGGGACGTCGCCCCGCGACACGTCCCCCGTGAGCGGGTTCCCGCTGCGGGTCGAGGAGTTCCGTGAGGACGGCGACCTCGTGGTCCGCGCGGAGATCCCGGGCATCGACCCGGACGAGGACGTCGAGGTCACCGTCGACAACGGCGTGCTGAGGATCTCGGCGCACCGCGAGGAGCGCACCCGCCAGGAGGGCGACGAGTTCCGCAGCGAGTTCCGGTACGGCAGCTTCGAGCGCCGCATCCGGCTGCCGCAGGGCGCGGACGTCGCAGACGTGGCCGCCACCTACCGCGACGGTGTGCTCGAGGTGCGTCTCCCCCTGCCGGCGGAGCGTCCTGAGACCCGGTCGGTCCCCGTTCAGCGCACCTGACCCGCGGCGGTCCGACGCAGCGCCTGCTGCGCGCGGGCCAGCGTCCGGGCGACCTCGTCGTCCGGACGGGCACCGAGGACCGCGAACGCGACGATCTGCAACGGGATCGTCCCGCGGAACGCGTCGGCCCGGCGCACGGTGCCGGGGTCCGCGAGCGCCTCGACGTGCGGCCACAGGCCGAACGAGGTCGCGACGGTGGCGACGTCCTCGGCGGGGTCCTCCCGGGCGGTGAGGTCCCAGTCGATCACTCCGCTGACGCGGTCGCCCGACCACAGGACGTTGCTCGCCCCGAGGTCGCCGTGGTTGAGCGCGCGGGGGGCGTCCTCGAGGGCGGCGAGGGCGTCGATCCGGTGCTGGGCGTCGGCGCGCAGGTCGGCGTCCAGCAGGGGCACGACGCGCTCGCGCAGGGTCTGCTCCCAGGCCTCTCCCCCGCAGAACGCCCGTCGTGGTGCCAGGTGCTCGGTGACGGGCGCGGTGTCGACGGCGTGCACGGCGTCCAGCAGCTCGCGCAGCACGCCCGGGTCCGGCGTGGCGGCCGGTGCCGTGCTGCCGTGGAGGCGCCGGGTGGCGACGGCGGTGTAGCCGTCGATCTCGACGGCCTCGCCGAGCGACCGCGGCACGGCGAACGGCAGGTCGGGCAGCGCGTCCACGAGGCGTCGGGCCCGCAGCACCTCTCCCCCGGCCTGGCGCTGCCGGGCGACGCGCACGGCGACCCGGTCGGTGAGCGCGACGACGGTGGCCGAGCCGTGCTCGACCCAGGTGACCTCGGTGCCGGGCGGTTCGTCGGCGGCCGCGAGCGCCGCGGTGGCCAGGGCCTCGAGGGTGGTGCGCGGGGGGCGCGGGTAGCGGGTCTCCCAGGTCATGGCGTCAGGTCGGGGTGCGGGTCAGGCGGATCTCGGTGACGCCGTCGTCGTCGACGGTGTCGGCCCCGTCGGGGGTGAAGCCCTGCTTGCGGTAGAACGCCTGGGCGCGGGGGTTGGGGTCGGCGACCCACAGCGCGGCGGCCTCGTCGGGGGCGAGGACGGCGTGCAGCAGGTCGGTCCCGGCGCCGGAGCCGTGGTGGGCGGCGTCGAGGTAGAGCACGTACAGCTCCCGGGCCCAGGCGGCGTCCTCGTCGCGGGGGATGCCGGCCAGCGCGATGCCGACGACCTCCCCGTCGGCGGTGGCGACGGCGGTGCGGTGGCCGCGGTCCTCCGGGGCGGTCAGCACCTGGTCCCACAGCCGCTGGCGGGCGGGCACGAAGCCGGGGTCGTCGAGCACCCGGTCGGGCATCAGCCCGCGGTAGGTCTGCTGCCAGCAGCGCACGTGCACGCGGGCCATGGCGGGGGCGTCGGCGGGGACCGGGGGGCGGACGGTGAGCGCGGGTCCGGGGACGGGCATGCGTCATGCTCCCACGTAGTCGGCCAGGTGCTTCCCGGTCAGCGTGGCGCGGGCGGCGACGAGGTCGGCGGGGGTGCCCTCGAAGACCACGGTGCCGCCGTCGTGCCCGGCGCCGGGGCCGAGGTCGATGATGCGGTCGGCGTGCGCCATGACGGCCTGGTGATGCTCGATGACCACGACGGTCCTGCCGGCGTCGACGAGGCGGTCCAGCAGGGCCAACAGGTGGGCGACGTCCGCCAGGTGCAGGCCGGTGGTGGGTTCGTCCAGCACGAGCACGCCGCCGTCGTCGCCCATGCGCATCGCGAGCCTCAGGCGCTGGCGCTCGCCCCCGGACAGGGTGTTCAGCGGCTGGCCGAGCCGCAGGTAGCCGAGCCCGACGTCGTGCAGGTGTCCCAGGATCGTGCGGGCCGCGGGGACCTCGGCGTCGGTGGTGCCGAAGAAGTCGTGGGCCTGCGCCACGGAGAGGTCCAGGACGTCGGCGATGTTCTTGCCGCCCAGGGTGTACTCCAGGACGGCGGCCTGGAACCGGCGGCCGCCGCACTCCTCGCAGACGGTCTCGACGGTCTCCATGAAGCCGAGCTCGGTGTAGATGCGGCCGTTGCCCTGGCAGGTGGGGCAGGCGCCCTCGGAGTTGGCGCTGAACAGCGCGGGCTTGACGCCGTTCGCCTTCGCGAAGGCCTTGCGCACCGGGTCGAGCAGCCCGGTGTAGGTGGCGGGGTTGGACCGGCGCGAGCCCTTGATGGAGCCCTGGTCGACGACGACGACGCCCTCGCGCCCGGCGAGGTTGCCGTGGATCAGCGAGCTCTTGCCGGACCCGGCCACGCCGGTGACCACGGTGAGCACCCCGGTGGGGACGTCGACGTCGACGGCGCGCAGGTTGTTCTGCCTCGCCCCGCGGATCTCCAGCGCCCCGGTGGGTTCGCGCACGGTGTCCTTGAGGCGGGTGCGGTCGTCGAGGTGGCGGCCCGTGAGGGTGTCGGCGGCGCGCAGCCCGGCCACGTCGCCCTCGTAGGTGATCGTCCCGCCGTCGCTGCCGGCGCCGGGGCCGAGGTCGACGACGTGGTCGGCGATGGCGATGGTCTCGGGCTTGTGCTCGACCACGAGCACGGTGTTGCCCTTGTCCCGCAGGTCCTCGAGCAGGGTGTTCATGCGGGCGATGTCGTGCGGGTGCAGGCCGATGGTGGGCTCGTCGAACACGTAGGTGACGTCGGTCAGGGCGGAGCCGAGGTGGCGGATCATCTTGACCCGTTGCGCCTCTCCCCCGGACAGCGTGCCCGCGGGTCGGTCCAGGGAGAGGTAGCCCAGGCCGATCGCGACGAAGGCGTCGAACAGGCGCGCCAGGTTGGCCACCAGCGGCGCGACGCCCGGGTCGTCGACCTCGCGCACCCAGTCGGCGGCGTCGGTGATCTGCATCCGGGCGACCTCGGCGATGTTCCTGCCGTGCACGGTGGCCGAGCGGGCGGCGTCGTTCAGGCGGCTCCCCTCGCAGGCGGGGCAGGGCGCGAACACGGCGGCACGCTCGACGAAGCGGCGCACGTGCGGCTGCAGCGCGTCGGGGTCCTTGGAGAAGATCGACTCGCGCAGCTTGGGGATGAGCCCCTGGTAGGTCATGTTCATGCCCAGGGCCTTGATCTTGCCCTTGTCCCGGTACAGGAAGTCGTGGCGCTCGGTGGCGGTGTAGTCCTTGATCGGCTTGTCGCCGTCGAGGAACCCGGACTCGGAGAACCCGCGCACCATCCAGCCGTCGGCCTTGTAGCCGGGCACGAGGATCGCGCCGTCGTTCAGCGACCGCGACTCGTCGACGATGACGGACAGGTCGAGGTCGGAGACGGTGCCGCGGCCCTCGCACTCGGGGCACATGCCGCCGAGATAGACGGCCTCGCGCACGATCTTGGTCGTGGTGCCCCCGCCGGCGGCCTCGGTGCGCATCACCCCGGAGGCGCGTGAGGTGGGCACGTTGAAGCTGAACGCGGCGGGCGGGCCGACGTACGGGTCCCCGGCGCGGCTGAACAGGTGGCGCAGCATGGCGTGGGCGTCGGTGACCGTGCCCACGGTGGAGCGCGCGTTGGCGCCCAGGCGCTCCTGGTCCACGACGATCGCCGTGGTGACGCCCTCGAGCTCGTCGACGTCGGGGCGGGGCAGGGACGCCATGAACCCCTGCAGGAACGTCGGGTAGGTCTCGTCGATGAGGCGGCGCGACTCGGCGGCGATCGTGGCGAACACCAGCGAGCTCTTGCCGGACCCGGACACGCCGGTGAACACGGTCAGGCGGCGCTTGGGCAGCTCGACGGACACCTCGCGCAGGTTGTTCTCCCGCGCGCCGACCACCCGGATGCGGTCGTGGCGGTCGGCCGGGTGCACCGCGGCGCCGGGCGCCGGGCGCGGGGTCGTGGTGGTCATCGCGCCGGCCCGACCTCGTCGATGCGGACCATGTTCCCGGCCGGGTCGCGGAACGCGCAGTCGCGCACGCCCCACGGCTGCTCGGCCGGCTCGGACACGACCTCGGCCGCGGCGCCGGCGACCCGGGCGAAGGTCGCGTCCAGGTCGGTGGTGGCCAGGATGATCGACTGGTAGGCACCCTTGGCCATCAGCTCGGCGATGGTGCGGCGCTCGTCGTCGGTGATGCCCGGGTCGGCGGCCGGCGGGGCCAGGACCAGACGCACGCCCCGCTGGGTCGGCGACATGAGCGTCAGCCAGCGCATGTCCCCCGAGCCGACGTCCTGGACGAGCTCGAAGCCGAGCAGGTCGCGGTAGAACGCCAGCGACGCCTCGGGGTTGGTGTGCGGCAGGAACGTGGTGTGAATGGCGATGTCCATGCCGACCACGCTAGGCATCACCGGGGGGCGACGCTTCTCGATTCCTGATCGGTCGGCGCACCTGCTTGGTCACGCAGGACGGCAGCTCGGCCGCTCCGGCGGTGCGGGCCCGACGCCGGTACTCCCCCGGCGGCATCCCCACCAGCTCGGTGAACCGCGTGGTGAACGTGCCCAGCGAGGACGCGCCGACGGCGAAGCACACCTCGGTCACGCTCAGGTCGCCGCGGCGCAGCAGCGCCATGGCCCGCTCCACCCGGCGGGTCATCAGGTACCGGTACGGCGGTTCGCCGAAGGTCTCGGCGAACCGGCGGCTGAGGTGCCCGGCGGACATGCCGACGCCGGCCGCGAGCGCCGTCACGTCCAGGGGTCGGGCGTGCTCGCGGTCGATGCGGTCGCGCACGCGGCGCAGCAGCACCAGGTCGTGCAGGTGCTGGTCGTGGGCGCTGCGGGCCATGGCCCCGATGGTGCCACCGTCGGGGCGGGTGTGCGCGGCACGGGCGGCTCAGTAGCCGGTGTAGCGCCCGGGCCGGTGGTTGAGCGCCACCAGGAAGTTCAGCAGCACCGCCCCGAGCGCGGACAGCAGCACCGTGGTGGCGGGCACGGCCGCGAACGCGGACAGCACCACGGCGGTGTCCAGCACCATCAGGACGTACCCGGCGCGCCAGCCGAGGCGGTCCTGGGCGATGAGGGCGGCGATCATGAAGCCGCCGAGGCTGGAGCGGTGCCGGAACAGGATGAGCAGGCCGACCCCGCACAGGATGTTGCCGGCCAGCACCGCGTACAGCGGGGGCAGGTCGAGGGTCCCGAACACGAGCGGGTGCAGCTGGGACAGGCCGGCGACCAGCGCGATGGACAGGCCGGTGCGCAGGGTGAAGTCCCAGCCCTTCTTGCGGATGGCCAGCAGGAAGAACGGCAGGTTCACGGCGGCGAACAGCACGCCGAAGGGCACCGGGGCGACGTAGCTGACCAGCAGCGACAGCCCGGCGGTGCCGCCGGTGACCGCCGAGACCGAGCGGAGCAGGAACAGCCCGAGGGAGACCACGAAGGTGCCGGTCAGGATGCCGAGGGCGTCCTCGACCGGGGAGTGCTTGACCCCGGCGGGGGCGACGGGCTGGTCGGCGGGGGCGGGCGGTGTGGCGGTCATCGGCGGGTCGGGTCCTCGTGGGTCCGGTGCGGCGGGCGGGGCACGGGGTCGCCGTGCGCGTGCCATGGTGCCACGTCGCCGGTGCGCCGAGGGTGACGGCCGGGCCGCCTCAGGGGGAAGGCGGTCCGGCCGTCGGGGTCGCCGGGCGCGGGAGGGGAGGTGCGCCCGGCGGGCTGCGCGGTCCTCAGGCGCGCATGTCCATCACGACGCGGCCGTCGATGGCGCCGGCGAGCATCTCGTCGAAGATGTCGTTGACCTCGCCCAGGGGCCGCACCGTGTAGGTGGGCTCGACCTGGCCGCGGGCGAAGAAGTCCAGCGCCTCGGCCATGTCGGCGCGGGTGCCGACGATGGAGCCGCGCACGGTCAGGCCGAACAGGACGGTGGAGAAGATGTCCAGGCCGAACTCCTCCGGCGGCAGGCCCACCAGCGCCACGGTGCCGCCGCGGCGCAGCCCGCCGACGGCCTGGCCGAAGGCCTTGCCGGCCACCGCGGTGACCAGGCCGCCGTGCGCTCCCCCGCCGGTGATGTCGACGATGCGGGCGGCGGGGTCGTCGGTGGTGGCGGCGTTGACGGTGGCCTCGGCGCCGTGCCGGCGGGCCAGGGCGAGCTTGTCGTCGGCGACGTCGACGGCCAGCACGCGCATGCCCATGGCGCGGGCGTACTGCACGGCGAGGTGGCCCAGTCCCCCGATGCCGGAGATCAGCACCCACTGCCCGGGGCGCACCTCGGACTGCTTGAGGCCCTTGTAGACGGTCACCCCGGCGCACAGGATGGGGGCGGCGGCGGCCAGGTCGACGCCGGTTGGGATGATCGGGGCGTAGCGGGCGTCGACGAGCATGTACTGCCCGAAGGAGCCGTCCACGCTGTAGCCGCCGTTGGTCTGGTCCGGGCAGAGGGTCTCGCGCCCGGTCTGGCAGAACTCGCACTGGCCGCACGCGCTCCACAGCCAGGCGTTGCCCACGGTGTCGCCGACGGCGAGGCGGGTGACGTCCTCGGCCACGGCCACGACCTCCCCCACGCCCTCGTGGCCGGGCACGAACGGCGGGGCGGGCTTGACCGGCCAGTCACCGTGCGCGGCGTGCAGGTCGGTGTGGCACACGCCCGAGTAGAGCACCTTCACCAGCGCCTGGCCGGGGCCGGGCTGCGGGAGGTCGACGTCGGTGACCTCCAGCGGGGCGCGGAACGCGGTGACGACGGCTGCCTTCATGCTCATGGTGACCTCCTGGGTCCGTGTGGTAATACCATGCTACGCCTTGTGGTCGGACCTCACCGCCGCCGGCGATGTGGCGTGCGTCATCCCTGGCCTGCGGGCATCAGTTGCTGTAGAGTAACGGTTACTGATGAGCAACATTGTTGATCCCCACAGCGCGCTCGACGCCCTCGGCGACCCGACCCGGCGGCAGATCGTCGAGCGCCTGCGGCACGGACCCCTCCCGGTCGGCGACCTGGCCGCCGCGCTGCCCGTCGGGCGCCCCGCGGTGAGCAAGCACCTGCGGGTGCTGGCCGACGCCGGCCTGGTGCGGCACACCGCGGTCGGCACCCGCCACCTGTACTCCCTGGCCCCCGCCGGCCCGGACGCCGTGCGCTCCTGGCTGGCCGCGCAGTGGGGCGGGGTGCTGGAGGCGTTCGCCGACCACGTCGAGCACACCGAGCACAGGAGTCAGCCATGAGCGTCGAACCGAGCCTCGCACCCGTCGAGTGCGAGGTCCTCGTCCCCTGTCCCCCGGCGCGGGCCTACCGCCTGTTCGTCGACGACCTCGGCACCTGGTGGCCGCTGGGAACGCACAGCGTCTTCGGGGCCGAGGGCACCGTGGCCGTGACCGACGGCCGCCTGGTCGAGACCGGCCCGGACGGGGCCACCGCCGTGTGGGGCACGATCACCGAGGCCGTCGAACCCGAGGTGCTGGAGTTCACCTGGCACCCCGGCGCGGACCCCGACACCGCGACCCTGGTGCGGGTCACCTTCGCCGCGGCCGGGCCGGGCGGCACCCGCGTGCGGCTGGTGCACACCGGCTGGCAGGCCCGGCCCGACGGCGCCGCGGCCCGCGCGGGCTACGACCGCGGCTGGCCGGGGGTGCTGGACGCGCTGGCCGCGGCCGCCTGAACCGGCCGGCCGGTGCCGTCGCCACCGGCCCGCCCGCGCGCGTCGGCGTCGAGGCGGGCGCGCAGGTGGGCCGCCAGGCGCACGGACGCCTCGATCTCCGCGCGCCGGATCGAGACCGACTCGACGTTGAAGCCGTACGGGATGCGGTGCCGCGTGCAGAACTGGGCCAGGTCCTCGGCGATGGCGACGCACTGGTCGTAGCTGGTGGAAAGCGGGTCGTCGGTGTGCCGCAGGTCGTTGCGCATCCAGCCCGGCACGTGCACGCCCAGCCACTCCAGGAACGCCAGCGTGCGCGCCGAGCCGCACACGGACAGCGTGAACACCACCGGCACCGTGGCGGTGCCCGCGTCGCCGCAGGCGTAGTGGTAGTCCGAGACCATCGACTTGGCGGCGCCCACGTCGTAGACGACCTGGGTGACGAAGAAGCTCACGCCGGCGGCCTGCTTGGCGCGCATGCGCTCGTGCTCGTCCCCGCGCGAGGCGTGCCGCTCGGGGATCGCCACCCCGCCCAGCGGCAGGTCCGGGGCGTGCTCGCGGCGCAGCCGCTGGGCCTGGGACAGCGTGGTGCGCACCGCGGCGTCCGAGGAGGAGGCCCCCACCAGCACGGTGCGCACCCGCTGCGGGTCCTGGGCGGCGAACCAGTCCGCGAGCGCCGCCGGGTCGTGCTTGCCGGCGCTGCGGTAGACGATCACCGGCCGGTCCCAGGCCTGCAGGTGCCGGGCGTGGAAGTCGCCGGGGTCCAGGGTGGGCAGGTACGGGAACGGCCGCTCGGCGCTGGTGCGGTCGGACTCGTCGTCGATGTCGTAGATGACCAGGGCGTCCAGGCCGAGCCCGCGCAGCCGGGCGCAGGTGCGGTCGGCGATGCGCTGGGCCTCGGCGGGCTCGGTCGAGCGCCGCGGCGGCGTGATCGCGAACAGCAGCCAGGGGCGCGGCGGGTCGGGGGCGGCCATGCGTCCACGCTAGCCGCGCCCGCGCCGGGGTGCCGGGCGGTGCGGCACTTCTGCCGATCAATGTCACTCTTCTGCCTGCCTGGTGCTGACAAGTGGCGCGCCCGGCGTATAAGTTGAGCGGACGTACACAATGTCGTCCGCGCAAGGGAGCGCCATGACCACCTCGACCCGTCCTCGCCGCCTCGTCTCCGCGCTGGCCACGTCCGCCGTCGCCGTCGGGCTCTGCTCGGCGGCCACCGCCCCGGCCGCGGCCGCCGAGCCCGGGCTGGAGGAGATCCTCGTCGTCGGCAAGACCCTCGGGTTCCGGCACTCGCACATCGACGAGACCACCCACGCCCTGATCGACCTCGGTGCCGAGCACGGCTACGAGGTCGACGTGTGGGACCCGCCCAACGACTCCGGCGGCTGGTGGGGGCCTGGCTCGCCCGGCCAGCCGGACCTGACGATGGACAGCACGCCGTTCACGACCGCCGCGGACCTGGCCCGCTACGACTCGATCGTGTTCGTCTCCCCGGTGGACAACACCAACAACCTCGACCCCGCCCAGCCCCGGCTGCTGGACGAGACCGAGCTCGCCGCCCTGCAGGGCTACGTCCACGCCGGTGGCGGCGTGGTCGGCCTGCACGCCGCCACCGACACCATGCACACCTCGAGCTGGTTCACCCGGCTCATCGGCGGCGGGGCACGGTTCGCCGGGCACCCGCGCCAGCAGACCGCCACCATGCGCGTGGAGAACCCGACCCACCCCTCGATGACAGACGTGCCCGCCACCTGGGAGCGCTGGGACGAGTGGTACAACTACACGCTCAACCCGCGCGGCGAGGTCCAGGTGCTCATGACCCTGGACGAGGACACCTACGACGGCGGCACGATGGGCGACGACCACCCCATCGCGTGGTGCCAGAACTTCGAGGGGGGCCGCTCCTGGCACCAGGGCGCCGGGCACGTCGACGAGGCGTGGTCGGACCCGACGTTCCTGACCTCGGTGCTGCGCGGCATCCGGTGGACGGCCGGGACGGTCAGCGGCGGCGGCGACTGCGTCACCTTCGGCGAGGTCGACGCCCTGGTGGCCGACCTGCCCGCCGCCACGGCGCGCGACCGGGTCGCCGTGGACCAGCTCGAGCGGCGGCTCGCCACCGCGCGGGCGCAGGCCGAGGCCGGCGAGCACGGCGCCGCGGTGCGCACGCTGCGCCCGGCCACGGCCCTGGCCGACGCGCTCGTGGCCGACGGCGCCACCGCCGGGCACCTGTCCGGCAAGGTCGCCGACCTGGTCACCTGGCAGCAGGCCCTCGCCACGACGTCCTGACCCGCCGCCCGCCGGCGCCCCGCACCCTGGGCGGGGTGCGGGGCGCCGGCGCGGTCAGTCGCCGGCCGCGACGGTGCGCACCGCCTCGGCCACGGACTCGGCCACCCGGTGGTCGAACACCCCGGGGATGACGAAGGCGCTGTTGAGCTCGTCGTCGGCGACCACCCCGGCGATCGCCAGCGCGGCCACGCGCATCAGCTCGTCGGTGATCTCGGTGGCGCCGGAGTCCAGCAGGCCGCGGAACAGCCCGGGGAAGGCCAGCACGTTGTTGATCTGGTTGGGGTGGTCCGAGCGGCCGGTGGCCACCACGGTGGCGTGCTCGGAGGCGGCCACCGGGTCGACCTCGGGGGTGGGGTTGGCCAGCGCGAACACGATCGCGTCGTCGGCCATGCGGGCGATGTCGGCGCCGGTGAGGATGTCCCCGGCGGAGACGCCGATGAACACGTCGGCACCGGCCAGCCCGTCGCGCAGGGAGCCGGTGAACCCCTCGGGGTTGGTGTGCTCGGCGATCCAGGCGCGGTGCGGGTCGCCGTGCTCCTCGCCGGGGTGCAGCGCCCCGGTGCGCCCGAAGGCGACGATGTGCCGGGCGCCCTGGGCGCGCAGCAGCCGGATGATGGCGTTGCCGGCCGCGCCCACCCCGGAGACGACCACGCGCACCTGGGAGATGTGCTTGTCCACCACCTTCAGGGCGTTGACCAGGGCCGCCAGCACCACGATCGCGGTGCCGTGCTGGTCGTCGTGGAAGACGGGGATGTCCAGCTCGGCGCGCAGCCGGGCCTCGATCTCGAAGCAGCGCGGGGCGGCGATGTCCTCGAGGTTCACCCCGCCGTACACCGGGGCGAGCGCCTTGACGATCGCCACGATCTCGTCGGTGTCGGTGGTGTCCAGGCACACGGGCCAGGCGTCCACCCCGCCGAACTGCTTGAACAGCGCCGCCTTGCCCTCCATCACCGGCAGCGCCGCGGCTGGGCCGATGTCGCCCAGGCCGAGCACCGCCGTGCCGTCGGTGACCACCGCGACGGTGTTGCGCTTGATCGTCAGCCGGCGCGCGTCCTCGGGGTTGTCGGCGATGGCGGTGCACACCCGCGCCACGCCCGGGGTGTAGGCGCGCGACAGGTCGCGCCGGGTGGTGATCGGGGACTTGACCGCCACCTCGATCTTGCCGCCCAGGTGCAGCAGGAACGTCGAGTCCGACCACTTGAGCACGTGCACGCCCTCGAGCTCCTCGAGCCGCGCCGCGATCCGGTCGCCGTGCTCGGCGTCGACGGTGTCGCAGGTCAGGTCCACGACCAGGCCGTGCGCGGTGGAGTGGGCGACGTCGACGCCGGTCACCGCCGCCCCGGTGTCCGCGACCGCGGCGACCACGGTGCTCGAGGCCCGCTGGGAGGCCGGGACCTGCACGCGCAGGGTGATGGTGTAGCTGGGGCTGGGCAGGGCCACGGTGCTTCCTTCCGCGACGGCCACGGTGCCGCCGGGTCGAGGTCGGGTCGGGGCCACAGTATGGCGCGCCCGCCACCCCGGCGCGCACCCCCGTCCCGCGGGTCGATATCGTGCCCCGATGACGTGCGAGCCGCAGGGACCCGACCCCGCCGTCCGCGACGTCGTGGCCGGCTGGCTCGGACCCGTCCGCGTCGTGGCCGCCCACTCCCGGGGATCGACCGGCACCGGCGTGTGGCAGGTGCGGGCCGCCGACGGCACCCTGGCGGCGGTCAGGCGCTACCGCGACGTGGACGGGCGTTTCGGGCGCGAGCTGGCCGCGCACACCGAGGTCCTGGACGACCTGACCGGCCAGGACCGCTTCCCCCGCCTGCTCGGCGCCGACCGCGAGCAGCGCCTGCTCGCGCTCGGCTGGCTGCCGGGGCGCCCGGCCGAGGGGCACCCCGCCGCGGAGCGGCCCGAGACCTACCGGCAGGCCGGGATGCTGCTGGCCCGGCTGCACGCGACCGGGTCGCGCGTGGACGGCGACTGGGAGGCCGCCCAGGACGCCCGCACGCTCGCCCTGCTCGACGACGACCACCGCATCGCGCCCGCCGCGGTGGCCGCGCTGCGCCGCGCGATCGCCGCGCACGAGCACCCGCCGGTGCGCGTGGTGCCCACCCACGGCGACTTCGTGCCCCGCCGCTGGCTGCTCGACGACGCCGGACTGCTGCGCGTGGTCGGCTTCGGGCGGTACGGGTGGCGCCCGCCGGTGGCCGACCTGGCCCGCCTGGACGCCCGGGAGCTCACCGGTCGGGCCGACCTGCGCGCCGCCGTCGTCGAGGGCTACGGCGCCGACCCCTTCCACGGCCCGACCTGGCGCCGGGCGCGGCTGCGCGAGGCGGTCCGCACCGCCGTGCGGGCCCACCGGGCCGGGGCGCGCGCCCTGGAGGCCCGCGGCCACCGGCTCATCGACGCGGCGCTCGCCGACGCCGCGGCCGACGCGCCGGCGGCCGCCTGCTGAGGCTCAGCGCCAGCCGAGCTGCGGGGCCACGTGCCGCACCACGTTCTCGATGACGTGGGCGTTGTAGTCCACCCCGAGCTGGTTGGGCACCGTCAGCAGCAGGGTGTCCGCGGCCGCGACCGCCGTGTCCCCGGCGAGGTCCGCCACGACCTGGTCGACCTCCCCGGCGTAGGTCTTGCCGAACCGCGCCCGGCCGCCCTCGAGCATGCCCACCTGGTCGGTGGAGCGCGTCTCCAGGCCGAAGTAGGCGCGGTCGCGGTCGTCGGTGATCGGGAAGACCGACCGGGACACCGACACCCGCGGGGCGTGCGCGTGCCCGGCCGCGGCCCAGGCGTCGCGGAACCGCCGGATCTGCTCGGCCTGCAGCTCGTGGAACGGCACGCCCGTGTCCTCGGTCAGCAGCGTCGAGCTCATGAGGTGCATGCCCTGGGCCGCCGCCCACTCGGCCGTCGCCCGCGAGCCCGCACCCCACCAGATGCGCTCGCGCAGGCCCGGCGCGTGCGGCTCCAGGCGCAGCAGGCCCGGCGGGTTGGGGAACATCGGGCGCGGGTTCGGCTCGGCGAACCCCTGGCCGGACAGCAGCTCCAGGAACCGGGCGGTGTGCCGGCGGGCCATGTCCGCGTCCGACTCCCCCGGCGCCGGGACGTGCTCGAAGTGCCGGTAGCCCTCGATGACCTGCTCCGGGCTGCCGCGCGAGATCCCCAGCTGCAGCCGCCCGCCGGCGATGAGGTCCGCCGCCCCGGCGTCCTCGACCATGTAGGCGGGGTTCTCGTAGCGCATGTCGATCACCCCCGTGCCGATCTCGATGCGGCGCGTGCGCGCCCCCACGGCCGCCAGCAGCGGGAACGGGCTGGCCAGCTGGCGGGCGAAGTGGTGCACCCGGAAGTAGGCGCCGTCGGCACCCAGCTCCTCGGCCGCCTCGGCCAGCTCGATCGACTGCGCGAGCACGTCCGCCGCGCTGCGGGTGGCCGAGGACGGGTGGTCGGTCCAGTGGCCGAAGGACAGGAAACCGATGTGCTTCATGTCCATGACAACCGATGGACCGGCGCGGCATTCCCGGGTGCGATCCGCCCCCACCCCTCCTAGCGTGGGGTCATGCTGCTCGCCCACGACGTCACCGGCACCGGTCCGCACGCCCTCCTGCTGCACGCCGGGGTCGCCGACCGGCACATGTGGGACCCCGTCATGACGGGTCTGAGCCAGGTCTTCCGCGTCCTGCGGCCCGACCTGCGCGGCTTCGGCGAGACCCCGCTGCCCGCCGAGGACTACGTCGACGCCGACGACGTGGCCGAGGTCATGGACGCCTGCGGCATCGAGGACGCCGTCGTGGTCGGCAACAGCCTCGGCGCGCGCGTGGCCCTCGAGCTCGCGAGCCGCCACCCCGACCGCGTGCGCGAGCTCGTGCTCATCTCCCCCGCCTACCCCGACCTGCCGCCGAGCGCCGCCCTGCGCGACTTCATCGCCCACGAGGAGACGCTGCTGGACGCCGGGGACCTGGACGCCGCCGTGGCGCTCAACGTCGACACCTGGCTGGGGCCCGACGCCGACGACGAGACCCGGGCCGCGCTGGCACGCATGCAGCACCGCGCCTTCGACATCCAGCTCGCCGCCGAGACCGACGCCCACGCCCGCGGCGCCGCCGCCGGCACCCCGCGACCCGTCGACGTCGACCTGCACCGCATCCACGTGCCCACCCTCGTGGTCACCGGCGGCCACGACATGGACCACTTCCGGGCCGTGGCCGCGCGCCTGGTCGAGTCCATCCCCGGCGCCGAGCTGCTCGCCCTGGACTGGGCCGGGCACCTGCCCACCCTGGAGAACCCCGACGCCATCGAGCCGCTGCTGCTGGACGTGCTGCGCGACGACCCCACCGTGCACGCTCCCTGAGACTCCCCGCGCCGCCGTCACACCCGCGCAACACGCGCCAGGGATGATGGCCTGCGTGAACATCGCCGTCGACTCCCCCGCCCGCGCGGACGTGCGCGCCCTGCTCGAGGAGCACCTCGCCGAGATGCACGCCACCTCCCCGCCGGAGTCCGTGCACGCCCTCGACCCGGTGGCGCTCGCGGGCCCGGCCGTGACGTTCCTGACCGCGCGCAGCGACGAGACCGGGCAGCTGCTCGGCTGCGGGGCGCTCAGCGAGCTCGACCCGGGTCCGGGCGGGCACGGGGAGATCAAGTCGATGCGCACCGCCCGCGGGGCGCGCGGGCTCGGGGTCGCCACCCGCCTGCTGGGCGAGCTGATGACCCTGGCCGCCGAGCGCGGGTACACCCGCGTGAGCCTGGAGACCGGCGCCGAGGACTTCTTCGCCCCGGCCCGGCGCATCTACACCCGGCACGGGTTCGTCGAGTGCGAGCCGTTCGCCACTTACGTGCCGGACCCGAACAGCGTTTTCATGACGTTCGCCTTGCCTGTCCCGCCTCCTGAGGACGGTCGCTGAACGGCGGCGTGCCGCCGTCGCGGCCCGGCAGCGGGCCGATAGCGTCAGGCGTATGCCGACGATCACCGGTTCCGCCGACCGGACCCGCACCCCGCAGGTCGGGGACGAGCGGGAGACGCTGCTGAGCATGCTCGCCTTCCAGCGCGACACGATCCGGTGGAAGTGCTCCGGGCTGAGTTCCGAACAGCTCGCCCAGCGGCATGCCCCGAGCGCGCTCACCCTCGGCGGTCTGCTCAAGCACCTGGCCGTCGTCGAGGCGGGCTGGGTCAACCTGACCTTCGCCGGCGGTGTGGAGGCGCCGTCCTGGCTCGACCAGTGGCAGCGCGAGAACGAGGGCTGGACATTCACCACGGCCGCGGCAGACTCCCCGGCGCAGCTGTTCGCCTGGCTCGACGAGTCGCAGCGCGTCACCGAGCAGATCGTGGCCAGCGCGGCAGGGCTCGACGTCCTCGCGGTGAACCCACCCGAGGGCGAGGGGCCGTACTCGCTGCGGTGGATCCTGCTGCACCTGGTCCAGGAGTACGCCCGGCACCTGGGGCACGCCGACCTGATCCGCGAGGCGATCGACGGCTCCGTGGGCGTCTAGGACCGGGCTGACCACCGGTCGGCGTTTCGCCCCCGGCCGCACACGGCGCGCCGCTAGCGTGGAAGTCGGCCCGTCGAGAGGTGGCAGCGTGGACGAGACGTTCGACCACGTCAACGGTCTGCCCTACTACGACCGCCAGGGGCGGCGGATCTCCCATGCGGAATGGCTCGACCACATGGCGGACTTCGAGTTCAGGGGGGTGGCCTTCGACGCGCTCGGCCGCTACCAGGTGTCGACCGTGTGGCTGGGCACCGACAACTGGCGCGGACTGCCCGTCGCGCGCCCGCTGATCTTCGAGACCATGGTCTTCCCGGTGCTCAAGCCGTCCCTCCCCGGCGTCAGGGGGCCGGACTACGGACCACCGTGCACGACACGGCGGTACGCCACCGAGGCCGAGGCGCTCGCCGGGCACGACCAGATCCTCGCGGAGTTCCGCATCCTGCGGGCCATGGAGGACGACCTCGCCGCCGAGCCCTGAGCAACTCGCACCGACCCTTGTCCTCCACGGCGTCGCCGCAGGTCATCGCCGTGACCGGGCCAGTAGGCTCCCCCCCATGGCCTACACCGAGAAGCGCACCGGAGCCGGCGGCACGACGTCGTACGTAGGGCGCTTCCGCATCGACGGCCGTCTGCGCAGCACCCGGGCGTTCCGGGCCCGACGTGACGCGCTGGCCGAGGCCCGCCGGGCCGAGGAGGCGGGCAAGCGCGGGGACTGGGTCGACCCGCGGTCCGGCACGCTGACCGTGGCCGAGTGGTTCGAGGCCTGGCAGGCCGCCCGCGCCGACCGCGCCCCGCGCACCCTGGAGTCCGAGCGCGAACGGTTCCGGACCCTGGTCGCCCCCGCCTTCGGCCAGGAGCCGCTGCGCCGGGTGACGCACGACGACGTCGCCCGGTGGGCGGTCGAGATGCGCCCGCACGGGGCCGCCGAGCCGGCCTCCCCCGCCCGGCGTCGTGACGCGGTGCGACTGCTGGTGGCGCTGCTGGACGCCGCGGTGGACGCCCGCCGACTGACGGCCAACCCGGCCCGCACCCCCTCGGGGCGCGTGCCGTCCCTGCCGCGCGCGCCCAAGACCAAGCCGCACCGGTACCTGTCCCACGAACAGCTGCGCCGCGCGGCCGACGCGACCGCCTCCGCCCCGGCGCGCACGCTGGTGCTGCTGGCCGGGCTGACCGGGCTGCGCTGGGGCGAGGTCTCGGCCCTGCGCACCGGGGACGTGGACCTGCTGCGGCGACGCGTCACCATCGAACGCGCCTACACCCGCCTGGACGACGGCACCCTGCTGCTCGGCAGCACCAAGACCCACGCGCGCCGCGAGGTGCCGGTCCCGAGCGTGCTGGAGCCCCAGCTCGCCGAGCGGCTCGGCGGCCGCCCGGGCACCGCGCTGCTGTTCACCGCGCGCGACGGCGGCCCGCTGCGCCGCGAGTCCTTCGACCGGCACGCCTTCCGCCCGGCCGTGCGCGCCGCCGGCACCGCGGTGAGCACGCTCCAGGAGCTGCTCGGGCTGCCCGCCACCGGGATCTACGACACGACCACCCTGACCGCCGTGCGCCGGGTCCAGGCCGATCAGGACCTGCCGGTCACCGGCGTCGTGGACGCCGCCACCTGGGCGGTGCTGGTCGAGGCCGACCGCACCCGCCGCGACGGCCTGACCCGCGGCCAGAAGATCGCCCGCACCCGGCGCCTGGAGGCCGTGGCCCGCGTCACCCTGCGCGCCGGCGCCGAGGACTTCGCCCCGCTGACCCTGCACGACCTGCGGCACACCGCCGCCTCGTTGGCCATCGCCAGCGGCGCGAGCGTCAAGGCCGTCCAGCGCATGCTCGGCCACGAGTCCCCCGTCCTGACCCTGCGCACCTACGCGGGGCTGTTCGAGGACGACCTCGACCGCCTCGGCGAGTCGATGTCCGCGCAGTTCGCCGCGCACGACCCGGCAGACACTGCTCACGATGTGCTCACCGATGGTGCAGATGCACCGTTTGGGGTGGTTCACCTGACCGCCCGCGCAGCGCGCTGAACTGCGCAAACGCTCTCCGTACGGCATCCCCGCGCATTCTTGCGCACCCGCTTTGGAAAAGCGGGTGTCGGTAGTTGGTCAGGAGGAGTAGCGGTAGGATCGCATGATGACTACTCCTCCTCCGGTCCTCTCGTCCGTCACACCCTCCGAGGACGACGACCGCCCGGCGGACGACGCCGCCGACGCTCCCCCGGCACCGGTCACCGCCCGGGAGCGGGTGTTCGCCGCGGCCGACGCACTGCTGGCGGATGACGAGCCGGTGACGGTCAGCACCGTGCGCGACCGGGCGGGGTGCTCCAACGCCACGGCCACCACCCACCTGCGCGCCTGGCGGACGCAGCGCGCCGAGGACGCCGCCGACGCGGCGCGCCTGCCCGACCTGCCGCGGTCGGTCGAGCTGCTGGTCGAGCGCGGGGTCGCCGGCCTCTGGGGCGAGGCGGTGCGACGGGCGCGCGACGAGCACGCCGAGGAGACCGCGACGCTGCAGGAGCGTGCGGCCTCGGCGCGTGAGGACGCCGACCGGCTGGCCCGCGCCGCCGACACCGCGGCCGCCGAGCGGGACGAGGCCCGCGCCGACCTCGCCGAGGCACGGGCCGAGACCCAGCGGCTGCGGAACCTCCTGGACGAGGCCGGGCTCGCCCGCGAGCAGGCGGCCGCCGCGGCGCGTCGGGCCGAGGGTCAGGCCGAGGAGCTGCGTGCCGAGCTGGCACGGGCGCACGCCGAGACCGTGGCGCTGCGCGAGGACCTCACCGCCGCGGTGGACGCCCGCGCGGCCGCGGCCGAGCAGCGCGCCGAGGCGCGCGCCGCGCTGAGCGGCGTCCAGGAGACGCTGGCCGAGGCCCGCTCCGCGCTGGAGTCGGTGCGCGGCGAGCACCAGCGCGGCGAGGACGAGCGGGCCCGTCTGGCCGCCGAGCTCACCGCGGCCCGGTCCGCGAGCGACCGGCTCGAGGGCGAGGCCGCCCGGCTGCGCGACGAGCTGGCCGCGGCCCGGTCCCGCGCGGACGACGCCGCCCGCGACGGGGCGGCCCAGGCGGCGGCCCGGGCGCGGGCCGAGGGCGAGCTCGCCGGGCTGCGCGCGTCGGCGACCGCGGCGGAGGGGACGGGGACCCCGGACACCCCGGAGGCGACGGCCTGAGCCGACGCCTCCGGGGGCTCAGTACCAGCCGCCGCGGGTGTGCTGGAAGATCAGGTTCGTCTCGGTCAGCGCCACCCCGGGGTTGGCCGAGAGGTTCTCGATGACGAACTCGTTGAGCACGTCCGTGTCCGGGGCGGTGACGTGCACGAAGAAGTCGTGGGCGCCGCCCAGCAGGTAGACGTCCAGCACACCCGGCAGCCTCGCCAGCTCGCGGGCGAACGCCGGCAGGTGCGACCGCGCCGCCCCCTGCATGCGCACGGCGATGACGGCCTGCAGGGGCCGGCCCGCCAGCGCCGGGTCGACGTCGGCGTGGAAGCCGCGGATGACCCCCTCGTCGCGCAGGCGCCGCACCCGCGTCAGGCACGTCGACGGCGCGATCCCCACCTGCGCGGCCAGGGCGTTGTTCGGCACGCGGGCGTCCTCGGCGAGCGCCGCGAGCAGCCGGTGGTCGATCGCGTCCAGGCGCACCGCCGCGCGGGCGCGCCGCTCCAGACCCGGTGCGGCCTCGGGCCGGGACCGAACATCCTGCGAACGAGATGTGCGCGACGCCCGCGTGGACGAAGAACTCGATGCCATCCATCGACAGTACCGAAGAAACCGCCGATCTGACCGCGCACACCGAACGGAGGCGGCACACTGGTGGTGAGCGCCGTCACATCCGGTCGGCGCGTCCGCGCTCGCGACCCGAGCCGACCGAGAGGGCCACGATGGACGTCGCCGTCCCGAAGGAAGTCAAGAACCACGAAGACCGCGTCGCCATCACCCCGGCCGGCGTGCACGAGCTGGTCACGCGCGGACACACCGTGCACGTCCAGGCCGGTGCCGGCCTCGGCGCCGGGATCACCGACGCCCAGTACGCCGAGGAGGGCGCCCGCATCGTCGAGGGCGCCGCCGCGACCTGGGCGGCCGGCGAGATGGTGCTCAAGGTCAAGGAACCCGTCGCCGAGGAGTACCACCTCCTGCGCGAGGACCAGCTGCTGTTCACCTACCTGCACCTCGCCGCGGACAAGGCCCTCACCGAGGAGCTGCTCGCCCGGCGCGTCACCTCCGTGGCCTACGAGACCGTCCAGCACGCCGACGGCTTCCTGCCGCTGCTGGCCCCGATGTCCGAGGTCGCGGGCCGGCTCGCCACCCAGGTCGGGGCGGCCACCCTGCAGAACGCCGCCGGCGGCCGCGGGGTGCTGCTCGGCGGTGTGCCCGGCGTGCCGGCCGCGCAGGTCGTCATCATCGGTGCCGGCACCTCGGGGATGAACGCCGCCCGCATCGCCGTGGGCATGGGCGCCCACGTCACCCTGCTGGACACCAACGTCGACGTGCTGCGCGCCGCGGACCGCGAGTTCGCCGGCCGCGTGCAGACCCTGACGTCCAACCGGCTCAGCCTGCGCCAGGCCGTGCTCGAGGCCGACCTGGTCATCGGCGCCGTCCTGCTGCCCGGCGCCAAGGCCCCCGTCCTGGTGCCCAACGAGCTCGTGGCCCAGATGCGGCCCGGTGCGGTGCTGGTCGACATCGCGATCGACCAGGGCGGCTGCTTCGCGGACTCGCGGCCCACGACCCACGACCAGCCCACCTACCCGGTGCACGACACCGTGTTCTACTGCGTGGCCAACATGCCCGGCGCCGTGCCGCGCACCTCCACCTACGCCCTGACCAACGTCACGCTGCCCTACGCCGTGGCGCTCGCGGACTCGGGCTGGCGCGAGGCGCTGCGCGCCGACGCCGCGCTCGCGCGCGGGCTCAACACCCACGCCGGTCACATCACGCACGCGGGGGTCGCCCAGGCCCACGGCCTGGACCACCGCGAGGTCGCCGGGGTGCTGTGAGCCGACCCCGCCGCGGATCGACGCCCGCGCCCGGCACCGCCGGTCGCGGGCGTCCGCGCGCTCCGGCGGCGCTCGTCCTGGCCGGCGTCGTGCTGGCCGGGTGCCAGCCGGCCGGACCGGACGACGGCGACGGCGCCCCGTCCTCCGCGACGACGGCGGACGCCCAGCGCCACCCGGACGTGCTGGAGGTGGTGGCCGACTGCTCGGGCGAGACCTGCGACCTCGAGGTCACGATGAGCTCGCCGTACGACACCCCCGAGCGGTACGCTGACGGCTGGCGGGTGCTGACCCCCGACGGCACCGAGCTGGCGGTGCACACGCTGGCCCACGACCACGCCGGCGAGCAGCCGTTCACGCGCACCCAGCGCGGCGTCGAGATCCCGCGGGAGGTCGAGGCGGTCGTCGTCGAGGGGCGCGACCAGGTCCACGGCTTCGGCGGGCGGACCGTGACGGTGACCCTGCCCGACCGCTGAGCCCGCGCGCCGACGTCGTTCCTGGTCAGGCGTCCGGGAAGCCCTGCGGGTTGGCCTGCTGCCAGCGCCAGGTGTCGGCGCACATGTCGTCGATCGTCTTGTGCGCACGCCAGCCCAGCTCGGTGTGCGCCCGCGTGGGGTCGGCCCAGAACGCCGGCAGGTCACCGGCGCGGCGCGGACCGATCTCGTAGGGCAGCTCGCGGCCGGTCGCGCGCTCGAAGGCGTGCAGCATCTGCAGCACCGAGGTGCCGGTGCCGGTGCCGAGGTTGAACGCCCGCACCGGCTCGACCATCGCGTCGAGGTGCTCCAGGGCGGCCACGTGCCCGGCGGCGAGGTCCTCGACGTGCAGGTAGTCGCGCTCGCAGGTGCCGTCCGCGGTCGGGTAGTCGTCGCCGAACACCGTCAGGCGCTCGCGGCGGCCCACCGCCACCTGGGCGATGAACGGCATGAGGTTGTTCGGGATGCCCTGGGGGTCCTCGCCGATCTGGCCCGACGGGTGGGCGCCGACGGGGTTGAAGTAGCGCAGCAGCGCCACCCGCAGCCCGTCGGTGGCGGCGGCGACGTCGGTCATGATGCGCTCGATCATGACCTTCGTCTGCCCGTACGGCGAGGAGGAGGACAGGTGCTCGTAGTCCTCGACGTACGGCACCGGGGCGTGCTCGCCGTAGACGGTCGCCGAGGAGGAGAACACCAGCCGGTGCACGTCGTGGCGGCGCATCGCCTCCAGCAGCGACAGCGTGGAGTCGATGTTGTTGCGGTAGTACGCCAGCGGCTTGGCCACGGACTCCCCCACCGCCTTGAACCCGGCGAAGTGCACGACCGCGTCGAAGGTCTCGTGCGCGAACAGCCGCTCGGTCTTCTCGGCGTCGGTCAGGTCGATCGCGTGCACCGGCACGTGCCGGCCGGACAGGGCCTCCAGCCGGCCGATGACGCTCGGCTTGGCGTTGGAGAAGTCGTCGACCACGACGACGTCGTGGCCGGAGGCCAGCAGGGACAGGACCGTGTGGGAACCGATGTAGCCGGCTCCGCCGGAGACCAGGACGCGCATGGGCCCGAGCGTACCCGGACCTGCGCGTCCGCCCCGACGGCGGACCGGTCAGGAGCCGCCGAGCAGCTCGGCGAAGTCGGGGGTGTCGCCGAACGGGTCGTCCTGCGGGCCCGCGGCCGGGCGGGCGCCCACGGCCTCGGCGAGCTCGCGGCCCGCCCGCGCGATGCGGCGCGGCAGGGCGCCGTCGTCGTCCTGGCCGGCCCAGTCGTCGGTGGCCGCGAAGACCGCGGTGGGCACCACCTGGGCGCGCAGGTAGGTCAGCAGCGGGCGCATCGAGTAGTCCAGCGCCAGGGAGTGCCGCGCGGTGCCGCCGGTCGCCCCGAGCAGCACCGGCGTCCCGGTCAGGGCGTCGGGGTCGACGATGTCGAGGAACGACTTGAACAGCCCCGAGTAGGTCGTGGTGAACAGCGGGCTGACCAGGACCAGGCCGTCGGCGTTCGTGACGGTGTCCAGGGCGTCGGCGAGGTCGCCGGCGGGGAACCGGGTCAGCATCGCGTCGACGATGGCGTGCGCGTGCTCGCGCAGCTCGACGACCTCGACGTCGACCTCGTGCCCGGCGGCGCGCAGCTCGTCGGCGGCGGCGCCGGCCAGCCGGTCGGCGAGCAGCCGGGTCGAGGACGGCTGGGACAGCCCCGCGGTGACGACCGCGAGGGTGCGGCGGGTGCTCATCGGAGGACCTCCTCGGCTCGGGTGCCGGTCACGGCGTCGCCGCCGTCGCCGACGTGCGTGGCGCCGGAGCGGCCGGCCGTGCGGGCGGCGGCGACGCGTTCGGCGTGGGTGGGCGGGTTCAGCGGCACGTCCTCGGCGGGCCGCTTGGCCTCGACGATCGTGCGCAGCGCGGGCACGATCTCCTCGGCCAGCAGGTCGATCTGCTCCAGGACGGTCTTCAGGGGCAGGCCGGCGTGGTCGATGAGGAACATCTGGCGCTGGTAGTAGCCGACGTCCTCGACGAACGCGCCGTAGCGGTCGATGACCTGCTGGGGCGAGCCGACGGTCAGCGGCGTCTGGGCGGAGAAGTCCTCCAGGCTCGGGCCGTGGCCGTAGACCGGCGCGACGTCGAAGTAGGGGCGGAACTCGCGCACCGCGTCCTGGGAGTTCTTGCGCACGAACACCTGGCCGCCCAGGCCCACGATCGCCTGGTCGGCACGCCCGTGGCCGTGGTGCTCGTAGCGCTGGCGGTAGAACCGCACCATCTGCTTGGTGTGGTGCATGGGCCAGAAGATGTTGTTGTGCAGGAACCCGTCGCCGTAGTAGGCGGCCTGCTCGGCGATCTCCGGGGACCGGATGGAGCCGTGCCAGACGAACGGCGGCACCCCGTCCAAGGGCCGCGGGGTGGAGGTGAAGCCCTGCAGCGGGGTGCGGAACTGCCCGCTCCAGTCCACGACGTCCTCGGTCCACAGCCGGCGCAGCAGCGCGTAGTTCTCGATCGCGAGCGGGATGCCGTTGCGGATGTCCTGGCCGAACCAGGGGTAGACGGGACCGGTGTTGCCGCGGCCCATCATCAGGTCCATGCGGCCGTCGGAGACGACCTGGAGCATCGCGTACTCCTCGGCCAGGCGCACCGGGTCGTTGGTGGTGATCAGGGTGGTGGCCGTGGACAGCGTGATGTTCTCGGTGACGCCGGCCAGGTAGCCGAGCAGCGTGGTGGGGCTCGAGGCCACGAACGGCGGGTTGTGGTGCTCGCCGGTGGCGAAGACGTCCAGGCCCGCGGCGTCGGCGTGCCGGGCGATGGTCAGCATCGAGCGCACCCGCTCGGTGTCGTCCGGGGTGCGGCCGGTGGTGGGGTCCGTCGTGACGTCCGAGACGGAGAAGATGCCGAACTGCACGTTGCACTCCTGTCGGTCCTCTGCATGCGTTTGCATGCACTCGCGCCAACCCGTCGGTGCCGTCGATTGTTCCCGGCGCACGCCCCGCCCGGGTGACGTCACCCACACCAGGGTGCCGCACAAGGCTCTCGACTTGCGAGCGGGGGCGGTCCTCGCCACATTGGGTCCCGTCGCCGGACCCGGAACCCGAGGAGCCGGTACGCTTCACCGGACCTTCACGCCCGGGCGGAACAACCGCCGTCGGCGGCGCGTTGGATCCCACGGCCCCCTGAAACCCGACCTGTGGAGGACGACATGCCCGACCGCTCTCTGCGTGGCATGAGCATCGGCAGCAAGAGCATGGAGTCCGACGAGGGCGTGGACTTCGCCCCGCGATTCCAGGCGCACTACGACTGCCCCAACGGCCACACCATCATCCTGCCGTTCTCCACCGACGCCGAGGTTCCCCCGATCTGGGAGTGCCAGTGCGGTGGGGAGGCCCTGCTGCGGGACGCGGAGCGTCCTGACGCCAAGCCGACCAAGCCGCAGCGCACCCACTGGGACATGCTGCTCGAGCGCCGCACCGTCTCCGAGCTCGAGGAGCTCCTCGACGAGCGGCTCGAGCTGCTGCGCGCCGGCAAGCTGCGCCGCTCGGCCTGACGTCGGCCGGCCCGGCGCCCGGCTCGACACGCACGATCAAGGGCGGCCCTCCCGCGGGAGGGCCGCCCTTCGTCGTGCCCGGCACCGCCGGTCGGGCGGGCGCCGGGGCGCGGTCAGGGGCGCCGCCGCCCGCCGGGCAGCAGCCGGCGCAGCTGGCGGCCGCGGTGCGCCAGGCCCCACGCGGTCACCTTCGTCAGCGCCTCGACCACGATCGCCCGCGACATCTTCGACTCCCCCACCGTGCGCTCGACGAACGTGATCGGCACCTCGGCGACGGTGCCGCCGCCGCGCAGCACCCGCCAGGTCATGTCCACCTGGAAGCAGTAGCCGTGCGACTCCACGGCGGCCAGGTCGATCGCCCGCAGCGTGTCCGCCCGGAAGGCGCGGAACCCCCCGGTGGCGTCCCGCACGGCCACGCCCAGCAGCAGCCGCACGTAGGTGTTGCCGCCGCGGGAGAGCAGCTGGCGGTGCCACGGCCAGTTCACGACCCGGCCCCCGGGCACCCAGCGCGAGCCGAGCACCAGACCGGGGGCGTCGGGGTCCGCCGCACGGTCCAGCAGCCGTGACAGCTCCTCGGGCCGGTGGGAGCCGTCGGCGTCCATCTCGCACAGCACGTCGTAGCCGCGCCCGAGCCCCCAGCCGAACCCGGCGACGTAGGCCGCGCCGAGCCCGCCCTTGCCGGTGCGGTGCAGCACGTGCACTCGTGGGTCCCGGGCCGCGACCTCCTCGGCCCATCGCCCGGTGCCGTCCGGCGAGGCGTCGTCGACCACCAGCACGTCCACGTCCGGCTGCGCGGTGCGCAGCCGTTCCAGCGTGCCCGGCAGCGACTCGCGTTCGTCGTACGTGGGGATGATGACCAGCGTGCTCACGACTCTCCTCCCGCGCGACGGCGGCTGACGAGGGCCGAGACCGCACCGGCGGCCACGAGCAGCACGGCCGCGGCCTCCACGACGATCCCCGGCCCCTCCCCGGCGCGCACCGCCGGGGTCATGGTGGTGCGCAGCGGCAGCTCCGCCACGAGCTGGTCGGCGGTGAACAGGTCGGTCGCCGCCACCAGCGTGCCGTCCGGTGCCACGACGCCCGAGACCCCCACGGTGGAGATCTGCACCGCCGCGCGACCGGTGGTCATCGCCTGCATGCGGGTCATGGCCAGCTGCTGG
Source organism: Isoptericola sp. b408 (assembly GCF_030588085.1). Lineage (NCBI taxonomy): Bacteria > Bacillati > Actinomycetota > Actinomycetes > Micrococcales > Promicromonosporaceae > Isoptericola > Isoptericola sp. b408. The sequence goes on from NZ_JAUQYQ010000005.1 coordinate 107,638, forward strand.
GTGGACTCCGCGGTGTACCCGAACGAGGCGTTGTTCGTCGGGACCACCAGCACCTGCGCACCGCGCCGCACCGCGTCCCGCACGATCTCGTCGTAGGCGACCTCGAAGCAGATCGCCGTGGCCATCGGCACCGTGGGCCCGTCCGGGCGCGGCAGGTCGACCACGGCCGGCTCGGTGCCCGCCAGCATGTCGTTGGTGACCCGGTCCACCTGGGCCGAGAACAGCCGCACGAACCCGCGCAGCGGGATGTACTCCCCGAACGGGGCCGGGTGCTGCTTGGCGTACCGGTCGATCACCCCGGCCCCCGGCTGCCACAGCAGGGACACGTTGTACCGGCCACCGGTCTCGGGGTACTCCTGGGCGCCCACCAGGATCGGGGCACCCACCCGCGCCGCGGTCGCGTCGAGCGCCGCGGCGACGTCGTCGGCCTCCTGCGGGTCCAGGTCCGATCCGTTCTCCGGCCACAGCACCACGTCGAGGTCGAGGTCGCGGCCGGCCAGCGCGTCGGTGCCGTCCAGGTGGTTGGTCAGCACCTCGGCCCGGTTGGCGAACGACCCCAGGCCGGGTTCGGCCACGTTGCCCTGCACCGCGCCGGCCCGCAGCACGGGGCCCGGTCCCTCGTGGGTGGCCGTGCCCGCGTCCACCACGACCGTGTCCAGGTCCGCGGTCGCCACCGGCTCCGGCGGCACGGGGCCGGCCGGCAGCGGCAGCGCCGCCGGCGCCACCGCCAGGACCACCGCGCCGAGCACGCCGGCCCCGGCACCCAGCAGCGCCGGCCGCACCGCACGACCCGCCCGCCGGGCACGGACCGCCGCCAGCACCCGGCCCGCGGCCACCGCACCGAGCACCCCGACCAGCGCCACCAGCAACGAGACCGCGACCGTGCCGCCCAGCCAGGCCGCCCGTCCGGTCGGGGCGTCCACCATCGTCCAGGCCAGCCGGCCCCACGGGAAGCCGCCGAACGGCACCTGCGAGCGGGCCTGCTCCACCCCGACGAACAGCACCGCGAACGCCGCCGCGTGCCCGAGCGTGCGCAGCACCGCGGTCGCGGCGGACGCGCCCGGGTCCGGCAGGGCCAGCGCCGGCCAGCGGCGCGCCCACGTCCACACCGCCCCCAGCAGCGCCCAGAACGCCGCCTGCAGGGTGGCCAGCGCCAGCCACGGCACGGTGTCCGTGGCGAAGTTCGCCCACCAGATGTGCGGCAACCAGAACGACCAGCCGGCCACCAGCCCCACCAGCGCGTTCCACGCGGCCGCGCGCCGGCCCGTGCGGCGCCAGGCCGCGAACAGCAGGCCCACCGCCACGAACGCCGCCGGCCAGGCCCCCACGTCGGGGAAAGCGGTCCACAGCACCACCCCGGCGGCGACGCCCAGCAGCAGCGTCGCCGACCGCGACGTCATCCAGGACGCCGGCGCGGCGGAGGCGCTCGCGGACGCGGGGGACGGGGCGGGATCGGTCACGGTGCTCATCCGCTCAGCCGTCGAGCACGTCGTGCAGCACGACGCCGTCCCGCACGGTGCGCAGGCACTGCGGGGCCGGCGCGTCCTCGGACAGGTCCGGCAGCAGCGGCTGGCCGGCACGCGCCTCGGGGTTCCACTGCGACAGCCGGCCCGGCGCGGACTGCACGGCCAGCGACCCGGTGCGCCACACCGCCAGGTGCGCCGGTGCACCGACGCGCAGCTCGCCGGCACCGGTGTGGTCCAGCCCGGCCAGGCGCCAGCCGCCGCGGGAGTGGGCGCGGAACGCCGAGCGGGCGCTGACCCGCTGGGAGGGGTCCGCGTGCCCGATCGCCGCGCGGACCGCCTGCCAGGGGTCCAGCGGGGTCACCGGACTGTCGGACCCGAACGCGATCGGCACCCCCGCCCCGGCCAGGTCCGCGAACGGCGACAGGTTCGCCGCGCGCGGCCCGCCGAGCCGCGTGGTGTACATGCCGTCCGGGCCGCCCCAGGTCGAGTCGTACGCCGGCTGGATCGACAGCCCCATGCCGTACAGCAGCAGCGAGGCCAGGGCCGCGGCGTCCACGAACAGGGCGTGCTCGATGCGGTGGTGCCCGCCGCGCAGCGTGGCGGCGTCCGCGCGGCCCACCGCGACCTCCAGCCCCTCGACGAGCTCGTCCATGGCCCGGTCGCCCACGACGTGCAGGCCGCCCTGGACCCCGGCGGCCGAGCAGGCCAGCAGGTGGGTGGCGATCTGGTCGGCCGACAGGTACAGCCGGCCGGTGCGCTCGCGGGCCTCCGACGGCAGGTCCGTGTAGGGCGAGGTCAGGGCCGCGGTGCGCGAACCGAGGGTGCCGTCCACGGTCAGGTCCCCGCCGATGCCGGTCAGGAACGGCAGCTCGGCCAGCAGCGCCCGGGCGTCCTCGGGACCGGTGCACAGCTCGGCGCGGTAGGCGGTCACGTGCGGCAGCCGCTGGTCGGGGTCGGCGGCGAGCGACATCAGCGCGGTCAGGCCCTCGCGGGTGTCCACGTGCGGGGTGCTCATCTCGTGCACGGCCACGATGCCGCGCGCGGCGGCCTGCGACAGCGCCTCGCGGTACAGCGTCTCGCGTCGCGCGGGGTCCAGGTCGTGCACGGCGGCGCGGGCGCTCGCGTACGCCTGCCCGCCGACGAGCCCGGTGCCGTCCCAGTCCGGGGTGCGGTCCAGGCCGGTGCGGGCGGCGAGCGAGGACGAGGCCAGCGCGCTGTGTCCGTCGACGCGCACCGCGAGCGTGGGCCGTCCCCCGGTGGCGGCGTCCAGCTCGCTCAGCCAGGGGGCGCGACCTTCGGGCCAGGCGCCCTCGTCCCACCCGAGGGCGAGCAGGATCTGCTGCCCGCCGGGGTCGGCGGCGTCCAGGTCGCGGGCGGCGGCCGCCAGGCGGTCCAGGGCGGCGGCCAGGCTGTGGCCGCCGGCGGCCGGGGACAGGTCGACGCCCGCGGCGGTCAGCCCCGTCTCGAGGGCGTGCACGTGGGCGTCGACGAACCCGGGAGTGACCAGCGCGCCGTCGAGGTCGACGACCTCGTCGGCACGGGCGGCCAGACCGGCGGCGGTGTCCTCGGCGCCGAGCCAGGCCACCACCCCGTCGTCGACGAGCAGGGCCTCGGCGAACGGGTCCGCGGCCGAGTGGACGACACCGTTGCGGTACAGGGTGGAGGTCACGGCCGAAAGCCTAGGGCACCGCGGGGGTGCCCCGGGGAACCGGCGGCCCGGGATCAGACCGTGGAGTGCGCCACGACACCGCGCAGCACCGCGTCCTGGGCGGCCCGCGCCCGGCCCCGCAGCGGCGGCCCGGCGGCCGCGGCGAGCTGGTCGAGCACGTCGACGACCTGCTTGCACCAGCGCACGAAGTCACCCGCCGCGATGTCGGTGCCGCGCAGCACCGTGTCGAGGCTGGCGCCCGAGGCCCACTGGTGCACGGGGGCGGTCAGCGCGGTGTCCAGGGTGCCGGTCACCTCCAGGCGATGGGCGGCCTCCAGCTCGGTGACACGGGCCCACACGGCGGCGGTCGCGTCCACGGCGTCGGCGAGCCGGCGCCCCGGCACCCCCGCCAGACCGGTCTGGGCCTCCTCACGCCGCCCGGCGTACACCACCACCGACACGGCGGCGGCCAGCTCGGCGGGTCGCAGCTCGTCCCACACGCCCTGGCGCAGGCACTCGGCCAGCAGCAGGTCGTCCTCGGCGTACAGCCGGCCCAGCCGGCGTCCGGACTCGGTGACCTGCAGCCCGTCGTCGCCGCGGTGCAGGTAGTCCAGCTCGGTCAGCACGTCGCAGATCCGGTCGAACGTGCGGGCGATGGACCCGGTGCGGCCCTCGATGCGCCGGACCAGCGCGTCCTGCTCGCGGGCGAGCGTCTCGGCGCGCTGGGCCCACCGCAGGTGGTCCTCCCGCTCCGGGCAGCCGTGGACCGGGTGGGCGCGCAGGTCGCCGCGCAGCCGCTGCAGCTCGCGGTCGGAGGCGACGTCACCGCCCCGCTCGCGCGCGTCGCGCCCGGCCGGGTCGTTACCGGGGGCGGACCGCTCCCCCAGCGCGTTGCGCAGGCTGGAGGCCAGGTCCCGCCGGTCGGCGGGCCGGCGGGAGTTGAAGCTCTTCGGGATGCGCACACGGGTCACGGTGCGCACCCCGTCGGGGGTGTCGGCGACGGTGAGCTTCTTGACCTGCCGCTCCTGGGTCAGCACCGTCGGGCGCGGCCCGTCGAAGCCGCCCTCGTCGCCGCCGGGGTCCAGCACGACCACGAAGCCGCGCCGCCGACCCGACGGCACCTCGGCGACGTCGCCACGCCGCAGCCGCGACAGCGAGTCGATCGCGTCGGCGCGGCGCGCCCCCTTGGCGGCGCGGGACAGCTCCTTCTCCCGGGCGGTGATGGCCCGCCGGATCGTGAGGTAGCCCTCGACGTCGCCGTGCTCGCAGTGCGCGGCGCCGCGGTAGCCCTCCAGCGCCTCGGCGTGCGCCTGGGCCTGCTTGGCCAGGTCGACCACGCCCCGGTCGGCCTGGAACTGCGCGAAGCTGGTCTCCAGCACCTCGCGGGCACGTTCGGCGCCGACCTGGCCGACGAGGTTGACCGCCATGTTGTACGTCGGGCGGAAGCTGGAGCGCAGCGGGTACAGCCGGCGCGACGCGAGCCCGGCCAGGGCCACCGGGTCCAGGCCCACGTGGTCGACGACGACGGCGTGGCCCTCGACGTCGATGCCGCGCCGTCCGGCGCGTCCGGTCAGCTGGGTGTACTCCCCCGGCGTGATGGGCTGGTGGGCGGTGCCGTCGAACTTCACCAGCTTTTCCAGCACCACCGACCGGGCGGGCATGTTGATGCCGAGCGCGAGCGTCTCGGTGGCGAACACGACCTTGACCAGCCCGCGGGCGAACAGCTCCTCGACGGTCTCCTTGAACACCGGCAGCAGCCCGGCGTGGTGGGCGGCCACGCCCCGTGCCAGCGCGTGCTGCCACTGCCAGAAGCCCAGCACCTCCAGGTCCTCGGGCGGCACGGTGACCGTGCGCTCCTCGATCACCCGGCGGATCTCGGCCTCCTCCTCGGCGTTGGTCAGGCGCAGCCCGGCGCGCAGGCACTGCTCGACGGCGCCCTCGCAGCCGGCGCGGGAGAAGATGAAGTAGATCGCCGGCAGCAGGGCGTCCTCGTCGAGCGCCTCGACCACGGCGTACCGGCGCGGCACGCGGCGCTGCGGGACCACGCCCTGGTCGCCGCCGCGCCCGCCGCGACCGCGGTAGCCGCGGTCCCCGCGGCCACGGCGTCGGGCGCCCGGCGCGGACCCGGCGCGGCCGTGCGTGCGGAACAGCCGGGCCAGGTCGGGGTCGATCGGCGGGTTGGTGCCGGGGTCGGTGGGGTCGACGTGCCCCGCGTACAGGTCGAACAGGCGCGGGTGCCCGCGCGGCTCGTCCGGGGCGGTGATGACGTGCTGCCACAGCGGCACCGGGCGGTGCTCGCTGACCACCACGGCGGTGTCGCCGCGCACGGTGGCGAGCCAGTCGCCGAACTCCTCGGCGTTGGACACCGTCGCCGACAGCGAGACGAGCTGGACGTGGTCGGGCAGGTGGATGATGACCTCCTCCCACACCGGGCCGCGGAACCGGTCGGCGAGGTAGTGCACCTCGTCCATCACCACGTAGGCCAGCCCCTCCAGCGTGGTCGAGCCGGCGTAGAGCATGTTGCGCAGCACCTCGGTGGTCATCACGACCACCGGCGCGTCGCCGTTGATGGAGGTGTCGCCGGTCAGCAGCCCGACGGCGTCGACGCCGTGCCGGTCGACGAGGTCGTGGTACTTCTGGTTGCTCAGCGCCTTGATGGGCGTGGTGTAGAAGGTCTTGCCGCCGCGGGCGAGCGCCAGGTGCACGGCGAACTCGCCGACCACGGTCTTGCCGGCGCCGGTGGGGGCCGCCACCAGGACGCCGCGGCCGCGCTCCAGGGCGGCGCAGGCCTCGGCCTGGAAGTCGTCGAGCTCGAAGTCGACCAGGGAGCGGAACCGGCCGAGCTCCCCGGCCTCGGCCCGCGCGCGGGCCGAGCGGGCCCGGGCGGCGGCGTAACGTTCGGCGGGGCTGGGTACTGCCGTCATGCCGTCAGCCTACGGCTCAGGCCGAGGTCAGCACCTGCAGCGCCCCGGGCACCGCGCGGGCGGTCAGGGGCAGCGCGGACAGCGCCTCCCCGTCGCCGTGGGCCACCGGCCAGACGGTGCCGGGCTCGGCGTCCGGGCCGGGGCTGATCGTCACCGCCCGGGCGCGCAGCACGTGCACGTCGCGCCGGCGGACGTGGGTGCCGGCGTACATGAACGGGAAGATGCTCGCCGCGGCAGCCCGGGAGGTGATCGGCGCCACGAGCACGTCGAGCAGCCCGTCGTCGACCCGCGCGTGCGGGGTGACGCGGATGCCGCCGCCGATGCGGTCGACGTTGGCGGCGGTGACCATCGCGGCACGCCCCTGCCAGGTCGGGCGGCCCGGGTCGCCGGCCAGCGCCAGCCCGCCGTCGTCGACGACGTCGGTGAGCTCCAGGCGGTAGTCCCACGCCCGGAACCGGGCCAGCTCGGCCAGGGCGGCCACGGTGTAGCGAGCGGGACCGCGCGGGTGCCGCATCCGCAGCGCCCGGGCGCTGACGGCGGCGTCCAGCCCGGCCGAGACCGCGCCGGCCACCCAGCGCGGGGGGTCGTGCGGGCCGGTGACCTCGATGGCGTCCACGGCGCGGCGGGTGCCGTGCTCCAGGGCCGCCACGACGTGGTCGACGGCGTCCAGCGGGTCGTCGGGCAGCCCGAGCACGGCGGCGAAGTCGTTGCCGGTCCCCACCGGCACCACCCCGAGCGGGGTGCCGGTGCCCGCGGTCGCGCCCGCTCCCAGGTGGACCATGCCGTCGCCGCCGACCACCACCAGGGCCTCCAGGTCGTGCCGGGCGGCCAGGCGCGCGGCCGTCGCCGCCCCGTCGGGGCCGGACAGGTCGCTGACCCGGTGCCCCGCCCGCCGCAGCCGGTCGGTGGCCACCGTGGCGATCACGCGGCCGCGGCCCGCCCCGGCGGTGGGGTTGACCACCAGCCCGACGTGGTGGGCGCCGGTCCGTGCCGCGGCGCTCACTCGACGGGGGCGACGCGGCGCCGGTCGACGCGGCGGTCGTGCACGAAGCAGATCCCGGTCGCCACGAAGTACAGCGCGGCGATGGGCAGCGCGATCCCGAACATGCTCAGCACGTCCATGGTCGGGGTGACGATCGCGGCGAAGAGGAACGAGACGAGGATCGCCCAGCGCCAGCCCGCGAGCCAGGTGCGCGCGCGCACGAGGCCCATCAGGTTGAGCACCACCATGAACACCGGCACCAGGAACGCGATGCCGCACGCCAGGATCAGGCGCATCACGAAGCTGAGGTAGAGCTGGGCGCCGATGAGGTTCGAGCCGCCCTCGGGCACGAAGTCGTTGAGGACCTCGACCACGAACGGCAGCACCGACCAGGCCAGCAGCGCCCCGGCCAGGAACATCGGCACCGCCGCGGTCAGGAACCCGAAGACGTAGCGGCGCTCGGAGCGGGTCAGACCCGGGGTGATGAACGCGAAGACCTGGTACAGCCACCAGGGGCTGGAGACGATCACTGCCAGGAACAGCGAGACCTTGACCCGCATGTCGATCGCGGTGGCCACGCCGTCGAAGTTCAGCCCGATCAGCGCGCCGCGCCGGTCCGCCGCCATCTCCAGGGGACGCATCAGCGCGTCCAGCAGCGGGTCGTACAGGATCCAGCCGACGATCGCGCCGAGCAGCAGGCCGATCGCGATGCGCACGATCCGCCGCCGCGCCTCGACCAGGTGCTCGCGCAGCGGCATCCGCCCCTCGGGATCCCGGGGGGTTCGAGCCATCAGCCCGCTCTCAGGACTGGTGCGGGTCGGGACGACCCGAGCCCTGCGCCGGGGCCTCGCCCTGCGGCGGCTGCGCCGACGACGCCGACGGGGCGCCGTCCTGCGCACCGGTGCCCTGCGTCGTGGTGCCCGACGCGGTGGACCGCGAGGTCGTGGTGTCGTTGTCGTCGTCGTCCTCGCCCAGGTCCTTGATCTCCTTCTTGAAGATCTTCAGCGACGAACCGACGCTGCGGGCCACGTCCGGCAGACGGTTGGCCCCGAACAGCAGCACGACCAGCAGGATCAGCGCGATGATCACAGCCGGGTTGCGGAAGATACCCACGGACTTCAACTCCCAGGACGTTCGGACGTGCCGCGACCGGCACGCAAGCCCAGTGTAGGCCGACACCGGTGTGCGACGGAACACACGCCCGCCCCGCGGCGCCGGTCAGGGGTGCCGGTCAGCGCGGCGCTCGGCCTGCCGGCGTTCCAGCCAGGTGCTCTCGGACCAGGTGCGCCACACCGCGGCCTGGTCCACGCGTCGCCGGTCGCGCCGCTCCCAGCGGTCCCGCCGCAGCTGCTCGCGCCGCGCCCGCAGCACCGCACGGTCCTCGAACATCGTCGCCGTGATCCGCGGCGGGTCGGCCTGCGCGGCCGCGGCCGCCGCCCCGACACGCTCCGCCGCCTCGCCCCACGTGCTGCCCGCCTCCGCGGCGGTGCGCAGCAGCGCGAGCCCGGTGCGCACCACGCGCCAGGCCAGCCACGCCAGGAACACCACGGCGGCCAGCGCCAGCACGGTCCAGATCCAACCCCACACGCCCGCCAGCCTAGCCCTCGTCGTAGGCGGCCAGCGCCTCCCGCGCCGCCGCGGCCACCTCCGCGGCCACCTGCGGCGGCTCCACCGCCAGCACGTCCACCGCGTGGGTGAGCAGCAGCCGGCGCAGCCACGCCGGGTTCGTCACCCGCAGCCGCACCTCGAACGACCCGTCGGCCAGGTCCGTGACCTCCTCGACCGGCACCTCCTCGGCCACCCAGCGCGCCGCCGAGCGCCAGCGCACCCGCGCCTCACGCGCCCGCCCGGCGGCGTCCGCGACCACCTGCGCGGCCACGTCCACGTCGGCGTCCGTCCCGCGCGCCTCCACCGGCACGTCCAGCAGCTCGGCGCCCAGCACCCGGTCCACCCGGAAGGTGCGCCGCCCCCCGGCGCGGTGGCACCAGCCCACCAGGTAGGTCGCCCCCGACTGCGTCAGCAGCCGCCACGGGTCCACGTCCCGCTCGCTGGTGACGTCCGCCGCGTCCACGTACCGCAGCCGCACCCGGCGCCCGGCCGCCAGCGCCTGCGACAGCACCCCCAGCGTCGCCACGTCCTCCGGGCCGCCCAGGCGCACGTCCACGGCGCTCGCGGCCTCGCCGGTGGCGGCGGTGAGCTTGTCCAGCGCGCCGGTGACCACGGCCGCCCGGGCCGGGTCGGCCTGCACGGCGGGGGTGGTGCTCATGGCGCGCAGGGCGGCCACGAGCGCGACGGCCTCCCGGGTGCCCAGCCGCAGGGGGCGGGTCAGGCCACGGGACTGGGTGAGGCTGACCAGCCCCTCCTCCAGGGAGAACGCGTCGAAGTCGATGAGGTCGTCGGGCATGTAGCCGGGCGTGCCGGAGACCCACAGGGCGTCGATGTCCTCGCGCAGCCGGGCCGGGGTGACGCCGAACCGGTGGGCGAGCTCCTCGACGTCGACCGGGCCGGCGCCGTCGAGGTAGGCGACGATGCCCAGCAGGCGCACCAGCCGGTCGTCGGCGCGTTCAGCCACGGTCGGCCTCCTCCTCCGGGCGCGTGGACAGGGCGGCGGCGGCCCGCAGCCGGCGCAGCACCTCGGCGCGCAGGTCGGGCGGGTCCAGCACGACCACGGCCGCGCCGTAGCCCGCGACCTCGTCGGCGAAGGTCGTCAGGCTGCCGTAGGGCACCGTGACCAGGTCCCGCCCGGCAGGAGCCGCCGGGGTGCCGGGACGCGCGACCGCCGGGACGGTGTCCGCCGCCCGGGCGCGCAGCGCGGTGGCGCGCTCGGGCACCACCGCGAGCAGCGCGGTGCTGTCGTGGCGCACGCGGGCGCCCAGGGCCGCGTCGACGTCCACCCGGTCGGGCAGCTCGTAGGCGTGCGGCGTCGCGCCGAGGCGGACCCGGCCCTCGATGCGCGAGAGCCGGAAGACGCGTTCGGCGTCCCGGTCGCGGTCGTGGCCCACCAGGTACCAGCCACCGCCGCGGGCGGCGATGCGCCACGGCTCGACCTGCCGGGTGCGCACCTGCCCGGTGGAGGCGGCGCGGTAGCGGAAGCTGACGACCCGCCGTTCGGAGATCGCCTCCAGCAGCGGCCCGTAGGCGTCGCCGGCAGCCCGCACCCGGGGTGTCAGCCCGGCCACCGCGTCCCCGACGGCGTCGCCGGCGCCGGCGGCGGCGAGCTTGGTCATCGCCCGCGACATGTCGGTGCGCAGCGTCTTGTCGGACCACAGCTGGGCGGCCAGGGCGACCACCCCCAGCTCGGCCGGGGTGAGGTCGACCGCGCCCAGGGCGTAGGCCTCGTTGTCGATGCGGTAGCCGACCTCGTCGCTGTGCCCGCTGCCCTCGACCGTGACGATCGGCACCCCGAGCGCACGCAACGTGTCCTTGTCCCGCTCGAACATCCGCTCGAACGCCTCGGTCGAGGCCGCGGCGTCGTAGCCGTGCACGCCCGCGCGGACCTGCTGCTTCGTCATCGCCGCCGAGGTGTTCACCAGCGCGATGACGAGGTTGAGCAGCCGCTCGTCGGGTCGTGTCGGCGGCCCGCCCGCCGCGATCTCACCAGCCATCGGCCACCACGCTATCCCCCGGTACGCTCGGGCGGGTGACGACAGGGCCGACGCAGCACCGAACCGCAGCCGACCACGTGACCTGGCGCACCGGCGTCGTGACCGCCACCGGACGGTCGTGGCCCGGCGCCGCGGAGCTGCGCGTGCGGCTCGACGACCCGCTGCCCGCGGGTCCCGACGACGGGACGCCGCCGCGCGAGGTGCGGGCGCTGGCCTACACCACGCTCGTCGGCACGCCCGCCGTCGGCGACCCGGTCGCGCTGAACGTCTCGGCCCTGGCCCGCGGCCTGGGTACCGGCGGGTACGCCCTCGTGGTCGCCCCCACCGACGCCGCCGCGCTGCCGGGCGACCCCGCCCCCGGTCCGGGTCACCTGGTCAAGGCCCGCTACACGCCCCTGCAGGCCCTCGTGCTGGGCGTCGACGAGCAGGAGTCGGCCCACCACGAGCTGCTGCGCGACGCCGACGACCTCGACGGCACACCCGTCGTCGTCGCCGACCTGCACTCCGCGCTGCCGGCGGTCGTGGCCGGGGCCCGCCACGCCGCCGAGCAGGCCGGCCGCCCCGCCCCCCGCGTCGCCTACGTGATGACCGACGGCGGCGCCCTGCCCGCCGCCTTCTCGCGCACCGTCGCCGCGCTGCGCGACACCGGATGGCTGGCCGCCACCATCACCGTCGGGCAGGCCTTCGGCGGCGACCACGAGGCCGTCACCGTGCACACCGGGCTGCTCGCCGCCCGTCACGTCGTCGGCGCCGACCTCGTCGTCGTCGCCCAGGGCCCCGGCAACCTCGGCACCGGCACCCGGTGGGGGTTCTCCGGGGTGGCCGCCGGGGACGCCCTCAACGCCGTGGCCACGCTCGGCGGGACCCCCGTCGCCTCGCTGCGCGTCTCCGGCGCCGACCCGCGCGACCGGCACCTGGGCGTCTCGCACCACTCGCTGACCGCCTACGGCCGGGTCGCGCTCGCCCCCGCCGACGTCGTCGTGCCGCACCCCAGCGCCGCGCTCGAGGACCGGCCCGGCTGGGGTGCCGGGCTCACCCGCCGCCTCCACGACCAGGCCCGCACCCTCGCGGACCGCCACCGCCTCGTGGACGTCGACGCGGACACCGACCTGCTCGACGCGCTCGACCGCTCCCCGGCCCGGCTGTCCACGATGGGGCGCGGGCTGCACGACGACCCCGCCGCCTTCGTCGCCGTGGCTGCCGCCGGCCGGCACGCCCAGCAGGTCGCATGAACCGCCCGCACCCGGGCGGCCGGCCGCTGCTGCTGACCGGCCTCGCGGCCCTCGTCGTCCTCGGCGCCGCCACCGCCACCCCCTGGCAGGTCCGGATGCCCACGGCCCTGGCCGGGCTCGGCGGCCTCGACCTGCCCGACGGGCCCACCCCCAGCGTCGTGCCCTCGCCCGTCGAGGACCTGCAGACCACCGAACCCGACGACTCCCTGCTCACCGTCCTGCTGCTGGTCGGCGCCGCCGTCGCGTTCCTCCTGCTCGCCCTCGTCGCCCGTCGCGTCCTCACCATGCTGCAGGCCGCCCCACCCGCCCCCCAGGACCCCGACCAGCCCGCGGCCGGCGCCGCGCTGGCCGGCACCGAGGCGCCCTCCGTCCCCCTGCCCGCGCTCGACGACGCCGTCACCCGCGCCCTCGGCCGTCTGGAGGACGCCCGCACGCCCCACGACGCCGTCGTCGCCGCCTGGGTCGCCCTCGAAGACGCTGCGGCCCAGCACGGCACTCCCCGCGACCCCGCCCAGACCCCCACCGAGTACACCCAGGACCTCCTCGCGCGCACCCCCGCACCGCCCGCCGAGGTCACCACCCTGCGCAGGCTGTACCAGCAGGCACGCTTCGCCGACCACCCCACCACCGACGCCCAGGTCGACGACGCCCGCGCCGCCCTGACCCGCATCGCCCGGCGACTGGCCACCGCCCCCACCGCGGACCGCACCCCGTGACCCGCCGGTACCTGCCGGCCGCCCTCGCCGTCGCCGCCGCGCTGCTCCTCGCCCTCAGCGACACCCTCGACCCCGTGCACGCCGTCCTGCTGCCCGCCGCGCTGCTCGCCCTGCGGCAGGCGTGGGCCGCGCTCGACGACGGCGACCACGCCGACTGGCCGCCCCCGCCCACCGAGGAACGCCACGGCGCCCGCCGCGACGTCTCCGACCTCGCCTGGGCCGCCTTCACCCGCAACGGCCGCGTCTCCCCCCGGGTCACGCGTCGCGTCCGCGAGCTCGCGGCGCACCGGCTCCGGGCCCGCGGCATCGACCCGCACGACCCCGACCGGTACGACGACGCCGCCGCCCTGCTCGGCGCCGACACCCTCGCCGGCCTCCTCTCCCCCGAGCCGCCCACCGCCCGCACCCTGCACCGCTGGCTCGACGACCTCGACCGCCTCACCACCGACGCACCACCATCCGGAAGGCCCACCCGATGACCGACACCCCCGCCGCCCTGCCCGTCCCGGCCGTCGCCGCCCACGCCGACGCCGTCCTCGACGAGATCGGCACCGCCGTCGTCGGCATGCGCGACGCCCTCGAGCTGGCGCTCGCGGCGGTGCTGGCGGGCGGGCACGTGCTCTTCGAGGACGTGCCAGGGCTCGGCAAGACCCTCGCGGCGCGTTCGCTCGCGACCGCCCTCGGTCTCGACTTCGCGCGTCTGCAGTGCACGCCCGACCTGCTGCCCAGCGACGTGACCGGCTCCAGCGTCTTCGACCCGGCGACGCGCGAGTTCGTGTTCCGGCCGGGCCCGGTCTTCACCGGCCTGTTCCTCGCGGACGAGATCAACCGGACGGCCCCCAAGACGCAGTCGGCGCTGCTGGAGGCGATGGCCGAGCGCCAGGTGTCGGTGGACGGCGTGACCCGGCCGCTGCCGGCCCCGTTCCACGTCGTGGCGACGTCCAACCCGGTCGAGTACGAGGGCACCTACCCGCTGCCCGAGGCGCAGCTCGACCGGTTCATGGTGCGGCTCGCCGTCGGCTACCCGGGTGCCGCGCAGGAGCGCGACGTCCTGCTGCGTCGCGTGGCCCGTCGGCAGGAGGCGGCCGAGGTCGGTCGCGTCGTCGACGCGGACACCGTCCGGGCCATGCAGGCCGGCGTCGAGGCCGTCGCCGTCGACGAGGACGTCGTCGACTACTGCGTGGCGCTGACGGCCGCGACCCGCGCCCACCCGGCGCTGGAGGTCGGCGCCTCCCCGCGCGGTTCGCAGAACCTGCTGCTCATGGCGCGTGCCGTGGCGGTGCTGGACGGCCGTGACTACACGCTGCCGGAGGACGTGAAGCGGGTCGCCGTCCCGGTCCTCGCGCACCGGCTGACGCTGACCCCCATGGCGTGGGCGGCCGCGACCCGCCCCGAGGACGTCGTGCGCGAGCTGCTGGCCTCCGTGCCCGGTCCGGCGACCGTCGGAGCCGCGCGGTGACCTTCGGGGCGACCCTCCGCGACCGCGCGCTGGACCGAGGGGCACGGACCGGGGCCGAACCGGTGTGGCGCCGGACGCCCACGGCGGTCCTCGGGACCGTGGTGGGCGTCGTCGTGCTCGGTGCGGGGCTCCTCGCCGGGCGCGCTGACGTCGCCGCGTTCGGTGTGCCGCTGCTGCTGTCCGGAACCTGGGGCGGCCGTCCCGGCGCGCCCCGGGGAGACGCGCCCGACCGACCCACCGCGGCGACGGTGGTCTCGCCCGAGGAGCCCACCGCACCCGGTGAGATCCGGGCGACGGTCCGTCTCGACCCTCCCTCCGGCGCCGAGCTCGTCGTGCTGCGCGCCGCGGCCCCGGGGCACGAGTCGACGGATCTCGTGGTCGCGGCAGACCGGGCAGAGATCGTGCTGCGCTCCGCGACCGTGCGCACCGGGCCGCAGCCGACGTTCGTCGTGGACCTGCGCGGCTACGGTCCCGGCGGGACGACGGCGGAGGACCCGGTGCGGACGGCTGGCGCGACCCGTCTCGTGCTGCCCACGGCGGTCCCGCTCGGGCGGGTGCCGCTGCCCCCGCGGATGCGAGGGCTCACCGGGCCGCACACGTCCCGGCGGCTCGGCGCCGGGGACGAGCTGCGCGACGTCCACCCCTTCACCCCGGGTGACCGGCTCCGTCGCATCGACTGGCGCACGACCGCGCGTCGGTCACCGGACCTCGACGAGCTGTCCGTGCGCCGCACGTACGCGACCGCGGAGGCCACGACGATGCTCGTGGTCGACTCCCGGGACGACGTGGGTCCCGACCTGCGCACCTGGCGCGGCCAGGGTGAGCAACGGGTCGACGAGGCGACGTCGTTGGACCTGGCCCGGCAGGCCGCCGCGTCCGTCGCCCGCGCCGTGGTCGACGCCGGGGACCGGGTGGGGCTGCAGGACCTGGGACGTCGTCGTCGACCGCTGCCGCCCGCGGCCGGACGCCGGCACCTGCGCAGGATCCTGCACGGCCTGGCGATGACCAGCCCGCTGGGGAGCCCCGCACGACGCCTGCGTCCCCCTCAGCTCCCGGCCGACGCCGTGGTGTTCCTCTTCTCGACCGTGCTGGACGACGAGCCGGTGGTGCTGGCGCGCACCTGGCGCGAGCAGGGGCACCGTGTGGTGCTGGTCGACACGCTGCCGGCGCTGCGGCCGGTCACCGAGCCGCACATGCAGATCGCCTGGCGCGTGACCTCGATGGAGCGGGAGGACAGGCTCCGCCAGCTGGTCGCCGAGGGCACGCCCGTGGTGCCGTGGCGGGCGACGGAGCGGACGCGCGCCGCGGCCAGGTTCGAGGCCCTGGTCAAGGCCTCCGAGCGCCACCACAGCGCGCACGTCCACCGGGCGCAGGTCGCCGGGGGTGCGGTATGACGCTGCGCGCGGAGCTCCAGGACTGGCGGCACCGGCGCCACGACCGTCCGATGCCCACCGTGCAGGTGGAGCACGGCACCGCCGTGCGCGGCGTGTGGTTGCGGATCGCCGCGGCGTGCGCCGCGACGGGGCTCCTGCTCCTGACCGCCGCTCGCACCGACGTGATCCTCGAGCTCGCGCTCGTGGGCGCGGGGTCGGTCGGGGGGTGGTCGCTGGTGCGCCCGGGCCGCGTGCCGGCCCATCTCGCGGTCGTCGTCAGCGCGCTCCTCCTGCTCGGTTCGCGGTCGGCGCCTTTCGACCCCGCCGTCCTCTGGCTGCTCCCGGCGGCCCTCCTGACGGTGCGTCTGGGGTGGTGGGCCGAGCACGTCGCGGGGGGAACCCTGGTCGAGGTCGCGGCGCTGCGCGGGACGGTCGGTCGTGACCTGCTGATCGTCGCCGTGTCGACGGTGGTCGCCGCCGTGGCATGGGCCGCCACCGCCTGGACCGCTGGTGCCCTGCTGGTGCTGGGGGGCCTCGCACTCGTCGTCCTGGCCTGGTGGACTCTGCCACGATGGACGCCGTGAGCAGCCTCGAGATCCGTCCCTACCGATCGTCCGACCGCTCGGCCGTGGCCGAGATCTGCGTCCGGACGGCTGCCGGCGGGGGTGACGCCCGGGGCGTCTACTCCGACGACTCGCTCATGCCCGACGTCTACGCCCTCCCCTACGTCGAGCACGCCCCGGACCTCGCGTTCGTGGTCGTCGACCGCGACGCCGACGGGACCACCGACCCGCTGGTCGTGGACGACGGACGGCTGATCGGCTACGTCCTCGGGACACCGGACACCACGGCGTTCGTCGACTGGTGGCGTCAGGAGTGGACGCCGTCGTTCCGGGCACGCCATCCGGAGGTCGGCGACGTCACCGCTGCGGCACCCGGGTACACCGAGGAGGCCCTGTGGCGGGACGGCACGGACCCCGAGCGGATGACCCGCGGTCTCGACCCGGCCGACCTGCGCACGTACCCGGCGCACCTGCACATCGACCTGGTCCCCGAGGCCCAGGGACGTGGCCTGGGCCGACGGCTGGTGCGCACGCTGTGCGACGCCCTCGCGGCGCGCGGCGCCCCCGGCGTGCACCTCTCCTACGACCCGGCCAACACCGGCGCCCGCGCGTTCTACGACCGGTTGGGCTTCGTCGAGCTCAGCTCCTCGACCCCGCACCTGCCCGTCCTGGGTCTCCCGACCGGGCGGGGCTGACCCTGGTTCTCCGGGCTTGGTGACCGCTTCCGCGGTCGGTGGGCTTGGCGTTGGTGCTTGGCACACTATTTTTCTGGGAGTGTGATACCGGGATCGGGGATCCCCGCGTCCACCCAGGCGCGCCGCACCTGCTCGAAACGGGTCGGCAGCGGAGGCCGCGTCGCCCCGAGGCGCGCGTTCGTCCGATGGACGAACCGCCTCCACGAGAGCACCAGCCCCTGCTTCGTGATCGGCAGTCCGCTCGAGACCGTGGTGCCGTTGTCGTGCGTGTGGTGCACGGTCAGCAGCAGCGCGCGGGGTATGGAGCCCTCCAGCTCGGCGGCCAGCTCGGTCCGCACGACGGCCCAGTGCCGGAGCACCACGACGACCTCGCCCGGCACGCGGTGACGACGGGGGGTGCGATGCTTCCCGTGGCGCACGACGACGCGCCCCTCCCCCGGCACGCGGGCCCCGGCCACGCGCCCTCGGCCGGCCAGCACGTCGGGCCCCAGGTCGAGGTCCTCGACACGCACCCGCAGCAGGTCGCCGTAGCGCGCACCGGTGCTCCGCGTCAGGCCGGCGACGACCGCGAGCCGCACCGTCTCGGGCTTGGCCTCCGGTCGCAGGGCCTCGACGGCCAGCTCGCGCCAGACCCAGTCCGCCTCCTCGAGCGAGACGGTCGGCCGCGGGTACCGGGTCGGGGCGCGATGGTCGGTGGTCTCCGGAGTCATGGGTTCAGTCTGCCGCTTGGCACACTTTTTCATCCCCGCTGGTCTCGGCGTGTCCACGATCCGCGGGCGGCCAGCGCACCAGGGCCAGCACTCCCAGCGCGAGCACGCCGCCCGCCACGGCGAACGCGAGGCCGCGAGAGGTCGTCGTGACGAGCGCTCCGAGGGCGAGCGCCGCCCCGGCTCCGCCGGCCTGCAGGACCATCGAGTTCACCGACAGGGCCGTGGCGCGCTCCCGGGACGACACGGCGCGGTGCGTCAGGTCGTCGAGCAGCGGCCCGCCGACGCCGAGCAGCAGGTAGAAGGCGACGAACGCCGCGGCCGCTACTCCCGCGACCGGGATCCCGACCGCGGCCAGGGCGCCCGCCGCGAGGACCGCCGACACCGCGACCGCCCGGGGCGACGACCGCGCGAGGCGAGCAGCGGCGGGGGCCAGCGCCGCCCCCGCCGCGGAGGCGCAGAACCCCGCCGTGACGAGGGCGGCGTAGGGGGCGGCCGCGCTCGACGCCCCGCCGAGCAGCGCGGCGGCGGCCGCCGGCGCGAGGAGCTCGATCCCCGCCAGCGCGAACCCGAGCACCACCATGAACGAGGCGATGCGGCGCAAGGGTGCACGGGACGCAGCCAGCACGACCCCACGGACGACCGTCCGCGGGACGTCCGCGACCAGGTCGCGTGGCCGGCAGGCGCCGTTCGGGCGGACCTCGCGCACCCAGGCCACGACCAGCACGAGGTGCACGAGCCCGACGGCCGCGGCGACGAGGAACGGCGTCGACAGGGCGACCACCACCGTCCCGGCGGTGGGCCACGGGGAGACGGCCACGAGGACACCCCCGACCAGCGCGCCCCCGCCGAGCCCGAGCGACTCGGCGGCGCCGGCCCGTCCGAGCGCGGGTCGCAGGTCGGCCTGCGCGTCGAGCTCCTCCGCGCGGTCGACGTACCAGGCCTGCAACGGTCCGGAGTCGAGGGCGCGCGCGACACCGAGCAGCACCGAGGCCGTCCCCAGCACGAGCAGGGAGGTGCCCGTCGCATAGAGCACCGAGGCGGCCACGGACAGCACCGAGGCGGCCACGAGCACGGGGCGCCGGCCGACGACGTCCGCCATCCCGCCCGTCGGCAGCTCGAGGACCAGCGTGGTGACGCTGTACAGCGCGACGAGCAGACCGACGGCGGCGAGGTCGAGACCGCGCTGCTGGAGCAGCAGGACCATGACGGGCACGATCAGCCCGGTGGGGAACCACCGCAGGAAGGCCAGCGCCACGAACCGCCGCCGCACGGCCACCAGGGCGTCGGGCCGCACCCCGGGCGCGATCACCGGTGCGCCTCGCCGGCGCCGGGACCACCGGGGTAGGCGTAGGCGAAGAGACGGACGGCGCGGGCACCCTCCGGACGCGCGGCCGGGTCGGCGTCCCGCTCCTCGTACGGCGCGAAGAGGTCGTAGAGGCCCTGCGTGACCCGCTCCAGCTCCGCGGGGGTCAGCCACGCCACCACGTCGGTGGACAACGCCGCTCGCCGCCACGGCTCGGGTTCCGCGGCCCGCCGCCGCCGGAACCGCCGCCAGGCGTCGAACCGGAACTCGTCGACGGCCTCGTCCAGCGCGACCCGGGCAGCCACGCCCGCCGGACCGTCCTCGTCCCAGGTGATGCCCTCGTCCCGCGCACGCCAGGGTCGTTCGCGGCCGTGCCCGCCGTCCGCCCGGAACACGTGCCCGTACTTCTCGAGCTGGCGCAGGTGGTACGAGCAGTTCGCCGGGGTCTCCCCCAACCGTTCGGCGCACTGCGTGGCCGTCAGCGGCCCTTCGGCGAGGAGGTCGATGATGGCGAACCGCACCGGGTGGGCGAGGGCGCGCAGCTCCCGGGGGTCGGAGATCTTCCGCACGGGGAACGGCGGGACGAGCTTCCCGTTCCCGGGCGGGGGCACCGAGGGTGGTGTCGAGGGCGTCTCCATGTATCGAAAGTATTCTTTCGAAAGAGTTCTTGCAAGTGTAGGATGGGGGTGTGCCCGCTCCTCTGCCCCGCACCCTCGCCGATCCCGTCGACCACGAGCTGGTGATCAAGAAGTCGCGGTTCCTCGCCCACCTCGCGCCGGTGGCGTCCGAGACCGAGGCCGACGCCGTGATCGCGGCGGTCCGCAAGCAGCACTGGGACGCCCGCCACCACTGCGTGGCCATGGTGCTGGGCACGCACGCGGACTCCCAGCGCTCCTCCGACGACGGCGAACCGTCCGGCACGGCGGGCGTCCCGATGCTGGAGGTGCTGCGCCACCGCCGCCTGACCGACGTGGTGGCCGTGGTCACCCGCTACTTCGGCGGGGTCCTGCTGGGTGCCGGCGGGCTGGTGCGCGCCTACTCCGCGGCCGTGGCGGGAGCGGTCGACGCCGCCGACGCCGGGGGCGGCATCCTGGAGCGCCGCACGGTGCGCGAGGTCTCCGTGGACGCCCCGCACGCCGATGCCGGCCGCATCGACCACCTGCTGCGCGACTGGAGCGCCGCGCACGGCGCTGTCGTGGACGACCCCGAGTACGCGGAGGTCGCACGACTGCGGCTGCTCGTCCCGCCGACCGAGCTGGAGACGCTCGACGCCGAGCTCGCCGCCGCGTCCGCCGGACGGCTGCGGGCCACCGTGGGTGCCGAGCGGATCGTCGACGTCCCGGCGCACGGCTGACGCGCACCCGGCGCCGGGCCGCCCCGGGTCAGGCCTGCACGCCGTCCGCGGTGATCGTCGCCCCGTCGGGGACGGTGCCCGCGTCGCCGTCCGGTTCCGGCAGCATCGCGTCGCCCACGACGGTGACGTCCGCACCGAACGTCCAGTCGCCGGCCACGGCGAGGCCGTCGGCGCCGCGCAGCGACGGCGGCCCGGCGGCGAAGCGCTCGTCGAACGCGCCGATCGTCTTGTAGGTCTTCGAGAGCTGGACCAGGGGCGCGGGGACCGTGGCCTCCAGGCGGAAGTCGTCGGTGAGGTCGTACACGTCCGAGCGCAGCAGCAGCAGGTCGTTGGTGGTCTTCACCGGCAGGAACCGCTCCCGGCCGACCTCGATGGCGGTGGCGCCGTCGAAGACCGCGACCGCCGCGCCCATCGCCGACTCGATCTGGACCACCTCGGGAGAGTCGCCGTCGGTGGGGTCGACCGTCTTGGCGTTGCGGATCAGCGGCAGCTCGAGCACTCCCCCGGTCCGGTCCAGCTCGGCAGCCAGCGCCTCCAGGTCGAACCACAGGTTGTTGGTGTGGAAGTACCGGTGGCGCGACGCGTCGAGGAAGGCGTCCATGTCGTCCGGGTGCGTCTGCGCGGTCTCGCGCTGGATGATCCGGCCGTCCGAGCGGCGCACCACCAGCTGACCCCCCTTGACGTCGGCCGGTGTCTTCAGGCACATCTCGGCCGCGTACGGGGCGCCCGACCGGGCGAACCACGCAGCGATCTCCCCGTCGGGCGTCGCCCCGAGGTTGTCGGAGTTGGACACCGACGCGTACCGGAAGCCCGCCTCGAGCAGGGCGTGGACCACGCCGCCGGCGTGCAGCGCCGGGTACAGGTCGCCGTGCCCCGGCGGGCACCACTCCATCGCCGGGTCGGCGGGCCACTCCACCGGCTCGAGCGTGTCGGCCCGCAGCTTCGGCTCACGGTTCTGCAGGAAGTCGAGCGGCAGGCCGTCGACGGCGAGGTCGCCGTAGGGAGCCAGCGCCGCGAGCGTGTCGTCCTGCGTCCGGAAGGAGTTCATGAGCACCAGCGGCAGCCGTGCGCCCGTGGCCCGCCGGGCGGCTCGCACCTGGCCGACGATGACGTCGAGGAAGCTCATCGAGCGTCCCTCCGCGTCGCGACGGACCTCCAGCAGGGACTTGGCGCGGTCCATGCCCATCGAGGTGCCGAGACCCCCGTTCAGCTTGATGATCGCGGTGCGACCCAGCGCCTCGGCGGCCTCCTGCGGCGTCACGTCGAGGTCGGCGTGGCGGCTCAGGTCGGTCAACGGCTCGACGTCGTCCTCGCGGACGAGACCCGTGGCGCCCTCCTCCAGCAGCCGGTAGAACCGGGTGAAGGTGTCGATCGCGGCGGTGGCCACACCCGCCGCGCGCATCTTGTCCTGTGCCAGCTGGAGTCCACGATCGCTCATGCCAGGAACCCTAGCCGCCAGGGGCGCCGAGCGCGTGGGCGGGTCGTGGTGGGGTCCTCACAGGAAGGGGTCGGGATCCCCCGCGCCCTCGCGGACGACCTCCGGCGTCGGGCCGGAGAAGTCCACCACCGTCGTGGGAGCGGCGGTCACCTCACCGGACTCGACGACGAGATCGACGTCACTGTCCAGCTCCTCGGCGACCTGCCATCCCTCGGTCATGGCCTCCTCCTCGCCCGGCAGGATGAGCGTCGAGCTGAGCAGCGGCTCGCCGAGCTCGCGCAGGATCTCCTGCACCAGCCGCGAGTCGGGGATGCGCACCCCCACGGTCTTCTTCTTGGGGTGCGCGAGCCGCCGGGGCACCTCCGACGTCGCCGGGAGCACGAAGGTGTAGGGACCGGGCGTGGCGGCCTTGATCGCCCGGAACTCGGCGGTGTCGAGACGGACGAGCTGGCCCATCTGGGCGAAGTCGGAGCACACGAGCGTGAAGTGGTGCTTGGCGTCCAGACGCCGGATGCGCCGGATCCGCTCCGCGCCGTCGTGCTGCCCGATGCGGCAGCCGAGCGCGTAGCCGGAGTCGGTCGGGTAGGCGATGAGCGCCCCGTCCCGCAGGGCGTCCACGACCTGCCGGACCAGTCGCGGCTGCGGGTCCACCGGATGGATGTCGACGATGCGCGCCATCGGGCCAGGTTACGCCGCGGCACCGGCCGCGTCGCACGTCAACGCGCGCAGCAGCTCCTCCTCGCGCGCGTTGCCCCCGCTGCACACCACCCCCACGCGCCGTCCGGCGAACCGGTCGGGAAAGGACAGCACCGCGGCCAGCGCCGCGGCGCCCGCGCCCTCGGCGACCGTGCGCGCCGCGGTGAGGTAGGCGTGCTGGGCCTCGGTGATCGCCTCGTCGTCCACGAGCAGGAAGTCGGCCAGGTGCCGGAGCAGCACCGTCTGGGTCAGGGCGAAGCCGCACCCGACCGCCAGCCCCTCGGCGCGGGTCCTCACGGGCCGGGTCCGCAACGCACCGGACCGCCAGGAGTCGTGCGCGGCCGGGGCGGCGGACGACTGCACGCCGACGACCTCGACGTGCGGCGCGAGCGCCGCCGTGACCAGGCAGGCGGCCGCGGCACCCGAGCCGCCGCCGACCGGCACGACGAGCGTGTCCAGGTCGGGTGCCTGCTCCAGCAGCTCGACGGTCGCCGTGGCGACCCCGGCCACGAGCTCCGGCTCGTCCCCCGCGCTGACGAGCCGCGCCCCGCGCCGGTCCGCGATGCTCCGGGCGTGCACGGCGGCCTCGCCGAGGTCCGCACCGTGCAGGACGACCTCGGCACCTCGGTCGCGCACGGCGCGTTCCTTGACCGGGTTGGGGTCCCGCGGCATCACGATCGTGCACGGCACGCCCGCCGCGGCGGAGGCGTAGGCCAGCGCCTGGGCGTGGTTGCCGGTGGAGTAGGCCACGACGCCGTGCTCGATCCCGCGACCTCGACGCACGAGGTTGAGGGCGCCCCGCACCTTGAAGGCACCGGTGTGCTGCAGGTTCTCGTGCTTGACGACGACGGACGTCCCCGCCGACCCACGGGCCCGGACACGCCGGTCGAGCTCGGGGTAGGCGGTGGTCGGCGTCGTCACCACGAGCCCCTCGAGCCGCTGCCGCGCGGCCCGCACGTCGTCGATGGTCGGCGGTGCTGGTGCCATGTGCACCATCGTCCGCCGCACCGTCCCATCGGTCCAATGCCTGTCTTCGCAGCTTTGGATCGCAACCATCGATGAATCACTCGTAGGCTGGTGGCATGACGGACGTCCCTCCTCCCCCGGCACAGCTCGACCTGACCCGGCTCCGGGTGCTGGCCGCCGTCGCCCGCACGGGTTCGGTGACCGCGGCCGCCCGGGACCTGCACTACGCCCAGCCCTCGGTGAGCCACCACCTGGCCCGGCTGGAGGCGGAGGCGGGCCTGCCCCTGCTGGAACGCGTCGGCCGCGGCGTCCGCCTCACCGAGGCGGGCCAGCTCCTGGCGGATCGCGCGGAGGAGATCATCGCCCGCGTCGAGGGCGCCCAGCGCGAGCTGGACGCCCTGGCCGGGCTGCGGGCCGGACGCGCGCGCCTGGCCGCCTTCCCGTCCGCCCTCGCCACGCTCGTGCCCGAGGCGGTCAGCAGGCTCCGCGAGGCCCACCCGGGCCTCGGCGTCAGTCTCGTCGAGGCGGAGCCACCGGAGGCCGTCGCCGCGCTGCGCGCCGGTGAGGTGGACGTGGCACTCGTGTTCGAGCACCAGGACATCACCGGCGAGCGCTCGGTCCAGGACCCGTCGCCGTTCACCGCGACACCGGTGCTCGACGACCAGGTCCACCTCGTCACGCGCACGGCGGACGGCGGAGCCCCCGCCCCCGAGGGCCCCGCCGACGGGTGGACGCCGCTGCGCCCGTTCGCGGACGCCGCGTGGATCGCCGGCTGCGAGCGCTGCCGCGCCGACCTGGTCGCACGGTGCGCCGTCGCCGGCTACGCGCCCCGGATCGCGTTCGAGACCGACGACTACGTCGCGGTGCAGGCGCTGGTCGCCGCCGGGGCGGGGGTCAGCCTGCTGCCGGGTCTGGCGCTGCGCGCCCACCGCCACCCGGACGTCGACACGGCGGTGCTGCCGGGAGCGCGCCGCGCCGTCCGCGCCCTGACCGTCGGCGAGCCGTCGCCGCCGGTGCGGGCGCTGGTGGACCAGCTCGTCGCGATCGGGGCGTCCGCACCCGCCCCGGCCTGACCTGCCGTCTCAGGCCACGGAGTCGCGCCACGCGGCCTGCATCGCCGCGTAGCGTCCGCCGGCGGCCACCAGGTCCGCCGGTGCGCCGTCCTCCAGGACGCGACCGTGCTCGAGCACGAGCACCCGGTCGGCGATGTCCACCGTGGAGAGCCGGTGGGCGATGATGATCGCGGTCCGGTCGGCCAGAAGGGTCTGCAGGCCACGCTGCACCAGCCGCTCGCCCGGGATGTCGAGCGAGCTGGTCGCCTCGTCGAGGACCAGCACCGCGGGGTCCGCGAGGAAGGCCCGCGCGAAGCTGAGCAGCTGGCGCTGCCCGGACGACACGCGGCCGCCGCGCTTGTTGACGTCGGTGTCGTAGCCCTCGGGCAGGCTCGTCACGAACTCGTGCACACCGACGGCGCGTGCCGCCGCCTCGACCTCCGCGTCGGTGGCGTCCGGCCTCCCCAGGGCGATGTTCTCCCGCACCGACCCGCTGAACAGGTAGGCCTCCTGGGTGACCATGACGACGGCACGGCGCAGGTCGGTGCCGGAGACGTCGCGGACGTCCACGCCGTCCAGCAGCACCCGTCCCGCGCTGGCGTCGTAGAACCGCGTGACGAGCTTGGCGAGGGTGGACTTGCCGGCACCGGTGGACCCGACCAGGGCGACGGTCTGACCGGCCGGGATCGTCAGGTCCAGCCGGGGCAGCACCACCGGGCCGTCCCCGTAGCCGAAGGTGACGTCCTGCAGGCGGATCTCGCCGCGCGGTGACGGCAGGGGTGTGGGGTCGGACGGCTCGACGACGGTGGGTTCCTCGGCGAGCAGGCCGGACACCTTCTCGAGCGCGGCGACGGCCGACTGCAGCGCGTTGTAGAACATGCCGAGCTGCTGGATGGGCTGGAAGAACCGCTTCACGTACAGCAGGACGGCGACGAGCGCGCCGACGTCCAGGGAGCCCTCGACCACGCGCCATCCGCCGTAGGCGAGGGCGGCGGCGACCGTCAGGTTCCCGATGAGCACCAGTCCCGGCTGGTACCGGCCGTTGACCCCGAAGATCCGCAGGTTCGCGTCGCGGTACTGCTCGCCGAGCCGGCCGTACTCGGCGTCGTCGGTGGCCTCCCTGCGGAAGGCCTGGACCGCGCGCATGCCGGTCATGGTCTCGACGAACTTCACGATCAGCCGTGCCGAGGCGGTGCGCTGCTCGCGGTAGGACTGCTGCGAGCGGCGCTGGAACCAGCGCGTCAGGAGCCAGGCCGGCACGAGGGCCGCCAGGAGCACCAGCCCCGAGCGCCAGTCGACGTAGAAGAGCGCGCCGGCGGTGAAGACCATGAGCATCAGCGACGAGACCACGCCGGTCAGCCCGCCGTCGAACAGCTCGCGCAACGCCTCCAGGTCGGAGGTCTGGCGGCTGATCACCCGGCCCGACGTGTACGACTCGTGGAACTCCAGGGAGAGCCGCTGGGTGTGCCGGAAGACGCGGCGGCGCAGCTCGAGCAGGACGCTCTGGGCGACCCGGGCCGCGGCACGCACGTAGGCGCCCGCGCACAGCCCGCCGAGCACGGCCGCCAGCACGTAGATGCCGCCGACGAGGACCAGCCGGGTCGGGTCGCCCTCGCGCAGGGCGGGCAGCGCCGTGTCGATCGCGGCCTGGACCAGCAACGGCCCGGAGACCTGGGCCAGCGTGCTGATCACCACGAGCGCGCCGGCCCCGGCGAGCGCCCCGGCGCGGGGGCGCAGGAGCTGGCCGAGCAGGTGCAGCGAGCGGCGCCGCACGGCCCGGGAGGTGCCCCGGTCGAGGTCGGTGGCGTCGTCGGCCCGCGCGTCGGTGGGGCGCAGACGTCCGGTGGCCGCGGTCATCGCGCCTCCTGGGTCACGTCGGTCTCGTGCTCGTGGGCCACCCAGTCCTCCTCGAGCGAGGCGACGACGTAGCGGTAGTGGGGGTCGCGGGCGAGCAGCTCGCGGTGGGTGCCCACCGCGCTGATGCGGCCGCCGGACAGGACGGCGACCCGGTCCGCGAGCGCGACCGTCGAGGGACGGTGGGCGATGACGAGGCTCGTGGTGCCCGCCAGCACCTCGCGCAGCCCGCGGGTGACGGCCTCCTCGGTGGTGACGTCGAGTGCGGACAGCGGGTCGTCCAGGACGAGGACGCGGGGCCGGGCCGCGATGGCGCGGGCCAGGGCCAGGCGTTGCCGCTGCCCGCCGGACAGCGACAGGCCCTCCTCGCCGATCCGGGTGTCGACACCCTGGGGCAGGTCGTGGACGAACCCGGCCCGGGCGACGTCGAGGGAGCTGTGCAGCAGCCGCTCCCGCTCAGGCGCGGGCAGGGAGTCGTCGACACCGAGCAGGACGTTCTCGCGGACGGTGGTGGAGAACAGCGTCGGCTCCTCGAAGGCGACGGCGACCGCGCGACGCAGGTCGTGGCGACGCAGGTCGCGCACGTCGATGCCGTCGAGGCGGACGGACCCGGTGGTCACGTCGTGGAGACGGGGCAGGAGCATCGCCAGCGTCGACTTGCCGGAGCCCGTGAGCCCGACGAGCGCGGTCGTGGTGCCGGCCGGCAGGTCGAGGTCGACGCCGTCCAGGACCGGGGGCTCGTCGGCCTCGTGGCGGAAGGTCACGTCACGCAGCGTGACGTCACCGCGCACGGTGCCGAGCTCACGGGGCTCGGCGGGGTCCGTCAGCGGGTTCGCGGTCTCGACGACCTCGAAGAAGCGGTCGACGGCGGTCCGCGCGTTGAGCGTCATGGACAGGGTCATGCCGAGGTCGACGACGGGACCGTTGATGACGGCGGCGGTGAGGAAGAAGGCGGCCAGGGCCCCGACGGTGAGCTGCCCCTCGGCGGCCGACCAGACGCCGAGGACGAGGCAGACCGCCAGGGTGGCCTCGGGGATGAGGTGCAGGGCGGTGGTGACCGTCGCCTGGTTGCCGGCCTTGCGGATCTCGGTGCGACGCAGCTGCTCGGCCTGTCCCGTGAAGGACTCCAGGGCGTCGCCCCCGCGCCCGAAGGCCTTGAGCACCCGGATGCCGTGCACGGACTCCTCGACGGTGTTGGCGAGGTCGCCGGACTGGTCCTGGGACGTCCGGGCGATGACGCGGTACCGGCGCGAGAAGCGGTAGGCGATGACGACGACGGGGACCGCGCCGACGAGGTAGACGAGCCCCAGCCATCCCGCCGTGGCGACCAGCACGGCGATGCCGACGACGACGGTGATCGTGCTGACCACCAGCTGCAGGAGCCCGAAGACCAGCCAGCGGCGCAGCAGCCCCAGGTCGGTCATGGAGCGGCTGAGCAGCTGGCCACCGGCCCACCGGTCGTGGAAGGCGGCGGGCAGCTGGAGCAGGTGACGGAACAGCGTGGTGCGCAGCGCCGCCTCGACCCGCGTGCCGGGGTACATCACGAGCGTGCGGCGCAGGAGGATCAGTCCGGCCTCCAGCAGCCCGAGGGCGAGCACGGCCAGCGTGGGCCACAGCAGCGCCGCAGGGTCGCCGGCCGCCGCGCCGGCGGCCAACGGACCCTCGACGAGCACCTGCAGCACGCGCGGGATCGCGAGGGCCGCCAGGCTGGCACCGAGCGCCGCGACCAGCCCGGCGACGAGGCGCGGCAGCGCGGGACGGACGGTGGGCAGCAACCGGCGCAGGGAGGCGAGGGTGCTCAGGTCGGACCCCGCCGGGACGGACGGGCTGGCGGGGCGGTCGGCGCGCGCGGTGGGGGGCATCGAATCGATTCTCGCACCACCCACCGACACGGTTGCTCCGGGCACTCCGGTGCGGGCCTACCCTGGGCCCGTGGTCCGCTTCGACGACGAGCACTGGGACGCCTACAACGCCCGGCAGGGCACGCGGCCGGTCCGTGACCTGTGCCGACGGCTCCTCGGCCACGCCGGTCCCGGCGCGGGCCGGCTCGCGCTGGACGTGGGGGCCGGCGCCGGGGTCGAGACAGCGGCGCTGGTGAGCCACGGGTGGCGGGTGCTGGCGATCGACCCGGCGCCGTCGACGGTCGCCCGGGTCACGGCGGCGGTGCCGCCCGGGCACCGGCACGCGCTCCGGGTCCGACGGGTCGGCGTCGGTGCCGCGCTGCCGCTGCCCGGCCTCGACCTGGTGCACGCCTCCTTCGCCCTGCCGTTCGTGCCCCCGGAGGAGTTCCCGGACGTCTGGCACGGCCTGCGGTCCGCGCTGCGCCCGGGCGGCTGGTGCGGGGTCACGTTCTTCGGCCCACGGGACCAGTGGGCCTGCGCACCGGGTCTCGCCGACCGGCTGACGTTCCACGACCGCGCCGCGGTCGACGAGGTGTTCGCCGGGTGGGAGACGGTCGAGGTCACCGAGCACGAGTCCGACGGCACCTCCTTCGGCGGCCCGAAGCACTGGCACACGATCGAGGTCGTGGCCCGCCGACCGGCGTCCGGTCAGACGTCGACGGGCACGCGCTGAGCCACCGGACCCCATCCCCCGCCGACGGGTTCGGCCCCGGCGGCCACGACGACGTCGCGCAGGGCCGCGAAGTGGTCCACCGGCCCGCGCCCCCGGCCGACGCCGAGGTCACCGGCGCCGGTCAGGGCCGACGTCAGCCACGCCTTGGTGCCCATCAGCGCACGGCGCCAGTCCCCCTCGCGCACGTACCGCGTCGCCAGCCCGGAGGACAACGAGCAGCCGGTCCCGTGCGTGTGCCGGGTGCCCACGCGGACGCCGTCGACCTGCTGCACGTCACCGCCCGGCCCGACGAGCGCGTCCGGGGCCTGGTCACCGGCCAGGTGACCGCCCTTGACCAGGACACGGACCTGCCACCGCGCCGCCAGCCGCGCGCCCTGGGCGAGGGCCGCCGACCAGTCCCCGGCGCACGGTTCGCCGAGCAGCACGCCCAGCTCGGGCAGGTTCGGGGTGACCACGTCGCAGCGCGCCAGCAGGCCGCGGACGGCCTCCTCCCCCGCCGGGTCCAGGAGCCGGTCGCCCGAGGTGGCCACCATCACCGGGTCGAGCACCACCGGCACCGACGCGGGGGTACGGCGCAGCCAGTCGGCCAGGACCGCGGCGACCTCGGCGGTCGCCAGCATGCCGATCTTGACGGCGTCGACGGCCACGTCGTCCGACACCGCCGCGAGCTGCGCCGCCAGGAACTCCGGCGGCGGCACGTGCACGGCACGGACCCCGCACGTGTTCTGGGCGGTCAGCGCCGTCACGGCCGCCATGCCGTAGCCGCCGGCGGCACCGATCGACTTCAGGTCGGCCTGCACGCCGGCCCCGCCGGACGGGTCGGAACCCGCCACCGCGAGCACCCGCGGCACGGGACCGCGGGGGGTTGCGGTGACCGGCTGGTGCGGCGCGTTCGTCGTCATCGGCGACATCCCTTCGTCAGTGCGAGCTGCTTCAGGTTCGACGGGTGTGATCTCAGCGCCCCGACGGGCGCACCCCGTGTCGGTTCCTCACCGTAGTAGCCCCCGGCGCCGTGGGGCGACGGGGGCTACGGGGGCAGGGGCGCACCGGCGTGCCGACGAACGGTGGTGCCGGCTCAGGACCGCGGGATGACCTGGTCCAGCGCGTCCTCGAGGGAGACGACGCCGACCAGCAGGTCGCCGTCCATCACCACGGCGAGCTGCACGCTCTCGCGGCGCATGCCCGACAACGCCTCGTGGACCGGCATCCGGGGGCGCACCACGTAGGCCGGTCGGGCGAGGTCGCGGGCGAGGCGGTCGGAGGGCTCCAGCAGCGTGTCGCGCACGTGCACGATGCCGGGCGGGCCGTCACCGGTGTCGACGAGGATGCGCAGGTGGCCGCTGCGTCGGGCGGCCTCCTGCACGGCGGCCACGTCGGCGTCGGCGGGCACCGCCGTGGGTGCCGCCTCGGCGCTGACGAACGAGGACACCTCGCGCGTGCTCAGGTCGAGCGCACCGGCCAGCGGGCCGCTGAGCGCGTCGTCGAGCGCCCCCTCCTTCGTGGAGTGGTCGACCAGGTGACGGATCGTGTCGGCGTCCTGCCCCCCGACGGCCGCCCGGTCCACCGGTTCGACGCCGGTCGCGGCCACCAGCCTGTTCGCCATCCGGTTGATCCAGCCCAGCAGCGGCCGGAACACCCAGATGAACGCGCGTGCCGGGGGTGCGATGAGCATCGCCGAGCGCTCCGGGTGGGTGATCGCCCAGGACTTCGGCGCCATCTCCCCCAGGACCAGGTGCAGGAAGGTCACCACGAGCAGGGACAGCAGGAACGCGGCCGTGTCGGCGAGCCAGTACGGGGCGCCGACCGCCTCGAGCCCGGGGCCGAGCCAGGCGTCCAGGGCCGGCTTGGTCACGGCGCCCAGCGCGAAGGTGCAGGCGGTGATCCCGAGCTGGGCCCCCGCGAGCATGACGGTCAGCTCGTTGGTCGCCCGCAGCGCGGAGCGGGCCGCGCCGCTGGACGGCGCCATCTCCTCCAGCCGGTGCCGGCGCGCGCCGATCAGCGCGAACTCGATGATCACGAAGAAGCCGCTCGCCACGAGGAGCGCCGTCGTCACGGCCAGCACGATCCACGGGTTCGTCATCGCCGGTCCCCCTCGCTCTCGAGGTCGCCGCTCGCGACGTCCCCGTTCTCGTGCCCCTCGTCCTCGGCCGGTGCCTCGACCTCGTGCAAGGTCACCCGGAGCTGGGACGGGACGTAGCGGTCCACGGAGAGCACCTCGATGCTCAGCCGGCGCCGCACCTGCTCGTGCAGGGCGAGCTCGACCGCTTCGGTCGCGAGCTCGATGGTCACGGTCTCCCCGACCTCCGGCAGGTTGCCGTGCTCGGCGATCACCAGTCCGGACATCGTCTCGTAGTCGCCGCGGGGCAGATCGTGGTCGAGGACCCGCTCGGCCTCGTCCAGGTGGACGTCCCCGCCCATGCGCCAGGTCGCCTCGCCCTCCGGCTCGACGACCTCGGCCTGCTCGACGTCGTGCTCGTCGGTGATCTCCCCGGCCACCTCCTCGGCGAGGTCCTCCACGGTGAGGATGCCGGCGAACCCGCCGTACTCGTCGATGACGCAGGCCAGCTCGTCGCGGCGCGCCGTGAGCTCGGCGAGCGCGTCCGGCAGCAGCATGAGGGTCGGCAGGACGGTCGCCGGCTGCATGATGTCGCCGACCGGGGTGTCATGCGCCTCACCGGCGGCCAGCACGTCGAGCAGGTGCACGACACCGACCGGCTCGTCCTCGTCGGAGATCACCGGGTACCGCGTGTGGGCCTGCGCCATGGCGGCCCGGGCCTCGCCGACGGTGTCGTCGGGGTGCAGCGTGTCGACCCGGGCGCGCGGCACCATGGCGTGCTCGACGTCGCGCTGCGGGAAGTCGAGGATCCGGTCCAGCATCATCGACAGGTCCTCGGGCAGGTCACCGCTGTGGCGCGAGTCGGCGACGATGTGCTCCAGGTCGCGGGCGGTCGCGCTGGAGTCGACGTCGTCCACCGGCTCGATGCCCACCAGGCGCAGCAGCCCGTTCGCTGCGCGGTCGAACACCGTGATCAGCCAGCCGAAGGCGGCCAGGTAGATCCGGGTCGAGCGGGCGAGCCGCCGCGCCAACGGGTCGGGCGCGGCGATCGCGAGGTTCTTGGGGAACAGCTCGCCGAAGATCATCTGGGCCACGGTCGACAGCGCGAGCGCCCCGACGGTGCCGACCGCCACGCTCACGCCCGCCGGGACGCCGACGACGCCGAAGATCTCACCGAGGGACTCCCCGACGAGCGGTTCGGCCACGTACCCGATGAGCAGACCGGTCACGGTGATGCCCAGCTGGGCACCCGAGAGCATGAAGGACGTGCGCCGCGTGACCGCCAACGCGTCGGCGGCGCTGCGGTCCCCGGCCTCCGCCTGGGCGCCGAGCCGGGACCGGTCGACCGACATGTAGGCGAACTCCTGGGCGACGAAGTACCCGTTGAACGCGATGACGACGGCGATGACCACGATCCCGAGGAGCAGGGTGGCGACGGTGATCAGCACCGGTCACCCCCGGAGGGTCGGCACGACGGACGATGACGATGGTGCCCGTCTGCTGGACCAGCAGGGTTGTTCACGAGTTCTCTCACGCCTCCCAGCGGCTGTCGTCCCGGGATCGTATCCCGGGACGACAGGGTCGGCCACGCCGACGACGGCCGCTGCGCCGCTGCAGGTCAGCGGCCCGGGGACAGCCGCGGGTTCGACAGCGCCAGGCGCAGCACGTTGGCCGCGGTGCGCTGCAGCTCGCCGAGCGTGACGCCGTCGGCGGCCGCCAGGGAGGCCAGCAGCGACCCGTCCCCGTGCCGGTCGTCACGCCCCCACGCACCGGGCATGTGGACGTCCACCTGGGCGCGCACGCGGTAGGCGTCGTTGGTCACGGCCGGGAAGTCGGGGTCGACGGCCTCCCGCATCCACCAGTCGGTCATCACCGCGCCGTCGAAGCCCCACTCGCCGCGCAGGATCGTGGTGACCAGGTCGTGGTGGTAGTGACCCCAGACGCCGTTGATCTTGTTGTACGAGGTCATGAGGGTGCGCGGCGCCGACTCGGCGACGCAGATCTCGAACCCCCGCAGGTAGATCTCCCGCAGCGCCCGCTCCGAGACACGGGAGTCGTTGTACTCCCGGTTGTCCTCCTGGTTGTTGGCGGCGAAGTGCTTGGGGCAGGCCGCCAGCCCCTCGGACTGGATGCCGCGCACCGTGGCGGCCGCCATCCGGCCCGTGAGCAGCGGGTCCTCGGAGAAGTACTCGAAGTTGCGGCCGCAGAGCGGGTCGCGCTGGATGTTCATCCCCGGCGAGAGCAGGATGTCCGACCCCTTCGCCGCCATCTCGACGGCCAGCAGCGCGTTCAGCGTCGTGACCAGCTCGGGGTTCCAGGTCGAGGCCAGGGCGGTGCCGCTGGGCAGCAGCGCGGTGTGCGTGGCCAGGCGGATCCCGGCCGGACCGTCCGTCGTGGTCAGCGCCGGGACGCCCTTGGCCCGCAGGGACTCGACGGTGCCGGCGAGCGCGCCGGCGTTGCCCGGCGCGCCGAGGCTCGAGTCCATCGTGAAGTCGCCCCGCGACAGCGCTTCGAGCTCGTCGTCGTCGAGCTGGGCCACGAACTCGTCGAGCGACGCGTCCCCCGCGGCGACGTCGGCCAGCGTGACACCGCGGTCCCCGGTGCGCTCGACGGGCGCGGGCAGCGCACCGAGCACGCGGTCCCGACGCGAGACCGTCGCCTCCGGGACCGTCTCGCGTGCCGCCCGGACCTCACCGCCCTCCGTGCGGGCGACGACGCGTTCGAAGGCGTGCCCGGGTGCGACGGCGCCGGCCTCGGTGACCTGCCGCACCACCCGCAGCTCCGCGACGTGCGCACCGCCGCACGGCACGGCGGTGCGCACGTCGGTGCCCACGAGGACCTCGTAGCGGCCGGCCTCCAGGACGTAGGCCGACCGGTGGCCCGTCGCGCCGGTATCGTCGTAGGCCGCCAGGTCGTCGAGGCGGAAACGCAGCTCGAGCGTCTCGGACTCGCCGGGCGCCAGCTCGCGGGTCTTGCCGAAGGCGGCCAGGTGCCGGGCCGGGCGGCCGAGGGCGCCCTGCGGGGCACGGACGTAGGCCTGGACGACCTCGGTGCCGCGGTGCACGCCGTGGGTGTTCGTGACGCGTGCTCGCACCACGACCTCGCCGTCGCGGGTGTCGACCTCCTCGGCGCGGACGTCGAAGCTCGCGTAGGTCAGGCCGTAGCCGAACGGGAACAGCACGTGCTCGGGGGCGAAGGTCTCGAACCATCGGTAGCCGACGTAGACGTCCTCGACGTACTCGTTGTGGTCGTGACCGCCGAAGTGTCCGGCGCTCGGGTAGCGGTCGTACGCGGTCGCGATCGTCGCGGTGAGCTTGCCCCCGGCGGGCACCGCACCGGTGAGCACGTCGGCCACGGCCCGCCCGGACTCCATGCCGCCCTGCCAGGCCAGCAGCACGGCGTCGAGGTCGTACTCCTGCGTCCAGGCCAGGTCGACCACGTTGCCCGTGTCGACGACGACCACGGTCCGCTCGAACGCCGCGCTGGCGTGGGAGAGCAGTGCCCGCTCGTCGGCGGTCAGGTAGTAGCCGCCCTCCTCGAGCGCCTGCTCGCGTGCCTCGCCCGCCGCGCGCCCGATGACGACGACGGCGGTGGAGGCGCGGTCGGCGGCCGCCGCGACCTCGTCCGCGGTCAGCGGCATCTCCGGGTGCGACCGCGGCCAGGTGCCCCAGGCCGGCTCCGGGTCGACCGGGTGGTCCGCGCACCAGGCCGCGTACCGCTCGGCCAGCGCCTCGTCCACCCGCAGGTCGGTCGCCTGCAGAGCATCGATCAGGTTCCACGTGTACGGCGGGCGCACGTCGCCGCCGGAGCCGTAGCCCACCATGAAGTAGTCGCGCTGCACCCGGCCGAGGACCGCGATGGTAGCGCTCTCAGCCAGCGGGAGCGTCTCGTTCCGGTTCGTCAGCAGCACGATGCCCTCGGCCGCCGCGCGCCGGCACGTCTCCCCCATGCCCTCCGGGATCCACGTGTCCGTGGACTGCAGCTGTACCCGTCCCTGGGCGAGCTGGTCCGTGCTGTCGATCTGGCCGATACCTGCGCCTCGTTGATTCACCCGAACACTGTACGCGCCGCGTGCGAGCGCGGACGTCCGGGCCGTCCGGCGCACCGGACGTCCGCCCCGGCCGCCGGGGGCGGGTCCCGGACCGCTCCGGGACCCGCCCGCGGCGCGTGTCAGCCGTCGACGACGGAGACCGTCACGTCGATGTTCCCCCGGGTGGCGTTGGAGTAGGGGCACACCCTCTCCGCGGCGTCCGCGAGCGCCCGGGCGTCCTGCGCAGGCAGGTCGGGCACGACGACCTCGAGCTCGACAGCCAGGCCGAAGCCGCCGTCGCCGTCCGCCCCGATGTGCACGCGGGCGCCGACCGAGGTGTCGGTCAGGCGGATCTTCCGCTGCCTCGCGACGCTCTGCAGCGCCGAGTGGAAGCAGGCGGCGTACCCGGCGGCGAAGAGCTGCTCGGGGTTCGACCCGTCACCCGAGCCGCCGAGGTCCTTCGGGACGGCCATGTCGAGGTCGACGCGGCCGTCGTCGGTGCGGACGCGGCCGTCGCGGCCGGCGCCGGTGGAGAGGGCTTCGGCGGTGTAGCCGATGTTCTGCAGCACGGAGCGTTCCCTTCGTTCGGACTCACCGCGCCCGGTCAGGCGTCGGCGTGCAGGGCCAGGTAGTCGTTGGCCTCGCGCAGCCGGGCGAGCAGGTCGCCCGCGGCGGCGCGGTCGGGCGGCAGGCGTTCGGCCAGGCAGCGCTGGACGTCGCCCAGCTCCCCGTGCAGGTCGTCCCCGGCCGCGGTCAGCGCGACCGTGACCACGCGTTCGTCGTCCCGGCTCCGCTCCCGGCGCACGACCCCCCGCGCCTCGAGCCGCTTGACCAGCGGGGACAACGTCCCCGAGTCCAGGTCCAGCAGCCGTCCGAGCTCGCCGACGGTGAGGGGCTCGCCGTGGTTCGCGCCGAGCATCTCGACGACGAGGTACTGGGTGTAGCTCAGTCGCCACGGGGCGAGGAGGTCGGCGTAGAGCCGCCCGATGCGTCGCTCGAGCGAGTACACGGCGAAGCACAGCAACGGGTCGAGGGCCTTCGAGGCGCCGACGTCTGGCATGCGTTCATGGTTGCACGCAATTCTATTGCGCACAACTGAGTATGGCCAACGGTCCCCGGAGAGCTCTCGTCAGGGCCGACGGCCCCGGTCAGGGCTACCGTGGAGACATGACCACCCGGCTGCGCGCCGTCGTCCACGGCAGGGTCCAGGGCGTCGGGTTCCGCGACGCCACGGCCCGGGTGGCCGAGCGCGCCGGGGTGGCCGGTCAGGTCGCCAACCTGCCCGACGGCACCGTCGAGGTCGAGCTGGAGGGCGACGAGGGCGCGGTCGGGTCCGTGGTGGAGTACCTGCACCACGGCCCGCCCGCCGCCGCCGTCTCGAGCGTGCGGGTCACGGACCTGGAGCCCCGCGGGGACACCGTCTTCCGGATCCGGTGACGCGCGGCCGTGACGCCTCAGTCGAAGTAGTGCGGGACGTCGATGGGCCCGCCCTGCGCGGCGAACTCGGCGTGCACCGACTCGCGCAACGAGGCGTCCCCCAGGTAGTCGAGCGCGGTGGCGGCCAGTCCCGCCGCGCCGTCGACCGCGGCCCGGACCGCGGCGGGGCCGCCGGCGGCCTCCGCGAACTCCACCGTGTGCAGCGCCACGTCGGGGTCCGCGACCTGGACGAGCGGGTGGATGCCGGGGATGCGGAAGCTGACGTTGCCGAAGTCGGTGGACGCCGCCAGCGTCTCGGACACCACGCCGCCGGGCAGCACGTCCCGGCCCCGCCGACGCTGCGCCGCGACCCACCGCCGGGTCAGGGCCTGGTTCGTGCGCACCGGCAGCGAGGGATGGGCGCCGTCGTCCCAGGCGATGTCGACCTCGGTGCCGGTCATGAGCGCGGCGCCGCGTGCGACGTCGTCGAGCCGCCGGGAGAGGTCGCGCAGGGTGTCCGGGTACTTCGAGCGGGCGTACAGGTGCATCACCGCCCGGTCCGGGACGATGCTCGGCCGGGTCCCGCCCTCGACGATCGTGGCGTGCACGCGGTCGACCGGCGGGAGCTGCTGCCGCAGCAGCCCGATGCCGGTGTAGGCGAGGTTGGCCGCGTCCAGGGCGTTGCGCCCCATGAAGGGCTGCGCCGAGGCGTGCGCGCTGCGTCCGGTGAACGTCCAGGTGAGCAGGCGGCGGCCGAGCCAGACCTGGTCGGCCACGTCCACGCCGTAGGGGTGCAGCATGATCGCGGCGTCCAGGTCCTCGAACGCGCCTGCCCGCGCCAGCACCTCCTTGCCGCTGTGCCCCTCCTCGGCGGGCGTGCCCAGCAGGACGACCCGCCCGGCCGGCGCGTCGGGCGCGGCCAGGGCCTCGTGCAGGGCCAGGAACGCGCCGACCGCGGCGGCCGCGATGACGTTGTGCCCGCAGGCGTGGCCGATGCCGGGCAGGGCGTCGTACTCCGCCAGGACCGCGATCGCCGGGCCGTCGGCGGGCCGCCCGGTCCCGGCGCGGAACGCCGTCTCGACGCCGTGCACGCCGGTGGCGGCCTCGACGCCGTGCCGGGCCAGGACCTCGACCAGCAGCCGTGCGCTGGCGTGCTCGGCGAACGCGGTCTCGGGGTGCGCGTGCAGGGTCCGGACGATCTCGGCGAGCTCCGGCTCCAGGGCCGAGGCCGCGGCCTCCGCCGCGGCGACCAGGTCCTCCGGGGCTCCCCCGGCGGCGGCCCCCGGGGGCCCGGCAGCCAGCGCCGCCTCCCGGCGGTCGTCGGTCTCGGCGGCGAGATGGTCGAGGTAGGCCGTGCTCGGCCGGTTCGGCGCTGGCATGCGGCCATCGTACGGAGGCGTCGGCCCGGTGCACGCGGCTACGCGCCGAGCCCGCCCCGCGTGCGGGGAGCCGGGCCGCGACCCGTCGCGCGCCCGGGTGCGCGCTGCCAGGATGACGGGATGCACCGTCGACTCGGCCTCAAGCTCACCCAGGACGCCCCGGTCACCGCGTTCGCGGACGTGTGGCGCACGGCCGACGACGCCGGGTTCGACCACGTGTGGGTGATGGACCACATCGCCTCCCTCGGCCCCGACCCGGGACGCCCCGTCTTCGACGCCTGGGCGATGCAGGCCGCGATGGCGACCCTGACCTCACGCGTGCGCATCGGCTGCATGGTCTCGGGCAACTCGTACCGGCACCCCGGGATGCTCGCCAAGCTCGCCACGACGGTCGACCACCTCTCGGGCGGGCGCCTGGAGTTCGGGATCGGCGCCGGGTGGAACGAGCGCGAGCACACCATGTACGGGCTGGACCTCGGGGACGTGGGCACCCGGATGGACCGCCTCGAGGAGGCGCTCGTCGTCATCCGCTCGCTGTGGGGGCGGCCGACCACGACGTTCCACGGCGAGCACTACCGCCTCACCGACGCCGTCGCCGAGCCGAAACCCCTGCAGCGGCCGCACCCGCCGATCTGGGTCGGCGGGTCCGGCCCCCGCCGCACGCTGCGGCTGGTGGCGCGGTACGCCGACGTGTGGAACGACACCGAGAGCAGCCCGGAGCGGATCGGTGAGCTCAGCGAGGTGCTGGCGCGGCACTGCGACGACGTGGGCCGCGACCCGGCCGAGATCCGTCGCACCGTCCAGCTGCGCCTGCGTCAGCACGACCTGGCGGACCTGCCGGCGCTCGTGGCGGCCTACGAGGCCGTCGGGGTCAGCGAGTTCGTGATCGTGCTGCCGTCCGACGGGGACGTGCGTCCGCACCTGGACGCCGTGGTCGACGCGCTCCCCCGGCTCCGGTCCGCCGGCTGACCCCGGTCGAGGCCGGGCGGCGGGCCTCGACGAGGTGTCGCGTCGAGGCCCGCCGCAAGAGGGTCGTACCGACGGGCGTGCTCAGTCGTGCACCGACGCGGCGACGAGCCAGGCGGTCAGCAGCACGACCACGACCATGAAGCCCGTCTCGTGCCCCGCGCCGCGCTGCAGCAGGCTGGCGGCCTTGTGGGCCCGCCGGGCCCCGTGACCCGGCGCCTGCAGCAGCGGCACCACACGGAAGTGCTGGTAGGCACCGATCGCGGCGACCACCGCCACCACCGCGACCTTGGCCAGCAGGAACAGCCCCCAGCTCGTCTCCCACAGCTGGGAGGGTCGGTCGAGGATCTCCACCGTCAGCGCCACCCCGGCGAGGCCGACCAGCGCGATCGACCCCGTGGCCAGCACCGCGAAGCGGCTGCCCAGCAGTCCGGCGTCCAGGGGGCGGGCGTCCCGGCGGCGGCGGCGCAGGACGACGCCGACCATGACGACGCCCCCCACCCACGCGGCGGCCGCGAGCAGGTGCGTGACGTCGGTGGTCACGACCAGCCAGTGCGGCCCGACGCTGCGGCTGTGCCCGTCCAGCACGATGCCGGTGCCGAGCAGCAGGGCACCCACCACGGCCAGCCACGACCCGGCGAGCGTGCGCCGTGCGCCGACCAGCACGGCCAGGGCGCCTGCGGCCTGCAGACCGAGCACGAGCGCCGTGTCGCCGGTCAGGGCGTCGCGCAGGGCCGACGGTGTCCAGGCGGCGCTGATCTCGCCCTGGGCCACCACGACGGCCCGGGCCGCGAGGCGCAGCGGGACGGCCACGAGCGCGAGCAGACCGACCCAGCGCACGGCGGTGAGCACCGTGGGCACGTCCTCGCGGTCGCGCCCGCGCAGGACGAGCGCCGCGAACAGCAGCCCGCCTCCGGCCACGAGCGCACCCCACAGGACGGCGGCACCGGCGAGGCGGGACACCACGGCGGCGAACCCCGCCGCCGTCTCGTCGTCCTCCTCGGCAGCGGTCACGCCCGCGTCCGTGTCCGGCGCGGGTTCGGGCGACGGCTCCTCGGAGGCGTCCGGCTCGGCCGGCTCCTGCGCGGGCGCGGCCCCGGTGACGGCGAACACCACGGTCCCGTCCAGCGGGTGGCCGTCCTCGGCGGCCACGTTCCAGTCGACCGTGTACTCCCCGTCCGTGAGCGGCTCGGCGGGGGTCGCGGTCAGCACGGTGCCGTCGTCGGACTGCGTGACCTCGACGGGCACGGCACCGTCCGGGCCGGTGACCTCCACGGCTTCGCCCAGCGGGGTGACCGGCAGCGTGTAGGTGAGCACGACCTCCTCGACCGGGCCCTGCGCGGTCGAGCCGTCGGCGGGTTCGGCGGTGTCGAGCTTGGTGTGCGCCGAGGCGGGTCCGGCCCCGGCGAGCAGGAGCAGCAGGGCGAGCAGGAACCCGCCGACGAGGGTACGGGCGCGCGTCATGAGGACTCCTCGGGGTCGGAGGAGGCGGCCGCGAGCAGGTCGGCCATCTGCTCGATCTCGGCGGTCTGGGCGGCGCCCATCCCGGCCGCCAGCTCGACCATCTCGGTCGACGAGCCGTCGGTCACGACGCGGTCGGCCATCTGCACGCCGTGCTCGTGGTGCACCGTCATCTGCCGCAGGAACACCTCCTGCAGCTCGTCGGCGGGCACGGCCTCGAGGTCCTGCGCAGTGATCTCGGGCACGGTGTCGTCGACCCGCTCGAGCTCGCGGGCGCCGAGCCAGTCGTTCATCCGGGTGTTCTCCTGGCTCTGGGAGCCGGCGACGGAGCGCGCGAGGTCGCGCACCTCGGCGTCGACGCCGTCGGCCTGCAGCAGCGCCTGCGACATCGCGATCGCGTCGACGTGGTGCGGGATCATCATCTGCGCGAACATCACGTCCACGCGGTTGTGGTCGTCGGGGGCGGTGGGTCCGTCGGCCGCACAGGCCGACACGGTCAGGGTGAGGGCGGCGCCGAGCGCCGCCGCGGTGCTCCGGGCGGTCATGAGGTCCTTCTGCGGGGTCGGTCGCGAGGCCGGGTTCACCGGCACGTGGGGTCGGCGCGGTCGTCGTCGACGACCGCGCCCTCACGTGCGCGAGATGCCCAGGACGACGGGTTCGGGCGTGCCCGGCACGCGCGCGGTGCGCGGGAGCGCCGGCAGGAGCGCGCTCGCCGGGGCGGGCGCCCAGACCGCCCGGCCGGCGGGCCGGGGTCGCAACCGCCGCAGGGCCAGCAGGGTCAGGGCGGCCAGGAGGGTGCAGGCGACGAGCGTCTCGTGGTCGTGGTCGTTCGTCGGGCTTCCGTGGCCGGCCGGCGAGGCCGCCGTGCGCGGGGCGTCCGCGGCGTGGTCGTGTCCCCCGGGCTCCGCGAGCGCACCGGCGGTCTGGTGGACGCCGTCACCGGGACCGTGCACGTGGCCGGACGACCCGGACGGCTGGTGCGAGACGAGCAGCAGCGCGAGCGCCACCACGAGCAGGCAGACGCCCGCCCACAGCGCGAGGGCGCGCAGCGGGACGCTGCGGCGCGACGCGACCGGTGCCGTTCTCGTCATGCCCCCGATCCTACGCGGACGCGCCGAGCAGCCCGGCGGTGATCCCCAGCAGCAGGCTCGTCGCGGCGGCCGTGTGCAGGACGACCACCGCGGGGCGCGGGACGGTCCCCCGCCGGGGGCGGGTGGACGTCACCGCCCGGAAGGCGGGGGCGACCCAGCGCAGGTAGTAGAACAGGCTCGCCACGGAGTTGACCGCCGCGAGCACGACGAGCCAGGCGTACCCGCCGTCGGCCGCGGTGGTGAACGCGCCGAGCTTGCCCAGGAACACGGCCGTGGGCGGGGTGCCGACCAGACCGAGCAGGCACACCACGAGACTGACCAGCAACCACGGGCGACCCGTGACCCCGGCGGCCCACCCGACCAGCGTGGTGCGGCGCGGCACGACGGCCACGGCGGCGAAGGCGCCGATGTTGGTCACGGCGTAGGCGGCGAGGTACAGCCGCAGCGCCGGGGCGGCGAGCTCGACCGTGCCGGCCACCGCGACGATCATCAGCAGGTAGCCGACCTGGCTGATCGTCGAGTACGCGAGCAGCCGCTGCAGCGAGGTCTGCCAGAACGCCGCGAGGTTGCCCAGCGTCATGCTCGCCGCCGCGACGAGTGCCACGCCGAGCGCCAGGCCCGCCGGGGTCTCGGCGAACGGGCCGGCGACGAGACGGAACGCGGCGGCGACGGCGCCGATCTTCGGGACCGTGGAGATCAGCGCGGCCACCGCGGGGCTCGCACCGTCGACGGCGTCGGGCACCCAGAAGTGCACGGGGACGGCACCGGCCTTGAACAGCACGGCGGCCAGCAGGCCGAGGGCGGCGAGCGCCGCGACGGCGGGAGCCGCGGCCGGCAGCGACGCCGAGACGGCGGCGTAGCCGGTGCGGCCGGTGCCGAGGACCAGAGCGGCCGCGCCGACCAGCAGGACCACCCCCACCAGGGCGCTGAGCAGGTAGTACTTCAACGCCGCCTCGGTGCCGCGGGCGTCCTTGCGGAAGGCGGTCAGCGTGTACGCGGGGACGCTCGCCAGCAGGTAGGCCGCCACGAGCAGCAGGGCGTCGGTGGTCGCGGCGAGGGCGTCGGCGCCGAGGGCGACGAGCAGCGTGAGCACGTAGGCCTCGGTCTCGCGCGGGTGACCCGCCAGCTCGGTGCGCAGCAGCACGACCACGGCCGCCGTGGCCGCCGCCACCGCGAGGCGCACCACGCCCGTGGTCGCGTCCACCGTCCAGGTGCCGCTGAAGACCGTCCGCACGGGGTCGCCGAGCACGGCGGCCGCCGCGGCCGCGCTCACCAGGCAGCCGACGACGGCGATCCAGGCCACGCGTCGCTGGGCACGCTGCGGCGTCCACAGCCCGACCAGCAGGCCGCCGACGGCGGCGGCGAGCAGCGCGGCCTCGGGCAGCAGCGCGAGGGCGTCCTGGGCCGTCATCCGCGCCTCACCGGGCCACCAGCGCGACGAGGCCGTCGGCCGCCGGGCCGACGACGTCGACGAGCACCCAGGGCAGCAGCCCGACGGCGACGCTGAGCCCGAGCAGGGGCACCACGGCCACCCGTTCGACGGTGGTCACGTCCCCGAGCCCGCCGGCGTCGACCCCGTCGGGCACCCGCAGGTCTCCGGTCAGCAACCGCTGCAGCGCCCGCAGGAACAGGCCGGCGGTGAGCAGGATGCCCACCACCGCGACCACCACGGCCACGGGGACGGCCGCGAGCGACCCGGCGAAGATCTGGAACTCGGCCACGAAGCCGGACAGGCCGGGCAGCCCGAGCGAGCCGAAGGCGGCCACGGCGAACAGGACGGCGAACCCGGGCAGGGCGCGCGCGAGACCGCCCCACCGGGCGAAGGCGTACGTCCCACCCCGCGTCCACAGCATCCCCGCGACGAGGAACAGGGCGCCGGTGAGCAGGCCGTGGCTGACCATCTGCACGACGGCGCCGGTCGCCGCGACACCGGCCGCGGCGGCGGGGCCGGACCCGTCCGCGCCGTCCCGGGCGAGCACCCCGACGGCGCCCAGCCCGAGCAGGACGTACCCCATGTGGTTGACGGAGGTGTAGGCGATCATCCGCTTCAGGTCGTCCTGGGCCAGGGCCACCAGCGCGCCCCACAGCACGCTGACCACACCGATCACCACGATCCACGTGCCCCAGCGCTGCCAGGCGTCCGGCAGCGTGGGCATGGCGATCCGCACGAACCCGAAGGTGCCGAGCTTCAGCAGCACACCGGCCAGGACCGCGGACCCCTCCGCCGGGGCGTCGGTGTGCGCGGGCGGCAGCCACGTGTGGAACGGGACCAGGGGCGTCTTGACCGCGAGCCCCACGACCAGGGCGAGCAGCACCCAGGACGCGGTCCCGCTCTGACCGGCCCACGGCGGGTCCTCGACGAGCCGCACGATGTCGAAGGTGCGCGGCTCGCTGCCGAGGAACAGCCCGATGAAACCCAGGAGCAGCGCCAGCGATCCCAGGAACGTGTACAGGAAGAAGGTCAGGGCGCTGCGGCGGCGGTCGCCGTGGCCCCACCCGGCGATGACGAAGTACATCGCCACGATCGACAGGTCGAAGAACAGGAAGAACAGGATCAGGTCGAGCGCCGCGAACGTGCCCAGGCAGGTCGTCTGGAGCAGCAGGAACAGGGCCGCGTGGCTGCGCGGCCGCGGGGTGCCGCGCAGCGACCACACCGCGCAGCACCAGAACAGCACGGCGGTCAGGGCCAGCAGCGGCAACGACAGCCCGTCGACGCCCACGTGGTAGGAGGCGTCGACCGTCGGGATCCAGCGCAGCTTGACGTCGTACTGGAACCCGCCACCGGGGTCGAACCCCCACCAGAGCCAGGCGACCAGCCCGACCACCACCGAGGACGTGGCCACCCACGCCCAGGACGCGGTCCGGTCCGGGACACGGGCCGCCACCAGGACGAGCCCGGCGAGCGCCGGGAGCAGGACGAGGACGGTCAGGAGCACGAGGTCACCTCACGAGGAGCAGCAGGAGCAGCAGCAGGCCGAGACCGGCCGCCGCCTGGGCGTAGTACTGGTGCAGCAGTCCGGTCTGCAGGCGCCGCGCGGCGTGCCCGGCCCGTGCCACGCCGGAGGCGACGTCGCGCACGGCGCCGTCGACGCGGCGGTCGTCCAGGACCGCCGCACGGCGGGCACCGGCCACCGCGAGCCCGGCGGTGCGCCGCACCGCGCGATGGATCCCGGAGTCGTCGAGGACGGCGACCCGCCCGGCCAGCCGCGGGACCGCCCTCGCCACGGCGTGGACGGAGCGGTCCAGACCGCCGTCCACCCGGTCGACCCGGCGCGCCAGGGCGCGGACACCGCGGCCGACCGTCACGAGCAGCGCGGGCATGGCCCACCACGACGTCAGCGGTGCGCGCTCGGCGACCCGTACCAGGGCGGGGCGCCACAGCACCACGGCCGCCACGACGACGGCGAGCCCGCCGGAGAGCACCAGTGCGCCGGGCGTGGGGGCGGGTCCGGGCTGCGCGCCGAGGACCCGGGCGGC
This sequence comes from Isoptericola sp. b408, assembly GCF_030588085.1. Taxonomy (NCBI): domain Bacteria; kingdom Bacillati; phylum Actinomycetota; class Actinomycetes; order Micrococcales; family Promicromonosporaceae; genus Isoptericola; species Isoptericola sp. b408. Next base: position 152,124 of record NZ_JAUQYQ010000005.1, read on the forward strand.
GCCGTCGCGAACGACGGGAAGGGCGAACGCCCCCAGGCCCACCGCGGCCGCGGCGAGCGCCAGCGCGGCGGCGACCGCCGGACGCGGTGCGCGGGAGCCGTCGCCCGGGTGCCGCGGGGCGAGCACCACCGCGACGATCTTCGCGGCGTAGGCGGCGGACAGCGCGCCGGCCACCAGGGCCACGACGTGCAGCACGGCGCCGCCGGCCAGGTGCGCCTCCTCCGCCCCGGCCAGGATCTCGTCCTTGGTCACCCACAGCGACAGCGGTGGGACACCGGCCAGGGCCGCCGCCGCGGCGACCGACGCGGCCCCGACGAGCGGGTACCGGCGGCCGGCGCCACGCAGCTCGGCCAGCGCCCGCGTGCCGAGCGCACCGAGCCAGATGCCGGCCGCCACGAACAGCCCGGCCTTCACCGCCGCGTGCGCGACCAGGTGCTCGACGCCACCGAGCAGCCCGGGACCGGCGCCGGCGGCCCACGCCCCGGCGGCCAGGACGACGAACCCCATCTGCGCCGCGGTGCTCGCGGCCAGCAGCTGCTTGAGGTCGGTCTGCGCCACGGCGACGAGTCCGAGCGCCAGCGCCGTCGCGGCCCCGACCCAGGCCACCACCGGGGCGGCGCCGTCGGCCAGGGCAGGGCCGAGTCGCAGGAGCAGGTAGCCGCCGGCCGCGACCATGGTGGCCGAGTGCAGCAGCGCCGAGACCGGGCTGGGACCCTGCATCGCGGCGGACAGCCAGCCGGACAGCGGCAGCTGGGCCGACTTGCCGAGCGCGGCCACGACGACGCCGGTCGTCGCCACCGCCGCCCAGGGCGCCGGCAGCCCCTCGAGGCCGGACAGGCCCAGGCTGCCGCTGCCGGCGAGCACGGCACCGGCGGCGACGTACAGGCCGAGGTCAGCGGCCCGGGTGGTCAGCAGCGCCGTCGTACCCGCGGACGTCCGTCCCGCCAGCCGCCACCGGAAGCCGATGAGGGCGTAGGAGGTCGCCCCCATGACCTCCCAGCCGAGCATCAGCGCCGGGAAGGTCGTCGCCGTGACGGTCAGCTGCATCGCGGCGACGAACAGCAGCCAGTAGCCGAAGAACCGGGCCCGCGAGGTGCGCGCCTCGTGGTCGACCGCGGCGTGCACGGTGACGGTCAGCGCGACGACGGCGACGGTCACCGTGAGCACCGCCGAGAGCCCGTCCACCGCCAGCGCGAGGTCCGCACCGTCGGCGACGGCCGCGGCGCCGCTGCCCAGGAACGGGACCGAGACGGTGGGTCGCCCCGTGGCGGCCACGATCGCGAGAGCCGCGCCGACCAGCCCGATCCCGAGCGCCAGGGGTGCCGCGACCCCGTCCAGCCGGTGCCGCCCGAGCAGCAGTGCCGTCCCGCCGACGGCGGGCAGCAGCACGACCAGCAGCAGGGCGGCGCTCATCCGGCGAGGTCCTCGGCGGCGTCGACCGTGTCGACCTGTCGGGCGCGATAGATCGCCAGGGCGACGGAGAATCCCATCGCCATCTCCACGGCCATGACGACGGTGGCCACGAGCACGAGCACCTGCGCCCCGGGCAGCTGCGGGGTGAGGTAGGCCCAGGCGGCACCGGCGGCCAGGATGACGCCGTTGACCACGAGCTCGAGGCCCATCATGACCATGACGATCGACTGCTGGGACAGCGCGCCGAACAGGCCGGTACCCACGAGGGCGGCGGCGACGGTCAGCACGACCTGCAGGGTGACCTCGGTCATCGGGGCAGCCCTCCGCGCACGGGGTCGTCGGGGTCGCGTTCCAGGTCGGCCCCGAGCCGGTCGTAGCGTCCGCGGTGCGTGGCCAGCGCGATGCCCGCGACCATGGTGGCGAGCAGGACGACCCCCACCACGATCATCACGAGCATGTAGTCCCCCATGATCGCCTCGCCGACCTGGACGGTCGCGTTCGCGGGCCGGGGTCCGGGCCGGTCGGGCCAGTCGACGGTCCACACCCCGACCGTCAGCACGACGAACGCCACGACCCCCGCCGCGATCGAGCCCCGGGTGTTGTGCACCATGGTCATGGGCATGAGCCCGGCGGGGTTCATCATCAGCATGATCATGAACACCGCCATGATCGCCATCTCGATGGTCATCATCAGGATGGTCAGCAGCCCGAGGTAGGCCAGGTCCATCAGGAGCAGCGCGGCGCCGGTGGCGAGGAAGGACGCGAGCAGGGAGAACGTCGCGCGCGCCATGGAGTCGACGACGAACACCAGCACCCCGGTGCACACCGCCACGGCGCCGAGGACGGCCAGGAGCAGCAGCTCGGTCATCGGTAGAAACCTCCCAGCACGAGCACCGCCGCCACGGCGGACTGCACGACGGTGGCCGGCAGCAGCACCACCCAGGCGACATCGGCGAACCGTTCGGGGCGCACGACCGGCCAGCGCCGCCCCACCCCGACCAGCAGAGCCATGACGGCGAGCGTCTTCAGGGCGTACCAGACCGGGCCGGGCAGTCCTGGCCCGTCCTCGCCCCCGAGGAACCATGCCGCGGCGGTGGCGGCGGCGACGCCGAGGAAGGTCGCACGGCCGACCTGGACCAGGAGCCGGTCGACGCCGGAGGTCTCGGCCAGCACTCCCCCGGCGACGTCGGCCCCGGCGGGGGCGCCGAACGGCCCCCAGAAGGCGAAGGCCGCCGCGCCGATCAGGAAGACGACGAACGCCACCGGCATGGTCCACAGGAACCAGGCCCCGCCGGCCTGGGCGGTGACGACGTCCGTGGCGCGCAGCGAGCCCGCGCCCACCCCGACCGTGATGATCGCGAACATCAACGGCAGCTCGTAGGCCAGGCCCTGGGCCAGGAACCGGTAGGCGCCCACCAGGGGGTGCACCGCGTTCGGTCCCCAGCCCAGCAGCCAGACCGCGGCCCACAGCAGCGCCTCGGCCGCGTTGAACCACACCAGGTCCGCCGACGTCGAGACCACGCTGCGTCCTCCGAACGGCAGCACCGCGGCCGACATCAGGGCCAGGACGGGCACGGCCGGCACCGCCACCGTGCTGAGCAACCGGTCCGGGGCGATCGTCGTCCGGCGCCGTTCGAGCAGCATCCGGGCACCGTCGCGCACCGGAGCGACGACCACGTCCGCGCGACGCCCGCCCGCCGGGGCGCGGCGTGCCAGGGCGTCCATCACGGCGAGCACGAGCCCGAGCAGCAGCGCCACGGCCACCACGACCGGTCCCGCCCACGGCGAGGTCCAGACGGCCTCAGGCATGTCGGTCCCCCTCGTCGGCGGCCGGTTCGCGCTCCCCCGGCCCCACCTCGACGCTCGCCACCGCGAGCCGGGCGGCGGCGAGCTCGGCGCCCTCCAGCGCCACGGCCACGGCCTGGGGCGGCACCGGCTCGGGCGGGGCGGCGCCGTCGAGGACGTCGCACCAGGTGTGCAGACGGTCGAGGACGTCCGTGCCCTGCGGTGCGGGCAGACCGCGCAGGGACCACCGCAGCCGGCGGGAGCCGCGCAGGTCCCGGGCGAGCCGGCTCACCTGCTCCGACGCCGACGGACGCTGCTGCCCGACGGCGTCCCGGGCGCGGCGGGCGCGGTGCAGGTCGCGCTCGGGTCCGGCGAGGACCAGGACGCGGCACACGGCGTCCAGGGCACGCAGCTGTGCCGGGCGGGGCGCGGCCGTGACGCCGTCCGCCCAGCGCACACCGGCACCGCTCAGCACGTCACCCTGCATGGTGGCCCCCACGACGAGACCGTCCGGGGACCCGGGCAGCCAGGGACCCAGCGTGACGTCCAGGGCCTCGAGCTCCAGGCCGTCGCGGTCGGGGGCCGAGGACGCCATCGGCAGGCCGGCCACCTCCATGTCCCCGTGGCCCCCGTGGCCCCCGTGGCCGTGCTCGTCGTGGTCCTCGTGGTCCTCGTGGTCGGGGCCGTCCGGCTGCGCCCCCCGGCCGATCCACGGGTCGCCGTCGGCGTCGGCCGACCGACGCTGCGCGCCGCGGTCCACCAGCGACGCCGCGGCGGCGTCGAGGCGAGCACCGACCTCCGCGGGCCGATCCACCCGGGTCCGCGCCCGCGGTGCGGGCATCTGCGACCAGAGCACCTCGACGGCGCCGCCGAGCTCGGGACCGGGATCGCCGACGACGACGAGGAGGTCCGCACCCGCCGGTGAGAGTGCCGGCGGCCACCCCCGTCGCAGCAGGGCGGACTCGACCTCCTGCCCGGCCGCGGTCGCTCCCGGGGCGACGACGAGCACGCGGGGCCGCCCCAGCGCGAAGCCCCACAGCCGTGCGCTCAGGCCCATCGCAGCGCTCCTTCGCGCCAGGCGTACACCACACCCACCAGCAGCACCGCCAGGAACCCGAACATCTCCACGACGGACGTCGCCCCCATCTGCGCGACGACGACCGCCCAGGGGTACATGAAGACCATCTCCATGTCGAAGGCGAGGAAGAGCACGCTCACCGCGTACCACCGCACGTGGAACCGTGACACGGCGTGCTGGGTCGGCAGGACCCCGGACTCGAAGGGGAGACTCATCGCGGGCGTCCGGGCCACCGCGAGCGCGGTAGCCGCGCCCCGCAGGCCGAGCAGCAGCAGGGCGATCCCTGCCACGAGTCCCGCCAGGGCCATCCGTGCACTCACCGTCCCGTCGTGGTGGTCGTGTCGGCAGCGCCCATGATGGTGGCCGTGGACCGGCTCGGCATCCCGAGAACCGGGACGCGAGCAGCGGACATAGGCTCGGGACATGGCCCACCGCCGGACGACGCTCGCCCTGCTGCCGGGTTGGTGCGAGACGGGCGGCGTCTTCGAGCGCCTGATCCGCCAGCTCCCGCCGGCGGTCACCCCTCTCGTCGTCGAGCTGTCCACCCCGACCGTCACCGACTGGTCGGTCCCTGCCCTGGCCACCCGCGCCGCCGACGCCCTGACCCGTGCGTCGGTGGACGGACCCACCGTGGCGCTCGGGACCTCCAGCGGCGGCTACGTGGCCCAGCAGCTCGCCGTCGACCGCCCCGACCTGCTGGACGGGCTGGTCCTGGTCGGCGCGCCCGCGGACCTGCGTGGCAGGCCGCCGTTCGCCGAGGACGTCGACCGGCTCACCGACCCGATCGACCCCGAGTGGGTCCGGGACTCCCTGGCCTGGTACGGCACGGGCACGGCGATCGACCCGGCCTTCCTCACGGCACGTGCCGCCGAGGCCGCCGACCTGGGCGCCGACGTCTGGCAGGCGTCGCTCCAGGGGTTGACCGAGTCGACGCCGCCCCTGCTCACGGGCACGATCGATCTGCCGACGCTGGTCCTGAGCGGGGAGCTGGACGACGTCGTGGGCCCCAGCCACGACCGGATCCTGGCGGCCGTCCCGCGCGCCCGCGGGATCGTCTACGCGGCCACCGGCCACCTGGTGCTCTGGGAGCGGCCGGAGCGGGTCGCGGCCGACGTCGCGGCGTTCCTCGGCGACCTCGACGCGCGGCGGTGAACCGGCTCAGGCGGAGGCGGCGGTGAGGTGCTCGAGCTCGTCCGGTGCGAGCTCGAGCGTCATGGACGCCAGCAGGGCGTCGAGCTGCTCGGTGTGGCGGGCGGAGGCGATCGGCGCGACGACGGTCGGCCGCGAGCGCAGCCAGGCGAGGGCCACCGAGGCCACCGGCACGTCGTGCGTGGCGGCGAGGTCGTCCAGCACGGCCAGCACACGCCGTCCGCGCTCGTCGAGGTAGCGCGACGCGCGCCCGGCCCGCGGGCTGTCCGGCGCGACGCCGTCACGGTAGGCGCCCGTGAGGAACCCCGAGGCCAGCGCCGAGTACGGCAGCACACCCAGACCGTGACGCTGCGCGGCGTCCCGCGACGCGCCCTCGAACCCTCGCTCGACGAGGTTGTAGAGCGGCTGCAGCGCGACGGGCCGGTGCAGCCCCTCGGCCTCGGCGACGGCGAACCACTCGGCGATGCGCTCGGGGGTGTAGTTCGACAGCCCGATCTCGCGGACCAGGCCGTCCTCGACGAGCCGGGAGAACGCCGTGGCGGCCTCGGCGACCGGGGTGTCGGGGTCGTCGGCGTGCGCGTAGTACAGGTCGACGTGGTCGGTGCCGAGCCGCTGCAGGGACGCCTCCGCGGCGGCGCGGACGTTGCCGGCGGACAGCCCCGGGAACCCCGGGTGCCGGGAGACCTTGGTGGCGATCACGACGTCGTCGCGGCGTCCCCCGCGCTCCAGCCAGCGGCCGATCGTGGCCTCGCTCTCGCCGCCGGTGTGCCCCGGTGCCCAGGCGGAGTAGGCGTCGGCGGTGTCGACCATCCGCCCACCGGCCCGGACGAAGGCGTCCAGCACGCCGAAGGACGCGTCGTCGTCGGCCGTCCAGCCGAACACGTTGCCGCCGAGGGCCAGCGGAGCGTTCGCGAGGTCGAGGGAACCGAGATGTGCTGAGATCGTCGACGGAGTCATACGGGAGACAATCGAGGAGGGGCCGCGCGCATTCCGGCGTCGGCCCGACGGGACCCGGGGCGGCGGCGGAGGTGGAGCACATGAGGCACCGGACGACGGACACGACGGCCACGGCACGGCACGACCGGGACGACCGCGTCGTGGACGCCCCGGCAGGCAGGTTCCGGGCGAGCGTCGGCGGCGACGTGCTGCGCGCCGGTGGGATCCGCTACGCCCGTGCCGCGAGGTTCTCGCCGCCCGTGGACGAGCCGCCGGCCGCCGGGACGGTGGACGCCACCGGGTTCTCGCCGTCGTCGCCGCAGAACCCCGACCCGATCGGTCTGGACGTCTTCGGGCCGGACTCGGCGCGCCCGCTGCCCCCGTCGGAGGACTGCCTGCGCCTGACGGTGACCGCCCCGGCGGACGTGCGACCGGGAGAGGGCTTGCCGGTGATCGTCTGGATCCACGGGGGGTCCTACGTCTCGGGTGCCGGTGACGCCATCAGCTACGACCCGTCGGCGCTCGTGCGCGAGCACCGGGTCGTCGTGGTCGCGGTGACCTACCGGCTGGGGGTCCTGGGGTTCCTCGGCGACGACGGCCGCCCCGCCAACCTCGGCCTGCGGGACATGCTGTCCGCGCTGCGCTGGGTGGCCCGCAACGCCGAGGCGTTCGGCGGCGACCCGGCGTCGGTGACCGTCATGGGCGAGTCCGCGGGCGCCGACGCGATCACCCGGCTCATGGTCGCCGACGGCGCCGCGGGACTGTTCCGGCGCGCCGTGGTGCAGAGCCCGCCGCTGGGGATCTCCCGGCGCCGCGCCCAGATGGCCGCCACGATGGCGGCCGAGGTCCGCGGCGTGCCCGACGACGCCGATCTGGACGAGCTCCTCGCCGCCCAGCGACGGGCCGTGCGCCGTGTGCTGCCCCGGTACGGGCTCCGGGCGGCGATGCCCTTCGGTCCCCAGCACGGCTACCCTCCCGTGCCTCCCGAGGAGCACCTCGAGGCGGCGTGGAGCCGCGTCGCGCCGGACGTCGACCTGCTGATCGGGACGAACGCGCGCGAGACGGCACTGTTCGTCGAGGGGGTCCTGCCCCGCACCATGGTGCCCGCCGTGGGACCGGCGCTGCGCGAGGGCGTCGGGCACGGGTTGACCCGCGCCGTCTACGGCCGCGCGGTCGACCAGTTCGTCGAACGGCACCGGCGTGCCGGCGGCCGTGCGGCGCGCTACACCTTCCTGGGCGGCCCGACCGAGCACCCGCTGCGCGCGGCGCACGCCACCGAGCTGCCCCTGCTGCTCGGGGACCCGGAGAGCTGGCGCGGCGTGCCGGTCGTGGCCGGCCGCGACGACGCAGAGCTCGTCGCCAGCGGTCGGCTGCTGCGCGGCGCCTGGGCCCAGTTCGCCCGGACGGGCCGCCCGCCCACGGACATCCCGGGCCTGCTGCGCGTCGACTGACGACAGGCGCGGGTCCGGCCGCCGCCCTCCTGCACCACGTTCCCGCACCGAAAGGCCCTCATGACGTCACGTCCCGCGATCAGTGCTGCCCCTCAGGCTCCGGACTGGGTGCCCGACGCCGTCGCCGCGGCCGGGGCCCGGCTCGTGCCGCTCGGCGCCGAGACCGAGGGGCTGCTGTGGTTCGGGCCCCTGGGTGTGGACGGGCTCGGCCCGGCGCTGTCGGCGGCGCCCGAGGCCCGGTGGGTTCAGCTCCCCTCCGCCGGTGTCGACGCCGGCCTGGAGGCCGGTCTCATCGACTCGACCCGCACGTGGACCTCGGCCAAGGGGTCCTTCGCGGAGCCCGTGGCCGAGCACGCCCTCGCCCTGACCCTCGCCGCGCTGCGCCGCCTGCCCGAGCGGGCCCGCACCCGCTCGTGGGGGCCGGAGTTCGGCCGGACGCTCTACGAGGCCGAGGTGCTCGTGGTCGGAGCCGGCGGGATCGCCCGGTCCTTCCTGGAGCTGCTGGGGCCGTTCCGCACCCGTGCGGTCGTGGTGCGCCGCCGCCCGGAGCCGGTCGACGGCGCCCGGGTCGTGACCTCCGAGAGGTTGCGGGACGAGCTCGGGCGGGCGGACGTCGTCGTGCTCGCCGCCGCACTCACGGACCGCACGCGGGCGATGATCGGGGCCGCCGAGCTCGCGGCGATGCGGCCCGGCGCCGTGCTGGTCAACGTGGCCCGGGGCGCGCTGGTCGACACCGACGCGCTCGTGGCCGCCCTGCGGTCGGGTCAGGTCGGGGCCGCGGGGCTCGACGTCACCGATCCCGAGCCGCTGCCGCCGGGGCACCCGCTGTGGGAGCTGCCGAACGCCCTGGTGACACCGCACACGGCCGACACCCCGGAGATGGTCGACCCGCTGCTGCGCCGACGGGTCGAGGAGAACCTGCACCGCTTCGTGCGGGACGAGCCGATGGTGGGTGTCGTCGATCCGCGGACCGGGTACTGAGACCCCGGGGCGTCACAGCTCCCGGTACCTGCCGGGCGCGTCGGGGCGGGCGAGCCGCACGGCCTCGACGCCGTACCAGGTGAGGCCGATCGCGAAGAGCAGTCGCTGGGCCGCGCCCGCCACGAACGGCATGGTCAGCATCGTCAACGGCAGCACCACGGCGGCCACGAGCGCGACGATGTCCAGGACGCGGATCCAGCCGGGTCGACGTCCCCGGCGGATCGTCACGGCCAGCACGCCGACCATGAAGGCGAACCCGACGGTCGTCGACGCCACCGTGTGCAGGGTGTCCTCGGCCCGGTCCCAGGCGGCGCTGTACCAGGGGCTGTGGGAGAACACCGCGACACCGAACATCCCGGCGCCGTAGACCGCGTGCGCGCCGCGCCCCCACGGACCCCACGCCTCCCCCGCGCGCGCGGCCTCGACCAGCACCGCGAGCCCGAGCAGCACGAACCCCGTGCGCGCCACCCAGGCACCCGGCACCCCTTGTCCCGCGGACTCGCTCACCGAGTGCCGCACGACGTCGTAGGAGTCGGGGACGGCCAGCGGGGCGAGGGCCAGGCACAGCAGAGCAGCACCGAGCAGGACCAGCACCGTCACCGCCGAGGATCGACTCACGACCTCACGATCTCATCGTCGCGCCGGTCGGGCGCGACGTCGTGACGCCGGGTGAAGTCCGCGCGGGCGTGGGCCGCCCCGCGAGCGTGCGCCCGCCGACCTGCCTACGTTCGACCCGGTGACGCAGGAGCAGGCTCGACGGCGAGTCCGCCCGGTCACCCGACCCCCAGGAGGTTCCGAGATGAAGAAGCTCGCTGTCGGCGCTGCCACGCTCGCCCTGCTCGCCGCTCCCCTCGCCGCCGCCCCGGCCGCCGCCGCGGGGCACGGACCGCACCCGTCCTGCTGGGGCCAGGCCTCGGCCGTGTTCGCCCAGATGCAGATGATGGGCGAGCACTCGTCGTCGTTCGCCACCCCACGTGTGGGGCTGCGCAACCTGGCCCGCTCCGCGCTCGGCGAGGACGCCACCATGGCCGACCTCGGGGTGTTCGTCGCCGATGAGCTCGGGCTGTCCATCGACGCCTGCATGTGACCTGCGGTGGCGCCCGGGGACGGTCGACCCCCGGGCGCCCTGGGAACATCGTCACACCGGTCGGGGGCCGGTCAGCACGGTGTCGTGACCTACCCTCGGGCCATGGCCACCTTCTCCTCCGTCACGCGTCCGCACGTGCTCTCGGCGATCGCCGAGCACGACGACCGCGGTGCCACCGCGTTCCTCAGGCTCTACGGGTTCACCCCGACCCCGGGGGTCACGCTGACGCACGAGGGCCGGACCTACGACGCCACGGCCCTGCTCGCCGTCGCGCACCGCTACGCGACCGGACGGGCCGCCCTGCCCGAGGAGATGACCGGGGGCAAGGTCGCCGTGGGCACGCTGCTGAGCAAGCGCGGGTTCGACGTCACGGGCGCCCCGTCCTCCCGGACGACCGCACGCCGCACGACGGCCTCCCGGCCCGCCACGCCTCGCAAGGCTCCCGAGCCGGAGAAGCCCACCCCCGTGTGCCCGTCGTGCTTCATGGCCCTGCCCGCGACGGGGGTCTGCGACAGCTGCGGGTGAGCCCTCTCACCCGTCGGTGACGGGTGTGGCGCGACGCCCCGATTGTTACGGTGGGGGGTATCTGGACGACGCCCCCTGACGCCGGAGACGATGCGCACATGACGTGGCTCTACCTGGCACTGCTCGTGCTCGGTGCCACGCTGCTCGGCGTCACGGCCGTGCGCGTGCTCGTCGGCGGCCTCCGCCCCCCGCACCGCGCCCGCCCGGACGACACGCCCGCCGCGCCCGCGAGACCGCGGGCCGCGACCTCGACGGCGCGAGAGATCCTCGACGAGCGGTACGCCGCCGGCGAGCTGAGCACCGAGGAGTACGACCACCGACGCCGGGTCCTGGAGCGCTGATGGAGCCCATCAGCCGGCGCACCGCGTTGACCCTCGGCGGGCTGGGGCTCGTCAGCGCCACCGTGGGGGGCGTGGGTCTCTGGCGCGAGCTGAGCACCACCGGCACGACCTCGGGAGCGACGGGCGAGACCCTCCGCGCCCCCGAGGTCGTGCGCAGCACCGACGGCGTGCTCGACGTCCGGCTGGAGGCGGCCCGCGGGACCCACGAGATCGCCGGACGACGGGCCACCACCCTGGCGTACAACGGCGGTGTTCCCGGTCCGACCCTGCGGGTGCGCGCCGGGGACACGGTGCGCGTCGAGCTCGTCAACAGCACGGACGAGACGACCAACCTCCACGTGCACGGCCTGCACGTCTCGCCCGAGGGCACCGCGGACAACGTCTTCCTCGCCGTCGAGCCCGGCGGGTCCCAGCAGTACGAGTACATGCTGCCCGCCGATCACCCGGCCGGGACGTACTGGTACCACCCGCACCACCACGGCACCGTCGCGGACCAGCTGTTCGGGGGCCTCTACGGCGCCATCGTCGTCGAGGAGGACGACGCGCTCCCCGTCACCCGCGAGCGCACCCTGGTGATCGCCGACATCACCCTGGACGGCGCCGGAGCCGTCGCGGCGCCCTCGGCGCCGGAGCGCATGATGGGACGTGAGGGTGAGCTGCTCCTCGTCAACGGGCAGCGGCGCCCTCGCCTGCGGGCGGCGGCCGGGGAACGCGAGCGCTGGCGGATCGTCAACGCCTGCGCCTCCCGGTACCTGGACCTGAGCCTGGCCGGTCAGAGCGTCCGGGTGATCGGGCGTGACGGCCCGCGGTCCACGGGCATGCCGTCGCTGGACGACGCCGTGCTCGCCCCCGGCAACCGCCTCGACCTCGTCGTGGACATGCGCGAGGGCACCGGTGAGCTGGTCGCCGCTCCGTTCGACCGCGGCGGGCCGATGGGTCGGATGATGGGCGGGGGCACGGGCGCCGGAGGCGACGACCCCGTCGTGGTGGCCGACCTCGCCGTCGCCGCCGGCCCGGGGGCGGACCTCGGCCCGCTGCCGCCCGCCCCCGCACCGCGCGACCTCCGCGGCGCGCCGGTCGACCGGCGCCGCACCCTCCGGTTCGCGATGGGGAGGGGCGGCACGATGGCCGGGGACGGCGGCCGGTTCACCATCGACGGGCGGACCTTCGACCCCGAGCGCGTCGACCAGCAGGTGAGGCTGGGCACGGTCGAGGAGTGGACCATCGTCAACGACAGCCCGATGAACCACCCCTTCCACCTGCACGTCTGGCCGATGCAGGTGGTCACCGCCGCCGGCGTCGACCCCCCGGCCCCGCTCTGGCTCGACGTGGTCGACGTCCCGGCCGGGCAGAGCGTGACCGTGCGGGTGCCGTTCGAGGACTTCGGCGGACGCACCGTGTACCACTGCCACATCCTCGATCACGAGGACCTGGGAATGATGGGCGTCGTCACCGCCCGGTGACGCCGACAGGAGGGAGAGAGCCATGATGGGCGACGGATTCGGCATGGGATGGATGTGGCTCGTGTGGCCGCTGATCGTCGTCGGCGTGGTGCTGGTGGTGCTGGCGGTGGTGCTGGCCGTCCGGAGCAGCGGGAACTCTCGAGGCGGCGGCCAGGCACCTCCCGCGACGCCGGGGCGCCCGCCGAGCCGGGCCGAGGAGATCCTCGACGAGCGGTACGCCCGTGGTGAGCTCACCGACGAGGAGTACCAGGACCGCCGCCGGCGCCTGCGGGACGGCACCGAGCGCTGATCCCGGCGTGATCACACCAGGCGGTGCTCGTAGGCGTAGGCGACGGCCGCCGCGCGCGACCCGACGTCGAGCTTGGCGAAGATGTTCGACAGGTGCCGCGCCACCGTCTTGACCGACAGCACCAGCTCGGCCGCGATCTCGGCGTTGGTGTACCCCTCGGCGACCAGGCACAGCACCTCGACCTCCCGGGCGCTCAGACCGCCGGGCCGCTCCTCCCCGGGCAGCAGCGCGGCCACCTGGGCCGAGGCGGGCATCGCGCCCAGCTCGGCGAAGGTCCGGGCGGCCGGCTCGAGCTCGGCGAGCGCCGACCGCTCGTCACCCAGCGCTCGCAGGGCGCGCGCGACCAGCACGCGGCACCGGGCGCACTCGTAGGGGGCCTCGAGGCCACCCCACGACGTCCCGGCCCGACGGGCGGCGGCCAGCGCGCGTTCGGCGTCGCCGCGGGCGAGAGCGACGGATGCCGTCGCGTACGCCCCGGCGGCGGCCAGGGCGACGCTGCCGAACTCGTCGGCGGTGGCACGGATCTCGTCGGCGAGCCCCGCCGCCTCGTCGACCTCTCCCGCCGCGGTCAGGATCTCGACCGCGGCCGGGAGCAGGGCCGAGCGCCGCACCGGGTCGACGGCCTCGGCGAGCGACACACGGATCGCGCGCTCGGCGGCGTCGGTCTCGCCGCGCGCGAGCCACAGCAGCGACCGGCCGGGCTGACCCGGGTGGCCGAAGCCGGTCGCCCGGTCGTAGGCGGATGCGGCGTCGTCCTCCCGGCCGAGGACACGCAGCGCCTCGCCGCGCTCGTAGTGAGCGAGACCGGCGGCCGCTCCCCCGCCGGCGGTGCCGTGCCGCGCGGCAGCGTCCTCCAGCTCGCGCACCGCGTCCGGGAACGCGCCGTGCATGCGCAGCAGCTGGCCGCGGTGCACGGCGCACTGACCGGTGAACGCCACCAGGCCGGCCTGGCGGTCGCACCACGTCGACATCGCCCGGGTCCACTCGTGGGCGCGTCCGAGGTCGGACAGCTCCTGGCACGCCTCGATCGCGGCGCAGAAGGCGAGGCCGGAGTAGATCGGCGAGGTCTCACCGGCCACGACCGACGCCATCGCCTCGTCGACGAGCGCGAGACCACCAGGCACGTCGCCGGTGTAGATCCGCAGCCGCCCCTCGACGACCAGCCCCGCCGCGGCGAGGTCCGGGTCGGCGAACCGTCGACCGTAGGCCGTGACGGTCGGCGCGAGCGCGAGGGCGTCGGCGATCTCCCCGCGCGCCAGGTGGGCGAAGGTCTGGCGCTCGCGCAGGTACCCGTGCTCGACGACGTCCTCGTCCAGCCGCCCGAGCAAGCCCTCGGCCCGGGACAGCCAGCCGTGGGCGACCGCTCGCTCTCCCGCGTCCTCCAGGACGGTGGTCAGCCACAGCGCGGCCCGTGCGGCCCCGCGCAGGTCACGGGCCTTCTCGGAGGAGCGGTAGGCGCGGTGCAGGGCCTGGACGACGTCGTCGTGCCGTCCCACCAGGTATGCCGCGGTGGCGAGAGCGACGAAGTCGGGGCCGACCAACGCGTCGTCGTCGAGGGCGCTCAGCAGGCGGTAGGCCGAGATCCAGTCACGCCGCTCGTAGGCCGCGCGAGCGAGGTCGAGGTCCTCCGGTGCACCCATCGCAGATCATCCCTGCTCCCGACGATAGCTCCGCCCCCGACTCCTCGACAGGGCGGCGGCTCACGCCGACGCCAGGGACCGCGACACCGGCCGGGCGGCACGGTGGGCGATGTGGTCGGCGACGTACGCGGCGTCGGCGGCGACGCCGGGGAGCACCATCGAGGCCATCGACCACTGGAAGACCAGTCCGCAGAAGTACAGGCCCGGGACGTCGTGCGCGACGCCACGGTACTCCCGAGGCCATCCGTCGTCGCCGAGGACCGGCAGCTCGATCCAGGAGTGGTCCAGCGCGTAGCCGGTGCACCACACGACCGTCTCGACGTCCACCGCGGTGCCGTCGGCGAGCAGCGGCCGGCCGTCAGCGGTGACGTCCTCGACGCGTTCCTCGATCCAGGTCACGCCGCGCTCGGCGAGCTCGCGCCGCGTGATGCGCGCCGTCGGCAGGCCGTGGTGCGGTCCGCGCAGGCGCCGCATGAGGGCCCGCCCCGGCGGGGTGCGGCGGGTCAGGACGTGCCGGGCCACGAGGACGAGAAGGGGCGTCCCGATCCGGTCCCAGCGCGACCCCGGCCGCACCGGTTCCCGGCCGGTGAACCGGCCGCACAGCGTCACCGGGACGTGCGCGGCGAGCTCGTAGGCGATCTCGCAGCCGCTGTGCGACGTGCCGACCACCAGGGTGGGGCCGCTCACGGACGCCGGCGACCGGTACTCGCTCGAGTGGAGCTGGCGGACGGAGGGGTCCAGCCGCCGGGCGACGTCGGGGACGGCCGGTGTGCGCCCGCGGGTGCCGGTGGCGACCACGACGTCGTCACAGGCGATCGCCTCGTCGCCCACGTGGGCGAGGAACCCGCCATCGGGTGCCGCGGTCAGCCGGTCGACCCGGGTGCGCAGCCGCACGGGCAGGCCCGTCTCGAGGGCGTACTGCTCGAGGTAGTCGGCGACGTCGTCCTTGCCGGGGTAGGACCACGGGTCGCCCGGGAACGGCAAGCCCGGCAGCCCGTCGTAGCGGACGGGCGTGAACAGGCGCAACGAGTCCCAGTGGCAGCGCCAGTTGTCGCCGAGCCGGGCGTTGCCGTCCACGACGAGGACCTGGACACCTCGTTCCTGCAGCTCGTGGGCGGTGGCCAGGCCGGCCTGGCCCGCGCCGATGACGAGGGTCTGCACGTGCTGACGGTGCGGGTTCATGTCCTCGACGCTAGGTCGCGGTGCGGGGACCCGGCATCGGACGAACGACCCATCTCCGCCTCGGGCCGGATGGGTCGGACGTCGCGGGGCCGCTCAGGGTGCCGTCGCCGTGGGCTGACGCAGGATGGACGACATCTTCTTGCCGCGAGCCACCTCGTCGACGAGCTTGTCGAGGTACCGGATCCGCTGCATCAGGGGGTCCTCGATCTCCTCGACGCGGTGCCCGCAGATCACGCCCGTGATGAGCGAGGCGTGCGGGTTCATCCGCGGCGCCCGCTCGAAGAACGTGGCCATGTCGACCTCGTCGTCCAGCACCCGCTGCAGCCCGGCCTCGTCGTAGCCGGTCAGCCAGGTGATGACCTGGTGGAGCTCGTCGACGGTGTGCCCCTTGCGCTCGACCTTGGCCACGTAGTGCGGATAGATGCTCGCGAAGCTCGTGCTGAAGATGCGGTGGCCCGCCATCGTCCGCCTCCTGGTCGCCGTCCGGCCGGTCGACGTCATCGTCGCACGGCGGGCGTGACATGCGCGTGACACGGCGGTGACGAGCCCCGACGAGCATCGGCGGGAGGGCGGACCGACCGGTCGCGCCGTGGAGCGAGTCGAGGGGCGACATCGTGACGACCATGCGATTCGGAGGCAGGACCTTCAGCAACGGCGACCTGCCGTCCGCGGTGCTGAGCGAGCTCTCCCCGCGGGGCGTGCACGGCACCTCGGGGCGCTCCCGCGCGTACCTGCGCAAGGATGCGGCGCGCTCGTGGAACCGCGCGATCCGGCAGGTCCGGTCCGAGACCGGCCTCGACCTGACGGTCCGCGGATGGAACCGCTCGCGGGCGGAGCAGGAGCTCTTCTTCTTCCAGCGCTACCGCCGCGGTGCCAGCAGCCCGTTCCGCGACTACCGGTTCTACCGGGGCGTGAAGTACGGGCGCGTGTCGGGTGCAGCCGCCGCCGTCCCCGGGTTCTCCAACCACGGCTGGGGGCTGGCGGTCGACGTCAACGACTTCGGTGGCGTCGGCGAGTTCGGCAACGCCCGGCGGGTCAAGGCCTACCCGATCCTCAAGACCTACGGGTGGACCGAGACCGAGGGGCGCCGGGTCAGCGAGCCCTGGCACCTCGTCTACGACCCGGCCGCCGACCGCGCGAAGGGCGGCGGCAAGCCCCGCGCCAAGAAGGCTCCCCGACGCAAGCCGACGCGACCGCCGACGATCAAGCGTCGCAGCAGGCAGCGTGCCTGGGTCGCGCTGTGGCGGGAGTTCCTCACGGCGGAGAAGGGCTCCGACCCCGGCACCGGCACGGCGTTCGACGGGACCCTCCACGACGCGACCACGCAGTGGCAGAAGCGCCACGGCCTCGAGCCGGACGGCGTCGTCGGGCCGAAGACCTGGTACACCGCCACCAGCGGCGTCCGGACCGGGAGCCGGGGCAGCGCCGTCCAGATCGCCCAGCGCATCGGCGGGTTGCGCGGGTCCGCCGTCGACGGCGTCGCGGGGTCGGTGTTCGCGAGCCGGTGGAAGCAGATCCAACGGTGGCTGGGGGTCGAGGCCGACGCCGTCATCGGGCCGAAGACCGTCGCCGCGCTCATCGCGAAGGGTTGACCCATGATCCCGGACCTGTCCCACCTCGCCCTGCGCACCACGACCGCCGCGCTGGCCGGAGGCACGATCGCCCGGCTCGTCCGCCGGGACGCCGACGACGCGGGACCCGACGTCGTCGCCACCGCGGTCGCCGCAGGCGCCTACGCCGTCCTGGTGACGGTGCTGGCCGAACGCGTCCACCCGGCCTTCGGCCTCGCCCTCGGCGACGTCGGCGTGCTGCGACCGGCGCGGGACGTCGTGGAACCCACCCCGGACTACGAGGCCGAGAACGAGGCGCTCGTCATGGCCGCCGGGCCGGTGGACGACGAGCCGACCCCTGAGGATCTGGGTGACCCGAGCCCGGAGGAGCTGCGGGGCTCAACGCCCGGGGACGGATAGCCGTCGGGGCGACGGTTGCGCGCCTTGGGGCGGGGCCGCGACGGCGCCCAGCAGTCCCGACACGGTGGGCGACGGTTCGATGCCGAGCTCGGTGCGCAACGTCGTGCAGCAGGCGTCGTACGCCCGGCAGGCCTCGCCCACGTTGCCCTCGGCCAGGTGGATCGAGATCACCGTGCGGTGCGCGCTCTCGCGCAGCTCGTCGGCACGCAGGGCGGCGAGTGCCGCCTCCAGCGCGAGGCCGAACCTCCCGGCCGCGGCCAGCCGCGCCGCCGTGGCCTCCAGGACGTGCAGCCGCAGCTGGTGCAGCCGCTCCCGCTCGGTCTCGAGCCACGGGTCGTCCCAGTCGGGCAGGAGCTCGTCGCCGCCCAGCTCGGGCGCGCCCTCGTCGGCCTGCACCCGCGCGTCCGGATCTCCCAGCAGGGTGCGCGACGCCGCGATGAGCCGGTCGACGTCGACGTCCGGACCCAGCCCGAGCTCGACCACGCCGTGGGCGGCGGCCACGAGGCCAGGCGCCGCCTGATTGACGCGCCAGATCCCCGTGCGCAGGCTCGCGAGGGCCCGTTGCTCCTGGGTGTCCGGCCAGAGCATCCCCGCCAGCCGGCTGCGACCCAGCCGGCCGCGCAGGGCCAGCATGGCGACCAGGCGCTGCGCTCCCACGGGGAGCGAGACGGGTTCCCCGTCGACGTCGATGCCGAACGGGCCGAGCAGGCTGATCGCGACGACGGGGGCAGGGCGCGACGGCGAGCGGGTCCTCTTCTGCTGCGACACGCGTCACCCCCGGGGGCGGGTAGGCGGCCCGTGGGGCCGCCGGCGAACGTCCACGACACCAAGGAGGAGCCGGTGCCCTCCGTCCATGATACGAACGTCCCTCCCGCTCACCGGCGCGGACCTCCATTTCACCCCGCCCGCGTCCGCCGTGACGGCGGGGTGATGGGGCGGTGACGTCGCACCGCGCAGGATCGGCCCCATGAGCACCTTCCCGGGCAGCCCCCGCACGGTCCCCGGCGCCGTCGTGGCCGTCGAACCGCTCGGTGCGCTCTCCCGCGTGGCCGTGTTCCAGTACAACCCCGACCAGGTGCGCCGGACGCTGCGCCGTCGGACCCCCGAGGGCAGGACGGGCTCCTCGGACCGTGACCGGATCTGGGGTGCCCCCACCCAGCGGATCTCCCTGCGCATCGAGCTGGACGCCGCGGACGAGATGGAGGTCGGGAACCCGGCGTCGAGCCCCTCCGGGGTCGCGGCCGGGCTCGCCGTGCTGGAGATGCTCCTGTACCCGGCGGTGGCGTCGGTCGTGGCGAACGTCGCGCTGCTCGCCGCCGGCACGATCGAGGTCGTGCCCCCGCGAGCGCGGCTCGCCGTGCTCGCCTGGGGCCCCGGGCTCGTCGTCCCGGTCACCGTCCAGGAGCTCGACGTGACCGAGGAGACGTTCGACCCCACGACCCTCCTGCCCACCCGCGCGACCGCGGAGCTCACGCTGGACGTCCTCACCTACGACGACCTCGCCCCGACCGACCCGGGGTTCGCCGTGTTCCTCGCCCACCAGGTGGCCAAGGAGGCGCTGGCGACGCTCGGCGGGGCCCACGGGGTCGCGGCCCTGGCCGGGGGTGCCTGAGATGTCCCGGTACGCCGACGTGCCCACCACGACCCTGGAGGTCGTCGCCGACGACGGGAGCCGTCGACAGGTGCGCTACCTGCGGCGACGTTTCCCTCCCGAGGCACCGCCGTCGCCGGCCCGGCACACGGTCGTCCCCGGGGACCGCCTCGACCTGCTCAGCGCCCGGCTCACCGGCGACCCGCTCGGCTTCTGGCGGCTCTGCGACGCCAACACCGCGCTCGACCCGGACTCCCTGGTCGACGCCGAGGCCGCGGGCACCCGCATCGTCGTGCCGCTCCCGGGGACGGCGCGATGACCGGCGACCTCGGCTGCCACGTCACCCTCCTCGCCGGCGCCACCGTGCCGGTGCCCCTGCCGCCGGACCTGACCGCGCGGGTGGTGTCGGTGACGGTCACCGAGTCCGACCACGACCGGTCCGCCTTCACCGTCGTCCTCGACGCCGGGCGCTCCGGCCCCCTCGGCGCCCTCGACACCCCCGTCCTGGGGCCGACGTCGCCGCTGCGTCCCGGCTCGCGCGTGGTCGTGGTGCTGACCACCGGCGTCGTCCCGCACGTCCTCGCCGACGGCATCGTCACCGAGACCGAGCTCACGCCAGGGAGCACCGCGTCGGCCGCGGAGCTGCGGGTCACGGGTCACGACCTGTCGGTGCTGCTGGACCGCCGGGAGCGCTCGGCCGAGCACGTCGCCCTCGAGGACTCCCTCCAGGCCCTGGCGATCGCCGCCGGGTACGCGGTGCACGGCGTCGCCCCGCTCGTCGTCCCGCCGGCCGACCTCGACCCGCCGCTGCCGATCGAGCGCACCCCCACGCAGCAGGGCACCGACTGGTCCCACCTGCAGCTCCTCGCCCGGCGCCACGGGTACGTGTGCTGCATGGTGCCGGGCCCGTTCCCCGGTCTCTCGACCCTGTACTGGGGCCCGCCGGTCCGCGAGGGACTGCCGCAACCGGCGCTCGCGGTCGACTGCGGGCCCGCGACCAACGTCATCGGCGCGCTCCGCTTCCGGGAGGACGCCCTGACGCCCGAGGTCCAGGAGGGGCGGGTCATGGACCGGCGCACCGGCGTCACCCTCCCCGTGCGGACCGTGGCGCCGCTGCGCGTCCCGCAGACGGCCATGCCGACCTGGGCGACCCACGCCGGCGACGTGCGCGTCCGCCAGTTCCGCGACTCCGGCGTGGGCGCCGTGACGGCCTTCGCCCGCGCGCAGGCGACCACCGATCGCGCCGCCGACGCCGTGACGTGCGACGGCACGCTCGACGGGGCGGTGTACGGAGACGTGCTGCGGCCGCGTGCCCTCGTCGGGCTGCGCGGCGCCGGCTGGTCGCACGACGGGCTCTGGTACGTGCGCCGGGTCGTGCACCAGGTGCGGCCGGGCGCATGGACGGCCGACTTCTCGCTGACCCGCGACGGGCTCGGCTCGACGGTGCCGGTGGTGAGGGTGCGATGAGCGAACCGTCCGGCGAGCCCCGCCGGTTCTACGGCAAGTACCGCGGCACGGTCGAGAACGACCTCGACCCGATGCAGCTCGGACGCGTCCAGGTCTCGGTGCCGGCGGTCCTCGGCGAGGGCACGCTGAGCTGGGCGATGCCCTGCACGCCGTACGCCGGAGACCAGGTCGGGCTCTTCCTCGTCCCGCCCCGCGGGGCGCGCGTGTGGGTCGAGTTCGAGGCGGGCGACCCCGACCAGCCGATCCTCGCCGGCTGCTTCTGGGGCCTCGGGGAGGTGCCGGCGAGCCCGGCGGTCCCCCAGCTCAAGGTGCTGCGGACCGAGGCGGTGACCGTCGAGGTCAGCGACGTGCCGGGGGCCGGGGGCGTGCGGATCAGCGTCGACCCGCCGGCGGTCGCGGTCCCGATCGCCGTGGAGGCCACCGCGTCGGGGGTCGAGATCTCCGTCGGGGCCAGCAAGATCGCGCTCACCGCCGCTTCCGTGTCGATCAACGACGGTGCGCTGGAGGTGACCTGATGCCCGGGTTCCTCCTCACCACCGCCTCCTCCGTCGCGTGCGCGCACCAGGGCGCGGCCACGGCCGTCGTGCCGGCGGCACGGGTGCGCCTCGGTGGGACCCCGGCCGTGCTCCTGTCCTCGCCCTGGACGGTGGCCGGCTGCACGTTCCCTCCGCCCAGCGCCGGCAACGGCCCGTGCGTGACGGGGACGTTCACCACGGGGAGCGTCCGCGTGACGTCGACCGGGCAGCCGCTCGCCCTCCAGCATGCGCCCGGGCAGTGCGTGCCCACGGGCACACCCCTGATCGTGCGCCAGACCCAGCCGCGGGTGCGTGCGACGTGACCGACGACGTGCCCCGCCGCGCGTGGGCCCCCAGGCACCTCGCGTTCCCGCTGCGGCTCGACGGCCGGGGCCGCACGGCCATGGCCGACGACGCCGAGTACGTCCGCGGGCTCGTCGAGCAGGTGCTGTTCACGGCGCCGGGCGAACGCGTCAACCGGCCGGACTTCGGCAGCGGCGTCGGCCGACTGGTGTTCGCCCCGACCGACGACGCACTCGCCCACTCCACCCAGGCCCTGGTGCACGGCGCCCTCCAGCGTTGGCTCGGTGATCTCCTGCAGGTCGAGGAGGTCCGGGTGACGTCCGTCGACTCGCGGCTCGAGGTGGTCGTGGAGTACCTCCCGCTGTCCGCCACGGCACCCGAGGAGCGCCGCACCGTCACCGTCTCGGGAGGCGCCCCGTGAGCGCCGGGGGGTTCCTCGCCGCGGTCGACCAGGAGTCGCGCCGTGCGCAGGTGCGCGGGGTGCCGGGCCTCGACGGCGTCGACTTCGTCGAGGTGCTCTCCAACCACCGGGGGTCGGCCGGGTACGTGCCGTCGGCCCCCCAGCAGCGCACCCTGCTGGTGCACCTGGTCAACGGCCCCGTCCCCGCCGACTGGGGCGCCGACCGCGTCGAGGTGCTCGGCGGGGTGCGTTCCGACCCGGCCCTCAACCCGGTCGCCGTCGAGTGGGCCTACCCGGCCGAACGGGTCCTCGACCCGACCGTGCCTCTTCCGGACCCGGCGCTGCCGCACGTCGGCGCCGGTGACCGCGAGCTCGTCGACCGGGCGCTCCGGGACCCGGCCGGCCAGCCCGACACGGAGGCCCGTGCGCGCGCGTTCGTCGTGCGCACCTCGTCCCCGGGCGACTGGTCGACGTACACGCTGCGGCTCGTGGACTCCGCCGACGCCGCGGGCTCCGCCCCTCCCCCGGGGTTCGACGTCGCGCTGGCCACCGCGCCGTTCACCTTCACCGTGGACTGCCCCACGGACCTCGACTGCGCGCCCGGGACCCCCGGCGCACCGACGGACGAGGACCTGCTGCCCGGGGACTACCTCGCCCGTGACTACGAGGGCCTGCGCACGCGGCTGCTGGACCGGGTCGCGACCCTGCTGCCGGGGTGGACGGACGACGGGCCCGCGGACCCCGCCGTCATGCTGGTCGAGCTGTTCGCCGCTGTCGGCGACCGCCTGGCCGCCTGGCAGGACGCCGTCGCCGTCGAGGCGTACCTCGGCACGGCACGGCGCCGCACCTCCGTGCGACGGCACGCCCGCCTCCTCGGCTACACGGTGCACGAGGGATGCTCGGCACGTGCCCTGCTGGCCTTCACGACCCCCTCCGGCCAGGACGTCGTCGAGGTCCCTGCCGGCACTCCCGTCACGGACCTGCCGGGCCGCGTCGAGGCCGGGTCGCCGCTCGACGCGGCGGACCAGGGCGCCACCGTGTACGAGACGATGACGCGCCTCACCGTGCGGGCCGTCCGCGACGCGCTGCCGCTGTACGCGTGGGGCGGATCCGACCACCGCCTGCCGGCCGGGACCACCGCGGCGTTCGTGGCGACCGGCCTCACCGAGGATCCCCGGCTGCGGCGCGGTGACCTCCTGGTGCTGGCCGAGCAGCCCGCCGACGGGACGCCCGGCGCCGGGCCGCCGGACCGGCGTTACGCGGTGCGGCTCGTGCGCGACGCCGAACGGTTCGAGGACGAGCTCCACGGCGTCGCGGTGTGGCAGCTCGTCTGGTCCCGGGACGACGCGCTGCGCGGCCCGCTCCAGGTCCGCGCCGGGGATCCCGCCGCCGTGCGGGCGGTCGCGCTCGCGAACGTCGTCGTGGCGGACCACGGCACGACGGTCGTGGGCGAGCCGCTCGTCCCCCCGTCCGTGCCGGCGTCCCGCGCGTACCGCCCGCGCCTGCGCAGACCGGGGCTCGCCCCGGTGGACCCGCGGCTGCCCGAGGCCGCCTCCGCGAGCGCCCTGCTCTCCCCCGACCCGACCCGTGCGGGCGCGGCGATGTCGCTGTGGGACGGGCGCCGCGAGTGGATCCCCCGGCCGGACCTGGTGGGCAGCGGGCGGCTCGCGGCGCACGTCGTGGTCGAGCCGGAGCCCGGTGGCGTCTCCCGGCTGCGGTTCGGCGACGGGCTGAACGGTCGCCGTCCGACGCCCGGCAGCGAGCTGCGCGCCACCTACCGGATCGGGGGCGGCCCGGAGGGGCGGGTCGGCGCCGGGCGCCTGGTCAGGGTGCTGCCCGCGGCGCGCCCCGACGCGGTGCTCACCGGTCCCCCGCCCGTGGTGTGGAACCCGCTGCCGTCCTCGGGCGGGGCGGCCCCGGAGTCGCTCGAGCAGGTGCGCCAGCTCGCGCCGGCGGCCTTCCGGACCCAGCGCCGGGCGGTCACCTCGCGCGACTACGCCGTGGTCGCCGAGCTCGACCCCGGCACGCAGCGGGCGGTCTCGCGACGCCGGTGGACCGGTTCGTGGTACGCCCAGGAGGTCACGCTCGACCCCCTGGCGGGCGCCGACGACGAGTCCCTGCGCGCGGCGGTGACGGCCGAGCTCGAGGTGCGCCGGACGGCGGGCGTGGACGTCGAGCTCGAGCGACCGGTGCACGTGCCGCTCGACCTCGTGCTCACCGGCTGCGTCCGGCCCGGCTATCCGCGCGAGGACGTCGAGCAGCGGCTGCGCGAGGTGTTCTCGTCGGGGGTGGGGACCGACGGACGGCGCGGTTTCTTCCACCCCGACCGCTTCACCTTCGGCGACCCCCTGCGGCTGTCGGACGTCGTCGCCACCGCCACGGCGGTCGACGGGGTGGCGTGGGTCGAGCCGGACCGGTTCACCCGTGCCGGTGCCACCCGGGCGCAGGCGGCCGCCGACCTGGCCGCCGGCGTGATCGTGATGCAGCCCCGCGAGCTCCTGCGCTGCGACAGCGACGTCAACGAGCCGGAGGCCGGGCGCGTCGTGGTCCACCTGGGAGGTGGGTCATGACGTGCGACTGCCAGGGCCCGGGCTGCTGCTGCGGGGACGAGGAGCCGGTCACCAACGCGCCGGGGCTCAGCGCCCTGCGCTGGCGTGTCGCCCCGCACGGCGCGGCCCTGCGACGGATGCGCCGGACCCTGCCCGCACCGGGCGCGGACGACCCGGCGGCCGTGCTCCTGGACGCGTGGGCCGTCGTCACCGACGTCGTGTCGTTCTACACCGAGCGCATCGCGCAGGAAGGGTTCCTGCGCACCGCCACCGAGGGGCTCTCGGTGCGCGAGCTGGCCCGCACCATCGGCTACGAGACGCGGCCCGGCGTCGCCGCCCGGACCGAGCTCGCGCTCGACGTCGAGGAGGCGCCGGGGGCACCGGCCACGGTGCACGTCCCGGCGGGCTCTCCGGTGCGGACGATCCCGGCCCCGGACGCCCTGCCGCAGGTCTTCGAGACCTCGGCCGAGCTCGAGGCGGTCGCCGCGTGGAACGCGGTGCCCGCGCTCGCCACGGTCCCCCAGCCGCTGGGCTGGAGCGTGACCGACGTCTGGCTGCCCACCCTGACCCCCGGCGTCCAGGTGGACGACCGCCTGCTGGTCGTCGGGGCCGAGCGCGCGGGCGTCGGACCGGGAGACCCGCACGGCCCGGACACCGAGCGGTGGGACCTGCGCCGGGTGACCGCCGTCGAGGTGGCACCCGCCGCCCACCCCGGCTGGACGAGGATCCGGCTCGACCGCCGGATCGGTTTCCGCGCCTCCACCCCGCTCGTCGCCGAGGACGACGTGCAGGTCTTCCGCCTGGCACGCCGTCTCGCCCTGTTCGGTCACGACGCGCCCGACCCGCAGATGTTCAGCGCGGACTTCCGGCCGCCCCGGGTACCGTCCGGCGACGACTGGTCCGGTCTCGCGGCGAACTCCGTGGGCCCGCGGCTCGTGGAGCTCGCCGGCGACCACCCGGACGTCGTGCCCGGGTCCTGGCTGGTGCTGGAGCAGCCAGGGCTCACCGAGGCCTACCGGGTGGAGGACGCCACCCCCGACGGGGACAAGCGTTTCGGCCTGTCGGGGCGGATCACCCGGCTGCGGCTCGACATCGACGAGAACCTGGCGGGCTTCGACCGTCGGCAGACCGTCGTCCACGCGGTCTCCCGGCCCCTGTCGGCGGCCGTCATGCCGCGGTTCGACCCCGTCGGCGCCGCACCCGGGAGCTCCGCGACGGTGCTGGACGTCGCGGGCACCACGCCGCCGCTGCCGGCGGGACGGCTGGTCGCCGTCACCGGCCGGACCACCACCGGAGCCCCGGGCGTGGAGACCGCCGTCGTCGTCGCCTCCACGGCGCTCCCGGGCGGCGGGCAGCGGCTCGTCCTCGACCCCGCCCTGACCCAGGCCTACGACGCCGGGACCGTGGTGGTGCGGGCCAACCTCGTCCCCGCCACCCACGGCGAGACCGTGCACCAGGTGCTCGGCAGCGGCGACGGCCGCGTCGCGTTCCCCCGGTTCCGCCTGCGTCGCGGGCCGCTGACCCACGTCCGCTCGACGACGGCGGCGGACGGGGCGGTGGCCGACCTCACCGTCCTCGTGGAGGACGTCGCCTGGCGCGAGGTCCCGTCCCTGCTCGACGCGGGTCCGCACGACCAGGTCTACGTGCTGCGGCTGGACGCGGAGGGACTCGGCACGGTGACGTTCGGGGACGGCGCCCACGGGGCACGGCTGCCCTCCGGCACGGAGAACGTGCGTGCCGTCTACCGCGTCGGGATCGGTCCCGACGGCGCGGCCGGGACGGGTCAGGTCTCGCTGCCGGTCCGGCGTCCCCGCGGCATCGGCACGGTCGCCAACCTCGCCCCCGCGCGCGACTGGGCGGGCCCGGAGGACCTCGGGCAGGCGCGGGTCAACGCCCCGCAGCGGATCCGGACGCTCGACCGGGCGGTCTCGGTGGCCGACCACGCCGACTTCGCCCGCGCGTACTCGGGTGTCGGACGGGCGCGCGCGGACCTCGTCTGGGACGGGAGGGCGGACCGGGTGGTGGTGTCCGTCCTGGCCGCCGACGGCGGTCCGGCGTCGGGTGCGCTGATCACGGACCTGCGCTCCACGCTGGAGGACGCCCGTGACCGCCGGACGCCGTGGACCGTCGTGGCGGGCGAGGTCGTCGACGTGGCCGCGAAGCTCACCCTCGACGTGGACCCCCGGCACGAGCGCGACGCCGTCCGCGACGCCGTGACGGCCGCGCTCCTGGACACGTTCGGCGGGCTCGACCTGGGCGCGCCGCTGGCGGCGTCCGCGGTCCTGGTCGCGGCGACCTCCGTGGACGGGGTGCTCTCGGCGACGATGCCCGTGCTCCGGGGACCGGTCGGGGACGACGCCCTGCTCACCGCCGAGCCGGCCCGCTGGGACACGGGGACCCGCACGGTGCGGCCCGCCCGGGCGCTGCGGCTCGTGCCCGGCCTGCTCGACGTGGGGGTGCGGACATGACCGTCGACGACGCACGCCGCGACGAGCGCACCGACTACCTCGCGGCGCTGCTGCCCGCCCACGTCATGGAGCGCGACGCCGAGACCGGCGGGCTGGTCCGCGCCCTGCTCGGCGCCGTCGCGGGCGAGCTCGCCCGGGTCGAGGACGACCTCGACGCGCTGTACGACGCCTGGTTCGTGGAGACGGCACCCGAGTGGGTGGTGCCCTACCTCGCCGACCTCGTGGGGCTCGACTCGCTGCCCGGCGACCTCGGCACCGGCAGCGGCGCCGGCGTGAGCCGTCGGGCCGTCGTCGCCAACACCGTCGCCTACCGGCAGCGCAAGGGCACGGTCGCCGTGCTGGAGCAGGTGGTCCGCGACGTCACCGGCTGGCCCGCACGGGCCGTCGAGTTCTACCGGCTCCTGGCCACGACGGCGCACGTCAACCACGTGCGTCCCGACCGGCCGGCGCTGGCGTCCCTGCGGCACGCCGGCGGCGTCGAGCTCGAGGCGGACGGGCTCGCCCACGGCGCTCTCACCACCCGCGCGCACACCGCGGAGGTGCGCCGGGTGGACCCCGGTCCGACGGGAGGCCGAGGCCGCTACGGCATCCCGCACATCGGCGTGTTCGTGTTCCCGTCGCAGGTGTACGAGGTGACCGGGACCCGCGCGCACCCGGTCGGCACGGACCTCCTCACCCACCCGCTCGACCGCCCGTGCCCGTGGTTCTTCCCGCCGGCGACCGAGGACACGATCGAGCACCTGGCCGGTGAACCAGACCTTCCGGTCCCGCTGCGCCCGCGACGGCTCCTCGCCCTGCTGCGGGGCGCGCGGCAGGGCACGGCCACCCCGGGGACCCTGCCCGTGACGGTCCGGGTCGACGACGGTGACGCCCTGCCGCCCGTCCGCCTCCGCGTCTGCGGTCTGGAGGGCCTCGCCCGCCGGGGCGACGACACCGCCGACACCGGGGACGACGACCCGACGCAGGCGCTCGACGGCTGGCAGGTGGTGGTGGACCCGGTCGCCGGGCGCATCCAGCCGTACCTCGACGGCGACCCGTACGACCCCGCCGTGCACGGCGTGCACGTCTTCGACGTGGACCACGCCGCGGGGGCCGTCGCCGACGTCGGTGCGGGGACGTACGACCGGTCCGCGGCCCACGACGACGCGCTCGACGGCGACCCGTTCGTCGCGGTCGAGGACCGCCGCGACCGCGTCGACGCCCAGGCCGGCGTGCCGGGCGGCCCGGCCGCGCCGGACGTCGTCACCATCGCCGACGCCGTCGCCGCCGTCGCGGACGGCTGGGCCGCGGACGCGGCGTCGCACCCCGGTGGCACCCGCGTCGTCTCCGTGGCCGACCCGACCGACCACGTCGGCGACGTCGACCTCGCCGTGCCGGCCGACTCGCGACTCGTCGTGGTGGCCGCCGCGTGGGAGGCGCGCACCCTGCTGTCCGGCGACGTGGCGGCGCCCGTCCCGGGCGTCTACGCGCCGACCGGTCTGCGACCGCGCGTCGTCGGGGACGTCCTGGTGACCGGCGCGGAGGGCAGCGCGCTGCTGCTGGACGGGCTGGTGGTGCTCGGTGACGTGCGCGTCCGGCCCGGGAACCTGACCTCCCTCACGGTGAGCCAGTGCACCGTGGCGGGCCGGGTGCTCGTCGAGGGAACCGCCGGCGACGCGAACCGGGCGCTGCAGGTCACGGTCGTGCGCAGCATGGTCGGCGGCGTCGAGCTCGTCGGCACGGTGCCGGGGCTGCGGCTCGCGGACAGCGTGGTCGACCCGGGCCTGGTCGTCCTGGCCGGAGGGTCGGCCGGCCCCGCCGTCCGGGCCGACGGCGCGCACACGAGGATCGACGGCTCGACGCTGCGCGGAGAGGTCGGGTGCCGCCTGCTCGACGTCACCTCCAGCATCTGCGACGGCGTCGTGACCGTGGAGGACCGTCAGCGCGGCTGCGCGCGGTTCTCCTACCTCGGCCCGGGGTCGCGCACCCCCCGCCGGTTCCGGTGCGTGCCGTCCGCGGACGCGGACGGTGCGCCCGGGCCCGCCTACGCGTCCCTCGACCCTGCCTCGCCGTCCTACCCCGCCCTCTCCGCGACCGCACCGGTGGCGATCCGCCGGGGCGGCGAGGGCGGCGCCGAGATGGGCGTCCACCACCACCTGCGGCGTCCCCTGCGGACGGACGCCGCCCGCCGTCTCGTCGAGCCGTACGTGCCGGCGGGTATGCAGATCGGGATCTTCGGGAGCTGACATGCACGCAGACCTCACCCGCTGGACGTTCGACCCCGCGAAGGGCTACCGCTCGGTGCTGCTGCAGCAGGGCCGCGTGCTGCTGGACGCCGAGTGGAACGAGCAGGCCTCGATCGCGGCTCACCACGACGAGACGCGCACCGCGGACGTGGTCGGCGCGGACGGCGGCCCGGCCCCGCACGACGGAGGGCCCGGGCCGTTCGCGGTCGTCGACGACTCCACGGGCCTCGCGCCGTCGGGCACCGCGTGGGGCGACCTCGCGGTGACGGGGGGCCGCTACTACGTCGACGGCGTGCTGGTGGAGTCGGCGGCGACGGTGCCCCTGGGTGACCAGCCGTACCTCGAACCCGGCGAACCCGGGACCGGGCGCTGGGCCGTCCGCCTCGACGTGCTCGACCGCCTCGTCACCCCCGACGAGCGGCCCGAGCTGCTGGAGTCGGCGCTCGGCGGCCCGGACACCGCGCTGCGCACGCAGACCGTCTGGCAGGTGCGGCTCGACGCCGCCACGCCGGGCCAGGTGTGCTCGGACGTGGCGGGCGCCGGCGCGCGGACCCCGCGCAAGCTGAGGGTGCGACTGCAGCAGGCCGCCGCGACCGACGACCCCTGCTCGATCACCTCCGGCGGAGGCTTCACCCGTCTGGAGAACCAGCTCTACCGTGTCGAGGTCCACGACGTGGTCGGCGGCACGGCACGCTGGGTGTGGTCCCGCGAGAACGGGTCCGTGGTCGCCGGGCTCGACAAGCTCGAGGACTCGCCGCTGAACGGCACGCTGGCGCAGCTCACCGTCGACCGCACCGGACGCGACGACGAGCTGTCGATCGGCCAGGACGACTGGGTCGAGGTCACGAGCCCGCAGCGCCAGGTGCGCGGGCTGCCCGGGTGGATGGCGCAGGTCACCGACCAGTTCGACACCGAGCTGCACGTCGACTGGCTCGACGGCTCCCACCCGGCCTCGCTCGCGGAGGTCGGCGGGACCCCGCTCGTCCGACGCTGGGAGGGTCCGCCGACCGACGTCAAGACCACCTACGCGGCGCTCGAGGCGGGGATCGAGGTGTCCTTCCCGGCGGGCGGGGAGCCGGCCGTCGGGGACTACTGGCTGGTGCCGGCCCGCACCTCGCGCCTGGCCTACGGCGTCGTGGCCACGCACGGCACCGTCGAGTGGCCGTGGTCGGGCGCGGGCTCCGTCGCGCTGCCGCCGCTGGGGCCGGTGCGGCACTCCGCCGCGCTGGCGGTGCTGGACCGCACCTCGGCCGGGTGGACGCTCGTGGGCGACTGCCGCCACCTGTTCCCCGCCCTGACGGAGATGGTCTCGATCGACCTCGTCGGCGGCGACGGCCAGGAGGCGCTGCCCGGTTCCGAGCTGGCGCAGCCCGTGCGTCTCGTGGTGCGCAACGGCGGTCTGCCCGTCGTCGGCGCGCCCGTGCACGTCTCGGCGCCCGACGGCGGCATGCTGCGGGACCCGGACGAGCCGACGCCCGCCACGACGCCGCTGACCGTCCGCACCGACGCCGACGGGGTGGCCGAGGTCTGGTGGACGCTCCTCGCCGGCACCGGTGCGCCCACGACGCAGACCCTCGTGGCGCACCGCGAGGACGACCACGGCGCCGCCGTCGGCGTGGACGTGGTGGTCACCGGCCGGCTCAGCGTGGCCAAGGAGGTCGCCTGGACGCCGCCGTGCCCGGCATTCGGTGCGACCGGCACCGTGCAGGAGGCGTTGGACCAGCTGGCCACGACGCCGTCGCTCCGGCTGCTCGGCGGCGACGGCCAGGAGGTGGCTGAGCCCGGGGCCACCGTGCCGCGGGCGGTGCGGGTGGCGGTCGACAGCCCGTGCGGCCCCGTCGTCGGGGCCCGCGTGACGGCGACGGCGAGCAAGGGCGCCCTCGTGCTCGTCGTGCCCGGCGACGGTGCGGTGCCGGGCAAGCTCTCGGGTGCGGCGGGTGCGGCGGCGTCCGCGACCGCCACGACGGACAAGGCCGGCGTCGCGGCCTTCGCATGGCAGCCCTCGTTCTCCTCGGCGGCGCCCGGGTCGCCGGCGAGCGACGTGCTGTCCCTGGCCCTCCCCGACAGCGACGAAGCCACGGTCCGGGTCACGGCACAGCTCGACCCGCCCGGGTCACGGGTCGGCGGTGTCCACGTGCAGGAGGTCACGTTCTTCACCGGCACGGAGCTGGTCAACGACCACACCTACGGCTTCGCGGACATCGGCACCCAGACGTCCGGGATCGCCGTGGGGCTGGACGCACCGGTGCAGCAGGCCAGCGTCCAGGGCAAGCCCGTGGCACGCCTCCTGCTGGACCTGCCCTGGCCCGCCGGGCCCGAGACGGAGATGTTCGGTGCGCCGGCGTGGGCGCGGCGCACCGTCGAGATCGCGGGCGAGACCAACGCCGACGGGCCGCTCATCGTGTGGTGGTCCGTCCGTCCCCTCAGCGCCGTGCTCGCCGACGTGCTCCAACGGCTGCGCGAGCTCAAGGAGGCCGGCCAGCTGGCCGAGCCGGTGGTGCCGCTGCTGCTGCGGTTCCAGCTCGACGGATGGGCCGTCCTCGGGGAGGACGACGGGACGCACCTCAACGGCCACACCGACGCCGTCCTGGACGACAAGGGCCGGACCCGGCTGGTCCTGCCCAGCACCGACGCCGTGACCGGCGGCCGGTTCGAGACCTGGTTCTGGTTCAGCGACGAGGGGACGCAAGCGGTCGGCCCCTCGTCCGGACGGCTGGACCTGACACGGTTCGGCACCGAGACCGGCCGGCTGCTGACCCGCCTGTCGGAGCGACGGGGCGTCACGCGGCTGCCCCTGGACGACCTGCCGGGCCGCACCCTCGGTTTCGTGGAGCGGCGGGCCGTCGACGCCGGCGTGACCCTCGACGTGGTCGAGGAGGACGCACCGGACGTGCGCCGCAACACCGTGCTGGGCACGGAGCTGCTCTCGGACGACGTGCTCCGCGTCCGGGTCTCGCGGGGGGCCGCAAGACCCGTGGGAGACGGGTGACGTCCGTGGGAGGCACTGCCGAGGTCGAACGCCGGACCGAGCGCGCGGCCACCGGGCCGGTCGCCCCGGCCCGCGTGCCGGCGTCCGCGCCGCCGACAGGCACCGCACTGCACGACGTCTCCGCCGTCGACCTCCACGCGCCGGTGGTGAGCGCACCGGACGACGCCGGGGAGCGGCAGGCCGCGCGTGCCGCGGACGACGTCATGGCGGGGCGCACGCCGTCGACGTCGGTCTCCCCCCGCGACAGCGGAAGCGCCCCGGGCGCACGGGGGCCCGCGCTGCCGGAGCGGGCCGGTGCCGGGGTGGAAGCGGCGGTCGGCGGGGGCGATCCGCTCGACACGGTCACGCGTTCGTTCATGGAGACGTCGTTCGCCCGCGACTTCTCGCAGGTCCGGGTGCACACCGGGGCGGCAGCGGCGGAGTCCGCGCACTCGCTGCACGCCCGCGCCTACACCACCGGCAGCGAGATCGTCTTCGGTCGCGGAGCGTACGCCCCGCACACGGTCGCCGGCCGTCACCTGCTCGCCCACGAGCTGACGCACGTGGCACAGCAGGGGCACTCCTCCGCAGGGCGCCCCGTGCAGCGACTGATCCGGCGTCAGCCCACCTCGTTGGCAGCGGTTCCCGCGGCGGAACGCCGTGCGATCACGATCGGCACGACGGACGTCACCGTGCCGCCCGCGCAGATCACCGAGTTCTTCACTCTCCTGCCCAGCGGCCGGCCCGGCACGACCCTGTCGGTCGGCGCGACCGACAGCTTCGGCCCGGGGATCCCGGTGTCGCTGCAGACCGGGCTCGGCAGCGTCGCCTCCTGGGTGGCGGGACAGACCAACGCCCTGCCGGTCAACACCAGCATCACGGTCGACCTCGACCTGACGGCGCACGGCGGCGCCCGCACCACCTACCGCTTCACCTACTTCGACCACACCACGGGCAGCGGCCGATCGGCGAGCAGCTCCCGCGTCATGCTCATCGAGCAGGTCGGCGCGGCGCTCACGGCGCCCACGCAGCAGACAGCGCCCGCCGGCAGCTCGTTCGCCGTCGGCACGGCGACCTTCCGCCTGGCCAACACCTGGAGCGATGCCGACTACACCACGCTCCGTCAGGCGATCGCCCTGCTGCCGGCCGCCGCCCTGACGGGTGCCTCCGGCCTCTCGTTCCGACGGGTGCGCACCGCCGCGGGCACGGAGGGCGGGCACTACGACCAGAGCACGGACACGGTCGAGCTGAACGACCGCGCCTTCCGGTCCAGCAGCCTGCGCATCGGGCAGCACACGCGCGCGGTGCGTGACGTCCTGCACGAGATCGGCCACGCCCTCGACCTGCGTGTCCTCGAACGGGCCTGGACGACCTTCGACACGGCCGGTCAGACCGGTGCTGCACGGACCGCCCTACTGCGGACGCGCTCCAGGTCCGGCAGCCGGTACGTCGCCGCGGGTGGGAACTACGGGGTCGACGAGGCTCCGAACGACGTCACGCCCGCGTTCCGTGCCGCGGCCAGGCGTGACGGCGTCCGCCGCGACACGAGCGGCCGGACCACCCCGGAGGGCACGACGGCCACGCTCAGCGGCGGAGGCACCAGCTACTCGGACACCGACTACCAGGAGCTGTACGCCGAGTCGTTCGCGCTCTACGTCACCGAGCCCGACACGCTGCGGCTGCTGCGGCCGTCGATCTTCGCCTACTTCCGACGTTCCTTCCCGCGGCCATGAGCCACGAGCGCATGTCACGAGGGGTGCGGACGGCGAACCCGGCGCGCGGGGAGCTCGGCGAGCCTGCCGGGGGCCGCCCACTGCCCCTCGCCACCCGAACGGTGATGGAACGGAGCCTGGGCCACGACTTCGCCGCGGTCCGCGTCCACGTCGACGACACGGACCACCGGGCCCGAGGGCTGGGCGCTCGCGCGGTCACGCTGGGTCAGGACATCCACTTCGCCCCGGGCGCGTACGCGCCGGGCACGGCCGCCGGTCGCCGCCGGATCGCGCACGAGCTCGCGCACGTCGTCCAGCAGGGTGGGCGCGTGCCGTCGGGGAGGACGCCGGAGCGGGGCGGCGAGCACGCCGCCCACGCCGCCGCGGCCCGGGTCGCGGCGGGAGGGCGTGCGCACGTCGCCCCGCGTGCGGCGTCGGGCCCCCAGCTCGACGACGGCACCGCCCCGCCCGAAGCCCCGACGAAGGACGAGGACGCGCTGATCGGCGGGCTCAGGACCGTCGGCAACGAGCTGCTCAAGAACGAGAAGGTGAAGAAGGAGCTCGTCGAGCCCGTCACCGATGCCGTCGGCTCACGGGCGAAGCGCGAGTGGGGCTCGCTGTCCACGGGCGAGAAGGCTGGACTGATCACGTTCGGGGCCGGCGCGGTCGGTCTGGCGGGCGGCGCGATGCTGCGCGATCCGGCCGGCCGCAAGGCGCTGTCCGGCGTCAACCTGGCTGCGCCCGCCGGGCTCATCCCGTACGCGACGCTGCAGAGTTTCAGCTACACGCTGCCCGACGCGACGTCGCCGCGGTGGACGTTCAAGACCGGCTTCGACCTGACCGACGTCCTCAAGCTCGGTGGCGACAAGCTCGACTGGAAAGGGCTGAGCCTGACCGCGGACCTCACATGGGACTACGACCCCGCGACGCGATCGCTGCGCCTTGTCGGAGGGACGGGCAGGCTCGGCCTGCTCCCCGGGCTCAGCATCGCGGGCGGCACCTACCCGGGCCTCCTCACGGCGCCCCGGTTGTTCCCGACCGACACCGGGTTCGTGGAGTCCCGGCAGTCCCTGCCCGGGGGTCCGAAGGCACCGGGCGTCCCCGACGTCCGCGTCATGGTGACGTTCGACGTGCTGGCGTTCGCCCGGTCGGGAATGGTGCCGGGGATCGCCGCGGCGTTCGGGTCCTCGAAGAAGCAGTAGCCATGATCGGGGCCACACATGATCACGAGATGTCCAGCAGCGAGAACGCCGGCCGTGTCCGCTCCAACGACGGCGCGGTTTCGAAGGGGGTGCGACTTTCTTCGGGGACAGCCACATACTTCGGAAGGCTGTATGGACACGACTTCTCATCCGTGCGCGTCCACACCGACACGCAGGCCGACGACATTCGGCACCTCCGGGCCCAGGCGTTCACCCTCGGCTCGGACATCTACTTCGCGCCCGGACAGTACGAGCCGGACACGACCGAGGGGCGCCGGCTAATCGCCCACGAGCTCGCCCACGTGGTGCAGCAGCAGGGGCACCACCCGGCAGGGATGACGCCCGACCGGTTTGGTGAAACGGTCGCGAATGACGCCGTCCAACACGTGCTGGCTGGCCGTTCCGCAACGGTGCCGGCGAGGACGCCGAGCGGACCGCAGCTCGACGACGGCGGGCCAGCAACCGGAGCACCGAGACAAGCGCCGCTCACTCCCGACGAGCTCTGGAAGGTGGCACAAAGCGTCCGCGGGTTCGAGTCGACCTCAGGTGGCAAGGGCGACGACTACCGTTCGAAGCCAGCAGCCCTGCCCCAGCACGCACTTGAGGTAGACGAGACTGGACGACTCCCGAAGGGGGCACCACTCGGCAAGGGCTACGAGACGGTCGCGGCCGTGCAGGTGCTCGACGCCGAAGGCAGCCAGGTCGCCATCGGCACTGGAATCTTTCACGGCTGCGGAACCGACGATCACGCGGAGGCGCGCGCTGTGCGAGGGCTTGACCGGGACACCCCGGCGCGCATCGAGGGTGGGAAACTCGTGGTCGTGGGCGACCAGATGATCTGTCCGACCTGTCGCGCCCGACTCCTCATATACGCCGAAAGCCGCGGACTGACAGTGATCGAACCGCACGAACCCTCCCGTGCAAAGGTTCGAGGAACCGGCACCGTCTCCCCGAAGACGGCTTCTCGATCATCCACCCAGGGCGAGATGCCTGCACTGTTCGTCGTACGGCGTCTGCCGATCTCGGTGAGTTCGTCCGGTGGCGATGGTCGCGCAGCTGCCCCCAGCAAACGCTTGTCTGCACCCCCGAAGGCGCCGAACACCCGGTCGACGGACTCGACCGTCGGGTCCACAACGCCGCCGAGGACGGAGACCTTGAGGAAGGGCACCGTCAGCATCAAGCTCGAATCGGGTGGCAAGCAGCGGCTCACACTTCAGGAGATCGACGCATCAGGGCTTTCCGTCGACAAGGGCACGCATCTCTCCAAGTCGCCGTCAGGAGCAGCACTCGTTCACGCGTACTCGGCAGCACGGATCGGCCGGCAGCTCCTAGAATTCGGGGCGACGTCCTCCGACAGTGACACGGCAAAGAAAATCCTCCGAGTCACGCACCCGCTCGAGTCGTACCTGTTGTCCAAGGTGACCGACGCGGAGCACGACTTCTTGGCCGACCACCCAGATCCAAGCTCCCTCAAGAGTCACGTCGATGCGGGGAGGCTGCGGGGCGTGTACGAGGCAGCGTGGATGCGTCTGTCCGCACCGCAAGGCGCGCGCATTCTGATGGCGATCGCCGTTGCCATCACTCCCGAGGAGCAGCGGGGAAACGAGTGGCACCAAGCCGCGGAGTACGTCAGGCAAGGTACGGCAGGCGTCAATCCAGCGGACCTCGAGGCCTTCCGCTCGGCAGCCTCTGCCTACCAGAGCCGCATGATCGACACCTTGCAGGAAGTTGCGGAGTACCGGCCGAACCTGCCGCAACTGGCTGGGGAGATCGAACAGCGCGCCAATGTGCTTGGGCGGATCGCCAACGACCTCGAGGAGGTGTGGTTTATGGCCATCCAGCGCATGCCGTTGGCGTTCTACGTCGTCCCGGACCTTCTCGGTGAGGCAGGGTTGATCCGGCAACTCTCGTCGCGGATGTCCTTGTTCGCCGCGACGGTCCGGTCGCGCGACCGCGCGTACGAGCGGGTGGACGAGGAGTTCCATGCCCGGCTCCTCCAGGTCGAAAAGCACCTCGACAACCCCCGCGCCGCCGCGAGCGCAGCTATGAGGCGTCGCATGCATCGACGCTGAGGGAGGAGCATGTCGAGCAACCTTCAGCGGTCGGCTAGGTCCTAGGCAACACGCCGTACATCTCTGGGCTCACGGCCCGTGATGCGCGCCGGGTTCGAAGGGCGGACAACCCGCCCGCCGAATACGTGGTCTGGCATGAATGCTCCGCCATCCGCGTTTACACGGACGAGCGCGCACGCGGGGCGCGTCCGGCGGCGGCTGCAGCTACAGCCCCGCACGGCGGACGTCCAAGACGTCATGCGCGCCGTGGGCGCCGCTCGCATTCGGGGCGCCCGCAAGGTCTGCGACTCAGGAGCTCAAACGGGCACTCAGCGGACAGGTGATGCCACCCGTCCCGTCTTGGCCAGCTCCCAGCGCACCGCCTGCCCGAGGTGGTCCATGGTCACCACCCCGCCGTCGGCGGCAGCGAGGTAGGCGGCCTGCAGCGCCGCCGCCGCGATGGCCCCGCCGGTCAGGTCGGCATCGGCCAGCCGCGCGAGCGACACGTCCGCTCGGGGCAGTGCTGCGGGCAGGCTCAGGTCCCACATGCGCTCGCGGGACGCCCGGTCCGGCGAGGGGAAGTCGACGACGACAGCCAGTCGCCGCGTGAACGCCGGGTCCAGGGCGGAACGGGCGTTCGTCGTCAGGACGGCGAGCCCGCCGAACGCCTCGAGCCGCTGGAGCAGGTAGCCGACCTCGACGTTCGCGTACCGGTCGTGGCTGTCCTTGACCTCCGACCGCTTCCCGAACAACGCGTCGGCCTCGTCGAACAGCAGCACCATGCCGCCGTCCTCGGCGGCGTCGAAGAGCCGCGCCAGCCGCTTCTCCGTCTCCCCCAGGTACTTGTCCACCACCTGCGACAGGTCCACGTGCACGAGGTCGAGGTCCAGGTCGTGGGCGATCACCTCGGCGGCGAAGGTCTTGCCCGTGCCGCTGCCGCCGGCGAACAGCGCGGCCGTGCCGCGGCCCCGCCCCGACCGGGCCCCGAGTCCCCAGTCGTCGAGCACGCGCGCCCGGTGCCGCACGGTCGCGGCCAGCGCCCGGAGCTGGTCGAGCTGCCGCTCGGGGAGCACGAGCTCGTCCCACCCGGCGCGCGTCGTCCGGACGCGGGCCAGGGTGCCGACGTCCGCCCGGGGACGGCGCCGGCACGCCTCCCACAGGCCCACCCGCGCCGTCTCCTCGGCGACGGGACCGAGGTCCGGCAGCGCGAGGTCGAACGCCCCGGCGGCTCGGTCGACCTCGGCGGGGGCGACGCCGACCCGGGCTCGCCCCAGGGCGTCGGTCAGCAGGTCGCGGCGCTCCCCCGGCCCCAGCCGCGGGACCTCGACCACGCTCGTCCCGAGCGCCTCGGCGACGCCGTCGGGACGGTTCGACGACACGAGCAGCACGGGCCCCGTCGTCCCGGTGAGGAGCGGGCCCAGCACGCGCGCCGTCGCGACCGGCAGGTCGTCGACGTCCAGCACCCACCCGACCCGTCCGAGCACGGACTCACGGACCAGCCGCCGCACCGTCGCCGGCACCGGGGCGTCGGCGAACACGTCGGCACCCAGCAGACGCGGCCGCACGCCGGCGGCGAGGCACGCGGCGGCCGCGAGCGCCCTCGCGCTCCGCGGTTGCGGCCCGCGCAGGAGCACCGGTCCGGCGCGTCGCCGGGAGACGACGTCGGCGACGACCCGGGCCGGCGTCGCGGTGAGGTGCACCGAGGCCTCCAGCGGACTGCTGGCGAGCTCGAGGCGCTCGTCGAGGACGTCGAGGCCGACCAGGTGGTGCACGACGCGCTCGTCGGGGACGAGGGGCCCGGCCACCACGCTGTCCGGGTCGGCGAGGCGGACCAGGTGCCAGCGCCGCAGCGGACCGCGGTGGGTCACGGCGTCCCAGTGGGCGCCGGGCAGGAGCTCGAGCGCGGTGCCGAACGTCGCGCGGGGTGACCCGAAGCGCTCGGCGAGCTCGCGGCCGACGGCGCCGACCAGCTCGGGTCCGCAGGCGAGCAGCAACGTGGCCCGCTCGAACGGCGAGAGGCCGAGGCCCTGGGCGATCTCGTCGAGCGGTGCGGTCGCGTGGCTGCCTCTCCGGAGCGCGGCGAGCGCACGGCCCGCCGGGGTGGGGTCGGTGCCGGTGAGGTGCGCGCGCACCACGGCCAGCTCGGCGACGGTGAGGTCCCGGCGGGCTCCGTCGTCGTCCGGCGGGTCAGGCGCCGATCCCTGCGCGGCGGCTCCCGGGTCGGTGTCGTCCGGCGCGAGGGTCACGGGATCGTCACCGCCGGGGCGTCGTAGGTTCCTTCCGTGCCCAGGGTCGGCACGGAGTCCACGCCGTCGACGGTGACCCGGACCAGCCAGTCACCGGCCACGAGCCCGTCGTCGGGCACGTCCAGCGCCGTGAGCGCCGGTCCGGGCGGCACAGGAGCGAGCGTGAACGAGACCACCGGCTGGTCCTGGTCCGGCGGGTCGGCCGGGTCGACCAACCGGCCGAGCGCCACGACGGGGCGCTGGCCCTCGACCAGCGGCGGCTGCACCGGCACGTGGACCTCACCGGCGCCGGCCGTCACCGCTCCGACGGTGGGCACGACGACCAGCGGCACGGCGGCCGAGCGTGCGAGCGTGCGCTCGGGCTCGCCGGTCGCCGGGTCGGCGGGCCGGGTGTGAACCACGCGCAGGGGCTGGACGCCGGCGGGCACGTCGGCGGGCAGCGTGACCGTCATGCGCGCGGCGGTCGAGGTCGGGTCGGGGGTGAGCCGGACGCCGCCGACCTCCACGTGGGCACGGGCGGAGGCCAGCCCGGAGCCCTCGACCACCAGCACGGACCCGGTGACCGCAGGGCCGCCGTCGGCCGTCGTGACCGCGACGACCCGGGGCCGGGCGACGGGCCGGGCGTCGATCTGGCGGGTCCGGACGGGCAGCGCGCGGCGGCGGGGCGCCTCGGCCTCGAGGACCACGACCGTCGCGGTGTAGGTCTGGGAGAGCAGGTAGGGGGTACCGAGCACGCCCCACAGCTTCGAGAGCTCCTCGAGCGAGAGCGGCGTCGGGCTGAGCTTGACGGCCTCGGCCTGGTCCGCGAGGTCGGCGCGCTGCAGGAACGTCGTGCCGGTCTCGCCGCCGTAGAGCGCCGTGGCGTCCTCCACGACGTCGCGGGTCAGCACGGGGTTGGCCGCCAGCGCCAGCTCGGCGCGGGCGAGGTAGCGCTCCGGCTCCAGCGCCGCCTCGTCACCGTAGGCGGTGATCAGGTAGGACAGGTCGAGCGCCGCGACCGGAGGCTGCACGACGGCGCCCCCGCGGCTGCGGGTCGGCAGGTCGGTGAGGTTCCACGCATGGTTGGGCGTGACCTGGTAGAGGAAGACGTTCAGCCCGCTGGCGGGGTTCGTCTCGGTCCCGAGCTCACCGAGCCGCGCGGGGCTCAGGGTGGTGACCTTGCGCCCGGCGACGGGGTCGGGCTCGGCGTCGACGGCCTGCTGGAGCAGGTAGCGCACGGTCGAGGTGACGGCGGCGATCGCGTGGGTGTTGCTCATGACCATCGCCGCCGCTGCCGGGCGAGGTAGTCCGCGTGGTCGACCGGGCGGGGTTCCGCCGCGCCCGAGATGGGGGCGGGCGCGGGCCACGGCCGGCGGACCTCGACGCGGTCGATGTGCACGTGCACCTCGCCGGACGGCACCTGCGGCAGCTCGCTCGTGCCCGGGACCAGCCGGGCGGCCTCGTCGGACGTCAGGGTTCCTCGCGCCACCAGTGCGGGCGCCACGTGGTCGCGCAGGAGCTCCTCGGGATCGAGCGGCCGCCCCGGCGGAGCGGCCGTCTCGACCCGGCGACGGCGGGCGGGACGCGGGGTCGGGCTCTG
Source organism: Isoptericola sp. b408 (assembly GCF_030588085.1). Lineage (NCBI taxonomy): Bacteria > Bacillati > Actinomycetota > Actinomycetes > Micrococcales > Promicromonosporaceae > Isoptericola > Isoptericola sp. b408. The sequence continues at coordinate 192,690 of NZ_JAUQYQ010000005.1, forward strand.
GTCGGGACCCGTACCGGAAGAACGCGTATCCGGCCGGCGCACGGCTGCCGGCGGCGCGTCGTGGGACCGGGTGGATGGCGGTGGCACAACACCGGCAGGCGGGCGGGGCGCCTCGGGCGGTCGGGACGGCACCTCGACCGCGGGACGTGCCGCCGCGGCGCTCGCGGCGGCGACGGCCGCGCCCACGGACGGGGGCGGACCGCCCGGTGCCGGGTCGACGGGTGGCGCCGGGACGGGGGGTGACCCGCCGTCGTGCGGCGGCGCACCGGATGGCGTGACGAGGGCCGGTGCGGGCCGGGCAGCAGGGACGTCGGAGGGCGGGGCCTCGACCGGATCGGGCGAGCGCGGGTCTGGATCGTCCGCCACCGGCATGGCGCCGCGCCCCCGCCGTGCCGCCGGGGGTGTGCCGTGGCGCGTCGCCGGGGCCGGGCCGCCCTCGTCCTCGTCCTCGTGCTCGTCCTCGTGCGGTCGCTGCTCCGGCGTCGCGGGCCAGGTCGCGGGCCGACCCTCCTCGGCCGCGGGCCACGTCCGCGACTCCTCCGCGCCCCGGGACGGCGGCGGATCGGGCGAGACAGCGACGTCGGCGAACGACAGGGGCCGGCGCAGCCGCACGGACCCCGCACGGGACGGCGGACCGGGCGAGACCGCTGCTCGCCCGGCGATCCGGTCGAAGACGTCGGTCATGGCCGGTCACACCCGGGTGCGTGCCAGGTCGAGGTAGGCGTCGAACCGTGCCGGCGAGAGCTCGAGGACGTCGTGCTCCGACCACCCGAACGCCCCGCAGAGCGTCGCGACCTCGGCCAGGGTCGCTCGCGCCTGGTCCGTCACCCGGTCAGTGAGCAGCCGGACGACGTCGACGTCGGCGAGCACGTCCTCGCCGCACTCCGGGCATCCCAGCCGCACGGACGCCCCGGCCGCACCCGCCAGCCGCTCGGCCGTCGCCGCCACCCGGACCGCCAGGTCCGCGTCGTCGTCGGGCCCCGTGCCGGCGGGCCAGGACACGCACCGCCGGCGCAGCGTCGCCGCGGGGTCCGGCGCGTCGAGCGCGGCCAGCACGTCCGCGGTCGTCGGCCCGCGCACCTCCACCGCACCGACCCGGACGGCGGACGGGGTGACGTCGGCGTCGGCCAGCACGTCGTCGAGCGGCAGGGGCACGTCGAGCAGCGCCTCGCAGGCCGGACACGTCAGCACGGTGTCCAGCACGGGCCCGACCCGGTCCCGCAGGTCGGCCAGCGCGGCGCGCGCCGCCACCGCGAGCGGCACGTCGCAGGCCGCCCCCAGGTCCGGGGCGAGCCCACGGGCCACCAGCACCGCCGCGCCACGGGCCGGCGGCGCGGTGGCCGACAGCAGCTCCCACAGCGCGAGCGTCGCGGCCCGCGTCACGGGACGGTCCGCCGACACCAGCCGGTCCGCCGCGACCGACGGCATGGTCTAGTCACTGCCCGGCGAACGACGGCTCCGTGGGTTCCACGACGGCCTCGTCGCGCTCCCAGCCCTCGTTCTCGAGCTTGATGGTCTGGATGGCCACGCCGTTGGCGTTCGCGTCGAGCTCGGGCAGCGGCTGGTACTCCGAGACCCAGGCGCGGTACACCTTGTACGAGAGCACCACCTGCCCGGCCTCGTTGTAGACCTCGATGATGAGGTCCTTGCGGAAGTCGCGCAGCGAGACCTCCGACCCGAGGCCCGCGCCGTAGTTCCAGACCTTGTTCGCCCACTGCTCGAACTCGGGGTCGTGGGTCACGCCGCGTTCCAGCGTGATGGGCTCGTACTCGGTGCGTCCGGGCGACTTGCGGCTCGACGAGACGTCGCCGCCGTGCCGGTGCTTGACCACCTCGGTGGTCTTCTTCAGCGCACTGACCTTGGACACGCCCGCCACGTACCTGCCGTCCCACTTCACCCGGAACTTGAAGTTCTTGTACGGGTCGAAGCGGGTGGCGTTGACCGAGAACTCAGCCATCGGGACTCCTTCACGAGTTGGTGCGGCGCTAGCGCGCGGCAGCCGTCTTCTGCTGGATCGAGACGATCACGAACTCGGCCGGCTTCAGCGGGGCGAACCCCACCTGGATGTTCACCACGCCCCGGTCGATGTCGTACTGGCTCGTGGTCTCGCCGTCGCACCGCACGAAGAACGCGTCGCGCGCGCTGGTGCCCTGGAACGCGCCGCGCCGGAACAGGTCCTGCATGAACGCGCCGACACCGAGCCGGATCTGGGACCACAGCGGCTCGTCGTTCGGCTCGAACACGACCCACTGCGTCCCGCGGTAGAGGCTCTCCTCGAGGAACAGGGCCAGCCGCCGCACCGGGACGTACTTGTAGTCGTCGCTCAGCACGTCGGCGCCCCGCAGGGTCCGGGCCCCCCACACGACCGACCCGGCGTCGCGGAACGTCCGCAGCGCGTTGTAGCCGGCGGGGTTGAGCTGCCCGTTCTGGTCGTTCGTCAGCGTCGACTCCAGCGCGACGACACCGGTGAGCCCCGCCTCCAGGCCCGCGGGCGCCTTCCACACGCCTCGGGCCGCGTCGGTCCGGGCGTACACGCCGGCGACGGCGCCACCCGGCGCGAACGTGTCGACCTGGCCCCCGCGCAGCGGGTCGGCGTGGCGCACGCGCGGAAAGTAGACCGCGGCGTTGCGGGCCACCTCACCCGTCACACCGAGACCATCGGCCCAGGCCGCGAAGCCCTCGACCGTCTGCCCCGGCTTCGGGTCCACGACGAGGAACGCCCTGCGGGACGCCGCGTACTGGGCCGCGAGCGGCCAGACCGAGTCGTGCAGCGACCCCGACGGCGTCGGTGGCGGCAGGACGACGATGTTGACCAGGTCGACCGTGTCGAGGGCGTGGAAGCCGCGGCCGTCGTCCGTGTAGTCGTCGGGTTCGACGGCCGCGCCGTCGGTTCCCTCGTCCCCGGTGGCGACCGTGTAGGTGTCCTCCCCCGGTGCCGACGTCGACGACGCCGACACCTGCCTCACGAGGCGGGAGGACTCGAGGAGGTTGGCCAGTCGCGCCGGCCCGTCACCGACGGTGACGTTGCGGTACACCTCGGTCTCCTCGCCGAGGCTCAGGGTGAGCGTGAACAGGTCGTCCGGGTCCACCCCCTGGGCCGCGCCGATGTCGGCGGCGTCCGCGGTCGCGGGGTGGGTGACGACCCCGACGAGGTCGTTCGCCCACTCCCCCGGGCCGTGGGCCTCCAGCGTCACGTCGCCGACCACGAGCTGGGCCGCCGCGGCGTCGTGCGTGGGGTCCGCGTCGCCCTGGCGCGCGACGCGGACCACGTAGGCCGGCCCGCCCCCGTTGAGGTAGAAGTCGCGCACGGCGTAGCCGAGCCCGCTGGAACGCACCAGCCCGCCGAAGGCCCGCTCGAAGTCGGTGAAGCTGCCGATCCGGACGGGGGTGTCGACGGGACCACGCCGCGCGGTGCCCACGAACGCCGTGATCGACGTGGCCACACCCGTCACGGTGCGGTTCCCGCTCGGTACCTCGGTGACGTACACGCCCGGGTACGGGGTGGAGATGCTCATGAGGACTCCTTCGACGCTGCGGCGTGGCCCTGCCCCGACGACGTTCCACCGCGCGCGTCAACCACCCGTCACCGGGCTGTCACACGGACCCCGCCCCGTCATGACGGCGACGTGACCGGGCGGTGACGGCTCCCGGGCACGATGGTGCCCGTCCCGGAGCCGGTCCCACCGGCCGACAGGGTCCAGGGGGTGTCGAGATGGTGAGCATTTCGGTGGTCGAGCGCGTCAGCGTCGCCGACGGGCCGTCGTGGACGCTCGACGTCGACCTGGAACCGGACGCCTACGTGGTCTCCGAGGCCACGCTCGCGCGGCACGGGCAGGCCGGTGACCGCGTCGAGGTCACGCTCGTTCCCGCGGGCGTCTCCGTGACGCTGCTGGCGGTCTCGGCGGTCGACGAGACCGGGCGGCCGGCGGTGGTCCGGGTGACCCCCCGCGGCGACGTGGACGGCGCGCCGCTGGCGGTGCACGGCGCGCTGCTCCTCGCCAACGCGGACGTCGTCGGCGGACTGGTCCCGGTGGGCGGGCCCGTCCAGGTCCTCGACCTGGTCAACGACGGCACGGCGGCGATCAGTGTGCGGGTCCTGGCCGCGTTCGACGAGCTCGACGGCTAGAGCCCTCCGTGTCCGTGTCGGGGGGCCGTCGTAGCGTGTTCCGCATGGCAGAGATCGTGCTCTTCCACCACGCGGGGGGCCTGACCGACGGCGTCCGTTCCTTCGCGCAGCAGCTCCGCGACGCCGGGCACACCGTGCACACGCCCGACCTCTTCGAGGGGCGGACCTTCGCCGACGTCACCGACGGCGTCGCGTTCGCCCAGGCCGCGGGCGAGGGCACGTTCGCACGCCGAGCGGCCGCCGTCGTCGCGGACCTCCCGACGGACGTGGTCTACGGCGGCATGTCGATGGGGATCGCGCGCGCCACGGAGTGCGTCCTGGAGCGGCCCGGCGCCCGGGGGGCGTTCTTCCTCTACGGCGCCGTCGACCCCGCCTGGTGGGACGCGACGTGGCCGGCCGACGTCCCGTCCCAGGCGCACGTCACCGAGGACGACCCGTGGCGCGAGCCGGAGGCCGAGGAGGCATACCTGGCGGCCGTGGCCGGCGGAGAGCTCTTCGCCTACCCGGACGGCGGGCACCTGTTCGCCGAGCCGGGACATCCCGACCACGATGCGCGCACCGCCTCCCTGGCGACGCAGCGGTCCTCGATCTCCTGGCCCGCCTCTCGCGCTGACGAGGCGGAGGAGCCGTGGACCCGACTCCGCCGTGTCCTAGCTCAACCGCCGCGACAGGTGCACCGTGACCGTGTCACCGACGTCCTTGCCCAGCCGCTTCCGCAGCTTCGCGTTGAGCGACAGCATGAGCTCGCCCCGGCCGGTCGGCATGAGGCCGACGTTCTCCAGGGCGACGCCGTCGACCGTGGCGTCGACACGGACCGAGCGGCCGGTGCCGAGCAGCTCGGTGGCGCCGGGGAGCTCGACGCAGTGCCAGACGTCTCCCTTGACGTCGACGCCGACGGGCGCGGTGACGGTGTGGTCGAGGTCGGTGGGCGGCGTGGTCATGGGTCTCCTCCTGTCGTCGGACAACTGTCCAGGGGGTGACGCCACGGCCAGGCAATACTCATCGGTCGGTGCCGCTACTCGCGGCCCTCCTCGAGCGGGATGAGCATGGTCCGGAAGTCGCCCGGGGTGCTCGCCAGCTCCCAGACCTGCTCGGCGACGTCCTCGATGCCGTTCTCGAGCTGCAGCTTCGGGATCGCGCCGGGGATGACGAGCTGGGCGACACGGATGCCCTCGTCCGCCAGCGCGTCGTGCAGCATCTCGCCGTAGGCGCTCTCGGCGGGGAACGCCACCGAGGTGCCGGCGAACCCCGCACGGGCCTTCACCGAGGTGCCGCCGTTGATCAGCACGATGCTCCCCTCCCCCTGCTCGCGCATGCCCGGCAGCACCGTACGCACGGCGGTGACGAGTCCCAGCGCCGAGAACTTCAGCGCGTCCAGTGCGAGGTCCGGCGTGAGGTCCAGGACCGGCTTCAGGTACTCGCGGGCGGGCAGCGGGCTGTACTGCAGCGCCGTGATCGGGCCGAGGTCCGCGGCCGCTCGCCCGAGGGCCACCTCGAGCGAGGGGCCGTCCCGCACGTCCGCCGCGTAGCCGCGGGCCGTCACGCCGTGCTCGCCCAGCTCCTCGGCCAGCGCGTCCAGCTTGGCCAGGTCGCGCGAGATCAGCGCGACCGCGTACCCCTCGCGGCCGAACCGGCGTGCGACCGCGGCTCCCAGGTTCGGTCCGGCTCCGATGATGGCCAAGGTCGGCATCGAGGTCTCCTTCTGTCGTCGGTCCCTCTCGCCCGGACGCTACCCGCGAGAGCACCACCGGGCACGACGAGGCACGGCCGCTCCGCGCGAGCGGCACCTCCCGCAGACCCCGGGCACCGAGCCGTCGACGATGACCAGGCAAACGGTCGGACCGCCGTCCGTCGGTCCGACCGTGCGTGCTCCCGCACCGCGCCCCTACGCGGTCGCCGTGCCGCTCTCGACCGCTTCCTTGATCCGCTGCAGGCGGTCGTGCACCAGCCTGTCGGGTCCCCGGCCCTCGAACCGGTCGATCAGGCGTTCGTACAGCGGCGGGTCGTGCACCATGACCGTCAGGGTCATCCGCGTGCCGCCGCGCTCCGGCTCGAAGACGTGCGACAGGGTGTACAGCGCGGTCTCGTGCCGCGGGTGCTCCCACCGGCTGAACGACATCGTGGGCTGCATGGCGATGTCGATCCGCTCGTCGGGCACGACCTCGACGTACTCCAGACGATCGTCCTCCTCCATCACTCCTGCGCTGCGCGAGAGGCGTGCCGTCGTGCCCACGCCGTCCGGGGACGTCGAGGACTCCACGACGTGCTTGGGGTCGCCGGCGAACAGCTGCTCGGGATCGAGGCAGTAGGCGTACGCGCGGCCGGGCGTCGCGTCGATGTGGATGGACTGCTGGACCCTGGTCCTCACGTCAGTCATCTTTCTCACCCCCTCTCGCACCTCGCGAGGTGGGATCTCCACACCTCCAGGCTACGGCGGGCACCACTCGCACGCTCGGGTCGCCGGGCGCCCGCCGGGCCCTCTCGGTCTCCCGATGAACTGGTGGTCGGTGCGGGTGAACTTGCCCCCGGCAACCCCGGTTCACCCGCCTCCGCACTGCGTTCTCCGGGGCATGTCGGCCACGATGGAGCAGTTCCGTCACGTCATGGTTCGCGAACGGTCCCGAACCGGCAAACGACGTCACCGAGAGAAGGATGTCCCATGAAGATCCAGCGCATCGCCGCCGGCACCGCCGCCGTCGCCCTCGCCACCCTCGGCGTCGCGGGCACCGCCCACGCCGCCGACCACAGCACCACTGTCCCGGGCCACCAGGGTCGCGACGGCACCGTCGTCGGCCACTACACCTCGCTGTACGCCGAGGACGACGCGGGCGACTGGTACTGGGACCTCGGGGACGGGCGCGTCATGGGCAGCGTCGACGGCGTCGGCGACCTCGACCCGGACACCGTCGTCACCTGCGACTACCAGGTGATCTACCGCGGTGACTTCGGCGACGACCCGAGCCTCGACGACGGCTGGATCAAGAACAACATCCGCTGCGACGACGGCACGACCTACAACAGCACCTACGTCAGCTCCAAGGACCCCCGCTACACGGGTGAGCACCCCATCTGGGGAACGTGGGACATCGTGGTCAGCACCGTGTCCGGCCAGGGCAACACCGTCTGACCGAGGCCCCGGCCGCGAACGATGAACGGCCCGGGTCCACGCCCGTGGACCCGGGCCGTTCCGGCTCTCGTCGAGAGATGCACCCGGACCGGGACCGGTACGCCGCGGCGGGGGCACCGCAGCAGGCGAGGGGGTGAAACACGACGGGTCCTGCCGCCGGGGTCGCATGCCGGGCTGCCTCAGCGGATCCTTGGAGCATCAACGCCCGAGCACGGGGGGCCCACCGTGAAGGTTCGCATGGCTGTCGCAGGCATCGTCGCCTTCGTCCTGGCTCTCGCCCTCGGGCTGGTCTCCCCCGCCGTGACGGCGGTGGCGGACCCCGGGGACCGCGACCGTCCCGCCCCCAAGGCGTCGGGCCAGAGCTCGAGCGGTGGGCCGCGGACGACGCCGTTGTCACGGCCGTCGAGCTCCCTCCAGGCCCGCGGCCCCGCCTCCGCCACGGCGACGGCTTCCTCGCCCTCCGCGACCCCGGGCCTGGCCATTCCCGCCTGGGGTGACGCGCAGTGGAAGCACCCCGACACCTTCCAGACCATCGAGCTCGCCGACCTGGACGGCGACGGGCGGGACGAGATCTACGGACGGTTGCCGGCCGGCCTGGAGGTCTACGACTTCCGTGTCGACTCCGGCCAGTGGGCCCCCACCTACGTCACGGGCACGCTGCCGTTCGCCGACGCCCCGCGGGCCCCGGTGGGCTGGCTGCCGCCCTACTACTACGCCACCATCCAGACCGCCGACGTCGACGGTGACGGCAGCGAGGAGGTCGTCGGGCGCGGACCGACCGGTCTGCAGATCCATTCCTTCGAACCGGCGGCGACCGCCGGGGAGTCGACGTGGTGCACGCTCGCGGCCGAGGGCCCCTTCACCGACTCGGGGCCGTGGGCGCAGGATGCCGCCTACTACTCGACGATCCAGGCCGCCGACCTCGACGGCGACGGTCGCGAGAACGAGTTCTTCGGGCGGGGCACCGACGGGATCGAGGCGTGGCGCTTCAACGCCGGGGGCGACTGCTCGACCGCGGGGTCGTCGTGGACGAAGCTGCCGACCCTCCTGCACTTCAGCGACACCACCGCCGGCCCGGGCGTGGCCGACCGCTACGCCACGATCCAGGCGGCCGACATCGACGGGGACGGCACGGACGACGTCCTCGGCCGGGCCGGGAACGGGATCTACGCCTACAGCCTCGCGACCGGTGCGTGGACCGACCTGCCGGTGCTCCACGAGTTCACCGACAACCAGGGCTTCACCCAGGCAAGCCAGTACAGCACGATCCAGACCGGCGACCTCGACGGCGAAGGTGGCGTGGAGGTCTTCGGGCGCAACGCCGACGGGATCGTCGGCTACCGGCTGGAGGGCGGCACCTGGCAGACGCTCAAGGCGCTGGTCAAGGACTTCGGCAACTCGAGCAGCGTCGACTGGGGCAGCGCCCCGGGCTTCTACCGCACGATCCAGGCGGCCGACATCGACGGCGACGACCGCGACGAGGTCGTCGGTCGCAGCGCGGACGGGATCCACGCGTGGGAGCTGCTCGCCTCCGACAACTGGCACGCGGTCTCGACCGGCGGACCGTTCGCCGACGCCGACGGCTGGTCGCAGGACTGGAGCCGGTTCGCCACCATCCAGCTCGGCGACATCGACGGGACGGTGCCGCTCAACGCACCGACCCCCAACGGCGGCGACCGCGCCGAGATCATCGGCCGCGGCCCGACCGGCGTCCAGACCTATGCCTGGGACGACGTCAAGAACACCTGGGTCTCGCCCTCGGCCACCTTCCCGGACTACTCGACCGGGACGGCGAAGGCTGCCTATCAGGCCGTCAATGCGACGATCGCGACCCAGCTCGGGTACACCAACCCCGACTTCGACCTGCGTTCAACCTATGGTTCCGAGACGGGCTACAACCTCGGGACGAAGTACCCCGAACTGGTGGCCGCCGCGACCCAGCCGTCCAACGTCCCCGACGCTGTGTGGGAGTCGGTCACCACCCAGCTCACGAACGAGCTGTCGGCGGCGGCGAGCGTCGAGGCGTACTTCGCCGAAGTGCAGGGGGCGCTGCAGCAGGACGAGATCACCGACCTGGCGCAGGACGGGCCGCAGATCGCCGAGCAGCTCGACTACAACATCAAGTCGTCGCACGCGCTCGAGGCCGACCTCTTCGGCCTCGCCGCCGGTGTGGCGGAGGCGCTGGCCAACCTGGCCACCACCGAGACCGGCGTGCCGGTGGGCAGCGTGGTCGGCGGCCTGTTCTCCGCGGGATGGGCCACGGGGACGCGGGTGAGCGAGGGTTCCGGCAACTCGACGCTGCACAAGGACCTGCAGAAGATCCTGGACGACTCGGCCGGGATGATCACCGCAGCGGCCGACGCGATCCCTGCCGCTCGGGAGGCGGTCGCCACCGACTACGGCATGTTGTGGGAGGTGGGCGCACTGACCGGCAACGACACGTGGGTCCCCCCGACGAACGACTCCACCGCGGCACGCACCGCCCAGGCGTTCAACGTGTGGGTGTGGCAGGTGGTGCTCAACGACCAGGCCCACGTCGAGCACAAGGACAAGGCGAACGCCGCGTGGAGCTACGACGGTTTCCACTACGGCCTGAAGGTCGGTGACGCCTCCGACATCGAGAGCCAGCTCTTCGGCACGACCTCGACCGGATGCCTCGCGAGCTTCGACCCGTCGTGCCACCTCGGGGTGCCGCCCGACTTCGTCTTCCAGGGGCTCTACGGCTGGGCCATCCCGTGCGGCTTCTTCACCATGTGTCAGCCCACGGGCGCCTGGCTGCCGCCGGAATGACGAGGGCCACGTGCCCACGTCCCAGGCCTGGCGTCGGAGCGCGCCCCGCCCGGGCCAGCGGATGCCCTGCTCCTGAGGAAGTCGAGAGTGGTGCACGGGCGTGACACAGGGCTCGTCCCCGAGATGTCGGGGACGAGCCCTGTGTCAGTGGTACCGCCCGGCGGAGATCAGGCGAACGATCGGGCGCTGCCCGTCACGTTCGGCACGGCCCCGAAGTGCTCCGCGAGGTGCGCGTCGAAGCGGGCGAAGTCGTTCTCGACGTCGGGGTTCTTGAGGACGTCGTAGGCCATGAACGTCGGTGCCGGGGACAGCCCGATCCACTTGAAGTTCAGGTGCATCGGTCGCATCAGCTCGTCCTCGCTCAGGCCGGCGAAGAACTCCTCGGCCGGGTCACCGAACGCCTCGGCGGGGGCGTTGCCCGTGAGCGACATCATGTACGTGCCGGTCAGCCGCGGAGCGAGGCCGTAGTTCTTCGTCGGAGCCTCGGCGGTGCGACCGTCGCCGCCGGAGAGCTCCCCCATCATGCCCTGCGTCCAGACGTCGTCGACGTACTTCTTGAGCGCCCACGAGACGCCCATCCAGTTCACGGGCGCCTGCAGGAGGACGACGTCGGCCCGCTGGAGCTTCTCGATCTCCGCGTCGATGTCGTAGGGCTGCGCGACCTCGGTGACCTCGACGTCGTGCCCCTGCCCGGCGAAGAACGCCCGAGCGCGCTGCACGAAGGCGTCGGTCAGCGTGCCCGGTGACATCGGGTGGTGCGCGTGACCGTTGATGATGAACACGTTGGACATGAGTTCCTCTCGGGATGGTGGAGGTCGGGTACCGCCCTCCTCGAGGGCGACCGCACCGACGCTACATCATGTACGCATGATGGCGTACATGTTCTCCCGCTAGCATGGCGGCATGGCGAGCCGCACCTCCTCCCCGCTCGTCCACCCTGACGCGGCGGACTTCGACCTCTTCACGGTGATGAGCGCGTTGTCGGACCCGACACGGCTGGGGATCGTGATCATGCTCTCGAACGACCCCGGCCTGAACTGCGGCGGCTTCTACCGCGACGTCACACCGTCGGTCCTCACCCGGCACTTCCGCGTGCTGCGCGAGGCCGGCGTGATCCGGCAGGAGGACGTCGGCAACCAACGTGTCAACACGCTGCGCAGGGACGAGCTCGATCGACGCTTCCCCGGCCTGCTCGACCTCGTGATCAAGGAGGGTGCCGACCGTGCCGCACCCTTCCCGGGCCTCAGCCTGCCGTGAACCGAGGACCCGCGGTCACGGCGCTGCCACGGCACGCCGACGCGGGTCACGCCCCTCGCGTGCAGGGTGAAAACCTGACGCACTCCCGGGCCGGGAGGTCCACATCGAGTGTTGCCTCGGTAGACTGACGGGAACGACAGCCCGAGCACCGGGGGCAACGATGAAGCTCCGCATCGCCGTCGCAGGCATCGTCGCCTGCGTCCTGACACTTGGCCTCGGGCTCGTCACCCCCGTCGTGACGGCTCCGCCGGCAGAGGCGGTCACCAAGATCTCGGCCCGCACGCTCCTGCGCCAGCTCCCGGTGGCCTCCGAGACCAACAAGGGCTACGACCGGTCGAAGTTTCCGCACTGGATCGACACCGCCGACAAGGACGTGTGCGACACCCGCGAGGAGGTCCTCATCCAGGAGGCGATCCGCGCCCCGCGGGTTGCGGCATCGACCTGCGCCATCTCGGGCGGCACGTGGCGCTCCAAGTACGACCGCGTGACCACGACCGACAAGTCGACGTTCGACATCGACCACGTCGTGCCCCTCAAGGAGGCCTGGGCCTCCGGAGCGAAGAAGTGGACCACGAGCACGCGCAAGCGGTTCGCCAACGACCTCGGCTACCGAGCGACACTCATCGCGGTGTCCGCGTCGTCCAACCGGTCGAAGGGCGCGCGTGAGCCGCACGAGTGGATGCCGCCCAACCGGGCGTACCACTGCACCTACGCCAAGCAGTGGATCGCCATCAAGTGGCGCTGGTCGCTCAAGGTCAACCAGACGGAGAAGTCCTCCCTGCGCCGCCAGCTCGACAAGTGCGACAGCGTCCTGGTGAACAAGCCCCGGCGAGCCGCGTAGTCCCCCAGAAATCGATGGCGGCGGCCGAGGGACCCGGGCGCATGTCCCTCCGGTGTCCCTCGCAGGGACCTCGTGACAACGACAAAGAGGCCGCCCACCAGAGTCTCCCCTGGTGAACGACCTCTCACGGTCGGGCTGACAGGATTTGAACCTGCGACCCCCTGACCCCCAGTCAGGTGCGCTACCAAGCTGCGCCACAGCCCGTCCGGTTCATACCTGGTGCCGAAGCACCGGGAACGGACCGGTCCGGCCCCGTAGGGCCGACCGAAATACTACCCCAGACCGGGCACCGCTCGTCCACTCCGCATCGCGGGTGTGTCCGGGGTCACCGGGACGGTCAGGCGGTGGGCGCCGACGCACCCGGCCGCACGCCGCGCACGACGTGCGCGGTCGCCAGCGCTGCCGCCGCAGCCTCGTAGCCCTTGTCCTCGTGGGAGCCCTCGAGCCCGGCACGGTCGAGGGCCTGGGCCTCGTCGTCGCACGTGAGCAGACCGAAGCCGATCGGGACCGTGTGGTCCAGTGCGACCCTGTTCAACCCGTCGGTGGCCGCGGCGCACACGTAGTCGAAGTGCGGGGTGCCGCCCCGGATGACGACCCCGAGCGCCACGACGGCGTCGTACCCCGCCGCCGCGCAGGCCTGGGCCGCCACCGGCAGCTCGAAGGACCCGGGCACCCGCAGCACGTCCGGCTCGACGGAGTGGTCGGCACACGCACGCCGGGCGCCGTCGAGCAGCCCGTCCATGACGGTCTCGTGCCACGAGGCGGCGATCACGGCCACCCGCAGGTCCGAGCTGTCCACGGCGTGCGTGGTGGGCGCCCCCGCCCCGCTCATCGCAGCACCTCGCGCGCCGTCGTCATGCCGTTCATCGGGCCTCCTTCAGGTTCGACTCGAGGGTGAGGGTCGGTCCCCGGGCGAGGTTCGACCTCGGGTTCAAGGTTGGGCAGGTCGTGGCCCATGCGGTCGCGCTTGGTGCGCAGGTAGGCCACGTTGTCGGGCGCCGGGTGGATCGCCAGCGGCACTCGTTCGGCCACGGTCACTCCCCCGGCCTGCAGGCCGTCGACCTTGGCAGGGTTGTTGGTCAGCAGGCGGACGGACCCCACGCCGAGGTCGCGCAGCACGTGCGCGGCGGCCGTGTACTCACGGGAGTCCACGGGCAGCCCCTGCGCCAGGTTCGCGTCGATCGTGTCCTGGCCGCCGTCCTGCAGGCTGTACGCCGTCAGCTTGGCGACCAGGCCGATGCCGCGGCCCTCATGGCCGCGCATGTAGACGACGACGCCGCGGCCGGCCTCCTGCACCGCACGCAGCGCGGAGTCCAGCTGCGGCCCGCAGTCGCAGCGCAGCGAGCCGAAGGCGTCCCCGGTCAGGCACTCCGAGTGCACACGGGTCAGCACCGGTCCGCCCGCGTCCAGGTCGGCGAGCGCCCCGGCCACCAGGGCGACGTGCTCGTCGCCGGTGACCCGGTCCCGGTACCCGACGGCCGTGAACTCACCGTGCCGGGTGGGCAGCCGGGTGACGGCAAGCCGGTCCACGGTCGACTCGGTGACGCGGCGGTAGGCGACCAGGTCGGCGACGCTGACGAGCTCCAGCCCGTGCTCGGCGGCGAACTCGCGCAGCGCGGGACGACGCATCATGGTGCCGTCGTCGTGCGTGATCTCGGCGAGCACCCCGGCGGTACCGCGGCCGGCGAGGCGGGCCAGGTCGACGGCGGCCTCGGTGTGCCCGGTGCGCTCGAGCACGCCACCGGCGCGAGCACGCAGCGGCAGCACGTGGCCCGGACGGGTCAGGTCGGCCGCCGTCGCGTCCGGGTCGGCGAGAACCCTCGCGGTGCGGGCACGGTCGGCGCCCGAGATGCCCGTGGTCACGCCCTCGGCGGCGTCCACGGTGATCGTGTACGCCGTGCGGAACGCGTCCCGGTTCTCGGCGACCATCAGCGGCAGCCGGAGCCGGTCGAGCGTGTCGCCGTCCGCGGCGACGCAGATCAGCCCGCTGGTGTGCCGCACGGTGAAGCCCATGAGCTCCGGCGTGGCCGCCTCCGCGGCGAAGATGAGGTCACCCTCGTTCTCCCGGCTCTCGTCGTCGACCACGACGACGGCGTGGCCGGCGGCCACCGCCGCGACGGCTCGTTCGACGCGCTCCCGCAGTCCGGGGTCCACGGTGCTCATCGGGCCACCTCCGCGATCTCGGCCGGCGGCACCGCCGGCCCGGCGAAACGTCCGTCCAGGAGCCGCTCGACGTGCCGGGCGAGCACGTCGGTCTCCAGGTTGACCTGCTCCCCCACCGCCCGGGCACCGAGCGTGGTGCGCGCGAGGGTCTCGGGGATGAGGCTGACCGTGAACCGGTCGGTGCCTGCCTCCACGACGGTCAGGGAGACGCCGTCGACCGCCACGGACCCCTTGCCGACCACGTACCGGGCGAGGTCGGCCGGCAGCGAGATCTCCACGACCTCCCACCGCTCACCGGGCGTGCGGGACAGGACGGTGCCGACACCGTCGACGTGCCCCTGCACGATGTGGCCGCCGAGGCGCTCCCCCACGGCCAGCGCCGGCTCGACGTTGACCCGGTCCCCGGCGCGCAGCGCGCCGAGGGACGTGGCGTCGAGGGTCTCGGCCATGAGGTCGGCCGTCCAGGTCGCCGCGTCGTGCTCGGCGACCGTCAGGCAGCACCCGTTGACGGCGATCGAGTCGCCGGTGCGCACGCCGTCGAGCACGCCGGGCGACCGGACGGTGAGGCGGGCGGCGTCGGCACTCTTCTCCAGGGCCTCCACGGTGCCGAGCTCGGACACGATGCCGGTGAACATCAGGACTCCTTCCGCGGCCGCAGGGTGAGCCGCACGTTCGTGGCGGCCAGGCCGGAGGCGGGGCCGTCGGGGGTGGAGAGGTCGTCGGTGGTGGGCTCGAGGACGGTCGCGTCGACCAGGTCGAACCGTGCGGCGTCGGCGATCGTCGTGACGCCCAGGTCGCCGACGGCGGGAGGCCCGGCACCGAGCAGGGCCGGGGCGACGTAGGCGACGATCT
The DNA here is from genome assembly GCF_030588085.1 of Isoptericola sp. b408. Lineage (NCBI taxonomy): Bacteria > Bacillati > Actinomycetota > Actinomycetes > Micrococcales > Promicromonosporaceae > Isoptericola > Isoptericola sp. b408. Next base: position 207,846 of record NZ_JAUQYQ010000005.1, read on the forward strand.
CGTCGACGAGGCCGGCGCGCAGGAACGCCGCGGCCAGCGTCGCGCCGCCCTCGAGCAGCACGTGCCGCCGGTCGAGACGCCACAGCTCGGCGAGCGCCTCGTGCGGGTCGTGGGTGCGCAGGTGGCACGTCTCCACGCCGTCCGGGCCCGGAGCGGCGAGGCGGGAGGTCGCAGGCAGATCGCGCCGTCCCATGACGGCCCGCAGCGGCTGAGGGCCGTCGGCGTCGCGGACGGTCAGCGCCGGGTCGTCGTCGAGCACGGTGCCGGTCCCCACCAGCACGGTGTCGACCTCGGCGCGCAGCCGGTGCACGTCGCGCCGCGCGGCCGCCGACGTGATCCACCGGGAGGTGCCGTCGACGGCGGCGGTCCGCCCGTCCAGGGTGGTGGCGACCTTCCAGGTCACGACCGGGCGGCCGAGCTCGACCGCGGTCGACCACACCCGGTTGAGCTCGCGCGCGTCCTCGGCGCCGACGCCACCGACGACGTCGACCCCGGCGGCGACCAGGACGCCTGCTCCCCCGGCGGCCGTGGGGTTGGGATCAGCCTGGGCGTAGACCACGCGTGCCACGCCGGCGTCGCGCAGCGCGTCGGCGCACGGACCCGTCCGGCCGGTGTGGGCGCAGGGTTCGAGCGTCACCACGGCGGTGGCGCCCCGTGCGGCGTCGTCGCCGTGGGCGTGCCGGGCGTTGGTCAGGGCGACCACCTCGGCGTGCGGGCTGCCCGCACCCCGGTGGAACCCCTCGGCGAGCGTGGCGCCGCCGGGGTCGAGCAGGACGCAGCCGACGCGTGGGTTGGGTCCCAGGTCGAGTCCCGGCGTGGCGGCCAGCGTCAGGGCTCGCTGCATCGCGGCCTGCTCGGCCGGGGTCACCGTGGGTGCCGCCGCGGCGGTGGTCATGTCCTGGCCCCTCGTCGTCCGGTCGCGGACCCCGGGGGCTCGGCGGCATGGTCGCCCGCCGGTCCTCGCGGGACGCCGGAGCGTCCGCGGGGCGTGGACGTGCCACGCCGTCGGCGAGCGAGCGGTGCCGTCGCGTGCGTCTTCCCATCCGGACTTTGACCGTCGGTCCAGGAGTTCCACCTGGTCAACCGGTCACTGGCTGTGACCGGGTCGCGGACTGTTACCGCCGGTTCGGAGTTTCACCGACCCCAGAGCACGCGAGCTGTTGCTCGTTCACCACGAGACTATCGCACCGCGCCCCGCGGACGTACGACGCACGTCACAGCTGCCCCGCCGGTCAGCGCCGGCGGCGCTTCTCCCGCACCCGGACGCTGATCCGGATCGGCGAGCCCTCGAACCCGAACTCCTCGCGCAGCCGGCGCTCGATGAACCGGCGGTAGCCGGCCTCGATGAAGCCGGTGGCGAAGATGACGAACCGGGGCGGCCGGGTGGACGCCTGGGTGGCGAACAGGATGCGGGGCTGCTTGCCCCCGCGCACCGGGTGCGGGTGCGCCGAGACCAGCTCGCCGAGGAACCCGTTCAGGCGCCCGGTCGGGATCCGGGTGTCCCAGGACGCGAGCGACGTCTCCAGCGCCCGGACCAGCCGGTCGGTGTGCCAGCCGGTGCGCGCCGAGACGTTGACGCGCGGCGCCCACGTGACCTGCACGAGCTCCTTGTCGATCTCCCGCTCGAGGAAGTGCCGGCGGTCGTCGTCCATCAGGTCCCACTTGTTGTAGGCGATGACCAGGGCGCGGCCGGCGTCGACCGTCTGGGAGATGACCCGCAGGTCCTGCTCGGTGAGCGGCGTCGAGGAGTCGATGAGGACGACGGCGATCTCGGCCTTCTCGATGGCGGCCTGGGTGCGCAGCGACGCGTAGAAGTCGGCCCCGCGGGTCTGGTGCACCCGCCGACGGATGCCCGCGGTGTCGACGAACCAGTACGGGATGCCCTTGATCTCGACCAGCTCGTCCACCGGGTCACGGGTCGTCCCCGCGGTCTCGTCCACGACGACGCGCTCGGCGCCGGCCAGCTTGTTGAGCAGCGAGGACTTGCCGACATTCGGGCGCCCCACCAGGGCGACCCGGCGCGGGCCCTCGGGACGCAGCTCGCCGCGGGCGGACTCGTCCGGCAGCACCTCCAGGACGGCGTCGAGCATCTCGCCCAGACCCCGACCGTGCAGGGCCGAGACCGGCATCGGCTCGCCGAGACCCAGCGACCAGAGGTAGGCGGCGTCGGCCTCGCCGGACGGCCCGTCGACCTTGTTGGCGCACAGGATCACCGGCTTGCCCGAGCGGCGCAGCAGCTCCACGACGCGCTCGTCGGTGGCCGTGGCACCCACCTGGGCGTCCACGACGAAGACGACCGCGTCGGCGAGGTCGATGGCGACCTCGGCCTGCTCGGCCACCTTGGACTCCATGCCCGCGACGTCGACCTCCCAGCCGCCGGTGTCCACCAGCGTGAAGTCCTTGCCCGCCCACTCGGCGGCGTAGGTCACGCGGTCGCGGGTGACCCCGGGCGTGTCCTCGACGACGGCCTCGCGGCGACCCAGGATCCGGTTGACGAGGGTCGACTTGCCGACGTTCGGCCGGCCGACGACGGCCAGCACCGGCAGCGGCGCCTCGGCCGGTGCGGCCTCGAGGTCCTCCCACCCGGTCTCCAGCAGCTCGCGGTCGGCCTCGTCGAGCTCGAAGTCCTCGAGACCGGCGCGCAGCGCGCGCTCGCGGGCCTCGTCGTCGTCGAAGCGGGTGACGAGGGCTCCGTGGTCCTCGACCAGGACCTCGGCGGTGTCGACCGGCGCGTCCGTGGTGTCGACGGAGTCAGCGGGCAGGGGCTCGGGACCGTCGGCGGGAGTGCTCATGCCTGCCATTGTCCCAGGCGCTCGACGGCCGTGAGGACCGCGGCGACGGTCTGGTCCAGGTCCAGCTCGCTGGAGTCCACCGTCACCACGCCGTCGGCGGCGGTGAGGAACTGGCTCACGGTCGAGTCGTCGCGGTCGCGGCGCAGCACCTGGTCACGCGTGGCGTCGACGGCCGCGGCGTCGGCGGCTCCGTGCACCTCCAGGGAACGCCGACGCAGCCGGGCCTCCTCGCTGGCCGTCAGCAGGATGCGCGCGTCGGCGTCCGGGGCCACGACGGTGGTGATGTCGCGCCCCTCGGCGACGATGCCGCGGCCGCCGGAGAACCCGTCGGTCGCCTCGACGTCGATGATGGCCCGCTGACGGCGCTTCATCTCGGCGCGGACCTCGAGGTTGGTCGCGACCTGCGACACGGCCGAGGACACCTCGGTGGTGCGGATCGCGGCGGCGACGTCGTCGCCGTCCAGCACGACGCCGGGGGCGGCCGGGTCGACGCCCATCTCCAGCGGCATGTCGCGCACGGCCCGGGCCACGGCGTCGGCGTCGGTGAGAGCGACGTCGGTGCGCACGCACCACAGGGTGGCGGCCCGGTACATGGCGCCGGTGTCGAGGTAGGCCAGGCCGAGGCGGCTCGCGACGGCCTTGGAGACGCTGGACTTGCCGGAACCGGACGGGCCGTCGACGGCGATGGTGACCACAGGTGTTCGCTCTCTTGTCGGGGGACGGGGCAGATCGTTCGGGAGTGGACTCAGAGGTCCACGGCACGCATCAGGGTGCCGAGCTCGGTGCGGCCGAGCACGCGCGTGCGGCCGGCCTTGAGGTCGCCGAGCGTGATCGGGCCGATCCGGGTGCGCACGAGGCGGGTGACCGGGAAGCCGATCGCGTCGAACATCCGGCGCACGATCCGGTTGCGACCCTCGTGCAGGACCACCTCGATCATGGTGCGGCCGGGCACGGAGTCCACGACCCGGACCTTGTCCATGCGGGCCGGGCCGTCGTCGAGCTCCACGCCCGCGGTCAGCTCCTTGGCGTGGCGCGGGTAGAACTCGGCGCCCTCGACCGTGACGAGGTAGGTCTTCGGGATCTCGTAGCTCGGGTGCGACAGCCGGTTGCCGAGCTCGCCGTCGTTGGTCAGCAGCAGCAGGCCCTCGGAGTCGGCGTCCAGGCGGCCCACGTGGAAGAGCCGCTCCGGGCGGTCCTGCACGAGCTCTGCCACCGTGGGCCGGCCCTCGGGGTCGCTCATCGAGGAGAGCATGCCGAGCGGCTTGTTGACGGCCACGGTGATCTTGGACTCGTCGAGCTGGACGCGCAGGCCGTCGACGTGCACGACCGCGGTGGCCGGGTCGACGCGCACGCCGAGCTCGGCCACGACCTGGCCGTCGACCTCGACCCGCCCCTGGGCGATGAGCTGCTCGCAGGCGCGTCGTGAGCCGACGCCGGCCTGGGCGAGAACCTTCTGCAGCCGGACGCCGTCGGGCACGTGGACGTCGACCGGCGGGTTCGCGGGGGCGTGGCGGCGCGAGGAGCGGCGGCTCCCGCCGCGGCGTGAGGTGGGCATGGCCCCTATTGTCGCAGGACGCCGGAGCGGGGCCGACCTCAGTCGATGCCGAGGCCCTCCAGGCCGCCGAGCGCCTCCACGCCGGGCAGGTGCGGCGCCAGCGGCGGCAGCTCGTCGAGCGAGGTCCAGCCCATCCGGTCCAGGAACTCCCCGGTGGTGCCGAACAGCACCGCGCCGGTGGTCGGGTCCTGCCCGACCTCCGCCACCAGGTTACGTGCCAGCAGGGTGCGCACCACCCCGTCGACGTTCACCCCGCGCACCGCCGAGACCTGGCCCCGGGTGACGGGCTGTCGGTAGGCCACGACGGCGAGGGTCTCCAGGGCGGCCTGGCTCAGCCGGGAGGACTGGCCCTCGAGCACGAACCGCGCGACGACGTCGGTCAGGTCGCGATGGGAGTAGATGCGCCAGCCCTCGGCCCCGCGGCGCAGCTCGAAACCCCGCGGCCGGGCGCCGTCGGCCCCCTGGTACTCCTCGGCGAGCGCCGCCAGCGCCGCGTGCACCTCGACCGTGGGACGGGCGACGGCCGCGGCGAGACGTTCGGCGGGGACCGGCGACTCGGCGACCATGAGGATCGCCTCCAGGGCGGCCGGCAGACCCCCGGGCAGGTCGTCGACGTCGACCGGTGCCGGACTGTCTCCCGACGCCGCCGGGCCCGGGGCGACCGCTGTCCCAGCGGTCGCGGGGACGTGCTCGCTCATGCTGCTCCTTCCACGGCGCCGTCGAACTCCTCGACGTCGCCCACGTCGTCGTCGGCCCCGCCGGTCCACCGCACGGTCAGCTCTCCCAGGGCGGTGACCTGCTCGAAGCCCACCTGGCCGCTGCGGAACAGCTCCAGCAGCGCCAGGAAACGCGCCACGACCACGAGGCGTTCCACCCCCGTGGTCAGGGCGCGGAACGTCGCCGTCCCCTCGCGCCGCAGCTGGTCGGCGACCAGGAGCGCCTCCTCGCGCACGCTCACGGCGGCGCCGTGCAGATGGCTCAGGCCCACCACCGGCGGGACCTTGGGTTCGAGCGCCCGCGCGGCGAGCTCGGCCAGCCGGTCGCCGTCGAGGGTCCACACGAGGTCGGGGAGCATCGCGGTCAGGTGCTCCTCCATCGGGACCGACCGGGGCACCCGGCGGCCGGTGTCGGCGAGGCGGTCGGCGAACACGGCCGAGATCTCCTTGTACGCCCGGTACTGCAGGAGACGGGCGAACAGCAGGTCGCGGGCCTCCAGCAGCTCGAGGTCCTCGGCGTCCTCCTCGACGACACCGGGCAGCAGCCGGGCCGCCTTGAGGTCCAGCAGCGTGGCCGCCACGACGAGGAACTCGCTCGCCGCCCCCAGGTCCCACGAGGGGTGCTGCTCGCCGCGGTCGGCGGCGTCGCGGGCGGCGGACTCGGCGGCGCGCAGGTGGGCGACGAAGTCGTCCGTCACCTCCGCCAGCGCCACCTCGGTCAGGTCCAGCTCACGGGCGTTGATCAGGGACAGCAGCAGGTCGAACGGCCCGTCGAAGTTGTCGAGATGGACCTCGAACGCCCCGGCGCGGGCCTGTCCCGCAGGTGCCTCCGCCGGGGTCCGCTCAGGTGGCGCTGCCACGAGCGACGAGCTCACGGGCCAGGTGCCGGTAGGCCGCCGCGCCTGCGTGGGACGGCGCGTGCGAGGTGATGGGCTCGGCGGCCACCGAGGCGTCGGGGAACTTCACGGTCCGACCGATGACGGTGTGCAGCAGCGTGTCTCCGAACGCCTCGTGGACCCGCTGGACGACCTCGCGCGAGTGCAGGGTGCGCGCGTCGTACATGGTGGCCAGGATGCCGTCCACGGCGAGGTCCGGGTTGAGCCGGTCGCGCACCTTGTCGATCGTCTCCACGAGCAGCGCGACGCCCCGCAGGGCGAAGAACTCGCACTCCAGCGGGATGAGGACGCCGTCGGCGGCGGTCAGCGCGTTGACGGTGAGCAGCCCCAGGGAGGGCTGGCAGTCGATGAGCACGACGTCGTAGACGTCCAGCGCCGGGCGCAGCGCGCGGGAGAGGACGGACTCGCGCGCAACCTCGCCGACGAGCTGGACCTCGGCGGCGGACAGGTCGATGTTCGCCGGTACGACGTCGAGCCCCTCGATCGCCGTGGGACGGACGACGTCCTCGAGGGTCACGTCACGTTCCATGACGAGGTTGTAGACGCTGAGCTCCAGCTCGTGCGGGCTGACACCCACGCCGACGGACGCGGCGCCCTGGGGGTCGAAGTCCACCAGGAGCACCTTGCGGCCGTACTCGGCCAGCGTGGCTCCGAGATTGATGGTCGTGGTCGTCTTGCCCACGCCGCCCTTCTGGTTGCACATCGCCACGATCCGGGCCGGACCGTGCGAGTCCCGCGGTGCGGGGACGGGGAACTCGGGCAGCGGGCGGCCGACGACGTCCGTGGGCGGACCGTCCTCGTTCGCCGCGGTACCCGGGATCCCGGGCAGGGTGTTCTCGGCAGTCGCCGGCTGCGTCATCGTCTCACTCCCCCGGGTGCCTCGGTCACGCTGTCACGCTACACCGCGCCACGGGCCCGGACCGGGCGCTCGCGCGGCGCGCCGCGCGGAACCGCGGGGGCACGGCCGGTCACCCGAGCGCCCGCGGGTGGGCCGCGGCGTAGACCTCGCGCAGCGCCTCCGGGGTGACCATCGTGTAGATCTGCGTCGTGGTGACCGAGGCGTGCCCGAGCAGCTCCTGCACCACCCGCACGTCCGCTCCTCCGGCCAGCAGGTGGGTGGCGAAGGAGTGGCGCAGGGTGTGCGGCGACACGTGCTCCGCGATCCCGGCCCGGTCCGCCGCGCGCTGCAGCACGGCCCACGCGCTCTGCCTCGAGAGCCGGGTGCCGCGGGCGTTGAGGAACAGCGCCGGGGTGCTCCGGCCGCGCACGGACCCCGCCTCGACCAGTGCCGGCCGGGCACGGACCAGGTAGGCGTCGATCGCGTCGCGGGCGTACGACCCGACGGGCACGACGCGCTCCTTGCCGCCCTTGCCGAACAGACGCACGGCGTCCTCGGTCCCGACGTCGTCGACGTCGAGCCCGACCACCTCGCTGATGCGCCCTCCCGTGGAGTACAGCAGCTCCAGCAGCGCCCGGTCCCGCAGACCGGTGGCCCCGTCGCCCGCCGAGGCCGCGGCCAGGAGGCGGGCCACGGCGTCGACGCTCAGGGCGTGCGGCAGCCGACGCGTCTTGGTGGGTGCCGCGACGTCGGCGCTCGGGTCCGTGTCGGCGTCGCCCTCGGCGAGGGCGAACCGGTGCCAGCCCCGCAGCGCCGCCAGGGCCCGCGCCGTGGAGGACGCCGACAGGGGACGCCCGCCGTCGTCCCCCGCCCGCACGGCGTCGAGATAGGCCTCGACGTCCGCCTCGGTGACCTCGGCCGGTGCGGTCCGGCCGCGGACGCCGAGGAAGTCCGCGTACCGGGTCAGGTCCCGGCGGTAGGCCTGCACGGTGTTGGTGGACAGCCCGCGTTCGACCCGGAGGTGGGCGAGGTAGTCGCGCAGCCCCGACTCGAGGGCGGCGGGCAGGTCCGTGGGCGTCGAGGTCACCCGGCCATCATGCCCCCGGGCAACGGTCGTCGAGCGGCAGCCCGGGCAGCGCGTCGAGCACCCCGTCGAGGCGCTCGTCGGGCGCCGGCGGTCAGAACGGCAGGAACACGTCGACCGCGACGGCCACGAAGAGCAGGGTCAGGTAGGTGATGGAGGCGTGGAACACCTTCATCGCCCCGGGGCCGTTGCGGGTCCGGCCCTGGGCCTTGCGCAGCATGGCGACCGTCAACCAGAGGAACCATCCGCCCAGCCCGACCGCGACCACGGTGTACACCCAGGTCATCCCGGCCAGCGGCACGAGCGCCAGCGAGGAGAGGATCATCGCGATCGTGTGACCGAGCATCTCGCCGGCGACCCGGCGGTCGGTGGCCACGACGGGGAGCATCGGCACCCCGGCGGTGGCGTAGTCCTGCTTGAACTTCACCGACAGCGGCCAGTAGTGCGGGGGCGTCCAGAAGAAGATGACGCCGAACAGCGCCACGGCCGCCCAGCTGAGCCCGCCGGTGACGGCCGCCCAGCCGATGAACACCGGCATGCATCCGGCGATGCCACCCCACACGATGTTCTGCGGGGTGCGGCGCTTGAGGATCATCGTGTAGCCGACGACGTAGATCGCGATCGCCGCGAAGGTCAGCCAGGCGGCGGCGACGTTGACGAGCCAGGCGAACCAGACCAGGGCCACCACGCCGAGCGCCGTGGCGAAGATCAGCGCGTTGCGCGGGCGGATCTCCCCCGTGACGAGCGGACGCCGCTTGGTGCGGTTCATCATCTCGTCGATGTCGCGGTCGAGGTAGCAGTTGAACGCGTTGGCCGAGCCGGCCGCGAGCGCCCCGCCGACCAGCGTCGCCACGACGAGCCAGAGGTCGGGCAGGCCGCCCTCGGCGAGGATCATCGTGGGCACCGTGGTCACGAGCAGCAGCTCGATGATGCGGGGCTTGGTCAGGGCGACGTAGGCGCCCACCCGGTCACGCCAGCCGGCCGAGCGCCGCGTGGCCGACCCGTGCACGGCAGCGCGTGTCGGGGTCGACGAGGAGTCCGTCGGGCGGCTGATGGTGCTCACGCGCGCAGTGTTCCGTTCGCGAGGGTGTTCCGGGCGGTCCCATCGTACGCGCCACGCGGAGGTCGGTCGCCCCCGCGGGGCGCGGGTGACCTGTGAGATTCCTCCGGCCGCGCGGTGCGTGTCGCCGGGGCGCTCACATGGTGGGACGGTCGGCGGCGCCGAACGCGGCCCACGGCACTCCCCGCTAGTGTGGAGACGCACAACGCAGGGCATCGGTGCCGTCGTGCGCACCGGGTCGACCGCTGCGCACGGCGCCAGGCCCCCGCCTCCTGAGGGGTGGAGCCGCCGCGCCCGGCACCGGTACAGCAGAGCAACCCGGGGCAGCGCCTCGGGCAGGAAAGAGGCATTCGTGAACGCGTTCGATCCCGCACCGGCCCCCCTCGAGTGGAACGACCTGGACGAGCGGGCCGTCAAGTCCATCAAGGCTCTGGCCGCCGACGCCGTGGAGAAGTGCGGCAGCGGTCACCCCGGCACGGCCATGTCGCTGGCCCCGGCCGCGTACCTGCTGTTCCAGAAGACGATGCGGCACGACCCCACCGACCCCACCTGGGTGGGCCGCGACCGGTTCGTGCTCTCGGCCGGGCACTCGTCGCTCACGCTGTACCTGCAGCTGTTCCTGGCCGGGTACGGCATGGAGATGGACGACCTCGCCGCGCTGCGCACGTTCAACTCCCAGACCCCGGGCCACCCCGAGTACGGCCACACCCCGGGCGTGGAGATCACCACCGGCCCGCTGGGCCAGGGTCTCGCCTCCGCCGTCGGCATGGCCTACGCCTCGCGCCGCGAGCGGGCGCTGCTCGACCCCGAGGCCGCCCCCGGCACCTCGCCCTTCGACCACCACGTGTACGTCATCGCCTCCGACGGCGACCTGCAGGAGGGTGTCACCTCCGAGGCCTCGTCCCTGGCCGGCACCCAGCAGCTCGGCAACCTCGTGGTGATCTGGGACGACAACAAGATCTCGATCGAGGACGACACCGAGATCGCGTTCACCGAGGACGTGCTGGCCCGCTACGCGGCCTACGGCTGGCACACGCAGCGCGTGGACTGGACCGACGGCGGCACCGGCTACGCCGAGGACACCGACGCGCTGGCCGCCGCCCTGGACGCCGCGAAGAACGAGACCGGCAAGCCGTCGATCATCGCGCTGCGCACGATCATCGGCTGGCCCTCCCCCACGAAGCAGAACACGGGCGGGATCCACGGCTCCGCGCTCGGCGCCGAGGAGGTCGCAGGCCTGAAGAAGGCGCTGGGCCTCGACCCCGAGGCGACCTTCACCATCGACGACGACGTGCTCAAGCACACCCGGTCCGTCGCCGAGCGCCACAGCTCCGGCCGGGCCGCGTGGGACACCGCGTTCGAGGCCTGGAAGACCGCCAACCCCTCGGGGGCCGAGCTGCTGGAGCGGCTCAGCGCCCGCGAGCTGCCCGCCGGCTGGACGGACGCCCTGCCCGAGTTCGAGGCGTCGGAGAAGGGCGTCGCCACCCGCGCCGCCTCCGGCAAGGTGCTGTCGGCGCTGGCCGACGTGCTGCCCGAGCTGTGGGGCGGGTCCGCCGACCTCGCCGGCTCCAACAACACCACGATGGACGGCGAGCCGTCCTTCATCCCGTTCGAGCACGCGACGAAGAAGTTCCCGGGCAACCCGCAGGGCCGCACGCTGCACTTCGGCATCCGCGAGCACGCCATGGGCGCGATCCTCAACGGGATCGTGCTGCACGGCCTGACGCGCCCCTACGGCGGGACGTTCCTGCAGTTCTCGGACTACATGCGGGCCGCGGTCCGCCTGTCCGCGCTCATGGAGATCCCCTCGACGTTCGTGTGGACCCACGACTCCATCGGCCTGGGCGAGGACGGCCCCACCCACCAGCCCGTCGAGCACCTCGCCGCCCTGCGCGCCATCCCGGGCCTGGACGTCGTCCGCCCGGCGGACGCGAACGAGACCTCCTGGGCCTGGCGAGGCATCCTCGAGAACACCTCGAACCCGGCCGGACTCGTGCTCACCCGGCAGGGCGTGCCGACCTTCCCGCGGGGCGAGGACGGCTTCGCGGCGGCCGAGGGCACGCTCCGCGGCGGCTACACGCTCCTGGACACCGACGGCACGCCGGACGTGATCCTCGTGGGCACCGGGTCGGAGGTCCAGCTCGCCGTCGAGGCGCGCGAGCAGCTCGCCGCCGACGGGATCGCCGCCCGCGTGGTGTCGATGCCGAGCCTCGAGTGGTTCGACCGTCAGGACGCCGAGTACCGCGAGTCGGTGCTGCCCGCCGCGGTCCGGGCCCGGGTCTCGGTGGAGGCCGGCATCGCGCTGAGCTGGCGCGGGATCGTCGGCGACGCCGGCCGGTCCGTCTCGCTCGAGCACTACGGCGCGTCCGCGGACTACCAGACGCTCTACCGCGAGTTCGGCATCACGGCCGACGCCGTGGCCACGGCCGCGCGCGAGTCGCTCGCCGCCGTCCGCGGCGAGTGAACCCACCGACGGCGGTGCAGCGCTGATCGTCACGCTCGGCATCGCCGCCATCGGCCAGCTCGAGGGACACGTGCTGCAGCCGCTCATCATGGGCAAGCAGG
>NZ_JAUQYQ010000006.1:0-99632 GCF_030588085.1 Isoptericola sp. b408
GGGGGGGGGGGGGGGGGGGGGGGGGGGGGGGGGGGGGGGGGGGGGGGGGGCCCGCCCCCCCCCCCCCCCCCCCCGCCCGCGGCCTGGCGCGACGATCAGCCGCCGGCCTCGATGGTGTGGGGTTCGGAGCGGTGCGACACCTCGATGCGCCGCGGCTTGGCCTCCTCGGCGACCGGGATGGTCAGCGTCAGCACGCCGTCGGCGTAGGAGGCCGAGATGTGGTCGAGCGCCAGCCCGCGCCCGAGCGTGATCTGACGTGCCACGGTGCCGGCCGGGCGCTCGCGGAGCAGCCACTGGCCCTCGCCGGAGCGTCCGGTCCGCTCGGCCCGGACGGTCAGCGTGCGGTCCTCGACCGAGACGTCGATGCTGCCGGGGTCGATCCCGGGCAGGTCGGCGGCCAGGACGAAGTGGTCGTCCTCGCGGAACAGGTCCATCGGCATGGCCGAGACGTTCCGCGCCGTGAGGGGGAAGGAGCCGAAGAGCCGGTCCATCTCCTGGAACGGGTCCCAGTACGTAGCCATCGCGCATCACCTCCTCGGCGAGGCCGCACCCGCGACCTCGATCCGCGACGGGTGCGCCGGTCCGTCCGGCGTCACCTGGCTACACCCTCAGAATTAGCACTCTCGACCCGAGAGTGCCAGCGTCGGATGTTCGCCGTGAGCGAACGATCCGGGATCAGGGCGCGACGTCGTCGTGCAGCACGACCCGGGACAGCTCGACCCCGCCGCCGGGCAGCTGCCAGTAGTGCAGCCGGCGCGCCTGGGGTGAGCTGACCTGCAACGACAGGCGCATCGCCTGGGCACCGTCCGACTCGCGGACCCGGTACGGGTCGCTGCCGCCGTCCCCGCGTCGCAGGCGGTGCAGCTCGTAGCCCGCGACGTCGTGGGCCCGGCCGGTCAGCACCATGACGATCGCCCGGTGCACACGGTCCTCGAAGCCGCGCCCCGGTCCCGCGAGCGAGTCGCAGAACCGGGGACCGACGTCGTAGTCGGGCAACGGGTAGTCGACCTTCTCGTCGGGCCCGATCAGCTCGGCCCAGGCGCGGTAGACGTCGTGGCGGAGCTGGTCCTCCGGGTCCGTGAAGAGCCGGTCGGGTACCGCCGCGGTGGCCGGTTCCCCGGCACGTTGCTTGCGCGCGGACCGGATCCGCGCCTTGTACCGCTCGGCGTCGCGGTGCATCCGGTCGAGGTGGTCCCGCTGCTCGCGCGCCAGGTCGCGCAGGCCCGCGACCTCGACCTCGAGCGTCCTGACCGCGGCGCGCAGCTCGACGTTCTCCCGCTCGGCGAGGTGCGCCCGGGCACGGTACTCGTGCACGGACCGCTCGAGCTGCCGGACCAGGGCCTTGCGCTCGCCGGGCGAGGAGGCGTCCACCTCGGTGCTGTCGTCCGGGCAGGACGTCGAGGCGGCGGGCACCGGCGCGGAGGACCGCCCCGGTGGCGGCACGGCGCGGCGCGGGCCGGGGCCGGGCGTCGGGCGGGCAGCAGGGGGCGGCTCGGGGACCGTCGTCGGCTCCGGGCCGAGGTCCTCGTCCGGGGGCACGGTCGGCGCCGGGAGCCAGGGCGGTCCGCCGTCGAGCAGGCTGATCGCGGGCAGCACGCCGGCGGTGTCGTCGACGTCGTCGAGACGCAGCGCCGGCTGCCGGTGGCCGCCGGCAGGACCGGGTACGGGGCGGGGTGGCTGCATGCGGGCCGCGACCACCTCGCCCACGGTGAAGAGGTCGCGCAGGTCGTCGTCGCCCCGGCTGGCGTGCTCGCGGTGCACGCGCACGGCCACCGCCGGTGCGAGGGCGAGGGTGACCTCGTCGGCCTCCACGCGGTGCACCTGCGCCGGCACGACGGCGCCGGCCGGGTAGGCGGCCAGCACGCGCGAGGTCTGGGCGACGGGGTCGGGCAGCATGCCGCGCACGTCCAGACGCCGCGTCCCGGCGTCCAGCACGCCGTGCACCGCCATGCCCGGCGCCAGGAGGCGGTCGATCGGCACGACGGGCAGCGTCAGCTCCTGGGCCACCTGCGCCGTCGCGCCGTCGGCGGTCTGCACCAGGGCGCGCGTGCCGACGAGACCGAGCACCGTGCCGCTGGTCGCGGCGGGAGCGGTCGGCAGCAGGCTCACGGTGACGAGGCCGGCGCGCGTGGCCGCCGTCAGGGCGTCCTGCACGAGCCGGTCGTGCACCCGCGTGCCCTCGGCGGCGTCGTACGCGATCCACAGCGGCGAGCGGGCGACGTCGTGCACCCAGCCGACGCCCACCGGGTAGACCCGGGAGGCGCCGCCGTAGACCTGGGTGGCGTCCGGCATGCCGTGCGAGAAGGCCCACGACGGGTCGCCCGCGTGGATCACGACGACCTCGGCCAGGCCCTGGACGTCGTCGAGCACGCGGTCCGCGTCGACGAAGGGGCGGCCCCGGTCCTGCGGGGTGGAGACGACCACGACGGGCCAGGTGCGGTCGGGGTGCTGGAGGCGGGCGGCGAGCTCTTCCGCCTGCACGGTGGTGCGCACCTGGCCCACCGTGGCGGGGGGTCGCGCGGGTCCCGTCCGGCCCGGCGCGGAGGCGGTGCGGGTGCTCGTCACGGGGCCTCCTCGCTCACGGTCCGGACCGGGTCCGTCGAGAGTACCCGCGCACGTCCGGGTCGGCGCGGGGTCGAAGATGACGTCCTGTCCGTTCAATGTCACGGCGGGGCGGCGGCGAGCCGGTCCGGAGCACCCCTGGGCTCGGTGGATGATGGGACCATGTCGACGACCCCCCGGCCGACGGCCGATCCCACCCCGTACGACGCGCTGCTGCTGTTCTCCTTCGGCGGCCCGAACAAGCCGGAGGACGTCGTCCCGTTCCTCCGCAACGTCACCGCGGGCAAGGGGATCCCCGACTCCCGGCTGGAGGAGGTCGGCGAGCACTACTACGCGTTCGGCGGCAAGAGCCCGATCAACGACCAGAACCTCGCGCTCAAGGCCGCGATCGAGGCCGAGCTGGCCGCGCGCGGGATCGAGCTGCCGGTCGTCTGGGGCAACCGTAACTGGGAGCCGTACACCGACGACGCCGTCACCGAGCTCGAGGCGCTCGGTGCCGAGCGCGCGGTCGCGCTCGTCACCTCGGCCTACTCGAGCTACTCCGGCTGCCGGCAGTACCGCGAGGACCTGGCCGTGACGCTGCAGCAGCGCGGTCAGCTCGACGAGAACGGGTCGACGGGCGTCCAGTTCGACAAGATCCGGTCGTACTTCAACCACCCCGGCTTCGTGCAGGCCAACGTCGAGGCCGTCCTCGACGGCTACGCCGCGCTGGAGGAGAAGGGCGGCTCGCCCGCGGACGCGAAGCTCGTGTTCGTCACGCACTCCATCCCGGACACGATGGAGGCGGCGTCCCGCATCTCGCAGGCCACCTACTCCACCCAGCACCTGGACGTCGCCGCCGTCATCGCCGCCCGGGTCGCCGAGGCGCGCGGCCACGAGGTCTCGTGGGAGCTGGCCTACTGCTCGCGGTCCGGCCCGCCGACCCAGCCGTGGCTCGAGCCGGACGTCAACGACCTGCTGACCGAGCGTGCCGGCGAGGGCCTGCGTGACGTCGTCATGGCGCCGATCGGCTTCATCTCGGACCACATGGAGGTCGCCTACGACCTCGACACCGAGGCGATGGAGACCGCCACCGAGCTCGGGATGACGGCGGTGCGCGCCGGCACGGTGGGCACCCGGCCCGCCTTCGTGGCCGGGCTGGTGGACCTGCTGCTCGAGCGGGCGGCCAAGGCCCGCGGCGAGGACGTCGACGAGGCGACCGTCGGGACCCTGCCCCCGTTCCGGTCCGTCTGCGAGGTCGACTGCTGCCTGCGCCGCGACGGTGAGCCCAGCGGCGTCCCGGCGCTGTGCTCGCGCGACGTCAACCGCTGAGCGACCGAGCGATCCTGGAGGAGCATCCGTGAGCGACCAGCACATCCACGCCGACACGGGCGAGGCCGTCGACACCGCCGCGATCAACGAGTCCATCCGCTACGCGATGATCTCGGTGTTCTCGCTCGCGGGGCCGGTGCCGGCGGACGACGCCGAGCGCGCCGCGCTCGCCGCCGAGGCCGAGGACGCCCTGTGGGGCGGCGCTGCCGAGGCCGACCGTGACCCCTCCCGCGCCGACGGTGACGTCGTCGTGCGCGGCGTCTACGACGTCGCCGGGCTGCGTGCGGACGCGGACCTCATGGTCTGGGTGCACGGCCCCACGGTCGAGTCGGTCCAGGGCGCCTACCAGCGGCTGCGCGCCTCGCGCCTGGGTGCCGTGCTGACGCCGGTGTGGTCCGTGGTGGCCCTGCACCGGGCCGCGGAGTTCAACAAGGGCCACGTCCCGGCCTTCCTGGCCGGTGAGGCCCCGCGCGACTACCTGTGCGTGTACCCGTTCGTGCGGTCCTACGAGTGGTACCTGCTCCCGGAGGCCGAGCGCCGCACGATGCTGCGCGACCACGGCATCGCCGCCGCGGGGTACAAGGACGTGCGGGCCAACACGATGAGCACGTTCGCGCTGAGCGACTACGAGTGGCTGCTGCCGTTCGAGGCGGACGCCCTGGACCGCATCGTCGACCTGATGCGGGACCTGCGGGCCACCGAGGCGCGGCTCCACGTGCGCGAGGAGGTCCCGTTCTACACCGGGCCGCGGGTGCCGCTGGCCGCGTGGGTCGACCGGCAGCCCCGCACCCGGGCGTAGCGCCGGCAGGCCGGTCGAGATGCTCAGCATGCTGAGGTTTGGCATGCTGAGGGCATGACGACGCTTCAGGACACACCCCAGCGCCCCGCCACCGCCCGGGACCGCGTCCGGCAGGTCGTGGTCGCCGTCGGCGCGCTCCTCGCCATCCTCGGTGCCGCCGTCGGCTCCGGCGCGTTCGGCGGCCAGCCGATCCAGGAGGCGGCGGACGGTGCGCTGTCCGCCGACGCGACGGTCCTGGCGCCCGACACCCCGGCGTTCTCGATCTGGTCGGTGATCTACACCGGTCTGGTGCTGTTCGCCGTCGTGCAGGCGCTGCCCGGTCGCGCGGCCGACCCCCGTCTGCGGTCCGTGGCGTGGTGGATCCTCGTCTCCATGCTGCTCAACGCCGCCTGGATCGGCGTCGTGCAGGCCGGCTGGCTGTGGGCCAGCGTCGCCGTCATCGCCGGTCTCGTCGCCGTGCTGTCCCTGGTGCTCGTGCGTCTCGTGCGGACCCCCGCCCCCCGCGTGCTCGACGCCGTCGTCACCGACGTCACCGTCGGCCTCTACCTCGGCTGGGTCTCCGTGGCGACGCTGGCCAACACCGCCGCGGCCCTGAAGGCGGCGGACGTCGGCGAGCTGGGCCTGGGCGCCACCGGGTGGGGCGTCGCGCTCGTGGCGGTGGGCGCTGTGCTGGCGCTGGCGGTCGCCCGGTACGGCGCCGTCCGTCCGGCGGTGGTGGTCCCCGTCGGCCTCGCGATCGGCTGGGGTCTCGCCTGGATCGCCGTCGGGCGGACGACGGGGCCGCTGACCGACCAGACGGTGGCGGTCGCGGCCGGCGTCGCCGCCGCCGTGGCCGTGGTCGGCCCGGTCGTGGTCACCCTGGTCCGTCGTCGCCGCGCTCGCGCCTAGCGACCACCACGGTAGCGTCCCGGTCCTCGTCCCATACCCGCTCGGCCCTCAGCCCCGCGGCGACGACGGTCCCCCGCGCTGCCGGCCACTGCCGCGCCGCGATCTCGAACAGCAGCACTCCGCGCGGTGCGAGCCACCGCGGGGCCTGCCCCAGCACCCGGCGCAGCACGTCGAGGCCGTCGGCGCCGCCGTCGAGCGCCGTCGGTGGCTCGTGGTCCCGCGCCTCCGGCGGCATGGTGGCGAGGGCGGCGGTGGGCACGTACGGGGCGTGGCACAGGAGCAGGTCGACGCGGCCCCGCAGGCTGCGCGGGAGCGGGTCGAACAGGTCGCCGGTCGCCACGGCGGCGCCGAGCGGCTCGAGGTTGCGGCGGGCGTAGCCGACCGCCACGGGGTCGACGTCGACGGCGTGCAGCGCGGGGCGCGCACCGGCCGCGGTCAACCCCTCGAGCACGGCGCCGCCGAGCGCGCCGCAGCCGCAGCACAGGTCGACGACCGTCGGGTCCACCGACCCGGGCCGGCGGTCCAGCGCTGCCTCGACCAGCGCCTCGCTGCGACGGCGGGGCACGAAGACGCCTGGTCCCACCGTCCACGTCCTGCCGGCGAGCTCCACCTCGCCGAGCACGTGCTCCAGGGGCTCACCGGCGGTGCGGCGCGCCACGAGCTGCTCCAGCCGCGCCGACCCGGCGGGGGCGGCGCGCAGCAGCACCGCGGCCTCGTCCTCGGCGAAGACGCACCCGGCGTCCCGCAGCCGGTCGGCGAGCGCCGCCGTCGGGTCCCCCGCGGGTCTCAGGGGTAGAGCCCCCGGATCTCGTGCGCCTCGGCGGTGCGCCGCACGCCGATCACCGTCGCCGCGTCCCGCAGGGAGATGCCGTCGCGCCGGGCCAGGGCCGAGACGTCGCCGTAGGCCGAGGCCATGCGCCGCGCCAGCTTCTCGGCGATCTCGTGCGCCGACCACCAGTACGTCTGGTTCGCCTGCACCCACTCGAAGTAGGAGACGACGACACCGCCGGCGTTGGCGAGCACGTCCGGGACGACGGTCACCCCGCGCTCGGCGAGCACGGCGTCACCGGCCGTCGTGGTCGGCCCGTTCGCGCCCTCGACCACCCAGCGGGCACGCACCGTGCGCGCCGACTCGGCGGTCAGCACGCCCTCGACGGCGGCGGGCACGAGGACGTCCACGTCGAGGCCGATGAGCTCGGCGTTGGAGATCGCCTCGGCGTCGTCGAACCCGACGACGCTGCCGGTCTCGGTGACGTGCTCGGCCAGCCGGGCCACGTCCAGCCCGTCGTCGGCCCGCACCCCGCCGTACCGGTCGCTGACGGCGACCACCCGTGCCCCGCGCTCGGCGAAGATCTGCGCGGCGTTCCCGCCCACCTTGCCGAAGCCCTGGATCGCGACGCGCACGTCGTCCATCCGGGCCTCGGCCTCCTTGAGCGCGGCCGCCGTGACGTGCACGATGCCGGCGCTGGTCGCCGTGCCACGGCCCAGCGAACCGCCGATGGCCAGCGGCTTGCCGGTGACCACCGCCGGGATCGTGTACCCCCGGTTGACGGAGTAGGTGTCCATGACCCATGCCATGGTGCGTTCGTCGGTGCCCATGTCGGGGGCCATGATGTCCGTGTCGGGGCCGATCAGCGGCATGATCTCCGAGGTGTACCGGCGGGTGACACGCTCCAGCTCGCCGGGGGTGAAGTCGGCGGGGTCCATGCCCACGCCCCCCTTGGCACCTCCGAACGGCAGGTCGACGATGCCGCACTTCCACGTCATCCACATCGCCAGGGCGCGCACCTCGTCGATGTGCACGCTCGGGTGGAACCGCAGCCCGCCCTTGCCCGGCCCGCGCGAGACGTTGTGCTGGACCCGGTAGCCCTCCAGGAGCACCCGCGAGCCGTCGTCCCGGTGCAGCGGGACCGCGACCTGGATCTCGCGGCGCGGCGTGGCCAGCATCTGGTGCAGCCCGTCGTCGTAGTCCAGGTGCGCGACGGCGGTCGCGAGCTGGGACCGGGCCGTCGCCAGGGGCGATGCCTCGCCCACGGATTCCGGACGGGTCGACGTCGTCGTCACGCGGTTCCTCCTCGGAGGCGTCGGAGGGGCCTCCCGGCGGTGCCCCGGGATGGTCACCGGCCCGGGTCGTGGGCCGTCCCGGTACCGTACCCCGCAGGCCACGGGCGGTCCTGGTGACGGCCTGCGTGCTGTCGGGTTGTCGCAAAGTGCGCTCCGTGCGACCCGTTCTGTACAAGACGGGACGCTGTGATCGGGCGCACCCTGGTGCCATGAGCACCCATGCCACCGATCGCGGAACCGGCCACCCCGGCGCCCGCCCCGAGGCGACCGTGAGCCCGGCCGACCTGGTCGAGGACGCCGTCGCCCTCGCCCACACCTGGATCGACGCGGCCACGCGGACCGACGGTGTCGTCACCCGCGCGGACCGCCGCACGCGCGCGACCGCCGAGCGCCTCGGCGCCCTGGTCGCCAACCCCGCGGGCCTCGACCTCGCCGTCGGGTTCGTCGACGACGTCGCCCGGCCCCAGGACGTCCGGGTCGCCGCCAAGGCGCTCTCCCGCCTCGGTCGGGACGCCGGCGCCGCGTCGTTCCTGTCGCCCGTCGACCGCACCCTCTTCCGGGTCGGGGCCGCCGTCGCCCCCGTCCTGCCGTCCGTCGTCGTCCCGGCCGCCCGCGTGCGGCTGCGCCAGCTCGTGGGCCACCTCGTCGCCGACGCGGGCCGCGGGCTGGGCAAGCACCTCGCCCGGACCCGGTCCGAGGGCTACACCCTCAACGTCAACCTGCTCGGCGAGGCCGTGCTCGGCGACGAGGAGGCAGCGGCCCGGCTCGAGCGCACCGTCGCGCTCGTGCAGCGCCCCGACGTCGACTACGTGTCGGTCAAGGTCTCCTCCGTGGCCGCCCAGCTCGTCACCTGGGACCTCGACGGCTCGCGCGAGCGCGTGGTCGAGCACCTGCTGCCCCTGTACCGCGCGGCCCGCGACCACGGGGTCTTCATCAACCTCGACATGGAGGAGTACAAGGACCTCGCCCTGACCACGGCCGTGTTCCGGGACGTCCTGGACCACCCCGAGCTGCGTGGCCTGTCGGCCGGCATCGTGCTGCAGGCGTACCTCCCCGACGCCCTCGGGGCGCTGGACGAGCTCACCGCGTGGGCCCAGCAGCGGGTCGACGCCGGCGGCGCCCCGGTCAAGGTGCGTCTGGTCAAGGGCGCGAACCTCGCGATGGAGCACGTCGAGGCCGAGCTGCACGACTGGGCGCCGGCGACGTACGACACCAAGGCCGAGGTCGACGCCAACTACGTGCGCATCCTGGACGCGCACCTGACCCCGGAGCGGACCGCCGCCGTCCGCCTCGGCGTCGCCTCCCACAACCTGTTCCACGTCGCCCTGGCGATCCTCCTCGGCCGTGCGCGCGACGTCAGCGCCGGGCTCGACATCGAGATGCTGCAGGGGATGGCCCCGATCGAGGCGCGTCTGGTGCGGGCCGAGGTCGCCCGGGACGGCGGCCAGGTCGTGCTGTACACCCCCGCGGTGCGCGACGAGGACTTCGACGTGGCCATCTCCTACCTCGTGCGCCGCCTCGAGGAGAACGCCGCCGAGCAGAACTTCGTGCACGCGGCCTTCGCCCCGGCGTCCGACGAGCCCGGCGTGCGCGGCACCCCGATGGAGCGGCAGGAGATCGCGTTCCGCGCGTCGGTGACCGACGGGCTGCGTCCGGACCCGGACGCCGTCGTCCCGCGTCGCACCTCCCGCTTCGACACGCCCGCCACGCCGCCGCGCGGTCGTACCTCCGGTGCCGCGGACGGACCCGCCGGGTACGACGGCGACGCGGACGGTACGACCGCGGGGTCGGAGAACGGGCCGCGGACCCGGCCGCGGAGCGGGTCGCCCGACCGACCGGGATCGCCGACCGGTTTCCACAACGCCGTCGACACCGACCCTGCCGTGGCGGCGCACCGCGAGTGGGCCGCCCGCCTGGTCGGCCCCGACAGCGGTTTCGTGCCCGTGCGGACCCCCGAGACGACCGACACCGGCCGGATCGACGAGGCCGTCGCCCGCGCCGTCGAGGTCCGCGAGCAGTGGGCGGCCGTCCCGCCCGGCGGCCGCGCCCGCGTGCTGCGCGAGGCCGCCCGCCGGCTGGAGGCGCGGCGCGGAGACCTCGTGGCCGCCGCCGTGCACGAGGCCGGCAAGACCGTCGCCGAGACCGACCCCGAGGTCACCGAGGGCATCGACTTCGCCGCCTACTACGCGGCGGCCGCCGAGGCGCTCGACACCGTCGACGGCGCGGACTTCGCCCCGGACGGCGTCACGCTCGTCACGCCGCCGTGGAACTTCCCGGTGGCGATCCCCATCGGCGGCGTGCTGGCGGCGCTCGCGGCGGGGTCGACCGTGCTCGCCAAGCCGGCGCCCCCGACACCGCGCTGCTACGAGCTCGCCGTCGAGGCGGTCCAGGACGCCCTGGAGGCCCTCGCACCCGAGCTCGGGCTGCAGGCCGACGTCGCCCGCGACGCCGTGCAGTTCCTGCGGGTGCCCGACGGCGAGGCCGGCAAGCACCTGGTGACCCACCCCGACGTGTCCCGGGTGGTGCTGACGGGCGCGCTGGAGACGGCCCAGATGTTCGCCCGGTGGAACCCGGACCGTCCCGTGCTCGCGGAGACCTCGGGCAAGAACGCGCTGATCGTCACGCCCTCCGCCGACCTCGACCTCGCGGTGGCCGACGTCGTGCGCAGCGCGTTCGGCCACGCCGGCCAGAAGTGCTCGGCGTCGTCGCTGGTGATCCTCGTGGGGTCCGTCGGCGACGAGTCCACCGTGACGGGGGAGAGGTTCCGGCGACAGCTCGTCGACGCCGTGCGGTCGCTCGCCGTCGGACCCGCCACATCGCTGTCGACGGTGATGGGCCCGCTGACCGAGCCGGCCGCCGGCAAGCTGCACCGGGCGCTGACATCGCTGGAGCCCGGTGAGTCCTGGCTGGTCGAGCCCCGGCGGCTCGACGACGTCGCCGACGCCGCGGGGATCGACCCGGACCGGCTGTGGTCGCCCGGGCTGCGCGACGGCGTGGCCCCCGGGTCGTTCTTCCACCTCACCGAGGTCTTCGGCCCGGTGCTCGGCATCATGCGTGCCGCCACGCTCGAGGAGGCCGTCGAGCTGCAGAACGCCGTGTCGTTCGGCCTGACCGGCGGCATCCACTCCCTCGACTCCGACGAGATCGCGACGTGGCTGGACCGCGTCGAGGTCGGCAACGCCTACGTCAACCGGCACATCACCGGCGCGATCGTGCAGCGGCAGTCGTTCGGCGGCTGGAAGGGCTCCGTCGTGGGCCCGGGGGCCAAGGCGGGCGGTCCGAACTACGTCGCCCAGCTCGGCCGCTGGAGCGACGGCGCCGACGTGCCCTCGCGCGCGTCGGACCCGGAGGCCTGGCTCGCCTGGGCCGAGGCCTCCGACGCCGCCGCGTGGGACGCCGAGTTCGGGGTCGCGCACGACCCGACCGGTCTGTCGGTGGAGGAGAACAGCTTCCGCTACCGCCCGGTCCCCGAGGTCACGGTGCGCGTCGGTGACGGCGCCCTGCCGGTCGAGGTGCGTCGCGTGCTCGCCGGTGCCCGCCGGGCCGGGGTGCGGGCCGTCGTCGTCCCCGCGTCCGACGCGGGCTGGGGCGTGCCGCACGAGACCCCGGTCTCGCACGAGGACTTCGCCGCCGCCGTCGCCGAGGGCCGGGTCACCGGTCGGATCCGCGTCGTCGGTGAGGCGCCGGGGCTGCGTGCTGCCGCCGTCGAGCGCGTCGGCGAGGTCACCGTGCTCGACCAGCCGGTGCTCGCCGCCGGGCGGCGCGAGCTCCTGCCGTTCCTGCGCGAGCAGGCCGTCAGCCGGACGAAGCACCGGTACGGGCACCTGCGCGCCTGAGGCCCGCCCGGCCGGGAGATCGATCCGGCCACGGTCCCGTTCCCGGGCGCTGCGCGCCCTCCACGTCGGGGACGGACGACCGTGACCGGACCGATCTCCCGGCCGGTCCTCGTCCGCCGTGGCAGCATGGCGGACGTGACGACTGCGTTCGTGCTGGGCGGCGGAGGCGTCCGCGGTGCCGTGCAGGTCGGGATGCTGCAGGCGCTCTTCGAGGCGGACGTCCACCCGGACCTGATCGTGGGGACGTCCGTCGGGGCCATCAACGGCGCCGCGGTCGCCGCCGACCCGACCCTCGGGGTCGTCGACCGGCTGCTGCAGGCCTGGGCGTCGCCCACGGCCGCCTCGGTCTACGCCGAGCCCTGGTACCGCCAGGTCCGGCACCTGGCCCGCTCCCGGGTCCACGTGTACGACCCGGCCAAGCTTCGCGCGCTCATCGAGGAGGCCGTGGGGGAGCGCCGGACGTTCGCCGACCTGGAGGTGCCCCTCGTCGTCGCCGCGGCCAGCATCGAACGGGCGTCGGAGCACTGGTTCGACACCGGCCCGCTGGTCGAGGCCGTGCTGGCCTCGGCCTCGGTGCCCGGGGCGATGCCGCCCACCGTCATCGACGGGGAGCACTTCGTCGACGGCGGCCTGGTCAACTCGATCCCTCTCGGCGAGGCCGTGCGCCGGGGGGCCACCACCGTGTACGTGCTCCAGGTCGGGCGCATCGAGGAGCCGTTGTCGGCCCCGCGCAGCCCGTCCGACGTGGCGAAGGTCGCCTTCGAGATCTCGCGCCGGCACCGGTTCCACCGCGAGCTCGCCGACGTCCCCGCGGACGTCACCGTGCACGTCCTGCCCTCCGGCGGCTCGCTGCCCGGTGACGAGAAGGTCCGGGCGTACAAGCGGCTCGACGCGACCCGTCACCGGATCGAGCGCTCCTACGAGCGGACCCGGACCTACCTCGCGGAACAGGTCTGAGCATGCTGCCGCCGCGGTGGGTCCGCCGGGTCGTCCTCGCGCCGCTGGTCGTGGCCCTCGCCGTCGTCATGGTCCCGACCACCCTGATGTTCGCCGTGCTGGTCGGCGGCGTGCTCACCTGGGTCGTGCCCGGCGGACTGCGGGTGCTGCGGCTGCTGTGGATGACCGCGTTCTACATCGTGTGGGACGCGACGGCCCTGCTGGCGATGTTCGGGCTGTGGCTCGCCGCGGGGTGCGGCCTGTTCGCCGACCGGCCGTGGTACCGGCGTGCGCACGTCCGGCTGGCCCGCGGGATGCTGGCCCTGTTCTTCTGGCAGGTGCGCTGGACCCTGCGTCTGCGCATCGAGCTGGACGTGCCGGACGCGCTGTCGTTGCCGGAGGCGCCTCTCGTGGTGCTGAGCAGGCACGCCGGCCCGGGGGACTCGTTCATCATCGTCGACCGGCTGCTCGGGCTGTCCGGACGCGCCCCCGCCATCGTGCTCAAGGACACGATGCAGTGGGACCCGGCGATCGACGTCCTCATGAACCGGCTGCCCGCCGCGTTCGTGACGCCCGCCTCGCGGCGTCCCGCGGGTCGCCCCGGCGCCCGCGAGACCGTGCACCGCATCGCCGCCGGGCTGACGGCCGCCGACGCCCTCGTGCTGTTCCCGGAGGGCGGGAACGTCACGCCGCGGCGCCGCGCGGCACGGATCGAGGCGCTGCGCCGGTCGGGGCACGAGGACCTCGCCCGCCGGGCGGAGGCGATGCACGAGGTGATGGCGCCGCACGTCGGGGGATTCGACGCGGCGCTGGAGGGCGCACCCGAGGCTGCCGTGCTGGTGGTGGCGCACACCGGTCTGGACCGGCTGGTCGACGTGCGGGACGTGTGGCGCGAGCTGCCGATGGACAAGACGGTCACGATGCGGGCGTGGCTGCACCCGCCCGGTGCCGTGCCGCGGGACGTCGCCGCCCGCGAGGCCTGGCTGTTCGACCAGTGGCAGGTCCTGGACGACTGGATCGCGGCGCACGCCCCGGCCGACTGAGCCGGGGCGTGCACCGCGGCGGAGGGCTACGCGGACTCGCCCTCGATGAGCCGCGGGATGAAGATCCGCGGTTCGGGGTGGACGTCCTCCCCGCCCAGCATGTCGAGCAGCGACGACGTGGCCGCCGCGACCATCTCGACCACCGGCTGGAGCACCGTGGTCAGCCGCGGGGTCGTGCGCTCGGCCCCCAGCGCGTCGAAACCGACCACCGCCACGTCCTCGGGCACCCGCTTGCCGTGGGCGTGCAGCACGTGGAGCGCACCGGTGGCCATCAGGTCCGACGCCGCGAAGACGCCGTCGACGTCCGGGTGCTCGGCCAGGACCCGCTCCATCGCGGCGGTCCCGCCCTCGACCGTGAAGTCGCCCTCGGCGACGGCATCCGTGGACAGCCCGGCGCGCGTCATCGTCTGCCGCCACCCGTCGAACCGGTCGAGCGTGGCGGTCATGTCCTGCGGACCCGTCAAGGTCGCGATCCGGCGGCAGCCGCGGTCGACGAGCCGCTGCGTCGCCACGCGGGCTCCCGCCCGGTTGTCGACGTCGACGTAGTGCAGGCCCGCGGAGTCGAAGGGGCGGCCGACGAAGACGGCCGGCAGCGCGCCGCCGCGCAGCTCCTGCTCGATCCGGTCGTCCTTGTGGTGCGAGGCGACGATGACGCCGTCCACGTGCCCGCTGGTCAGGTAGCGGGCGATGTGGCCGGGCCGTTCGCCCTGGCGGGCCAGGAGCAGCACGAGCTGCAGGTCCGTCCCGCCGAGCCCCTCGCTCACACCGCGGACGACGCCCGCGAGGAAGGGGTCGGTGAGGATCCGGGCGTCGGGCTCCGGGACCACCAGGGCGATCGAGTCGGTCCGCCGGGTCACGAGCGACCGGGCGGCGCGGTTGGGCGCGTAGCCCAGCCGGACGATCGCGGCGTCCACGGCCTGCTGCGCCTCCGGCGACACCCGGTCGCCGCCGTTGATCGCCCGCGACGCGGTCGAGCGGGAGACCCCTGCGGTGCGCGCGACGTCGTCGAGCGTCGGTGCGATGTGCTTCGTGACCACGGTCGGAGATTACCTTCCGCTCAGTCCCGTGCCGGGACGGCGTTGTCGCGGGCGACCCCCGCGTACCAGTGACCCGAGGCCTTCACGGTACGCTCCTGCGTCGCGTAGTCCACCCGCGTGATGCCGAACCGCTTGGTGTACCCGAGCGCCCACTCGAAGTTGTCCATGAGCGACCAGGCGAAGTAGCCCCGGACGTCGGCGCCGGCGTCCATGGCGTCCCTGACGGCGCGCAGGTGCCGGTCGATGTAGTCCAGCCGGTCCTGGTCGTCGATGCTGCCGTCCGCCTCGACGACGTCGGGGAAGGCCGCGCCGTTCTCGGTGATGACCAGCGACGTGCCGCGCGGGCCCGTGTAGTCCTGCTGCAGGCGGGTGAGCAGGCGCGTGAGGCCCTCCGGCTGCACCTCCCAGCCCATGTCGGTCAGGGCCAGGCCGCGGCTGTGCGCGTGGACGCCCTCCGGGACCGGGTTCGGCGAGCGGAGATCGCGGGCCGGTGCCGACGGGTCGGCCGGTCGCTCTCCCTCGGGGCCGGCGGTCCCGTCGGGGCGCTCCCCGGACTGCGGCGTCGCGGCGATCGCGCCGCCGTGGTAGTAGTTCACCCCGAGCGCGTCGATCGGTGTCGAGATCACCTCGAGGTCCCCGGGACGGACGTGGTCGGCGAAGTTCAGGTGCGCGACGTCGTCCAGGAGGTCCTGCGGGTAGGCGCCGCGGAAGATCGGGTCGAGGAAGACCCGGTTGAACATGGCGTCGTCACGCCGTGCCGCGTCGACGTCCGCCGGGTTCGTCGGGTCGACGGGGTCCGAGACCGTGCAGTTCAGCGTCAGTCCCAGCGTGGCCTCGGGGTCGCGCGCCCGGAGCGCGTCGACGGCCAGGCCGTGACCCAGCATGAGGTGGTGGGCCGCCGCGAGGCCGAGCTCCGGCGAGGTCCGGCCCGGGGCGTGCACACCGGCGGTGTAGCCGAGGAACGCCGAGCAGTACGGCTCGTTGAGGGTCGCCCACGTGGTCACGCGGTCGCCCAGGGCCTCGTGCATGGTGACGGCGTAGTCCGCGAACCGGTAGGCGGTGTCACGGGCGGGCCAGCCGCCGGCCTCCTCCAACGCCTGCGGCAGGTCCCAGTGGTACAGCGTCAGCCACGGCAGGATGTCGGCCTCGAGCAGCTCGTCGACGAGGCGGGAGTAGAAGTCCAGACCCTTCGGGTTGACCGTCCGGCCGTCGGGCATCACGCGGGCCCACGAGGTGGAGAACCGGTAGGCGCCGAGGTGGAGGCGGGACATCAGCGCGACGTCCTCGCGGTAGCGGTGGTAGTGGTCGCAGGCCACCATGCCGTCGTCACCGTGGACCACGGCGCCCGGGATGCGGCAGAAGACGTCCCAGATGGACTCGCCGCGCCCGTCCTCGGCGCCGGCGCCCTCGATCTGGTAGGCGGCGGTGGCCGTGCCCCACAGGAAGCCCTCGGGGAACGTCACGCGTCCGCTGCTGTGGGGCGTCGTCCCGGTCAGCGGCGTCGACGGGACGAAGGGGACGGTCGTCCCGGGGGCGGCGAGCCGGGCGCCAGTGCCCGGTGCGGTGAGAGTCATGTCAGCAGTGCTTCCGTGTGGAGTGGTGAGGTGCCCGGACGGTGGTCCGTCCGGGCACCCCAGATGTGGAACGGCAGGTCCCGCGTCAGCCCTTCACCGCGCCGGCCATGATCCCGGCGACGAGCTGGCGCCCGACGAAGAAGAACATCACCAGCAGCGGCAGGGTCACGAGGAACACGCCACCCATCACCAGCGAGTAGTCGACGAAGTAGTTGTCCCGCAGCGACTGGACCACGAGCGGCAGCGTCGGGTTCTGCGAGGTGAGGATGATCGACGGCCAGAAGTAGTTGGTCCACTGCTGGACGAACTGGAAGAGCCCGAGCATCGCCGCCGCGGGCAGGGCCGCCGGCATCGCCACCGACCAGAAGGTCCGGAACATCGACGCGCCGTCCACGCGGGCGGCCTCGATGAGCTCGTACGGCAGCGCCTCCGAGAGGTACTGGGTCATCCAGAAGACGCCGAACGCCGTGACCAGACCCGGGACGATGACCGCCTGCACCTTGCCGTACCAGCCGATCTCGCTCATGAGGATGTACAGCGGGATGATGCCGAGCTGGACCGGCACCGCCATGGTGGCGATGACGAAGACGAGCAGCGGACCCCGACCGCGGAAGTTGAGCTTCGCGAACGAGTAGCCGGCGAGGGTCGAGAAGAACACCACCGACAGCGACGAGAAGACGCCGATCAGCGTGGAGTTCCACAGCGCCTTCCAGAAGTTGATGCTGTCGGAGGCGATGACCGTCTGGAACTGCGCGAAGAGGCTGGAGTCCGGCAGCCACTGCGGGATCGGGTTCTGCGCGATCGAGACCGAGTCGGACGAGCCCAGCAGGAGCGTGTAGTACAGCGGGAAGATCGAGATCAGCAGGACCGCGCCCAGCAGGAAGTAGGTCAGGCGACCTGCGCGCCGGGTGGACCCTCCGAGCGGCACCCGGCGGCGGCGCTTGGCGGCGGCGCGCGCGGCGCCCGGACCGGCGGTCTGTGCGGTGACGGCGACGGAGCTCATCGGAGGTCCTCCCCGGAGTTCGTGGTGGGCGAGCCGGTGGACGGTCGCGCGGGTGGGGTCGGCGGTGGCGAGGGGATACCGGACCCGGCCGGTGCCCCCGGCGGGGTGGGCGGCATCCGGACGCCGCCCGGTGCACCGGCGGCCCGTGCCTCGGCGAGCAGGCGCTTGGTGTGCTTGCGGCTCACCTTCGACTGCTTCGGCCCGGCGGTGGAGATCCGCTGCGTCACCAGGAAGTTGACCATGCCGATCATGACGATGAGGAGGAACAGCAGCCAGGCGACCGCGGCGGCGCGGCCGAAGTTCTTCTGGTTGCCCCACGCGACGTCGTAGAGGTACACGACCGTGGTCATCCAGTCACGGTTGGGGCCGCCGAGACCACCGGCGTCGTACATGCGGACCTCGTCGAAGATCTGCATGCCGCCGACGGTCGAGGTGATGACCACGAAGATGATGGTGGCGCGGATCTGCGGGACCGTGACCGAGAAGAACTGGCGGACGCGGCCGGCGCCGTCGATGACGGCCGCCTCGTACAGGTCGCGGGGCACGGCCTGCATCGCGGCCAGGAAGATGAGGGTGTTGTAGCCGGTCCAGCGGTAGTTGACCATCGTCGCGATCGCGACGTGGCTGGCCAGCCGGTCACCGTGCCAGGCGATCGGCTCGAGTCCGACGAGCCCGATCAGCTCGTTGATGAAGCCGTACTGGTCGGCGAAGAGGCGGCCGAAGATCATCGAGATCGCGACGGGGGCGACGATGAACGGCACGAGCACGCCCATGCGCCAGAAGGTCGCCGCGCGCAGGTTCTGGTCGAGCAGGGCGGCGATGGTGATCGCCATGATGACCTGCGGGACCGAGGAGAGCAGGAAGATCGAGAAGGTGTTCCCGACGGACTTCCAGAAGGTCGGCTGCTGCAGCACGTCGACGTAGTTCTGCATGCCGACGAAGTCGCCCTGGCCGCCGAGGAGGTTCCACTCGTAGACCGACACCACGGCGGTGTAGCCCAGCGGGAACAGCCCGACGACGGCGAAGAGCAGGAAGAACGGCGAGATGTACAGGTAGGGGGAGACCTTGACGTCCAGTCGGCCGAGCCGCTGGGAGAACCCGATGCGCCGCGACGGGCGGTCGGGGTTGCCGCGCGAGTGCGCTGGCCTGGTGGGGGACATGAGGGCCATGAGGTGATTCCTGTACGTCTCTCCGGTGGGTGCGGACACGTGTCGGGCCGGTCGCCGGGGTCGGCGACCGGCCCGACAGGGTGGTGAGGGAGGGTGACGGGCGGGCCCGTCACCCTCCGGCGGGTCGGATCAGAGACCCAGCTCGTTCACGGAGGCGACCGTGGTCTCCCACGACTTCTCCGGGTCCTCACCGTTCAGGTCGACACGGCTGAGACCGTTCTGGACCTCCTGGTGGATGGAGAAGTAGTTCGGCCCCTTGTACACGGCACCGTCGATGGCCTGCGCCCGCGAGGTGAAGATCTCGCCGGCCGGGGCCTCGCTCATGAAGTCGTTGACGAAGGTCTGGACCTCCTCGGACTCCTGCGCCTCGACCTGCGAGGGGAAGGTGCCGGCCTCGGTGAAGGCCTGCGTCTGGACCTCGGGCGAGGTCAGCCACGCGGCGAGCTCCTGAGCGGCCTCGACGTTCTCGCCGGAGGCGGGCACGGTCAGGAACGAGCCGCCCCAGTTGCCGCCGCCGCCCGGGAAGACGTCAGCGATGTCCCAGCCCTCGACGTTGCCGGCGTTCTGCTCGATCGGACCGGTCATCCAGGACGGGCAGAGCATGGTGGCGAAGGCGTCGTTCTGGAAGCCGGCCGACCAGTCGTCGCCCCACTGCTCCAGACCGGCGGACAGCTTGTCGTCGACCGAGGCCGCGAGGACCTGGTCGTACAGGTCCTTCACCTCGGTGTTGGAGGCGATGTCCTTGGGCTCCCCGGTCTCCGGGTCCTCGTAGGCGGCCTCGACCTGGTTGATCATGCCCTGGTAGGTGGCGACGGCACCGTCGAACCACGCGTTGCCCGTGGCCTCCTGGTACTCCTTGCCGGCGTCGAAGTAGCTCTCCCAGGTCGCGCTGTCGCCGCCGAGCCACTCGGCGAACTCCTCGCGGTCCGAGGGGAGGCCGGCGGCCTCCATCAGGTCGGAGCGGTAGCAGATGGCCTCCGGGCCGATGTCGGTGCCGTAGCCGATGAGCTTGCCGTCGGGCGTGGTGGCCTGCTCGACCTTCCAGTCCACCCAGCGACCGTCGATGGCCGGCATCTCGGCGAAGAGGTCCGGGTACTGCATGAACTCCGAGAGCCAGTCGACCTCGACGGCCTCGATGTCGGCCAGACCCTCGCCACCGGCGGCGAGCTTGGTCGACAGGTTGGTGCGCGCGTCCGCGGCCTCCGCCGCCGTCGTGTGCTGGACGGTGACGTTCGGGTGCTCCTCCGTGTACTGCGCGAGCAGCTCGTCGGTGTACCCGAAGTTGTTGAAGGTGGCGACGGTGAGGGTGATCTCCTCGTCGGTCTCGCCGCTGCCCTCCTCGGAGGTGCTCTCCTCGGTGTCGCCCGAGCAGGCGCCGAGGAGGAGGCCGAGGGACGCGATGCCGGCGGTGGCCGCAGCGAGGCGGCGAGTCCGGCGGGGGCGGGTGCTGCTGAGCACGGTGACTCCCTTGTCTGGTTCGATCGGTGTCGGACGCTTTGGGAGCGCGACCACCTTGCTGAGGATGGTAGCGCTTCCACGACCAAGAGTGATGCTTCCGTCACAAGCGCCTCCGCGTCAAGCCGCCAGGGCGGACGTTGTCGGACGGTGACGTGTCGTCCACGCGTCTCTGCAGGTCAGAGGTGGTGTGGGAGCGCTCCCGTTATGAAAGTGTGACGCGTCATCCCACGCCGTGGGCGGTGCAGTGGTGGCGGTCGGGCGACCCCGGGGGCGGTCAGCCCCGGGCCAGCCAGTCCCGAGCGGCCTGGGCCTCGGCCTCCAGGGCCCGCCGCACGGCACTCGCGGCAGCCTCCTCGACGGCCGCGGCGAACAGCGGGACCGAGGCGTGCACCTCGCCCTCGACGACGTGCCGGGTCCCGCCGTCCTCGGTCGGGGCGAGCAGCAGCGTGCCGGTCAGCCGGACCGGTGCGCCCGTGATCTCGACCACCACCGTCCCGACGTACCGGCCGTCCACGGGGGCCTCCCACGCCTCGGCCTGCCGGATCTCCAGCTGGTCGCCGACGACGTGACGGAGCTGGGAGGGGATCACGTCGGTGGGCACCGTGCGACGCAGGGAGAGGGTGAACCCGGCATGGTGCGAACCGGACAGGTCGACCACCGTCGCGGCCGCGGCGCCACGGTCCTGGGACCGCCAGCGCAGGAACTCCGGGTCGCTCAGCGCGGCGGCCACGGCAGTCGTGTCCGCCGCGTAGGTCAGCTCCACCGTCAGGTGCACGTCCACACCCTACCGGCGCCGCCCGGGCCGGTGCGTGCCCGTAGGGTGGTGGGCGTGTCCGCCATGAGTGACCTGATCGCCGAGCACGCCGACCTCTACGAGGGTGACGGCGAGTGGCTCCACCTGCTCGTGGGGGACTGGCAGATCGTCTCCGACCTGGCCTTCGCGGACCTGGTCCTGTGGCTGCCCACCCGCGACGGGCGTTTCGTCGCCGTGGCGCAGTGCCGCCCGAGCACCGGCGCCACCGTCCACTACGACGACGTCGTGGGTTCCTTCGCCCCGGACGGCCAGACGGCGCAGCTCGTCGCCGCGATGACGGAGGCTCGGGCGCAACGGTCGCGCGAGCCGCGCTGGTTCGGTGCCTACGCCGTGCGGGAGGAGGCGGTCCCCGTCGTCCACGACGGCCGGGCCGTCGCGGTCGTCGCCCGCCAGACCAACCTCGGCTCGGGGCGCACCCCGAGCCGGCTGGAGCTCAACTACGTCGAGTCGGCCGACGACCTGCTGGCCATGATCGGGCGTGGCGAGTACCCCTCGCGCAACGCCGCCACCGGCCCGCGCCGCGGTGCGCCGCGCGTCGGGGACGGCCTGATCCGGCTCAACTCCGAGGGCGAGGTGCTGTACGCCAGTCCGAACGCGCTCTCGTGCTTCCACCGCCTCGGCGTCATCGGGCCCCTCGTGGGCCAGTCGCTCATCGAGGTCACCGCCGGGATCGTCGAGCAGCAGAACACCGTCGACGAGTCCCTGCCCCTGGTGGTGATGGGCCGTGCCCCCTGGCGGACCGACATCGAGGCGGGACGCGTCGCCCTGTCGCTGCGTGCGCTGCCGCTGACCGACCACGGCCAGCGCATCGGGGCGGTCCTGCTCTGCCGCGACGTGTCCGAGCTGCGGCGCCGTGAGCGCGAGCTCATGACCAAGGACGCCACGATCCGCGAGATCCACCACCGGGTGAAGAACAACCTCGCCACCGTGGCGGCCCTGCTGCGGCTGCAGGCCCGCCGGATGGACGTCCCCGAGGCGCGGGCGGCCCTGGAGGAGGCGATGCGACGTGTCGCCACGATCTCCCTGGTGCACGAGTCGTTGTCGCAGAACCTCGACGAGCAGGTCGGTCTGGACGACATGCTCAAGCGCGCGCTGCGCATGGCGGCAGACGTCGCCTCGACCCACACCTCCGTGCACACCGCCCAGCAGGGGTCCTTCGGCATGATCCCGGCCCAGGACGCCACGCCGCTGGCGCTGGTGCTCACCGAGCTCGTGACGAACGCGGTCGAGCACGCCTTCCCCGACCGCGAGTCCGGCACGGTGTGGATCGACGTCCGGCGCGACGGTGCCACGCTGAGCGTGGTCGTCGCCGACGACGGCGTAGGGATGCAGGGCGGGATCGACCAGCTCGGCCGCTCCTCGCGCAGCGGGCTGGGTTCCCAGATCGTCAGGACCCTGGTCACCAACGAGCTGCGGGGCACGATCGACTGGCGGCCGCGGGACGACGGCGGGACCGAGGTCGTGCTCGACATCGTGCTGCGGGAGGAGTCCCACCGCTGACCCGTCGGGTCCACCGTCGGCGGGACGCCGCCGCGGTGGCGGACATGCACGAAGGCCCCCTCACCCGTGGTGAGGGGGCCTTCCTGGCGGTGCGACGTGCTCAGCCGGCGCGGCGGGCGCGCGCCGTGCGGCGCTTCAGGGCCCGGCGCTCGTCCTCGCTCATGCCGCCCCAGACACCGGCGTCCTGACCGGACTCCATGGCCCACTTCAGGCAGGTGTCCACGACGTCGCAACGACGGCAGACCGCCTTGGCCTCCTCGATCTGCATGAGCGCGGGGCCGGTGTTGCCGATCGGGAAGAAGAGTTCGGGGTCCTCGTCGAGGCAGGCCGCCTGGTGGCGCCAGTCCATGTCATCTCCTCAGTGCTCGTCCCCTGCCGCGGGCGCCCGTCCCGGCGCATGCCGACGGCTGCCCGTCCGGGTCCGGTGTCGTCCAGGGGGGTTCGGAATCTGCCAACAAGACTCACACCTCGTGAACCGCCGCACAAGGGGTTACGCAAAGATTTCTCCGGCGTGAACCCTGAGGGTTTCATCACACTGCACAACGGGCCTGGTCAGCCTTATCATCGCCACGATGCCCGCCTCCGACGCCCCCTCCGACCCGGCTGACGCCGGTCCCTCCTCGCGTCCTCCGCGGGCCCTGGTCGCCGTCGTCGGCGTGGTCGGCCTCGAGGTCCTGGCCATGGTGGTCTTCGCCGGCGCGATGGTCGTCGACCTCGTGCGAGGTCGGTCCGTCAGCCTCGGGATCAGCCTCTTCGCGGTGGCGTTCTTCCTCGCGCTGGCCTGGTTCCTGGCCTGGGCCTCGCGTGCGCTCTGGCAGGGACGCCGTGCCGGCCGCTCGCCCGTCGCCGGCTGGCAGATCTTCCAGGGCCTGCTCGGCATCGCGCTGCTCACCAGCGGGTCCGTCGCCGCGACGCTCGGCGGGGCGATGATGCTCCTGCTGGCTGCGGTCGTCCTGGTCTGTCTCATGACGCGGGGGGTCGTCGAGCACACGCTCGGCTGAGCCGTCGGGCTGCGCGTCGATCCTCACCACCTGGACGCAGACCGCGTGCCCGGCCTGCACCAGGGCACCCCGTCCGGGGCGCGGCGGACCGGGGTCGGCGACCTCCGACACCACGGTGCCCAGCACCTCGTCCGCACCGCGTTCGCCCGGTGCCAGGACCACCCCGGTCCGCCGGCCACGCAGCTCGGCCAGCACGCCGCGGTGGGCCATCACCGCGCCCTGTGTCGTCGCCGAGGCGACGACCGTCAGTCCGTCGTCGACGAGCGCGGCCAGGCGGTCGACCTCGACCGGGCGGGACTGGGTCACGACGTCGAGGTCGTCGACGACGAGGGTTCCCCCTGGCGCGGTGAGGGACCCCACCAGCTCTCGCACACCCACCGAGGTGCGGCCCGCCGTGGGCGCCTCACCCGCCGCCGCGCGCACCGCCGGGTCCCGGGAGACGACGCCGGCGAGCCGCCCCGAGGCGGCGAGCGCGCGGGCGACCGTGCACAGCACCGTGCTGCGGCCGGCGCCGCGCGGTCCGACCACCAGCGCGCCCGCGCCCACGTCCAGGGCGACGGGTTCCGCGGCGTCGCCGCCCAGCCCGACCAGGACGGCCGTACCGGTCGCTCGGCGGTCCCGCCGTGCCAGGTCGAGCTCCGCCGCGGCGACCTCCGTGGGCAGCGGCAGCACCCGGGGCGTCCGCTCCCCTCCCGACGGTGCGGGGAGTGCCGCCGCCGGGGAGTGGCCCGGGAGCAGCACCTGGCACAGCTGTGGTTCGTGGTTCCCCAGCAGGACGGCGCGGCCGGGCGGCCCGCCCGCACCGGCGAACGGCTGCGGCACCCCGAGCATCACCGCCGTGTGCGGGTCGTTCCTCAGCATCACCACCCGCGGGCCGACACGCGCCGCGAGGCCGCCCACCGTCGCGGAGTCCGCCGTCACCGCGAAGGCCGCCCGTCCCGCGGCCAGCGCCGTCACCAGCGGGTCCCAGGGGTCGGAGGTCGCCAGCGCGGCGCGCAGCCCGGGGGCGTCGTCGACGAGGACCAGCGTGCGCGACCCGTCGGCCCGGTCGGGAGCGGCCGCGAGCAGCCGCAGGAGCCGGCGCGCCCGGCGCGGGTCGTCGGCGCCGGCCAGGGTGCCGAAGCCCGGATGGTCGGCGAACGGCGTGAAGGCCCGGTGGGCCGCGTCCGGCGCGAGGACGTGCACGGACCACCCGCCTGCCAGTGCCGCGCGCGCCAGGGTGGCCAGGACGGTGGTCCGTCCCGAGCGTGCCGCACCCAGCACGGCGAGGTGGCCGTCGTGCGGCCGCCAGCACGCGAGCCGACGACGTTGCCCGTCCGGGTCGTCGGCGAGCGCCAGCGGCAGCCGGTCCGGGCCGGGCGGCGAGTCCTCGTCACCGGGCCGGACGTCGTCGGCACCCACCTGGTCCGGCAGCGGCGGCAGCCACGGCGCGGGGCCCGGCCGGTGCCCGAGCCCGTGGGCGGCGCGGCGCAGGGCCGCCACGAGGTCCGCCACGGGGTCACCGTCGTCGGCGGGCCGGTCCGCCCGGACGGACGGGCTGTCGTGGCTCCCCGCCGTCCACCCGGACGGAACCCGTCGCACGGACCCGGCGGTGCCGTCGCCCCGCGCCCCGGCGTGGGCGCACTGCACCGCGAGCGGCGGCGCGGAGCCGATGCGCAGGACGGCCCGGCCGGGGTCGCCGACCCGGATGGCCGCAGCCGCCGGGTGCTCGACGACGTCGCGGGAGTCCGCGACGTCCACGACGCGCAGGGCGATCCGGGTGGTGACGTTGGCCCGCAGGTCGGCGCTGACGGCACCGGCCGGGCGCTGGGTGGCCAGCACGAGGTGGACACCGAGCGAACGCCCCTGCGCGGCGATCCGCAGCAGCCCGGGCAGGAACTCCGGCAGGTCGTCGGCCAGGGCGCGGAACTCGTCGATGACGACGACCAGTCGGGGCAAGGTCCCGGCGGGCAGGTCATCCGACGTCGCGACGCCGTGGTCGGCGAGCAGGCGTTC
This sequence comes from Isoptericola sp. b408, assembly GCF_030588085.1. Taxonomy (NCBI): domain Bacteria; kingdom Bacillati; phylum Actinomycetota; class Actinomycetes; order Micrococcales; family Promicromonosporaceae; genus Isoptericola; species Isoptericola sp. b408. Next base: position 24,991 of record NZ_JAUQYQ010000006.1, read on the forward strand.
ACGGCGACGCAGCTCGGCGCGCAGTCCCGTCAGGGCCCGACCGGCCAGCCCCGGTTCGAGATCGGTCACCTGCCCGACCACGTGCGGCAGGTCGGCGCAGCGACCGAAGGAGGCGCCGCCCTTGAAGTCGACGAGCGCGAGGGACAGGTCGGCGGGGGAGCGGGTCGCGGCCAGGGCGAGCACCAGCGACTGCAGCAGCTCCGACTTGCCGGCGCCGGTGGTGCCGGCCACGAGCAGGTGCGGACCGTCCGCCACGAGGTCCAGGACGACCGGGGTCCCGTCGGCGCCGCGTCCGAGCGGGATCGTCCACCCTCGCGCGCGGGCCCAGCGCGCGGCGGGGTCGGATCCGTCCAGCAGGTCGCGCAGCGCGACGGTCGCCGGGATGCGTGGGTCGGTGGGATCGGAGCGGCCGTCGCTCCGGTCGGGGGTGGTGTCCTCACCGAGCCGTGCCGGGTCGCGACCCAGCGCACGCAGCCCGGCCAGGCGGCGGGCCGTCCGCTCGGCCCACGCGACGGTGACTCCCGTGGCGGCCACGACGGTGTCCGTACCGTCCGGAGCGGTGCGCAGCACGCGGCCGTCGGGGGTGACGTCCCATCTGGTGCGGCACCAGGCGGGCTCCCGCGGTGCCGGATCCCTCCCGTCGTCGGGCAGGCAGAGGACGACGACGTCACCGCGGCGCACCGCGCGGTCCGCCGCGGCGAGGTCCTCCGGCCGGGGGGAGTCGAGGACCAGGACACGGGACGGCCCGCTCGAGTCCGGTCCGTCGTCGCCGGGCGAGATCCACCGGCACCAGCGCCAGGCGTCCCGTCCGTCCCCGAGGACCTGCACGGCGGCCCCGGCGGCGGCCAGATCGACCACCACCGCCCGGCTGACGCTGCGCACGGGCGCTGCCGGACCGCGCACGCTGAGGGCGCCGTCGGGCAGCAGCGTCTGCAGGGTCGGCGCGGTCGGGGCCGTGCCGGCGGCCGACCGGGCGGCGGCGTGCGCACGCCGGACGCGCAGCCATGCACCGTCGGACGCCTGGTGGGCCGCGGCCGTCCGTGCGCCGGTGCGGCCCGGGTCCGCGCCCACCGGGGGCGGCGTGAGCGGGACCGGGTCCGCAGCGCCCCGTCGCCGTCGGCGCACGGCCGCGACGACCTGGGGTGCCAGGGCGATCACCGCCACCAGGGAGAACAGGGCGTACAGCGGCTGGCGCAGGGTGACGGCGAGAACCACGGAGCCCAGCACGGGCACCAGCCCGGTGATCAGCATCGCCGGCCCGGCACCGGCCGGACGGTCGGTCGCGGCCGCGGCGGGACCGAGCCAGACGTCGACGTCACCCGAGGCGTGCAGCGCGTAGCGTGATCCGTCCAGGTGGAGCTCCGTGCCCGGTCGCCAGCGGCGCGGCCAGGGCCCGAGCCGCCGGGTGCGCCCGGCGGGCGGGGCCAGGGCGACGGGCTGCCGCCACCAGGGCCCCCGGGTCACCGGGCGGGGGACACGGTGCGGGGCGGCCCGTCGCGGCAGCCGGCGCACCCGCACCCGGTCCCGGGTGTCCACGGTCACGCGGACCCGCGCATCGCGCTGACCGAGCGTCAGCGGTGCCCCGACGGCGAGCACCCGCGGCTCCCCGGCGCTCAGACCCGACGCCGCGGTCAGGAACCACCGGCTGCGCAGCGCGGCGACGTCGGCCGCCGGCAGCCTCCCGCCGCACGGGCCGGCCACGGAGAGCACCGCCCCCGGCAGCAGCGGACGGCGGCCCACGCGGGCGTCGTCACCGACGGGCCGGTCGTCGGCGATCAGCTCGGCGCGCAGCAGCTCGGGTCTCCGGACGAGGTCGGCGAGCGGGGCGCGCAGGTCACCGAGCCGCGCGCCCTCGGGCAGCTCGACGTCCTCGTCGGGGTGCAGCGTGAGGCGGACGGGCATGTGCACGACGGTGTCATCCCCGCCACCACCCACGCCGCGGTCGTCCACACCCTGTGGACGACCGCGGCTCCGGCGGACGTCACTCCGTGGCGAGCGCCTCCACCGGTGAGGCCTTCAGCGCCGTGCGGGCGGGCGCCACCGAGGCGACCAGGCCGGCCACGAGCGCGACGACCAGCACCAGGGCGATCTCGAGCCACGGGACGCTCAGGGTCACGTCACCCATGATCCCGAGCGCGGCCCCGGCACCCGCCCAGCCGTACACCAGGCCCAGCACGACGCCGAGCACCGCGCCGACACCCGCGATGAGCAGGCCCTCGATCGCGAGCATGCCGCGCAGCTGGGCCTTCGACAGCCCGATCGCCCGCAGCGTCGCCGACTCGCGGCGCCGTTCGATGACCGACAGCGACAGCGTGTTCGCCACCCCGATCAGGGCGATGACCACGGCGACCGCGAGCAGTCCGACGACGATGCCCAGCATCGTGTCGATCACTCGGTCGAACAGGGCGCGCTGGGACGCGACGCCGGTGACCTGGGCCGACTCGCCCGAGTCCGCCACGACGTCCTGGATCGCGCCGACGGCGGACGCGGCGTCCACGTCGTCGTCCAGCGCGAGGTACTGCCCCGACACCCCGACCTCCTCGTCCAGCCCGGTCAGGTCGGACAGTGCGATGAAGCTGGTGGACGGCGCCGCCTCGTTGACGACCACGGCGAACGTCTGGGCTCCGTCCGGGCCCGAGACGTCGAGAGGGCCGCTGGTCACGCCGAACTCCTCGGCCCGCTCGGACCCGAGGAGGACGGTGCCCGCGGCCAGGCCGTCGACCGTGGCCGGGTCGTTGAGGACGCTTGGCGCGGTCTCGGCGTCGATCGCGGTGAATTCGGTGGTGACGCCCTGGCGCGGCAGCTCGAGCATGACGGGCGCGGTGTCCGCCACCGCGGTCACCCCGTCCACCGCGGCGAGATCGGCGCGCAGGCCCTCCGACAATGCCGCCGGCGCACCGTCGTCGTCCCGGGTGGCGCTCGCGACCATCACGTCCACCGGGAACTGCTCGTCCAGCGCCGCCGTCAGCGACGTCCGGGCGCTCGCGGCCCCGGTGGTCATCATCGCCACCAGGGTGACGCCGATGAGCAGCGCGGTGCTGGTGGTCGCCGTGCGCCGCGGGTTGCGCAGCGTGTTCGCGGCCGCGAGCCGCGCCGTCGGGCCCGAGGCGGCGACGAGCCGTCCCGCCGCCGCGGCGACCCTCGGCAGCCAGAAGACGGCCCCGACGGCCACCCCGACGAACGACAGCGCACCGCCGGCGATCCCGGCCAGCAGGCCGAGCGTCGGCTCCTGCCAGACCGTGCCCAGCGCGGCGCCCGCCGCGAGCAGCCCGAAGCCGACCGCCGCGGTCAGCAGCGACAGCACCAGGCGGACCTTCCCGGCGCGACGCGAGGTCGTGGGGGAGTCGGCCGGACGCAGCGCGGCCAGCGGTGCCACCCGGGTCGCCACCCGGGCGGGGACCAGAGCGGCGCCGACCGTGACGACGGTGCCGACCAGTACCGGGACCACGACGACCTGCCAGGTGAGCGCGACGGCGCCCGGCAGCGGCACGGGGACGTCCATGGCGTGGGCGACCCACAGAGCCGCCTGTCCGAGCGCCGTGCCGAGCAGCACGCCGGCCACCGAGGCGACCAGGCCGAGGATCGCCGCCTCGGTGAGCACGCTGCGACCCACCTGGGCCTTGTCCGCCCCGACGCAGCGCAGCAGCGCCAGCGTGCGGGCCCGCTGGGCCACGAGCACCTGGAAGGTGTTGGTGATGACCAGCCCGGCCACCACCAGCGCGATCGCGGCGAAGGTGAGCACGAACACGAGGAACATCAGGTCCTGACCGCCGGTGAGCTCGGCGGCGGACTCGGCCGCGCGCTCGTCGGTGGTGACCACCCACGGTGCGCTGTCCGTGCTCGTGGCTCCACCGACCGTCCCGGCGAGCGCGGACTGCGCCGCGGTGACGTCCGTGCCGTCCGCCACGACGACGGCGGCCTCGGTGACGGCGACCGGCTCGCCCCGGGCCTCGGTCTGCCACGTCGTGTAGGTCGCGGCGTCGACGACGGCGGCACCGCCGGTCTGCGCGTACGCCCCGAACGGGTCGTCCAGCAGCCCGACGACGGCCGGCGTCTCGGTGACCTGTTGCCACGAGCCGTCGTCGCCGACGACGTCGCGCCCGACGTCGACGGTGTCCCCGAGCGTGACGCCGAGCCGGTCGGCGACGTCGGCCGGCAGCGCGATCTCGCCGGCGGCGGACGGCATCGCGCCCGCGGTCACCTCGAGGGGCATGAGCCGGTCGTCCGCCGTGGGGACGACGCTCTGGTAGACCGAGCGGGCCCCGTCGGTCAGCTCGGCGTAGATGGCCGTCACCGGAGCGACGGCCGCGACGCCGTCGGTCGCGGCCAGCGCGTCGACGTCGAGCGGGGCGTCCTGCGTGGCGCCGACCACGAGGTCGGCGTCGCCGTACTGCGCGGCGACGGAGTCGTACGTCATGCGGGTGATGACGCCGGAGGCCAGCAGCGTGGCCGCGACGAAGGCCGTCCCGATGACGATCGCGACGCCCGCGGCGGCGAGCCGGCCGGCGCTGCGGCGCATCTGGGCCAGGGTGATCCGCAGCATCAGGCACCTGCCGGCGTGACGTCGTCGGACACGGGGGTCTCGAGGGAGCGCAACGCGTCCAACCCGGCCAGCACGGCCTCCGGCGTGGGGTCGGAGATCTCCCCGGCGATCCGGCCGTCGGCGATGAGGACCACCCTGTCCGCGTACGCCGCGGCCGTCGGGTCGTGGGTGACCATGATGATCGTGCGGCCCAGCTCGCGGACGCTGCGGCGCAGGAAGCTCAGGACCTCCACGCCGCTGCGGGAGTCCAGGTTGCCGGTGGGCTCGTCGGCGAACACGACCTCCGGCTGGGCGATGAGCGCCCGGGCGATGGCGACGCGCTGCTGCTGGCCTCCGGAGAGCTCGCTCGGGCGGTGGGTGAGCCGCTCGGACAGCCCGAGCGTGGTCACCAGCGTGTCGAACCAGGCGCGGTCGACGGTGCCGCCGGCGAGCTCGACCGGGAGGGTGATGTTCTGCTCGGCGGTGAACATCGGCAGCAGGTTGAACTGCTGGAAGACAAACCCGACGCGGTCCCGTCGCAGCCTCGTCAGGGCCTTGTCTGCCAGGGCGGTCACGTCCGTCGTCCCGAGGAACGCCTGGCCGCTCGTGGCGCTGTCGAGGCCGGCCAGCAGGTGCATGAGCGTGGACTTGCCCGAGCCCGACGGGCCCATGATCGCGGTGAACCGGCCGGCCGCGAAGTCCACGTCCACACCGTCCAGGGCGCGGACCTGCGCCTGGCCGGTGCCGTAGGTCTTGGTCAGGGCCCGGGCCCGCACGGCCGGGACGTGGTCGGTGGGGTCCGCGGCCTGACGGGCGCCGTCGTCGATCGGGACGTACACGGTGGTGTCCACGGGATGCTCTCCGCATGTCTGGTGCTGGCGGCTCCCGTCGGGGAGCGCGATGACGGCACCGACGCTACGGAGCGCCGGACGCGCCGTCGTCGGTCTGCAGGCTGGTCCCGACGGGCGTCCAGGTCATCCTCAGGGAGGACGTCCACCCCGGGTGACCTCCGGGTTCCCCCGGACGCCGGGGAGGGGAACCGGAGAGCGTCGGCTCAGCGCGGCGGCCAGACGTGGGACGAGGTCACGGTCATCCAGGCGCTCACCCGGGGGTTGTCGCGGACCACGTACGGCTTGTCGGTGTAGTGGCGGGCGAGGCGGTCGATGTCGGCCAGGTCCGGGTCGTCGACGAGCTCGACCTCGCCGCGCAGGCTCACGTGGTGGTACCAGTTCGTGTCCAGCACGGTGAGCGAGACGCGCGGGTCGTGCTGGAGGTGCCGCAGGCGGGCGCGGCCGGCGTCGAGGTTGAGCAGGACGCGCTGGGATTCGTCGTCCCAGAGGTACCAGGTGGCCACCGACACGGGAGCCCCGGAGGGCGTCACCGTGGCCATCACGGCCGGGTTCGGACGGCGGAGCAGCTCGAGGGTGGCGGACGTCAGGGGAGTGGTCGTCATCCGCCCATTCTGGTGGGCGTCACCCGTCGTCGCGGAGGCGGGCCCGCACGAGGACGAAGACCGCCGCCGACAGCAGCAGACCGGCGGTGAGGACGATCCAGACGTAGACCGGCCCGCCGACGAGGCTCTCCAGCAGGACGCGGCTCTGCGAGGTGGGGTCGGCGAGCACCACGGCCACGAAGGCCGCCACGACGACCACGACCACCCCGGTCAGGGCCCGCTCCCACCTCTTGTCCATCCGGGAGTGGTCCATCACGCGTTTGCCGGCCCGCACGATGTGCCGGGCCCGCAGCAGCCGGAGCGCGCCGACGGCACGGATCAGCCGCAGGAGCTGGGCCGGTCCGATCGCCAACGCGGCGGAGACGACGATGGCCAGCGTGACCCCGACCAGCCAGCGGTGCTCCCGCACCCACTGCCGTTTGTCGCCGGAGACCGCGAACAGCACCACGGTCTCCGACAGCAGCACGGCGCCGGTGAGCAGGCTGCCCACGGTGCCGATCGTCGAGTAGGGCTCGGAGAGCAGCGTCAGCCAGACGGCCGGGACGGAGGCCAGCGCCGCGACGATCACCGGCCACGCGAACCGCCGCTCCCAGCGGTCCTCGGTCGGCTCGGGCGCCGGGTCCTCCATGGCGGAGGACCTGGGCTCGAGGGAGGACTCGCGGGACACGACACCCAGGGTAGGGGCAGCCGCCGGGGGCCCGGCGGCCGGTTCAGGCCCCGGGCCGGACGAGCCCGGTCTCGTAGGCGGTCACCACGGCCTGGACCCGGTCGCGGGCTCCCAGCTTGGCGAGCACGCGGCCGACGTGCGTCTTCACGGTCGTCTCGGCGACGAACAGGTCGGCCGCTATCTCGGTGTTGGACCGCCCGCGCGCCATGAGGACCAGCACCTCGCGCTCGCGGTCGGTCAGCGCGGCCAGCGCCGCGTGCTGGGCCGGGGCGGACGACGCCGGCAGCGCCGTGACGAGATGCTCCAGCAGGCGGCGGGTGGAGGACGGCGCGATGACCGCGTCGCCGTGGTGCACCGTCCGGACCGCGGCGAGCAGCTCCTCCGGCGGGGTGTCCTTGAGCAGGAAGCCGGACGCCCCGGCGCGGATCGCCTCGAGGACGTACTCGTCGAGGTCGAAGGTCGTCAGCACGACGACCGTCGGCGCGTCGGAGGAGGCCGTGAGCCGGGCCGTGGCCGTCAGACCGTCCATGGTCGGCATGCGCACGTCCATGAGCACCACGTCGACCCGGTGGTCGGCCAGCAGCCGCAGCGCCTGCGCGCCGTCGGAGGCCTCGACGACCACGGTCAGATCCTCCTGGGAGTCGATGACCATCCGCAGCCCGGCGCGCACGAGCTGCTGGTCGTCGACGAGCGCGACCCGGATCGGCGCGGTCATACGGGCTCCTCGATGTCCTCGGACGGTCCCGTGGTGGCGGGTGCCGAGGCGGGGACCGGCAGGACGAACCGTACCCGCCAGCCTCCGCCGGGACGGGGGCCGGCGGTGACGTTCCCGCCGAAGACGGCTGCTCGCTCCCGCATGCCCAGCAGCCCGAAGCCGGGGCGGCCGTGCGACACCGCGGCGGCACCTCGCCCGTCGTCGGTCACGTCGACGGTCACCGCGTCGGCGGTCCACCGGAGCACCACGGTCACCTGCGGTCGCGGACCGGCGTGCTTGCGCACGTTGCTCAAGGCCTCCTGGGTCACGCGGTGCAGGGTGAGCCCGGCCCCCGGGGGGAGCCGGCGTGCGGTCCCGACCCGGACGAGCGAGACGCGCATCCCGGCACCGCGTGACTGCTGCACGAGCCCGTCGAGCTCGGCGTCGTCCGGTTGCGGGCGCAGGGGCGCGGGGGCTGGCGGTGAAGCCTCGGTCGGCCCGGTCGGACCGTCGGGGCCGACCGGCAGGGACTCGTCGGCCGTCCGCCCGGCGCCGGCCGGGACCGGTGCGCGCGACGTCGCCGCGTCGTCGTCGCGCAGGACGCCGAGCAGTCGGCGCATGTCGGCCAGTGCCGCGCGCCCCGTCTCGGACACGACGCCGAGGGCACGGACGGCCGCCTGCGGGTCGGCCGAGGCCGCGTAGCGGCCGCCGTCGGCCTGGGCGACCACGATCGAGAGCGAGTGGGCGACGATGTCGTGCATCTCGCGGGCGATGCGCGCACGCTCCGCGGCGGTGGCGATCCGGGCCTGCTGGTCGCGCTCGACCTCGAGCCGCTCGGCGCGGTCCCGCAGCGCCTCGACGGTGACGCGCCGGTAGCGGCGCACCAGGGCCAGCGCCCACACGGCCAGCGCGACGGTCGAGCAGAACAGGCTGATCCCGAGCGTGTCCGCGAGCCCTCCGAACCAGGCGTCCTGCAGAACCAGCACCGGACCGAGGAGGAAGCATCCCGCGACGGCGGAGACGATCGCGGTGACGTGGGCCCAGCGTGGTCCGTAGACGGTGACGGCCCACAGGGCGGCGAGCACCGCGACGTCCCCGGGCAGCAGCAGGGGCAGGCCGGAGAGCAGGTGGGCGAGGCCCACGGCGTACACGGCGACGACGGAGGCGACCGGGTGGGTACGTCGCCAGGCGAGGGGGACGACGAGGGCGAGGGACCAGGCCAGCACGGCGGGGCCCCGGCCGGCGCCCGACAGATCGGTGGCGCTGACCAGCACCGCCAGGGCGAGCGTCCCGGCCCCGACGGCGTCGACCCCGAACCGGTGCCCCTCGAACCACCGGTTGACCCGTCCTGACCAGCCCATGGCCGCTAGCCTAGGCAGACGGAAGGCCGGGGACGTCCCCCCAGGGTCTGATCCGTGACGGTTCGTGACATGCCGCACGTCGGGTGATCTCACCGTCGTGTCCGACGTGCCGTGCCCAGGGGTAATGCCGCTAGCATGAGGGAATGACCCACGTACTGCTGGCCGAGGACGACCCGGCGATTGCCGAGCCTTTGGCGCGGGCCCTTTCTCGTGAGGGTTACGACGTCGTCGTGCAAGGAACAGGTCAAGGAGCGATCGACCACGCCGGAGACGCGGACATCGTCGTCCTCGACCTCGGCCTGCCGGACGTCGACGGGCTCGACGTCGCCCGCGAGATCCGTGGTCGGGGCCTGTCGACGCCGATCCTCGTGCTCACCGCACGCGCCGACGAGGTCGACCTCGTGGTCGGGCTCGACGCCGGCGCCGACGACTACGTGACCAAGCCGTTCCGGCTGGCCGAGCTGCTCGCGCGGGTGCGGGCGCTGCTGCGGCGGACCCACGGCGAGGCCGCCGAGGACGAGGAGATGCGTGCGCAGGACGTGCGCGTCGACGTGTCCGCGCACCGCGCGTTCCAGGGCGACCGGGAGCTGCACCTGACCACCAAGGAGTTCGACCTGCTCAAGGTGCTGGTGGCCAACGCCGGCTCCGTGGTCGTGCGGGACACGCTCATGCGGGACGTGTGGGGGTCCGACCCCGTCGGATCGACCAAGACCCTCGACATGCACGTGTCCTGGCTGCGGCGCAAGCTCGGCGACGACGCCAACGCGCCGCGGTACATCTCGACCGTCCGGGGGCTGGGGTTCCGGTTCGAGCTCGGTCAGCAGGTCTGAGGCGCCGTGCGTCGTCGCGTCCTCCAGGCGACGATCTCGGCGCTCGCCGTCGCCGTCCTCCTGCTGGGTGTCCCGCTGGGCATCTTCGGGGCGCGGTACGTCGTCGCCGGTGCCGAGCAGCGGATCTCCGACCGCGTCGACGCGTTCACGCTGACCGTCTCGCGCGCCGTCGAACGGGACGAGCGGCCCACGGACGACCAGCTGCAGCGTGCTGCCGAGGGGCGTGAGGGTGACCTGCCCGCCCGGGTGACCGTCAGCCTGCCCGGGGGCGAACAGCTCACCTACGGCGACGAGGCCTCCGACCCGGTGATCGTCAAGGCTCGCCAGACCGAGAGCGGACGCGCCTGGGTCTCGTTCGAGGTGTCCGCCAGCGGGGCCTACATCCAGGCCGCCCAGATGGTCGCGCTCGTCGTCGTCGCCGGAGTGGTGGCGATCGCGGCCGGGGTGGCGATGGCCGTCTGGCAGGCCAACCGGTTGTCGGCCCCGCTGGTCTACCTGGCGGCCTCGGCCGAGCAGCTCGGGTCCGGCCAGGTCCGGCCGAGCCTGGAACCGTCCGGGGTCGAGGAGATCGACCTCGTCGCGGCCGAGCTGGCCCGGTCCGGGGACCGGCTGGCCGGGCGCCTGGCGGCCGAGCGGCAGTTCACGCAGGACGCCTCCCACCAGCTGCGCACCCCGCTGACCGCGCTGTCGATGCGGCTGGAGGAGATCATGCTGACCTCTCGTGACGAGGAGGTCGTCGACGAGGCCCGGGTCTCGCTCGAACAGGTCGAACGGCTCGTCACGGTCGTCGACGACCTGCTCGCCACGTCACGCCGCTCCCAGGGCGGGACCACGGAGGCCGTCGTGCTCCTCGACGTCGTGCGCCAGCAGCACGAGGAGTGGGCGGACACGTTCGCCGGGGCGGGCCGTGAGCTGGTGATCGACGTCGCCGAGGACCACCGCGTGCTCGCCACGCCCGGGGCTCTCGCCCAGGTGATCGCCACCCTGCTGGAGAACTCCCTGAAGTACGGCGACGGCACCACGACGATCCGTTCCAAGCCCTCCGGACCGAAGAACGCCGTGGCCCTCGAGGTCTCGGACCAGGGGCCCGGGGTCGACGACGAGATCGCCCCGCGGATCTTCGAGCGCGGGGCCTCCACCGGGGGCAGCACCGGTCTCGGCCTCGCGCTGGCGCGCGACCTCGTGGCCGCCGACGGCGGGCGCCTGGAGCTCGCGCAGCGCCGCCCGCCCGTCTTCCGGATCTTCCTCGCGGGCGTCCCGCGCACCCTCGACCCGCGGGTCGTCCTGCCACCGGGCACGACGATCTCGTCGCGCGGGCGCCGGCGCGGGTGGCTGCACCACGAGGAGGGCTGACGTCAGCCCTCGCCGCGGAACACCACCGTGCGGTACATGACGTAGCGGAAGATCATGCTGAGCACGAGGCCGACGCCGTTGGCGGCGACGTTGTCCGCCAGCGCCGAGTCCAGCCCCAGCACGTAGCGCGAGAAGGCCAGGCAGCCGGCCGAGATGGCGACCCCGCCGACGTTGACCGCGGCGTACTCGACCAGCTCGCGGACCCGGCGCCGGGTGCGTCGGGCGGCGAACGTCCAGTACCGGTTGCCGATCCACGACACCAGGGTCGCGACCGCCGCGGCGATGACGCGGACCGTGACGGGCTTGTCGGCCAGGACGTCGACCGGACCGTGCAGCATGAGGTTGAACAGCGCGAGGTCGACCACGAACGCCAGGCCGCCCACGGTCCCGAAGCGCAGCAGCTCCACGCGACGCCGCCACATCAGCGTCACGAACCGGACCGGCCAGATCGACGGCCCGGGGGGCGCGGGTGCGGGGGCCGACGGGGACATGGCCGCCAGCCTATCGCCCGGGCGGGGACGGTATTCTCGTCGTCCGTGACTGCCGCCACCCCGCATCCCGCATCCCCGGTCGTCGCCGTCGTCGGCGGTGGCCAGCTGGCCCGCATGATGGCGCCCGCCGCCGCCGCGCTCGGCGTGCGGCTGCGCGTGCTCGTCGAGGACCCCTCGACCTCCGCCGCCCAGGTGGTCGTCGACGCCCCGGTGGGCGCGGCGTCCGACGACGCGGCGATCCGGGACCTGATCGCACCGGCCGACGGGCGCCCCGCCGCGGACGTGCTGACCTTCGAGCACGAGCACGTCCCGAACGCGCTCCTCGCCGACCTCATCGACCACGGGACCCCGGTGCGGCCGGGTCCGGAGGCCCTCGTGCACGCGCAGGACAAGATCGTCATGCGCCGTCGGCTCACTGCGCTCGGCGTGCCCTGCCCGCGGTGGACGGCCCTGCCGAGCGACCCCGCCGCGGCGCGCGAGGCGCTGGCGGGCTTCCTCGCCGGGACGGCCGACGGCGAGGCCGTGGTCAAGACCGCCCGGGGCGGCTACGACGGGAAGGGCGTGCGCGTGGTCCGCGGCGCCGAGGAGGCCGACGACTGGATCGCGGCGCACCTGGACGGCGGCCCCGAGCTGCTCGTCGAGGACAAGGTCCCCTTCACCCGCGAGCTCGCCGTGCTCGTCGCCCGGCGCCCCTCGGGCGAGATCCGGACCTGGCCCGTCGTGGAGTCGATCCAACGCGACGGCGTCTGCGCCGAGGTGATCGCCCCGGCACCCGACCTGTCGGCCGGGGAGGCCGAGGAGGCCCGTGAGGTCGCGGTGCGGATCGCGGAGGGCCTGGACGTCACCGGCGTCTTCGCGGTGGAGATGTTCGAGACGACCGGGCCGGACGGTGCCCGGCACGTCCTGGTCAACGAGCTGGCGATGCGGCCCCACAACTCCGGGCACTGGACCATCGACGGATCCGTCACCAGCCAGTTCGCCCAGCACCTGCGCGCCGTCCTGGACCTGCCCCTGGGGTCGACGGAGCCGGTCGCGCGGTGGACCGTCATGGCGAACGTGCTGGGATCCTCGCTCGAGCGGCTCACCGACGCCCTGCCCGCCGTGGGCGAGCGGGTCCCCGACGCCCACGTCAACCTGTACGGCAAGGGCGTCCGCCCGGGCCGCAAGCTGGGCCACGTCAACGTCTGCGGCGAGGACCTCGCCGAGGTCCGCCGTCGTGCCACCACCGCCGCCGCCCTGCTGCGCGGCGAGTCACCCGAGACCTCGCAGGAGGACTGATGAGCACCGCTCCCGCCGTCGGCATCGTCATGGGGTCGGACTCCGACTGGCCCGTCATGGAGGCAGCCGCCGACGCCCTGGCCGAGCTCGGCGTGGACTGCGAGGTCGACGTCGTCTCCGCCCACCGCATGCCGACCGAGATGATCGACTACGGCCGCACGGCCGCGGACCGGGGTCTGCGCGTGATCGTCGCCGGGGCCGGCGGTGCGGCCCACCTGCCGGGCATGCTCGCCGCGGTGACGCCGCTGCCCGTCATCGGCGTGCCGGTGCCGCTCAAGCACCTCGACGGCATGGACTCGCTGCTGTCGATCGTGCAGATGCCCGCGGGCGTGCCGGTGGCCACGGTCTCGATCGGCGGCGCCCGCAACGCGGGTCTGCTCGCCGCGCAGATCCTCGGGGCCGGGACCGACGCGGAGTCGTTGGCCCTGCGGCAGCGGATGGTGGCCTTCCAGGACGAGCTGCGCGAGGCGGCGCGGGCCAAGGGCGACCGGCTGCGGGCCGCCCGCGGCTAGAGCCCGCCGACCGTGCTGCCCGGCTCGAGGTCGCCGTCGCGGACGTCGAGCCAGAACTGGTCGGCGTCGTCGGACAGCAGCACGGTGGAGCCGACGCCTCCGGGCTGGTAGTTCGGGCTCTCGATCGGCGGGGTGCCGGTGACGCCCTCCGGTCCCGTCGCCGCCCGGAAGGCCAGGGCCAGCCGCCCGAGGTCCACGATCCCCGTGTCCTCGTCGACGACCAGCGCGCCGGTGCCCGCGTCGACGAGCTGGACCTGGTCGAGCGGGTTGAGCAGCACGCCGGGCTGGACGGCGGTGTCGGCGACGGCACCGATGACCTGGCGCTGCCGTTCGGCCCGGCCGATGTCGCCCTTCGGGTCCGAGTAGCGCATCCGGGAGAACGCCAGCGCGGTGGCGCCGTCGGCCACGTGGCAGCCGGCCTCCCAGTCGAGCTCGCTGCGCTTGTCCTTGACGGTCTCGTCGTAGCACAGCTCGACGCCGCCGACGGCGTCGACGATCTCCTCGAGGCTGCCGAACCCGACCTCGGCGTAGTGGTCGACGGTGAGGCCGGTCAGGCCCTCGACCGTCTCCACCAGCAGCGGCGGGCCGCCCCACGCGTAGGCGGCGTTGATCTTGTTGGCGCCCTCGCCCGGGATCTCCGCGTAGGTGTCCCGGGGGATCGAGATGAGGGAGGCGGGCCCGCTGCGGGGGGAGTGCAGCACCATGATCGTGTCGGTGCGGGCGCCGGACGTCCCGTCGTCGACGCCCCCGGACCCGCGGGCGTCGGACCCGGCGAGCAGATACGTGGTCCCCGGGGTCCCGGACGCGTCGGAGAGCGCCTCGGTGTGCTGGATCTTGCCGTTGGCCCACACGAGCAGGCCGACCGGCCAGGCCAGGAGCAGCACGAGCACCCCGGCCAGGACGAGGATCGCGACGCGCCCCTTGCGCACGCGGAAGCCGTCGTCGCCGGAACCCGTGCGCGGCCCGGCGGGCGGGCCGGCGGGCGGCGGCGTGCGGCGCTGCGGGGCGGCGCCCGCGCGTGCCGCGGAGGGCTGGCTCGAGCGCGCGGCCGGCGCGTGGGACGCCGGTCGCGCCGTGCGGCCGCCGCCCGGAGGGTAGGAGCGCGGTGCGCGGTCCGGCGTGGCGGAGCGTCGGTCGGGCGCCACGGGGATCTCGCGCGACGACTGGCGGCGGACGCGGGGTTCCCGGGGCTCCATCGGGACGGCGTCGTCGCGCCGACCGACCCGCCCGGTGGGGCGGGACGGTCGCTCGGAACCGCCGACCGAGATCGCGTCGTTGGTCGACGCCGGTCGCGAGCTGCGTCCCCCGGCGGGGGTGAAGCTCGGCGGGATACGTCGTTCGTCGGTCATGTCAACCCTCGCAGACCGCGGTCACGTCGGCCCCGGTGAAGGCTTCCTCGCGGGGGTCGCGGGTCTGGCCGGGGGATGGTTCGTCGCTCGGCGTCGCCGTCGATCCGCCGGACCCGTCGGCGCCGGAGTCCGTGGCCGACGTCGTCGTGACGTCGGACTCGGCGGCCGCGTCGCCCTCGGGCGTCCCGGACCCGCCGTCCGACGACCCGCCCTCCGACGACCCGCCGTCCCCGTCCCCCGCGGTGGAGCCCGACTCGTCGGCACCGGCGACGACCTCGCTCAGCGGACGGTCGTGCCGCAGGTCGTCCCACACGGAGGCAGCCTCCGCGTCGAGCACCACGTTGGCCGGGTTGTCCGGGTCGTAGTGCCACGGGACGGTCATGAAGGCGATGTTCCCAGGCCGCACCCCCCGCGCGCTGTACGCCAGCCCGGCGAGTCCTTGGACCGAGGCGAAGTTGCTGCTCATCGTCAGGGAACCCGTGGTCGCGCCGAGGAACTGCAGGAGTCGCGCCGAGTCGGTCAGCATGTTCTGCTCCAGCACCGTGCGCGCCAGCGCGGCCATCATCTCCTGCTGGCGGGCGATGCGTCCGATGTCGGAGCCGTCGCCCAGGCCCTGGCCCGTGCGTGCCCGGGCGTACTGCAGCGCTGTCTTGCCGTCCAGGTTCTGCACGCCCGCCGACAGGACCAGGTTGTCCGCCTTGGGGGCGTCGATGTCGTTCGGGATGCACATCTCGACACCACCCAGCGCGTCGATCATGTTCCGGAAGCCGGAGAAGTCGACCACCACGAATCCGTCCATGCGGACGTCGGAGATCGTCTCGACGGTCTTCATCGTGCACAGCGCGCCGGACTCGACGTCATGGCCGTAGTCGTACCCCTGGGAGAACGCCGCGTTGAACTTCACCCCGTACAGCGGGGGTGTCTCGCCACCCGACGACGTCGGGCACGAGGGGATGTCGGTCGTGGTGTCCCGCGGGATCGACATCAGCTCCACCCGGGACCGGTCCGCCGCCAGGTGCATGATCATCGTCGTGTCGGCCCGAGCACCCTCGGTGCCGTCGTCGTTGCCGTTGTTCCCCTCGCGCGAGTCGGAGCCGAGCAGGAGGATGTTGAGCGGCGCGCCGGCGTTGGGGTCGTCGGGGACGACCTTCTCCGGACGGTCCTCGCCCAGCGCGGCGTCGGCGTCGATGGCGGCGATGTTCCCGCTGAGCGTGACGGCGGCCGTCGCGGCGCCGACACCCACGAAGGCGAGCACGGCCGTCATGACCAGCGCGCCGAGGCGCAGGATGGACGTGCCCTGCTGCGTGCGGGCGTGCGCCGGCCCGGTCGCGGAGCCGTCTCGCGGTGCGATGTGGCGGGCAGGCGGGTAGGTCACGAAAGGCGAGCATAGATGCCACGGGCCACATCTCTGCGTCAGCGGACCGCCGTTCCCGTAGAAATCCTGTGAGGGTTAGAGCGGTGGGCCCTCCGGCAGCTGCCGTTTCGTGACCTTGAGGATCACGTGGACCGGTGGCCTCACGCCGTCGTTGAGGTTCTCGGCGCGGGCCCGGGAGACGGGACGCAGCACGCCGTCCCGGAGGACGTAGAGCTGGCTCTGGTTCCGGACGCGCACCACGACGAGCTCGGGCCGGCCGGGGAGCCGGGGGACGGAGAGCATCAGTGCCTTGCTCCAGTGCTGGGTCACGGCCGAGGCGCGGACGTTGCCGGTGCCGTCGATGCGCACGAGCCCTTGTCGTGACACGAGGAACTCGCGTCCGTTCCTGCGGACCACCACTCCGGTGGTGGGCGGGATCCGGGGCATCAACGACACGCTCGGCCCGTCAAGTCGTGCCGTGTCGAGCTCGCCCAGCGGGGTTCGCCGGTACAGCGGGTTGTTGAGGTAGCCGTGCTTGCGGCCACCCACCACGAGGCGTTTCCGCCCGGTGTCCCGGTTCACGACCACCACGGCCGACCGCACCACGGGCGACCCGTAGGACAGCCGGTCGATCGCGCTGAACGCCATCCGCACGACCGGTGTCTCCTTGTTGATGCGACGCAGGGACTCCATGTCGAGGGCCTCACGCTTCGTGCCGTCCACGATGCGGTAGAGCCGACCGTCCGTGGTGCGGACCGTCTGCTGCAGCCGGCCACCCGGCTCGAGGGCGTTCGACTGAGCCCAGGTGATGGGTATCGCCTTCCTGCAGGAGGCTCCGTACTCACGCACGATCGAGCAGCCGCCGACGTGCTTCCGGCCTTGCTCGACCAGGGCGAAGGTCCCGTTCGGACGCTCGACGAAGGTTCCGTCGGGCACGTCGAGGGCTGCGGCCGCTTCCTGGATGGCGGCCGCGCGGCGCCGGATCTCGCCCAGCTTCTCGTACAGGGTCCTGCCCGGACAGGCCGTGTAGCCGACGTCCCGATGGCCGAAGACGTGGGCGAGGGGCGTGCCGTCGACCGTGGTCGAACCGTCGGCAGGCACGCCGTGCAGCGCGAGCTTCCAGGCCAGGAGGTCCACGACGGCGCCGACGGCGGCGTTCGACACGGTCGCCGTCTCGTAGTTGCCGAGGACGCTGACACCGGTGGAGACGCTGTTGTACCCCTGGGCGTGGGCGCCGATCGTCTGCGCGGTGATCCCGCCGGCCCGTCCTTCCCACAGCCGGCCGAACTTGTCGACGACGAAGTTGTAGCCGATGTCTCCCCAACCACGGGTCTGGGCGTGGTAGGCGTAGATCCCGCGGATGATCCCGGGGACCTGACCCTCGGAGTACGAGTTCGTGCCGGCGGTGTGGTGGACGGCGGCCGCGCGGACGTCGCCCTGCCGCGGTGTCCAGCTCATGATCGACTCGTCGGCACCCCAGGCGGCGCGTGACACGATCGTGGGGCGGTCCGGGACCGGTACCGCGGCGACGGCGGCACCGTGCGGCGAGGCCGCCGTCGGCGGTACGGGCACGTCGTCGTCGGCCGGCGACGTCCCCGGATCGACGACGGAGAGCTCCAGGTCGCGCACGGACCCGGCCGCCGGGCCGGTCACGCGGGCCTGCACCTGCGCGACGTCACCGACGACGACCGGTTCCGTCCCGTCCAGCGTGCCCTGCGGCGACGGCTCGACGGCGACGTGCTCCCAGGGTCCCCAGCCGGTGTCGCCGTCGGACGTGGCACCGGCCGTCCGGGAGGTGCGGACCTCGACGTCGAGCGCCCGGGCGGCGACACCGCCGGTCCAGGTCACGCCCACGACCCCGAACCCGGTGACGTCCGCGGTGGCCAGGAGCGCGTCGCCGGCGGCTCCGGTGTCTCCCGAGGTGTCGTGCGCCCGGCCGCCCCGGCGCTGTCCGCCGCGGGGATCCGGCACGAACGCCGTCCGGTCGGTCGTCGCCCGGACCGGTTCCGGCCGGCTGTCGGGTGCCGCCCCGAGCGGTCCTGCCGCCCCGGACGCCGTCGGCGTCCCGCTGTCGGGGGCGGAGGGCACCGCCTGAGCGCCGGGGACGGCGACCAGTGAGAACGTCAGCAGGCCGACGAGGGCGGTCGTCAACGACCTCCACCCGGCGCGTGCGGCGTGGGTCACCCGAGGAACGCTACGAGCGCCCCTGGGCACCCGCACGCCCGACGCGGCCGTCCGGCGCCTCGACCAGCAAGTTTCACCCGCACCCGCCGGCCGCCGAGTGTTCACACAGCGGCCATCCCTGACGCCTGGGGGTGCGCGGGTCCGCGACCTAGACTCGCAGGCATGCGGGTCTCCGTGGTGGGTCTGGGGTATCTGGGTGCCGTGCACGCGGCGTCCATGGCGTCGCTGGGCCACGAGGTCGTGGGGGTCGACGTCGACGCCGCGCGGGTGGAGTCGTTGGCGCTGGGCAAGTCGCCGTTCTTCGAGCCGGGGTTCGACGAGCTGTTGGCGCGGGCGGTGGGTGCCGGGCGGCTGTCGGTGTCGGCGGACGTGGCGGCGGTGGCCGGTGCGCGGGTGCACTTCGTCTGTGTGGGCACGCCGCAGGCGGCGGGCTCGGGGGCGGCGGACCTGTCGTTCGTCGAGGCGGCGGTGTCCTCGTTGGTGCCGCACCTGGCCGTGGGTGACGTGGTGGTGGGCAAGTCGACGGTGCCGGTGG
This sequence comes from Isoptericola sp. b408, assembly GCF_030588085.1. Lineage (NCBI taxonomy): Bacteria > Bacillati > Actinomycetota > Actinomycetes > Micrococcales > Promicromonosporaceae > Isoptericola > Isoptericola sp. b408. The sequence goes on from NZ_JAUQYQ010000006.1 coordinate 43,574, forward strand.
GTACCGCGACCGGGCTGGCCGCCCGGGTCGAGGCGGTGGGCGCCACGTTGGTGTGGAACCCGGAGTTCCTGCGCGAGGGGTTCGCGGTGGCCGACACGTTGCACCCGGACCGGATCGTGTACGGCGTCCCGGAGGGGGAGGTCGGCCGGCGGGCCGCGGCGCTGCTGGACGAGGTGTACGCGACCCCGCTGGCCGAGGGGACTCCGCAGGTGGTCACCGACTACGCCACCGCCGAGCTGGTCAAGGTCGCGGCGAACTCGTTCCTGGCCACGAAGATCTCGTTCATCAACGCGATGGCCGAGCTGTGCGAGGTCGCCGGCGGCGACGTGACCCGGCTGGCGGACGCGATCGGGCACGACCAGCGCATCGGGCGCAGGTTCCTCAATGCCGGGCTCGGGTTCGGCGGGGGGTGCCTGCCCAAGGACATCCGGGCGTTCATGGCCCGCGCGGACGAGCTCGGGGCCGGAGAGGCGGTGGCGTTCCTGGGCGAGGTCGACGCGATCAACACCCGGCGGCGGGCACGGATGGTCGAGCTGGCCGTCGAGGTCCTCGGCGGGGACGTGGCCGGGGCGCGGGTGGCGGTGCTGGGGGCGGCGTTCAAGCCCGACAGCGACGACGTGCGCGACTCGCCGGCCCTGGACGTGGCCGCACGCCTGGACGGGCTCGGCGCGCACGTGGTGGTCCACGACCCCCAGGCGATCGACAACGCCCGCCGCAAGGAACCCTCCCTGGCCTACGAGCGCGACCTCGAGGCCGCGCTCACGGGCGCGGACGTGGTGCTGGTGCTGACCGAGTGGCGCCACTACCGCGACCTGGACCCCGCCCGCGCCGCCGGCCTCGTGGCCCGTCCCCAGGTCCTGGACGGACGCGGCGCCCTGGACCGCGACGCCTGGCAGGCCGCCGGCTGGACCTACCGCGCCCTCGGCCGTCCCTGAGTCAGGCCCGCGTGATCTGCTCGGTGGCCACGAGCCGCTCGAGCCGTTCGGGGTCGCCGTCCAGGGCCTGCGCCGTCGCGGCCGAGGTCAGGACGACCGAACCCCCTGCTGCCCACACGGTGAGGACCTGGGCGAGGACCTCGGCAACCGCCCCGGTCCCGCGCACCAGGACGCGCCCGGCATCGTCGTCGGTGGTCGGTACGGGCTCGCCGCCGGCCAGCGCGGTCAGCGGGGTGCCCGCACCGGCCGCCGGGTCGACGACGATGGCGTCGCCGTAGGTCATGACCGCTCCCGCGGCGTCGACGGCGCCCGGCGGGAGCTCACCCTCGAAGCGACGGGCGAGGGCCGGCAGCGCGACGGCGACGAGCTGGTCGGTCCCGGTCCACGCGTCGGGGCGGGAGGTGACGACCACGTCCGCGTCCGCGCGGTCCGGAGAGTCCGCGGCCGGGTCGAGCAGCGCCACGTCGGCCCCGCACCGGGCGGCGGCCAGCGCCCAGACGACCTGCCGCCAGCCGACGGGCAGGTCGACGACGACGTCGCTGCCCGGCTCGGTGTCGAACTCCTCGACGAGCAGGTTGACGGTCTTGGCGACCCAGTTGTCCACCACGGCGCCGGACAGCTCGATCCGTTCGCCGTCGTCGCCGTACCAGGTCAGGGCGGGCCGTCCGCCGAGGGCGGTGAGTCGGGCGAGGAGGCCGGTCGCGGTGGTGTCTGGGGTGGTCACCGGACCACCCTACGAGGTGTCCAGGAACCTCAGAGGTACCTCAACGGGACCTCAGTGCCGTGTGAACACGTCATGGAAATGCGCCACCTAGCACATTTCGGCTTGACGACCCGAGATGACACGCGTGTAATTCCAGGTATGCAGTTTCTTCGAGGACGGCATGGAGGGGCACGCCATGTGGAATTTGCTCGACGGGGACCAGGGGGCCTTCCCGTCTGACATCGGTCAGGAGACGGATCGGGTCGCCCCGGTCCTCCCGCTCTTCGGCAGCGACGACGTCGTCGAGGAGGAAACCCTGCTCGGGTGGCAGGAACGAGCCCTGTGCGCCCAGACGGACCCGGAGGCCTTCTTCCCGGAGAAGGGCGGGTCCACCCGCGAGGCGAAGAAGGTCTGCGCCTCGTGCGAGGTCCGGTCGGAATGCCTGGACTACGCGCTCGAGAACGACGAGCGCTTCGGCATCTGGGGCGGGCTCTCGGAGCGCGAACGGCGAAAGCTCAAGCGGCGCGCCGTCTGACCGATATCCCACACGCCGGGGTCGGGGCGCCGCATCATGGCGCTCAGGATGACTGCACCGCACCTGACCCGGACACCTGACGGGGCCGCGCGCGACGACGTGGCCCCCGGGTCGGTGACGGGCGTGCCGGCCCGGCAGTCCGTGACGGTGGCGGCCGTCGTCGTCACCCGTGGACGCACCCCCTTCCTCCCGGCCACCCTCGACGCGGTGGCCGCGCAGGTCCGGGAACCCCAGGACGTCGTCGTCGTCGACGTCGACGCCGCCCCCTCCACCGGACAGCATCCCGACCTGCGCCTCGGGGACCGGCAGTACGTCGGGGCGTCCGGCTCGCGCACCCTCGGCGAGGCCGTCGACCGGGCCCTGACCGCGCTGGGTCTGGAGAGCACGACCTGGTTGTGGATCCTCCACGACGACTCGGCGCCGGCCCCCGACGCCCTGGCGGCCCTGCTGCGCGCCGTCGAGCACTCGTCGGCGGTCGCGGTCGCGGGCTGCAAGCAACGGCGGTGGCCCCTGGACGACGACGGCCAGCCGCTGCCCCCGGACCCCGACCGGCCCGGTGTCCTGGTCGAGGTCGGCTACACCGTCTCGCCGCTCGGCCGTCGGATGACCGGGATCGACGACTCGGAGATCGACCAGGGCCAGCACGACGCCCGCGAGGACGTCCTCGCCGTCGGCCTGGCCGGGGCGCTCGTGCGGCGGACGGTGTGGACCGACCTCGGTGGCACCGACCCGGAGCTCGGCCGGTTCGGCGACAGCCTCGATCTGTGCCGCCGCGCGCGACTCGCCGGGCACCGTGTCGTCGTGGTCCCGGACGCCGTCGTCCATCACGCACAGGCATCGCTGCGCGGCCTGCGGGGGTCCCGCGGTCACCGGCACCGCGGACGCCGGTCCGCCTCCGCCTACGCGCGGCGGCGCAGCCAGCTGTACACCCGGCTCGTCGGTGTCCCCCTGCCGGTGCTCCCGCTGGCCATGGTCGCCATGATCGTGTGGGCGCCCGTCGCCGCGGCCTACCGGCTGGCCCTCACCCGTCCGGCGCAGGCGCGCGACGAGCTCGTCGCCCCGGTGGCGACGGTGCTGCGGCTGGTCCCGCTGATCAGGGGCAGGCGGCGTGCCGCCCGCACGCGCCGGATGCCGCGGCGGGTCCTGCGCCCGCTGCAGGCGGGCTGGCGCGACGTCGTCGCCCGCCGTCGGGACGCCCGTCTCACCCGGGCCGAGGCGCACCGGACCCGGCGGGCGGTCACCGACCTCGAACGTGCCGAGCTGACGGCCCTGGCCCGACGCCGCCGGACGGGCCTGTCGGTCGTGCTGGTGAGCACGGCACTGCTGGCCCTGGCCGCGTTCGGGTCCTGGCAGGGCGTGCTCGCCGACGGCGGGCGCGTCGTCGGGGGTGCGCTGCTCCCCGCCCCCGCCGCCCTGGGCGAGGTGGCCGACGCGGCGACCTCCGGATGGGTGCAGGACGGTCTCGGCACCGGGGCCCCGGCGGACCCGTGGCTGGCGGTGCTGGTGATCCTCACCGCCCTGGTCGGCGGTGCCGCACAGACGGCGGTCAACGCGCTCGTCCTGGCGGCGCTGCCGTTGGCCGCGCTCGGCGCCTGGTTCGGGTCCGGAGCGGTCAGCCGGTCTGTGTGGGCGCGGGTCGCGGCGGCGCTCGTGTGGACGGCATGGCCCGGTTTCCTCGAGTCCCTCACCACGGGTCGTCTCGGCGCGGTGCTCGCCCACCTGGCCCTGCCGTGGCTGCTCCTGGCGGTGCTGCGTGCGCTCGGCCGCCAGGCCCGCGACGACGTCGGCCCCCCGGCGGCGCCCCGGGGGTCGCTCGGTGCGGCCGCGGCGGCCGGCCTGCTGCTGGGCGTCGTCGTCGCCGGTGCCCCGGCGCTCGCCGCGGTCGCCCTGCTCACCGGCGTGGTGGGACTGGTCGTCGCCCGGACGCACTGGCGTCGCGTCCTGGTCGTGCTGCTCCCCACGGTCGTCCTCGCGCTGCCCTTCTGGTGGCACGCCGTCGCCACCTGGACCACCGGCGGATGGCGTCCGCTGCTGGCCTCCGTCGGGACGCCGACGCCTGCCGGGGCCGTCGACGGTCTCACCCTGCTGCTGGGCCACCCGACCCCGCCGCAGCCGTGGGCGGCCGGGCTCGACCTGCCGTGGCAGCCCCTCCAGGAGGCCGGGCCGTGGGTGCTCGGGACCGGGCTCCTGGCGCTCGCGGCCGCCGGACTCCTCCGGGGTCGCCACCGCCGCGCGGCGCAGCTCGCCGTCGGTGTCGCCGTCCTCGGACTCCTGCTGGCCCTCGTCGCGAGCGGGACGGTCGTGGCCGCCGACGACGCGGGCGGCGCGGTGCACGGCTGGGCGGCGCCCGGACTCTCCGTGGTGCTGCTCGGGCTCGGGGTCGCCGCGCTGACCGCCGTCCCGGAGCCCGGGACCCGTCGTCCGGTGCGACTGCTCACGGGCACGCTGGCGGTCGTCGCCCTGCTCGTCCCGGTCCTCGGGCTCGGCGCCTGGTGGTACGACGACGCCCGGGGCGCCGCCGTCGGCGAGCTGCGGGCCGCCGCGGCCGGGGTGGTCCCGGCGGTCGGGCAGGAGCTCCAGGCCGCCCCCCGGTCGGCACGCGTCCTGCAGGTCGACCGGGTCGACGGGGTGGTGGAGTACACGCTGCTCCGTCGCGACGGCTCGAGCATGCTCGACTCCTCGGTCGTCGTGCGGGCCCGTGAGGCCGGTCTCGTGCCGGGTCGGGAGCGGCCGGACGTCGCCGCGCTCGACACGCTCACCGCCCAGGTGGCCGCGGGCCGGAGCCCCGAGCTGGCGGACCGGTTGTCCGCTCTCGGTGTGGGCGCCGTCCAGGTGCCTCCCGACGGCGACCCCGAGCTCGTCACGACCCTCGACCTCGTGCCCGGTCTGAGCCGGGTGACGGAGAGCTCCGTGCTCCTGTGGCGCGTCGACCCCGCGGGGCCGCGCCCCGCCTGGGCCACCGTGCTGCGCACGGCCCCGGAGGACGGACGGGCCTCTGCCCCCGTGCGAACCCTCGACAGCGACGGCCGCACCGTGGACGACGTCGTGGGGACCGGCGACCCGGACCGCGTCCTGGTCCTCGCGGAGTCCGCCGGTGCCGGATGGCGCGCGGACGTCGACGGGCGGCGGCTGCCGGCGACCGAGGTCGACGGTCGGCAGGCCTTCGTGCTCGGGGCGGACGCCGGTGAGGTCCACGTCGGGTACGCCGCGCCGTCACGGCCGCCCTGGTTCGCGCTGTGCGGCCTGGTGCTGGTGGTCTACGTGCTGCTGGCCCTGCCGCTGTCCCGGCGGAGGAACCGATGAGGGCCGCCCCGACCCTGCGCCGCGCGGGCCTGGTCGTCTCCGGCACGCTCGTCGCCGCAGCGCTCGTCGCGACCGCGGCGGTCGGCGAGCAGTGGACGCAGCGGTGGACGGCCGCGGACGAGGTCGCGGTCGCCGCGGCCATGCGGCAGGTCGAGGTGCGGCCGCCGACGTCCGTGGCCGTGTGTCCGCGCCCGGTGCGCCTGCCCGCCGGCTCCGACGTGGGGGACGACCAGTTCGGGGCCGCCCCGGTCGAGAGCCGCTCGGCCGTGGCGGCCGCCGTCGAGGGTGCGGCCGGGACGCCGCTCCTCGCGCGTCTCGACGGCACGCGGGCACGGGGGATCACGGCGGGTCCGGCGGTGGACGTGCTGTCCGAGCAGGTCCGGGGCGTCCGGGTGCTCCGGGCCGAGCCGCGGGCCGGTGCCCCGCTGCGCGTCGCGGCAGCCCTCGCGGGGAGCACCGCCGCGGGCGACCTGCGGGGGCTTGCGGCCGCGTCGTGCCGCGCTCCGGCGACGGACCACTGGCTGGTGGGCGGCGGCAGCGAGGTCGGCCGGACCGCACTGCTCACGGTGCAGAACCCGAGTGTGGAGCCGGCCGCCGTGAGCCTGGAGGTGTACGGGCCGAACGGCCCGGTGTCGATCGGCGGTCAGGGTGCGTTCACGGTGGCGCCGGGGGAGCAGGAGGTGCTCCGGCTCGACTCGCTCGCCCCCGAGCAGCGCCGCCTCGCGGTCCACGTCCGTGCCACCGGCGCCCGGGTGACGGCCTCGTGGCAGACCCAGGGCATCGACGGGCTCGTGCCGACCGGTGTCGACCTGCTGGAGCCGGGCGACCCGCCGGCCCGGGTGATGGTGGCCAGCGGGGTGGTCGGCCGGGGCGAGGCTCCTGACGCGCCGCAGGCGGCTGCGCTGTGGCTCCTGGCCCCCGACGGCCGGCCCGGTGTCGCCCGGGTCAGCGTGTACGGGCCGGAGGGCCGGGTGACGCTGCGCGGCGCCGAGGTCGTCGACCTGGCCGTGGGCGCGGTGACGTCGGTGCCGTTGGGAGGCCTCGAGCCCGGGACGTACACGGTCGTCGTCGACGCCGACGTCCCGGTGGTCGGGGCGGCCCGCTTCGCGCTGCCCGGGGAGCAGCCGGAGGACTCGGTCGTGGACGGCACCCCTTACGACGTGGCGTGGAACGCGGGGCGGTCGTTGCCGGCGGGACCCGTCGACGCGGGGCAGGTCGGCCTCCCGGCCGTGGCACAGGGTGCGACGGTGGTGCTGTCCGCCGTCCCGGCGGACCGTTCCCCGGACGTGGATCCCTCGGGAGTCGTGCCCGTGCGCCTGCGGGGTGTGGCGGCCGACGGGAGCCTGACCGGCGAGGAACAGGTCGAGGTCCCGGTCGGGGGGACCGTCGAGGTCGCCGCGGACGACGTGGCGGCCGAGGTCGCGGTCGTCGTCGACCCCGCGTCGTCCGACGACGGCGCGGCCCCCGCCGCGCGGGTGGTCTGGTCCGTGCGCCTCACGGCGTCCGACGGGACCGGCACGGACGGCTCGCTGGTGGCCACTCTCGACCCGACGCCGTCCGCCGAGACGGACGGCCTGGAGGAGGTCCGCCGCGTCGACGTGCCGTGACGACCGGTGCGGGTCAGCGCTCGCCGAACCGCGGGTCGATCTCCTCCGGCGTCCGCGCCAGCAGGTGCGCCACCTGCTCCACGACGACGTCGTGCACCAGCTCGGCGAGGTCCTCGGGGTCCGTCGAGCGGGTCTCCACCGGCCGGCGGTAGATCACGATCCGTGCCGGCCGGCCCGACGTCGCGGGGAAGACCCGCCCGAGCGGCACGCCGGACGACTCCCAGGGAGCGGGGTCGGAGGGCGGCACGTCCTCGACGCCGAGCTCCGCACCGGCCACGGCCGGCCACCGGCGCTCGATGGACTCGAGCGACGCGAGGACGGCGTCGTCGAACCGCTCGGCGCGGGAGCGATGGGCGGGCAGGTCGGCGGGTATCAGAGGACCCCGTGGTCCCCGCCCTCGCCGGTCCCGGCGACGCGGTCCTGACCCCGGTGCGGTGAGGTTCACGCTCCGAGACTATCGACCGACGGCGCGCCTGGAGCGCAGGTCCGTGCGCGGCACGTATTCTCCGTGGGTGAGATCGGTGAGGCAGTGCTCGCGGACAGCATGCACGCAGGCGGCGGTGGCGACCCTCACCTACGTGTACGCGGACTCGACCGCGGTGCTGGGGCCGCTCGCGCAGCGTGCCGAACCGCACAGCTACGACCTGTGCGCCCAGCACGCGGAGCGCCTCACCGCGCCGCGCGGCTGGGAGGTCGTGCGGCTGCAGCCCGAGTTCCACACGCCGGCCCCCTCCAAGGACGACCTCTCGGCGCTGGCCGAGGCCGTGCGGGAGGCCGGACGGGGCGGCCGGGCCACCCGGACGCCGGTGTCCGCGGAGCCGGCGACCGTGACCGAGACGGCGCGCCGTGGCCACCTCCGGGTGCTCCGGGCGGAGTCCGACGGCGGGCCGGCCGCGGGCGTCTGAGCCGGTCAGGGCACCCAGGCGCAGACGACGTGCCCCGCCCCGGCCACCGAGAGGGTCCCGGCGTCGTGGGGGACGAAGACCGACGCCCCGTGGGACAGCCGGAGCGGCTCCGCTCCGGAACCGCCGGCGGTGAGCTCCACCGAACCGTCCAGGCAGAGCACGATCCGCGGGCCCGAGGCCGGGAGGTCGACCGCCTCGGAGGGGTCGACGTCCGCCGTCGTCAGGGCGAACTCCGGCACCGGTGCGCGATAGGTCACCACCTGTCCCCGGCCGCCCGACGTGGTGATCTCCGGGGTCGCGGGGCGGCGCGGCGCGAACGACGCGCACTCCAGCAACGCCTCGACGTCCACGTGCTTGCTGGTCAGCCCGGCGCGGAGCACGTTGTCGCTGGACGCCATCACCTCCACCGCCACGCCGGACAGGTAGGCGTGCACCTCGCCCGGAGGCAGGTAGAGCGCCTCACCGGGGTCGAGCGTCACCCGGTTGAGCAGCAGGGAGGCGATCACCCCGGGATCGCCCGGGTGCTCCGCGGAGAGCGCCACCACGGTCGCGTCGGCACGCTCCGACGGTGACCCGGCCTCCAGGCGGGCGCGGACCGCCGCGACGGTCTCGTCCACGGCCTGACGGCAGGACGCCGCGCCGCGGCTCGAGAGCAGGGCCGAGAAGGCCGCCCGCACACCGGTCGCCGACCGGTCGGCACGGAGCGCCGACCGGACCTCCGCCACGAGCGGGCCCGGGAGACCCTCCAGGAGCGCCAGGGTGCTGCGTGGGGTACGGAACCCTGCGAGGCCGTCGAACTCCGTGAGCGCCACGACCATCTCCGGCTTGTGCTGGTCGTCGTGGAAGGAGCGTTCGGGGGCGTCGACCGGGATCCCGAGACGGTTCTCCCGGTGGAACCCGGCCCGGGCCAGGTGCGGCCGCGGGTGGACCTGCAGGGAGAGCGACCTGTCGGCGGCGAGCACCTTGAGCAGGTAGGGCAGGCGCGGGCCGAAGCGGTCGGCGACCCGGTCGCCCAGGACGGCCGCGGGGTCGGCGCGCACGATCTCGTGCAGCGGGACCCCTGCCGACGTGCTGGGTGCGCTGCGGTGGGCGCCCAGCCAGAGCTCGGCGACGGGGAGGCCGTCGACCGGGAGGTCGAGCAACGTGGGGATGCGCGTCGGGGATCCCCAGTCGTAGCGCTGCACGGGGTTCGCGAGCGGGTGCAGCACGGTCACGGACCCACCCAACCACACTCGTCGTCGTGCCGGACGCCCGTCCTCCGCGCCGTAGGCTGGGCGGGTGACGACGGACCTGACGAAGATCGTGAAGGCCTACGACGTGCGGGGGCTGGTGCCCGCGGAGCTGTCGCCGCGGGTGGCGTGGGCCCTGGGGGTGGCCTTCGCCGAGGTCGCGGCGGTGCCCGACGGGGCGGCGCGGGTGGTGGTCGGCCGGGACATGCGGGACACCGGCCCCGCGCTGGCCCGGGAGTTCGCCGCGGGCGTGACGTCTCGCGGCGTGGACGTGGTCGACGTGGGTCTGTGCTCGACCGACGGGCTGTACTTCGCCTCGGGCAGTCTGCAGGCGCCGGGGGTGATGTTCACCGCCTCGCACAACCCGGCCGCGTACAACGGAATCAAGATGTGCCGGGCCGGGGCGCGGCCCGTGGGGCAGGACACCGGCCTCGCGCAGATCCGCGACCGGGCCCAGCAGATCCTCGACGGCGCCGAGCCGGAGGCCGCCGGCACGCCGGGCGAGGTCGTCGAGCAGGACGTCCTGGGCGACTACGCCGCCTTCCTGCGCTCGCTGGTCGACCTGTCCGGGATCCGGCCGCTGAAGGTCGTGGTCGACGCCGGCAACGGCATGGCCGGGCTGACGGTGCCCGCCGTCCTGGGCGACGCCGCCGGGCTCCCCGGCCTGCCGCTGGAGGTGGTGCCGCTGTACTTCGAGCTGGACGGCACGTTCCCGCACCACGAGGCCAACCCGCTGGAGCCGGCGAACCTGGCCGACCTGCAGCGCGCCGTGGTGTCCCACGGCGCCGACCTGGGCCTGGCCTTCGACGGGGACGCCGACCGCTGCTTCGTCGTCGACGAGACCGGCGCGGCCGTCTCCCCGAGCGCGATCACCGCCCTGGTCGGGATGCGCGAGATCGCCCGCGAGCAGGCCGCCGGACGGCCCGCGACGGTCATCGCCAACCTCATCACCTCCCGGGCGGTGACCGACCTGCTCGGCGAGAGCGCCACCGTGGTGCGCACCCGGGTGGGGCACTCCTTCATCAAGGAGACGATGGCCGAGCACTCGGCGATCTTCGGCGGCGAGCACTCCGCCCACTACTACTTCCGCGACTTCTGGTTCGCCGACACCGGCATGCTGGCCGCGCTGCACGTGCTGGCCGCGCTCGGCTCGCAGCCCCACCCCGCCAGCGCGCTGGCCGACATGTACACCCCCTACAGCGCGTCGGGGGAGATCAACTCGCGGGTCACCGATCCGGGTGCGACCACCGAGCGGGTGCGCGACGCCTACGAGCGCGCCTACCCCGAGGCCGTCGTGGACACCCTCGACGGCCTGACCGTCACCCACTGGGACGACCAGCACCCCAAGTGGTGGTTCAACCTGCGCGCGTCCAACACCGAACCCCTGCTGCGCCTCAACGTCGAGGCCGCCGACCACGACATCATGACCAAGCTCCGGGACGACGTCCTGTCCCTCGTGCACGAGGAGGCCCTGTGAACGACCAGACCCCCTGGATGGACCCCTGGGTGCGCAGCGTGCTGCGCTGCCCCGTGACGGGCGCCGAGCTCGTCGACGCCGTCGGTCCGGACGGCGCCCCGGAGCTGCGCTCGACCGACCCGGACCGCCCGCTGGCCTACCCCGTCCGCGACGGCATCCCGGTCCTGCTGGAGAGCGAGGCGCGCGAGGTCCGTCCCGGTCAGTAGCCGCGGATCCCGGTGATCCACGCGGCGGGCAGGTTGCCGGCCGTGGTCGCCCGGCCGATCCACCGGCGCATCTGATCGGCCTTTCCCGAGATCGTCGACGTCGTGCCGTGGAGGTTCGTCGCGGTGATCGAGCGCATCTGACCGCTGCTCCAACGTGCCGTGACTTCCACCGAGACCACCGTGGGCAGGCCGAAGAGCTTGCTGGCGGAGGCCTGGGTGAGGGTACGGGTCCACGACGAGTACGAGTTCCCCGGGGCTCGCAGGCTGTAGGGATCGGATACCGACCTCTCGTACGGGACCACGGACGACCAGACGTCCTCGGAGTTCGCGGTCCGGCCACCGCTGGAGGAGAAGTAGTGGGCCGCCACGGGCTTACCGTCGTGCTCCAGCACGCGCCCCTCCATCGTCGACGAGCTCGTCCGGTCGACCGCGGTCTTCCAGATCGTCCCGTAGTAGCCGTTCGTGCCCTCGTTCTCCTTCTTCCAGCCGGTGAAGTTCTGGTCCCGGACGTCGTCGACGACGTGGCACCGGCACAGGTTCTTGTTCGTCCGCTGCGAGAGCGCATAGGACCGCGCCGTGATCGCCTGCGCCCGCAGGGCGCGCTCGCCGCCGGAGGCACCCCACGAGGACGGCATCTCGGCGATGCCGTACAGGTACTCGGTGTTGAGCCGGACGTCGTTGGTGAGGTTGGGGATCCCTTCCCTGACGGTCGTGGTCAGCCGTCCGTGCCGGTAGGCGCCGTGCGCACCCACGACGGTCGCCACGGCCGGCGTGCCTGCCGGCCGGTAGTAGCGGGTGCCCGACCAGTAGATGCGGACGACCTTGGCCCAGTAGGCGGCGCCACGGGTCCACACCTTGACCTTCCCGGTGCTGGTGGCCTTGATCGCCAGGGTCGTCGCTCCGCTGCCTGCCACCAGGGTGTCGCCGCGGCCGTCCCGTACCCGCCACGAACCGGAGTCGATGGACACCCACGTCTTGACGCCGGTGTCGCCGTAGCCCTCGTAACCGTAGGGGTCAGGCCCGTAGACCTGGACGCGGATCGCGCCGGGCACGTCGCGGTACGGGGTCCCGACACCCGTGTAGTAGTGCTTGAGGATGCCGGTCGCCGTGCGGCCCTCACGAGCCATCTGGTACGCACCGAACTGGGGCATCCCGACGCCGTGCCCGTACCCGCTGCCCTCGAGCCGGAACGCGTCGGGTGCCGCGGACACGGCCTCGGACTGTTCCGTGACGGGTTCGGCCGCGACCGTCGGGCCTGCGACCGACGACGCGATCAGGGCCGCGGTCATGACCGCCACCAGAGCCTTGTGTGACCGAGTCCTGCGGTGCATCGTCCTGACCCCCCGCGTGATGTGCTCATTCTACTGTGGCGCAGGTCACTCGACGAGGCATCCCGGACCGGTCCGTCCGCGTCGGCGTCGTCCCGGGTCACCGCGCGGGCGGCCGCCGGGCCGTCGTCTACGATGGTCCGGACCTCGCGGCCCGCGAGCGACGTACGGAGGGAGTGGCGTGAGGACTGCGCTGATCGGCTACACCGGATTCATCGGGTCGAACCTCGCGGCAGAGTTCGCGTTCGACGATCTGTACAACACCTCGAACATCGATGACATCCGTGGTCAGGAGTACGACCTCGTCGTCACCGCGGCCGCCCGTGCGGACTCGCACCGCATCAACCAGGACGGTGCGGCCGACCGCGCCGAGATCGACGCCTACGTCGACCTGCTCTCGACGGTCAGGGCGGACAAGCTGGTGCTCGCCTCGACCGTGTGCGTCTATCCCGGCGGGACGTCCCCCGACGAGTCGACCCCGCTCACCGAGGCAGGGCTGACCCCGTACGGGGCGAACAGGCTGCACATGGAACGACGACTCGGGGACGCCTTCGACCTGCTTCCCGTCCGGCTGCCGCAGCTCTACGGTCGTTCGATCAAGAAGGGCATCGTCTACGACCTGCTGAACGACTACCGCGTCGAGCACATCCGTCCCGATGGCCGCTTCCAGTACTACGACCTGCGCCGGCTCTGGGCGGACGTCCGGGTCGCGCTCGACCACGGGCTCGAGTCGCTGAACGTGGCGACGCCGGCGATCGACAGCGCGACGGTCGCCCGGGAGGTCTTCGGCCGGGACATCACCGGTCAGCTCGCCGACGTGCCCGAACCGCCGCTCGCGTACACCCGCGACATGCGTACCCGCCACGCCGCGCTCTTCGGCGGGCCCGAGGGCTACCTCATGGACGTCGAGGACGAGCTCGACGCCATCCGTCGGTTCGTGGCCGATGCCCGCGAGGGGCTGCTCGCCTGAGCCGGTGCGGCAGCCCTCATCACCGGCCACGTCGACCACGCCCGTGATGCCGGTCCGACCCCGCCCGAGGCGGATTCCCCCGAGGAGAGAACAGCACTGATGTACAAGTCCCACAAGGTTTCGGCCATCGTCACCTGCGCCGGCCGTGGCGTCCGCTTCGGCGGGAACAAGCTGCTGGTCAAGATCAACGGTGTCACGATCCTCGAGAAGACGGTGCGTGAGTTCGTGCACCCGCTCGTCGACGAGATCATCGTGACGATCAGCCCCGAGAACCGCGAGGTCTACCACCAGATCCTCATCGAGGACGCCGGGCTCCCGGTGACGCTCGTCGACGGCGGAGCGGAGCGGTTCATCTCGGCGCAGCTCGGGCTCCAGGCCACGTCCGGGACGATCGTGATGGTCCACGACGGGGTGCGCCCGTTCGTCAACGGCGAGCTGATCGAGCGCGTGCTGGACGCGGGGGTGGAGAACGGGGCGGCGATGCTGGGCATGCCGACGGTGGTGCAGCTCAAGACCGTCGACGACGAGGAGTTCATCACCGGGTCGCTGGACCGTTCGCACAGCTGGCTCGGCCAGACACCCCAGGTGTTCCAGCGGGAGCTTCTCGAGAAGGCGTACGAGGAGGCCATCGCCTCGGACTACCACCGGATCTCCGACGACGCCGACCTGGTGGCGGAGTTCACCGGCCACCGTGTCAAGATCGTCAAGGGCGAGGACTACAACATCAAGATCACCACCCGGACCGATCTGGTCATCGCCGACCAGATCATGGCGCAGGCCGACTGGGAGTGACTGAGCGGGGCACGTCGGGCGTGACGGACCGTCACGCCCGACGTGGCCCTAGACAGGAAGAGCCGCGACCAGGCCCTCCTTGAGCCGGTCGATACCCGAGGGCGGGCGAAATCGGTCCCGGACCAGGTCGACGACCTGCGTGAGCGAGCGGTCGCGCACGTCGTCCGGCCGGACCGGGTCCTGGTAGCGGTCCGGACCGAACGCCGAGCAGTAGTCGCGGAACTTGAAGTCCCCGCCCACCAGCTTGTTGCTGACCTTGAGGCGGACGTTCGGGACCTCGAGCGAGTCGGCGAAGATCAGCCCGTGCATCGACGACGACACGACGACCTCGCACGAGGCGATCTCGCGGGCCACCTCCTCGGGGGACCACGCGACGTCGATGCGGCGGACGGACGGGCCCAGGTCCGTCAGCGCGCGCATCGTGCTGTCGCCTGCGTCCTTGTAGTGCGGGACGACTCCCAGCGCGTACCGCTTTCGCACGGGACCGTCGACGAGCCGATCGGCGAGGATGCCAGGGTCTCCGAGCGCCGTCGCGGCTCGGGACTCCGGGGACAGCTGCTCCAACGACAGCCGGCCACGCACGGCGAGCGGGCGGAAGGACGGCGGTGCCGCGTCCTGGAGGGGCGCGATCATGCCCGTGCCCCAGATCTTGGGCATGCGGTCCGGACGGCTCCGCAGGACCGTCTGCAGCACCGACCCGGCGCCGACGACGTCCGCCTGCTCCAGCGGCGACCACTCGACCGGCCTGCCCGTCAGGCGCTCCAGGAGCGGAGTGGTCAGTTCGTCACCGAAGTTGAGCTCTGTCGGATAGCGCCAACGCCACCACCACAGTCGGAGCGGGCTCACCAGTTGCTCCCTTCGCGCGGACCGGCCGCGGTTGCGCGGGCGTCCGGCACCGGACGACGACGCGCGACGTGCGCGACGGCGCCATGGGCGGCGTCGGCCGGCGTCGCGGTGGTCAGGACCTCGGGCGACTCGACCGACAGGTTCTGCGCGACCACGACGGGCAGCAGCGTGCCGTCGAGCGACACTTTCAGCACGATCTCGGTGTCGATGGCGTCGAAGGGCACGGGGAGACGGGCGGCGAGACGCCCCTGCGCCACGTCCCGCCAGGGCAGGCGGTACCGGGCATCACGCCCCCCCGAGGGGTCGACGGTCGCGTAGGCGCGGACGTCCGCGCCCGGACGCGGCAGCGCGATGACGGCCTCCGGGCGCCCGTCCTCGTCGAGCCGGAGTTCCTCGAGGGTCGCCGCCTCGACGGGATGGACGGACCCGTCCCGGTCGAGCGAGAGGTTGCCGTGGCTCGCCGTCCCGTACAGGACGGCACCGACGGAGATCAGCACGACGGCGTCGGTGTCGACCGACCGCGTCCGTGCGCTGCCGAACCGCACCGCAGCACCGGCCTGGGTTCCCCAGAGAGGAGTGAGGTACAGGTCCCAGACCCCGTGCGGCGGCAGGGACTCGGGACGTGTCCTGAGGCCGAAGGTCAGGGCATCGTGCCCATCGGCCCTCCGACGGGTGCCCAGGTCGCCGACCTCGGCGGGAACCGCGTCGTCCGTGCCGCGTCGGCGCCACGACGCGTGGACCGTCGTCGGCGCGGGGCGGTCGTCGGGGCCCTCGACCTGGCCCCGCAGCGTGATGTCTCCCGCACGGTCGACGTCGAGGCTGGTGAGCAGGTGCTCGATCGGGGGCGCCTCGACGTGCAAGACCTCCGGGCCGACGATCGCGCCGATGGACCTCGGGACGTCGAGGACGAGCCCGTCGTCGCGGGCCTCGACCGCGAGGTGCCGGACGTTGCCGCCGGCGAACTCGACGAGCTCCGTGAGAGGTTCGGGATCGCCACGGAACACGAGCTCGAGCAGGGGACGGGCCGGCGCGGCGAGTCGTCGGCGCAGGCCCGGTGTCCACAGGTGCCCGAACTCGTCGACCACCCGGGCCACCAGGTCGGCGCGGTCCTGCGGATCGAGCTTGAGGTAGCCCTTGCGGAACACCCCCTCCAGAGCCGCACCGCCGAACGGCCTGCCGAGCAGTGCCTCCCGGGAGGGACCCGGCTCCGTGTGACGCACGATGACGGCGGAGAGGAGCCGTGCCTTCATGAGCTTGTCGTCGATCGTCTCCGACGTCCGTGACTGGTGCTCCGCGACGTCATCGTCATGACCACGCACGAGGTAGTAGTCGGAGTCGGCGAGCACGGCGATCCGATCCGCGGTGAGCTCGGCCTCGGCGACGAACGCCTGGTCCTCGCCGTTGCGCAGACCTGTGGGGAACCTCAGGCCATGGCGTCCGACGTGGTCCGCGTCGAACAGCTTGGTGGGGCCGAGCGCCGTGATGAGGTGGTGCTCGACCATGTCGGCGTCAAGGGTCGTGCGACGGAAGACACGGCGGGGCACACCGACCCGGTTGCCGAACCCTCGCATCCGTCCGAGCACGACCTGGGCGCCGGAGGCGGACGCGACGTCGGTCATCGCCTCCAGCGCGTGCGGCGCGAGGAGGTCGTCGGCGTCGAGGAAGAAGAGATAGCGCCCGGTCGAGAGGTCGATGCCGTCGTTCCGCGGAGCTGCTGCGGAGCCGGAGTTCTCGCGGGACACGACCCGCATGCGGGGGTGGTGTCGCGAGAGCTCCTGCAGGATCGCGGCCGACTCGTCCGTCGATCCGTCGTCGACGGCGACGATCTCGATCCTGTCGGCTGGCAGCGTTTGTGCGAAGACCGACCGGATCGCGTCCTCGACGAAGCTGCTGGCGTTGTAGACCGGCACGACGACGGAGACGACCGGGCGCTCGACCGGCGCGGACATCGCCCGGGACTGCTCGGTCGGCAGCACCTCCACCTCGGCGTGTCCGCCGCGGTCGATCCTTACCACGAAGGGTGCCGGTCGGCGCCGTCCCCCGTCGGTGAGCACGACCTGCCAGAGTCCCGGAGTGGCCGATGCCGTGACGGTGAGGTGTGCCTGCGGTCCTTCGGTCTCGAGCCTGAAGCGGCCCGGTGCCGTGGAGGCGCCGAGGCGACGACGGACCTTCAGCGCCGTCCGCCGCACGATCGACCCGACGGGCGCCACGAGCTCGGCCGTCCCGGACGTGGGCCGGCGTCGGCGCCCCTCGGCCGGAGCCACGTGGACGCCGTCCAGGGGGACGGAGAACGTGACGCGGCTGCGCCCCGCGTCATCGGGGCGTGTCTCGAGGTTGACGTCGGCCTGCCTCGGCCGGGAGTCCTCGACGACCGTCCGCAGCGTCCCGCTCGTGTCGAGGCTCAGGGCCCCGGCCTGGTTGCGGTAGGCGACGATCGGACGGTCGCCGACGACAGCCGGCCGGGCTGCACCCTCGTGGCGCAGGCCGCTGCGCGTCTCGACGCCGTCCTCCGAGGTGACGGCCATGACGTCCCACACGCCGTTCCTCAGCGGCTTGCCGCCCACGACCTCCCGCGGGTCGAGAGTCGCTTCGGAGCGGAGGCGGACGGCGACGCGCCCGGGGGACACGGGAGCGAGGACGCTGAACGTCCTGCTCGGGACGTCCACGGCGGTCGTGCCGGACCGCGACTCCAGCGCGATGCCCGCGGAGGCGTGGGCCGACGCGTCGCCCGCACCGACCGCCGTCCCGTCGTCGGGCGAGGGAACCGTACGCTCCCGCCCCGCGTCGTCGACCCATCTCGTGGTCGACCAGATCCGCAGCGCACCCTCGACCCACACCGTCGCGGTCACGTCCGAGACGGCGTGGAAGGCGCCGTCCACCTCAACTGATCCCCTGGGGGAGTCCACCGTGCCTCCGTCGTACTTCGTGAACCGAAAGACCGCGATCAGCGCGACCCGGACTCGGCCAGGTAGCGCGCTCGCCACTCGGCGTTCACGGCCGTCGCCTGACGCGTCGTACCCGGCTCCGGGAGAACGGCGGGCACGGGGACGTCGAGGCGTGCGCAGACATCGGCCACGGTCCGCGCGGGATCCTCCAGCATCTCTTCGTACACCACCACGTGCGGGGTGATGCCCCTCGTCTCGAAGAAGGTGTCCCAGGCGGACTCCTGCTTCTGGAAGGCGCGGATGCCCTTGGTGATGGCGTCGGCGTCGTAGACCGGCTCCCCCTTGGCCTGGTGGAAGCTGATCCATGCCTTGGTCTGCTGGGCGATCACCAGCGACACCGCCTGCGCGACCTTGTCCGACCGCGTGATCCGGATCCAGTCCTGGGGATCCAGGACGGCCATGACCTCCTGGTCGTCCATGACGTCAGCGAACTGCTTCCAGTGCGCCTTGACCCCGAACCAGCCGCTCGGCGAGGTGCGACGTCGCATGACGGCCTGCAGCGTCGCCGCCCGGGTCGGCTCTCCGAGCCGCTCCTGCCAGGTCGCGAGGTGCTGCGTGTGGATGTACTCCAACGGGCTGCCGAGCTGTCCCGTCCCGTGGAGCAGGTGCCCGAGCATGTGGCTGCCGGATCGCGGCATCGAGGCGATGACGTAGGTCCTGGGCGTACCGGAGAAGGTCGGCTGGTCATAGGCGTCGCCGAACTGGTCCCACTTCTGGGAGCCCGTGTCGCCGGATCCTGGCCGACCTGCCTGCTGCTGGCTCATGGGTTGATCTCTCCTTCTCCCGTCACGACGAGGGAGCGTAGGCAATGGCGGGAACTCTACCGGACGGTCGGACCGCGGGGACGTCGTCGAGGAACGCCACGAATGCCGGGCCATGGTCTTCCGGGCCATCCTGGCGTGCAGTGGGGAGCGCTACAGTTGTCCCTGTTTCCTCCCGCAGCAGCGCTCCGGCCGGACGGCCGGTCCGACGAGACGTCTTGGATGTGGAATGACCGCGATCGACGCCCGGCAGAACTCGCTCCTCTTGCCCGAGGGGGCCAGACTCTTCCACATCGGACTTCCCAAGACGGGGACGACGCACCTGCAGAACGCCGCCGCGGCGCTGCGTGAGCCCTTGCTCGAGCACGGGGTGCTGTACCCCGGCCGCACCTTCAACCACCGTCGCGAGGTGTCCTCGTTCATGGGGCGCGGCTGGGGGTGGGGCCAGAAGCCGACCCTCGAGCACTGGGAGCGCCTCCAGGCGGAGATCGAGGCCGACCCGGGGAACCGGATCTGGTTCGGGCACGAGTTTGCCTCCGAGGCCTCCGTCAAGACGGTGAAGCGGTTCCAGGAGGCGATCGGCGAGCGGATGCACGTCGTGGTCACCCTGCGGCACTACGGCTCGATCCTCGCCTCCTCCTGGCAGCAGTACATGAAGATGGGCGCCACCGTCGACTTCGAGAGCTGGCTCGAGGCCGTGCTGGCGGACCCGCCGGACCGGAGCGTCACCCGGACCTTCCACACGCGCAACAACCAGGGCCTGGTCCTGTCACGCTGGGCGAAGATCGTCGGCGCGGAGAACGTCACCGCCATCGTGATCGACAAGGCGACCCCCAACCTTCTGACCGACGCGTTCGAGGACCTCCTGGGACTGCCGCGGGACTTCCTCACGGCGCACGAGCAGGACGGCTTCTCCTCCAACCGGGGCATGTCGGTGGACGAGGCCGAGCTGCTGCGCGCCGTGAACACCGAGCTCAGGCGGCAGGACCTGCCGTGGTCGGCCTACGAGCACTGGATGCGCCAGGGCGTCGCCGGCAACCTCATGACGGCGCGGAAGCCCGGTGACCACGACGCGGCGTTCGAGCTGCCGCGCTGGGCCGCCGAGAAGGCCACCGAGCGGGGTACCCGCTACGCGGACAAGATCGAGGCGACGGGTGTCCGCGTCGTCGGCGACCTCGACGTGCTGCGCGCGCCCGCCCGATGGAGCGACGACCCGGTCTTCACCGTCGACGAGGTGCCGCTGGAGGCGGCGAAGGCAGCGGTGATCGGTGCCATCGAGGCCGGTCTGGAGAAGGGTGAACGGCTCGAGCGGGCGACCGGTTCGCTGGCCGAGAGCCGCGAGGACCTCAAGAAGGAACAGCAGCGCCGCGACATCGAGATGCTCGAACGCTTCAAGGCCACCGAGCTCGCCTCGGAGGTGGCCCGCCGGGCGGCTCGACGGGTCAAGGGCCTGGCCCGACGCGGCTGAGGGCGCGTCTCCGACTGCGGAGGAGGTCCGGTCTCAGTCCTGCCGCACGGAGACCGGGCGCCCCGCGGTCACCGTCAGGGTCTGCGCGGAGCCGAGGTCCTCGGGTCCCGGGTCGGCGCCCGCCGGGCCCAGGACCTTCGTCGGCTGCCCCACGACGGGGCCCCACGACGGGGTGACCTGAATGTGCCAGGTGCCCGGCTCGAGCGTCGGCAGGGCCAACTCCACGTGGGCCGTCCCCCGGTCGTTCCCGACCACCGTGGCCTGGACGTCGACGGCCGCGCCGCCCGGCGTCCTGAGCAGGCGCGCGGCGACGGCATCCGGCGCGGTCCGGACCCGGCGCCCCTCCACGTCGGCACGCATTCGGGCCGGGCCCCCGTCCGAGGAGGAGCCCGCCGAGACCAGCGTGCTCCTGGTCACCACGGGGCCGGCCCGGCGCCACTCCAGGGGGACGCTCCGGGCCAGGTCCGCCGGGAGGTTGACGACCAGCTCGTCCCCGTCCCGGACGTAGCGGAGGCGGCGGACGTCGCCTTTGACGTGCTGGGCGACGGCCAGCGCCTCCTCGTCCCGCCCGGCGAACAGCAGCCACAGCGGGAGCTGGAGGTGCGGTTCCAGATGGGCGCGCACCCCGTCCGTCCACAGGTAGCCGAACCGTTCACGGATGCGGTCCAGCCGGACGGCCCGCACCTGCGGGTCCTCCTCGAAGGACAGGCTCCGCAGCATGCCGTGGTAGACGTAGCGGAAGGCTCGTCGTAGCAGGGCGTCCCGGGTCCGACGGGCCGTGACGTGCTCCTCGATGAGGTCGACGAGGCGTGACGACTTCTCGAAGATCGTCTCGAACCCGGCGCCCGACCTCGACAGGTGCCCCCCGTCGTCCCGCAATCGCCACAAGTAGTACGGCCGGTCGGCCAGGATCGCGATACGACGGGCCTTGAGCTCCGCGGCCGCGACGAACAGGACGTCCTCACCGACGCTGATGTCCTCGGGGAACCGCAGGCCGTGCCGCTCGATGTGGGAGCGCCGGAAGAGCTTGTGCGGCGTCATCGCGTGGAACAGGTGGTCCCTGGCCAGGTCGGCGTCCAGGACGGTCCGCCGGAACGTGGTCGACGGCTGACCGCGGCCGCCCATCCCCTGCATCTTGCCGAGGACGACGTCGCTGTCCGTGGCGTCCGCCGTGTCCACCAGCTCCAGCAGCGCCCACGGTGTGAGCTGATCGTCGGCGTCGAGGCAGAACACGTACGTCCCGGTGGCGTGGTCCAGCGCGACGTTGCGTGGACGGGACGCCGAGCCGGAGTTCTCCTGGGCGATGACACGCATCCCGGGGTGCTCGGCCGCCAGCTTCTCGAGGATCGTCAGCGTGTCGTCCGTGGAACCGTCGTCGACCACGATGATCTCGATGCGCGCGGCGGCGAGGGTCTGCTCGAAGACCGACCGGACCGCGTCCTCGACGTACCGGGAGACGTTGTAGGCCGGGATGATCACCGACACGGACGAGTGCGGACCCCGTCGCCGTGCGACAGTGCCGACCGTGCGCCGTGCCAGGGAGCGCACCGCCCGGAGGGGACGCCTCGCCATCGTCCGGACGTCGGCGGCCGGGCTCATGCTCCGGTGTCCGCCCGGGACCCGTCGGCCCGGAGGCGCTCGTCGAGGTTGCTCACGGCGCGCTCCGTCCGGGCCGCGTCGACGGTCGGCGCGACGCCGCGCTCCCGGGCGTCCTGCCGGGCCCGTTCGAACACCACGTCGTAGAGCTCGGCGACACGACGGTTGTCGCGCCGCAGGGCGTCGACCTCGCGGCGCAGCTCCTGCAGCTCGCGCTCGTAGGCGACGAACCGGAGCGGGCCCACGGCGTGGTCGGAGGTGAGGTCGCTGAGGGCCTCGAGGTTCTCCACGGTCCTGGGAGCGAACCGGCGGGCGATACGGGCGAGGAAGGACTTCATGTTGCGGGCTCCTTGCGGGGTCAGCGCCAGATCAGCGTCGTCAGGGTCTGCCGGTCGCCGATCGACGTCGGCTGGTCGTCGGACTGGACCGTGTGCAGGCCCATCCCGAACCGACGCGCCTCGGCGCGCAGCTTGGTGGCCCGGAGGCTCCACGTCTCGGGGTTCTGGGGGTCACGCAGCGGGTCGTCCGTGCACACCGTGGCGTAGCAGAAGGTCTGCTTGTCGATCAGGCCGGTGAAAAGCGTCTGGAAGAGGTCGGACCGGCCGAGCTCGGGCATCTCGTGCAGCAGGTGGTGCGCGAAGAAGTAGGGCTGCCGCCCCTGGTCGATCAGCTCGAGCGTCAGCTCCAGCAGCATGTGCCGGTTGTTGAAGTTGCAGAACCGGTACTCGACGCCCTCGGGCCGGTGCTGGCGCGCCAGGCGCAGCGCCTCGTAGCTGTAGTCCAGGCCGAGGACCTCGTGCCCGGCGTTGGCGATCCGTTCGGTCAGCCGCCCGTCGCCGCAGCCCAGGTCGATCACGAAGGACTCCGGCGGGAGCAGCGAGACGAACCGGTCGACCTGCTCCTCGCCGCCGCTCGGCCCGGCCGGACGGGTGGGCTGCTTCTCGTAGTGCTTCTCCCAGTAGACGCGCTGCCGGTTGAAGACGCCGAAGTAGTTGTCGAACCGGCGGCGCGTCGACCGCGGCGAGACGAAGACGAAGGACGGGTCCGGGATGCGCCAACCCTTGCCGTAGGCAAACTCCAGCCACGCCTCGGGCCGGGCCGGCGCGGGGAGCTCGACCCCGTCGATGGTCATGGTCGAGACGGGCACGAGCGTCTCGCGGGGCAGCTCGCCACGGAGGGCGAAGGGCTGGTTGTAGAGGCCGTCCTCGGTGTGGTAGCCGGTGAAGATGTCGACGTAGTGGTCGGTCTCGCCGGTCTCCGTGAAGAAGGTGACCTGGATCTGCGCGAGGCTCAGCACGATGGCGGTCATCCCGGCGTCGGTCAGCCGGCGCTCCAGCTCGTAGCTGACCCGGCCGGCCTCCCAGTCGTCGGTGGCCTCCGACAGGAACGCGAAGTCGATGTCGTCGTCGTGGGGGAGGAGGCCGCCGTTGCGCATCGCCCCCAGCAGGCTCCCGCCGACCATGTAGATCGGGTATCCCCAGGACTCCATGAGGTCGGCGATGTGCCGTGCGTTGGCCAGCAGACGGTCACGCACGCCGTCGTCGGAACCTTCGAGCACCGGGCCGAGCCGGTCCCACTTGTTCATCGCGAGCCACCGGCCCTGCGCGTCGACGACCTCGACGCGCCGTCCCCGCGACGCGCCCCCGAAGACGACGTCGCCCGTGCCGAGCACGGTGTCGTCCGCCGAGCGCCGCACCGTCACGGTGCTGCGGCCGCGAAGGTGCGGACGCAGGGCGTCCGGCCACGCGAGCCGGCGGCCCAGCGGGTGGCGGGTGTGACCCGGCAGCTTCGTGGACCACACGCGGTGTCCGTCGAAGAGCACGTCGACCGTCTCCGAAGGCTGGTCGGCGGGAACGCGAACACGCATGCCCAGGCGGGAAGCGGTCACGGAGCTCATCGCAGGAAGGGCCCTTCATCGGCGATAGTGGCAGGTCGCGAGTCTACGGGACGTTCCCGACGGGGTTCGACAGGGGGGCGGTCCCGGCATCGTTGCGCGCCCGCTACTGTGGGCGGGCCCAGCGAACCGCCTGACGAAAGGTGCCCATGCACGTCGCCAACGTGCTGTCCGTGCTCGACATGCCGGACCGCCGCGCGCTCTACCTCGAGGGGAGCGCAGCCGAGGACGCGGATCGTGCCGTCGTCGCCCCCGACGGAACCGTCGTCGTCCCTGCGGGCACCTCCCAGGGCTTCGCGACCTACTTCGGGGCGTTCCCCGCCTCGTACTGGGTGCGCTGGACGGGGACGACGGTCGCGCGGCTGGAGCTCTCGCTCGAGGGTGCGGGGACGGTCCGGGTCTCCCGGAGCGCACCGGACGGGTCGTCCGCCGTCGTCGCGACCGAACCCGTGGCGGCCGAGCTGGCGATCGACGTGGACGTCCGTGACGCCGCGGACGGCGGATGGCTCTGGTTCGAGGTCGAGGCGACCGACGAGGTCCGCGTGCGTTCCGGGCGGTGGCTCGTCGACGTGGCTCCGCGGCGCGAGGGCCGCGTCAGCCTGGCGATCACCACCGTCAGCAAGCCGGACTTCTGCCACGCCACGTTGTCGGCGATCGCCGGCTCGCCGGCGCTGCGCGAGGTCGTGGACACCGTCTACGTGATCGACCAGGGCTCCGACAAGGTCGTCGACCACCCGCGCCACGCGGAGGTCGCCCGGGCGCTCGGCGACCAGCTGACGGTCATCGACCAGGGCAACTTCGGCGGGTCCGGCGGCTTCTCGCGCGGCATGCTCGAGACGCTCGAGTCCGGCGCGGACGCCGTGATGCTCATGGACGACGACGTCACCGTCGACCCGGAGGCGCTGCTCCGCGCCGTGCGGTTCCACCGGTGCGCCGTGGACCCCGTGATCGTCGGCGGGCACATGCTCGACTACTACGCCCCGACGGTGCTGCACGCCTTCAGCGAGCACGTCGACCAGCGGCACTTCATGTGGGGCTCGGTCGTGCGGGAGCAGGAACGGCACGACCTCGCCACGGCGCCCCTGCGCGACACGCCCTGGTTGCACGCCCGCGCGGACGGCGACTTCAACGGCTGGTGGATGTGCCTGGTGCCGACGACCGTGCTGCGGGAGGTCGGGCTGTCGCTGCCCTTCTTCATCAAGTGGGACGACGCCGAGTACTGCCTGCGGGCGGGTGAGGCGGGATTCCCGACCGTCTCGCTGCCCGGCGCGGCGCTGTGGCACGTCGCCTGGGTCGACAAGGACGACACGGTCGAGTGGCAGGCCCGCCTGCACACCCGCAACCGCGTCGTCACGGCGCTGCTCCACGCGCGACGGCCCCGCGGCGGCACGATGCTGCTCGACCTGCTGGCCACCGACCTCAAGCTGCTGCTGGGGATGCGCTACTACCCGGTCGACCTGCACGTGCGCGCCCTGCACGAGGTGCTCGACGGCCCGCAGCAGCTCCACCAGGAGCTCGAGCGGACCGTCGCCGACGCCCGCGCGATCGGCGCGGAGTACGTCGAGACGGTGCGCCACGGACCCGGTGACGAGGTGTTCGACGCGCCCGACCGGGCCGCCGGCGGGCAGCCGGTGGCGCCCAAGCCCGAAGGGAGGGCGCGGCAGGCCTGGTTCGCGTTGCGTAGCATCTCGCGGACGTTGCGTCCGGTGTCGGCGGCGGACCGCCGTCGGCCGTCGGCCGTGCTGCAGCGGTCGGAGGCGGCCTGGTGGGAGGTGCCGCGGCACGACTCGGTGCTCGTGCTGTCGGGCGACGGCGGGTCCGGGACGTGGTTGCGCCGCGACGTGCGCACCTTCTGGCGGTTGCTGGTCGCGACGAGCGTCGCTCACCTGCGCCTCGCCTTGCGGTGGCGCTCGACGGCCGACCGGTGGCGGGCCGCGGCGCCCGAGCTGGCCTCCGTGGAGGCGTGGCGCCGGACCTTCGGTCGCTGACCCGCCCGAGCCTCCCCGTCCGTGCCTCTAGGATGTGCGAGATGTCCGCACCCACCGTCGTCGCCGTCGTCGTGTCGTACAACCGAGCAGAGCTGCTCCGCTGCGCGCTCGACGCCCTGGCCGTACAGACCCGTCCCGTCGACCGGGTCGTCGTCGTCGACAACGCCTCGACGGACGACGCCCCGCGCGTGGCGCGCGAGCACCCCGCCGCACCGGAGGTCGTGGCGCTCGCCCGCAACACGGGCGGCGCCGGCGGGTTCGCGGTCGGCATCGCGACGGCGGTGACCGACCACGCCGCCGACCTGGTCTGGGTCATGGACGACGACACGATCCCCACCCCCAGCGCGCTGTCCGAGCTGCTCGCCGCGCGCGAGGCGTACGACGGGGACGTCGCCGCGCTCTGCAGCAAGGTGGTCTGGACCGACGGGTCCGACCACCCGATGAACACGCCCCGGTCGCGTCCGGGGGCCTCGTCGGCCGACGTCGAGCGGGCGAGGGCGGCCGGCGCGATGCCGGTCCGTTCGATGTCCTTCGTCTCGATGATGATCGACGCGGCGGACGTGCGCCGCGTCGGCCTGCCGGTGACGGACTACTTCATCTGGAACGACGACTTCGAGTACGCGACCCGCCTGCTCCGCGACCGCGTCGGTCTGTACGTCCCGGGGAGCGTGGTCGAGCACCGGACGAAGAAGCTCGGCGCCACCGACGCGGACCCCGGGCCGCGGTTCTACTACGAGGTCCGCAACAAGGTCTGGATGTTCACGCGCTCCGACGCGCTGAGCATCGGGGAGCGCGTCCTGTACGGGGGATCGACGCTGCGGCGCTGGGTGCGCACGGTCCGGCGTTCCCAGGACCGCGCCACGCTCGCCCGGGCGGGTCTGCGCGGGCTCCGGCACGGACTGATCCGCGGTCCCCGGCCGGACACCGAGGTGTTGTCGGGCGTGGGCGCTGCCGCACTGACCGTGGCGCGACTAGAGGCCGGAGCCTCGGCGCCCGCTCCTGTACCTGTCGGCCGCATCGCCCAGGCCGCCGGGCCGTTCGTCGCGGGGGAGCCGCTGGCGGACCGCAGGTTCTCCGTGCTGCTGCCGGTGTACCGCGGTGACGACGCCGCGCACCTGGAGCGCGCGTTCCGGTCGGTCACGACCGACCAGACCTTGCGTCCCGACGAGGTCGTCGTCGTGCGCGACGGCCCGGTCGGCGAGGAGCTGGCGAAGGTGCTCGACCGGCTGCCCGGCCTCACGGACGTCCCGGTCAGCGTCGTGCCGCTGCCGCGCAATCTCGGGCTGGCCAGCGCCCTCGAAGAGGGTCTGGCGGTGTGCAGGCACGAGATCGTGGCGCGGGCCGACGCCGACGACATCTCACTGCCGGCTCGCTTTGCGGAGCAGGTGCCGCTGGTGGCCTCGGGCTTCGACATCGTCGGCTCGGCCATCTGGGAGTTCGACGAGGACGAGCACGACCGCGGTCTGGTCCGGGTGCCGCCCACCGGGGCCGGCATCGCGGTGGCGGCCCGGTTCCGCGACCCCTTCAACCACCCCTCGGTCGTGTACCGGAGGTCCGCGGTCGCCGCGGTCGGCGGTTACCAGCACCTCGACCTCATGGAGGACTACCTGCTGTTCGCCCGGATGCTGGCCGCGGGTGCCCACGCCGAGAACATCACGGACCCGTTGGTGCTGTACCGCGTGGGTGCCGGCGCCTACGCCCGGCGGGGTGGCCGCCGTCTGCTGGCGTCCGAGCTGGCACTGCAGCGGACGCTGCACGACGAGGGTTTCGTGTCCACGCCGCAGCTGGTGCGGAACGTGCTCGTCCGGGCCGGCTACCGACTGGTGCCCGAGCGGATCCGGGCGGCCGGCTACCGGGCCTACACCCGCCGGCGTGGCGGTTATCTCTCCAACGACGTGCAGGAGCTGAACGGATGAACGCCGACCTCGTCGTCGTCGGGACCGGGTTCTTCGGCCTCACGGTGGCCGAGCGGATGGCGTCCGCCGGCCGCCGGGTGCTGATGATCGATCGCCGCGAGCACCTCGGCGGCAACGCCTACTCCGAGGACGAGCCGACCACGGGCATCGAGGTGCACCGGTACGGGGCGCACCTGTTCCACACCGCGAACGAGCGGGTGTGGGAGTACGCCAACCGGTTCACGGACTTCACCTCGTACACCCACCGCGTGTACACCACGCACCGGGGCGAGGTGTTCCCGATGCCGATCAACCTGGGGACCATCAACCAGTTCTTCCGGTCCGCGTACGGGCCGGAAGCCGCCCGCGCCCTCATCCGTGAGCAGGCGGCGGAGCTGGGGGACAAGAACCCGGAGAACCTGGACGAGCAGGGGGTCCGCCTCATCGGCCGCCCCCTGTACGAGGCGTTCATCCGCGAGTACAC
This sequence comes from Isoptericola sp. b408, assembly GCF_030588085.1. Classification (NCBI taxonomy): domain Bacteria; kingdom Bacillati; phylum Actinomycetota; class Actinomycetes; order Micrococcales; family Promicromonosporaceae; genus Isoptericola; species Isoptericola sp. b408. Next base: position 71,441 of record NZ_JAUQYQ010000006.1, read on the forward strand.
CGCCAAGCAGTGGCAGACGGACCCGCGGGACCTGCCGGCGTCGGTCATCTCGCGCCTGCCCGTGCGCTACACGTACGACAACCGGTACTTCAACGACCCGCACCAGGGTCTGCCCGTGGACGGGTACACCGCCTGGCTGGAACGCATGGCGGACCACCCGAACATCGAGGTGCGCCTGGGCACGGACTTCTTCGACACGTCCCAGCCGGTCCACCAGCGGGCCGTCGTGGGGCAGGTGCCCGTGGTGTACACCGGGCCCGTCGACCGGTACTTCGACTACGCCGAGGGCGAGCTGTCGTGGCGCACGCTGGACTTCGACACCGAGGTGCTGGACGTCGGCGACTTCCAGGGCACCTCGGTGATGAACTACGCCGATGCCGAGGTCCCGTACACCCGCATCCACGAGTTCCGGCACTTCCACCCGGAGCGGGACTACCCGAGCGACCGCACCGTCATCATGCGGGAGTACTCCCGGTTCGCCGAGCGCCAGGACGAGCCGTACTACCCGGTGAACACCCCCGAGGACCGGGAGCGGCTCCGGCGCTACCGCGAGCTGATGGACGGCGAGCAGGACGTGCACTTCGGCGGCCGCCTCGGCACCTACCAGTACCTCGACATGCACATGGCCATCGGGTCGGCGCTGTCGATGGTGGACAACAAGCTCTCCTAGCGGGCGCCGTCACGGCACCCAGGCGCACGCCAGCCGTCCGTCGCCGTCGGCGGTGACCGCCCCGGCGGCGTCGGGGACGAGGCAGGACTGACCCCGACGCAGCGGGGTGGTCCCGGCCTGCGTCAGCAGCCGGACGTCACCGTCCAGCACGAGCACGACGCGCGGCCCGTCCGCCGGCAGCACCACCGGCTCGGCCGGGTGCAGGTCCGCGGTGAGCAGCGCGAACTCGCTGACGGGCGTCCGGTAGCTGGTCACCAGCGAGGACGTCCCCGCCACGACGGTGTCCGGCCGTACCGGGGGCCGCGGTGCGAACGCGGCACACCCCAGCAGCGCGTCGACGTCGACGTGCTTCCCCGTCAGCCCGGCGCGCAGCACGTTGTCGGACGCCGCCATGACCTCGATCCCCAGGCCGGACAGGTAGGCGTGCACCTCTCCGGCCGGGATGAAGATCGCCTCCCCGGGTTCCAGGGAGACCCGGTTCAGCAGCAGCGACGCCACCGCACCGGGATCCCCGGGGTGCTCCTGGGCCAGCTGCAGGACGGTGGCGTCGGCCCGGGGGTCGGGCGAACCGGTGGCCAGCCGTTCGGCGACGGACGCGACCGTAGCGGCGACGTCGTCCGTGCACGCGGGTTCGTCGCGGGCGCCGACGAGGGCCGCGAGCGCGGCACGCATCCCGGGTCCCGACCGAGTCCCGCGCACGGCGGTGCGCACCTGCTCGACCAGGCGTCCCTCGAGGCCCTCCAGCAGCCCGAGCACCGTGCGCGGGCTGCGGAACCCCGCCAGACCCTCGAACCGGCTGAGCGCCACGATCATCTCCGGCTTGTGCTGCTCGTCGTGGAAGGAGCGGTCCGGGGCGTCGGCGGGCAGGGCACGCTCGCGGCGGTACCCGGCGCGGGCGTCGTGCGGCCGCGGGTGCACCTGCAGGGACAGGGCGCGGCGCGCGGCGAGCACCTTGAGCAGGTAGGGGAGGCGCGGGCCGAAGCGGTCGCTGGCGCGTCGGCCGAGGATCTCGTCGGGTGCCCGGGCGACGAGGTCACCGAGGCTCGTGCCGTCGGCGAGCCGCGAGGGCGCGGCCGGATGGGCGCCGAGCCACAGCTCGGCGGCGGGTCGGCCGTCGACGGGCAGGCCGAGCAGGTCCTGGATGTGCTCGAAGGACCCCCAGTCGTACGACCGCACGGAATTGTCCAGAAGATGAATGGAATGCGCATCGACATCTGCCGTTCGCGCAGTGTTCATCAGCATGTCATCGTCCTTTCCGGCGGCGAGGTATATTCCTCGGCGATCGGGTATGGTCTCGATTCTCCATCGACCTTGCGGAGCTGTCGTGCACGCTTTTCACACTCTGGCCTATCTCGACGTCGAGAAGTCGGGATCCACCTATGTCTCGCAGTTCCTGCGCGACTTCCTCGATGACGACGAGGTGTGGTGCCGCAAGCACCACGAGCTGGAGGACCGTCCGCCCGCGGGACGCCTGCACGTCCTGTCGGTCCGGGACCCCGTGGACACGTACCTGTCGCTGTTCTCCTACGGGTGCCAGGGCAGGGGCGGGCTCTTCGGCCGGCTGCGCGACGCCGGCCACGGCGCGCTGTACGATGGCACGGCGGCCGGGTTCGACCGGTGGCTCGACGTGGTGCTGGACCCCGCCTCCGCAGCGGTGCTGGATCCGCCGAGCTACCACCGCCGCGGGGTGGCCGAGCACACCGGCCTGCTCTCCTACCGGGTGGCGCGCCTCGCCGCACCGCGCCCCGACCGGTGGATGCGCGACGTCGGGTCGCCGGAGGAGTTCGTGGGGGCGTACCGCCGGCACCACGTCGTGGACGTGGTCCTGCGTAACGAGAGCCTCCCGCAGGACCTCGAGGCGCTGGTGCTGCGCGACGACCTCTCGTGGCGGCCGTCCCGGCAGGCGGCGCTGACCGCCGTCCGGGCCCAGCAGCGGCTGAACGCCAGCGCACGCCTGGACTCCGTCTCCGGGTTCGCCGTCCCCGCGGACCTCCGTGGCCGGGTGGCCGCGCGGGAACGTCTGCTGGGGGAGGTCTTCGGCTACGACCACCGTCATCGCACACCGACCAGCGAGTCGATCCAGGCCAGGTCGCGGGCGTAGCGGTCCTGGAGCTCGGCGGCGGTGCCCGGGTCGAGGAACGACGCCGGGACGTCGTCGGCGGCCGGACGGCGTCCGAGGGCGTCCGTCACGAACCGGTGCAGGGCCGCTCGCTCGTCGGCGCCGTCCAGCAGCGGCAGCACCGCGACGGACAGGTCCGCCATCCGCTGCGTGTACCGCGTGTTGGTGCGGCGGGAGACCTCGTCCCCGACGGTCGCTCCCGCCGCGTCCAGGAGCTGCAGGGCGTCGGTGAGGATCTGTCCCACCAGCGGCCGCTCGGGTGTCGGGCGGGCCCGGTCGTAGTCGTAGACGGTCACGTTCCCGGCGCCGAAGGTCTCGACCAGCCGTTCGACCGGTGCGCGCCACGAGAGCCCGTCCAGGACGCGGTCGGCCAGCTCGTCGAACCGGACCGGGCGGCCGTGCTTGAGCTGCTGCTGGTACGCGGACTCGAGGAAGTCGCCGTAGCTGCGCACGGTGAACTGCACGTGGCGGTGGACCCCGGCGGTGGCGCGGTCGATGCCGGCGACCGCCTCGGACAGCCGCGGGTACAGCACCGGCGAGTCCCGGACGAACGCCGGTCCGACGTTGGACTCGCACGAGTAGAACAGTCCGTCGGCGCGGCTCGTGCTCCAGGCGGACTCGAGGAAGCTCCTCAGCCGGGCGTCGGCCCCGGGCCGGGAGGTGTCGTACCAGCCGCCGAGCGCGGCCCTGATCTCCGGCTGGGTCGTGCGGATCGCGACGCCCTCGCGCGCCAAGGTCTCGGCGTGGTCGCGGCACCAGGCCTGCACGGCGGTGGTGCCGGTCTTCTGGGACCCCAGGTGGAGCACGACGCGGCGGTCGGCGGGGGCTCGGCGCCGGCGACGCAGGGCCGTCGTCGTGCGGTCGATCAGGTTCATCGGACCTCCACCAGGGTGCGGATGCGGGTGCGGTCGGCGAGGTCGCGGGCGGCCAGGAGCTCCTCCTGGCGGGCCGTGAGCGGCCAGGCCGGTGCGCCGCCGACGTCGATGCCGTCGACGAAGGTGCGCAGCATGCGCCGTTCGTCCCAGGAGCGCAGGTGCGGCAGCGCGGCCAGGGCGACCTCGGTCTGCCGGCGCGACCAGGACGGGTGTACCGGATCCGCGGTCGCGTCGTCGCCGAGCTCGGTCGGCCCGCCGAGCAGTTCGCCCAGGGCGGTGGTGAGCACCGAGGCGGCCGCGTCGCGGCGGTCGGGGTCGGTCGCCACGTCGTGGACCGTCACCCGGTCGGCGCCGACCGTCGCGACCACGTGCTCCACGAGCGGGACCCACGAGGCATCCTCTGTCGTGGTCAGGAAGTCGTCGAAGGTGACCAGGTGGCCGTGGCGGACCGCCGTGATCCAGGCGTCCACGAGCGTCTCCGCCTGGCGGCCGATGGACAGGTGGAGGGTCCAGGGCACGTCCTCCAGCGCGGCGGCCACTCCGTCCACGCCCGCGGCGGCGGTGGGGTGCAGCGGCCCACCGGTGTGGCGGAAGGCCGGTCCCAGCGGTGCGTGCGAGGAGAACAGGGCCGGCCCCTCGGCGGTGAGGTATTCCCGGATCTGGCGTCGGCTGCGGTCGCTGCGCCAGTCGAGGGCCGGCGCCGCCTGGCGGAGCTCCGACCAGGTGGTCCGCGCCGCCAGACCGCGGCGCCGGAGCGGCCGCCGGTGGGTCCCGCACCAGTCCTGGACCGCGCGGGCGGTCGGCGGGTGGGCACCGAGATGGACGGCCACCGCCGGTGCGGTGGCGGGGGGCCGCGACGTCGCGTCCAGCATCGTCGTTGCTCCTGTTCTCGAGAGGTCGGTCAGAGGAATGGTGGTGGCCCCGGGAGGGCCCTGACATGACATTCTCGTGGCCGGGCACAGGGTCCGTGGTGCCATTCTGAAGAATGTTCACGGATCGGCCACCGACTGTTCCGTCCGCGTTACCGGGAATGGGCCGAAGGCGTCGTCCTGGCGACCTAGAGTCGCCGACATGCACCATTCCGTCCTCGTCGTGATCCCCGCCCGTGGCGGGTCGGTCGGCGTCCCGCTGAAGAATCTGCAGCACGTCGGCGGGAGCTCGCTGGTCGCCCGCTCCGTGCGGGCGGCGACCGCGGCGCCCGCGGTGACCGACGTCGTCGTGTCCACCGACCACGACGGGATCGCCGCAGAGGCCCGGCGGCACGGCGCCCTGGTCGTCGAGCGCCCGGCGAACCTGTCCGGCGCGACCGCCAGCTCGGAGTCCGCCGTGCTGCACGCGCTGGACACGCTCGCGGCGCAGGGACGGCCCGACCCCGCCGTCACCGTCCTGCTGCAGGCGACCAGCCCGTTCGTCGACCCCGCCGACCTCGACCTGGCGATCGGCCGGGTGCTCGACGAGGAGCACGACGTCGTCGTCGCCGTCACCCCCACCCACGACTTCCAGTGGCGCCTGGACGCCGGCGGCCCCGTCCCCGTCGGGCACACGACGGACCACCGTCCGCGGCGCCAGGACCGTGCACCGCACTTCCGCGAGACCGGAGCCTTCTACGTCATGCGCACGGCCGGGCTCCGGGCGGCCGGGAGCCGCTTCTTCGGGTCGGTCGGCCTGCAGCCCGTGGCGCCGGAGCACGCGCTCGAGATCGACGAGCCGCGCGACCTCTGGCTCGCCCGGGCCCTGCTCGACCGTCCCGCGGACGACGTCGCCGGGCCCGCCCCCGTGCCGCAGGACGCCGCGGCGCTCGACGTCGACGCCCTCGTCACCGACTTCGACGGCGTGCACACCGACGACCGCGTCCTCGTCGACTCCGGAGGTGTCGAGACGGTGCGCGTCCACCGCGGCGACGGTCTCGGCATCGGCCGGCTGCGCGACGCAGGACTCCCGATCCTCATCCTGTCCAAGGAGACCGACCCCGTCGTCACCGCCCGGGCCCGCAAGCTCGGCGTCGAGGTCCTCCAGGGCGTCGACGACAAGGCCGCGGCCCTGCGCGCCTGGTGCGCGGCACGCGACCTCGACCCCCGACGGGTCGCCTACGTCGGCAACGACCTCAACGACCTCCCCGCCCTGGGTGTCGTCGGCTGGCCGGTGGCCGTCGCCGACGCCCGTCCCGACGTGCTCGCCGCCGCGCGGGTCGTCACCGCAGCTCGCGGCGGCCACGGCGCCGTGCGCGAGATCTGCGACCGCATCGTCATCACCCATCGGAAGGACCCCGTCATGACCACCACCACGACCACCGCGGCGCTGCAGCCCGTCCAGATCGGCGAGCACCAGGTCGGTGCCGGCCACCCCGTGTACGTGATCGGCGAGATCGGGATCAACCACAACGGCGACGTCGAGATCGCCAAGCAGCTCGTCGACGTCGCGGTCGCCGCCGGCTGCCAGGCCGTGAAGTTCCAGAAGCGGACCCCGGAGATCTCGACGCCCCCGGACCAGCGCGACAAGATCCGGCAGACGCCCTGGGGCGAGATGACCTACCTCGACTACAAGTACAAGGTCGAGTTCGAGCACGACGAGTACACCGAGATCGACCAGTACGCCAAGGCGCAGGGCATCCAGTGGTTCGCGTCGCCGTGGGACGTCCCCTCGGTGGCGTTCCTCGAGGAGTTCGGGGTGCCGACCCACAAGATCGCCTCGGCGTCGGTCACGGACCACGACCTGCTGCGGGCGCTCGCCGACACGGGCAAGCCGCTCATCCTGTCGACCGGGATGTCGACGCTGGAGCAGATCGACGCCGCCGTGGAGATCCTCGGGACCGACGGTCTGGTGATGCTGCACGCCACGTCGACCTACCCCCTCCCGCCGGAGGAGGCGAACCTGCGCACCATCGCCACGCTGCGCGAGCGCTACGGCGTGCCCGTGGGGTACTCCGGCCACGAGACCGGCCTGCAGATCTCCCTCGGTGCCGTCGCCCTCGGTGCCGTCGCGGTCGAGCGACACATCACCCTGGACCGGGCCATGTGGGGTTCCGACCATGCCGCGTCCGTCGAGCCGAAGGGCCTGAACAACCTGGTCCGGGACATCCGCATCCTCCAGGACGCGCTCGGCGACGGCGAGAAGCGCGTGATGCCCGGCGAGCACGCCCCCATGTCGCGGCTGCGCCGCGTCGCCGGCTGACCGCGTGACGGACGGGGAGGTCGCGGACCCGATGATCCACGCTCGACCCCAGGTGTCCGTCGTCGTCCCCGCGCGGGACGCCGGCGGGCACCTGCCCGACGCCCTGGGCTCCCTGCGGCGCCAGGGCCTCGACCTGGACCAGGTGGAGGTCGTGGTCGTCGACGACGGGTCCACGGACGACACCGGCGACGTGCTCGACGCCGCCGCCGCGACGTTCCCCGCGCTGCGCCGGCTCCACCATCCGACGCCTCGCGGGGTCTCGGCGGCCCGCAACCGGGGGATCGCCGCGTCCACCGGGCGGTGGATCACGTTCCTCGACCCGGACGACTGGTACTTCCCCGGTCACCTGGCCGCGATGGTGCGGGCGGCCGAGCAGCACGACGTCGACTTCCTCGTCTGCGACCAGGTGCAGGCGCACGGCACGGGTCGCCGGCTGGTCCGGGCGCCGGAACCGCGTCGGCACGTCGCCCTCGACCCGCGGACCGGCATCATGCCGACGAACCGGTCGACGATGGTGAACTACGTGCAGGTCTCCTCCCGGCTGCTCGCGCGCCGGGTCGTCGACGCGGGGCTCGCCGTCTTCGACGAGAGCCTCCCGACGGCGGAGGACCGCGAGTGGGCGTGGCGCCTGCTGCTCGGCACCCGGTCCTACGCCGTCGTCGACGCCCCCGGCTACGTCTACCGGCGGGCCGTGGACGGCTCCTTGACCGACATCGGTGACGCGCGCCAGCTCGGGTTCCTCGAGGCCTACGACGCGGTGCTCGACCAGCTGCGCGACCAGGACCTGACGCGGTACGAGCCGAAGGTCGCCCGCGACCTCCTGGCGGTGCTGCACCACCACGTGAAGCGACGGACGTCCTACCCGGACGCCGTCTGGACGCAGATGACGGGACGGGCCGCGCAGGTCCTGGCCCGTCTCGACGACGCGGTCCTCGCCCGGCAGGTCGCGGGCATCGGCCCCGAACGTGCCCGGGCGATCCGCAGGCAAGGAGTACGGCTGTGACCATCGGGACGCAGGTCGTGACCGCCTCGACGCTGTTCGGCACGGCCACGGTCGTCGCGGCGTGGGACGCCGGTGTGCTGCCACGCCGCGACCGGACGGTGCTGGTGGTCCAGCACAACGTCCCGGCACCGGAGGCGTCGGAGGACTTCACCCGCGGCCCCGGCTTCGCCGCGCTGGCCGACCGGTTCGACCACGTCGTCGCCTGGAACGACGTCGTCGCGCCGCACCACCCCAAGTCGTGGACACCGCGTCCGGCCGACGCACCGGTCTGGGAGCGGCTGCTGCGCGAGCGGTGGCGGCTCGGCGACGGCCCGCTCGAGCTCGTCGGGGAGTCCGTGGCGACCCCGCCGACCGGGGCGCTGGTGGCCATCTTCGCGAGCGCGGCCCTGACCGTGTACGCCGACGGGCTGATGGTCTACGGGCCGACCCGGTTCGACGTCGGCCACGAGGTCGGCGGACGGGTCGAGCGCGTGCTGCACCCCGACCTGCTGCCCGGCGTCCGCCCGACGCTGCTGGCCGAGTGGGACGTGCCCGGCACCCTCGTCCCCGCCGAGTCGTTCCGCAAGGTCGTCGCCGCGGTGACGGACGCCGTCGAGCGGGGTGGCGCGGCGCTCGCGGGCGTGCTGCCGCCGGCCGGGTCGTACGCGCTGGTCCTCGGGCAGTACCTGGCCGCGATCGGCCTCCTGACCCCGCAGGAGGAGCAGGCGCTGCACCGGCGGATGGTGGACGCGGCGGCGGACCGGGGGTTCACGCGCGTGCTCCTCAAGCCGCACCCGTCGGCGCCGAGCCAGGGGACGCGTGACCTCGCCGCCCACGCGGCCTCGCGCGGTGTCGAGCTGGACGTGGCGCCCTCGGCCGTGCTCGCCGAGTCGGTGTTCGACGTGTCGGCACCCGGACTGGTCGTGACCTGCTTCTCGACGGGCCTGGCCACCGCCCGCGCCCTCTACTGGATCCCCACGGTCGGCGTCGGCACCGAGACGCTGCTCGACCGGCTGGAGCCGTACCCGAACTCGAACCGGGTGCCGGCGGTCGTCGTCGACGCGCTCGACCGGACCGACGAGGCCTGGGGCGAGGACCCCGCGCGGATGCAGCAGCTCGTGCGTGCCGTCTCCTACTGCCAGCAGCCCGAGCGCCTGGCCGCGTTCCGTGACGAGACCGCCGCGCTGCTGCGCGGCCTGGACGACGCGGAGCTGCGCCGGTGGTTCCGACGCCGTCGGCTCACGGCGCTGGGCCTGCCCGGCGGGTTCCCCGTGCCGTGGTGGCGGTCCACGCGGCTGGTCGCCGCGCTCGACGGTGCGGACCGGCGGCTGCTCGGCGGACGCCTGCGACGGCTCGTCGCCTCCGGGGTCTCCGGCGGCGGTGACGACCTGCGGGCCGCCGTCGGCGTCGCACGGGCGAAGGTGGCCTCCCGTGGGTGACGCGGACCTCGCCGAGGTGCTCCGGCACACGGAGGCCCTGCCCGACCGCTGCGGGGTCACGGTCGTGGCCTGCGTGCGCGACGAGGAGGCCTACCTCGAGGCCGCGATGCGCTCCGTGCTCGCGCAGGACCACGACGGGGAGCTGAGGCTCGTCGTCGCCGTCGGCCCGTCCCGCGACGCGACCGAGCGGATCGCGGCCGGGCTCGCGGCCGCGGACGACCGGGTCGTGCTCGTCGACAACCCGACGGGATCCCGCTCGATCGGGCTGAACCTCGCGATCGAGCACGCCGACGGCGCGGACGGGCACCCCGTCGTCCTGCGGGTTGACGGGCACACCGAGCTGCCGCCCGGCTACGTGCGCCGGTGCGTCGACCTGCTGCGCCGGACCGGTGCGGTCGGGGTCGGCGGGGTGATGAGCCCGGTCGGCACCGGGACCGTCCAGGAGGCGACGGCGCGGGCGATGAGCCACCCGGCGGGTATCGGCGCGGCCTCGTTCCACGTCGGGGGCGACCCCGGGCCGGCGCAGACCGTGTACCTGGGTGCGTTCCGGCGGGAGGCCGTGCGCCGCGTCGGCGGGTACGACCCGACGCTCTTCCGGGCCGAGGACTGGGACCTGTGCCTCCGGCTCCGCCGGGCCGGCGGTCTGCTGTGGTTCGACCCGGCGCTCGTGGTCGAGTACCGCCCGCGACGGACCGTACGGGCCGTCGCCAAGCAGTTCTGGCGCACCGGGATGTGGCGGCGCGAGGTGGTCCGCCGGGACCCGTCCACGGCGGGTCTGCGCTACCTGGCACCGCCCGTGCTGGTGACGGTGCTCGGGATGTCGGTGCTGGTCGGGGCGGCAGGGCTGCTGACGGAGGCACCGGTGCTGACCGCGGTCGGGGCCGTGGCGCCGGCGGGGTACCTCCTCGGCGTCCTGGCGGCCACCGTCCACGCGGCGACCCGTCGGCCCCGGCTCGCAGCGCGTTCCGCCCTGGTCCTGCCCGTGGTGCTCATGACGATGCACCTGTGCTGGGGCGCGGGGTTCGTCCGGGGTCTGACCGCCCGGGCGGCGGTCGACCACCGGGCCTGATCCGGGTCACGGCCGGCGACGAAGGCGTGCCGAGACGGCGGTCGGCAGGGCGCTGCGCGCTGCCGCCCAGACGTGCCGTGGCCACGACCACGGCGCGGTCGTGGCCGGCGGCAGCGCGCCCCGGCGGGACAGGTCGCCGAGCACCGCGACCGTCCCGGGCAGGTCGTCACGCGTGTGGAGGTAGCCGTCCTCGCACCAGGCCGGGTCCGGGACGGGACCGCCACCGCGCAGCGTGTCCGCGATCTCTTCCAGGCGTCGCAGGCACCCGGAGCCGGCGAAGGCCTCGTTGAGCTGGTCGGGACCCACCCCGAAGTCCTGGACCAGCACGGTGGGCAGACCGCGGGCGAGTGACTCCAGCGCCGCGGTCGAGCTCACGGTCACGAGGGCGGTCCCCGGCCCGAGATGGTCGGAGAGCGCGCCGACGGCGAAGTCCAGGTCGCCGCGCGAGCGTCCGAGCCGGCCGTGCTCGGCGTCCCACAGCACGTCGAGCGGGAACGGCTCGTTGTGCGTCTGTCGCTCCCCGCCCCGCCCTCGCAGCTTCACGACCACCCGGTACCCGTCGTCCGTCAGCGTCGCCAGACCGTCGAGCAGGCGCAACCGCTCCGCACGGGTCGCGGGAACCTTCGCCTGCGCGGCGAACACCACGCGACGCGGTGCGACGGGCGGGTCCGGCCGGTCGGTCCCGGCCCGCGGCATGAACGGCAGGCGGGACAGCACGAGGCGAGGACCGACACCGTGGGCGGCGAAGGCCTCGGCGTAGGGGGCTACCTCCTGCGGGCCGTGCACGACGAAGGCGTCGGCCCACCGGCGCCACCCGGTGCCGTGCGGGGTGGCCGGCAGGGCCATCCCGGGCAGCCCCGTCACCAGCGCAGGTCGACCGCTCCGCCGGGTGGCGCGCACGACCTGGCGTGCGACGAGCTCGGCGACGGGACCCGTGGCCGCCACGAGCACGACGTCCGGTCGGGTGTCGGCCACGAGACGGCCGACCCCCCACGGCCCGAGGACGTCGGGGTCCGGGATCGCCGTGCCGACGGTCGCGGCGTGCCGCTGGGCTGCGCTGGGTGCCAGAGGAGAGCGCACGACGACCACCTCGGGGCCCCGCGCATTCGCAGGATCCGCGAGCCGGAGACCGGCCAGGGTCCACGCCGCCCACTTCAGGTAGGAGTCCGAGTCGGCCACCGCCAGGACGCGGGGGACGCTCATGACACCCGGACGCGGGCCGGTGACGGGCGCCGCGACGGCGTGGCTGCCCGGGCGAGCCGGGCCGCGCGGCGGAGGTGGTCGCGCAGCGCCGGGGTCGCGTGCGGTGTCCACCAGGAGTCGGGGACGTCGTGCGTGGTGACCCGGACACCGCGGGGGCCGAGCAGCCGCGTCAGCGTCACCGCCGACGTCGACGGCAGCGAGACGACCTGCTGGTCGGGGTCCAGGCCGCGCAGACGCAGCTCCACCGGGGCGCCGGGCGCGTCGACCCGGACGCCGGGAAGCGTCTCGACAGCGGCGGTCACGAGCGGGTGATGACGCCGGTGCGGCACGTACCGCACCGGACCGTCGGCGGCGAGCCCGCGGAGCCAGGTGAGGTAGTGGTCGGGGTGCACCAGTCGATCTGCCACGAGCGCGGACCCGACCACGACCGTCGGTTCGGCGCCGGCGGCGTCCGGACCGGTGGGGGTGTGGGACGCCAACCACTCGAAGGAGTGCTCGACCACCTCCACGCCGAGCCGGGACAGCGCCGCACGGCGGGCGTCGCCCAGCGGCAGCATCGTGCAGAGGGTGAGCCCACCCCGAGCGGCCTGTCGTCGCAGCCGTCGGGTGGTCATCGCGCCCAGGACTCGCCGGACGGGGTGGCGCGGGGCGGAGAGCCGGACGAGTGGCCGGCCCGACACGAGCCGGTCGACGACGTCGAGGGTGCCCAGGCCGTCGTCGACCACCACCTGGCGCGAGGGAGTGCCCGTCGACAGCGCCGCCTGGTACGCGCCGGAGAAGGGGTCGCCGCACACCCAGGGCTCCTCCGGAGCCAGTGCCCGGCGCGCGGGCCCGACCTGCACGTCCACCCCGTCGGGCAGGCCGAGCTCGCGAAGCGCCGCCACGGTGTCGGGCATCGTGGGCACCCCCTGGCGAGCCGTGATGCGCAGGCGCCCCTCGGTGTGGCCGGCGGCGTGCGCCTCGACGGCGCAGAGCAGTTGCAGCGGGGACTCGACCAGTGCGCTCACGCGGTCAGCGTCGCAGCGCCGGACGACCTCGAGACGGCGTGGGGATGGCGCCCGGATGAACGGTGCTCGACATCGGACAGCATGTCCGACCTGGTTCGGAACGCCTCACGCCCTGTAGGTACGATCGGACCGTCGGATTCCCTGAGAGACAGGTTCGCACCGTATCGTGACCCCCGTGAAGACCGCGACCTCGGGTACGCAGGGCGCACAACGTCCATCATCGCCGGAAGCACCCGCTCCCGTCGTGCCGGCGACCTCGTCCGCCGAGCGACGGGCAGAGGCGGAGAAGTACGGCCTGACGAAGATGGGCGTCCGCCCGCCGTTGTGGACCTACATCAAGGATGTGGCCCGGCGCGGACCGTTCATCCGGGTGCTCGGCACGTCCACCGCGTACGCCCGCAACCAGAACACCTACCTCGGCCAGCTGTGGGCGGTGCTCAACCCGATCCTCAACGCTTCGGTCTACGTGCTGATCTTCGGCATGCTGCTCAACGTGAGCCGTGGTGTCGACAACACCATCGCCTTCATCGTCATCGGCGTCTTCCTCTTCCGGTTCGTGGAGCAGTCGGTCAACGGCGGGGCGCAGTCGATCGCCAAGCGGTCCAACCTGATCCGCTCCCTCCACTTCCCGCGTGCGGTGCTGCCGCTGTCGAACGTCATGTCCCACCTGACGACGCTCGTGCCGTCGCTGGTGGTCATGTGCCTGATCGTCCTGGGGTCCGGACTGCTGCCCAGCTACGACCCCGTGCCCCTGACGTGGGAGTGGTTGCTGCTGGTCCCGGCCGTCGGTCTGCTCTGGGTCTTCAACATGGGGATCGCGTTCATCATGGCGCGGCTGGTCGCGATCACGCCCGACCTGGACAACGTCATCAGCTTCGTCCTGCGTCTCACGATGTACGCCTCCGGTGTCATCTTCCCCGTGGTGCGGTACGTCAACGAGCTGCCCCAGTGGATGCAGGGCTGGACGACCACGATCCTCGAGTACCAGCCGGTCGCGGTGTATCTCTACCTGGCCCGGGCGTCTCTGATGAACGAGGACGCGTTCCTGCAGGACCCGTTCAAGTGGTGGCTCGGCATCATCTGGGCCGTGGTGTTCTTCGTCGCCGGATTCATCATCTTCTGGCGCGGTGAGGAGAGGTACGGACGTGACTGACGACGTGTCCGAGGCGGACGCCCACCTCGACTTCGACATGGAGGACGAGGCCGACGACGCCGGTGAGCACGCGGAGGCGATCCCGCTCGGTGATCCGTGCCTGGTCGTCGACGACCTGCACATCGTCTTCCGGGTGTTCGGCGGCAAGACGGCCGAGAGCGCCCGCGCGCAGGGGATCCACGTCCAGGACGCCGAGCCGCCCCGGCGCAGCCTCGTCAAGCGGTTGCTCGGCGCCGGACGCCAGCACGTCGGGGCCGTCTCCGAGGTCCATGCGGTCCGCGGCGTGTCCTTCATGGCCCGGCACGGGGAGTCGATCGGGATCGTCGGCATCAACGGCTCGGGCAAGTCGACGCTGTTGCGGGCGATCACCGGCCTCATCCCCCCGCACTCCGGGTCGGTGTACGTGGACGGCGAACCGGCGCTCCTGGGGGTCAACGCCGCGCTCATGCCGCAGATGACCGGGGCGAAGAACATCGAGATCGGTGGCCTGGCCCTCGGCATGACACCCAAGCAGGTGGACGAGAGGTTCGACGAGGTCGTCGAGTTCGCGGACATCGGCGACTTCGTGGACATGCCCATGAAGACCTACTCCTCCGGGATGGCGGCACGCCTCCGCTTCGCGATCAGCTCGGCGGCCATCCCCGACATCCTCATGGTCGACGAAGCACTGGCCACCGGTGACGCCGCGTTCAAGGCGCGTTCCAAGGCACGCATCGCCGAGGTCCGGCAGCAGGCAGGAACGGTCTTCCTGGTGAGCCACTCGATCTCCACGATCGAGGCGATGTGCACCCGGGTGCTGTGGATGCACCAGGGCCAGCTCGTGATGGACGGACCTGTCGAGGAGGTCACGGCGGCCTATCGCGAGTTCGTCCGGGCGCACCGGCAGGCCCGGTCCAGCGGCCAGGCGGGGGGCCGACGCCGCAAGCGCAACGGCGGGGGCGGCGGTCAGGTCTCGGGCGGCAGGGCCCGGCGCCAGGACAAGGCGCCGGCGCCCGACGCCTGACCGTCGCCCGGGCTCAGAGCAGGTCCTTGACGCGCGCGACGGCATCCTCCACCGAGGTCACCGACGTGTCGACGACGAGGTCGGCGTCGGTCGGCTCCTCGTACGGTGACGAGATCCCGGTGAACTCGGGGATCTCGCCGGCACGGGCCTTGGCGTAGAGGCCCTTGCGGTCCCGCGCCTCGCAGACCTCCAGCGGTGTGGAGACGTGCACGAGGACGAACCTGCCGGCGGCCTGGGCCATCTCCCGCACCCGGGCACGCCCGGACGCGAACGGGGCGATCGGTGCCGCGATCGCGACACCCCCGTGGTACGCGACCAGCGAGGCCACGTAGCCGATGCGCTCGACGTTCAGCTCGCGCGACGCCTTGTCGAACCCGAGGCCCTTGGACAGGTGCTGTCGCACGGCGTCGCCGTCGAGGAGGGTCGTGTGGCGCCCCTCGTCGTCGAGCTCGGCCGCCAGCGCCTGGGCGACGGTGGACTTGCCGGAACCGGACAGGCCGGTGAAGAACACGACCGTGCCCTCGGACCGGGCACCGCGCGCGGCGTGCTCCACCTCCCGGGCGACGGCGTCGGGGTACAGGGTCCCGACCTCCCTCGACCACAGCGTGCCCAGACCTGCCACCCGCTCCGCCGTCGGGGGAGTGCGGTGGTCGGCCAGGCGCTCCACGCGGTCCGCGCCGTGGTGGGCGGCGACGTCGTCCCAGCGCAGTCCGGCGCCGTCGGCCCAGGGCACGACGACGGTCCGGACCGGCCCGTCGAACGCGGCGGCGACGGCGTCGCCCACCACGGTGCCGACGCGCGCGAGGCCGGGCGCGCCGAGGTGACCGGGCTCCGGGTGCCGCCGGGACGCGGGCACCAGCACCAGCACGGCGGCGGCTCCGGCGACGAGACCGTCGAGGGCGTCCAGCTCGTCCCGTGTCGGGGCGGCGTCGACCAGGAGGGCCAGCACGTCACCGACGGGCCCGACCTCGCGGCGGATCTCGTGCGCGACGTCGTGCGCGCCGCGGCGCACCGCCGGGTCCCAGTGCGGTCCCGCGGCGCGGGCGATCGGCTTGAGCGCGGTCGCGGTGCCGTCCTCCCCGAGGACGGCCAGCGGCGTGTTCTCCGCGTCGGTGAGCGTCACGGGTCCCTGCACCGGGCGGTCGAGCAGGGTCAGCGTGTCCGTCCCGCCACCGAGGTGGAGCTCGAGCAGGTCGAGCTCGACCGGGCTCAGGACGTAGGTCGTCTCCGGTGTGTTCATGGGCGTTCGGTGTCGTCCTTCGTCGTCGAGACCGACGCCCGGTCCGGCGTCGGCGGGGTGCGTGGTGGGTGGTGGGCCAGCCGGTCCCTGATCACGACCCAGGCGATGTTCCCCCCGACCAGCGCGACCGCGGCGGCACCCAGCACGACGGCGAGCGGTGCGCCCAGCAGCTTCAGCCCGGAGGCGAGCAGGAGGACGGCGAGCGCGCGTCGGATGAGGCCGCCCGGGGCCCGGCTGGAGACGTGGGCGCCGGCCCACGCGCCGGGGACGGCGCCGATCAGCAGCGAGGTGGTCAGGTCCAGCGAGAAGTCCCCGTACATCAGGTGGCCGAGCGCGGCCGCGGCGACCAGCGGCACGGCCTGCACGAGATCGGTGCCGACCAGGTTGGAGGCCTTGAGCGCGGGGTAGAGCATCAGCAGCGCCACGATGACGATCGACCCCGACCCGACCGACGTCATGCCCACGAGCAGACCCGCGACCGCCCCCAGGGCGACCGTGGGGACCGGGCGGACCACCACCCCGGCGTTGGTCGGACGGACGGGCCCCTCCCCGAGGGCGCGCTGGTGCTGCACCATGCCGATCGTCGCGCGCACGACGAGCATCGTCGCCGCGAGCAGGAGGGCGACGCCGAGCACGAGGCGCAGGGCCTCGTCCAGGGAGTCGCCGAAGGGGAGCGCCCGGATCAGGAAGACGCCGCCGAAGGCCGCCGGGACCGACCCGACGCAGAGCCAGCCGACGAGCTGCAGGTTCGCCGTCCGACGCCGGAGGTGGACGACGGCGCCCGCCGGCTTCATGAAGAGGCTCGCGACGATGTCGCTCGAGACGGCGACCAGGGGGTCGACCCGGAACACGAAGATCAGCATGGGGGTCATGAGCGCCCCGCCACCCATGCCCGTCAGACCGACCACGAAGCCGACGACGAGGCCGCCGAGCGCGAGGGCGGGATCGACGTCGATCACCGGTGCGACCCCTCCGTGCCCCGGGCGGGTGGCGGGTCCGTCGACGCCGTCCCGCGCGCCGCCCCGGCGGACCGGGGCAGGACGGGTCCCGCACGGCGGATCGAGGCGTGGCCAGACATGGCCGCAATGGTAGCCTCGGCCGAGTCCTTGGCCCGTCGCGTGCCAAGCCCCGAGACACGAGGAGCTCGATGACCACGCCATCACCGGCGCTTCCTGACCCGACGACGGGCGACGGCGATCTGGCCGCCGCTCTGGCCGAGAAGGCGGGACGGGTGCTGCTCTCGCTGCGCGCCGACGTCGACGCCGCCGGGGGCGAGTTCGACCCCCGGGAGCTGAAGAACGCCGGCGACGCGGCCGCCCAGAGCTGGCTGGCCGCCGCCCTGACGCACGCCCGCCCGGAGGATGCGGTCCTGTCCGAGGAGGCGAAGGACGGCGCGGCTCGGCTCGACGCCGACCGGGTCTGGATCATCGACCCGCTGGACGGCACCCGGGAGTTCGCCGAGCGCACCGAGGACGGCTCGTGGCGCGACGACTTCGCCGTGCACGTCGCCCTCTGGGTGCGCGGCCAGGAGGACGCCACCGCCGGTCCCGGAGGTCTCGCGGCAGCCGCCGTCGCGCTGCCGGCCCGTCAGGTCGTGCACACGACGGTGACGCCTTCGTCGGCCAAGGACCTGGACGAGGCCGCCGAGGCGGTCCTGGCGGGCGATCGCCCGCTCCGCATCGCCGCCAGCCGCTCCCGGCCCCCGCAGTTCGTCGCCGACCTCGCCCGGCGCGACGACGTCGAGCTGGTGCCGATGGGCTCGGCCGGCGTCAAGGTGGTCTCCGCCGTCGACGGCACGGTCGATGCCTACGTCCACGGTGGTGGACAATACGAGTGGGACTCGGCGGCGCCCGTCGGTGTCGCGCTGGCCGCCGGCCACACGGCGACCCGGCTCGACGGCTCCCCGCTCGAGTACAACCGCCAGGACCCCTGGCTCCCCGATCTGTTCGTCTGCCACCCGGCCCTGACCGCGCACCTGCGCGCGGCGCTGCAGGAGGTCGGCGTGGCGATCAAGGAAGGTGCCCAGTCGTGACGTCCCACGTCCTGAGCCAGCTCCGCAGCCTCGAAGCGGAGAGCATCCACGTCTTCCGGGAGGTGGCGGCGGAGATGCAGCGTCCCGTCCTGCTGTTCTCCGGCGGCAAGGACTCCATCGTGATGCTGCACATGGCGGCGAAGGCCTTCGCCCCGGCGCGCATCCCGTTCCCGATCATGCACGTCGACACCGGTCTGAACTTCCAGACCGTGCTCGACTGCCGTGACCGCTGGGTGGAGAACCTCGGGGTCCAGCTGGTCGTCGCCTCCGTGCAGGACGCGATCGACCGCGGCCTGGTCCAGGAGGAGCCGAACGGCTCGCGCAACCGCATCCAGACGCCGGTGCTCCTGGAGGCCGTCGAGAAGCACGGCTTCGACGCCGCGTTCGGTGGTGGCCGGCGCGACGAGGAGAAGGCCCGTGCCAAGGAGCGCGTCTTCTCGTTCCGCGACGACTTCGGTCAGTGGGACCCGAAGAACCAGCGCCCCGAGATCTGGAGCCTGTACAACGGCCGGGTCCACCAGGGCGAGTCGATCCGGGTCTTCCCGCTGTCCAACTGGACCGAGCTGGACATCTGGTCCTACATCGCGGCCGAGCAGATCGACATCCCGGACCTCTACCTCGCCCAGGAGCGCGAGGTCGTGGAGCGCGACGGCATGCTGTTCGCCGTCAACGAGTTCACGCCCCTCAAGGAGGGGGAGACCTCCGAGGTCCGGTCCGTGCGGTACCGCACGGTCGGTGACGCGAACCTGACCGCCGCCGTCGAGTCGAAGGCGACCACCCTCGAGGCCATCGTCGAGGAGGTCGCGGCGGTCCGGATCACCGAGCGCGGCGCCACGCGTGGCGACGACAAGGTGAGCGAGGCCGCGATGGAGGACCGCAAGCGAGAGGGCTACTTCTAAGCCATGACCACGACCGAGAACACCACCGCCGAGGCTCTGACCGACGGCTCCATCGACCTGCTGCGGTTCGCGACGGCCGGGTCCGTCGACGACGGCAAGTCGACCCTCATCGGCCGCCTGCTGTTCGACTCGAAGACGATCTTCGAGGACCAGCTGGACTCGGTGGAGCAGGTCTCGAAGGACCGCGGCAACGACTACACCGACCTCGCGCTCCTCACCGACGGCCTGCGCGCCGAGCGGGAGCAGGGCATCACGATCGACGTCGCGTACCGCTACTTCGCGACGCCGAAGCGCAAGTTCATCATCGCTGACACCCCGGGGCACATCCAGTACACCCGGAACATGGTCACGGGCGCCTCGACAGCCGACGTCGCGCTGATCCTCGTCGACGCGCGCAAGGGCGTCATCGAGCAGTCGCGCCGACACACGTTCCTGGCGACGCTGCTCGGCGTGCCGCACATCGTGGTCTGCGTGAACAAGATGGACCTCGTCGACTACGACGAGGAGGTGTTCGAGAACATCCGCCGAGACTTCACGGAGTTCGCGTCCCGCCTGCGTGTCCCGGACCTGACGTTCATCCCGATCTCGGCGCTGGAGGGCGACAACGTCGTCAACCGCTCGGAGAACACCCCCTGGTACGACGGGCCGGCGCTGCTCAGCCACCTCGAGCGGCTGCACGTCGCCTCCGACCGCAACCTCATGGACGTCCGGTTCCCCGTCCAGTACGTGATCCGGCCGCAGTCGCACGACGCCCGTGACTACCGCGGGTACGCGGGCACGGTCGCGTCCGGCGTCATGAAGCCCGGTGACAAGGTCGTCGCGCTGCCGGCCGGCCTCGAGACGACCATCGAGGCGATCGACACCGCCGACGGTCCGGTCGAGGAGGCCTACCCCCCGATGGCCGTGACCGTCCGCCTGGCGGACGAGATCGACATCTCCCGTGGGGACATGATCGCGCGACCGAACAACACGCCGGCGGCCCTGCAGAACATCGACGCGCAGATCTGCTGGATGGACTCCGAGTCGTCACTGGTCAAGGGCAAGAAGTACGCGATCAAGCACACCACGCGGTGGGCGCGGGCGATGGTCAAGGACATCAACTACCGCGTCGACGTCAACACGCTGCACCGTGACGAGGAGGCGACCGAGATCAAGCTGAACGAGATCGGCCGCATCCAGCTCCGGGTGACGCAGCCTCTGTTCGTCGACCCGTACCAGCAGAACCCCCAGACGGGGTCGTTCATCCTCGTGGACGAGTCGACCAACCGGACGGTGGCGGCGGGCATGATCGGCGGGCTGCCGCACTCGTCCTGATCGGCCCGGGGGTCGGTCCGCGCGGGGCCGGCCCCCTCGTTCACGCTTGGAGATGAGAATGACCGGTGGTCCGACCTCGGCTGAGGCAGCCACGTTGCGCAACACCTGGGTGTTTCCCGACCAGAAGATCCTGTACACGCAGCTGCCCAAGAACGCCTGCAGCAGCATCAAGTGGATGCTGGCCGAGGTCAGCGGGCAGGACCCCCAGGGGTTTCGTCGAGCGCTGAGCGACGAGCAGAGCCGCAGGATGCTCGTCCACAACCGGCGGTTGTGGAAGGGGGTGGGCCGGCTCTCGGAGATGTCGCCGGAGAGCCGGGCCGAGATCTCGCAGGCCAACGGCTGGTTCGTCTTCGCGGTCGTCCGCGATCCCCGGCTGCGGGCCTGGTCCGCGTGGCAGTCGAAGTTCCTCGTCGGTGACCCCGTCTACGTCCACCGCAAGTTCGCCGGCGCGCCGTGGTTGCCGCGGGTGCCGAAGGACGCCGGCGACGTCCTGGAGGACTGGCGGCGGTTCGTCGACGCCCTCGCGGCCGGTGACGGTCCCGTGCGTGACGGCCACTTCCGGTCGCAGGCCGACCGGCTCAGCGAGAACCAGATCCCGTACGACCGGATCTACGAGATGCGTGAGCTGTCACGAATGCTCGAGGACCTCGGCGCGCATCTGGAACGGCGCGGTCAACCTCATGACCTCGCCATGCCGCGCGAGAACGACACGCCCCTGGCGGCCGGGCGCGAGGTCTTCGACGACGGTGTGCTCGAGCAGCTGGAGACGATCTACGCGGGGGACTTTGCACGGTTCGGCCACCTGTGGGACCTGGGTCCGACCCTGGCCAAGGAGATCTCGTGGGACCGCGCGGCCATGACGGACATCGGCCAGCGCGTCGCGCACAACGAGCGGATCGCCGACCTGTTCTCCATCGGACGGCGGGAGCGCTCCAGGCGCCGCGACCTGGAGGACGCCCTTGCGAAGAGGGTCGCCGTGGGCGACGCCCCGGCGACGGCGCTCGTGGGCGAGTTGGGTCGCCGCGCGCGCCGCAAGGTCGGGCGCGTGGTCGGCCGCGGCCGCTGAAGCCGGCTCCGCGACCGACCGGCCGGGAGCCGGCCGGTCACACGGGGAGCGCTGCGACGAGCCTGTCGCGCAGGGTCTGGATGCCGTGCGGCGGCGGGTAGTGCTCGTGGATCCTCGTCACGATCTCGGCGGTCGGCAGCCCGACGACGTCCGGGGCGTACCACGGCTCGTAGAGTCGCTCGCCCGGGAAGGCCGAGTAGTAGTCGCGGTACTTGAACAGTCCGTGCAGAGGGCCCTGGACGGGTCCGCCCACCGATTCGTTCATCCGGAGGTGCACGTTCGGCACGTCCAGCGCATCTGCGACGATCATCCCGTGCAGGGACGAGGAGAGCACCGTCTCGCAGGCCGCGATTTCCCGCGCGACTTCGGTGGGCGTCCAACCGATGTCGATGATCCGGACCCCGGAGCGACCGGCGAGGTCGAGCACGGCGGGGTGCTCGGTGTCGCGGAAGTGCGGCACGACGCCGATGCTGTACCTGGTCCGCCCGGGACGGTCGAGGAGTCGGTTCGCGAGGATACCGGGATCGCCCAGCGCCATGACCGACCGCTGGTCAGCCGGGAAGTGCTCCGCCGTGAGTCGACCCCGCACGGCGTGCGGGCGCACCTGTTCGGGAATCTCCTCTCGATAGGGCCAGTGGAAGCCGGTTCCCCAGAACGGGGGGTAGGTGACGTGTTCCCGCAGGACGTCGGTGAGGATCGACCCCGCCGCGACGAGGTCGGCCTCGGGCACGGGGCTCCAGCGCACCGACCGGCCGGTGAGCTCCTCGATCAGGGGAGCGCTGAGCTCGTCGCCGAAGTTCGTGCGCACGGGGTGCTTCCAGCGCCACCAGTAGACGCGCAGTGGACTCATTCCGACACAACCTCCGGTCGATGGGAGACGACGAACGCGTCGCCGTCGAGCTCGACTGACGTGGTGCTCGACCCGATCGGGGAGAGCCCGGGCGGGACGTGCAACGTCCCTCGGATGTCGCGGTGGACGACCGATACCACGCAGCGCAACGTGCCCCGCGCGGGGACCGGCAGCCGGACGGCGACCTCGTCCTGGTCGAGACGTCGCCACGGTAGTTGGTGAGGCGCTTCTCGGGGGCCGACAGGGTCGACGTCGGCGTCGAACCGCAGTGCGTTCCCCCCTCCGACGTCGTCCACCACCAGCTGGGGTCGCCCGTCGTCGTCGAAGGCGAGCCGACGGGCCTCGACCTCCTCCGCGCGAAGCCCGTCATCGTGAGAGACGGACAGGTTGCCGTGGGGCGTCGTGTACAGCACCGTGGTCGGTGAGCCCAACGCGCGGCCCGTCGCGTCGACGGTGATGTCGTCGACGTGCTTGGGTCGCTTGGACCCGAAGCGGACCGACGGGAGAGCGACGCCCTCCCAGCACGGTGCCACCACGAGGTCCCAGCGCCCGCTCTTGCCGAGCGCAGCAGGGTCGATCCGCACGGAGAAGCGGGTCCCCTCGACGGTGTCATCGGCATGGCGCCCTTCGAGCTCGACCGGTAGATCGACCCGGACGTCGCTGTCGCGCAGCACGAGAGCAGCTCGCACCTCGTCGGGTGGTGGGCAGGTGCCGGCGGTGCCGACCCACCCGGCGGCACGGGCCACACCGTGGTCCACGGACAACGAGGTGAGCTGGTGTCGCACCACACGTCCGGGGACGACCCGGTGGGAGCGGTCGAGAGCGCGCATCACGGACGGCGGTAGGTCGTAGAGGAGGTCAGCACCGTCGACCGAGGCTCGGAGCGGCTCTTCGCCGTGGAGGTGGACGTTCAGATCGTGGAGGGCCTCGGGGTCGCCGGAGACGAGGGTGGCGAGGAGCAGCCCGCCTGCCTGGTCGGTTCCGCTCTGGACGGCTCCGGTCAGGTGCTGGCCGAAGCGCTGCTCGGCTGTCGTCGCGAGACGGCGGCGCTCGTCAGGACCGGCTTCCTCGGCTATACGTCGCGCAGCGGCGGCCAGTGGCGATGCCACCGGACGCATCGCGACGTCACGGCGGCCCGGGGCGGTGTAGCGGGTGACGACCTCGGCGAGCCGGAGCGCCGCTTCGAGGTCCTGACTTGGCGTGGGGGGACCTTCGGGCGGCAGGATCTCGACGCCGGTCACGAACCGCTGGTAGTAGATGTCGTCGGCGAGCACGCTCGTGCGTCGGGAGCGCAGCACCGCCTCGGCGCCGAAGAGGACGTCGCTGCCGGCGGGAAGGTCCTCCGCGAAGCGGAGTCCCAGCTCGTCGACGAAAGCGCGGCGGAACACGTGGTGGGAACCGACGACCGCGAGGAGACGCCCGGTGACGGCCCCTGCGTCGAGCCGGGTGCTGCGGAAGACGGGTGGGGTCAGCTTCCGTCGGGTGATGCCCAGCCATCGCCCGACGGTGACGTCGGCGCCCGTTGCATCGGCCGTCTCGACGAGCTTCTCCAGCGCCGCCCTCGTCAGCCGGTCGTCGGGGTCGAGGAAGACGACGTAGCGACCACGCGCCGCGTCGAGGCCGGCGTTGCGGGCCCTGGCGACCGATCCGACCGTGGAGCCGTCCCCTGCCGCGGGTACGACGACGACCTGTACCCGGTCACCCGGCAGGGTCTGCTCACGCACCGAGCGGACGGATGCCTCGACCAGCTCGTCGTCGCCGTGGTCGGGGAGGACGACCGTGACGTCGGGATCGCTCGCTTCCTGACGTCCGTCCTCGATCACGGGTGCTCCGGTGGGGGGAACGGTGAGGACGAACGACGATCGCCGGTCGGGGCCGGAGAACGTGAACCAGAGCCGCCACCGGCCCGTGGGGAGAGTGAGGTCGAGCGCCAGTGCCGGCTCGTCACCGGCCGCCGTGAGTCGGGCCGTGCCCTCGACCATCGCGCTGCGTGACCGCAGTCGCCCGAGCGCATCCAGCGCCCGCCCGCCGAGCCCGCGTCGCGCATCCGCCGGGGACGGCTCGGGCCGGGCCGTGACGATTCCGGAGAGCCTGCCACGACCGTGCACCCGCAGGCCCCCGAGTGGCATGCGCACCGAGACGTTCCTCGGGTCGCCGGCCGCGGCGTCGACGGTCGCCTCGCGGAGCCGCGCGTACCCGTCGTCCACGACGGATCGCACCTTCCCGGTGGTGTCGAGCGAGAAGCTGCCGTCGCCGCCCTGATAGGCGACCATCGGTCGTCCGGCGATGAGTGCCGGCCGTGGTGCCAGGCCGGTGGTCGCTGCGACGTGGGACGCTCCGCGCGGGCCGCGGGTCCGGGCGCGGAGGTCCCAGACGGCGACGGGCAACCACGAGCCGTCGTCGGCGTGCCGCGGATCGAGTCGCGACTCGCCGCGGATCTCGGGTGCGACCCTGCCGGCCCCCGTCCGGACGAGGTGCAGCGACGTCTTCGTCGGGACGGGGACCTTGCGGTCACCTCCCCGTTCGCGAAGGAGGAGGCGTACCGAGAGGTCGTCCCCAGACCACGAGCCGTCGTCCTCGACCACGGTGATCGGGTGCCCTGCGTCGTCCTTCCACCGAGTCACCGTGCGGAGATAGAGCGTTCCCTCGATCCACGCGACGCCCACGACATCGACCTCGGCGCGACCACGGCCCGTGCCGCCCGGGGTGATGGAGTCCGCGATGTCCGGCATCCCGCGATCGTACCGTCGAGTCCGGTCGCCTCCTGAGCCTCCGAGCTCGGGCCCTCCGGTCACCGCCCCGTCGCGTAGCCCTGTGCGCCGCGCGGGTTGGCGGCGGCACCGAGCAGGCCCCCGGCGGCGTCCCGGGTCACCGCGGACAGCCGGCCCAGCGACCACGGCCCCGCCTCGGTGAGCACGTGGCCGCGCCGTGCGAGCCCGTCGATCACGTCGGCGCCGAGCCGCGACTCGACGACGGCACCGCCCGGTGTCCAGGCGCGGGGCCAGAACGAGTCGGCCATCGAGGTGGTGTGCAGCGTCGGGGCGTCGATCGCCTCCTGCGGGGTGTACCCGCCCACCAGCACGCGCAGCAGGAACGGCAGCTGCCACTGGTCCTGCTGGTCGCCGCCCGGCGTGCCGCAGGCCATGACCGGCAGGCCGCCGTCGAGCACGAGGGTTGGCGACAGCGTCGTGCGCGGCCGCACGCCGGGGGCGAGCCGGGACGGCGAGGACTCGTCCAGCCAGGTCATCTGCAGCCGGGTGCCGAGGCAGAAGCCGAGCGCCGGGATGGTGGGGGAGGACTGCAGCCAGCCCCCGGAGGGGGTGGCGCTGATCATGTTGCCCCACCGGTCGACGACGTCGAGGTGGCAGGTGTCGCCGCGGGTGGTGCCGTTCACCTGGACGGTCGGTTCGCCGGTGCCCGAGGCGGCGGCCCCGGCCGTGCGCAGCGGCGGGAGCGGGGGAGCGGTGCGCCCCGGGACGCTGCCCGGCCGCAGCTCGTGCGAGGCCCGGTCGCCGACGAGTGCGCGACGGTCCGCCGCGTAGGCGGCGGACAGCAGGTGGTCCAGCGGCACGTCCGTGTCGCCGTACCAGGCGTCCCGGTCGGCGAGGGCCAGCTTGAGCGTCTCGAGCACCGTGTGCGCGCCGAGCTCGGTGGCCACGTCCAGGCGCTCGTCCTCGAAGCCGTCCAGCAGGCGCAGCGCCTGCAGCAGCACGGGCCCCTGGCCCCAGGCGCCCGTCTTGACGATCGTGCGGCCCCGGAACTCCGTCGTCGTGGGCTGCTCGTAGCCCGCCCACGACCCCGCGACGTCGGCCGCCGTCATCACGCCGGCGTGGTCGCGCCCGTCGGCGTGCCGGTGCGGCGTCGCGACGAACTCCTCCACGGCGGGTCCGACCAGCTCGCGCCAGGCGGTTCGGGCGGCCTCGACCCCGGCGCCCCGGGAGGGTGCGCCGTCGGCGGCGTCACCGAGCTGCTCCAGCAGCGCGGCGTAGGCGGGGTTCGTGACCGTCTCGCCGGCGCGTGGGGGCCGGCTGTCCGGCATCCACCGCGCCGCCGACGTCGGCCAGTGCTCGGCGAAGAGCCCGCTGACCCGTTCGACGGTCGCGGCCACGGCCGGCAGCACGGGGTGGCCGTCGCGGGCGTAGCCGACGGCGTAGGCCAGCACGTCGCGCACGGTCCAGGTGCCGTGGTCGCGCAGCAGCACGAGCCAGGCGTCGACCGCGGCCGGGACGGCGGCGGCCAGGGCGCCGGAGCCGGGGACGAGATCGAGGCCCTCGGTGTCGCGGTAGTGGTCGATCGTGGCGCCCGCCGGTGCCGGGCCCTGCCCCATGAGGACGCGGGGGTCGTCGGGTTCGTCGGCGGTGCTGAACAGGCCGACGAGGTCGCCGCCGGGTCCGTTGAGGTGCGGCTCGACGACGTGCAGGACGAACGCCGCCGCGCAGGCGGCGTCGAAGGCGTTGCCGTCCCGCTCCAGCACCGACTGGGCGCTCGCGGTGGCCAGCCAGTGCGTGGAGGCGGCCATCCCGAACGTGCCCTGCAGGTCGGGCCGGGTGGTCGAGGCGGGTGGTGGGGTGAAGGTCATGCGGTCTCCCGTCCGCGAAGGTGTCCGACGACGGTCACGGCCAGCGCGATCACTGCGCTGACGGCGACGCCGAGGGCGAGGTGGATCTGCAGCAGCGCGGCGCCGACACCGGCGCCGGCCCCGAGCAGGACGATCGCCGCGACCCGGCGGCCGACGTGACGTCCGTGGCCCCCGACGAGTCGCGAGTCCATGGCCAGCCCGGTGATGGCACTCGTGACCACGACGGTGGTGATCTCCTTGACCGCGAGGTGTCGGGCCGCGGCGGCCTGGAGACCCATCGCGCCCGCCAGCATCCCGGTGACCGTGAGCTGGATGCCGTGCGGCATGTCGGTGTCGTGGACGCCGAGCAGCACGGTCAGGGCGACGAGCACCGCGCCGACCGCGCCGAAGCAGGCCGTCGTGCGTCCGGACCACCCGACGTCGTCGGCGCGCAGCACCAGGCCGCCGAGCCCGGCGCCCGCGAGGAAGGTGACGAACGCCAGCAGCGGGCCGACGACGGGGAGGTCGTCGGCGCCGGCGACGCCCATGCCGAGGATGACCACGTTCCCCGTCATGTTGCCGGTGAAGACGCGGTCGAGGCCGAGAAAGCCGACGGCGTCCGCGATCCCCGTGGAGAACGTCAGGGCGAGCATGAGGCCGAGATGGAGGCGGTCGCGAGGCACGCCGCCACCCTAGGCCCGACGCGGGCACGTCGAGCACACGGCCGACCGGATCATCGTGAGGCCGCTCACCGGTCAAAGGGCGCCCATGTTTCCGATATGTCTTGTCCCGAGGCGCGCCAGATCACATCTCGATAACAAATTGGTACACATCGTGATAAAGATCATCGGCCCGCTCCAGGGGTCCCCGCCGGTCCCCGCGAGATATCGCTTAGTGTGATGGGTAGTGCGTGAGTGTCGACTCGTGACCGACCGGCCCGACGAGCCGGTGGTCGCAGCCTGCACGGGCCTGGCCCCGGCCGAGTCCGACGACCAGTAAATGGCCCCTGACCAGGGAGAATTGTGCCAGCCATCGAGGCAAGTGGCCTGACAAAGATCTTCGGGCGCCGACCGCAACGCGGTGTCCGGATGCTGAAAGAGGGCGCGGACCGCGATCAGCTCCGCAAGGAGGGACTGACCGCCGCGGTCATCGACGCCACCTTCGACGTGAAGCCCGGCGAGATCTTCGTCGTCATGGGTCTGTCCGGTTCCGGTAAGTCGACGTTGATCCGCATGGTCAACGGCCTGCTCGAGCCGACCGACGGCGTCATCACGATCGACGGGCAGGACGTCACCCACCTGTCCAAGAACGGCCTGCGCGACGTGCGTCGCAGCAAGGTGTCGATGGTGTTCCAGCACTTCGCCCTGCTGCCGCACCGCACCGTCGGCGAGAACGCCGCCTACCCGCTGACGCTGCGCGGCGTGAACAAGGCCGAGCGCGAGGCCAAGGCCGAGGAGGCCCTCGGCATGGTGGGCCTCGGAGGCTGGGGCGCGTCCATGCCCAGCCAGCTCTCGGGCGGCATGCGCCAGCGCGTCGGCCTGG
>NZ_JAUQYQ010000007.1:0-1641 GCF_030588085.1 Isoptericola sp. b408
GGTGGGGGGCCTGCTGTGAAGGGTGTCCGGCGGCGTCCTACTCTCCCACCCCGTCTCCAGGGCAGTACCATCGGCGCTGAAGGGCTGAGCTTCCGGGTTCGGTATGGGACCGGGCGTTTCCCCTTCGCTGTGACCGCCGTAACGCTGTCGAGTTGTTCGGGTTCCCCGTGGTCCACCCTGGTCGGGGGGTGGTGGGGGTGGTGCCCGTTTCTCGGGAACCGCACAGTGGACGCGTGCATAGCAGTGTATGTGTATGGAAGTTGTCGGCTGATTAGTACCGGTCAGCTGCGACAGTCGTTGGTCCTGTCTTCCACTTCCGGCCTATCTACCCAGTGGTCTAGCTGGGTGCCTTCACAGGACTGGCCTGTTGGAAACCTCATCTTGAAGCAGGCTTCCCGCTTAGATGCTTTCAGCGGTTATCCCTCCCGAACGTAGCGAACCAGCGGTGCTCCTGGCGGAACAACTGGCATACCAGAGGTTCGTCCGTCCCGGTCCTCTCGTACTAGGGACAGCCCTTCTCAAGTTTCCTGCGCGCGCAGCGGATAGGGACCGAACTGTCTCACGACGTTCTAAACCCAGCTCGCGTGCCGCTTTAATGGGCGAACAGCCCAACCCTTGGGACCTACTCCAGCCCCAGGATGCGACGAGCCGACATCGAGGTGCCAAACCATCCCGTCGATATGGACTCTTGGGGAAGATCAGCCTGTTATCCCCGGGGTACCTTTTATCCGTTGAGCGACGGCGCTTCCACGAGCCACCGCCGGATCACTAGTTCCGACTTTCGTCCCTGCTCGACCTGTCGGTCTCACAGTCAAGCTCCCTTGTGCACTTGCACTCGACACCTGATTGCCAACCAGGCTGAGGGAACCTTTGAGCGCCTCCGTTACTTTTTGGGAGGCAACCGCCCCAGTTAAACTACCCACCAGGCACTGTCCCTGGTCCGGATCACGGACCGAGGTTAGATGGTCGATGCGGTCAGAGTGGTATTTCAACGGCGACTCCACCGGCGCTGGCGCGCCGGTTTCGTAGTCTCCCACCTATCCTACACAAACCGCACCGAACACCAATACCAAGCTGTAGTAAAGGTCCCGGGGTCTTTCCGTCCTGCTGCGCGTAACGAGCATCTTTACTCGTAGTGCAATTTCGCCGAGTTCGTGGTCGAGACAGCGGAGAAGTCGTTACGCCATTCGTGCAGGTCGGAACTTACCCGACAAGGAATTTCGCTACCTTAGGATGGTTATAGTTACCACCGCCGTTTACTGGGGCTTAAATTCTGGGCTTCGCCGAAGCTGACCCGTCCTCTTAACCTTCCAGCACCGGGCAGGCGTCAGTCCGTATACATCGTCTTGCGACTTCGCACGGACCTGTGTTTTTAGTAAACAGTCGCTTCTCCCTGGTCTCTGCGGCCCTCACCGCTTCCCCCAGCAAGTGGGTTCACGGATCAGGCCCCCCTTCTCCCGAAGTTACGGGGGCATTTTGCCGAGTTCCTTAACCACGATTCTCTCGATCGCCTTAGTATTCTCTACCTGACCACCTGAGTCGGTTTGGGGTACGGGCGGCTAGAACCTCGCGTCGAGGCTTTTCTTGGCAGCTGAGGATCACCCGATTCCCGCATACGCGGTATCTGTCGACTCTCACCCT
>NZ_JAUQYQ010000007.1:1741-5485 GCF_030588085.1 Isoptericola sp. b408
GTGCCTCGCGGATTTGCCTACGAGGCGGGCTACGGCCTTGGACGTGGTCAACCATCGCCACGCCGGGCTACCTTCCTGCGTCACCCCTGTTAACACGCTTACCTAGTACCGGCTCGGGTCCCACGCCTAGTCACCGGTGACGTCCCGAAGGACGTCGGTGGTGGTTCGGGGTGGTTAGCATCACCGGATTCGGTATGGGCGGTTCTTCGCCGGTAGGAGAATATCAACTCCTTGTCCATCGACTACGCCTGTCGGCCTCGCCTTAGGTCCCGACTTACCCAGGGAGGATTAACCTGGCCCTGGAACCCTTGGTCATTCGGCGGACGGGTTTCTCACCCGTCTTTCGCTACTCATGCCTGCATTCTCACTCGTGTGGTCTCCACCGCTGGATCACTCCGCGGCTTCACCGCCCACACGACGCTCCCCTACCCGCCCACACGCCTGAACAGCGATCAAGTCGCTGCTGGGCTTGTGTGAGCGCCACGGCTTCGGCGGTGTACTTGAGCCCCGCTACATTGTCGGCGCGGAATCACTTGACCAGTGAGCTATTACGCACTCTTTCAAGGGTGGCTGCTTCTAAGCCAACCTCCTGGTTGTCTGGGCAACTCCACATCCTTTCCCACTGAGCACACGCTTAGGGGCCTTAGCCGGTGGTCTGGGCTGTTTCCCTCTCGACTACGAAGCTTATCCCCCGCAGTCTCACTGCCACGCTCTGGCTTGCCGGCATTCGGAGTTTGGTTGACGTCAGTAACCTGGTAGGGCCCATCGGCCATCCAGTAGCTCTACCTCCGGCAAGGAACGCGTGACGCTGCACCTAAATGCATTTCGGGGAGAACCAGCTATCACGAAGTTTGATTGGCCTTTCACCCCTAACCACAGGTCATCCCCTCAGTTTTCAACCTAAGTGGGTTCGGTCCTCCACGCCGTCTTACCGGCGCTTCAACCTGCCCATGGCTAGATCACTTCGCTTCGGGTCTAGACCCGGCGACTGAATCGCCCTGTTCGGACTCGCTTTCGCTACGGCTTCCCCACACGGGTTAACCTCGCCACCGAGCACTAACTCGCAGGCTCATTCTTCAAAAGGCACGCCGTCACCCCCACCAGGGAGGCTCCGACGGCTTGTAGGCACACGGTTTCAGGTACTATTTCACTCCCCTCACGGGGTACTTTTCACCGTTCCCTCACGGTACTGATCCGCTATCGGTCACTAGGTAGTATTTAGGCTTAGCAAGTGGTCTTGCCGGATTCACACGGGATTTCACGGGCCCCGTGCTACTTGGGATCCCCTCCACCAGGCCACGCGATTTCGTCTACGGGACTCACACCCTCTACGGTCCGCCTTTCAATGCGGTTCGACTATCACGCGACTTTCTTACTGGTCAGAACCATGTCAGTGGTTCTCGGAAGGTCCCACAACCCCGCACACGCAACGCCTGACAGCTTGACACGCATACGGTTTGGCCTCATCCGCTTTCGCTCGCCACTACTCACGGAATATCTCTTCCTGTCGGTACTGAGATGTTTCACTTCCCGACGTTCCCTCCAGGCGCCCTATACATTCAGGCGTCGGTGACCGCACATGACTGCGGCCGGGTTCCCCCATTCGGACACCCTCGGATCACAGCTCGTTTGCCAGCTCCCCGAGGCTTATCGCAGGCTACAACGTCCTTCTTCGGCTCCTAGTGCCAAGGCATCCACCATGTGCCCTTAAAAACTTCGACACACTACAAAATTGCTACAGAAATCCAAGAAAACACACCCCACGACCCCGAAGGGATGAGGGATGTACTTGAACATCTGGGATGCTCGCGTCCACTGTGCAGTTCTCAAGCAACGGACGGACCCGCCGGCACCTGGCGCACCTACCCCCACCCGAGCCACCACCAGCTCACGCTGCGGCACCCCTGGGAGCGGTCTGCGACCGACCGACGACCCGTATCCATCAAGACCCCGACCAACACGCGGCCGGCTGCCTCAGGACCCAACAGTGTGCTCACCAGCCCCGCCACCAGCAGACCGACCCTTCCGACCGCGAACCCGGCACCCCCGAAGAGGCACCGCACGGTGTACTAGCTCGACCCACCCAGCAGCAGGCTGTAGTCAATGTTCCACCCAGAGCAACCACCAGACGCACGATCGGCGCCTCAAGCGGCTGTGCATGACCCCCCACCAGGGTGGGAGGTATGTGCTCCTTAGAAAGGAGGTGATCCAGCCGCACCTTCCGGTACGGCTACCTTGTTACGACTTAGTCCCAATCGCCAGTCCCACCTTCGACCACTCCCTCCGGACGAACCGGTTGGGCCGTGAGCTTCGGGTGTTACCAACTTTCGTGACTTGACGGGCGGTGTGTACAAGGCCCGGGAACGTATTCACCGCAGCGTTGCTGATCTGCGATTACTAGCGACTCCGACTTCATGGGGTCGAGTTGCAGACCCCAATCCGAACTGAGACCGGCTTTTTGGGATTCGCTCCACCTTACGGTATCGCAGCCCTCTGTACCGGCCATTGTAGCATGCGTGAAGCCCAAGACATAAGGGGCATGATGATTTGACGTCATCCCCGCCTTCCTCCGAGTTGACCCCGGCAGTCTCCCATGAGTCCCCGGCATGACCCGCTGGCAACATAGGACAAGGGTTGCGCTCGTTGCGGGACTTAACCCAACATCTCACGACACGAGCTGACGACAACCATGCACCACCTGTGCACCGACCTTGCGGAACCACCATCTCTGGCAGCGTCCGGTGCATGTCAAGCCTTGGTAAGGTTCTTCGCGTTGCATCGAATTAATCCGCATGCTCCGCCGCTTGTGCGGGCCCCCGTCAATTCCTTTGAGTTTTAGCCTTGCGGCCGTACTCCCCAGGCGGGGCACTTAATGCGTTAGCTGCGGCACGGAACTCGTGGAATGAGCCCCACACCTAGTGCCCAACGTTTACGGCATGGACTACCAGGGTATCTAATCCTGTTCGCTCCCCATGCTTTCGCTCCTCAGCGTCAGTTGCGGCCCAGAGACCTGCCTTCGCCATCGGTGTTCCTCCTGATATCTGCGCATTCCACCGCTACACCAGGAATTCCAGTCTCCCCTACCGCACTCTAGTCTGCCCGTACCCGATGCACGCCCCAGGTTGAGCCTGAGGTTTTCACACCAGACGCGACAAACCGCCTACGAGCTCTTTACGCCCAATAATTCCGGACAACGCTTGCGCCCTACGTATTACCGCGGCTGCTGGCACGTAGTTAGCCGGCGCTTCTTCTGCAGGTACCGTCCACCCGAAGGCCTTCTTCCCTGCTGAAAGAGGTTTACAACCCGAAGGCCGTCATCCCTCACGCGGCGTCGCTGCATCAGGCTTTCGCCCATTGTGCAATATTCCCCACTGCTGCCTCCCGTAGGAGTCTGGGCCGTGTCTCAGTCCCAGTGTGGCCGGTCGCCCTCTCAGGCCGGCTACCCGTCGACGCCTTGGTAGGCCATTACCCCACCAACAAGCTGATAGGCCGCGAGCCCATCCCCCACCGAAAAACTTTCCAACACCCGACATGCGTCGAGTGCTCGTATCCGGTATTAGACCCCGTTTCCAGGGCTTATCCCGAAGTGGAGGGCAGGTTGCTCACGTGTTACTCACCCGTTCGCCACTGATCCACCCAGCAAGCTGGGCTTCACCGTTCGACTTGCATGTGTTAAGCACGCCGCCAGCGTTCGTCCTGAGCCAGGATCAAACTCTCCGTGAAAGAGAGAAAACACCACACACC